>NZ_CP016773.1 GCF_002288065.1 Candidatus Planktophila sulfonica
GGCTAAACCCCTACTTTAGACCACAGCCTGTGGATAACTTTGTGGATAGACCTGGGGGTTTGAAATGGCAGTAGTTGGCGTTGAGCTAACCGAGCTCTGGGATCGAGTCGTCGAGCATGTCTCGGCTGGCGAACCTCAGCATCGCGCATTTTTAGCGATGACTAAGCCCCTAGGTCTTCTACAAAACGAAGGTGGCGCCACCAGTCTCTTGGTCGCAGCGCCCAATGCATTCGCAAAAGATGTTCTCGAATCCCGCCTCCGCACAGTTGTAAATGAAGTGCTCACAAAAGAGCTCGGTGAGAAAGCAAATATCGCAGTGATGGTCGATGAAACTATCGAACTCGCAGATCTGCCGGCACCAACTGTTGCGATTGAAACCACAGCACCACGTCCGGGAACAGGACGTGAAGATGAAAGCGTTCGCAAATCTGACGAACCTTCACAACTCAATGCGCGCTACATCTTCGAAACTTTTGTTATTGGTGCATCAAACCGATTCGCGCATGCTGCTGCAGTTGCAGTCGCTGAAGCGCCAGCAAAGGCATACAACCCGCTCTTCATCTACGGCGAATCTGGTTTGGGTAAGACTCACTTGCTCCACGCAATTGGTGCATATGCAAAAGAGCTATACGGCAATGTCCGCGTGCGTTATGTGTCTTCTGAAGAATTTACCAACGACTTTATTAACTCAATCCGCGACGATAAGGCAACCGCTTTTCAGCGTCGTTATCGCGACCTCGACATCTTGCTCGTCGATGACATTCAATTCTTAGAGAATAAAGAACGTACACAGGAAGAGTTCTTCCACACTTTCAATACGCTCTATAACGCTAATAAACAAATAGTTATTTCATCAGACCGCCCACCTAAGCAGTTAACAACTCTTGAAGATCGTTTACGTTCACGATTCGAGTGGGGTTTGATTACAGATATTCAGCCGCCTGAACTTGAAACCCGTATTGCAATTCTTCGAAAGAAAGCTGCGCAAGATAAATTAAACGCACCCGATGATGTTCTTGAATTTATCGCGTCAAAGATTTCAACCAACATTCGCGAGCTCGAAGGTGCGCTGATTCGCGTTACCGCTTTCGCATCCCTCAATCGCCAGGTTGTTGATATGGGCCTTGCTGAAATTGTTTTGAAGGATTTGATTCCAAATGAAGTTAACTCTGAAATCACTGCGCCAACGATCATGGCTCAGACCGCGGCTTATTACAGCCTGACCATTGATGACCTTTGTGGAACATCTCGTTCACGCGCGCTGGTAAATGCGCGCCAGATTGCGATGTATCTCTGCCGCGAGCTCACTGAACTTTCACTACCGAAGATCGGCCAGACATTTGGCGGCCGCGATCACACCACTGTGATGCATGCCGACCGAAAGATCCGCGAGCTCATGGCTGAGCGCCGCTCGATCTATAACCAGGTCAATGAGTTGACCACCCGCATTAAGCAGCAGACTAAATAGCCTTAGAAAGCGGTTTTGTCCGTTTTCACCCTCTTTACCCCCAGATGGGGATAACCTGTGGATAACTGTGGATATTGGCGCTATTTATGTGGGTAATCGCAGTTGATAAGCACACAAGGAGATCGGAGGGTAGGGATGGCTACGACGCCACACATCTTTACCCACAGCTCGCTCGGCGTTTCCCACAGCACTGCACAGGTAAATCAAGGCTCTGACCAGCGCTTTTACTCGATTTCCACAGCTTTCCGCCGCGGTTACTACTACTACCTTTATATATACAAATCCCGTTTCCAAGCGGACCGCTTCCACATTAGATTTCCACTACTACAAACACCTACATGGATCTGAGGGCTACGGCGTGAAATTTACTGTTGATCAAAATTCTCTAACAGATGGAGTGAATTGGGTTTCTCGAAGCCTCTCCACGCGCCCTATTAAAACTGAGCTCCTCGGAATCAAGATTGATGCAACCGGCGATGAAGTAATCCTTAGCGGTTCAGACCTAGAAACATCTTCTAAAGCAAACTTTAAAGCAGACATCTTTGAAAAAGGCGCAGTGTTAGTTCCTGGAAAGTTGCTTGCGGAAATCTGTCGCTCCCTTCCAAATAAACCAATCACTATTACTTTAGATGGCTCGCGAGTATTAGTGACATCAGGTTCTGCAAAATTTACCCTGCCAACACTTTCACTTTCTGAGTACCCAAATCTTCCTGAACTTCCTGAAACAACTGGAACAGTTGCAAGTGATACTTTCGCAACAGCAGTTGCACAGGTTGCAATCGCTGCAGGGCGCGATGATTCACTACCAACACTTACGGGTGTTCATGTTGAAATCACCGAAGAGACAATCACTCTTGCTGCAACAGATCGCTACCGCCTTGCAGTTCGCGAATTTAACTGGAACCCAGCAACACCAGGTTTCTCAACATCAGCACTCATGCGCGCTCGCACATTAGCGGATGCTGCAAAATCACTTATTGGTTCAAAAAATGTTTCACTTTCTTTTGCACCAACAACATCAAATGATCGCCTTGCAGGATTTAGTGGCGATGGTAAAACAATGACTTCACGTATGTTGGATGGAACCTTCCCTCCATACCGCCACTTGCTGCCAACTGATTCAGTAACAACTGCAGTTGTAGAAGTTGCACCATTCCTTGACTCTGTTCGCCGCGTCGCGCTCGTTACAGATAAAACTGTTCCACTACGTCTTGAATTTAAAGATGGAGGAGTATCACTTGAAGCAGGAGCTGGCGAAGAAGCGCAAGCAACCGAAACTATCGATGTACTACTTAACGGCGAACCAATCTCAATCGCTTTTAACCCTGTCTTCTTAGCTGACGGACTCCAAGCGGTCGGAACACCATTTGTTCAGATCTCATTTACCGGCTCCAACAAACCAGCGATCCTCACCGGCCGCACCGAACCAAACGGCGCATCCATCGAGAACTACCGCTACCTGTTGATGCCTATGCGTTACGCCTCTTAACAAGGCACCCATATGCGCGTAACTCGGCTAGCGCTGACCAATTTCCGCTCCTATAAAAACCTCGAGCTGGAATTTTCTGCCGGCCCCACAACATTTATCGGCAATAACGGCAGCGGCAAAACAAATATCGCCGAGAGCCTTATCTATCTCGCCTACCTATCTTCACATCGCGTTTCAAATAACCAACCACTTATCTCGCTAGGTGCAGATCAAGCAATAATCCGCGCAGAAATTGAGAGCCAAGGTCGCACACTGCAGGTAGATCTTGAGATCAACGCAAATAAAGCTAACCGTGCACGACTTAATAGCAACCCAGTTAAATCACAGCGCGAAATTTTGGGCGCTCTGCAAATTATCTACTTCTCCCCTGAAGATCTTGATTTAGTTCGCGGCGAACCAACCCACCGCCGCGATTTCTTAGACAAACTTTTGATTACACAATCACCACGCCTTGCTGGAGTTATCTCTGATTACGAGCGTGTTGTAAAACAGCGCAACACTTTGCTAAAAACCCGCGCTCCGGAAAACGCTTTAGTTCCATGGACAGAACAACTCATTACATACGGCGCACAACTATCGGCCGAACGAATTAAATTAGTTGACGATTTAAACCCTTATGTCACTGCAAACTACAAAAATCTCAACGAAGTGAAACCCGCATCCATCTCATATAAATCTTCAACAGAAAACTTATCCGCAGACGTTACACACAATGTGGAAATCTTGACTGCGCGACAAATTGAAGTTGCGCGACAAGAACAAGAACGTGGTGTTTCATTGATCGGCCCACACCGCGACGACTTACATTTACAACTCGGTGACTTTCCTGCAAAAGGTTATGCCAGCCACGGAGAATCCTGGTCGATGGCGATCTCATTGCGTATCGGTTCATATAACTTACTTAAATCAGAAGGCGCAGAACCTGTTTTAATTCTCGACGATATCTTCGCCGAGCTCGACACTGCGCGCCGCCAACAATTAACTTCGGTTACACAGATGGCCGAACAAACTTTTATTACTGCAGCTGTTGAAAGCGATTTACCCGCCGAGTTACTATCAACCAAGTTCTATGTGGCTCCAGGGGAGGCGAAGAGATGAGTAAGCGCGATCTCGCCCACGACCTCTTCCAAAGTTATAAAACCGGATTCACCAAAAAGAAGAAGGTCATCGAAGAGCGCACCCAAACCCCCGGCGACCCAACCCTGATTGCCAATGTTCTTAGTGACCTGATTCAGCAGCGCGATTGGGATTCCGGCCTCGCCGAAGGAACCTTGTTCGCCACCTGGGCTCAAGTCGTCGGCCCTGAAATCAGCCAACACACCACACCTTTATCCATGCTCGACGGGCGCCTTCTGGTGCAATGCTCATCAACCGCCTGGGCCACCCAGCTCAACCTCGTCGGTCCATCACTGCTCGAGAAGATCCGCTCAAGCGCACCAGGCGCCTTGGTTGAATCCCTCGACTTCATCGGCCCCCAGGCTCCATCCTGGAAGCGCGGCTTAAGAACAATCTCCAACGGGCGCGGCCCCAGGGATACATACGGCTAAAAAGGATTTATGTAGCAAGGAAGGCTGAAAGCAAAAGTTGGGCGCGAAGCAACCAGTTTTGCGTAGCCTTCCTGTGGAATAAATCCGCAGCAGCCATAGTTACACCCTATGTAAACCTGAGTCGCCTCGACTCAACTCTTTGCGTAGAATCGACTCAGGTTACGAGCCTCAACCCAGATTGGCTTGAGAGAAGAAACAGATTCAGCGAAGGAGCAACACAATGGCTAGAGCAGTCGGAATCGACTTAGGAACAACAAATAGCTGCGTATCAGTACTCGAAGGTGGAGAACCAACGGTTATTGCAAATGCGGAAGGCGCTCGCACAACCCCATCGATCGTCGCATTCGCAAAGAATGGCGAAGTTCTCGTCGGTGAAGTTGCAAAGCGTCAGTCAGTGACAAACGTCGAACGCACAATTCGTTCCGTTAAACGTCACATGGGTACCAACTGGACGATGGATATCGACGGTAAGAAGTACACACCACAAGAAATTTCAGCGCGCGTTCTACAAAAGCTAAAGCGCGATGCAGAGGCGTATCTCGGAGAGACAGTAACGGATGCTGTAATTACAGTTCCTGCTTACTTCAACGATGCACAGCGCCAAGCAACAAAAGAAGCTGGCGAAATCGCGGGCCTCAACGTTCTTCGTATTATCAACGAGCCAACTGCAGCAGCACTTGCATACGGACTCGATAAGGCAGATCAAGAACAGACAATTCTCGTATTCGACCTTGGTGGCGGAACATTCGACGTTTCACTCCTTGAAATCGGCGACGGTGTTGTAGAAGTTAAAGCAACCAACGGTGATAACAACCTCGGTGGCGATGACTGGGATCAATCACTTGTTGATCACCTCGTAAAGACATTCGGATCTGCAAATGGCATCGACCTTACAAAAGACAAGATGGCAATGCAGCGTATCCGCGAAGCTGCTGAAAAAGCGAAGATCGAACTTTCATCTTCACAATCAGCAACTATCAACCTTCCATACATCACAGTTGATTCAGAGAAGAACCCATTGTTCTTAGATGAAACAATTACTCGCGCACAGTTCCAGTCATTGACTGCAGATCTTCTCGAGCGATGCAAGAAGCCATTCCAAGCAGTTCTTAAAGATGCTGGAATTCCAATTGCAAATATTCACTCAGTAGTTCTCGTTGGTGGATCAACTCGTATGCCAGCTGTCGTTGACTTGGTTCGCGAATTAACTGGCGGAAAAGAGCCAAATAAGGGCGTAAACCCTGATGAAGTAGTTGCAGTTGGCGCATCACTTCAAGCCGGTGTTCTTAAGGGCGAAGTAAAGGATGTATTGCTTCTCGACGTCACACCACTTTCTCTTGGTATCGAAACCAAGGGTGGAGTTATGACAAAGTTGATCGAGCGCAACACAACTATTCCTACAAAGCGTTCTGAAATCTTTACAACTGCTGATGACAATCAGCCAGCTGTTCAGATTCAGGCTTACCAAGGTGAGCGCGAGATGGCTGCATATAACAAGAAGCTCGGAATGTTTGAGCTCACTGGTATCGCACCAGCTCCACGCGGAGTCCCACAAGTTGAAGTTACATTCGATATCGATGCAAACGGAATCGTTCATGTATCTGCGAAGGATCTTGCAACAGGTAAAGAGCAGGGAATGACCATCACTGGTGGTTCAGCTCTATCTAAGGATGAGATCGCAAAGATGATGGCTGATGCCGAAGCACACGCAAATGAAGATAAGCAGCGTCGTGAAGAAGCAGAAATCCGCAACACAGGTGACTCACTCGTCTACCAGACAGAGAAGTTCCTTACCGATAACGCAGATAAGTTCACCGAAGGTGAAGCTGCAACTAAGAAGGCTGAACTCGATGAAGCACTCGCTGCGTTGAAGACAGATCTTGGTGGGGCTAACTTCGAATCAATTAAGTCAAACACTGAAAAGGTTTCGACAATCTCACAGGCACTTGGTGCACTGATGTATGCGAACGCATCTGCTCAGGCAGAAGGCGCATCAGCAGGATCTGAAGATCATGTTGAAGATGCAGAAGTTATCGACGCGGAAGAAGCTAATTAAGTGAGACACAAAAGTGTCGAGCATTTGGGATGGGTATAAATAGGTGACTACAGAAAACTTAGAATCAACCGAAGCAAATGACGCTTTGATTGAGTCTCAAGAGTCTGAAACAACTGCCGACGCTGCACCGGTTCAGGAGACTGACCCGGTTGCAGCGCTCACAGCTGATTTACAACGACTTCAGGCTGAATATGCCAACTATCGCAAGCGCGTAGAACGCGACCGCGCAGTTGCTCACGAGCTCGCTATTGGTTCAGTACTAACTGAACTTCTCGCAACCCTCGATGACATCGACCGCGCGGCTGACCACAACGAACTTACAGGTGGCTTCAAGGCTGTTGCAGATCAGATCTCAGCAATCACCAACCGTTTCGGACTCGAAAAGTACGGAACTGAAGGCGAAGAGTTTGATCCGCAGATCCACGAAGCGTTGCTCCATGACACATCTGCTGATGTAAAGGTTTCAACTGCATCAAAGATCTTGCAGCCTGGATATAAGTACAAAGAACGCATATTGCGCCCAGCGCGAGTTGCAGTGACGGATCCAGAATAAAAAATGGCCGCTAAAGACCTGTACGAGAAGGATTTCTACAAAATCTTGGGTGTAACGGCTACGGCGACCCAGTCTGAAATTAAAAGCGCCTACCGTTTGAAAGCTAAAGATTTACACCCTGATAAAAATCAAGGTGATACCGCTTTGGAAGATAAGTTCAAAGCTGTCTCTGAGGCTTACGACATCTTGTCTGATTCAAAGAAGCGCGCCGAATACGATGAAGCCCGTTCATACTTTGAACGTGGTGGATTCCGCGCACCACAAGGTGGCGCAGGACAGAACTTCCAAGGTGGAGATTTCTCCGACATCTTCGGTGGCGGAAACCCACAAGATATCTTCGCTAATTTATTTGGCGGCGGCGGTCGTCGTGGGCCACGTAAAGGCAGCGACTTACAAACCGAAGCAACAATCACATTTAAAGAAGCTGTCTTCGGTACAACACTGGATTTGAAACTTAATACCGATGGAAACGGATCGCAGACAATTTCTGCACGTGTTCCTGCTGGTGTTAATGATGGCGCAAAGATTCGCGTTAAAGGAAAAGGTGCACCGGGAGAGGCAGGACCCGGTGATCTCTTCATTGAGCTAGAAGTAAAGCCCCACGCTACTTTTTCTCGCAAAGGTGAGAACTTGTTATTAACCCTTCCTGTTACATTTGCAGAGGCTGCACTTGGCGCAGACATTAAAGTCCCGACACTTTCTGGTGATGATGTCACTGTTCGTTTAGCTGCAGGAACACCAACAGGCCGTGTGCTTCGCGTTAAAGGCCGCGGCATTAAGAAAGGCGCAATTGTTGGCGACCTACTTGTCACCGTTGAAGTACAGGTTCCTCGTCGGGTTGAAGGAAAAGCTATTGATGCAATCAAGGCATTTGCAGCGGCAACTTCAGATCACGATATCCGTGCAGAGTTTGTTACTAAGGCAAAGTCATGACAAAGGACTTGCCACACGAAGAGCATCCTGACGACGATGCAGGACTTTATGTAATTTCAGTTGCTGCAGAACTTTCTGGTCTGCATCCACAAACTCTTCGCCAATACGACCGCCTAGGTTTAGTTTCACCAGATCGCACAGTCGGCCGTAATCGTCGTTATTCACTTCGCGACATTGCATCGCTTCGTATGGTGCAGCGATTAGTCGGCGAAGGAATCAACCACGCCGGCATTAAGCGGATCATCGAACTTGAGACAGCAATGGCAAACATGGCTGTTGAAGTCGCAAAACTACGCATCGAAGTTGATGCACTGATTGAGCAGAACCCACCAAAGGGATTGCCAACACGTAAGAAGTCCGATGTCATCATTTACAAAGATGAGAACTAACTCTTTATAAAGTTTGTGCGACCCTTCCAAGTCCCTAAGGTTTGTTCCGCAGGTGATTTCAAAATACTTTCTAATACGGTTGCATAGACATCTCTAAAGTCTGTTGTCACCGCTAGGTCTCCATTAATCAAATTCTTCAGTGATGGTTGATCTCCGTAGAAGCCACCATTTACCTTGTCACCAATAACAAACATTGGTCCCGAAGTTCCATGATCTGTTCCTTGTGAGCCATTTCCAATGACGCGGCGGCCAAATTCGCTATAAACAACCATCGTGACATCGGCCGCCCTTGAAGTGGATTTCATCTGCCCCATAAAGCGCGCAATCGAATCAGATACAACACCAAGCAACTCAGCCTGCGCATTGGCCTCATTGGCATGGGTATCGAAACCACCGAGAGAGACAGACCAGACACGAGTAGGCGAACCGGCTGCAATCAGCTTTGCCACAACATCAAGCTGTTGCGCCAAATTGCTATCACCACCCGCATTTCCACCATTAACAGTTGGAAGATCAGGATTAACTGGCGCAGGTGCTTTCAAGATTGGTTGCACCGTAGTTGAAACTGTAAAGAGATTACGCATTGAGGTTGCAGCTGCTGCCATTAACGCTGAATCGTTACGAGAAACCTTTGAAAGCTGCTGGCAATTCACACCAACACTTCCCTTAGGAATTACCAAACCACCAAGTGGTAATACTGATCCTGAACGCTTCGCACCGGCAAAGAGCGGAGGCAGAACCGAACCTAGAGAGATTGCCAACATTGAATCTTCTGCCTGCGAATCTATCCAGCGACCCAACCAACCAGTGTTTATGTGTTTTGCAGGAGAAGCTGTCTGCCACTTCGCCATCGATGAAAAGTGTGAGCGGTCAGGATTTGGATAACCAACACCACGAATGATCGCAACCTTCTTCTGGTCCCACAAAACTTTCAAACTCTTCATTGCGGGATTGAGGGCCAGTTCAGCATCAAGTGGAAGAACAGTTTCGGGTTTATAAGAAATCTCAGGACGCGATGCAAAATAAATCGGATCCTTATATGGAATAACGGTATTCAAACCATCGTTACCGCCATACAAGGTGAGCATGACAAGAATTGGAGTGCCGGAAGGAAGTGGGCGACTTACTGCGGCAGCTGCAA
This sequence comes from Candidatus Planktophila sulfonica, assembly GCF_002288065.1. Classification (NCBI taxonomy): domain Bacteria; kingdom Bacillati; phylum Actinomycetota; class Actinomycetes; order Candidatus Nanopelagicales; family Candidatus Nanopelagicaceae; genus Candidatus Planktophila; species Candidatus Planktophila sulfonica. The sequence continues at coordinate 9,577 of NZ_CP016773.1, forward strand.
TTTCATCAACACTTAAAATCGGTGCAATTGCACCCGCCGCAACAGCACCTGCTGTCATTGTTAAGAATTTACGTCTGGTTACTGTATCCATGGCGGCTCCTATGCACTCACTACATATTCAGGGCTACAGAGTGCAAGCACTGCAAACTCTTGCGGATTAGAAACTGAATTACGCAGCGCTGCCTGTGTGCGGGCGCTCCATTCAGCAACACCTAACCAATCAGCGCTCTGCATAACGCGGCGATCTTCAGAAATTTCTAGTAGCCCGCGAAGAGAACTCTGTTTAACCAACCATGTGGCAAAAGAGATTCGATACTGAGCGCTAGCTGATGAAAGCCACGCTTCACCTGCTGGCCAACCACCAACATTGGGGGGCGAGAACGGAATCTGCCCCAATTTATTGAGGAAGCCATTTAACTGCGCAGGCTTTTCAAGAAGCGATGGGGTTAATTCAAGTGCGCGACATGCAGAGATAAACCATTCGACTGGCGATTTCACTAGTGCAAACCGCGCATCCTTCAGCGCAGAATCGTTAGTCATAGCAAGGACGCCTTGTGAAATATTCCGTGATGAAAGCGCTTTAACCGCCGAGAAATTAGCTGGCATTGGTTCAGTGCTAGAAATAAAGCGATACCAGAAACGCTCTGCAATAAATTTTGGACAATCATCGCGAGCAACCAAATAGTCAACGACGCTTTCGCCTGTAAAAACTCTATTTGTGCCAAGGAGAGTAACCGCGCTTGAATCGTGGCGCTTCGGATTAAATGTAACTGTGCCATTGCTCTTCACAACCTGGTAACCAGTCAGAACTTTTGCCAGAGCTTTCACATCATCTTCGGTGTATCGATCAACACCCAGAATAAATAACTCCATCAATTCGCGAGCTAAATTTTCGTTAGGTGCTTTGGCGGTGCTGTCTTGCCCATCTAACCAAAATTGCAGAGCGCCATCATTGAGCATGGCACGAGACATCTCATTGAAATTACCAAGCGCATACTTTCGAAGCGTTTGATTCTGCTTAAACATGGTGAGCGGATAATCAACTTTGGTAATGGAAGTCGCCCAGTGCCCATGCCAGAACCAAGTCATCTTCTCTGAAAGTCCATGGTTGCTCAGCGCCATGCGATCGAGCCACCACAGCGATAACTTTTCGGATTGATTACGCATTCCCAAAGCGAAAGGAACTACATCTGCAGAGTTCGGCTTCGGGCGCGGCCCTAAATCAGTAAGTACAGGTTCAGCGATTGCATCTGCGCCCGGGTCACTTGCAGGAATAGTGGTCAGAGCGCTGCGAGATTTTTCAACGCCCATCTTGAGTGATGCTGCGAATTCGCCAGGACGAGGCCCAAAGCCAAAGCGTTGGTGAAGTCGAGCAATCTCCATCCGCTTCGTGTTCATGTCTCGACAGTAGCCCCACTAGTTGAGCGAGGTAAGGTTCGGGCATGAATTCAAAGGAACTTCTCCGAGAACAAATTCTTAACAAGGCTGTTGTCCACGGCAAAGTCATCTTGTCTTCAGGCAAGGAAGCCGATTACTACGTCGATCTTCGCCGCGTAACTCTTGACCACGTCGCAGCGCCCCTTGTTGGCGAAGTAATGCTCGATCTGACCAAGGGCCTTGATTACGACGCAGTGGGCGGACTTACCTTGGGCGCAGACCCTGTTGCCACAGCGATGATGCATGTGGCTGCCCGCAACGGCAAAAAGATTGATTCTTTTGTAGTTCGTAAGGCTGAAAAGGCACACGGACTTCAGCGCCGCATCGAAGGTCCAGATGTAAAAGGCAAGAGAGTCTTAGCTGTTGAAGATACTTCTACAACAGGTGGATCAGTTCTTACCGCTGTCGAAGCACTTCTTGAAGCAGGCGCAATTGTTGTTGGCGTTGCAGTTATAGTCGAACGCGGTGCAAAGCAGGCAATTCTTGATGCAGGCTACAAGTACTACGCCGCTTACTCGCTCGAAGATTTAGGTCTGTAAGACTTACGAGTGATGCTTGCGAGTACTCCACTCGCGGAAGAATTCGATTGCAACAGGTACGACGCTCACAATAATAATGAGCCCCACAACCGGCAGAAGATACTTATCTACTGAACCTTCCAGCTTTTCACCGAGCAAATAACCCAGACCAATAATTCCTTGCGTCCAGATAATTGCGCCCAGAACATTCCAGAACATAAATTTCTTTGCAGGAACACCAACAATGCCAGCAAGTGGATTAATCAGCGTGCGAACAAATGGAATAAAACGAGCTAACACCAACGCTTTTCCAGTGCCGTACTTGTTCAGCCACTTCTCAGTTGCTTCAACCTTTGATTGCGTGAAGAAGCGACCATCAGGACGGCTAAATAACTTGCGCCCGTATTTTGCACCGAACCAATAACCAACCTGCGAACCAATAACGGCAACGATAGGAGCACCAATAAAGAGTGCAACTGGATCAAGGGAAGCTCCACCCAAGATGGCAGCGCCCGAACCAGAGGCTGCAACACCTGCGATAAAGAGAAGTGAATCGCCAGGAAATGCTAGGCCTACCAACAAACCAGTTTCTGCAAAGATGATTGCCAAGACACCGATAAGCCCAAGGTCGCCAACGATCGAATGGGCATCAAAGAGGTTTGCAGCAATGTTCATGACTCGAGGATAAGGTAACGGCCGTGAATATTCATCCCAATGGCGAGCTAATGAATGAAAAATATCGCCCACAGTTTCACTTCACACCTGCGCGCAATTGGATGAATGACCCCAATGGGTTGCTCTATTACAAAGGCAAATATCACCTCTTTTTCCAACATAACCCGCAGGCAAATGTCTGGGGAAATATGTCGTGGGGACATGCAGTCAGTACTGATCTTTACTCATGGCAAGAGTTACCTGTTGCAATTAATTGCACACCAACATCTGGAATCTTTTCTGGAAGTGCTGTTGTTGATTACAACAACACTTCAGGTCTTGGAACTACAGAGAATCCACCGATTGTTGCTATTTATACAGAACATCAAAACGATGAAAGCAATCAATCACAATGTTTGGCATATAGCGTCGATGAAGGTCTGACATTTACCAAGTACGAAGGTAATCCTGTTCTTGATATCAACCTTCCTAACTTCCGCGATCCGAAAGTGAGCTGGATTGATGGCCAATGGATTATGACTCTGGCGCTGCCGCAAGAATTTAAAATCTCTTTCTATGCATCCCCTAACTTAAAAGAGTGGACACACTTAAGTGACTTTGGCCCTGCAGCTGAAGTCGGCGGAATCTGGGAATGCCCCGATCTATTTCAACTCGGCGATAAATGGGTATTGATTGTTTCGCTCAACCCAGGTGGATTCCAGATCGGTTCAGGAACACAGTATTTTGTCGGTCAGTGGAACAGTAAAGAATTTATCGCAGATGATGTGCAGACTCGCTGGATTGATTACGGCCGCGATAACTATGCGGGTGTCACATTCTCAAACGCACCAGATAACAAACGAATCTTTCTGGGATGGATGAGCAACTGGGATTACGCAGTGAAGGTTCCAACAGACCCATGGCGAAGTGCGATGACAATTCCGCGAGAACTTTCTTTGCAGGCAAATACATTGGTGCAGATACCTATCGAAAAACCAGGCGGGTTCCCAGAAGTTTCATTCACAACAAGCGGTGGCGCGATCCGTATTCATGAAACACCTGAACGTTTTGCCGAAATCGGCGTTCGCAACGGAAAGATTTATGCCGATACATCCAATGCCTGGAATGAAATAGCAGCGCCACTGGTGCAAGAAGTCCCCGCACCAGCGAGCGAGGTCGACTTCAGAGTCATTGTGGATCGGGGCTCAATCGAGGTTTTTGCCGCTGGTTCTACCGTCTGTTTCACAAACCTTGTGCTTGTTGATACTTCGCTGCACTATGTCGAAACAATTGGCGAAGTGAATAACCTTAAATTGCAGCAGTTGTATCGCGAACAACAAGGCTAAGCGGAACCAAAATATTCTTATGCTCACTTACTGGGTGAGCGATTTCAGAGATAGCTGCAGCTGCAGCAACCTGTCCTTCAAATTGAGGCGGCTGCGCAACAGTTGTTAAACCCACATACTGTGCAATCAAGTGATCATCAAAGCCAATCACTGACATATCTTCAGGAACGCGCAAGCCTTTCTTGCGAATAGCTTTTAGCGCACCGAACGCCATTTCATCTGAATGACAGAAGAGCGCAGTCGGCAACTTCTTCCTCTGCAAGAAAGCTTCCATAGCAATCTCTGCGGTGTAGATATTAAAGTCGCCACGGATTTCAAAATCAGGATTCCATTCAGCGCCAACTTCATTGAGCACTTCAATAAAACCTTTGGTGCGATTATCTGAGACATCAAAGTTATAAGCAGTTTCGCGCTGGCCAGATAGAACCGCAATCTCGCGATGACCCAAATCAATTAAGTGTTTTGTTGCAACGCGCCCACCCATCACGTCGTCGATTGCAACACTTGTACAACCTTCGTGAATGAAACCAATTGTTGTGATTGGGATTCCTAAACTAAGTAGCGATTCAAACTCTTCATCTGTCGGAGGCATGCTGATTACAATGAGCGCATCAACTTTTCCGCGCAACTGCTTATGTTGGAAAATTCTTTGACGCGCTTCAACTTGAGAAAAGTTATAGAGAAGCAAATCCATTCCAGCTTCGCGTAAACTTTGTTCAATTCCATTAATCGCTTCAGCAAAATACCAACGTGATAAATACGGAGCGATGACACCGATTCGATTTGTGCGCTGAATTAATTCGCGCGGAATTAAATCTGAACGCAATGGATAATTAAGTTCCATCGCAGCTGCAACAATCTTTGATCGCGTTGCTTCATTAACGTGGTGCAGCCCTCGAAGTGCGCGAGAAACCGTGGCCGGTGAAACCCCAGCCTTTTCGGCGATTTCGACGACTCCAGCCATCTACCCACCCTTTCGCTAGCCGACTGCAAATTTCTGCAAAACCTCTGCAAAAGATACCCCCGAGACCCCCTTTTTAGATAGCCCACCCCCGCACTTTGAGCGTGGAAACCAGCGCCCCGTACCGTTTATAACGCTTTTATTACCTTCCGCCCCGCGCGCTAGCGACCTGCAAGCCATTAGCAATAACGTTGCCCCACGTTCGCGGCTCAAGGCCTGTCCCCAAAGCCGCTACACCCTCAATAGAAAAGGTATCCACATGCTAAAGAAAAAGGGTCTACTTGTTGGAGCTGCTGTTGCAGTTCTTTCACTCGTAGCAACTACTTTCACAGCAACATCAGCATCAGCTGCTGGCTGTGACGAATATTCAAAGTGGAAGGGAACAGGAACAGTAAAGATTTTCGCTGGTATCCGTGACCCTGAAGCTTCAGTAATGGAAAAGATCTTCGCTGAGTTCACAAAGTGCACAGGCATCAAGATTGCTTACGAAGGCACAGACCAGTTCGAAACTCTTCTCCCAGTACGTGTTAAGGGCGGAAACGCACCTGACCTCGCAATCATTCCTCAGCCAGGTTTGGTATCAACAATGGTCGCAACAGGTAAGGCTGTCCCAATTTCAGCTGCAACTCGCGCAAACCTTTCTAACTACTACAACCCAGCTTGGGCATCATTTACAACAATCAACGGACGTATCTACGGTGCACCATTCGGCGCATCTTCAAAGTCACTCGTTTGGTACTCACCAGCACAGTTCAAGAAGCTTGGCGTTTCAATTCCAGATACATGGAAGGAAATGGAAGCTGTTGCAGCTAAGTTCGAAAAGGCTGGAGCAAACCCATGGTGTGCAGGAATCGAATCAGGTGCAGCTACAGGTTGGCCAGCAACTGACTGGATCGAGCAGATGGTTCTTCGCGAACAGGGTCCAAAGAAGTACAACCAGTGGTGGCAAGGCAAGCTCAAGTTCTCATCACCAGAAATTCTTGGTGCAATGAACAAGGTAGCTGCTTGGCTCGGAACAAAGTCACAGGTTGGCGATCTCAAGTCTGTAGCAACACGTAAGTTCCAGGATGCAGGCGTTCCAGGACTTAAGAACGGTACTTGCGGCATGTTGCAGCAGGCATCTTTCTACTCATCAATGTTCCCAGCAGGAACAACATTCGGTCCTGCAGGTGACGCAGATGCGTTCTACCTCCCAGCTACAAACTCTAAGTTTGGTAAGCCAATCATGGGTGGCGGAGAGTTCCCAGTCGCATTCTCAAAGAAGAAGGAAGTTGGATTCGTCCAGGATTACCTATCTTCACCTGTATACGGCATTGAGCGCGCGAAGGCAGGCGGATGGACATCAGCTAACACTGGTATCCCACTATCTTCATACTCAGATCCAGTTCTTAAGGTTGTCGCAGCACAGCTTCAGAACAAGTCTGGCGCAATCGTGTTCGACGCATCTGACTTGATGCCAACTGCAGTAAACGGTGCTTTCTGGAAGGAAATGACCAAGTTCTACGCAGAAGGTAAGTCAATGAAGGAAGTTGCATCTTCAATCGACGCTAACTGGTAATTAATTACCAATAGCTCATTGCAGTTAAGCAATAAGAAGTAAAGATGCCGGGGTCCACACCTTGTGGGCCCCGGTCTCTTCTTAGATAATCACCACCTAATTAATCTTTACCGAGCTGAAAGGATGTAAACGAAAATGACATGGTCAAGTTTGCTCAACAGCTCTGGTCCGAAAATTCTTCAGATCCTCGCAGTGCTCGCTATCTTCTTCGGTTTCTACGGGGTCGCATTCGCAGCTGGAGCACGCGTTCAAGGCAAGAAACAAAACATTCTTGCACTCTCACTCTTCTTAGTACCTGCACTAATCCTCGCCGCTATCGGTCTTGGAATTCCTGCAATTCAAACTTTTATCGAATCATTTAAGAACGCTGACTCTTCACAATGGGTTGGCTTTGCAAACTACACACGCGCTTTCCAAGATCCAGACATTCTCCTTGCATTCCGTAACACAATGCTTTGGATCATCATCTCGCCAATTGTCGTAACAGCACTTGGCTTGGGTCTTGCAACAATGCTCAACAAGATGAAGCGCGAAGCACTCGCTAAGTCACTGATCTTTATGCCGATGGCAATCTCATTCGTTGGGGGTTCACTTATCTGGAACTTGATGTACCAATATCAAGAGCCTGAGGTAAATCAGACAGGTCTCGTCGGCCAGATCATGAAGTCACTTGGAATTCCTCTGCAGCACCTTCTGTTGTGGTCACCATGGAACAACTTGTTCCTTATGGCCGTTTACATCTGGGGAACAACCGGCTTCGGCATGGTGATCTTGTCTGCGGCTATTAAGAACATTCCTTCAGATATCGAAGAAGCAGCCCAGCTCGATGGCGCTTCAGGATTCACGCTTTTCCGCACAGTTACTGTGCCAATGGTTAAAACCACCATCATCGTTGTTCTTACAACCGCCATGGTCGGCACGCTCAAGCTCTTCGACGTCATCCACACGATGACCGGCGGAAACTTCAAGACCGATGTGCTCTCAAACCGTATGTTCGATGAGCACTTCGTCTATCTCAACAACGGCCGCGGATCTACGCTCGCAATCCTGATTTTCTTGGGCGTTCTACCTATTACTTATTACAACATCCGCTCTATTCGCGCAGAACGGAAGCACTAACCATGGCCAAAGTATCTTTGAAGCGAAATAAGCCGCTCCTAGCCGAGCACGGCACCAAGCCATTCACCTCACCGATCGCATCAGCGGTCGTGACTGTGATCGCGCTTTTGTGGACAGTTCCAACTCTTGGACTTGTCGTTACATCTTTCCGCACCAAGGAAGACATTCTCTCTTCTGGTTGGTGGACATCATTTAGCAATCCAACATTTACTCTCGATAACTTCCGCGCAGTTCTGCTTACAGGTGGCGGCTCGCTCGGTTCAGAAGGAATGATTCCTTTTGCAGTGAACTCACTAGCAATCACAATTCCTGCAGTTGTTCTCTCTGTTGGATTCGGACTCATGGCTGCATATGCACTTGCCTGGATTCCATTCCGCTTTAGCAACCAGGTCTTCTACTCACTCTTTGCACTGCAAGGTGTTCCACTACAGCTTTCACTCTTGCCACTTCTTACATTCTTCGCAACAGGTGTTCAAATCGGTGGAACACAAATCATTCCACCACTTGGAATCGTCGGAACTTTGGCTGCTGTCTGGTTCCCACACGTGATGTTCGGTCTTCCACTTGTTACATACTTACTTCACAACTTCGTTTCAGCACTTCCTCGCGAGCTTCTTGAAGCAGCGCGCGTCGACGGAGCGAATCACTTCGAAGTCTTCCGCAAGATTGTTCTTCCACTTTCACTTCCTGCAGTTGCATCGATTGCAATCTTCCAGTTCCTATGGATCTGGAATGACTTGCTTGTAGCTCTCGTATTCGCAGGCGGAACAGATGACGTTGCACCACTGACTCTTCACCTTGCAAACCTCGGTGGTTCACTTGGTTCTAAGTGGGAGAACGTTGCGCCTGCAGCGTTGTTCTCGATCATCATTCCGTTGATCGTCTTCTTCTCGCTACAGCGCTACTTCGTCCGCGGACTCCTTGCAGGTTCTGTTAAAAGCTGATTTAAACGTCAGCGCCGTTATTGGCGATGACATCCTTGTACCAGTAACCAGAATCCTTAATGGTGCGCTTCTGCGTATCGAAATCAACGTGCACGATCCCAAAACGCTTCTCGTATCCGAGCGCCCATTCGAAGTTATCCATCAGTGACCACTCGTAATAACCCTTAAGTGGCGCACCTTCTGCGATTGCTTCGGCAAGTGCTGCAAGGTGAGCTTGTAAGTAATTCACACGTCGCTGATCGTGGCACTTTCCATCTTCACTAATTCCTTCATCAAATGCTGCGCCGTTTTCGGTGATGTAAAGATCAGGAAGAGCGCTTCCATATTCTTTATGCCAACGCATCAAGAGATCCCTAATACCTTCTGGAGTTTGTGGCCAACCCATATCCGTTAGATCACCTGGTGCTGCTTCATCAATATCGAGTTCAAAGAGACCGGCGATTGAATGCCACTGCATCGGCTCACCCTTTGATGCATGAATGAAGTTATCGAAGTAATAGTTAATTCCAATAAAGTCATTCTTCACTGTTGCTGATTCAAGATCGCCTGGCTTGATAACTTCACCGAGTTCGTCACCAAATTCATCGAGCAAGATCTGTGGATATTTACCCTTCATAAATGCATCCATCCAGAATGTATTCAAGTGGGCATCACTTACTTCATATGCATGGCGCTGAACTGGATCGTTCATATCATCAGCACGGAAGTTAGTCTGGTTTAGTACCGGACCAGTCAAAATATCGCTACGCACAGCACGCATCGCATTCGTTGATGCAACATGTGCCAAGACAGTGTGGTGCGCTGCCGCAAATGCGGACTTGCGATCCTTCACACCTGGTGCGTGAATTCCAATTCCATAGCCAAGCCATGAAACTACCCACGGTTCGTTAATCGGTGTCCACTTCTTTACGCGATCACCAAAGTGTTCAACGACTGCAGTTGAGTAATCTGCAAAAGCTTTCACGATTTCGCGGTTTGTCCAGCCACCCTTATCTTGCAGAGTCTGTGGCAAATCCCAGTGATACAAAGTTGCAAGCGGTTCGATTCCTGCTTCAAGCAACGCATCGATTAAACGATCGTAGAAAGCGAAACCACGTTCTTCGCGGACGCCATCGCCGTTTGGAAACATACGAGGCCATGCGAATGAGAATCGGTATGACTTAAGACCAAGTTCCTTCATCAGCGCGATATCTTCGAGATAGCGGTGATAGTGATCATTGGCGACATCGCCTGTATCGCCGTTGGCTACCTTGCCCGGCGTCTTACAGAATGTGTCCCAGATCGAAAGCCCGCGGCCATCTTCATAAGCTGCGCCCTCGATTTGATAGCTGGAGGTCGCAGCGCCCCAGATAAAGTCCTTTGGAAAAGTGGCCATGGAGTGAGCGTACTTTCACATGTAATAAATATGTATAGATTTGCTAAAAAGCCCCCTCCAGACCCTAAACTTCGCAGAGCCTGCGCGCCTCTCCCTCAACTTGGGGCGCCCTGACTCTCCAATGGAGGAGAAAACATGACAGCTTCTGCTGCCCTATCGACCGTGCAAGTAACCGGTTCAAATCTCAACATCACCTATGTGGTTCTCGCAGTCGCCCTCGGCGCACTCGGAATCGCCTTCGCTCTTCGCCAGCAAGTCTTGGCTGCAAGCGACGGAACAGACAAGATGCGCGAGATCGCTGAAGCTGTCCAAGAAGGCGCTGCGGCATACCTTGCCCGCCAGTTCCGCACACTTTCATATTTCGTAGGAATCGTCTTCTTCCTCCTACTCGCACTCCCAGCTGACACCACCGCACTTCGCGTTGGTCGCTCTGTCTTCTTCCTCCTTGGCGCAGGTTTCTCTGCACTCGTTGGATATAACGGCATGTGGCTCGCAGTACGCGCAAACGTTCGCGTCGCAGAAGCTGCTCGTCAGAAGGATGGCAGCAAGGCAGTTCAGATCGCATTCCGCACAGGCGGCGTTGTCGGTATGACAACTGTTGGTCTCGGACTTGTTGGTGCATCCCTCGTTGTAATTCTCTTCCGCGAGAACGCACCAGTTGTTCTCGAAGGTTTCGGTTTCGGTGCTGCAATGCTCGCGATGTTTATGCGCGTCGGCGGCGGTATCTTCACAAAGGCAGCTGACGTCGGAGCAGACCTTGTCGGTAAAGTTGAAAAAGGTATTCCAGAAGATGACCCACGTAACCCTGCAACAATTGCAGATAACGTTGGCGATAACGTCGGTGACTGCGCTGGTATGGCTGCAGACCTCTTCGAGTCATATGCAGTAACACTCGTTGCAGCACTCATTTTGGGTAAGGCTGCATTCGGTAACGAAGGTCTTATCTACCCACTGATCGTTCCTGCAATCGGAATCATCACAGCTGTTATCGGAATCTTCGCAACTCGTTTGCGTTCAACAGATAAGTCAGCAATGAGCGCAATTAACCGCTCATTCTTTATGTCAGCAATTATCTCTGCAGGTCTTACAGGCCTAGCAACATTTACCTACCTTCCAGGTAAGTTCAACTTGCTTACAAACTACTCACCAACAGTTCTTGAAGAAGCTGGCAATATCAACCCACGCGTTCTCGCATTCGGTGCAGTAATCATCGGAATCGTTCTTGCCGCAGCAATTCAGGTACTTACAGGCTTCTTTACTGAAACCGGCAAGCGCCCAGTAAACGATGTAGCAGCCTCATCTCAGACAGGTGCGGCAACAGTAATTCTCGCTGGTATCTCAGTCGGTTTCGAATCAGCTGTGTACTCAGCACTTCTTATCGCAGCAGCAGTATTCGGTGCATTCTTGCTCGGTGGCGGATCAGTTGTCTTGTCACTCTTCGCAATCGCACTCGCAGGAACTGGCTTGCTTACAACAGTAGGCGTCATCGTTGCGATGGATACATTCGGCCCAATCTCAGATAACGCACAAGGCATTGCAGAAATGTCAGGCGACGTTAAGGGCGAAGGCGCACAGATTCTTACTTCACTTGATGCAGTTGGTAATACAACTAAGGCAATCACTAAGGGAATCGCAATCGCGACAGCTGTTCTTGCAGCAACTGCGTTGTTCGGCGCATTCACCGATGCAATCAAGGAAGCAGTTATCAAGGCAGTTGGCGAAGGCACAACAGTTGCTCTCGAATACCAAGGCGTTCTTGATATCGCATCTCCTCGCAACCTCGTCGGTTTGATTATCGGTGCAGCAGTTGTATTCCTCTTCTCAGGACTTGCAATCAACGCAGTATCACGCGCAGCGGGTGCAGTTGTTGTTGAAGTTCGTAACCAGTTCAAGCTTCACCCAGGAATCATGAAGGGCACAGAAAAGCCTGAGTACGGCCGCGTTGTCGATATCTGTACTCGCGACTCACTACGTGAACTCGTAACTCCAGGACTTCTTGCAGTGATGGCACCAATCGCAGTTGGCTTCGGTCTCGGCGTTGGCGCACTCGGTGCATACCTTGCAGGTGCAATCGGTACAGGTACTTTGATGGCTGTCTTCCTTTCAAACTCAGGCGGAGCTTGGGATAACGCAAAGAAGATGGTTGAAGATGGACAACACGGCGGCAAGGGCACAGATGCCCACGCAGCAACAGTTGTTGGTGACACTGTCGGAGATCCATTTAAGGACACAGCAGGCCCTGCAATCAACCCACTTATCAAGGTGATGAACCTTGTTGGTCTCTTGATTACACCTGCGATTGTTAGCTTCGCACTTCCAACACAATCAACGAAGTCACTGCTTATTGCAGCAGTTGCAGTTGTTGTGATTATCGGAGCTCTTATTCGCAACCGTCGTCAATCGACAACTATCGACTACTAAGCCAAGGCACTTCCCCAACCAATGGCAAAAGATCTCAAGAAGCTGGTGATCGTTGAATCACCAGCGAAGGCACGCAAAATTGGCGGCTACCTCGGCGATGGTTTCATCGTCGAGGCTAGCGTCGGTCATATTCGCGATCTGCCGCAGCGCGCAGCTGATATCCCTAAAGAGGTAAAGAAGCTCGCTTGGTCCAAAGAAGGCGTCGATATCGAAAATGATTTCGCACCTTTATATGTCATTAACCCCGACAAGAAGGCGAAAGTTGCCGAGCTTAAGGAGTTGATGAAGGACGCTGAAGAGATCCTTCTTGCAACTGACGAAGACCGCGAAGGCGAAGCAATCGCCTGGCACCTCGTTGAAGTACTACAGCCAAAGATTCCCATTAAGCGCATGGTCTTTAACGAGATCACCGAAGAGGCAATCAAGGCAGCTGTCGAAAACACTCGCGACCTTGATTACAACCTCATTGATGCACAAGAAACACGTCGTGTACTAGACCGTCTCTATGGTTACCGACTTTCACCAGTATTGTGGAAGAAAGTTATGCCACGCATTTCAGCAGGGCGCGTTCAATCTGTTGCCACACGCCTCATCGTTGAAAAAGAACGCGAACGCATGGCCTTCATCTCATCTTCTTGGTGGGATCTCAATGCAAAGACAGAGCTTGGCTTTACTGCACGACTGCTTTCAGTAGATGGCAAGAAAGTAGCCTCCACCGCTGACTTCGGCGCAGATGGCGCAGTTAAAGAGAAGTCACTTAAAGACATTCTCTTGCTTGATGAAAAGCAAGCAACAGCTCTTACTGAAAGCTTAAAGAACACACCACTGACCGTTAAGTCGATGGAAGAAAGCCCACGCACCGAACGTCCTAAGCCACCATTTACTACATCAACAATGCAACAGGACGCGGGTTCACGACTTGGTTGGGGCGCACAAATCACTATGCGTATTGCACAACGTTTGTACGAAAACGGTTACATCACCTACATGCGTACAGACTCAATCAACTTATCTGATCAAGCAATCAAAGCTGCACGCGCGGCCGCAACTTCGCTCTACGGAAAAGATCACGTCTACGAAACCGCGCGCCTTTACCAAGGTAAATCTAAGAACGCACAAGAAGCGCACGAAGCAATTCGCCCAGCAGGAGATGTCTTCAAGACCCCTGGTGAATTAGCACCCGAACTTTCACGTGATGAATTCGCACTATATGACCTCATCTGGAAGCGCACCGTTGCTTCCCAAATGGCTGATGCCAAGAAGATGCAGATGCGCGTCGACTTCGATGCACAAACCGCAGATAAGAAAGAGACAATCTTCCGTGCCAACGGTTCAGTCATTACCTTCCCAGGTTTTTTAGCTGCATACGATGACATCGCAACTGATGAAAACAAGGATGAAGAATCAGAAGACCGTCGCTTGCCTGCAATGACTGTTGGTCAATCAGTAAAGGTCGATGAATACTCTTGCGAAGGCCACGACACCAAGCCACCTGCGCGTTACACCGAACCAACTCTCGTTAAAAAGTTAGAAGAACTCGGTATCGGTCGCCCTTCAACATTCGCATCCATCATTCAAACCATTCAAGATCGCGGCTATGTCTATAAACGCGGCCGCGCACTTGTTCCAACCTTCCTCGCATTCTCAGTGACAGGCTTGCTTGAAACCCACTTCACCAAGCTTGTGGATTACGACTTCACAGCCTCAATGGAAGAAGATCTCGACAAGATTGCATCCGGTGAAGCAGGCCGCGTCGATTGGCTGCGCGATTTCTACTACGGCGTCGATGGCCAACCAGGACTTAACGAACTCGCACTCGACCTAGGCGTTATTGATGCGCGCGCCACCAACACAATGAATTTATCTGACACCATCGAAATCCGCGTTGGTCGCTACGGTGCGTATCTACAAGAGAACATCCCTGATCAAGATCGCAAGCTCGCCAACATTCCTGAAAACCTTGCACCCGATGAACTCACTCTTGAGAAAGCAATCGAACTTCTTGCAGCTCCATCAGGTGAACGCGAACTCGGCGTAGACCCAAAGACAAACTTTGAAGTCGTTGCAAAGTCAGGACGCTTCGGCCCATACATCACTGAAATCTTCCCTGAAGAACCTGTCGAACTTAACGATAAGGGCGAACCAAAGAAGAAGCGCAAGAAAGCCGATGCACCAAAACCAAAGACAGCATCCCTGCTTTCCACCATGAACCTCGACACCATCACACTCGATGATGCACTCAAACTCTTATCTCTTCCGCGCGTACTTGGCACCAACAGCGCAGGAGATGAAATCACCGTGCAGAACGGCCGCTACGGTCCGTATCTCAAGGCCGGCGCAGATTCACGCACACTCACATCTGAAGACCAACTCTTTTCTATTAACCTCGATGAGGCACTTGAGATTTACTCAAAGCCAAAGGAACGCCGCCGCGGTGTTGCAAAGCCTCCACTGAAAGAACTCGGCGTGGATCCAGGCAGTGAAAAACAAGTCATCATTAAAGATGGTCGCTTCGGTATGTATGTCACCGATAGTGAAACCAATGCAACGCTTCGTCGCGGTGACACGTTAGAGGCTATGACTCTCGAACGCGGACTCGAACTCCTTGCAGGCCGCCGCGCATGGGAAGCAGAAAACGGCCCAACACCTAAAAAGTCACGCAAAAAGGCAGCCAAGGTAAAGCCAGGAGATGCTGCCCCAACTCTTACAAAGAACACCGTAAAGAAAGCAGCAACAAAGAAGAAAGCCGCCAAGAAAGCCACAGGAAAAGCGAAGAAGGCTTAACTACTTCGCCAAGTAGACTCCACTCATGACTCAAGAGACGTGGTTACTTACCGGAGGCGCTGGATACATCGGCACACATATCGCTGATGAATTCATCCGCAACGGCAAGAACGTCGTCATCTATGACTCGCTCTACCAGGGCCTTGAATCCCGCATCGTCTACCTGCGCGCAAAGCACAACGTCGAAATCCCACTGATCAAAGCCGATATACGCGATTACAACGAGATCGAAAGCGTAATCCGCACCCACAAGATTGATGGCATCGTCCACACCGCAGCACTCAAAGCAGTCGGTGAATCTATGGAAAAGCCAGATGAGTACTTCGAAGTAAACCTCGATGCCACAACAGAACTCCTTGAAATCGCAAAGCGCAACGGTGTTAAGAAATTTATCTTCTCATCCACTGCAGCTGTCTACGGCAGCCCAGATTCAATGGATCCCTGCAAAGAAGATGGCGACAAGAAACCAATCTCTCCTTACGGTGATTCTAAGTACCAAGCAGAGTCAAAAGTCACCGACTTCATCAACCTAGAGGGAAATCACGGAACATCACTTCGCTTCTTCAACGTCGTAGGAGCTGCTGCCCCAGAACTTCTCGATAACTCAGTAGAAAACCTTGTCCCAATCGTTCTTGGCAAACTCAACAAAGGTGAAGCACCAACAATCTTCGGAACCGATTACCCAACTCCCGATGGCACATGTATCCGCGACTACGTCGATGTCCGCGATATCGCCCGCGCACATTTAGCTGCAGCCAATGCCACAACCAAACTTCCACCCGCAATGAATATCGGCACCGGCCGCGGCGCATCAGTGCGCGAGATCATCAAGCTCGTACTTGAAGCCACCAACAAGGGCGACACCAAGGTCAACGAAGTCGAACGTCGCGCAGGCGACCCAGCTTTCCTCTGTGCAGATATCAACCTCGCCAAGTTAGCGATGGGCTTTACCTCGCAATACTCACTTGAGGAGAGCGTCCGCAGCCTCTTTTAGAGCAGGATAATATCTAAATGAAAATCATTGCCCTGATTCCTGCGAGAGCTGGTTCCAAATCCATAAAAGATAAGAATTTACAGAGAATTTCAGGTGAGAGTCTGCTCGAAAAAACTATCTTGCACTCTCAGAAAGTAATCCAGATATCGGATGTTTATGTATCGTCTGATTCAGACGAAATACTCCAATTCTCGCGATCTCTGGGATGTAAACCAATAAAGCGACCAGATTTATTCTCAAATGATTCTGCAACCGCGGACGACGTCGTGAGAGATTTCTTGCTGCAGACTCGATTTATCGAAGTACCCGAAGTATTGATAGTTTACCTTCAGCCAACTTCTCCTTTTCGAGAAATTGGAATGATCGAAAAAGGAATTGAAGATTATTTACGGAATAGTAATCCGGTTATTGCGGTAACTGATGTGTACCAACATCCATTTAAGACATTAAAGCTTGACAAGTCTGGAAAAGTAGAAAAGTACTTAGAAAATTCAGATCCCACCGCGAATCGACAGTCACTCCCAAGAGCGATCATTGCTTCCGGCTCCCTCTATATATTCTCAGTGCAAGACTTTGAGACGAATGGAGGAATTCCAGTAAGTGGAGCCACACCTATTTTTGTTACAGGGGTCTATGCTTTGGATATCGATACTGAGTTCGATTTAATAATCGCGCAAAAGATAGGGAATGATTATGAAGTTTGATATTGCAGGCCGAACCGTGGGCGACGAGTTCGCACCTCTGGTAGTGGCTGAGATTGGCATCAACCACAATGGATCACTCGCGGAAGCGATTAAGTTAGTCAATGCTGCGAAAAAAGCCGGCGCGGAAATTATAAAGCACCAAACTCACATTCCTGACGCTGAGATGTCTCAGGAGGCGAGAACTGTTATTCCAGGAAATGCCGAAATCTCGATTTATGAAGTGATCGCCAACTGTTCGCTTTCGCTGGACGAAGAAAAAGAGCTGGCTCAGTATGTTCGAGATTTAGGGTTAATCTATATGAGCACCCCATTCTCATTCGAGGCTTTAGAATTCTTGGACTCTCTGGACGTCCCTGCATTCAAAATTGGATCTGGGGAATGCAATAACTACCCTTTAGTACGCGCAATTGCAGAAAAAAGAAAGCCAGTAATCATGAGTACTGGGATGAATTCAATTGAATCAATTCAGCCATCTGTCGAAATTTTCAGAGAACTTGGTGTTCCATTCGCGCTTATGCATTGCACAAATCTTTATCCAACTCCAGACAAACTGATTCGCCTCAACGCCCTTAATGAACTTAGACAAAATTTCCCAGATGCTGTGCTTGGATTGTCTGACCATTCCTTAACTAATTACCCATGTTTAGCTTCGGTTGCTCTTGGGGCATCGATATTAGAACGCCACTTCACTGACTCCAAAGATCGGCCCGGCCCGGACATTGTATGCTCCATGACTCCAGCCGAATTGACTGAACTGATTGAGGGATCAAGAATTATTTATGAGGCAACCAAAGGAGCGAAGTTCCCGGTGTCCGAAGAAGATGTGACAATTGCCTTTGCATTTTCCTCTGCTGTAGCGACGAAAAAACTAGCCAAAGGGCATGTCATCCTCAGAGAAGATATAACATTGAAAAGGCCTAATGGAGGCGCTTTTGGGCCTAAAGAATTTGATGCTCTCGTTGGATCAACAGTTGTGACAGACATTGAACCCAATTTGCAAATACGTTCAGACCAGGTCCTGCTTCGTCCATGAAAAAAATAGGCTTTCTTACCGGCACTCGCGCCGATTACGGCAAACTGAAACCGCTCATCAAAGCTATAAAACCTGATGGGAATTTTGAAATTCATCTCCTTGTGACAGGTATGCATCTTTTGGACCAGTATGGATCAACAGTGGCTCACGTGATAGATGACCACCTTGGCATTATTCATTTACTGCCGAATCAGCATCCTAGACAAAACATGGAAACCTGCCTTGCCCGGACCATTGAGCAAATATCTGAAACGTGCTCAGACAATGACTTTGATTTGCTTGTGGTGCATGGAGATCGAATTGAGGCTCTTGCGGGTGCAATTGTGGGTGTATTGCGGAATATTCCGGTTGCGCATATAGAAGGAGGCGAAGTTTCAGGAACAGTTGATGGTCTCATTAGACATTCCGTGAGTAAGTTGTCGCATTTGCACTTTGTGTCTAATAAAAAAGCCCAAAAACGATTGGAGCAATTGGGAGAGAAAACATCATCGATTTATGAGATCGGCTCTCCAGATATTGATGCAATGCTGTTCAGTCAACTCCCTAGCGTCTCTGAGGTGAAGACAAGATATAATATTGATTTTGAGGAATATGCAGTATTGATTTTTCACCCAGTTACCAATGAAATTGAATTCTTAAATCAAATTATGGAAGAAATCACGAAAAGTCTTGAACATTCAGGTCATAAGTTCATTATAATTAAGCCAAATAACGACCTTGGTACTCATATTGTCCAAAAAGCACTTTCAACGCTTAGTGATCGAAATAGGTATCTTCATATCCCATCTATGAGGTTTGAGTTTTTTCTCCAACTTTTAAAAAACGCAAAGTATATAATTGGAAATTCCAGTGCCGGCGTAAGAGAAGCGGCGTACTTTGGTGTACCAGCAATAAACATAGGTACTCGCCAGTTAAACCGAAATGAGAACGAATTAATTTTAAACACAGGCTATGACAAAGAAGAAATTCTGGAGTCCATTCTCGCGACTGAAAATATTGAGCGAATGCCAAAGCAAGACTTTGGAGATGGGAAATCTGGAATTAAATTCGCCCAAATCTTAAACAGCGAGAGTTTCTGGCCAGTCGACACAAACAAAGTTTTTGTCGATGTCTCAAAATAATCAAAGGAGTAGATGTGAACACGTTATTTGGACTACCTGAAGAAGTAGTTTTCTGTAAGAAATGCGTAATATCTAATCAGCGACCACGATCTACGGTTGAGTTTCTAAATTCACCAGATGATGCAAAATCAACAATTGCATTCGGTGACGACGGCGTCTGTGAGGCATGCCGATTCGGAGACCAAAAGGACCTTACAATTGATTGGGAGGATCGCGAGACAAAGCTCATGGAACTACTTGATAGGCATCGGCGGTCACAGGGTTATGACGTCGTAGTTCCTGGAAGCGGTGGGAAGGATAGCGCTTACACAGCACATGTCCTTAAGGAAAAATACGGAATGAATCCATTGACCGTAACCTGGGCCCCACACTTATATACGCAAATCGGGTGGGAAAACTTTATCAATTGGTCACACGTAGGAGGCCTGGATAATCTTTTGTTTACCCCGAATGGAAACTTGCACAGAGTCTTGACCCGCGAGGCCTTTATTAATCTCCTACACCCATTTCAACCGTTCATCGTAGGACAAAGAATTATTGGTCCTAAAATCGCGGAGAAGTTCGGCATCCCGCTTATTATGTATGGTGAAAATCAAGCGGAGTATGGAAACCCCATCAGCGAGAATTCTACCCCGTTGATGCAAGAGCGTTTTTACAAGTCCAGTTCAATAGATTCTATAAAATTAGGTGGCCGATACATAAAGGAGCTCGTAAAAGACCACAATATTAAACCGAAGGAGTTCGAACCGTACTTACCAATGGAATCCTCTGATTTTAAATCAGAGGTTCATTACCTCGGCTACTATCATAAATGGGATCCCCAAGAATGTTTCTATTACGCAGTTGAACATACTGGATTCATACCCGCACCCGAGAGAACCGAAGGATCTTATTCCAAGTACAGCAGTTTGGATGACAAGATTGATCCTTTTCATTACTTCACCACATTGATTAAATTCGGCCTTGGACGTGCATCGTACGATGCAGCACAGGAAATACGAACTGGAAAAATAAGTAGAGAAGAGGGTGTATCTCTTGTTAAGCAATTTGACCAAGAATTCCCTGAAAAGTATTTTAAAGAATTCTGCAACTATATTTCCCTATCAAAGTCCGAATTCTTTGAAGTAGTAGATAGAAACAGGTCTCCTCACCTCTGGGAGCAGCAATCAGGTGAGTGGGTACTGCGCAGAACTGTTTGGAAAGAGTGATGATCCCGAAAAGGATAATTGCACGGCTTGATGTCAAGGGCGAGTTCCTTGTAAAGGGCATTCAACTAGAAGGTATTAGGAAAATTGGCGACCCCCTCCAATTTGCCCAAACGTACTATGACGCAGGAGTTGATGAAGTAGTCATTGTCGACGTAGTGGCATCGCTTTATTCTAGAGAGCATTTATACAACCTGATTTCCTACATCACAAACAAATTGCGAGTGCCAGTTACTGTTATAGGTGGAATCAAGACGCTTCAGGAAGCCAATGCGGTCTTCCGATCTGGTGCAGATAAAATAGGGATTAATTCAGAAGCAACACGAAACATAGATTTACTAACTAAAATATCAGAAATCTATGGGGCGCAAGCGGTAGTTAGTTCTATAGAGGCCAAGTACGATAAAGAAAAGAGTAATTGGTTTCTATTCACGGAATCTGGGAGAAATAATTCCAAGATTTCAATTAATGAGTGGTTTTCAAAGATTGAAGATATAGAGATTGGAGAGGTGTTTGTTACCTCTGTAGACAGCGACGGACTTAAAAAAGGGCCTGATGTTTCACTCATGCAGACTGCTAGAAATTTAACTCCGCTGCCAATGATTTATTCCGGTGGGATTTCGTCACTCCTAGATGCTGAAGAAGCACTTAAAACTGGTATTGACGGCTTGGCCATAGGAAGCGCACTTCACTATAAAACGATTGAAATCTCATCTCTCAAGAAACATCTTAGCGACCAGGGATTTTCAATTCGAATAGAGGAGAATAAATGAAGATAGGAATCGCTGACTATCAGGCAAGTAATCTAGGAAGCCTGAGTTCCGCGTTAGGCGAGATTAAAGTCGACCACTTCATAAGCTCAAACTCTAAAGATTTAGAAATGGCCGATTTAATTTTACTCCCAGGTGTTGGATCATTTGCGGCTGGAATTCAGAATCTCAAAGAAACGGGGTTAGCCGAGACGATTTGCGAACATGCTCAAAAGGGTAAGCCTGTACTTGGAATCTGCTTGGGAATGCATTTACTTGCCTCTCTCGGATTTGAAGGAGGTTCAACCGCTGGACTAAATTTGATTCCTGGTGAGGTTTTAAGATTGAATCCAAGTATCGATTATCGTATTCCTCACATGGGTTGGGATATAGTGCACTATAAAGAGCACACAAGTTTCGTGTATTTTGCACATTCTTATTATTTTCAACCTTCAAGCAATTCGGAAGTCGAAATAAGAAGCGAATATGAGCTTGGAGGTCAGCGCTATCCGGCTCATATTCAATTAGGGAACGTTGCAGGAATACAATTTCATCCTGAGAAAAGCGGTCCTAATGGACTAAATATCCTCGTAAATTCCATCGATACATTGGCAGGGAACCATTAGTATGCCGCTCTCGAGTTCAAAAACGAACATTACCGTTGCACATCTGGCAAGTTTTCAAGGCAATTTTGGAGATGTGGCCAACCATCTTGGTTTCAGGAAGTGGTTTTCGGGATTAATCCAAAGTGATATTCATTGGGCTAATATAGAAATTAGAGACTTCTATAGAGGGAATCGGGAATTCGATGCGAATTTAGTCGCAGAATTAAATGCGTTCGACTTGGTTGTAATTGGCGGCGGAAATTATTTTGAGCTTTGGCCTGAAAATACCCGAACCGGTTGTTCAATCGACCTCCCAGAAGAGCTACTCAAAGATATCCACCCCCCAATCTTCTTCAACGCTTTGGGGGTGGACGACGGTCAAGGTGTCGGAGAGAAAGCAAGGCGCTATTTCGCCGATTTTGTAAAATATCTGTACAACTCGGACAAATATTTATTGTCACTTCGAAATGATGGAGCCCTGCAAAACATTAGGAAAAACTTTCCAGAGCTTTCTAATTTTAACTTTAATGTCATTCCGGATCATGGATTTTTCGTCCTATCTGATTCCAACCTTAGGCATAACCACAAAAAAGATATTTCAGAAGTTGTAATCGGATTAAACCTTGCACAGGATATGACTAATTTAAGATTTAAGAACGGCAAAGAGCAATTTCTGTCTCAAATCAGGCATGTTCTACTGAAAATTGAATTTGATCGCCTCATCCTGTTCCCTCACATTTATAGTGATGTAGAAATACTCTACGAATTGATCAGCTCTCTGCCTGATGCCATAAAGCGAGAAAAAATCTCCCTTTCCCCACTCGGTAGTCATAATTTGGATATACGCACAACGCTTGAAAATTATTTGAGTGTGGATTTGATGATTGCAATGAGATTCCACGCAAATGTCATACCATTATCGTTGGGAACTCCCACCATTGGGATTTCGAGCTATCCTCAAATTTCCAATCTTTACGCCGATTTGGATATTCAAAGTTGGAGTCTGGATGTTGACCAGCAGGCTGATTTCCCACGAGATTTGACAATAAATCTAGAAGAAATATTGAGTGGAAGCGAAATAGTTAGGGGAACGTTCCAACAGATTCCAATTAAGCTCTGGGCACAGAGGACAAGTTTTGAACCAACCATAAAAACCTGGCTTGGAAGTCACGGTTTTTCATAGAGGATATGAATCCACCTAAGAGTCTCCAACAGTCCTTTCTAGCCGTATCAGCTGCGCCCGATAGACTCACTCCATGCCTGCAAGCCTGCCAACCCCCGCTGCTCCAGCGCCGGATGCACGCCGCAGCGTCTTAGCAATCCCAGCCTTTCGCAAGCTCTGGAACTCGATGGTCTTCTCATCCCTTGGTGATTGGCTCGGCCTTCTTGCAACTACGGCGCTCGCACAACAACTCTCGGGCGGCTCATACGCAACAGCAAACTTCGCAATCGCCGGTGTCTTTATCGCTCGCTTACTTCCTGCAGTATTTCTTGGCCCCATCGCCGGAGTAATCGCCGATCGATTCGATCGCCGCCGCCTCATGGTCTCAGTCGACATCATGCGCGCAGCTCTCTACATATCTATTCCAATCGTTCACACATACTTCTGGCTCTACACCGCAATGATTCTCGTCGAGTGCCTGACTCTCTTCTGGTCACCTGCAAAGGAAGCATCCGTTCCAAACCTTGTTCCTCGCGACAAACTCGAGAACGCAAATCAAGTTTCACTCTTAGCTGCATACGGAACCGCACCCATTGCTGCAATTCTCTTCTCGCTCCTCACACTACTTTCAGGTGCAATCGCCGCAATCAGCCCACTAATTCCAAGCAACTCCATCGACATCGCACTTTATGTCAACGCACTCTCATTCTTATTCGCCGCATGGACAATCCGCGGCCTCAAAGAGATTCCAAAAGGTTCGGCATCTAAATCAAATAAGGATGAGAACGTCGGACAGTCACTCATTCAAGGATGGAAAGCTGTCTCCGAATCTAAAATCATCCGCGGCCTCATCATCGGAATGGTCGGCGCATTCTCAGCAGCTGGCGCTGTTATCGGCCTTGCCCGCACATTCGTAGGCGATCTCGGTGGTGGAGATGCCGCATACGGTGTTCTCTTCGGCTCTGTCTTCACTGGTCTTGCAATTGGAATCGCAGTCGGGCCTAAGGTATTTGCACAGTTCTCACGCCGCCGTTTATTCGGTGCAGCCCTCACAACATCTGGTGTATTCCTTGTTCTTCTAGCTCTTATCTCAAACCTTGTTCTTTCTGTCTTTATCGTTGCGATCCTCGGAGCCTTCAGCGGAATCGCTTGGGTTACCGGCTTCACCATGCTCGGCATGGAGGTCGGCGATGATGTTCGCGGCCGTACCTTCGCCTTCGTACAGTCATTGATCCGCATTACATTGGTAGCAGTTCTAGCAATCGCCCCAATCATCGCCGCCACAATCGGTGAGCACCGCTATGAATTCCAAACAATCGTCCTTAACTACAACGGCGCACAGATCACCATGCTCATCGCCGGAATCATTGCTGCGCTCATTGGTTCAGTTTCTTATCACCAGATGAAAGATCGCCCAACAGTCTCTCTCTGGTCAGACATCCTCGCAGCCCTTCAAGGTGAACTCGGTGCAATTACCGGCACACAATCAAAGGGAATCTTCATCGCATTCGAAGGTGGCGAAGGCACCGGTAAATCAACACAATCACAACTTCTTGCTAAGTGGCTTGAACAAGAAGGCGAAACAGTTGTTCTCTCCCGTGAACCCGGTGGCACTGATCTTGGAAAAGATCTTCGCAAGATTCTTCTCGGACATGAAACTGGCATCATCAGCCCACGTGCAGAAGCTCTTCTTTATGCAGCAGACCGCGCACACCACGTCTTCTCTGTAATCCGCCCAGGTCTTGACCGCGGAGATGTTGTCATCACCGACCGATACTTCGATTCATCTGCTGCCTACCAAGGCGCAGGTCGCGTTCTCAATCCATCAGAAGTAGCGCGCATCTCTCGCTGGGCTACAGAAAGTTTGTATCCAACACTCACAATCCTTATCGATGTCCCTGCAGAAATCGGACTCGGTCGCCTTCAATCACGCGATCGCCTCGAAGCAGAACCAACCGAATTCCACGAACGAGTGCGACAAGAGTTCTTACAAATCGCCATGATGGATCCTGAACGCTACTTCGTTGTCGATGGCACACAAACGGTTGAAGAGATTCACGCACAAATCATCGCTCGAGTTGCAGAACTTCCTGCACTTAAGCGCAACGCAGAAGAACCCAAGAAGAAAAGATTTAGAAAGTAAATGATCTCTGTCAAGAAGATTGTAATTACCGGTGCGGCGGGTCAAGATGGATTGATTCTTGGGTTGAAGTTGGTGGCTGCAGGGCACAAAGTTGTTGGCATCGTAAGAAGCGCAGACCAAAAAGCTTTCTTGGAGAGCTACAACCCAGCGGTTAAATCCGAAATCTTAGATTCATCCACTCTAACGTCTGTACGGGAATTCTTGGAAAAAAACCAGCCAGATCAGATCTATCACTTGAGCGCCAAGAGCTCAGTTGCAAACTCCTGGAGTGATTCAGAAAACACGCTCCAAACCAATATTTTCCACACGCTTAATTGGCTAAATGCGCTTAATGAGCTCAAGATGCATTCAACGCGTTTCTATCACGCCTCAAGCAGTGAAATGTTTGGACTCCCCAAAAGCCATCCCCAAACAGAGGAAACCTTGCTTCACCCAAGATCCCCTTACGGAGTAAGTAAGGTTGCAGCACACCATCTCGTGGTTAACTACCGAGAGTCATTTGGTCAATTTGCATCTACCGGAATTCTCTTCAACCACGAGTCACCTCTTCGGGACATTAAGTTTGTTACTCGAAAAATCTCACAAGCAGTTGCAGAGATAGCTCGAGGAAAAAGAGATTCGTTAACCTTGGGAAATATTGAGATTTCGCGCGACTGGGGGTGGGCACCGGACTATGTGGATGGAATGATTTCGATTCTTGAGCATGATTCTCCGGATGATTTCATTTTGGCTACAGGCGAATCACGTACTTTAAAGGAATTTGCAGCAACGGCCTTCCAATCAGTCGGAATAGAAGACTGGGAAAAGTATTTGACAATAGATTCTGCACTTGTGCGGCCTGCAGACGTTATCTCAGTGGTTGGCAATTCACACAAGGCTAGACAAATGCTCAAATGGTCACCCGCTGTTTCTTTTGAATCAATGGTAAAGAGAATGGTTGACTTCGATTTAGAATTAATTGACACCGGAGAAATGAATAGAAGCTGGAAGCCTGAATAAATGACATCCGTCTTTGATGTTCTCGTGGGTCAAGAACACATCATTGAAATTCTTCAGGGCGCCGTAGCTGCTTCTCGCACAGGCGAAGAATCACAAGAAATGACGCATGCCTGGGTCTTCACCGGCCCTCCAGGGTCAGGCCGTTCATCAGCCGCTGTTGCATTCGCTCAAGCGCTTATCTGCCCCAACAATGGATGTGGCAACTGCAAAGACTGTAATTCAACGAAAACTCACGGCCATCCTGATGTTGAAATTATTCGCACCGAAGGTTTATCAATCAAAGTAGAAGAAGTCCGCGAACTTCTTAGTCGCGTCGCATGGGCTCCATCAATGGGTGGATGGCGTGTAGTCGTGATGGAAGATGCTGATCGACTTACTGAATCGGCAGCTAACGCACTTCTTAAAGCAATCGAAGAACCAGGAACTCGCACAGTCTGGTTGCTCTGCGCACCCACACTTCACGATGTACTACCAACTATTCGTTCACGTTGCCGCCACCTACAACTGCGCACACCAAGTCTTGAAGCAGTCACCAACGTTCTCATTAACCGTGACCATATTGCTCCAGGCATGGCAGATTTTGCAGCGCGAGTAAGCCAAGGACATATTGGTCGTGCCAAGTATTTAGCAACGAATGAATCAGTTCGCAGTAACCGCAAAACAATCCTGCGGCTTCCACTTCAACTTGGTTCACTCGCGGCAGCATTCCAAGCAGCACAAACGCTCGTTGATCTAGCAACTACCGAAGCAAATGCATCATCAGATGAGCGAGACGAAAAAGAAGTTGAGAAACTTCAGGAAGCCTACGGAAAAGGCGCAACCGGTCGCGGCATGGCTACAGGCGGAGCCAAAGCAGTCAAAGAACTTGAGAAAGAACAGAAGTTACGCTCCACTCGCATGGTCCGTGACTCCATTGACGGCGCTCTCCTTGACATCGCCACTTTCTACCGCGATGTCATGATGGTGCAATCGGGCAATACAGATTCAATAATCAATACCGACATGCACGAACAAATAGAAAGCTACGCATTTAACTCCCCATCGCACTCAACCGTCAACAAAATCAACGCCATCATGGAAGCGCGAGAAAACCTGGCACGCAATTCAGCTCCGCTTGTGACCTGCGAAGCGCTGATGTGCCAATTAGCGCGTAAATACCTCTCAACCAACCCTTGAGGGTGGTCATCGGCACCCCTTGCTATACGGCAGAATTCCACCATGCGTCTAGACCATGTTTCTTATGTTACGTCCCATGATCAACTTGCCGACACAGTTCAACGCTTAGGTTCGCGCCTTGGTAGCACCTTCGTTGATGGTGGGATTCACCCACGTTTCGGAACACGTAACTTCACTGCTTCACTAAAGAACGGCCAGTACATCGAAGTAGTTTGTCCGCTTGATCATCCAGCTACAGAGCAAACTCCATGGGGTAAGGCTGTTTCAAAGAAAGCCAATGAAGGCGGCGGTTGGTTCACTTGGGTATTTAGCACCAAGGACATCGCACCAATAGAAGCTAAGTTTGGCCGCGATGCAATCGAAGGTCATCGCACACGCCCAAACGGAACTGATTTAAAGTGGAAGCAAATTGGCGTAAAGGAAATCGCAGATACTCGCGAATTTCCATTCTTTATTCAATGGTTATCTACGGACCACCCTTCTCAAGACGGAACTCCACTGGCAGAGATTGAGAAGATTGTCATTGCCGATAAAGATCAGCTTGCGGATTCATGGTTTAAAGAAGACATCCTTGCCTCACTCGGAGATGTCAATATCGAGTGGGTTGATCCCTCAGCAAATGATGATCAATCAGGAATTGTTGCAGTGCATCTTTCAACGCCATCAGGTGTCGTAATCCTCGACTGAGTCAACCACTCACAGGGTTTCATCGAACTCGCGAGACTTGGTAACAATCTGGGTTAAATTTCATCATGCAGGTCCATTTTGGTTTACTATCCTGATGTGAAACTCTGCAACCGAATTCTCTTGAAGTTCTATTATTTTGCACCGCGTAACCTCTGGAATTGGGTTGCAACTTTGCTTGGAATTGGGAAAACGGGCTACGATTCAGAAACGATTACGCAAATGATTGTCGAGAAGAATATTAATTGGGAATATGCTTATGAGAAAGATGTTACTTCTTACGAGAATCAGAAAATTGTTACAGCAATTGCCCACCATCAATCCCGACACAACTCTTCATTTGTAACTGTCCTGGATTTTGGGGGTGGCGGGGGCCACTCATTCGAAATCGCGCAACAAACCTTTAAGAAGATCTCGATGAAATGGGTGGTTGTCGAACGGGAGAAAATAGTGAAAATGCTTACAAATCGAATTTCTCGGGATGGACTTTCCTTTGCTTCCAGCATCGAAGAAGCAAAGAAAATGACAGGGAACGTAGATTTGATTTTTTGCAATAGTGCACTTCAGTACACCGACGCCCCACTTGATTCACTGGAAAATCTTCTGAGACAAAACGCAAAGACAGTCTTCTTAACCAGAAGCCCTTTTGCTAAGGGTAAAGATGCTATTTCATATATACAGCCTTCGCTTTCTGAATCAAATGGTCCTGGGCACCCACCAAGAAATCTCCACAGTGTTCTAGAAGGATATAAATGCAAGTCAGTCCCAATAGAAGAAGTACTGTCTTTGATCCAAAAATACTACCGAGAGGTGAAGGTATTTGACGAAGGTAGATGGGAAGGTGCAAGGAGTGCGAAATTAATAAACTCATATACCATTTTGGCGACCAACCCGATTTTAATTTGAGTATTTCAACAGTTTCTTGATTTTCTGAATCACATCTGACTCACTTAAAAGTTTGCTGTCAATTGTTGGCGTCTCGGCCAATACATGTAATCCGGGAAGATTCCTCTCGACAACTAAATTAAACTCAGAATTGTCCTTAAAATTTAGACTCCAAAATAAAATTCTATAAATGAATCGAATCCACGACTTAGGAACCTTGGCATCATATTTAACAGCTGGCCTTCGGAGTGAAGATTCCACCAAGAGCAAGAAACTTTCCTTAGACAATCGTGTCGGCCGAGCAACTCTTGAACTTTTAAAACTAATCCAGCGAGTAGCCAATATTGCTTGTTTTGGGGCTTTCTCTAAAATTAGTAATTTAGGAATTAATTCGAAATACTCTTGCTTCGTTGTTGCCCAAAAAGCCAAATCTTCAGGGAATGCTGTCAGATTTCTACGTTCGTGGCAGAGGATTGGGATTTCAAGTACCGCAAGTTCGGCTCCCGCAGAAGAGTTGCCAGTCAGAAGAAGGTTTGTTGTCTTCGCCAGATCGTATAGCGAAATATTATCACCAGGCAGGTTCACATAAATATTCGGTCCTGAAATTTTCTCTAACAAATCGAGAATCTTTTTACCATTGCTAGATTCAATCGACTCTCGCTTATTTGGGAATTCGCGTGGGTGAATTCTTACAATGACAGACAAATCATCCCGGCTTGAGACATACTTGCAAACAGATTCAATCCAGTCAAGTTGAGATTTGAAAATCACCGGCAGGTTAGTCCTAATTGGGTCTATTCCAATGAGTTTGATTGCAAAGATCTCATCCGCGCTTGACGTTGTGAGTAAAAGAACCTTGTTGTTTATCGGAATCTTCATTCTCTCCCGTAACTCCAAAGAAGGAGATCCCTTGAATTTGCTGGAATATACCCATGGACTAGTTGCGCTCAATAGGCCACGGAAATGATTAACAACTAATTTCGACTCTTGTTTATTCAAGGCAATTTGTTTAGTAACCGCCCATTCGGCGGAATTGTTAATTGTGAGAGCTTGTAAATCATCCCGATAAAGGGAAAACTTCGAATAATGATTGTCGCTTGAACCGGCAGCGTGCAAAGTATACGTTGGGATCCCTAAGCTCTCTGCAACTCGGCAGAAAACATTATTCACTGAGTAAATACGATTGTATACAATGACAGTATCGAAAGCATGCTCTGCGAGGTAAACTTGAGAAAAGAATAGAATTCCCATGGAATACCTTAATGAAGAGAGGTATGCTGGGAATAGTTTCTCAGGAATTTCTAATGACGCAATTTTATTATTTAGTAGAAATTCATAGGCGGCCATTTTTCCTATGGGCATACCAGCAAATTCAAATTGATGCCAATTTGTTGAATTGACTTCAGAAATTGCCAAGAAAATTTCTTGATCATATGCGCTAAGATCTGGCATTGAAACATTTTCAAAAAAAGGAATTTCATTTATATATTTCGAGGTCCTTATGCATCTATCGCAGACCTTTGCTTTTTCCTCGCTAGATGAATCAAAAGTCAATCCGAATGCTGACATAGAAACACAGAATTCGGAAAAGTTTCTATCGCAACTCAAGAAAGTGACTTCGTGGTTATTTGCAACTAACTCTAACGATATCTGAATCTCAGCGGATAAATGTCGCCAGATTGCAGAGTTCGGCGAGAAGAATAGTATTTTCAACGTAGCTCCCCATTTTCGGTATAGTAGCGAAGGGAAGTAAGGGAAGGCTTCATGAGATGAATTCTATAGTTATTGCTGCTTCCCACGGGGCACTCTACAAATTTATGCTCAACAGGTCGTGTCAATTAATCAAGGCCCAGAAATGGACAACGTGCGACTGATGACCAAATCACCTTCGGCATATTTTGTATTCGTCCACTTAGGTGATAATCCTGCGCCAATTTTAATTGACATGGCAAATTCGGCTCTCTCCGGTTTACACGGTTCTGAAGCAGTATTGATTACAGACTCCCCAGAAAATTGGAAAGATTTCCCAGGTAATAGGATTCAATACTCTACTTCTGACCGTTCGAGCACATTTCTCAGATTTATTGGCCGAAATCGTGAGCTATTGAGGATTTCAGGAGGTTATTGGTTGTTCACACTCGAGCGGATTCTTTCCCTGCAGGTAGCCTCGAGATTACTGCGTGCAGGTGTGCCAATCATCCATCTGGAGTCAGATGTTTTTTCTATGATTGACGGAGATGTATTAAAATATTTAGTAAATGAACACAAATGTTCAGCGGTACCCAGATATTCGGAATCGCAAGGAATAGCAAGCATATTTTTTTCGCCTTCAATTTCACAGCTGTGCTCAGATGTGAACAAACTTGAGGAATTACTAGCGCTAAACCATTTTATTGACAACGACATGACGCTACTAGGAGAGGCTCTAAACACTGGAGTCTTGGGTCAACTCCCAAGTAGTCCAATTGAAACCTCAAGAGACAAAGGCATTCTTTTCGATGGAGCGGCATATGGACAATTGGTATTTGGTCAAGACCCACTCCATAATGGCGGTATTAGAAAATCTGGATACATGAATCCGAGTTTCAATATCAATTTAAAAGAAGTGAAGTTTGAACTGACCGAAAATAGTGACAATCGATCAACACTTTCAGTCCGATGGAGAGGGAACTCCTATCGATTGGCAAATCTGCATATACACTCAAAGGAAAATATCCCAGTTATTGAACGACATGAACACTACTGGCACAGAGTATTGGGAGATGTAAATACAGGAATATCTAGGACCAATGAGACCAAAATAGTAGATGTGATACATTCTAGACCAATCAAAATCACCGATAGATTTAGGCGTGCCCGAAAAGTTGGTTTCATACGACAAGCCTGTCGAAGTTTAAGGTACAGAATTAGTACGCTTATTAAATGAAATACAGTCAAATCAGGAAACTAATCACTTTGCCCGTCAAGCACCTTGATTTCGGTGCAGGTTTCCAAAGACGAAACCCCTTCATGTCGAAGGAGGTTTTCTCAGGGATTTGCTGGATTCTCCAAATCTAACGAACCATTCCAGAATAACTAGAATGAGTCGACTCCCGTTCCCCAACGAATACTTCGATAGTGCTAGTAGTTATGACGTGCTTGAACACCTATCTCGGGATTTGAATGGCGAGAACGAATTCATTTACTACATGAATGAGATATCAAGAGTTCTTAAAAAAGGAGGATTAGCGGTATTTGTCCTCCCAGATTACCCAAATACAGATGCATTCTCTGACCCGACACACATAAATTTTATAACCAACGAAACTGTCAATTTCTTTATTGGATCTAATGAAATGGGTGGCTACTCGGGAATCACGACTAATTACCAACTAATTTTAAATCA
This sequence comes from Candidatus Planktophila sulfonica, assembly GCF_002288065.1. Lineage (NCBI taxonomy): Bacteria > Bacillati > Actinomycetota > Actinomycetes > Candidatus Nanopelagicales > Candidatus Nanopelagicaceae > Candidatus Planktophila > Candidatus Planktophila sulfonica. The sequence goes on from NZ_CP016773.1 coordinate 41,539, forward strand.
ACGACTTAGGTATTGGAAAAATTGGGTAAATTCAAGTTCAGAATTTCAAGATAGAACTCAACTAACCACCAGACGAAGACTAAGTTTAGCCAGAAGGAACTTGGCTAGGTTCTTTTTCCCACAGCATAGGATTTGGGTATAACAGAAAATTTAAGAAACAGAGTGTTATTCATTTAGCAAACTCACTATAGAGCCCAATTGGATTTTATACGGTCCACGAGAGATCCCAAATCTACTAATTAATCGATTTCTTCCCATCACAAACGAATGATCTAAACCGAGCGCCTGTGCAAGAACTTGATATTCCCGCGCGCCAGATTCCAGCTCGCCCCTCAGTTCCAAAATCTTACAGCCAGGTGCACAAAAAATTATATTCGCCAACCCTGCACCATATTCCCCTACTACAATTTCTGCAGCAGAAAAAATTGAAGAAATTTCTTGAAGACTTAGGTCGGACAAATAGTAACTTTCAAAGCCGAAACTAGTTTCTAAGGTTTGTTGTACCTGTGAGGCATTTATAAGTGGCCGAAACAACCCCGCTTCCCGACGAATCAAAACCCTAGAGGGGTATCGACGCGACCTCTCACTTTGTATTGATAACAAGCCTCGGGCCTGGTGCAATAATTCAGCGTTAAACAGAACTAATCCGGCTTCTTGGTCACCTGCCATCGTGGAGAATAGTGGATTGTTGAACTGAAGAACATGAAGCTTCTTTACCTTAAGATAACTATTTGGTTCAAGCAGAATAATCGGTCGGGACGTTAGTGCCTTTATTGATTCCAAGATTTGTAGTCCCAATTCCGAAGAAACAAGCAGTGGAATCTCGTTGCTGAGGTCAAGAGAATCGAAAATAAACAATCGAGAAAGATCCTCAATCACAAAGTGCATCCAATTTTTCGTCCCCCCTAACATGAATGCTTCCCCAAGCCCTGGCTCAACCGGATACTTAGCTTCTGTCACGTAGGTATTATCAATTCTCTGATAAAGAAATCCGGGCCAAGAATTAAAGGAAGAGCCAAAAGAAGGAACTTTTGTATCATCTCCGGTATAAAACTTTCCATCCGAGAAAGCGATTTTTCCATGGATGACAGTGGATTCAAATAATTCTAGAAAACTCCAATTCTCAAAGTAGTTCTCTTTCAACCGTTTTTCAGAATTTAGATGCACGGAACCACAGAACTTCACTCGTTCGAAACTCGTTACAGTCTCTTTTTTCGGAACACCAAGGAAACCTGTTAAATAATTCCCGGGCAAGTATTTATCTATAAGGTCTGGAATTTCTGGAATGTGAACAAGCGGTTTAGATTTTGGGGACGGAATTTCTATTGATTGCAGTTTTAGTCGTCCGCGCGTGAACAGCAGATTATATTTTTTCCAGTTTCTGCTCAGCTCGTATTCAAGCGTATTTCCTATTTCATTCGTTGGAAATCCAAAACGGGCAACCTCCCTTGAAACATATGCACAGTTAAAATCAGAAATGTTCAACTCCAATGATTCGTTATTTCGCAAATCGAGAGGCAGCCCATAACGAAGCGTGAATTTTGCCCATTTTCTAGAAAAAATCAATTCAGTTATTTTTGTAACTGCCAACATATTTCGCTTGAGGCGTCGCGTACGTGGTAACTTCTCATAAAAATTCACGGAATCGGCAAATGGTGTCAAGACTGAAAATATTGAACTTGAATGTACTTTTACTGAAACCAATTTCTCATCGAATGGCCATTTAACCTGGGACAGATGCTGACGTAGGCCAAAGCCTTGAATTTCTAAATATTCTCGATCCATACACTTAATTGGTCACTTCACGTGAGATTTCCATCAACGCCTTTCCATAAAGACTCCCCTCAAAGGATTTAGCTAAGTTACGTAATTCCTCTGTAGAAATCAAATTCTTCCGAAAAGCAACTTCGTCAGGTGAACCTACCAACATTCCTTGACGCGACTGAACCACCCTTACTAATTCAGAGGCCATAGCAAGGTCGTCAATCGTTCCAGTATCAAGCCACGCAGTTCCTCGATCGAGTATCGAATAGTTAAGTAGGTCGTCAGCGAGGTAAGATTTTAAGAGATCGATTATCTCAAGTTCCCCTCGCTCAGACTTAGAAAGAGAACGTGTTCTAGAAGTAACGCTCGAATCAAAATGATAAATTCCTGGAATCGCGTACCCTTGTCCACCATCGGCAGGTTTTTCTCTGAGTGTTGTAATTTGTCCTTGTAGATTAATCTCAAAAGCTCCGAATGAGGATATATCCTTCACGAGATAACCAAAAATGGAAGCCCCATCACCAGTTCTGTTCTCGGAAAGCTTTTTCCCAACCTGACTTCCATATATGATGTTGTCCCCAAGCATAAGAGTCACGGATTGATTTTTGATTTTATCTTCGCAAAGTAAAAAAGCCTCTGGTAGCCCATTCGGATGCATTTGCTCAACGTATTGAATTGATATCCCCCACTGACTTCCATCTTGGAGCAATTCTTGATATCTAGCTGAATCTCTTGGCGATGTAATCACGATAATCTGATCTATCCCCGAGGCCATCAAAAGGGAAATAGGGTAATAAATCATAGGTTTGTCATAAATAGGAAGAAGTTGCTTTGAAGTCACTCTTGTGACCGGACCTAACCTAGTACCAAACCCACCAGCCAAAAGTATTCCAAGCATGGTTGAATACTATTCCTTATGTCCCTAATAAATCTAAATGACTTCTCAAATGGACCCTTCTCTTTTCCAATCCCCCCACACGAAGATGACAGGGGGACCTTTCGGATGATCTTCCGACAATCCGAACTTAAATCAAGATTTCCAACAATTCCCCCAATGACTCAACTTAATTACATTGAAAATAGACAGTCATCGTTGCGCGGGTTCCATGGAGCTTTGGAGAAAGCGAATCATTGGAAGCTGGTTACTTGCATTTCCGGTGCTGTTACAGATGCAGTTCTTGACATCAGACCGAATTCACAAACTTTTGGAATGATTGGCATGTTACAAATTACTGCAAATAAGCCGGAGCTTCTGGTTATCCCTCCAGGCTTTGCTCATGCATTCCAAGCACTCGAAACCAAGACCATTGCAATTTATGCAACAAATATCGAGTATCCAAATCAGGATGAAATCGACATCAACCCTTTGATTCCATCTTGTAAAGAGATCTGGGGTAAGTCCCCAATTGTTAGCGCGCGCGATGAAAATGCCTTGCGATTCGACGAACTACTAGCTGCCGGAAAATTCTATGCCTGAAAAAGTGGTTTATGTTTCGGGAAGTGGGGGGCTTGGAAATCAAATCCACAGTCTGCATGCTGCTTATTGTGCTGCTATACACGGTCAATCGAGGATCATCTTTTTACTTCCAAGGAAGAAGCGTCGCTCATTAAGACTTCGCGAAGAGTCTCTAAGTACATTTGACTTAGGAAATTCAATTGACTGCCCAATAGTAATGATTTCCCCAAAAGGGTTGAATCTAATCCGGTGGGCCGGAATAAAACTTCGACTTCGATTAATGATTAAATTTAATTTTGTTATAGATGTGCCAACCACATCGGAACTTATACCCTTTATGAGCGCTCATTGCGCGCTCAACAAGTCGATACACCTTGGTGGCCATTATGAGAATTCCAAAATACCAGTTAAGGCACGACTTCTCGGATTCCCCCAAGAATTCTCTTTACGAAGCCCGGGTGCTTCTTTTGAGCAACTCAAGTCAGCATTTCGAAGCCCTGAGAGAAAGCCCATTATTGGTCTGCATGTTCGTTTAGGAGACTTTCGGGATTGGCAAAACGGAAGTTTTTTACTTGATGCCTCGTACTACAAAGAAAGATTGATAAGGGCTTTAGGGAAATATCCTAATGCAGATGTTTGGATTTTTTCAGATGAACCGAATGTAGCCGCGTCTTTTGTTGGAGATATATCGCCCGTTAAGGTAATAAGCGAAGACTTTGAACTCACAAACGCAGAAGAATTGAGCTTATTGGCAAACTCGGATTTGATTATTGCATCACATGGAACTTTTAGTTGGTGGAGCTGCTTCTGGAAGGAGAGGCAGGAAAATATCTATTATCCCGATCCGGCCCTTTGTTTATCTGAATGGGTCGACGTCAATCTAGTTAAACACTAATCGCTCAAAATGCTTGCTAAGGACTTTTTTCTATTCTTTTTGGGAAATTTCAACCAATCAAAAAGTTTCATCGCACAATAAGAGAAGTTATTTTTCCAAGATATTTTGTATATGAATTCTTCAAGAAAAATATCTGTCTCCTCTGAAATCTCTTTGCGATGCAGAAAAGAAAATTGGTGCGAAATTTTTTTGTTCGGAATCAGCAAGTTCATGTGTGCGCTCCCCTCCGATGTGTGGCTTGCCGATTCATCATTGCCGATGTTGCTAACCAAATTAAATTGAGGCACCACAGTAAATTTCAAGTTTGCACGCTGAACCGCAGCAAGGGGTGCTGCCCACGAATCAGTTCTCCCAGTTGTGGCACGTTGATATGCGGTTCTCCAAAAACTCTTCACTCTTCTAGAAGCAGACATCCTGCTTAAACTTTCTCCAGAGAGCAATTCTGCGCGCATCACTTCCCATCTAGATTTCCAAGTGGCCCAGCCCCAAATTAGTGGGTAGGTACTCCAAGAATTAGTTGCGACCTTGGAAATCTTTGGGTTGAAGTTATTACCTGAGATTAGCCAAGTATCGTGATCCTCTCGGAAATGATCTAGAGCCTGGCTTGCAAAGTCTATAAAATTTTTATTGAAATAAAGATCGTCTTCAAGAATGATTCCCTCATTGACTTCAGAAAAAAACCAATCTATTGCCGTAATTACAGATACGGCCAAACCGCGATTTTGATTACGTTGCCAGATGCGAAGATCTACTCCGGAGTTTGATGCAATCCTCTTCGCGCTCTTAACCATCTCAGTCTGCAATGACGCTTGGTCTAGATTCTTAGGCCCATCTATGGCCAGATAGATATCCATGGAACCGGCTTGGACTAACGAATAAAGAGTTCGCTCCAAGCCTTCTTTGCGTACGAACCCAATTATCAAAACAGGTTTTTTGGGACCTGGAGCCATGCCCCAATCATAGATGCAAAGATATATCTCATTAACGGTAGAGCTACTTTTTGCGGTTACTATTCGCGTATACTTGCATGAAAAGGTCGGGAGTCGAGTTGAGCAAAACCTTGCGCAATTTTGTTGTACCGGCCGGGAATTTAGCTGGCCAGAATACTGAGTATCTAGGCGCGATCTCCGAGCAGTTGAAAAGTGGTTCGCTGATTGGCGGCAATGCAGTCTCAAAGTTTGAAGAGAATTTAGCAACTTATGTAGGCGCTAATCATGTCCTGAGTCTCGCATCCGGCATGGATGCGCTGATTATTGGCCTCACGGCACTCAACCTTCCACCGATGTCAAACGTGCTTGTGGCAGATAACGCTGGCGGGTACGCGAGCTTGGCAGTTCTAAGCACCGGGCACCGTCCGATTTTTTGCGATGTCAACCCATCCGATTTTGAGATGGATCTAGATTTTGCAACTGATTTCTCAGATGAAATCCAAGCTGTGGTTGTTACACATCTATACGGCCGCATGGCAGACATGAATTCAATTATGGCCTGGGCGAAGAAAAATGATATTAAGGTGATTGAAGACTGCGCGCAATCCATTGGAGCGATACAGGATCAAAAGCAGGCAGGTACTTTTGGCGATATAGGAACCTTTTCCTTTTACCCGACAAAGAATTTAGGTGGAGTCGGAGATGGTGGTGCCATTTGTACGGATAATGATTTATATGCAGAACGTATTAACAAATTACGACAATATGGATGGAAACACCGCTACAACATCTCGGAGAAATTCGCTCGAAACTCACGCCTAGATTCAATAAACGCGGCTGTGCTTGATGAGAAACTGAAAACATTGAATCAATCAAATATGCGCCGCAGGGAGATTCTTACTCAGTATATTTCCTCATTTTCAAGCGGCATTTTTTTCCAAGATCGAAGTGTTGCCTTAGATAATGTTGCACATTTAGCGGTAGGAGTTTGTGAAAATCCAACTGAAATGATTAATTTCTTTGGTGCTGAAGGAGTGGAATTGACGCGACATTACCCGATCCCAGATTCGCTTCAAGAAGGATTAAATTACCTTGGAGTTGATAAGGCCACACCTACAAGTCATAGATTATGCAAACAAGTTGTATCTCTGCCGATTTATCCTTGGTTGACGGATGAACAGGTAAATTTGGTGTGCATTGTTGCGCAGAAGTGGTCTGGCTCCAATGCCTAATTTGGAACAAGTAGATTCGAATCCTTTTAAGATTGCATCCTTCTTAGACGAAAGAGGCAACCTCTCCGTTCTTGAGTTTGGGGAAATCTCCTTACAACCAAAAAGAATTTTCTGGATAAACAGTGTTCCGATTGGTGTTAAACGAGCCTCACATTTTCATCGGAAATGTAATCAAATTCTAATCTGCACGCAAGGCAGCGTGAAAATTTATATCACAAATTCAAAATTGGTTTCTCGCGAGTTTGTTTTAGAGGCAGGTTCTGCCTTCTTATTGCAAGTGAATAACCTGATTCAATATTCCTTTCTCTCGGCAGAGACTCAACTATTAGTACTCGCGGACCAGGCATATGACTCAACTGATGTATTCACAATTGATGAATGGAATGGGGATACTCCATGAAGAAATATCTTGTGACGGGTGGAGCAGGATTTATTGGGTCCAATTTTGTAAATCGACTTTTCAATGAGCTATCTTCCAAAGAGTCAGATTTTGAAATACATTGCATTGATAAATTAACCTACGCTGGCAATTTGGCTAATATAAGTAAGGAAGCTCGAGAATCGAAAAGCTTTGTATTCCACGAGGTAGATATCAATTCAACCGAAGTTGATGTGATTTTGGGTTCAAATCAGTTCGAGTATGGAATCAATTTTGCAGCTGAGAGCCACGTAGACCGAAGCATTGACGGTCCTGCAATATTTGTCACAACAAATGTGCTTGGAACGACAAATCTACTGAATGCCTGGCGCTCTTTTCAGAATAACCGTTTTATTCAAATTGGAACAGATGAGGTCTATGGCTCCCTTCAGGTCGGATTTGCAAATGAGCAATTTCGATTGATGCCTTCCTCGCCGTATTCAGCTTCGAAGGCAAGCGCAGACTTGATTGCACTTTCCTATAGACATACCTATGGGATGGATGTGATTGTTACGCGCTGCTCGAACAATTATGGTCCGAATCAAAATTCAGAGAAACTAATTCCTAAAATGATTGAAGCAATCCAAGCCAATCACGACTTGCAAGTTTATGGAGATGGATCGAATGTTCGCGAATGGATCCATGTGGGGGATCATGTTTCGGCAATAATGCAAATTGCTACTGCAATTAAACCTCAATCAAGTGTCTATAATATCGGTACAGGTGTAGAACTGACTAACTTGCAAATAATTAAATTACTTCAAGACAAAATAAAATATTCTGAATCTAAAGTTAAATTCATTGCAGATAGACCGGGACACGATTTTCGTTACGCGATTGATAGTCGTTTGCTTCGCGAGGAATTTGGGTGGAAGCCTGCGATTGACTTGAATGAGGGACTAGACGGATTAATTAGCCTTTAGCGAGATTCAAATAAACGCTGGAAATACTTTTTAGCCCGCTTAGGTAAAGGTTCATAGCGTGATTTCCATCTAGCTAATCCAAGCTGGCGAGCCTTTTCCTTAAGGATTTTTTCGTAGGGTACATAAATCTCATCGGGTGCGCTTTGCACTTTTGAGTACTCTGTACCCATCTTCCTAGCGAGAGGAAATCCAAATTGGTGTGACGAGAAATGGTAGAAAATGACATTCTGGCCGTCAATGCTGACTGGGTGACTCGCGAAGTTGTAGTTCTCGAAATTCCACGGCGCTACTCCAGCCCCTGGATTTTGAATAACATGGATTAAATCACCAAAATCTGACTGCCAGTAATCGAGATACTTTTGATCACCGTAGACAATCCGCCCATTATGAAGTGTTGGTTTATCTGGACAAAGATCAAGGCAATTTGCCGTCCAGTCTTGACTTAACTTAATCCCGTTTGGGGTATTTGGAATCGAAACCCAACTTACGTTGAATTCGCCAGAGTCAAGAAAAATTCTTGCTAATCGCTCAGAAAAGTTATGTCTCACAATGCTTGCTCGACCCAACCCTACTTCATCCCAAATCGGCTTCGGAGATGAAAAGAAGAAAATATCCGCATCCAGGTACACAACATCCGAAAATGAACCACCCGCCTCAAGAATTCTGCTCAGTATCAAAGAAGGCAAGTTCCAAACAAACTCCATAAAACTACGAGTTGAGCGAAGGATTTCTAGAGTTTCTGAATCCAAAACAGAACTTAATGCTCTAACTTCCACTCCAATTATATCGAATTGGAGGGCCTCATGTTTCGTCAATTCCTCTAGGGCAATGAAAAGAAAATCGCTATTCTGGTCAAAAACTCGCAGTGATTCACACATTGCTAACGTACGAGGAAGAAAATTTCTATCACTAAGAGTGAAATATAGGGGTCGTCTTTGTCCCAGGATATTTGCTGCCACCTAAATCGACCCCTCAACAATCTACTTGTCCGACAGACCGAGAATGTAAATTATTTAACTACTTGCGCGCAATACACTTACACCATGAAAAACCTGCTAAGAATTCTGCGAAATAATATCATCGACTTAGCATTTAGGTTCAGAAATAGGGCAATTCGGGCTTTATCAAGTAAAACTGTTATTAGCGCCGACGATTCGAAGAGTGATAGCGAAGTGAGTTTTTACGTGTCCAGCGTTGACGCCATCAATTCGAATCCTAAAAAATTTAATCGCTTTCGACGAATTTATAATTATCGAGAAATTCTTGAGCATGTCACTTATTGGCAAGGTATCAAATACTTGAAGAAAATCGAAAATCAGAATCCAGATCTTTATCTCAATTTCCCAAAAAGGCACACCAGCGATTTAATTGGTAAACCTCGCAGATATATTTATCTTCAAGATGTGGAAATCAGCCCAACAACAATTCGGTATCTATCTGTTGCATCTGAGATTCAAAGTATTTTTGGAACTAATATGTCGGGGAATGTGGTTGAAATTGGCGGAGGGTACGGAGGCCAGTGCGCGGTCTTTCAAGATTTTTTCAAAGTTAATGAATACGAAATCTACGATCTTCCAAACGTACAACACCTAATCAAGAAATTCTTGGTAGCGATTGGCCGTTCACAAAATGTAAGGTTCCCAGAATTCGGACAAACTCACGACACTCCTATAAATTTTGCAGTAAGTAACTACGCATTTTCTGAGTTGCCACGACAAATTCAAACTTGGTACCTGGAGAATATTCTCAAGAAATCAGAAGCTGGATATATGATCATGAATAGTGGCCGGGCAGATTTTACGGGCCGGAACAAGGGAAAGCTTTCGATTCAAGAAATTCAAGCAGTTATAACAGGCTCAAGATTAGTTGAAGAGGTTCCAAGGACTAATCCAGACAATTATGTCTTAGTCTGGGGAAAGCATTTGAACTTAGAGCATTGTTCTGAAATTAGGTAATATGTCGCAAGAAAATTCTATGCCACTCCTTACGGCCATCGTTCCTGTAACAAGAATGGCTGGTCGATTAGAGAGAATGAAATCTTGGCTTGAGGATGTAAGTCAATTGGATTTGGAAGTAATAATAGTTCATGACAAGCAAGACGAGGTCACGGGGATAGAAATTATCGCGCTGTGCAATTCTTTGAATAATCCAAACGTACATCTGATTGAGAAATACTCTGGTTCACCAGGACTTGCCCGAAATGTAGGACTTTCGATGTCTTCCGGCGCCTGGATTTGTTTTTGGGATTGCGACGATTTGCCACTTCCAGAAAAAATCTTAGGTGTAGTAAGTGAGTTGGATAAGCAAACCGAAATAGTCATTGGTCAGTTTGAACTAGTAGATAACTTAAGCGAGAAGTCAAAATACCTTTCGCGAAGTAAGACTCTTTCAGATCTAGTCTTGAACCCAGGAATTTGGCGCATGGTGTTCAAGTCGGGACTTATCCGAAATTCGGAATTTACTAAATTCCATTTAGGAGAAGATCAACTTTTCTTGCTACAACATGGTCCGGAAAATCGAAGGATTTTGTTTACGGATGAAGTCTTCTATAAGTATTTTCAAGGAGTCCCGGATCAACTTACTAGTCAAAAGAACAAAATAGGAGACTTATTCGAAGTATGCAAGATCACCAGCGCCAACCTTATTGACCGAAAAAATGAAGATCAAGATTTTGCCATTCTTGTTTTAAGCAAGAACGCCTTGACCTGCATTAAAGAAGGATTGCCAGGGCTCAAGGTTCTAACTATGCGCCTATTCTTCGCGACGATTGCAAGATCTTCATGGAAGACAAAGTTGCTCCTGACGGTAGCCCCAATTCGAATAGTGGGGAGAATTCTTCATGAAAGGACATGACTCAAATAAAGTTGTCCTAAATGGTGGATTAGGCAACCAACTATTTCAAATTGCATGTGGACTTTATTATTCAGTAGACAAAAAAGTGTTGGCAGATGGGAATAAGGGACTCCCCAACTTGAATTCAGAGAATCGAGTCATATTGGAATCGCTTGACTTCCCTGGTAAGGAAATCGCATTCACTGAACGTCAAGAAATGCCCCTCCAGAGGCAATTGTTTAGAATTCTCTTGGTCGCTGGAATTAAATCCACTGCAAGTCGAAATCTAGATTTCATTGTTAAGCACTTTACCCGACTAACAAGATTTCTTGGCTTGATTGGTGTCAGTCAAGTTATCGTCGGTCGAGGCGTCGGCTACACGCCAGGGATAAAAGGCACTCATCGTTCAATCGCTATTGGGTATTTTCAAACTTTTAGGTATGCATCGGACCATGCCGTCTTCAAAATTCTAAAGGCTTCGAGACCGAAGCGAGTTGGAGTAGAGCTCCAGAAGAATCTTAAATTAGCTGAACAGTCTCTTCCGATTATTGTTCACATTCGTTTGGGAGATTACTTATTGGAGCCAAATTTCGGAATTCTCCCCCCAAGTTATTTTCTGGAAGGCATATCTCTTCTACGGGAAAAGCTTCCAAACAATCCAATTTGGGTTTTTTCGGATGATGTGGGTCAGGCAAAGAAATATTTTCAGGGTGAGGCGCTAGGTGAAATTATCTGGATTCCGAACGTAGATGGCGACCCAGTAAGCACGTTGGAGCTAATGAAACACGGAAGTGGCTATGTAATTTCTAATTCAACTTACAGCTGGTGGGCTGCTTTCTTAAGATCTGACCCTAAAGCTAAGGTTGTTGCTCCAAGTCCTTGGTTCAAAGTTGGAGGTACGCCCGATTCACTGCTTCCGGATTCCTGGGTTTTGTTAAACCCTTGGCCGCGCAATTAAGTTTATATCTTGCTGTATGAGACGATGTGTCCGTGATTGAATTTTTATCAAAGCCTAAATTTTCTATATTAACGAAGAGCCCAATTTACAGAGCTTCTCGCGTATTGAGCGTCAAAGACCGAAGAAAAATCTCATTAGTTATTGTTGTTCAAGTCTGCCTAGGACTTTTCGATCTCGCAGGAGTGGCAGTTTTCGGCGTAATGGGATCTTTGGCAGTATCAGGGGTTCAATCACAATCTCCAAATAGTCGAGTGGGTCAAGTCCTGGATGCAATTGGGATAGCTAATCTTCCATTTCAGAAACAAGCTGCAATTCTTGCAATTCTTGCCACGTGCTTTCTAATGGCTCGAACATTTCTAACGGTGGTTGTAACCAAGCGAACGATGTTATTTCTTAGCAGAAGAGGCGCTGCGATTTCATCCGATTTGGTGGCCAGACTTCTTTCTAAATCCCTCCTGTTTATTCAAGAGAGAACTACGCAGCAAACCTTATTTGCGCTTACTCAAGGTGTTTCAACCTTAACGATAGGCGTACTAGCCACAGTTGTGACCATGATTTCAGATACCTCTTTACTGATCCTCTTAACTGCAGGCTTATTTGTAGTTGATCCGGCAATAGCCATAAGCACTTTGGTTGTGTTTGGATCAATCATTCTTTTTATGTATAAGAATTTACATAATAAGGCGAAGACTCTTGGATTTGCAGAATCAACGCTGCACATAAAAAGCAATGAAAAAGTCTTAGAGGTTTTGAATTCCTATCGAGAATCAGTGGTCAGAAACCGCAGGAATTACTACTCTGAGCAGATTGGCATGCTCAGATTTGATCTGGCCAAAACACAAGCACAACTCAGCTTCATGCCGTATATTGGCAAATACGTATTGGAGACTTCAGTAGTACTCGGCTCGTTATTGATTGCAGCAATTCAATTTGCATTGCATGATGCCGTCACAGCTGTTGCTACTCTGTCGATATTCTTAGTTGCGGGAACTCGCATTTCACCTGCGGCGCTCAGGCTTCAGCAAGCATTAATTCAAATCAAATCTAGTCTTGGCGGCAGTGAACCAACGCTAGATTTGATTGATGCTTTACGTGACACATTACCTGCAACTAGCGTCAACCAAGAGCTTGACTTAACTCACGAACAATTTGTACCGAGAATTCAAATTCAAGATATATCGTTCACCTATCCCAATAGTGATAGACAAGCTTTGTCAGGGGTCAATCTGGATATCCAAAGCGGAAGCGTTGTCGCTCTTGTAGGTCCTTCCGGCGGAGGCAAAACCACTTTAGTTGATGTAATTCTCGGAATCATTGAACCCAATTCAGGCAAGGTATTGATTTCGAACCTGACACCGATTGATGCGATTCAAATTTCCCCAGGTGCAATTTCGTATGTTCCCCAGGATGTTTCGATTATCGATGGCACTGTGAGAGAAAATATCGCAATGGGATTTCCGGTTGAGGTTGCGACAGATGAGTTAGTTCATAACGCCATTGAATTGGCCGGGTTGAAGGAATTTGTCGCCACTCTTCCAAACGGACTAGACACTTATGTGGGCGAAAAGGGTGCCCGAATCAGTGGTGGTCAGAGACAACGCCTTGGGATTGCCAGGGCACTCTTTACTAATCCAAAGTTGCTTGTACTTGATGAAGCCACGAGCGCTTTGGATGGCGAAACTGAGTCAAGAATTACCGATTCAATACTTAGCCTCAAAGGTAAGGTCACCGTGCTCATGGTCGCCCATAGGCTTAGCACCGTGCGCAATGCTGATCAGGTCGTTTACATGTCCGAAGGCTCAATTAAGGCCGTAGGCACGTTTGAGTCTGTTCGGAATACCGTTCCAGATTTTGATACTCAAGCTCAGCTAATGGGGCTCTAGGCAATTTGTCCGTTTTGTCCCCTTCCCGCGACAATCTAGACTGGGATTCGTAGTAGGGGATAGAACCTCTGTTCTGAGGTTCAAAACCGGTTAATGAAGGATCAATAAAGTGGCACTTAGCGTATGGACAGTTGCTGAACTGGGGGCTTTTTACACTGAGCACCGTTCAGAGCTACTTGTGCATGCCAATCGCGTATTGAAGGATTCAGCTAAGGCTGAAGAAATCACCCAAGACTCTCTTATTAAGTTCATGCTCGCTGCCCCTGAGCTTGAATCACAAGAGCACGCACTCTCTTATCTTCACCGCACTATTGAAAACCTCTGCATCGACTACTTCCGCATGGAAGGGCGCCGTCCAAACCTTGTGGTTATCGATGATGCCCAGGCTGAAGTTGAAGCTGCATGGCAGGTTTCAGGTGATCACTCAGAAGTTCTTACTCAGGCTGAAGATGCGGCGATTATTCGCCAGGCTTTGGCTCTTCTCTCACCTGCTGAGCGCGCAGCGCTTGTGATGTGGGAGATGGAAGGCCGTTCAACTGAAGAAATCGCTGCAGAGCTTGGAATCAAGGAATCTGCAGTGCGTCACACAGTTTCACGCGCTCGCACATCCCTTCGCCGCGTGCTTTCAGAGCTTGTTATTGATCAAGAGCGTGGCCTTACAGCTCTTGACATGCTTTCAACCACCTATAAGAAGGCATCTGAGCTCGCAGCTAAGTCTTCAAAAGTTGCCTTGTCCTTACTATTAGTAGTTACAGCATTCCTTGGCTTTAACTCAATGACTGGCCGCGAAGGAGTTCTTCCAACAGTCAGCTCAAAAGATTCAACAGGAGCCGTAGCTGGATCTGCCTCAACAGATTCACCATCACCTGCCCCATCTATCTCGATGCCAGCAAAGAAGTCATCAACGATGGTTTCTGGAGTATACGTCAAGAGCGCAAAGGCTTACTGGCCTGGCCTTGATAACGAGGGCGTCCCAACAGGATTCACCGTCGCAGGTGAAAATGGTCCAATCGGAAAGATCCGCGTAAACCGCAATACTCCGATTGCGACCGAAGAAGGCACAATTTTGGCCACCCAGGCCATCACATCTGGGGGTGGACCAAATGTGATGATCGATCAGACCATCACAGTCGATGGCAACGGCACAAAGTATGAGGTCAGTTACGTAGCACTCGGAATCAAGGGCAATTGGGCGGTAGCTGAGGCTGACGCCACGAGCGTGGATTTTGAGCGTATGTCCAATGGCCAGTACCTTATGACCGTTACAATTTCCCTACTCTCGACCCCAACTTCAGAGTTCGTAATCCCCGTGGGCGACCGCGGCTACGACCTTGTTGGCGCACCTAAGACGATCACGTCTCGTCTCTTGCTCAATGCGAGCAAGACCCAAATTTTGGCTCAGGCGGTATTAGTACCCGGAGCATAATTAAATAAGTTTCTTCACCGCGTCCGGATACACGGTGGAGAATTTGATTCATCAGCACGTGCGATGAATCGAGAGGAATTGAGAAATCAATTCCAAGCCGACCTACGGAAATTCCGTAGATCGACTATCGAAAGGAAACAAATGTCTACAAAGACAACATTCAAGCGCGTAGCGCTTGTAGCAGTTGCAGCTTTGGGTCTCGGTGTTCTTTCAGTTGCGCCTTCAAACGCAGCTGCAATTTCAGTAACCGTTACACCATCAGCTACAACTTCAACAATCAAGACTGGTGAAACAGCAACGATTTCACTTACAGTTTCAGGAATCCTCGGCGGAGCCGGCGAATCTCTAACTGTTGTTGGTGTTCGCACAAAGGGTGCATCTGGAACTGTTAACTTCAACGGAACAACAGATTCAACAACTACACAACTTCGCGCAGGATCATCATCAGGAGCTGGAGCAGTTCTTGCTTCTGGCGCATACTCTGCAGATGGAATTGCACTTGATACAACTACTGCAAGCGCATCAGGTACACCTGTTCGTGCAGTAGTCAAGGCTAACTTGGTAAACCCAACAACAGCCGGTACATACGAAGTTACAATCTACACAGCAGCAGCTAACGGTTCTGTTGGTACAACAGATATCAAGCCATTCGTATGGACAGTCACAGTTACAGCTGATTCGAAGATTGCAGATACTTCATCTACTTCAACAATTTCAGCTGGAACTTCTAACCCAGGAACTGCAGATGCAACAGTTGTTGCAACTTCAGCTACAACAGGTACAGCAGCAGCAGCAACAATTAAGTTCGTTGCTAGCAACGCAACAGCATCAACAGCTGATCCAATCAACGTAACAGTTGCTGGTCCAGGATTCTTGGTTACTGGTACTGATACAACTACATCGATGGCTCGCGCTAACGCAACAGCTCGTTTTGTAACAACAGGTACAGGTGCAACTAACTACGTACTCGTCTACTCAGATGGAACAGCTGGAAAGTCAACAATTACTTTCACAAGCTCACTTTCTGGCGCAGTACTTGCTACAGAATCACTTACATTCGCTGACAAGAAGCCTTCAACAATCACTGTTGCAGTGAAGAAGGCATACATTGCTGCTGGTAAGACAACACCTAAGGTATTCTCTGTTTCTGTAAAGGATTCAGCAGGTAACTTGGTTACTGATTCAACAATCACAGGTACACGTACCGACACAACTACAGCTGGTAAGGCAATTGCTACAGCAGATTTAACATGTGGTTCTTTCGATACCAAAGACTTGGTCTACTACTGTTCAGCAACTGGTACTTCATCAGTAGCGTTCGGTGCAGCTGAGTACAAGATCACAGCAACAGGAACAGACGCAGATGCAACAGCAGTTTCAGCAATGGGTTCAACCTATTACTCAGACATCGTTGCAGCTTCTGTATCTATCACTGCTCCTGCTACAGCATCTGTTGGTGACAAGGTCACATACACACTTACACTCACAGACAAGAACGGTAAGCCAGTAGCTGACTCAACATACGAAGGTGCAGCTGCGAACCAGTCTGCAGCTCTCGGTCAGTTCGGTGGAATCCTTTGGAACACAACAACAGTTCCTACATACACATCAGCAGTTAAGCCATTCAACGCTGGTGAAACAGTAACTACAGTTTCTGGTGTTGCTACTGTTGACGTTTACGTTCCAGCAGTATCAGGAACAATCACAAACACCTGGGTACTTGCAGGTAAGTCTGGTGCGGCTGTTGGAGCAATTGCAGATGCAATCGCTGGAACAACAATCACAACAACCACTGTTGTAACTAACCCAGGCGTAGATGCAGCTACAGATGCAGCTAACGAAGCGACAGATGCAGCTAACGCAGCTACAGATGCAGCTCTTGCAGCAGCAGATGCAGCAGATGCAGCAACAGCTGCAGCTCAGGATGCATCAGATGCAGTTGCAGCACTTTCAGCAACTGTTGCTAAGTTGGTCGCAAGCCTCAAGGCTCAGATCACATCATTGACTAACCTAGTCATCAAGATCCAGAAGAAGGTCAAGGCTTAATTAGCCCCCTTTGACTGAAAAGATCACAAGCCGTAGCCCGGCTCTCTTCGCGGAGAGTCGGGCTACGGCCTTTCTATGGATATGAATTTCATTAGTTAGGATTAGGGCATGTTGAAGAGCCAATACGAAAGCACGATGGCAAAACTCCTTTTTACTGGAGTGCCATTCACGTCTATGTTCTTGATAACTGGCTCTGTCACAGATCCTGTGAATGTAACGAAATTCTTTGCTCTGGGCGGTGTTGGATTTTCCGCTCTTTCCTTATTCCTAATTCGCGGATTTAAGAGTGGGTTTTCGGTAAGTCGCCCAGTTGTGATTCTGGCTGGTTTGTTCGTTTCATTATCTTTCATATCAATTCTTACGAGTGATTCACCACTTCCCCAAAATTTATACGGAGTATTTGGAAGAAACACCGGTTTTCTTACTTACCTTTTCCTTTCAGGCTTACTTCTCGGCGCGCTAACCTTGCAAAAAACAGAAAGTTTCAAAAAGTTGTATTTAGGGCTCTTCTTTACCGGCGTGATTAATGTTTTGTACTGTGGATGGGCCGCTTTCTTTGGTGATTTTATTGGTTGGGATAACCCATATGGAAACATTCTTGGCCTATTCGGTAACCCAAACTTTATTGGGGCATTCTTAGGGATTTGGATTTCAGCAACTATTGGATACTTGCTGGGAGCGGGTTTGCCGTTGTGGCAGCGAATTTCCGTAGTGGCGCTTTTGATATTGAGTCTTTATGCGGTCTACGAAACTCATGCAGTTCAAGGGGTCGTAGTTACCGCAGCCGGTACGGCAACCGTCGGATTCTTTTTCATCAGAAGCAAGACAAAAGGATGGCTGCCAGTCAGTCTTTACTCTGGCGCGGTCCTCAGCTTTGGATTTGTCGCACTTGCTGGCGCACTTCAAAAAGGGCCACTCGCGGAGATTGTTTACAAGACTTCGGTTTCTCTTCGTGGAGCGTATTGGAATGCAGGATTGCAATCAGCACTCAGCCACCCCTTTACTGGTGTTGGTATGGACGGATACGGCGATTGGTACCGTAGATCTCGCTCAGTGAATGCTGCGACTGTTTTGCCAGGTCCAAGTACGGTCACAAACTCGGCACACAATGTTGTTTTAGATATTTTTTCATACGGCGGATTCCCGCTAGTAATGAGCTACTTGGGGTTGCTTCTCCTCGGTGCGCTAGCGATTCTTCGTGGAATAAAGCGCACTCGAAATTATGATCCAATTTTCGTTGGATTGTCCGTTGCATGGATTGGTTATCAACTCCAATCTCTGATCAGCATCAATCAAATCGGCTTAGCAGTGTGGGGCTGGGTACTAACAGGCGCCCTCGTTGCTTACGAAGCAAGTCAAAGACGCGCTTCTTCTTCAACAAATAGTGAAGAAGGCTTTAAGCAGAGCGGACGAGCAGTTAAGACCAAGCAGGGTGAGGTAATTTCGAGCCCACTTATTGCAGGCCTAGGTTTGGTAGTTGGCTTAATTCTTGCTGCTCCGCCAATCAGCGCTGATATGGCATGGTTTAAAGCAACTAATTCAGGGAATTTGGTAGAAGTTGAAAAGGTGTTAAAGCCGTCTTATCTTCATCCTCCAAGTTCCGAGAGGCTCGTCAACGTTGTGGCCATTCTAGAAAACAGCAAATTATTTGATAAAGCCCGTGAATATGCTCTTAAAGCTACTGAATACAACCCTGAGAATTTTGACTCATGGAATGCGCTGTACTCAGTAAAGAATTCAACCCCTGTTGAAAAAGAGCTTGCACTCAAGAATATGAAGCGCTTGGATCCCAATAACCCTGAAATAAACAAAAGATAAATGAAAGTTGCAGTAATTGGGCAGGGCTATGTGGGTCTCACGATTTCCGCATTTGCCGGTAAATATTTCGAAGTCATCGGCTTCGACAATAATCAGAGAATCGTCGACCAACTCAATTTGGGAATTTCGCACATTGAGGGAGTAGACAGCGATTTATTAAGTAAATGGATTAAGGCTGGCCGATATCGCGCGACCACCAAGGGCTCTGACATTGAAGATGCAGCGATAGTAGTGATTGCAGTTCCAACACCGCTGACTAAAGACCGTCAACCCGATTTAGCTTTTATCGATGCTGCATGTAAGTCAATTGGCGAAAATGTCAAAAAACCAGTCCTTGTAATTAATGAATCCACGTCATTCCCTGGCACACTTCGCAATTACATTAAGCCTGCAATTCAGAAGTATTCCAAGAGTCCAGTTGAGCATTTATATGCCATTTCTCCAGAGCGAGTAGACCCAGGTCGTGGCGATTACAATCAAAAGAACACTCCACGTCTTTATGCAGGATTAACGCCTGAAGCATCCGAGAAGACCCGAAGCTTCTATTCAAAGTTCTGTGATGAGTTAGTTGAAGTCTCTTCACCAGAGGTAGCAGAAGCTGCAAAGCTCTTTGAAAATACATTCCGCCAGGTAAACATTGCACTAGTTAATGAATTTGCCCAAATTGCGCACTCTTTAGGGATAAGTGTCTATGAGACTTTGGAAGCAGCAAACACGAAGCCATACGGCTTTATGAAGTTCACCCCAAGTGCTGGTGTTGGTGGGCACTGTATTCCCGTGGATCCAACTTACTTAGCAGCAGTAGCTGAGAAGCACGGCGCACCGGCAACATTTATTCGTCGAGCTAATGAAGTCAACCTTGAAATGTCTAAGTATGTAGTAGACCGCGTTCAGGCCGATAACGGTGGATCTCTCCAAGGCAAGAGTGTTCTTGTTGTTGGTGTTGCCTATAAGCCAAACGTCGCTGATGTCCGAGAAACAGCCGCAGAACTTGTCATTGAGCACTTGCGTGAACGGGGTGCCGTAGTTTCTTGGCATGATGATGTTGTCGGAAGTTGGAATGGCGAGAAATCATCGCCGTTATCGGGGGCTGATATTGCTGTGGTGATTACGAAGCATGAGGAAGTTCAAGTCAGAGATATTTTGGCAAGTGCACCGTACGTCTTCGATACGACTGGAAAAGTTGTAGGAGCGCATGGCCTCTAGCCCTATTCAAGGATTCTGGCCTAGCGTAATCTGAAACCATGAGGCGAATGGTTGCTCGAGCATTAATCACTTGCCTGGCTGGAGTTTTAACTGCTTTTCCTGCACAAGCTGCCGTGAAGGCAGGAGCGGTCTGCTCTAAAGCTGGCACAACCGCAACTTTGGGTGGGTATAAATACACATGTGCAAAGACCGGCAAGAAACTCATTTGGAAAAAGGGTTCAAAAGTCACGGTACCGAAACCTTCACCTAGCCCAAGTCCTGTTAACTTGCCATCAAGTACTCCGTCTCCAATTCTCTCTCCGGCACCAACAGTTTCAATAAGTGCTCTTCCGAGCCCGATTGCAAGCGTAAGCATTGCTCCTCCCTTTGCAGATCCAACCCCTACACAACTGATACCCAAACTTATTTTGGTAGCATCTACTTTTAATAGCTACACATTCACGATCAGTAACTACAGCTCACAATTCTCTTGGAGAGTCTCCACAACTGCTGGCTATCATTCGATTTCAAATTTAGGGAAAGTGGTCATTTCGGGTCTAAAACCTGGAGAGATATCTGCAGCGACAGTTATTGCATCAAGGCCACAGTACAAAGATGGGTCAGCGACTATTTATGGTGAGGCAACACTCCTAAGTGAAGGTTTCTTACCCAAGTTAAAACTTGAAAACGAACAGTCCAATGAATTCTATGTAAGAGTTGAAAACTATGACGCAAGCTTTATCTGGACACCCGAGGTAACCAGAGGCTTCGTCACGCAGCCAATGCCAGGGCTCTTCCGCGTCTATGGGTTCTCATGGTCAGAAGGATCCATATTCTTAAAAGTTACCTCAACCAAGCTAGGTTTTAAGCCAGGTTTTAGTACATTCATAAAAACACCACCCGCACCATCACCAAGCCCATCACCAAGCCCATCACCAAGCCCATCACCGGCATATTTCGTCTCTATAATCGCGGTTGATAAAGCTGCAATCACAACAGGACAATCTGTAACCGTAAATTTCAGTCTTACAACAACTAGTATCTCTAGGTTTGATCAACCGCTCACAGTGCTTTTTGGCATTGAATATGATGAGTATTTTCCTGGCACTCCAGCGAGATTAGTCTCTGGCAATATCTCAAGTGGAAGCTATACGGCTACCGTCAGCCTTCCAAAGCTTGCCCCCGGTGGTATCTATCCAGTCTATATTTTTAGCCAAGGCTTTATAAGCGTCAAGGGACCATCGGTGAACTTCACACCAAGCCCAACACCAAGCCCAACACCAAGCCCAACACCAAGCCCAACACCAAGCCCAACACCAAGCCCAACACCAAGCCCAACACCAAGCCCAACACCAAGCCCAACACCAAGCCCAACACCAACAGTTTCGACACCGCCAGTTGCTCCGATAACTGTCGTTGACTATGCAAAACCAGTCATACGAGAGAACTCAGGCTATTTCACTCCATACTCAGACGGCGTGATCAATCCACAAAATCCAAGCATAGTTAAATACATAACCTGGCCAGGTTTCCAAATAACCGCATCAGCTCAATCGGATGATGGACTTTCCGCTATGTACCTTCGTATGTTTTATCCAGATTCCACATCGAATTTGGTCCCCATAACTGTTGATATGAGCTCAACTTTGCCTTGTGGTCCTTGGCCTGCCTCGGAATCCTCAAAAAAAGGTTGTGGAAATTTCTTCAACTACGGTCAAGCCACTCGAACAATTAGCATTGACGCAGGAGTCCTAAAGGCGCTCCCTAATGGTAAATATAGGTTTCAAGCTCAAGTTAGAGGATGGGTTTCGAATAAGTATTCAGAATGGACAGACATCGCAGTCCTTACAATTCAAAATAACTAATGATTTTATCCGTTTTTCCTTAGAAATCCCTAGAGATTGAACACTTGATTATTGATTCAAGATTATGCACAGGCGCCCAACCAATAGCATTCCTAATCTTTGAAATATCAGGCACGCGGCGTTGCATATCCTCAAAGCCTTCAGGGTAGGCGTCTGCATAGGGAACGTACTTAATCTCCGACTTAGATTCGGTGAGATTGATTATCTTCTCTGCTAGCTGCTTGATGGTCGTTTCACCTGTACCACCGACGTTGAAGTAATCGCCAATGGTGGCTTCTGTGTCGACTAGGGTCAAAACAGCTCTTACTGCGTCCTCAACGTGGCAGAAGACGCGAGACTGACTACCGTCGTCATAGATGACAATGTCTTCATTTTTGAGGGCGGCTTGAATAAAACGGGGAACAACCATGCCGTATTGACCGGTTTGCCGTGGGCCGACGGTATTAAAGAAGCGAACTGTGGTGACTCTGAGGCCATGGGTCTTGTGAAGTGTATGTGCCACAGCTTCCTCAAGCGCTTTTGCGTCAGAGTATGTCCAGCGAATCTTCTGCGGCGCGCCAACGACACGATCTGATTCCTCGTGAAGTGGTTGGTTGGGATTCTTGCCGTAGATCTCTGAGGTAGATGCGATGAGAAGGCGCTTGTTATGTTTTGTGGCTGCGTTGAGAACTACTTCAGAACCAGAGAAGTTGCGGTCAATGGATTCAATGGTGTGTTCCATGATGTTCTTAACGCCTAGGGCTGCGGCCATGTGAAAGACAAGGTCTGATTCAGCGACTAGTTTGTCGACGAGTTCTTTATCGCGGATGTCGCCCTCGTGAACGATGATCTTGCCTTCCAGGTGAGCGATGTTCTTCTTTGAGCCAGTCGATAGGTTGTCGAGGATTGTGACACTATCGCCACGGGCGATGAGGGCATCTGCAAGGTGTGAACCGATGAAACCGGCACCACCGGTGATGAAAGCGCGCATGGGTGTGAGTCTATCTTTTATGGCTGATTGTTAAGTGGTGGCTCGGGTTACATGCAGGTGGTTCTCAGGAAAGTAGGAGAGAGTTTGGCTATGAAAAGCACTGGGGCCACGTATAAGAAGTACTCATCGGCTGGGGTTGATTGGGCTTCGTGGTTCTTAGGGATTGGGTTGGGGCTGACGTTGGCTCTGCAGGTGACGACGATGAGAAAGAGCGGTATCTCATCGGTCTATGCGGTGGTGGCATCTGTATCGCGTTTGGCGGCCCTTACAGGGACTTTCTTTGCGGTGGTGGGCATCTTCCTGATTGCGCGTATTCCGTGGGTTGAACGCGGGGTTGGGCACGATCGATTGGTGACCTGGCATCGAAAGCTGGGGCCGTGGAGTTTGTATCTCATTGGGGCGCATGTGCTCTTTATCGTGGTGTCATCGGCTGGGCAGGATGGCGTGATGCTGGCTGTTGAGATGTGGCGGATGGTTAATTCGATGGCGTGGATGTGGCCAGCACTGGCTGGATTTATTTTAATGGTGATGGCGGGAGTGACTTCATATAAGAAGGCGCGAGCAAAGATGAGTTATGAGACATGGTGGATTATCCATATCTATACCTACATCGCTATCGCAGTTTCATTTATGCACCAAGTGCTTAATGGTCAGATGTTTGTAGGGCATCCACTTAATCGTTTGTACTGGACTTCACTTTATGTGTTGATGGCTGTCTGTGTTATCTACTACCGATTTGGTATTCCTTTGTGGCGCTCGCTGCAACTTAATTTAGTTGTGGACAAAGTTGTTGTTGAGGGACCAGGGGTTATCTCGGTAATTATGAAGGGTCGCAACCTGCATAAGTTGGCGGCTGAAGGCGGACAGTTCTTTGGGTGGCGCTTCTTAACTCGCGGTCACTTCTTGATGTCACATCCTTATTCTCTGTCGGCTGCGCCGACTGAGAATTTCTTGCGTGTGACTGTAAAGGATTTAGGTGATCACTCTCGCTCACTTGCATTCTTGAAGCGTGGAACACGAGTATTTGTAGAAGGGCCTTATGGTGCCTTTACTGCAGGGCGTGCAACCAGACCGCATGTGGTGATGGTTGGTGGCGGTGTTGGCATTACGCCCATTCGTGCGCTGATGGATGAGTTTAAGAATGGCGTGCAATTAGAAGTTATCTATCGAGTATCGCGCAAAGAAGATTTGGTGCTAAAGGAAGAACTTGATTACCTACAGGCTAATTCGGGGGGCACGATTCGGGTTCATTACTTGGTGGGCTCTCGTAAGAATCATCCGATGGATGCGAAGGCGCTTGAAGAACTGGTTCCACGTATTGCTGACTCAGATATCTACATCTGTGGCCCTGGGCCGCTTGTAGAGACCGTAAAAAAGGCTGCTGAGGACCTCGGAGTGCCTAAGAACCGCTTCCATGATGAAGCTTTTGCTTTTCACTCCGAGTAAAAGTCGGTTGGTATTCGTAGACTGACCAGAGAGCTGGCTCAGTTACTTCTCAGGTTAGGAAGAGATAGTTTCGGTATGAAACGTGGACTATTAATAGCAGGTGGCACTGTCGGTGGGCTTGGTGCTGTCTTGGCCATAACACCGCCGCAATTGGGATCTACAGATAGCGTTGCATCACTTTCGGGTTCGATGGGTACGACAACTACTGTCGCTACTACACAAGCACCTGTTGCGAATTCGCCAACACCTGTTGCGACCAAGGTTGTGGCAAGTGCCAAGCCAAGTGCAGCAGCAACTCAAGCTTCGGCTACGCCGACTGCTACGAAATCTGCAGTGGCAACGCCAGCGCCAACCAAGTCTGCAGCTGCTGTAAGCAGTGGTGGATATTCAGGAACTGTGACAGGTGCTTCATTTAGTGCGCGTAATTATGGAACACTTTCTGCAACAGTGACTTTTAGCAATGGCAAGATTACAAATGTTTCAGCATCACAGTCTCCTGTTTCCTGGGCGCAGCGTGCGCTATCTGCAGTGGTTCCATTTGTGAATGCTGGATCAATTACCGTGGAACAGATTAAGCAGTACTCTGCTGCGCAGCTTCCATGTTCTACACAAAACAGTTGTCGTTCACAGGCATCATTTACTGCTGAAGCTTTCTGGTCATCTGTGAAGTCAGCAATTACAAAGGCCGGTGTGTGAGCGTAAAACGACTCGTTGAAACCTGGGGAACGGTTGTTGTTATTGAGGCAACCTCGTCAGGGTTAGATGATGTTGCTGTAAGTGCTGCAGTTGATGCAGTCGAAGAATTCTTTTATCAAGTAGATCGAGATTTTTCGACATATAAATCAGATTCGCAGGTTTCGCTAATTCGCCGAAGTGAGTTATCGATTGACGATGCAAGTGAATATGTGCAGCAAGTCTGGGCGCTATGCGAAATTTCTCGAGAGTTAACTCTGGGTGCCTTTGATCCCTGGAAAGCCGAAGGCGGTTTTGATCCGTCGGGGCTTGTTAAAGGGTGGGCAGCTGAAGTCGGCGCGCAGATGCTGGTTGAGGCAGGGGTTGAAAAGGTATTGATTAATGCCTCTGGGGACATAGTTCTGCGGGGTGGGAAGCCTGAAGGTGGGCCGTGGAATATAGGTATTGCTAGCCCTGATGATGTTGAGAAATTTGTGAAGTTCTTTGATGTTGTTGATGGATCAGTTGCTACTAGTGGAGATTATGAAAAGGGTGCACACATCGTTGATCCGCATACGGGGTTGATTGCTATTGGTGCGCGCTCAGCAAGCGTTATTGGCCCTGATGGGGCAATCTGTGATGCGCTGGCAACAGCGTTGATGGTTGATGGAGTGGACGCGCAGAAGTGGATTGGCCGACCAGAGTTAAGCGATTACTCTTTTTGGACAATCAATCGCCACGATGGAACAGCGTGGTCGTACGGACCTAATAAAGGATATTAAGCGCTTGCTGAGTTGAGCTTCATTATTTCATACTCAGAAAGGTGAACAACCTCGATGATTTCAATCAGTTGCTCGACTGTGCGAGCAGATGCGATTGGCGTGCTGACTTGTGGGTTAGAACGAAGCCAAGCAAGTGCAATTGCTGAAACTGATGAGTTGTGTGCTTTGGCAATTTCATCAAGGGCCGCAACTACTGCCCAACCTTTATCGGTTTGATATTCCTTGACGCCATCTGCGCGGACTGAATCCACGGTTACGCCGGGGCGGTACTTACCTGAAAGGAATCCGCGGGCGAGTGAGTAGAAAGGAAGAGCGCTGAGGTTGTTGGTTGCTAGAACGTCTTGTTGCTCTGATTCAAATGGATTGCGCTCCATGAGGTTGTAATGATCTTGAAGAGCGATGTATTGAGGCAAGCCTTGCTCTTTAGAAATATTGAGAGCTTCTTGAAGACGTGCACCTGTGTGTTGAGATGCTGCGATGTGGCGAACTTTTCCTTCGCTAATTAGCTGTGCGTATGCGCCCAAGGTTTCTGCCATAGGCACTTCGGCATCGTCGTGATGTGAATAGTAGATATCGATGTAATCGGTTTGTAGGCGGCGAAGTGAGTCATTGCAGGCGGCGATGATGTTCTCGGGGCGAAGGCCTGGGCGGGTGGAAAGCTTGGCGACCTTTGTGGCAATGACGAATTTGCTGCGATCTTGTGACTTAAGCCAGGTGCCGATGATGGTCTCGGATTCGCCGCCCTTGTTGCCGGGTTTCCATTCGCTATAGACATCAGCGGTATCGATGAAATTGCCACCGTGGGATGCATAGGCGTTTAAGACATCGTGAGACTGCTTTTCGTCTGCGGTCCAGCCAAATACGTTTCCGCCGAGGCAGAGTGGGTGAACAACGAGGTCAGTTTCTGGAATTGTCAGCATTGAGCCATGATACTTGCGTGGTGGCGACGACTGGTGGGTTTACAAGTGAAGGTTTGGCTCTCGAGGCCAAGGCTTTGCAGTTGTCATCGTTGACGCAGGCGGAGGCACTTGAAATCGGTGCGATTGCACAGGCGATTGGTTTAGAGCGAAAGCTCCCGATTGCTGTTGAAGTACGAATGAAAGATTGGATCGTCTTTCACGCATCACTGCCGGGATCGTCACCAGAAAATGATTGGTGGATTGGTCGCAAGGCGCGCGTTGTGAATTTAACGGGGCGTTCAACAATTCATGAGCGAGTGATTGCTGAAGAACAAGGAATTGATTGGCATGCAGAAAAAGGTTTAGAGGAAGAGTTGTATGCAATTCATGGTGGTGGACTTGCACTCAACGTTGTTGGTTTAGGGTTGACCGGTATTTTAATTGTTAGCGGGTTGCCACAAGTGGAAGATCACTTGTTGGGTGTTGAAGTAATTACCGAATATTTGGCACGTAAAGGAGAACAGCAGTGAGCATCTGGGTCTGTGGTGAGGTGCTTATTGATTTAATTCCTGGCGCTGATGGTGTGCGCGTTCCACATGTGGGTGGAGGGCCAGCAAATACCGCAAAGGCGCTTGCGCGCTTGGGCCATGATGTGCAATTTATTGATGGCATTTCTAGTGATCAGTACGGTGAGATGTCTCGTAAAGAGTTGCTTGATGACGAAGTGAAGTTAGATCTAGCTTTGAAGAGTGATAAGCCAACATGTTTAGCGATTGTGTCACTTGCTGAAAATGGTGGGGCATCGTATGAATTTGAAATTGATGGAACAGCGACCTTTGATTTCTCACTTGACTGGTTGCCAGACTCATCACGTTATAAGCCAAATGTGCTTCATATAGGCACATTGGTCACTGTTATTCAGCCAGGTGCTGATGTTCTCTATGACTGGGCTATTCGGGTGGCTGAGTTTGCACCCATTGTCTTTGATCCCAACATTCGCCCTGCTGTAATGGGAGACCGCGAGAAGTATCAGATGGCAGTTGAAAAGTGGGCTGCTATCTCATCTGTCATCAAGGTCAGCGATGACGATATGGCTTGGTTATATCCAGATCAGAAGTACCAAGACGTTGCACAGCGCTGGATTAGCGATGGTGCTGCTCTTGTGGTGATTACTCGTGGTGCTGACGGCCTTCTTGGAATTACTGCTGATGGTTCTGTTGAAGTGCCGGGTGTGAAGATTGAAGTCGCAGATACCGTTGGTGCAGGAGACACGGTGGGTGCAATCATTGTTGAAGCGATGATTGAAAAGGGAATCCTTAATCTCAACGATGAAATTTTGAAGGCAACTCTGCACCGCGCAGCAGTGGCTGCAGGGATTACATGTTCACGTAAGGGTGCACAGCCTCCTCACAAACATGAGTTGAAGGGTATTTAATGCAATTTATTGATGATGCTGAATTCCAGGTCGCTATAGATCTCGATGGCGGAGGAAAGATCACATCGATTAAATGGCGTGAGATGGAATTTACTGTTCCGTTTCGCGGAAACATTCTTTCCAATGGTTGGTATCCAATGGCTCCGTGGGCGGGGCGTATTCGCGATGGCTTGATTACATCTGGTGCTGGTGTTGAACATCAGCTTCCTACAAATATCGATCCACCGAATGCGATTCATGGTTTCGGAATTACGTCATCATGGCAAGAGATTGGTCCGGGGCGTTCTTTATTGCATCTGCCAAAGCCATATATGGGTGCAACTGTTGAACAGACGATTGAAGTTCTCGATGATGCAATTCGTTGGTCACTTGAATACGACGATAACGGTTGCGATATTCCTGTCTGGCTCGGAATGCATCCATGGTTTGCGCGTGATCTCGAACGAGGTGGAGCTGCTGAAATCGAATTTAGCGCTGCCAAGATGTTAAAGAGGGGTTCTGATGGCCTGCCTACAGGTGAACTCATTTCACCAACGCCAGAGCCTTGGGATGATGCCTTTACTGAAGTTCGCGGAACTCCATCAGTTATTTGGGAAGATGTAGCGCGTATCGATATCGAATCTGATGCGCCATGGTGGGTTGTTTATAACGAAGATCCAGATGGGGTTTGTATCGAGCCTCAGACCGCGCCACCGGACGCGGCTAATTTGGGTATTAGTGGTGAGAACTACATCGAAGCCCTATTCGTTTTCTCTCAAGGGTAAATAGAATCGGCTCTTATGAGCACACAGATAAATCGCCAGCACCTGAAAGAACTTCGCGCAAAGGAAGAACAGCGCTTTCTTGATACCCACAAAAAGTCAGCTGCAGCCTTTGAAGATTCGAAGAAGGTCATGCATGAAGGTGTGCCGATGTCATGGATGGCTAAATGGCCAGGTTCGCACCCAGTCTTTGTGAAAGAGGCGAAGGGTGCGCGCTTTACCGATGTTGATGGCCATACCTATGTTGATTTCTGTTTGGGCGATACCGGTTCGATGACAGGTCACTCACCGGATGCGACTGTTGCTGCAATCCGTGAGCAGGTGGGCAAAGGCATTACTGCGATGTTGCCTACAGAAGACGCTGCGATTGTCTCTGGGCTATTGAAGGAACGATTTGGTCTTCCGCTGTGGCAATTTACAGTGTCAGCCACAGATGCCAACCGCCACGTTATCCGTTACTCACGCATGATTACAGGGCGCAGCAAGATTGTTGTGATTGATCGGTGTTATCACGGCTCTGTCGATGAAACCTTCGCAACTATTGATGATGCAGGATTTACAGTTAAGCGCGAAGGAAATATCGGCGCGCCGGTTGATCTCGCTGAGACAACTCGCGTTGTTGAATTTAATGATTTAGCTGCCATGGAGAAGGCGCTTGCACACGGTGATGTTGCGGCAATCTTGATGGAACCTGCAATGACCAACATTGGAATTGTTCTTCCACAAGATGGTTATTTGGTGGGTGTGCAGGAACTTGCGAAGAAGTACGGCACATATTTGATTATCGATGAGACTCACACAATCTCTGTGGGTCCTGGTGGAATGACAAAGGCACTTGGTTTGAAGCCTGATTTCCTTACTATCGGTAAAGCACTTGCTGCCGGTATTCCAACAGGAACATTTGGAATGACTCAAGAGATTGCGGATGCAATCAAGAAGATGGTTGAACTTGAAATCATCGACCTTGGTGGCATCGGTGGAACTCTTGCTGGAAACGCGTTGTCACTTGCTGCGATGAAGGCGACGTTGACCGAGGTTCTTACTGAAGCAAACTTCGAGCGGATGATTGCACTTGGTAATCTTTGGTGCGATGGCATTGATGCTGCGATTAAGGAATTTGATCTTGATTGGCACTGCAACCGTTTAGGTGCACGTGGTGAGTACATCTTTAAGGGCAAGCAGCCAGTAACAGGTAAAGAAGCAGCTGATTCAGGTGACTTCGAACTCGAGCAGTACATTCACTTACGTCTGCTTAATGATGGCTACTTGATTACGCCATTCCACAACATGGCTCTGATGTGCCCAGATACAACTGAGGCAGATGTTGATGGCCACACTGCAGCATTTAGAACTATGTGCGCAGAGCTTGTAAACGGTTAATTAAAACCAAGCGTTCTATATAAACCTTTGCCAGCTTCGTTATCGTCGTCTACGTACAGCATTGCTTGCTTAATGCCCTTTTCCTTGAGGTATATCAGACCCTCTGTGCAGACCGCTTTGCCGATTCCCATGCCTGATTCACCTGGGTCGACGCCGATGACATAGAGCTCACCGATGGGATCTTGGTTTACGAAGTCTTGGTGGATCTTGGTCCAGCAGAATCCTGCGATCTTGCCGTTGTGAACACAGAGGAAGAATCCTTTTGGATCAAACCAAGGTTCTTGCATTCTGTTTTCAAGATCCGCCATCGCCCAATTACCTTGGTCGGGGTGGGCGGCGAAGATGAGATTGTTGAGATCGAGCCAGGCTTGGTCGTGAATTTCTGGGTCAAAGGTAATGAATTGATAGTTGTGTGGAATATGTGCGATGGGTTCTTCGAGTGATCGATGGAGCTTAAGGATGTGGCGCATGGTTAAACGAGTTCAGGGATAGAAGTTTCCTTGCCACCGTTTTGTACGGTGAAGCGGTATCCGACGTTGCGGACAGTGCCGATGATTGATTCAAATTCAGGGCCGAGCTTTGAGCGAAGGCGACGGATATGAACGTCGACTGTGCGAGTTCCACCGAAGTAGTCATAGCCCCAAATTTCTTGAAGAAGCTGTGCGCGAGTAAAGACGCGACCTGGGTGTTGTGCGAGGTACTTCAGCAATTCAAATTCTTTGAAAGTGAGATCGAGTGAGGTGCCCTTGATCTTGGCTGTGTAAGTATTTTCATCGATGACGACATCGCCTTGGCGGATTTCAGATGAAGTTGGGTCAAGGGACTCAAGTTGGGCGGCATGTGCGCCAACTGCGATGCGGATACGTGCATCTACTTCTGCAGGTCCTGCTGTATCGAGGATGACATCGTTAACGCCCCAGTCTGCTGTGAATGCAGAGAGGCCACCTTCAGTGGTGATTGCAATGATGGGTGCACCGACTCCGGTTGTTGAAAGAAGTCGTGTGAGTGATTTTGCTGTTGGGAAATCGCGACGAGCATCGACGAAGACAACATCCATTAAAGGTGTATCAACGAGAACTGATGCTTCAAGTGGCATCACTTTGCAAGTGTGTTGCAACAGCGCGAGTGCAGGCAGAACTTCTGCGCTCGCTCCTTGCGAATTTGTCAGTAGCAACACCTTGGCCATTGTGTGAGAATACTCTTGTGAAAACGTATCTACCACTCGCGATTGTGCTGGTCCTTGCATCGGCATATGGCTTCTGGTGGAAGCGTAAAGAGGGCGCGATTCGCTCGAATAAAGCTATTCCGGGCCATCGCTTGAGCGCTGATGTCTTGGGCGAGGCTCTGGGATCAAGGGCCACCATGGTGCAGTTCTCATCAGCTTTCTGTACTCCGTGCAGAGCAACCCATTCCTTGTTGTCTCAGATGGTCATTCCTATGAACGATGTGAAGCATGTGCAGATCGATGCCGAGTCACATCTTGCGTTGGTCCGTGAATTAGATATTCGTTCAACCCCAACGACTTTGTTCATCAACAAGGACGGCATTGAAGTAGGACGTGCCGCGGGTACACCTAAGCGTGAGCAAGTTCTAGCTGCGCTGGCTGCTATCAAGTAATTACTGCGAATTGTTCGCAACTCGCTTATGTCGGGGCGGTTCTCTACCCTTCAACCATGTCTGAAGTCCTTGATAACAAAGATGTGCAGAAGATCTATATCGATGCACGAGGTCCACGTTTCTCAGCAAGCATCACAACAGTTGTTCTTGCGATTGCACTAGTAACGCAGAATAAGTGGGTTCTTGTCGCACAAGGTCTTGTCTTCTTGATTGGCGCAACACGTGGTCCGCAGTTCACTCCATACGGGTTGATTTTTAAGAACGTCATTCGTCCGCGCCTTAACAAGGTTGCACCAACTGAAGATGTACGCCCACCAAAGTTTGCGCAAGCTGTTGGTTTTGGTTTTGCATTGGTTGGTTCTATCGGAGCATTTGCTGGCGTGGATGCGGTCTTCACTGTGGCCGTTGGGTTTGCGCTAGCCGCCGCGTTTCTTAACGCTGCATTTAATTACTGTCTTGGTTGTGAGATGTACCTACTGCTCGTTCGCTTTACTAAGAAATAGGAGAAATAAATGTCACGTGAAACTTCACTTGTTACCGCTGATTGGGTAGCTCAGAATCTCAATGATCCAAAGGTGGTTATCGTTGAAGTTGACGAAGATACGACTTTGTACGCACAGGGCCATATCGAGAATGCGATTACTTTCCACTGGCGCGAAGATCTTCAAGATGGCTTGATCCGCGACCTTATTTCTAAGGATAAGTTCGAAGCACTTCTTTCAAAGAGTGGTATCTCAAATGACACCACAGTTGTTCTCTACGGAGGCAATAACAACTGGTTTGCAACATACGCGTTCTGGTACTTCAAGGTCTATGGCCACGCAGATGTTCGCCTTCTTGATGGCGGACGTAAGCGCTGGGAGCTCGATGCTCGCCCATTCGTAACTGAGGTTCCTGTTCGCACAGCAACTACATATGTTGCTAAGGAGCGCGACAGCTCAATCCGCGCATACCGCGATGAAGTTATTGCAGCTATTGGGGCTAAGAACATCGTTGATGTGCGCTCCCCTGCTGAATTTTCAGGAGAGCTTGCTGCCCCTGCTCACCTTCCACAAGAAGGCGGACAGATCAAGGGACATATTCCAACAGCGAAGAACATTCCTTGGTCAAAGGCTGCAAATGAAGATGGAACATTCAAGTCAGATGCAGAACTGAAGGAGATTTACCAGGGAGCTGGCGTAGATCTTTCAGTAGACACAATCGCGTACTGCCGAATCGGTGAGCGCTCTGCTTTCTCATGGTTCGTTCTTCACGAACTTCTTGGCGTTAACAATGTAAAGAACTACGACGGATCATGGACTGAATACGGTTCACTCGTTGGTGTTCCTGTTGCAGTTGGGGCGTAATTGGTAATGCGTACATGCGGTGCAACACCGGGTGGTCCTTCCCTTGATGGAATCGATCTAACGAAGCAGACTGTCATACAGGGAGTTATTCTCAAAGAGGGTGAGAATGATTCAGTACCTAACGGTGCACCTGTCACTAACGGCCACGTTCGTTTACTTGATGCATCAGGTGAATTCACCGCAGAGGTCCCGACCAATCTTGAAGGTCAGTTCCGTTTCTTCGCAGCTCCTGGGGCTTGGACTCTTGTCGTTCAAGCACCGGGTGCTCGCGTAGAGCAGAAGCTGATTGCGGCGCAGGGAACTCCTACTGATCTCGTTATCCATATTTAGAAAGTAGACTTATCGCATGGCTGAAAAACACGAACTCCACGAAAAAGGCTTACGCCTTACTCCGCAGCGCGAACTCGTTTTGTCTGCTGTTCGTGCGTTGGGACATGCAACACCTGAAGAAGTTGCCGAGAAGGTGCGCCAGACACATCCTGGTATCAACCTCTCAACTGTCTATCGCAATCTTGAAACACTTGAAAACGTTGGCCTTGTTCAGCACACACACTTAGGACATGGTGGAGCGACCTATCACGCAGCTGAAGAGCTCACTCACTTGCACCTTGTCTGCGGTACTTGCGGATCAGTAGGAGACGCGCCAATTGATGTTGCAGCGAACTTTGTACAGAACCTTTCTGACGATTACGGCTTTAAGACCGATGTCACACACTTTGCCATCTATGGCACTTGTGCTGCCTGCGTTAAATAGCAGTTATCCCATTGCGCTCGTAGACTTACGAGCATGACAGCCGTATTTGTTGAAGAGGGCCCCGATAAGGGCGCTATCTGGCATTTCGGTGAACCCAATAAAGAACAACGCGCATTAGCTGAAGGCAAAGCGTGGGCGGATTTATCTCATCTTTCGGTAATTGCAATATCAGGTGAAGATCGACTGAAGTGGTTACATGATTTAACAACACAGTACTTAGTTGATTTCGGTGCCGGTACCTGGACATCAGCAATGGTCTTGGACCCACAGGGACATGTCGAGTATCAATTCAATGTTGTCGATGATGGAACTGATTCTTATCTTGTAATGGACCAACACTTTGTTGAAGGTTTATCTGCTTATTTGAACAAGATGCGATTTATGTTGCGTGTTGAAGTTCGCGATGCCACTGAAGATTTTGCGGTGATGCGAGCTCCTGGTGTTGCTAATGAAATCGGTGGGCCATTTGCTTTGGTACCGCGTGCAGAACTTGAAGAGATGAAATCGGCATTTGATTCAACTGCAATGCAGGTCGGAACATGGGCACTGGACGCAGAACGAGTAGCTGCAGGACGCCCACGACATGGGATTGATACTGACTTTAAGACAATTCCTAATGAGCTCGGTGTTCTTAATGGCGCTGTCCATATGAATAAGGGTTGCTATCGTGGACAAGAGACTGTGGCGAAGATCTATAACTTAGGAAAACCACCTCGTCGTTTAGTGATGCTGCATCTTGATGGCCATGCGGTTGTGATGCCACCATCAGGCACTCCTGTGATGAATGGTGAAGTACAGGTTGGTTTCTTGGGCACTGTGGCTCGTCATCATGAATTAGGTCCGATTGCTCTTGCGATTGTTAAGCGAAATACGCCCGTTGATGCGCAGCTCACCGTTGAAGGTGTGGCTGCAGCACAGCAGATCATCGTGGAGGCGTAAGTGAAATTTCTTGGCCAACTCTTTGTCGTCTCACTGGCATGCCTTGCAATCATGTGGGCTGTTCGTAAGTTCTAGCCGTTACTCTTAGCCCATGGAGCTCTTCACAACGGTGGTGCTGGCGTTAGTCGCACTAGTTGTGGGTGTTGGGTTCGTTATTTATGGGATCCGCGGTACTCGCGAATCTCAGGCACGCGATGGACGTACGTATAAGAGAGGCAGGCTCTAATGGCCTTCACAATTCCCGAAGGGTTACATCCTGATCTCAATCCGCTTGCGTGGATGATTGGTACCTGGCGCGGTAAGGGTCGTGGTGAATATCCAACGATTGAAACCTTTGAATATGCGCACGAAGTGGTCTTTAACCACGATGGTCGCCCATTTATGAATTACTACTCACGTTCCTGGATCATCGATGCAGATGGCGAAATCATTCGTCCGGCAGCATCTGAAGCTGGTTTCTGGCGCGTGAAAGAGAATAAAGTTTTAGAAGTTGTTATTTCACATAACACTGGCATTACTGAAGGATGGGTCGGACAGTTTGATGGTCCAAAGATTCAGTTGGTGATGGATCAAGGTTATTCAGCGCCGTCAGCAAAGATTGTTACTGCGGGCGTGCGTTTATACGGGCTTGTTGAAGGTGAACTCTTCTTTGCTTATGACATGGCTGCTGAAGGGCAAGAACTTCAGGCACATATCTGGTCAACCCTCGAGCGTCAGAGCGAGTAAATGAACGACTCAGTATTAGCTGAATACGTACGCGATGGCGTTGTTGAATCTGTTCACCGCGGTTATTTAGTTGCGTTGAATTCAGATGGTTCAGTGAATTTGGCACTGGGCGATATCGAACATTTATTCTTTCCACGTTCCACAGTGAAATCTATTCAGGGCGCAGCAATGGTGCGCGCTGGTTTGAAGTTAGAGCCACGATTGTTGGCACTGGGTTGTTCCAGCCATTCAGGTTCAGAAGAACATTTATCTGCTGTTCGCGAGATTTTGGCAATGGCGTCACTGGATGAAAGCGCTCTGCAGTGCATGCTTGATAAGCCACTGGGCGAACCGGAACGACGTGCGTGGGGCGATAAGCCAGCTACTCGCATCTCAATGAACTGCAGCGGAAAGCATGCAGCGATGTTGCTTACCTGCGTTACTAATGGTTGGCCGATTGAAAATTACTTAGACCCAGCACATCCTCTGCAGGTTGCGATTAAGGCTGAGTTAGAAGCACTTGCAGGAGAGACAGTCACGCTGACTTCAACCGATGGTTGTGGTGCCCCGCTATTTTTGATTTCAGTAATTGGTTTGGCTCGTGCGATACGTGCAATCACAATTTCAGTTGATCCGATTC
This sequence comes from Candidatus Planktophila sulfonica, assembly GCF_002288065.1. NCBI lineage: Bacteria > Bacillati > Actinomycetota > Actinomycetes > Candidatus Nanopelagicales > Candidatus Nanopelagicaceae > Candidatus Planktophila > Candidatus Planktophila sulfonica. The sequence continues at coordinate 77,515 of NZ_CP016773.1, forward strand.
ATCAATCCGTCTTGGAAGCATCCCGAAAGTTTCCTGAAATGGTTGCAGGTAAAGGTCGCCTAACAACGCAGATGATTGAGGCGGTCCCTGGTTTGTATATGAAGGATGGCGCAGAAGCAGTTGAGATTGCATCGATGCCTGATGGACGCACGCTGGTATTTAAGGTTGCAGATGGTTCGCTACGACCATTCCGCGTATTGGTACATGCTGGTTTGAAGCGTCTGGGTATTGATAGCCCATACGAAGCTGAAAACGTGCTTGGTGGTGACCGAATCATCGGCACCATTCGCGCTACTTTTTAAACGCGCGTACGCTTGTAGGTATGACTTCCCGCCGTATCGCCACCTTGATGGTGCATACCTCACCGCTTGATCAAGCGGGTACTGGCGATGCTGGTGGAATGAATATCTACGTCTGTGAAGCTGCGCAGAACATGGCGGCGATGGGTGTGCAGGTAGATATCTTTACGCGTCGAACAAATAACGAAGTTGCTGATGTTGTTGAAGTGGCACCAGGCGTGCGCGTTATTCAACTCAATGTTGGGCCAGTATCTGGCGTAACAAAAGAATTATTGCCGAAGTTGATTCCCGACTTACCTGCAGCATTCAAAGAAGCGTTGCTTGCTACTCGTTACGACATCATTCATTCGCATTATTGGATTAGCGGCAAGGTCGCGATGCCAGTTGCGAAAGAGCTCAATATTCCTTTGGTGCACACGATGCACACGATGGCGCGAGTAAAGAATTTAAATTTGGCTGAAGGGGAAGTTCCTGAGCCAATGATTCGCGTGCAAGGTGAAACCCAGGTGGTTGCTGCAGCTGATGCGCTGGTTGCCAATACAGATGCTGAAGCTGCCAGCTTGGTATCTCTCTACGAAGCATGCCCAGATAATGTTTTAGTTGTAAGCCCTGGTGTGAACCTGAAGGTATTTACACCGGGTGCGGGTCGTATGGCTGCTCGTGAGGTTGTGGGCCTTGATAAAGATTCACACATCATCACCTTTGTGGGCCGTATTCAGCCACATAAGGGCCCCGAGGTATTGATTAGATCGATTGCTGAACTTGTTTCGCACTCACCGCATCTGCGTACCAAGTTGATTACCAACATCATTGGTGGCGCATCAGGTGCGAACCAATCAGAAGTTGAACGATTGAAAGAGTTAACAACCTGGCTTGGTATTGATGATGTTGTTCGCTTCGCACCACCTGTTCCTCGTGAAGAACTTCCTCAGTGGTATCGCGCATCAGATTTGGTCTGCGTGCCAAGTTATTCAGAAAGCTTTGGTCTTGTAGCTCTTGAAGCACAGGCATGTGGCACACCTGTTGTAGCTACTGCCGTGGGTGGGCTTCGTACAGCAGTTGCTGACGGTATTTCAGGCGTACTTGTTGATGGACATGATCCACGTGCGTGGTCATCTGTTTTGGCTCGTTTGCTGCAAGAACCACAGCGCCGGGTGCTGCTTTCCATGGGTGCAATCGAACATGCATCGCACTTTGGTTGGGATGCAACATCGCGCGGAACTCTAGACATTTATGACCGTGTTTTAACTGCACGTGCAGAACAAGCGAAGAACATCGGCTAAATGGCACTTGATGCCCGCGAGGTGATTGAGGATTTCCTTCAATCCCATGATTTAGATTTCGACCGCTCAGATGCAAATACCTTCATGGTGACGTTGCCTGGTGAGAATAAGTTGCAGACTCATTGCGCGCTGATTGTCGGCGATCACTCTTTGAGTATTAACGCTTTTGTGATTCGCAAACCAGATACCCATGAAGACGCAGTGCATAAGTGGTGCATGGCAAAGAATGCTGCGATGTATGGGGTTGCCTTTGCGATTAATGAATTAGGCGATATCTACTTGGTGGGGCGCTTGCCACTGGATGCCGTGAATGCGAAAGAGATTGACCGCTTGATTGGTTCGGTTCTGCAGTATTCGGATTCATCATTTAATCCGCTTTTGGAATTGGGATTTGCAGATGCAATTCGCCGTGAATGGGCTTGGCGAGTAAGTCGTGGTGAATCTCTGGCGAATCTTGAGGCATTCAAGCACCTCGTGTAATTCTGTTTGCTGATGTGAGAGAATTCGCCTTATGTCGAACTTCAAACTAATCCTCCTGCGCCATGGCGAATCCGAATGGAATGCCCTCAATCTCTTTACTGGTTGGGTCGATGTCAGACTCTCTGAAAAAGGCATCGCTGAAGCTGCACGCGGTGGAAAGTTATTGGCAGAGCGCGGGTTGCTGCCCGATGTAGTTCACACATCTTTGTTGCGCCGTGCGATCCACACATCGCAGTTGGCTCTTGATTCATGCGATCGCCACTGGATCCCAGTGAAGCGTTCATGGCGTCTTAACGAGCGTCACTACGGCGCTCTTCAGGGCAAGGACAAGGCGCAGACCTTGGCTGAATACGGCGAAGAGCAATTTATGTTGTGGCGTCGCTCGTATGACACCCCACCACCGCTGATTGAAAAGGGTTCTGAGTTCTCGCAAGATGCCGATCCACGTTACGCAGATCTAGGTGCAGATCTGCCACTGACTGAGTGCCTGAAAGATGTTGTGGTTCGCATGGTTCCGTACTGGACCGAATCAATCATTCCTGACCTCAAGAGCGGCAAGACAGTGCTTGTGACTGCTCACGGCAACTCATTGCGTGCATTGGTAAAGCACCTTGAGGGTATCTCTGATGAAGATATTGCAGGTTTGAATATTCCTACAGGAATTCCACTGCTCTATGAATTAGATGCAGATTTCAAGCCGGTAAAAGCTGGCGGCGAATACTTAGATCCTGCAGCTGCTGCTGAAGCAATTACAGCTGTTGCGAATCAGGGTAAGAAGTAAAAGTTACTTTGTAACGTTTGCATAATCATCGCGCTTGTCGCGGATGATTGCATTGACGGTGACTACGCCAGCGCGAGCAAAGGCAAGCTGCAGTTGAACATTGCGTCCAGCTTGTGCGCCAACTCCTGCAAAGACAGCCTTTGATGTTGCTTGTTCGCCTTCAAAGCGAAGTGGCTGGTTCTTCACAAGGTTCTGCTCGCCAGAAATTGTTGCTGAAGTTCCGCCTGCTGAAATTCCAAGGAGCGCATCGTTCTCGTCCATGTAGTTAACGATTGTTCCGACAACTACTGCTGAACCATCTTCAGTTGCGACGAGCAAGAGGTTTGTAATGGAGAGGTCGTTTCCATCTGTCTTCACCATTGCTTCAGCACCATCTGTTACCTGCTTGATCAAACGTGTTGAAGCGTTTGGACCAGCACCTGAACATGCTGTCAATGAGAGAGCAAGTGCAGATGTAATGAGTGCAATTGAGAAGTTCTTAATATGTGGACGACGCATGGGGCAAATTATCGCATGTCAAATAAGCGTTATTTGACGCTGGTTTAGGGCAGATAACTGGGGTTTTCGATGTCAGTGATGGCTGGTAGAATTGGACGTCTAACGAAGGGCAATACATGACATTCAAGGTCGGCGAAACCGTTGTTTATCCCCATCACGGAGCAGCTCTTATCGAGGCAATCGAAACTCGAGTAATTAAGGGCGAAGAGAAGACCTACCTAGTTCTCAAGGTTGCTCAGGGCGACCTCACTGTGCGCGTACCTGCAGATAATGTAGATCTCGTCGGTGTCCGCGATGTCGTCGATTCAGCTGGCCTCGATCGTGTATTTAACGTACTTCGTCAGCCATATACCGAAGAGCCAACAAACTGGTCACGTCGCTATAAGGCAAACCTCGAAAAGCTTGCATCCGGAGATGTCATTAAGGTCGCAGAAGTTGTGCGCGATCTCTACCGTCGCGATCTCGATCGTGGACTCTCTGCCGGTGAAAAGCGCATGCTCGCCAAGGCGAAGCAGATTCTCGTCTCTGAGCTCGCACTTGCCGAGCGCACAGATGAAGAGAAGGCTGCAACTCTCCTTGACGAGGTTCTCGCTTCGTAATTTAGTAACACTGTCATCATGATCGCCGCAATCGTCGCTGCTGCAGGTAGTGGCGAACGCTTCGGTGCGCCAATTCCTAAAGCGCTCATTCAACTTGGCGATCGCACACTCCTTGAACATGCAGTCTCTTCACTTTCGGCTGTGGTTGATCAGATTGTTGTTACGGCTCCTGCTGGTTTCGAAGATCAAATTCGCTCACTCGTTGGTGATGCAGTCACTGTTGTTACTGGTGGTGCTACTCGCTCTGATTCAGTGCGCGCAGGTCTTGCGGCAATTAGCGATGCAGAGTTTGTTTTGGTTCACGATGCAGCGCGTGCGCTGGCAACGCGCGAATTAGCTGCTTCAGTTGTTGCAGCTTTGAAGTCTGGGGATGTAGCTGTGGTTCCAGCACTTCCTGTTGTCGATACTCTGCAGAACGTTGGCGCAGATGGTTATGTTGTTAACGCAGTTGATAGAGCACCGCTTCGTCGAATTCAAACACCACAAGGTTTTTCATATTCAGTGCTGAACGCAATTCATCAGGGTGCGCAAGATGCGACAGATGATTCAACTCTGGCGCTCAATGCGGGCCACAAGGTGCGCGTTATTGCTGGTGAAGAACGAGCCCTGAAAATTACAACTCCTTCAGACTTAGCAACAGCTCTTACATTCTTAGGAGATGCCACAACATTTAGTACTGGTGTTGGCGTTGATGCACATGCATTTGGCGAAGGACGCGAGCTCTGGCTTGCAGGTCTTCATTGGCCTGATGAAGTTGGCGTTGATGGTCACTCTGATGGCGATGTGGCTGCTCATGCAATCTGCGATGCGCTCTTTGCAGCAACTGGCCTTGGCGATTTAGGTAGCAACTTCGGAACATCGCGTCCTGAATATGCGGGCGCATCTGGCGTTACTTTGCTGAAAGAGACCTTGTCGATTATTTCTAAGGGTCGATATTCGATCTCGCATGTATCTGTGCAGATCATCGGCAACCGTCCGCGCATCGGTGCTCGTCGAGCCGAAGCTATCGCGACGCTTTCGCAGGCACTGGGTGGGGCAGAGGTTGCCATCCTTGCAACAACTACCGATGGAATGGGCCTTACCGGTGAAGGCAAGGGCATTGCAGCGATTGCATCTGCGCTAGTTATTAAGAACGCTTAAGTAAAGATAGAATTGCCTAATGAGTTCGCTATCTTTATATGACACGCTAACGCGAACCACCTCTGAATTTGTTCCCCTGAAAAAGGGCGAAGTTGGTATCTATCTCTGCGGTGCAACTGTTCAAGCGCCTCCCCATATCGGCCATGTGCGCTCTGGCGTTAACTTCGACATCTTGCGTCGCTGGTTAACAAAGTCTGGTTACAACGTCACATTTATCCGTAACGTCACAGATATCGATGACAAGATTTTGCATAAGGCAGTGCATGAAGAGATGCCTTGGTGGGCAGTTGCAATGAAGTACGAGCGTGCATTTACCGATGCATATGCAGCCCTTAACGTTTTGCCGCCAACATATGAACCACGCGCTACAGGACACGTCACTCAGATGATCGAACTCATGCAGTTGCTCATTGAAAAGGGCGCTGCATACGCACCTGGTAATGGCGATGTCTATCTCGAAGTCCGCAAGCTTTCGTCTTACCTAACTCTTTCTCGTCAGAAGCTTGATGATCTACAACCAGCAGCTGATGCTGATGAGACTTATAAGAAAGATCCACGCGACTTTGCTTTATGGAAAGCTGCAAAACCCGGAGATCCGTCATGGCCAACTCCGTGGGGACCAGGTCGTCCTGGATGGCACCTCGAATGTTCTGCGATGGCACATCAGTATTTAGGTGAAGCATTTGATATCCACGGTGGTGGACTCGATTTGATCTTCCCTCACCACGAGAACGAGATTGCACAATCTGAAGCAGCTGGCTTTGCCTTTGCTAAGCGCTGGTTACATAACGCGTGGGTGACCGCGTCCGGTGAAAAGATGTCGAAGTCATTGGGTAACTCGCTTCAGGTTCATGAATTGCTGAAGAGCGTTCGCGGAATCGAACTTCGTTGGTATTTGGGCTCTGCTCACTACCGTTCGATGCTCGAGTTCTCACATGAAGCACTTGCAGAATCTGCAACAGCGTTTCGTCGCATCGAAGGTTTCTTAACTCGTTCAGTTGAAATTCTTGGTACTCAGCCAACACCGGTTATTAGCCAGGCATTTACCGATGCGATGAATGATGATTTAGCCGTGCCAACAGCACTTGCTTCAATATCTGAAGCGCTGCGCACAGGAAATAGCGCGATTACTGCAGGAGATCAGGCTGTTATTGCATCGGCTGCCAATGAAATCCGCGGTGCTCTAGAAGTCCTTGGCTGCGACCCATTTGATCCAGCTTTTGCAACTGCAGCTGCTGGTGAAGATATGACTGCAGCCCTTGATGGCGTTATTCAGTTGGCACTTGCTCAGCGCACAGCAGCGCGCGAGCGTAAAGATTTTGCGGCATCGGATTCAATTCGCGATGGCTTAGCTGCACTTGGAATTACTATTGAAGACACTGCACAAGGGCCACGTTGGTCAATCTCTAGAGATGGAAAATAACAATGGCCGGTAATGCAAAACCTCGCGGTGCAGTTCGTAAATCTAAGAAGGGCCCATCTGCTGGTACTGGCGGAAACAATAAGCGCCGTCTTGAAGGTAAGGGACCAACACCTAAGGCTGAAGACCGTCCTTATCACGCAGCTGCCAAGCGTAAGAAGGCTGCAGAAAAGTCTGCTGCAAAGAAGCCAGCGACAACTCGTAAGTTTTCAAAGGGCGATGCACCACGTGGTGAAATCGTTGCAGGTCGTAACGCAGTTCTAGAAGCGCTTCGTGAATCTGTTCCAGCAACTGAACTCTTGGTTGCACGCAGCATCGATGTCGATGATCGCGTTGCTGAATCGCTGCAGATTGCTTTGAACCACGGACTTTCGATCCGTGAAGCACACCGTGCCGAAGTCGAAGGAATTTCACCAAACAGCCAAGGAATCATCCTTGCAATTAAGCCTTACCAATATTCCTCATTTGAAGAGATTGTTCAGCGCGCAAAGAATCCAATGTTGCTCGTTGCACTCGATGGCGTAACAGATCCACGTAACTTGGGAGCGATTGTTCGCTCTGCGGCTGCTTTCGGTGCATCAGGTGTATTGATGACAGAACGTCGCGCTGCTGGAATGACTGCGTCCGCTTGGAAATCTTCTGCCGGAGCTGCTGCTCGTCTACCAATCGCTCAGGTAACAAACCTTGCTCGCACAATCGATGAAGCGAAGAAGCTGGGCTGCTTTATTGTCGGTCTTGATGGCGAATCAGATGTCGCTATCGCAGATATGAAGGTTGCTACTGAAAAACTCATGATTATCGTGGGTTCTGAAGGCAAGGGGCTTGCTCGCCTTACCCGCGAAAAGTGCGACCTGATTGTCTCTATTCCAATCAGCGCATCAACTGAATCACTTAACGCATCTGTTGCAACATCAATTGCTTTGTACGCAGTAGATGAGGCTCGCCGTAAGGGCTAAGGCGTAGGTAGATAACAATGGCATTTCAACGTTTCATCGTCTGCGGAGATTCATACTCTGAAGGAATGACTGATGAAGTCGTAGATGGCAAATACCGCGGATGGGCAGATCGCGTAGCTGATGTCATGGCAGAAGCTCATGCTGATTTCACTTATATGAACTTGGCTGTGCGCGGAAAACTTATCGGCCAAGTTGTAGAAGATCAGGTGCCAACTGCACTTGCCTTTGTTACAGGCTCTGACACCTTGGTTTCATTCCACGCAGGAGCTAATGATGCGCTCCGTCCTGGATATCAGGCATCGATTGCTATTCCGTTGTATCAAGAAGCAGTGCGCTTGATTGCAAAATCGGGTGCAACTCTGATGCTCTTTACCGTTCTCGAAAACACAGGCAATAAAGGTAAAGGTTCTGAAATTTGGGAGAAGCGATTCTCTGAATTTAATAAAGGTGTTCGCGCTGTGGGCGCTGAAGTTGGTGCGATTGTTGTTGATGCCAACCAAGAGAAGTTCTTTAGTGATCGCCGCTTCTTAGCTTTTGATCGCCTGCACTTAAATGCTGAAGGTCATAAGCGATGCGCCGATGCAGTTCTTGAGCGGCTTGATCTTCCATTTGATCCAGGTTGGCGCACACCGTTGCCACCAGAGAAGAAAACTCCGTGGATTATTGAAAAGGGCGTCACCGTTGCATGGTTCTTTGTCTTTGCTTTGCCGTGGATCTTCAGACGTATCCGCGGCAAATCATCTGGCGATGGGCGTAGTGCTAAATACCCAACGCCGGTTAAATGGAGCGAACGGTCCAGGTAAAGCTATAGGTACCGCCAGATACTAGGTATGCAGGCAGGGTATCTGGACCACAGGAAGCTGTTCCAACACCGCGGTGTGCAGCATCGATATGAACAATGGTGTTTCCTGTTGGAACTAGCTCAACATCGTGCGTTGCATCAGCAAGCTGTGCGGCTCTAAAAGGTGTTGCAGATACCTGACGTGGTTTATCTAGATCAATACGAACGCCGTGGCCTTCGTTATTGGTGAGTGCAAACCAACGAACTCCGGCATGGCCGCCATTTTCTTGTGGGCGAACATATGGAACATATTGGTCTGCAACTGTTGAAACCCACTGGTGGATGCGTCCAATCTTGCGATCTGGGTAGGTTTCATTAGCGCCAGTACCGAAGTAGGTGTAGTTGCTCAGTGCGCCATCGATTTCGAAGTTGATACCAACACGTGCCAAGTCTTCGAATTGCTTTGGAACCGTGATGGTCTCCTTAACTGAATATCCGCCAGCAACTGGTGTGACAAGTTGTACCTGCTTGATCTTGAAGCCGGTGCTTGTCTTCCATTCACTCGTTACCTTGTATGACTTAGCACTTTCAGTGATGGTGCAATCTGTGCGCTCGAGATCGCGAACTCCGTAACGCTCCCACTTAGATGCAATCTGTGCGATGCGATCGTTATCTGTTGGTGCGCGCCACAATGAAAGTTCTGGGGCGAATACTCCGTAAGGAATCTGAATCTCGCCAGCATCATCAACTGCATTTTCAAATAGCTCTGATGTCTTGGCAGTTCCAATTGTTTCCTTACGTGAAGGAAGCGCGAATTGGTTCCAGCCGACTTCATGTCCTGCTGGTGCCCAATCGGTGCGGTTCTTCTGCACGATTGTGAAGTTGATGAATCGTTCGCCAGTTCCATCTGGCTTAAGAAGCGCCTTTGATTTGATTGCAATCTTGGCACTCTTCTGCGGAGCAATCTGTGGCAGTACAACTTTGCCGCTATCGATTACTTCTCCGTTGCGGTTGATGCTCCAAAAGGCTTCAAAATCAGCTAAATCTTTGAAGTATTGGCGGTTGGTAACAGTGAAAGATCCAGTTGATGCCTTGGTTGTTGAGATAACAACGGGAGATGCAATCGCTTTCATCTCATGCATTGCAGGCTTTGGTGTTCGATCAGGGAAGACCATTCCATCGCAGACAAAGTTTCCATCGTGGCGAGTTTCGCCGAAGTCCCCGCCGTATGCAGAACGCTTAGAACCGTCAGCGAGCGTCTGTTCGATTCCGTGGTCCCAGAATTCCCAGATGAATCCACCTTGCAAGCCAGGAGTTGAATGGATCGCATCCCAATATTCCTTGAGATTTCCATTGGAGTTACCCATTGCATGTGAGTACTCGCACATAATCAATGGTCGATCTTGGCGACCTGATTTAGCGTAAGAAAGAATTGCCTTGATTGATGGATACATCGGGCTAACGACATCAGTCATTGAGTGACCGCCGCGCCAATCTCCGTTGATGCCACCTTCGTAGTGAAGTGGGCGTGAAGGATCGAGCGCGCGAGCAAATGCTGCAGCTGCTTCATGGTTCTTGCCGCGACCTGATTCATTTCCGAGTGACCAGAAGATGACGCATGGGTGGTGCATATCGCGCTGGACCATACGGCCTACGCGCTCGACGAAAGCAGATGCGTAACGTGGATCATTTGAGATTGAATCGTAGAAAGCGTGGGATTCAATGTTTGCTTCGTCGATTACGTAAAAACCGAGTTCATCGCAGAGATCGTAGAATGCTGGATCATTTGGATAGTGCGATGTGCGCACTGCGTTGAAGTTCCAACGCTTCATTTCGAGCAAGTCCTGGCGCATATCTTCACGGCTTAGAACACGACCTGTGTGGCGGTTGAAGTCGTGGCGGTTAACTCCGTAGATGTAAATCAATTTGCCGTTGACCAAGAGTTCGCGACCCTTGATTACAACCGAGCGGAAACCGATGCGTTGTTGTGAAACTTCAACGACGGTGCCGTTAGGGCTCACGAGCTCGATGCGAAGTGTGTATAAATTAGGGGTTTCAGCAGACCAGGCAGCGACCTTTGGAATCGTAGTTTCGAGCACGATTCGGCCAGGCCATGGCTGCTTAATTGCTTCAAGGGCCAAACGATCGCTTTCCGGCATATTGCCATCCCAGAATTCGCCAGCAAAGTGCTTACGGTTGGCGTTGATCATCTCTGCTGTCATCTCGGTCCAGATAGGAGCGACATGCTTCTTGAGCGTCTGCGAAAGCTGAGCGCTCTTTACCTTAGGCAACTCTTCAATCGATGTGCGAAGTGTGTAGCCATCTGTCGCCTTGCCATTGATGGAACCGATGATTGCTTCAACTTTCAAAGTACCGGTTGTGCCATCTGCCTTAAGCCCTGCAGTTGTTGCAAACTTTTCAATGAAGACGTGTTCTGTTGCATAGAGCTTTACTGAACGAGTGATGCCACCGTGCCACCACTGATCTTGATCTTCAATGTATGTGGCATCAGACCACTTGGTCACGGCAATACGCATCACGTTGCGATCACGCTTTACAACAGAAGTAATGTCGAATTCTGCGGCAAGACGTGAATCCTTGGTCATACCAACTTCAACGCCGTTGACTGTAATGACTGCAACAGATTCAAATCCGCCTAAGTGCAAAACAACGCGCTTGTTATCCCATGAAAGAGGTAAGTCGAAGTCGCGCTCGTAAATTCCTGTTGGGTTCTCTTGCGGAACTTCTGGTGCAATGTGATCCCATGGCATCTGCACGTTTGTGTAAATAGGCTTATCAAAAAATACATCGCTCGTTGGTTGCATCGTCCACAATCCAGGAACCGGAATCTTGCTCCAACGCTTGCGCACGTTCTCGGTTGGTGAGTGCAGTAGCTGGAAGCGCCAAGTGCCATCTAGTGAAAGAGTTTCGAAGTGCTCGATATGAAGCATTCCAAGTCGGTTGATTGAATTTGTCTCGGGGCTCATCCAGTAGTTAGGCAACATGTCGGCAATCCTCTCACCCCACTGCGCTTAAATGAATGTAAAAAAAGGTCACGAAAAGGTTGCTTTTTAGGGTGAAAATCTACGATTTTTACAATCTGCCAATAACTGCCATAATTACGCCCGCAGTACGCCTCCCTAGCTCAGTGGTAGAGCAGCTCACTTGTAATGAGCAGGTCATCCGTTCAATCCGGATGGGGGGCTCCAGTATTACTCCATCGATTACGGAAGGAGTCACAATGTCTAATAACTCATTTCCTCACGAATCTTTCGATGATCTCTTGGCAGCAAATGCTGAATACCAGAAGACATTTAAATACTCCGGACTTACAGGTTCAGCTGCAAAAGGCTTAGCAATCGTCACCTGTATGGACTCACGTATCAATCCATTGTCAGTCATTGGATTGCGATCAGGAGATGCCAAGATTCTTCGCAACGCAGGAGCTCGAGTCACAGAAGACGTAATTCGTACCTTGGTTCTTGCTACCTATCTTCTCAACGTCAATCGCATCTTGGTGATGCCACATACTGATTGCAAGATGGCTGAAAATGATGAAGCTGATTTCCATAAGCTGATTGATGAGCAATATGGCGTCAACACATCAAGTCTTGAATTTCGCACATCGCGCGATCAGCGTGGATCTCTTGCAAGCGATTTAAACCGTATTCGTTCTTACCCATTGTTGCGCGAAGGCGTTGTTGTTGCTGGCGCTATTTACGATGTAAAGACAGGAACAATCGAACCTTTTGAAGGTTAATTAATTTGCAGGGTTAGTTCTGCGAATTGGCATTTTGGTAATTGGATAACTTAAATCTTCCAAGAACTCTCTAATCAATAGCTGAACCAGAGCTGGTTTTTCCTTCACTAGGCCATGTGAAGTTCCAGGAAGAATCGCCAGCTGGCCAAGTGGAATATTCTCAAAGAGTTCGATGGTGTGGGTATGTGCGATGACATCGTCATCACCTGCCATAACCAGTACTGGGCACTCGATATTGTGCAGATCCTTGCTTGTTAAATTCGGTTCGCTGTGCCAAATTGCCATCATGCGCACAATCTTTTCGGCCAGAGTCTCTGGTGCATCTGGCGAGGTTTGGTTGTATTCAGCTTGATCTTCAGCTGAAACAACGCCATCAAAGTCAGGTAGCGGCAAGGTACCGCTGTGGTGAAAGTTTGCTCCCAGTGTGACAACAGAACGAACTAAGTCAGGGCGTCTAATTGCAACAAGGAGCGCGATGATGCCACCGTCGCTATACCCGATGAGATGTGCTGGTTCTGTTACAACAGTTTCCAAATAAGCGATTGCTTCTTTAACTTGGTAATCAAAGTGCAAGCTACCTTCGCGATCACCGGTGAAACCATGTGCGGTGCGGTCGTATCCAAAGACATGGAATTGATCTTCGATGGCAGGAAGCATGTTCTGATCCCAATGCGATGTCTGGCTTAAACCACCGTGGAGCAATAAGACTGCTTCGCCATTGTTATCCCATTCGTATGAATAGACCTGATGGCCATCAACGTTTAGGTATTGCGGCATTGTTAGAGCGTATCCATGATGTGGCGGTTGCCGCGATCGAATGTGAGGTAGTTCCAAGTCCAGTCAGCGATAGTGCCGATCTTGTTACGTCCACCTAAGAGATAGAACAAGTGAAGCCATAACCATGCGTACCAAGCGAGTGGGCCTGACATTCTAAATTTACCGACTTCAACAACTGCTTTGTGGCGACCGATAGTGGCCATCGAGCCCTTATCAATATATTTAAATGGCTTCAGAGCAACACCAGCATGCTTGCGCAGGATCTGCTTTGCAACCCACTTACCTTGCTGCATCGCAACCGGTGCAACCATTGGATAGAAGCGTCCATCAGCGTTCTTGGAACCGTTGATATCACCAATCGCCCAGATATTTGGATAGTGATTTACTTCCAAGTTTTCATCGGTATCAATACGTGAACCGACGATGGGAAGATTCAAGAGCCCTGCAGTTGGTTCACCTTTAACGCCAGCCGCCCAGATTGTTACTTCAGCTGGAATCGGTTCGCCTTCTTTAAGAATGATTTTGCGCGATTGAATTTCGCGCACTGCCGTATTGGTCTTAACGAAGACGCCCAACTTATGAAGATCTGATTCTGCGCGAGCAGATAACTTCTCGCTAAACATTGGAAGGATGCGCGGGCCAGCTTCAATCAAGTAGATATCGATGTGGTTGGCAGCGTGTGCGAGATCGTTCTTCAGTGGTCCGCGCTTTAGCTCGGCAAGAGCGCCAGCCATCTCAACACCTGTGGGTCCGCCACCAACGACAGCAATTGATAGGCGAGTGTCATCTTCGAAGCGGGCCAAGTCTTCAAAGCGGCGCATTACTTCTGCGCGAATAGTGATTGCCTCGTTCACACTCTTCATACCAAGGCCATGTTCGACAACACCGGGAACTCCGAAGTCAGCAGTTGCTGAACCGAGTGCAACGATCAAGTGATCGAATTCGAGAGTTTCAGATGAATCAAGTTTGACGGTCTTGTTCTTGTGATCAACTGAGATAGGTGAACCCATACGGAATTTGATTCCGGTCTTGCGAAGGGCTCCGCGTACTGGGTGAACTACGTGATCGGCAGCAAGGCCAGCAGTTGATACCTGATACAAAAGAGGTAAGAAAGTTTGGAAGTTATGGCGGTCGACGACGGTGACATCGGCCTCTTTAGATAGCGCTTTTGCTGCTCCAAGCCCACCGAAGCCGGCTCCGAGAATGACAACGCGCGGTCGAGTAGAAGAAGGCATGGGGTAAGTCTAGGCTGACTTACATGGATACGCAGAACCGACTCTTTCTCGTTACCGGTGCATCCGGTTATGTAGGCGGGCGTCTGGTGCGCGATTTATTGGGCGATGGCAAGAAAGTGCGCGTGCTCGTGCGCGATGCAAAGAAGATTCAAGGCCAAAGTTGGGCCAATGCAGTTGAAATTATCGAGGGCAATGCAAGTAATTCGCAAGACCTCGATCGCGCGCTCGCTGGTGTGCACACTGCTTATTACTTGCTGCACTCAATTAACGTTGCAACAGATTTCGGAGATATCGAAGCTGCGATGGCAAAAGGTTTTGCAGAGTCCGCGCAACGTCAAAACGTTGCCCAAATTATTTATCTTGGTGGAATCGCAAATGATGAAAATCGCAGCCGCCATTTAACTTCTCGCATGAATACCGGAACACAGTTGGCATCAACATCTGTTCCAGTTCTTGAACTTCGCGCTGGAATCATTATTGGTTCGGGTTCTGCATCCTTTGAAATGTTGCGCCACTTGACGCACCGCTTACCTATTATGACAACCCCAAAATGGGTATCAAATCGCACGCAGCCAATCGCTATTCGCGATGTTCTGTACTACCTGCGCAACGTAGCTAACCTTGAAAAACCCGTAAGCCGCATCTGCGATATCGGGGGACCCGAGGTCGTTACCTATGCAGTCATGATGCAGAAGTTTGCTGAGATTTCAGGACTTCGTAAGCGCAAGATTATTCAAGTGCCAGTGCTTACTCCCAAGCTATCTAGTTTGTGGATTGGCTTTGTAACCCCAGTGCCAACATCACTTGCGCGCCCTTTGGTTGAATCACTGATTAGCGAAGTTGTTGTTGATTCGCGTAAGACAATTACCGATTTAATCCCGCTTCCATCAGAAGGTCTGCTCACTGTTTCGCAAGCGATTCAATTGGCTCTTACTCGTACTGCCGAAAACTCAGTAGATACACGTTGGTCTGATGCTGCATTTCCAACAGCTCCTTGGCAGAAAGCGCAGAGCGATCCTGATTGGGCAGGCGAACTCACTTTGAAAGACCATCGCGAAATTACAACGGAAGCATCGATTGCAAAAGTCTGGGAACAGATTGAAGGAATCGGCGGAGAACGCGGATGGTTCGGTTCTGGTTGGTTGTGGTACTTGCGTGGCGTTCTCGATCGCATTGTTGGTGGAGTTGGTCTTCGTCGCGGTCGACGCGATCCGCAACATTTACGTATCGGTGACAGTTTAGATTTCTGGCGCGTTGAAGGTTTGGAACATGGAAAACATCTGCGCCTCTATGCCGAAATGATTCTGCCTGGAAAAGCGTGGCTCGAATTTAATCTCACCGAAAAAGATGGCCAGACTGTTGTTACTCAAGATGCTCTCTTTGAACCTCGCGGATTAGGTGGCCAGATTTATTGGTATGTGGTCTCGCCATTTCACTTCTTCATCTTTCCGACGATGCTTCGCAATATTGTGAAGGCCGCCCGAAAATCATAAGTGCGCGCTAAATCCCACACTTTTTAGAAACTCCAATCTAAGATTGCCCACATGTCAGCGCTCGAGAACCCAGGAACTACAGGTTCGACTTTGACTGACCTCGAAACTCGTATCCTCGACTTCGAACGTAACTGGTGGCGTTTTGCCGGCGCGAAAGAGACTGCAATCAAAGAGCTCTTCGACCTCACAGCCCCTCGTTACTACCAACTGCTCAACGACCTCATCGATCGTGATGATGCCCTCGAGGCCTCTCCGATGCTGGTGAAGCGCCTTCGCCGCCTGCGTGAAGCCCGCATGCAGGCCCGTTCAGCCCGCTAAAGCCCCTCACTCCACCCTCTCGTTTTGCTAGGGGGAATAAACCCGTCTAGATTTGGCGTTAGCACTCGAGGGTCGAGAGTGATAATTCGGCCCAGTTTCAATCGATACATAGGAGCTAACAACTATGGCAAAGATGATTGCCTTTAATGAAGAAGCCCGCCGCGGTCTAGAGCGCGGAATGAACGTACTCGCTGATGCAGTCAAGGTAACCCTTGGACCCCGCGGACGTAACGTCGTACTTGAAAAGAAGTGGGGATCACCAACAATTACTAACGATGGCGTATCCATCGCTAAAGATATTGAACTTGATGATCCATGGGAAAAGATCGGCGCAGAGCTCGTTAAGGAAGTTGCTAAGAAGACAGATGATGTCGCAGGCGATGGAACAACGACAGCAACCGTTCTTGCTCAGGCGCTCGTTCGCGAAGGTCTTCGCAACGTTGCAGCTGGATCAAACCCAATGGCGCTTAAGCGCGGAATCGAGAAGGCAGTAGCTGCCATCGTGACCGAGCTCGGTGCAATGTCGAAGAGCGTTGATTCAAAGGAACAGATCGCAGCAACTGCATCAATTTCTGCAGCGGATGCGACTATCGGCGAGATGATCGCTGAAGCGATGGATAAGGTCGGCAAGGAAGGCGTTATCACTGTTGAAGAGTCAAATACTTTTGGACTCGAACTCGAACTCACCGAAGGTATGCGTTTCGATAAGGGTTACGTTTCACCATATTTCGTAACAGATACAGATCGCATGGAAGCAGTTCTTGAAGATGCTTACATCTTGATCACAAGCAACAAGATTGCAAATATCAAGGAGCTCGTACCTGTACTTGAGAAGGTCATGCAATCTGGTAAGCCACTTGCAATCCTCGCTGAAGATATTGAAGGCGAAGCACTTGCAACTCTCGTTGTTAACAAGATCAAGGGAACATTTAAGTCAGCAGCTGTTAAGGCTCCAGGCTTTGGAGATCGTCGTAAGGCGATGCTTCAGGACATTGCAATCCTTACAGGTGCAACAGTGATCTCTGACGAAGTTGGTCTCAAGCTAGAAACAGCTGGACTTGAACTTCTAGGTCGCGCTCGCAAGGTTGTTATTTCTAAGGATGAAACAACAATCATCGAAGGTCTCGGAGATGAAGCGCAGCTCAAGGGCCGCGTTACACAGATCCGTACTGAAATCGAAAACTCAGATTCAGATTACGACAAGGAAAAGCTTCAAGAGCGCCTTGCAAAGCTCGCTGGTGGAGTTGCTGTCATCAAGGCAGGAGCTGCAACAGAAGTTGAACTCAAGGAGCGCAAGCACCGCATCGAAGATGCTGTTCGTAACGCAAAGGCTGCAGTAGAAGAAGGAATTGTCGCCGGTGGTGGCGTTGCACTTCTTCAGGCAGCAACTGCAGCATTTAAGAAGCTCAAGCTTGAAGGCGATGAAGCAACTGGTGCAAAGATCGTCGAACTTTCAATCGAAGCTCCACTCAAGCAGATTGCGGTTAACGCAGGTCTTGAAGGCGGAGTTATCGTTGAGAAGGTTCGTAACCTCGAAGCAGGTTTCGGTCTCAACGCAGCAACTGGAGAATATGTAGACATGATCAAGGCTGGCATCATCGATCCAGCTAAGGTCACACGTTCTGCACTTCAGAATGCAGCATCAATCGCAGCTCTCTTTATTACAACAGAGGCAGTGATTACAGATAAGCCAGAACCAAAGTCAGCGAACGCAATGCCACAAGGTGGCGGGGACATGGACTTCTAAGTTCACGCGTAATTAGTTACAGAAGGCCCTCGAGATTAACGTCTCGGGGGCCTTCTGCTTTACGATTAGAACATGAAGACATTTGATGCAGAACTCGTTGCACGCAACGCCGCCTTGGCTGAAGCGGAATTTGCAACACAGGTTGGCGACTTTGTCTCAGTTGAATTCGATGATGAAAATCGCGTAGCTACATATTTATTCGTTGCAGATATCGCCGGATACCGCGGATGGCGCTGGTGCGTCACCGTTGCAAAGGTTGATGAAGAAGCAGCTCCAACTATCTGCGATCTCGTTGTTATTCCTGGTCCTGATTCACTCATGGCACCAGATCATGTTCCTTATATGGATCGCATCCTTCCTGAAGATATTCAGCCAGGTGTCATCGTTCCAAGCGTTCTTGAAGATACTCGTCTTGTTCCTGGTGTTAACGCACTTGTCCAAGATGAAGGACTTGATGCAACAGAAGTATTTGATCTTGGTCTTATGCGTCCACGTGTTCTATCTATCGAAGGTCGCGATCAAGCAAGTAAGCGTTGGTACACAGGCGATCGCGGACCGAATACTCCGTTGGCACAAGGTGCACCAAAGCCATGTGCTTCATGTGGTTTCTTCTTGCCGATTGCAGGTTCACTTCGATCATCATTCGGTGTCTGCGCCAATGCGATTGCACCAGATGATGCACGCGTAGTTTCAGTCGACCACGGCTGCGGCGCTCATAGCGAAGCGACCTTGTGAAGCCGAGCAAATAGGAATAGCGAAGCGACTTTGTAAGCCCACTTACGCGTAAAACCCAGTAGCAAGGCCTTCGCTAAGTGCGATAAATTAGCCCCCTGTCCGAATCCCCCCGGCTCGCATGATTAAACGAGTACCGCAAATTTAAGGAGTAAGTGCAATGCCTACAGGAAAAGTTAAATGGTTTTCCCTTGAAAAAGGTTTTGGCTTCATTGCATCCGATGAAGGCGAAGATGTTTATCTCGCGTCATCAGCACTTCCTGAAGGCGTTTCAACAGTAAAGCCAGGCACCAAGCTTGAGTTCTCTGTGATTGATTCACGTAAGGGACCACAGGCAATGTCTGTGCACATCATCGATGCACCAGTTTCTCTTGCAGAAAATTCACGTGTTAACAACGATGATTTGGCTGCGATGATTGAAGACACCATCAAGATTCTTGATCGCGTTGGAAATGGTCTCCGTAATGGACGTCATCCATCAGGTCCTGAAGCTGAACGTCTTGGCCGCGTATTGCGCGGAATTGCTTCTCAGTTAGAAGCTTAAATACCGGTACGGCGTGAACGTCGTATTGAGTAACGAATTCCTGTTGTACCTAAAACTGCGCCAACGACGCATGTCCAAATAATCTTCGATTCAGCACCAACTGCAATCGCAACAACTCCTGCGGCAAGCCAGCAGATAACGCCGATAGCGATTAGAGTTACAACAGCTTTGATATTTGAGCCTTGTTGGTCCAATGACATAAGAGAAGAGTAATGCGAATTAAGGTCAATGAGAACGGAAACTGGCGCTCATTTCGCCATCGCAATTTCCGCATCCTCTTTCCTGCAAATGCTCTCTCCAATATCGGCACATGGGCGCAGCGCGTTGCGCAAGATTGGTTAGTCCTCGAACTCACCGATAACAATGGCTTCTATCTTGGTCTCGTTACTGCAATTCAATTCGCACCTGTGCTGCTCTTTAGCTTGCAAGGTGGAGCGATGGCAGATCGCGTCGATAAGCGAAAGTTATTGATCTGGACAAATATCGTTGCAGCCCTTGCTTGTTATGCGCTCGGAATCCTTGTTGTCGCCGAAGTAATTCAGCTCTGGCATGTATTTGCATGTGCGGCCATCTTAGGTATTTCATCAGCGCTCGACGCACCTATTCGCCAGAGCTTTACCTCAGAAATCGTGGGGCATTCTGATGTTGCAAACGCTGTAAGCCTGAATTCAGCTAACTTCAATGCAGGCCGCCTTGTTGGCCCTGCGTTATCTGGCTTCCTTATTGCGCGATTCAGCACTGGTCCTTCATTTCTGATTAATGCGACCACCTATCTCTTTGTAATTCTTTCGCTGCTCTTTATGCGCTCATCTGATTTCTTTATTCAGAAGAAGGAAGAGACACTCGGAACAATTCGCGAAGGTCTTCGCTATGCCAAAGCACGACCAGATTTATATGTCGTTATGGCGTTGGTTTTCTTTGCAGCCACCTTCGGCCTTAACTTTCAAATCTTTAATGCGCTGATGGCTTCAAAAGAATTCGGTAAGGGCCCTGCAGAATTTGGTCTGCTTGGCACATATATTGCGGTGGGCTCGTTATCAGGTGCGCTACTCAGTGCCCGTCTTGAACGATTTAGAAATGCCAAGTTGGTCATTAAGTTAGGTGTTTGGTTCTCAATCGTCGTCATCGTCCTATCAGTTATGCCGACCTACACCTGGTACTCACTCTGGTTACCTATCTGCGGAATTTCTGCACTGACAATGTTGATTAGCGCTAACTCATATGTACAGGTCAATAGCGATCCCGCTGTGCGTGGACGCGTGATGGGAATTTATCTCTTGGTCTTTATGGGCGGAACACCGCTTGGCTCAATGCTCATTGGCTATCTCACCGAGGCGCTTGGAACTCGCGAAACAATTGCGATGTGTGGTGGCTTCTCGTTATTGATGTGCGCACTTATCTGGTTCTTCTTCAACGATAAAGTTGAACGTCCAGATGATCTACGTGTTTCTAGCGTCCTACGACAATAAGAAGAACGAGGCCAACCAGAGTTAGCGCTGTGATCAAACGGCGGCTCTTATAGTTCAACTTCTTCCTCCACATGTGAAGGCACAAACTGCACTGTTAAGTACGCGATAAGAATCAGTACCGGAACCATGATGTAAGCGCGTGAAATACCGAAAGCATCGCCCAATACGCCGAGCAAGAATGGCGCTCCACCGATTGCAAGGCCCGCACCCAAAGATGCTTTACCAATAGCTAAATCAGGGCGGTGTTCGCTTAAACCAATCATGCGAAGTGAACCCAGTGCGAATTGGCTTGAAATACCAAGGCCTGCAGCAAGTAGTGCGATGAAGCTGAGCAATAGATTATGTGAGAACCAGAGAACTGCGAAACCAATAAATTGCACGCCAATGATGATGATCAACTGTTGATCAGGGTGCCAACGCTTAAGGATGCGACCCCAGAACCAGCGACCGAGTCCCATACCGGTACCGAGCGCTGCAATTACAAGAGTTGAGATAGCAGGAGATGAATCGGTGCGATCGATAACGAGTGCTGCAGCCCAGAACGATGTGGCGAATTCGCTAGAGATCATGGCGACGAAACCGATCCATGAGATCCAGAACTTCAGTGAGAGTTTTCCTGATTGAGGACCATGTTCACTTGGTACATGCTCTTCTGGGCTCTTATCTCGCATGACAAAGTAGAGGAAAGCAGCAAGTGGTAAAGCTAGCAATAGACCGAAGCGCCACAGGTCGCGATACGCAGTTGCAATACTTCCAACAATGAGAGTTCCGGTGACGTAACCAGCGGACGCGATTGCATTTGCCTGCATGATTGCCACAGATGAAATTTTCTTGTCATAGTGAGCATTAAGAGATGTAACAAAGTTATTAATGACTATTGAAATTCCAATGCCCGTGATCAACGCTGCAGTAATTGTTACTGGAACTGCCGTTGACGATACAAAGGTAATTAGTCCTACGGAGAAGACGCCGATTCCAATCCAGCCTGTTTGTCCGCGACCAAAGCGGTGAACAAGATGAGGATTAGCAAAGCCGGCAATGATTGAAGCTAAGCCAAGTGCGGTTCCATGAAGCCCAGCAATTGTGAGCGATGTGCCTTGATCTGCGCGCAGCAATGGCTGAGAAGGGCCGAAGCCACCTAAGAAGATATTTACAACGACAGTCTGTAAAGCGATTGTCCAGAAGTACCTATCGCGTTTGATGAGGTGCGGCATTAGAGATTTGAAACGACGAAGTCGATAGATGCTGTCAAAGCATCGATATCAGCTGGGTCGATTGCAGGAAACATTCCGATGCGAAGCTGGTTCTTACCAAGCTTGCGATATGGCTCTGTATCCACAATTCCATTTGCACGAAGCGCTGCTGCAACCTTTGTTGCATCAATTGCATCGTCGAAGTTAATTGTTCCAACAACCTTTGAACGCTGTGCAGGATCAACTACGAATGGTGTTGTGTAGCTGGTCTTCTCAGCCCATCCATAAAGGCGTGATGCTGAATCTGCGCTACGACCTGCTGCGAACTTAAGTCCACCGTTAGCGTTCATCCACTTGATCTGCTCGTCGAGCAACATCAAAGTAACAAGAGCTGGTGTGTTGTAAGTCTGATCAAGGCGTGAGTTTTCGATTGCTGTTCCCAGATCGAAGAATGCTGGGATCCAGCGGCCTGATGCCTTGATCTTCTCTGCGCGTGCAATTGCAGCTGGGCTCATAAGTGCAAGCCACAATCCTCCATCGGAAGCGAATGACTTCTGTGGCGCGAAGTAATAGGTATCGAATTCTTTTGCATCCACTTCAAGTCCGCCTGCAGCAGAAGTTGCATCGACGAGAACGAGTGCGCCATCTGTTCCTGCTGGGCGCTTGATAGGCATTGCAACACCAGTTGATGTTTCGTTATGAGTAAGTGCGTAAACATCGATACCCGCTTCAGCAACTGCTGCTGGGTGAGTGCCTGGCTCTGACTTTATAACTGTTGGCTCGCCAAGGAATGGTGCTTCCTTTGCAGCTGATGCGAACTTTGAAGAGAATTCGCCGAAAACTAAGTGCTGTGAGCGATCTTCAATGAGACCAAATGTTGCGATATCCCAGAACGCTGTTGATCCACCGTTGCCGAGAATTACTTCATAACCTTCAGGCAATGAGAAGAGTGAGTTAAGTCCTTCACGAACGCTCTTCACCACATTCTTTACCGGCTTCTGTCGGTGTGATGTTCCGAGAATGTAATTGCTTCCTGGCGCAGTCAACGAAGCAAGTGCTTCGGGACGAATCTTTGATGGACCACAACCAAAACGACCATCTTTTGGCTTGAGATTATCTGGAATAACGATGTCTGCGCTCATGAGCTAAGACTACGGGTAGTACCTATGTACCGCCCAATCCGAATTGATGTTAGCCCGCTCATAGCGCAAGCGATCATGCAGGCGTGAGTAACGGCCCTGCCAGAATTCAATATTGACCGGCGTCACACGATATCCGCCCCACTGCGGTGGGCATGGAACCGTTGTTCCTTCGGGCCACTTCTCTGCTGCGCCTTTGAAACGTTGTTCAAGTTCTTCGCGAGATGCAAGGGGCGCAGATTGCGCAGATGCCCATGCACCAATCTGTGAAGACCATGGACGGGTTGCAAAGTAATCTTCAGATTCTTCACGTTCAATCTTTTCTGCAAATCCACTAATCGAAACTTGGCGCTCCATTGCATACCAAGGAAAGAGCAGAGTGACGTGCGAATTCAATTCAATCGCTTGTCCTTTGCGAGATCCATAATTAGTGAAGAATGTAAATCCGCCTTGCGAAACATCTTTCAATAAAACTGTGCGAGTTGTGATTGCATCCGCGCCGCTTGCATCGGTGCCAAGAGTTGAGAGCACCATCGCATTTGCTTCGACGATAAAGGCGTTGGCGGCAGCTTCAGTCAGCCAAGAGTGGAAGGCGGCAAAGGGATCGTCAGGCAGAGATTCGAGGCCGACCTCGCCATAAGAGCGGCGCATTGCGCGGATGGCATCGCGTTGAAGTTGTGGCTCGTTTTCGCTCATGGATGTATCGAACCTCACTTTCGTCATGAGTGCATCCCCGCTTCCTTTGGTGGAAAGCACCCCTGCGGGAGGTGCAGAATTGCCCACAGGATTACCAGAGGGAGCTCACCGTGTCAGATGATTTCAAGCCAGGTCTTGAAGGCGTAATTGCATTCGAATCAGAGATTGCAGAGCCAGATAAAGAAGGTAGCGCGCTTCGTTACCGTGGCGTTGATATCGATGATCTCGTAGGTCGCGTCTCATTCGGAAACGTATGGGGACTTCTCGTTGATGACATCTTCAATCCAGGTCTTCCTAATGCTGAACCATTCCCACTTCCTGTTCACTCAGGCGATGTTCGCGTAGATATTCAATCCGCGATTGCAATGCTTGCTCCAGCATGGGGCTTTAAGCCACTTCTCGATATTTCAGATGAAGAAGCACGTAGCAATCTTGCACGTACTTCAGTCATGGTTCTTTCATACCTGGCACAAGCTGCTCGCGGAATTGTTTCTCCAATGGTTCCTGAATCAGAAGTTGATAAGGCACACACAGTTGTCGAGCGCATGATGATTCGTTGGCGTGGAGAGCCAGATCCACTTCACGTTCGTGCAATCGATGCGTACTTCGTATCTGCTGCAGAACACGGAATGAATGCATCAACATTTACAGGTCGCGTTATTGCATCAACTGGTGCAGATGTTTGCGCAGCACTTTCTGGTGCAATCGGTGCAATGTCAGGTCCACTTCACGGTGGCGCACCATCACGTGTATTGCACATGATTGAAGAAGTAGAAAAGACTGGCAATGCCGAGGCATACGTCAAGGGACTTCTTGATCGTAAGGAACGTCTTATGGGATTCGGTCACCGCGTATACCGCGCTGAAGATCCACGTGCACGCACACTTCGTCGTACAGCTAAAGAACTTAACGCTCCACGTTACGCAGTTGCTGAAGCACTCGAGCAAGCAGCACTTAAGGAACTTCGCGAGCGTCAACCAGATCGCGTTCTTGAAACAAACGTTGAATTCTGGGCTGCAATCATCTTGGACTTCGCACAAGTTCCAGCGCCACTCTTTACTTCAATGTTTACCGCTGCACGTACTGCTGGATGGTCTGCACACATCCTCGAGCAGAAGCGCACTGGTCGCTTGATTCGTCCATCAGCTCGCTACGTCGGAAAGGCTCCTCGTAAGCCTGAAGATGTAACTGGCTGGGATGCTTCTGTCGAGCAACTTCACAAGTAACTAAGTAGTCTCGCACCATGCGAAATATCGTCTGGTTCCGTCGAGACTTACGAATCGGTGATCATCCAGCGCTCGTTGCTGCCCTCGAAGGCGCCGACGAAATCGTTCCGGTATTTATCCTCGATAAAGAACAGATCAGCGAAGCCGGTAGCAAGTTACTTGCTTACATGAGTAATTCTCTGCGCGCACTCGATGAATCTTTGGGCAATCGCTTACACATCATCGAAGGTGATCAAGTTGAAGTTCTCAAAGAACTTATTGCTCTCTATGACGTTAAAGAAGTTCATATCTCAACCGAATACGAACGTTATGGCGCAGAACGCGATGCCCGCGTTGAAGCTGCAGGTATCCCACTCGTTCGCACTGGAAGTCCTTACGCAGTAGCTCCGGGACGTGTTGTTAAGCCAAGTGATGCGACGCCATACAAGGTCTACACACCTTTCTATAAAGCATGGTGCGCACATGGTTGGCGTGCACCTGCAAAGACTCCGAAAGAGATTAAAGCTCCAAAGCCTTCAGATAAGTACCGCGCATTCCCTGACTTTCCTGTTCCTGCAGGAACGACAATCATTGAAGCAGGCGAAGCTGCAGCACTCAAGCGCTTTAAGGAATTTACTAAAGATGGTCTCGATAGCTATGACGAGAACCGTAATTTTGCCGGCATTGATGGCACTTCAAAGATGAGTAGCTACCTAAAATTCGGCGAGATCCACCCGCGCACGCTTCTTGCTAATTTAGGCGAAAGCAAAGCGCACGACACTTTCCGCAAAGAGATTGCTTGGCGCGAGTTTTATGCCGATGTTCTCTTTAACAATCCGCATACAGATACCGATTACTACGCACCCAAGTTTAAAGAGATGCGTTATGACAAGCCGGGTGCACAGTTCAAAGCTTGGTGTGAAGGCAAGACTGGCTATCCATTTGTTGATGCTGCAATGCGCCAATTAGTTGTCGAGGGGTGGATGCATAACCGCACTCGCATGGTCGTTGCCTCATTCTTAGTAAAAGATCTCCACCTCGAATGGCAGTTAGGTGAACGTTTCTTTGCAGAGCACCTCACCGATTACGACCCAGCATCAAATGCTCACGGTTGGCAATGGACCGCAGGCACTGGCACCGATGCATCTCCGTATTACCGCGTCTTCAACCCCATCGAACAAGGTCGTCGTTTCGATGAAAATGGCGATTACATTCGCAAATATGTTGCAGAACTGGCTCACTTATGTGCTGCAGAAATTCACGAACCTTGGCTTTTCTTAGATGGTTATTCACATGGATACCCAGAACGCATCGTTGATCACGCGGTAGAACGCATTGAATCTCTCGAAAGGCTAAAAGAGATTAAGGCTGATAAGCCAGAACAACCAGAACGTAAATAGTAGAAATTACTATTTGCAAGTTATTTGCAATTTTACAATCACGATTGGCTTCTCTATCTTTCTCACTAATTAGTTTCTAGCGAGAGGTGGTCACGATGTTCTTCATTAAGCGTCGCGTTATTGACTACTGCCGCATCACCAGCACCAGCTGCTGTCTCTAAGTTTCACCTTCAAACTTTTCTGTTCTTTTTCTTTCCAATTTAAATCTAATTACTAACAAAGGGATAACTATGTTTACATCGAAGAAAGTATTTGCAGGAGCAGTCGTTGCTGCCCTGATTTCAACTGTTGGAATTTTTCCAGCAGAAGCAGCTCCAAAGAACCAGGCACGTGCTGTTGCGCAGCCTGATTGGCTAGAGCAGAACCTTGATAACCCAAAGGTTCGCATTATTGAAGTAAGCACCGAGCCAGGAATCTACGAGCGCGGTCACATCAAGAATGCTGTGAAGTTTGTTTGGCACACCGATCTTGTTGACACTGTTAATCGCGACATCATCAACGCTAAGAACTTCAGCAAGCTAGTTCAGAAGGCTGGAATCAGCGATGACACAACTGTCGTTCTCTACGGCGATAAGAACAACTGGTTCGCTGCATGGGGCGCATGGATCTTTAACATCTACGGTCAGAAGGATGTTCGCGTCCTCGACGGTGGTCGCGTTAAGTGGGAGAAAGATGGACGTGCACTTACAACTGCAGTTCCAACATTTGCTGCAGGAAACTTCGCAGTCTCTAAGGGTGACAAGTCACTTCGCGCAACGCTGATCAACGATGTTCTTCCAATCGCAAAGAAGCGCGTTAAAGCAGATCTAATTGATATCCGTTCAGCTGATGAATACAACGGCAAGGTCTTTGCGCCAGCTGGTTTCCAGGAACTTGCAGTGCGTGCCGGACATATCCCAGGTGCAATCAACGTCCCATGGGGTCTTAACGTAAATTCAGATGGAACATTTAAGACAGTTGCAGAGCTCAAGAAGCTATACGCAGATAAGGGCGTTGATGGAAAGCAGAACATCATCACGTACTGCCGTATCGGTGAGCGTTCATCACTTACTTGGTTCGTTCTTAGCGAAATCCTTGGATATAACGTGAAGAACTACGACGGTTCATGGACTGAATACGGAAACTCTGTAGGCGTTCCAATCGTCAACAATGCAGGAACTATTTGGGGAGCTGCATAATTTCTTCTCTTCATACACAGGGCAGCAACTCCGGTAACCCCGGGGTTGCTGCTTCTGCATGGACTCGCGTAGAAAAGATTCGTACAGCAATCTCTTTTGCCGTTATCGCAGCCTTACTTCTGACTGCATTTATTCTCTCTTCCAATGTCAGTAATTCAACTGCGCCAATCTCTCTTCTGATTGGGATGAGCCTTGGTCTATTGCTCGAACGTGGCCGTTTCTGTTTCTTCTGTATCTTCCGCGATGGAATCGAAGATAAGAACACCACCCCATTTATTTCAGTCCTTGTTGCAATCGCAACAGGTTCAATCGGTTATGCGCTGATCTTCGGTCAGTTCTTGCCTGATACCAGCACAGATCGTCTGCCTCCGGTGGCTCACATTGGGCCTGTTAGTTGGGTACTAGCAGTAGCTGCATTCGCTTTTGGAATTGGTATGGCGTTATCGGGAGCATGTATCAGCGGCCATCTATATCGACTTGGTCAGGGTTACCTTCGCGCAATTCCTGCGCTGATTGGAACTCTTATTGGTTTTGTCATTGCCTTTCTAACGTGGAACTGGCTCTATCTCAATGCAATCTCTGATGCACCAACAATTTGGCTGCCACATTACGTCGGATATTCAGGTGCG
The DNA here is from genome assembly GCF_002288065.1 of Candidatus Planktophila sulfonica. Lineage (NCBI taxonomy): Bacteria > Bacillati > Actinomycetota > Actinomycetes > Candidatus Nanopelagicales > Candidatus Nanopelagicaceae > Candidatus Planktophila > Candidatus Planktophila sulfonica. The sequence continues at coordinate 105,267 of NZ_CP016773.1, forward strand.
CTACTTATTACTTTGGCAGCCCTGCTTGGCCTTGCCTTCTTCGCTATTCGTAAGGGTGTTAACTCCGATCCAATCCGTAAAGCGCCAGTTGCAACACTTTCACTTTCAGCAACGTTGAAATCGCTGATTACAGATCGCTGGAGCCCGATTGCAACAGGTGCAATCGTTGGCGTAGTCGGAACAATCGCCTACCTTCGCGTTGAACCACTGGGTGTTACGCGTCAGCTCAGCACAACAGCTCGCACATTTATGGATGCCCAAGGCATTGGCACTGACACTCTTGTTGGTCTTGATCGCATGGCTGGATGTATTGCAGTTGTCGCCGAGACAATTACCAATAACGGCTGGCTTGTTATCGGACTTGTTGCAACATCATTTGCTGCAGCCTTTGCAGGTGGTCGATTCAAATTCTCAAAGCTCACCGCTAAGAATTCATCCACTGCTTTGATCGGAGGAATTCTTCTTGGTTGGGGCTCAATGACTTCACTGGGTTGCACCATCGGTGTTCTTCTCTCAGGAACTCAAGCTTTTGCGCTCTCTGGTTGGCTCTTCTTCGCCTTTGTATTCCTCGGTAGTTACGTTGGAATCAAGCTGAAGTTTCATACAACTGGCTGAGAACGAACAACGCCTACACCACTGCGCTTTGCTTCATACATAGCAGCATCTGCACGTTCAAGAAGCGCGCCTTTGCCATCATTATAGACGTGACCAATCGCAACGCCCACTGTGATCAGATGCCCTTCGATAGTAAATGGATAGCTCACCGTTGCTTGTAGCGCTTGTGCAGCTTCAAGTGTCTCTTCATAACTCCCTGTAATCAGAACCCCGAATTCATCGCCGCCTAATCTGGCAAGAATTGCGCCAGTGGGAAGCGATCTACTAAAACGTGCGGCAACTTGTTGGAGCAAAACATTTCCGAGTTCATGCCCGTAGGTGTCATTGACTGGCTTAAATTCATTTAAGTCTAGAAGCAGTAGGGCACCTTCTGTCTTTGAGAAATTATCTAGCTCGGCAATCAGTCTGCGTCGATTAGGTAAGCCAGTCATATCGTCGGTGCGGGCCATCACTTTCTCTTCACCCAAATTCTTCGCTTGCCGAATCACGATTGTCATGCGCGTGAATGCAAGAAAGAGAGTTCCGATTGCTGGGGCGACAATAAACATCGGAAAGATGCCAGGGCGCAGAGCGATGAGTGCCAACAAAGTTGGACTCATAAAGATCGAGAGTGCGATAAATACCGGATGAATGGTTACATCATGCCCATCTTTGCTCTGCTGCAACCAGAGCGATGATGCAATCAGAACTATTCCAACAAGCCAGCCATCATCTGTTAGCTGTCCAAATCGATAGTTGTTACTGACAGCGAGCCAGAGAAAGAGCAGATCTGATGCGGAGAAAATCGCGATACCAAGAAATAGAAACGCTGCTCGAGCTTGAAGTCGGTGCGTCACAAGTGCAACGGATGCAATGACCAGAAGCAGTAAATCGCAGACGGGATAGAGAAGTGAGAAGAATTGATCTTGCAGATTGATCAGAGATTGTGGAAAGACGCGCGATAGAAAGAGCGCAGTAGCAATTGATGAAATACCAAGGCCAAAGATTGCAGAGTCCAATAGTTCAAGTGGATTAAGTCGTCGCCCGCGCACCAATGAACGCGGAATCGCGATAAGAGCGCATGGGTAAAAGAGTGCGTAACTGGCTTGCGCAAATAGCTGCGCGCTAGAGGGAAGCAGATAGAACTCGCCATAGCTGTTGAGCAGTGACCCAACTCCCCAGAATGTGATTGCAAGGCAAGCGCTTGCAACTGCGACAGGGTCGTTACTTAAAGGCGACTGGGCGATTGCGATGACTGCAGCAATCCAAATTACGTTGTAGAGAATCAGATCAAGGAAGATAGAACGTTCTTGCGTGAAGAGTTTAAAGAAGAGATGTGAACCCAGAAGAGCATGGGGGAGCCATCGGAGAACGCGGTACACCTAGAGAATTAAATAAGTAAGGCTTCCACCTATAAATAGGGGAAGCCTTACTTTCGGGGCTGGTTAAAACTTGGCTAAATTAGAAGCCCTTTGCGCAGAGGAGATTCGCTGAAGCCTTCGCATCTGCTGCGTTGGTCTTGAGCTGTCCTGGAGCGCTAAGAAGAAGTGCCTTCTTAGCTTCGAGGTCCTTCACCTGTGCTGAAAGCTTTGTCTTTGAACCGCTAAGAACGAGAACAGCATTTGCAAGCTTTGAGATTGCAGTCGCAAGCTTCTGCTTATCTGCAGAGTTTGTTGATGCATTCATCGTTGCCTGGAACTGCGTTACCTGTGCTCGCGCTTTATCGAGTGCCGCAGTTGTGCTTGCTAGCGCCGCTGATGCTGATGCGAATTCAGCATCAAGTGCTGCGGTTTGATCTGAGACATTTGCAAGATCTGCCTGAGCCTTCACTGCTGCTTGGTACTGACCAACTGCGGTAAGGCACTCAGCTGAAAGCCAGGTGAGCTTTGAATTCTTAACCAATGGATTCTTCGCGCACTTGTACTTGTAACCAGAAACGGTAGTTGTCGCATTCACCTTCTTGCAGGCGACACCGTTGCTAATTTTTGTAGCAGCAGATGCTGGCGCTGCAGAGATGCCGCTTGCCATAAGGACTGCAGCTACGAGTGAGACTGAAACTTTGCGAAACATAATTTCCTCCATTAGATACGTCGCTATGGTATCTAGCCAATATTGATTTTTACGCGTGACTGGGCGGTATGACCATGGAATTTCATGTGAATTAGCACCGTCATACGTCCTGTATGATTAAGCCATCGAAGCATCCCGCATCGATGTACTTCCCCCCAAAGTGCGCCAAATGGCCACTTACTTGCGAGTCTTATCAAGACCCTGATGGCGCTGGTTTTAAACCAGATCTGACCATCTAACCGAGACGCGCTTGTCGTCTCGATTGGTGTCTATTTTCATGTCTCTACAAACACGTACCGCTGCTCCCGGAAAAGCTCGTCGCGCAGCCAAAGGTAAGCCCCGCCATACATCAGCTCAGAAGGCAGCCCGTAAGACTGTGGTTGCAAAGCCAGCTGCTCGCGGAACTGCAAAGCGAAGCGCTCCTGTAAAGGAAGCGGCATCAACTGCAGCACGCACAACCGCGCAAACATCACGTTATTCAGATCGCGAGACCGTCACTAAGAAGGACGTACGTCTTGCAGATCGTTCAAAGCTACGCGCACAGCGTTTCCAGGAGCGCACAGCTTCTAAGTCAAAGAACATCGAGGGTGCTCCAAAGGGCAATCCAAAGCAGTCACGCGAAGAGCGCACATTTGAAAAGCCAAAGAAAGCTTTCAAATCTGCAGGAGATCGTCCAGCAAAAACTTTCAAACCAGCAGGAGAACGTCCAGCAACTAAGCCACAGTCACGCGCTGCAAAGTTCATTGCAGATCGCACAGAACGTGCAGAGCGTCCATTCCGTCCAGAGCGTTTAGAACGTCCGGCAAAGTCTGACGTTCGTCCAACAACGCGTCGCGAAGCAGTAAAGGCGAAGGTTGCTCACTCTGATGACGGCCGTCCAAACTTCGTTCCACAGAAGCGCGAAAAATATAATCCTTCAGCGCCACAGTCAGCTGCGCAGCGTCGTGGAGATTCACCACGCACACCTGCAAAGCCACCACGCGATCGTCGCAATGATTCACGCAATGATTCACCTGCGTATGCACGCGATGATTTCCGCGCATCAAAGACTCATAACAAGGCAGCAGTCGATTTCGGCGCTGACGATAATTACATTTCAGTCAACCTTGCTGATGCGAACCTCGTAGAAGCAACGCCACTTACTGAAGTAACAACATCATTCCGCGATCTCGGTATTGCACCGGCGCTCGCAAATGCACTTAATGCGCAAGGAATTACGCATCCATTCCCAATCCAGATTGCAACACTTCCAGATGCTCTTGCAGGCCATGACATCTTGGGACGCGGTCAGACTGGTTCAGGAAAAACTCTTGCATTCAGCCTTGCGCTGCTTACAAATATTTCAAATAAGGTCGCGCGCCCTCACAAGCCATTGGCACTTATCTTGACCCCTACTCGCGAACTCGCGCAGCAGATCGACGAAGTTCTTCGTCCACTTGCACGCGCTGTCGGCCACGAATCAGTAGTTATCGCAGGCGGAATGCCATATGCAAAGCAGATCACTGCAATGCGTAAGGCGACAGCAATCTTGGTTGCAACTCCTGGTCGTTTGATTGACCTTCTTAACAAGAATGAAGTTCAGCTCGATCAACTTCAGATCACAGTTCTTGATGAAGCAGATCAGATGGCAGATATGGGCTTCCTTCCTGTCGTTAAGGAAATTCTTGATCAGGCACAACTCGATGGACAGCGTCTCTTGTTCTCAGCAACTCTCGATCGCGGTGTTGATTCACTCGTTCGTCAGTACCTCAAGAACCCAAAGACTCACTCATTGCAGAATGACCGTGCTTCAGTTTCAACAATGGAACACCACGTTCTTCAGATGCACCCTGGCGATAAAGATGACATCACATCGCAGATTGCAGCTCGTAACGGAAAGACAATTCTCTTCGTAAAGACTCAGCGCGGTGCAGATCGTCTTGCTGACAAGCTTGCTAACGCAGGTGTTCCAGTTGGTGCGCTGCACGGTGGAAAGTCACAGGCAGTTCGTACTCGCACACTTGCACTCTTTAAGGAACAAGAGAACTCAGCTCTCGTTGCAACAGATGTTGCAGCACGCGGAATCCACGTTGATGGAATCTCACTCGTTGTTCACGTTGATCTTCCACAAGATCACAAGGATTACCTGCACCGTTCAGGTCGTACAGCTCGCGCTGGCGAATCAGGAACTGTTGTGACTTTGTCTTCATCAAAGAATCAACGCGCAGTATCTGGTCTTCTCTCACGCGCAGGTGTGACACCGAAGTTCCACGATGTGCGCCCGCTCGATGAGAAGCTGATGGTTATCACCGGTGCTCAAGAGCCTTCAGGTGTTCCTTACGTACCGCCAGTGATGGAGCGCAAGGCTCCAGCAGGTGGATCACGTTCAGGCGGCGCTCGTCGCGGTGGTTCAGGTAAGTCTGGCGGATACCGTGGTGGCAACAGCCGCCGTGGACGCTAATTACTTTTTCTTGTAACCAGAAGGACAAGCTGGTTTTAGAGCTGTAATTTTCTTCGTCAATTTTCCTTTGACGCAAGTAATTGAAGTCTTCTTTTGAACCGCACTTGGTGTTGCAAGCTGCATTTTCACCGAAGAAAATGCTTCTTGAACCATTTCTAAATTGGCAGCTGGCAGACCTTGAGTCGCCACGCAATTAATTTCACAGGTTGGAGTACATCCAGCACCGTTACTCGAACTTTGCGCACCGATATAAATCCAACTCCCTGCCTGACTCTTCAACACCGGGGAACCTGAATCGCCGCCACAAATTGTCTTCTGGACGGAAATTTTCGTCATTGAGAAAGTCTGAGGTTTAAGAGTCAAAAATTGTGGAGGAGTGACCTTTTCAAATGTTGTTGTAAATTCATTTGGCGTTGGACTCGTAGGTTTGCATGGTGGTTTATCAACCATGCTGGTGCATCCATATCCAACATGGATAACAGAATCGCCGGCGGTCGCCCATTGCGTGATATCCGACAGCGATGCAAATAAAAGTGGCGTGTAGCCATCAAATGCTGTCTTCAGCGTGATCACACCAAAGTCATTCTGGTAAGGGAAAGTTTTTACAGAAAAATCTACTGGTGTAAAAAATCTTTCTGCTTGAATGCGGACCTTAGATAAATCTCGCAAATCGCTTCCAGGTTGCGCGACCCATAATTGGGAAGGGTCTCCAGTTAGGCAATGAGCTGCGGTGAAGATGATTCGTGGTGCTACAAGTGCCCCGCTGCAGCCTGCCTGCGTGGCGCTCTGTGCTGGCAAAATACCCACGACTATTGGGTTATTTGTCGCGTCGCTACCTCCATAAACCGCTTGCGCTGGAGTGGAGGTACCAAGAAGAAAAAGCAGCATTAAAATTCGGATTAAAACTTTTGGAGATCTTAAGTTCATCGCCACGTACCTTTCTTTCCTTGACTTTTAACGCTGCTTCTTACGAACATTCATTCCGATCTGGCGTACAAATTTCCTTGGAACAGTTGAGATAACTGCAACGAGAAGTTTGTATTGCCAGCCAGGAATGCTCACTGGCTTATTTGCCACCGCATCAATCCATGATTGCTCAACTAATTTATCTGAGTTAAGCCACATAAATTTCGGTAGCCCGCCCATCTTCATGCGGCCGCGCTCATGAAATTCAGTACGAGTAAATCCAGGGCAGAGCGCTGAAACTTTCACTCCGCTGCTGGCAAGTTCGGTATTGAGCGATTCAGAGAGAACAGTTAAATACGATTTAGATGCGCTATATGTTCCGCCTGCAATAAAGCCTGCAACGGAAGAGACATTAATGATTGTCCCTGAATTACGTTGCTTCATTCCTGGAATAGCTGTGTGCATCAGGCGCATCGGTGTGCGCACAAGAACATCGAACATCTGTTGCTCAGCGTTTATATCGCTAGCGCTAAATGCCTTGTTAATTCCAAAGCCTGCATTATTAATCAGAACATCAATTTCATATGTCTTGATGTAATCCTCAACGGATGCACATCCTTCATTTGTTGAAAGATCTGCCGGCAGAACAAAAGTCTGCACTCCGAATTTTTCACGTAGACCCGCTGCGCGCTCATGAAGACGTGCTTCATCGCGCGCAACGAGTGCGACGTTATAACCCTTAGACGCTAGTAACCGAGTAAAACTTTCGCCGATTCCAGCTGTTGCTCCAGTTACTAGCGCCCATTGAGCCATTTAGATCTCGATTCCCTTAGGTTCCTCTTCGCGGATATGCCACGAAGATCCATATTCGGCAATTAAATCAAGGAAGGGTTGTGCTGGGAACCATTCAGGGCCAGCTATTCCTGCTGGTTTCCAGCTTCCATTTGCGATGAGCTCCATTGCAATAAGCGGATTGATAGCGGTCTGCCATACAACTGCTTGATTGCCATAGTTCTTCATCGACCATTCATTATCAACAACGTTGTAGATATAGACAGCCTTTGGCTTGCCATCCTTACCTAAACCTTTAACAAGAGTTCCTGCACAGGTCTTTCCGTGCATCTTGTAACCAATTGTTGCTGGGTCTGGCAGAAGAGCTGCAAGAAGTTCGCGCGGTGAAACTTCAACGCCTTGCACGGAAACTTTCTCTTTCTTATCCAGACCAAGTGTGTGAATAGTCTTCAAGGTCTCAATGAATTGAGCGCCAAGTCCATATTTAAAGCGAACTTCTTTCGCCTTCACCTTCATTGGAATCAGAACAGCTTCTTCATGTTCAACGTTGACACATTCGACTGGTCCGATGCCTTCAGGGAAGTCATAGGTTTCAAGTTCGCTAAATGGTTCAGTCGTATACCAACCACGACCCTCTTCGAAGATCAATGGCGGGTTAAGGCACTCTTCGATTGTTGTCCAGATTGAAAATGATGGTGCGAAGTCATAACCATCAACAGTTAGGTTTGAACCATCCATCACTGCCAAGTAATCGATACGAGAGAAGAGTTCATCTTCGGCATAACGCGCGAAGACATCGCTCATTCCTGGTTCGATACCCATACCAACAACTGCGTAGTTGCCATTCTTGTTCCAGGTACCTGCGCGAGCGAATTGTTCGTCGCCAAGTTTTACCCCTGGCTTATTAAATGGATCGTCGGGATGCGCTTTTGAAAGTGACATCGCCATATCCATGTAATTAACTTTCTCTTCTTCACATGCTAAAAAGATTGGCATTACAAAACGCGGATCTACCGCGTTCACGACAATATCGGGAGCTGCTTTACGAATGAGAGCGCGAATATCGTTCACATCAGAGGCATCCACCTCCTCCGCAGAGAATCGTGGGTCATTTACCTTTGTTACGGCTGCTTGAGCTCTGGACAGACTGCGATCTGCAACGACCATGGAAGTAATAAATGGTCTACGTGATGCGATATTTGCGATTGCACTGCCAACTCCGCCTGCGCCGATAACGAGCGCTTTCATGGGTGGCCTTTCATTCTTAGTTCTACGCGCTTCGAATTAAGCGCGTTAAGGGAAGGCTAGCCGTACCGATAACCTTTGCCAAGCATCTTCACTGTTGAAGGCGCCACGTCCCCGTAGCTCAGTGGATAGAGCAACCGCCTCCTAAGCGGTAGGTCGCAGGTTCAACTCCCGCCGGGGACACACGAGAAGAGAGTTAAAGAATAAAGTTACGCATAAGAAGGATCCACGATTGCTTCTCTTTTAAGGCAATTCCACGAGCCTTGGTGGATTCCATCTTAAGCTTGAGATTCTTGAGTTTTGCGGCACGTTCTGCAGCTCTTTGGGCCGCGGCTAATTTTTTCGCCAACTTTGCTGCGAGCTTCTGCTTCTCCAACTCTTTTTCCAATTCAGAAACGAGATTATCTCGAGCAGATAATCTGTTAATAATCGTATCTTGTTGTCGGCTGAGATTTTCTTGATTCTCTAAATTGTTAGTGGGGGCGTCATTGTCTTGCACAAGATTCATGGCAATTTGAACGGCTCCTGGTGTCCACAATAATGAAGAGGATCGGTTCATTTGTTCACTATCAATTGGAAGATTCTCTGAGAGAAATGTCCCAGCATCGCCAACTAAATCAAATAGATTTTCAATATTGAGCGCATCCGTTGTTGCTTCCGAAAAAGTTGCCTGAAGTCCCCGCGTCTCGCTATTAAGATCTGACCAACATTGATTGTAGAAATTATTGAGATCAGGACAAAAAGCGAAATCAGGATCATGGTCCGTCTGCGGATCAAAGGTGTTCAGGTATGAAATCGCATCCGCTAGGGCTTGCAACTCTTCGGATTTCTCTCGAAATATTGGCGTAGATTGATAATCTCCAAGCCGGGCCTGAGCAAATATTCTGAGTGCGTTGTTTGAAAGAGGGAGTGTAGTTTGCTGCACAAAGCCCGTCGAAGGGTCTGTGTAAAGGCTTGCCGTAATCGCCATCGATTCGCGGTCAATTGGGTTATCACTCGATAAAGAAGATGGTCTTTCGACTGTGCCATTCGTATACAGGTCTCCAAAGCAGCTTTCATCTGTCGCAATATTGTCGGGTGAATTCCAAAATGGAAGGGTGCATAGACTTTCTTCAGATGCAGGTGAAGCTTGAAGTAAATTACCAACCAACATGGTGGCGATGGTGCCAGTAAGGGCTACAGCGCTTCCTTGGCTTGCTTCATTGCCGATCAAATCATTAAATAACATCCAGGAGGAACCACGGAGAGCCCCACCTAGGCCCTCAGGCGCAGTGTTATCGAGAAAGATTGAGTTGAGAATCAGAGACTGTCCGTCATTGCCAAGATTAATTGCGCCCCCATCGCCGGTTAAAGCGGTGTTGGATTCAAAAATAACCCGAGCAAGGCGCACAATGTCTGCATCGATTGCTCCTCCGTTATCAGAAGCCTCGTTAGATGTGAAAGACCCGTCTGTAACAGTTACAAGTGTTGTGCTATAAATCGCGCCACCATCGTCTGCCGCCTGGTTGCCAAAGTAATGAGTATCGGAGATGTTTAATTGTGTATTTGTTACATCGAGAGCGCCTCCATCATTGTCTAGCGATTGATTGAGAAGAAAACTAGAACTTTGAATATTTAGCTCTGAATCACGGGCGCCGATTGCACCACCTTCTTCATAAGAGGTGTTTGCGAAAAACTCAGTGCTCTCTATATTCATAAGCTGATTATCAATATAGAGCGCACCACCGCTCGAATCTTTGGAGATGTTATGTGAAAACGAAGAATTTGAGATTGAAGAATTTGCCGGAGGTGGTGTGTCTTCGCCCCCGTCGTATTCGTAGTTCTCGAGATAAATCGCACCCCCACTTGTCCAGCTAAAATTGTTCACAAAAGTGCTTTCACTCACGCTTAGTGATCCATTATTAAAAATCGCACCTCCACTTTGCCCAGCATTATTTCCTAAATCTATATATTCTCTCTCATCTTTAGGCTCACCCGTGATTTGAAGTATTTCAATAAATTCGTCTGGACTGTAAGCCGGATTTGTAATCATAGATCGCCAATCAAGTGGCTTAGATTGGTCTAGCAGATAGGTGATGGACTCTCGGCTATCGTAGTCACGATTTGGTTCGGTCTCTTGGGTATCAATCACCAAGCCAGAGACTTGAAGTGGATACCGAATTGGTTGACCGTCACCTCTGTCGGTCCCCATGAAAAAACATTGTCCGTCGTAATCAAGGTACTCCGGATACAAATTACAATCTGGATTGGGAACCCAACCCATGATTTCCAACCCGTAATTGGGATTGGGTAGATTCTGTGGCACATTAATGTTGTAGTCGGGATTGGGTTCTGTGATCTGAGGGTTAAAGTCAGGGTTATCAATAGTTTGACGAGTATCTCGATCTAGGTTTTCTTCAATACTCACCACTGGGTTGAAATCTGGGTTAAGAATTTCAACTGCGCCAAAAGTTGAATTCTCTACCGTCACTGACCCCCAAGCATTGATTGCGCCTCCGTCATAGTCAGCGCTATTTGCATTTAAGGCACTTCCATTTACTGACACTGAAGAACCAGAAAATATTGCACCTCCACTTCCGCCCTCCCAAGATTCATAACCTTCTAGTGCCTTATTGAGTTCTAGCGTTGAATTGTGAACGGTGACCGAATTATCTGTATAAATTGCCCCGCCATCACCGCCTGAAGGAGTTGAAAAAGGGATCTCTGATCCGTCATACCAACCTCCGGCAATATTCCGACTTAACACCGAATCTTCAACTATGACGTTACCGCCAGCAAAAATCGCACCACCATGATTTTGCGAGAGACTGTCAGTGACTTGAGTGCGGTGAAGTTCGACCGACCCACTCGCTGATATTGCGCCACCTGAACTCTCTGACCAGTTGTCATCGAGAACTGTCTGGATCTCTAGTTCCACAGAGCTGGAGATTGCAGTCACGCTCTCACTCGCAGAGATCGCACCTCCATTTGACGAGGCGTAGTTACTAGATATTTCCGTTGCAGTTGTTGTGGCGCCCATAATGACGCTCTGAGCGTTGATAGCGCCCCCAGAGCCATCTGCGGTGTTACTTGAAATTGTGGAACCTAGAACCGTCACACTCTGAGCCGCGAAAATAGCGCCGCCGTCACCTGAAGCGCTCAGACTGCCTGATCCACTGGCCGAATTTTCTGAGACTACGGAATCTGTGATTGTTACATTTCCTGCAGAATTAATTGCGCCACCGTTGCCACCGGTTGAAGAGACTACGTATGTATCTTCTGACTGAGCCGCTTGCCCCGAACGATTGTTAAGGATTTGAGCCTGTGTGACGCTCACATCCGCGCTCGCAGATATTGCGCCACCATTTCCTTGCGCAGCATTCAGGTGGAGCTGAGACTCCACCCCTCGGTCGTCGAGGGCCACAATTACAGAAGATGCCGCGATTGCACCACCATCGCCAGTGGCTGTATTCATATTTAAAGCTGATCCGAGAACTGTCACAGTGCCTTCAGCGTTTATGGCGCCACCATTTGTCGCAGCACCTCCGTCTGGGGTGATTGCAGAATTACCCGTGAGCGTCGATCCTTCAATTCGGACATCGCCCGACGATGTAATTGCAGCCCCACCTGTTTTTGAAACGGAGTTGATTATTTGTGAGTCCTTTATAACTAATTCAGGAGTAAAGGTGGCGTCCCCTTCTGGGGTTGTGACAATGGTTTGGTTCACTTCGATAGCCACCCCTGGCTCCGAGCGCGTCCCCGAACCAAAATTGGGATTTGAATTTGAATCGACAGTGATATGTTCAATTTTTACCTGCGTGTCTGCCCCGTCGACCTGAATTTCCGCTTGGTTGGGAGAGTTGATAGCAATCAGTGGCTCACCTGATCCGATGCTTACACCTCTCTTGATTGTGAGAATCGGAGCAGAATTTCCAAGGTCCGGAGCCGTAATCGTTAGGTCTGAACGGACTTCTAGCGTGCTTTCCAGGGTTATGACAACGGGATTTACTGAAGATGCCGTCGATGCAGTCACCTGCCCTGAAGAGTCTCGAGAAATCCCAAAGAGCGAATCGGCGAATCCAATTACATTTGTGGCGCGCGTACTGACATTCGCCTCAGCGACGGCAGACCTCAGCGTGTGTTGGTTCTCAATAATCAATAAGTCGTCGCCATATGAGACCACACAATAATCATGGCTCCCGAAGCACCCATCGGCCCACGCAGTAGTCAGGCCGGCAGAGATCCCTTGAAGGAGCGCGACAGTTAAAGTGATAGCTGAGGCTCGCAAGAACTTACTTTGAACCCGAAAGCATGTGGAAGTTTGAACTTTATTGTGTGGTGAGCGCATAAGTTGAGGTTATTAAGCCTCTTTTGAAATTATTCTTACAGAGAGGGATAACCCTTTAACTTTGTAGGGTTTTCCCTCAAAAGAATTAAAGTAATTCGCAAGTGGTGAATAATTGGGATATGTCTCTGGCCCGAGTACTTATTGTCGAAGATGATCCGTTTATCAGAAGCGCCATGACGACACTACTTCAAAAAAGTAACTTTGAAATAATGGCAAGTGTTGGATCTTCTCGTGAAGCTATGGCACTTTTGAAATCGGATAAGCCTGAGGTCTTATTGGTAGATCTCGACCTGGGGCCAGGTCCCAATGGAATAGATATTGCTCATGCTCTTCGAGAAGATAACCCCACACTAGGCGTCGTCATTTTGACCTCATTCAGCGATCCCAGGCTCTTTGTCAAAGGAAATCGAGCGCTACCAACCGGGTCGCTCTATTTGACTAAATCTCGCATTAACGATTTTAATCTTCTGTACACCGCCATTCTGCGGGCGAAGCATTATCCACTCGCCACCACGCGTCGCTCAGATCTTCACCCCAGTGAATTATCAGAAACTCAAATTGAGATATTAAGACTGGTTTCTGAAGGGTATACAACAGCAAGTATTGCAACTCAGCGCGGCGTCACCGAAAAATCAATTGAGGCAGCAATATCGCGAATACATCAGATATTAACTTTGCCGCGGACAAAAAATTTGAACCCTCGAATACAACTTACCCGTGCCTACTTTTCCTTAACTGGAAAAACTCCACCCGGGGAGATACATGACTAAGTTCCAATCTGATAATCAAGTATCAAAGATCTCAATCTCGAAAGAATCCTTTCTCCTCTATGCACCTATTTCAGTAATTTCCGTTCCTTTAGCAATTACCGAACAACTAACACCTGAAAAATTATTGACATCATTACTTGGGGGTATTTCTGCAACCATTTTATGTGCTTTTTACTTTGTCATATCCTCAAGATTTGTTCGAAATTTCACGCGAACGAAAAATATCTCGAGCTATTTTGTTGCAAATCTATTATTTATCATGAGCATCGGAGCCATACGTGGACTACTGGTGTACAAGATATTTACGCTCGCAAACATTACAAACCCAACATCGATATCGATAAGAGTGCTCACCTCGACGGCCACTACGCTGTTCTGGCTATGCAGTATTTCTGTAATCGTAAATGATTTTCGCAGTTACCGTGACAAACTAGAAACCCTCATACGTACATCACTCTTTAACTACATGAAAATTGAGAAGAAGCCAAGGCATCAATCCGTCGACTTGAGTCAGGAATTTGAATCGATTGAAACGATGTTGCGGCAGGTACTGGGGGAGATAAATACCAACGCGCACGATAAAAATGCCCTGATCGCGGCTGCAACTCATGTAAAAGGAATCATTGATCAGGTAGTTCGGCCCCTTAGCCACAGACTCTGGGTCGATAGAAATAGCCTCATCCCTCGGATTAAGGTTCGCGATACCGTCATCGACGGTATCCGTCTCTTAAAAGTTCCTCCCCATACAGTTTCTAGTCTCCTATTACTTCTTAGCTTATTTAATCTCTCAGCTGATTATGGAGTCAAAAGGGGGATTGGCGGTTCGCTTGCCTTATGTTTCACCAGCTTCATCCTATTCTTTTTTATTCAGAAATACACAATACGAGCAGAAAAAAATCTATTTCTAAAAAAGCTCTTTTTGCTCTTTCTCATAAGTCTTTCAATCAGCGTGGTAATTTACATACTGAATGTTTTTGGTTTTAATCTTGAAACAGCAGAGTACAGTTTTGTATTCGTTCCTTTGATAATGTTTTTATCAGTTCTCATTTCTATTCGAGAATTGACTGTAAAAGACAGAGATTATCTAGTCGAACAACTTGAAAAGAATCGAATCACCGCGACAGACAATCAGTACAATCAAATTTCTAATAACGATGCAGCATCATTTCTGCATAATTCTTTGCAATCCGAACTGTTAGCTTTGAGCCTACAACTCGAGAATATTGCCAAGAATCCCGACTCGGAACGAACTCGCGCAATACTCGAACAGATTGGCGCTCGAATTAATCGTTCCATTGGTGAGGAATTTCAGGACTTTGATGAAGCGCCGATTGATCGGCTCCACCGAGTAATCTCTGCATGGGAAGGGATTGTGGAAATTCACACGGATATCCCCGAAGAAGCATTTGAAAATCTACGTCGAAATCGGTTACTGGTGCAAATTATTGAGGAAGCCATCAATAACGCTGTCAGATCTGCACAATCGAAAAGGATTGAAATTCGTGGCAGGCTAGGAAGCGATGGAAAATTGCTGCTGATTATTCGAAATCAAGGGAGTTGGGATCCTCAGGAGCGACGAAGTTTTGGAAGTGATTGGTTGGATGAAGTGGTTGCGGGGAATTGGAAAAGGCGCAGAGAAGGCGATTGGACGATTCTTGAGATGAAAATTTAAGCAAACACTCGTAATGCTCCTGAAATAGCTCGCCCCAACATAACATTCGGTAATGGGAAGCAAAAAGTTTAATAGAGCTCTTTTCTTACCATTAACTCTTTCACTTCAAATTATTTCTAGTCCAGTTGAGGCCTCTAATCCTCAAAACCAGCCCATCATTATCAATGTCGTTGGTGATGTCCATGGGGAAAGTGCGATTAATCGAAAAGCTATCCCTGCTTTGAAGAAGTACTTTGCAGATGGCGACCTCAATATCTTCAATCTCGAAACTTCAGTTACATCTGAGACTAAGAAAGAAGAGAAGGAATATAACTTCAAGACCGATGTCCGGTTTTTAAAGTCGTTACGCGCCGTCGGTTTTAACGTTGCCAACGTTGCCAATAATCACAGCTATGACTATGGACTTGATGGATTCATTGATACTTTACAAAATTTGAGATCCACCGGTTTTACCTATGTAGGTGGTGGCAGGAATAGCGAGAGCGCCTACCAAGGTCGCATATACACAATCAATGGAATCAAGATTGCACTTCTTGGTCTTGCCAAGGTTCACGGTGGACCTGATTCAATCGCAAGGAAGGATAAAGCCGGCACCACTAATGGTTATGACTCAGCTTCATCCGAAGCGGCAATCACTCGCCTTGATAAAGCAAGTGATGTACTCATCGTTCTTACCCACTGGGGAGAAGAAGGCACATTTACTCCAAGAAACTATGAGATTGCCAGCGCAAAGAAGTGGACCTCACTTGGTGCTGACATCATCGTAGGAAGCCATTCGCATACTCTTCAGCCAATTACCTATGTAAATAAGAAGCTTGTGGCCTATTCACTGGGCAACTTCATCTTTTATTCATCGCATATAGATAATCGAAAAACGGCAATCCTTAAGATTCAAATCAATTCGAAGAAACGCATCTCTTACAAAGTCAAGCCATTCATAATTAATAATCTGACGAAGGTCCCAGAAATCGAAGTTTCTGAAGCTACGGTTTAGGCAAATACAACAGTGCGATGACCGACGATAAAGATTCGATCTTCGGCATATAACTTCACTGCACGAGCAAGAACTCGACGTTCAATATCGCGACCCAGCGCAATCATCTCTTCTGGAGTTGCTGAATGGTTCACGTGCGCAACATCTTGTTCGATGATCGGACCTTCATCCAGATCAGCAGTAACAAAGTGAGCTGTTGCGCCAATAATCTTTACGCCACGGTCATGCGCTTGGTGATATGGCCTTGCACCTTTGAAGCCAGGTAAGAATGAGTGATGAATGTTGATGATTTTTCCTGGCATTGCAGCGCAAAATGTTGAAGAGAGAATCTGCATGTATCGAGCGAGAACTACGAAATCTATCTTGAGTTCTGCAATCTTTGCCAGCATTACCTTCTCTTGCTCGGCCTTGTTCTCGGCTGTGACTGGAAGATAAAGGAATGGAATTCCGTGTGATTCAACGAGTGACTTGAGTTCTTCACGGTTAGAGATAACCAATGGAATTTCAATAGGGAGTTCGCCGAGTTCAAGCAAATACATCAAATCGCGTAGGCAGTGGCTCTCTTTAGTAACAAGAACGAGTGCACGAGGCTTCTCAGCGGTGGGGCGAATATGAAGTGCTGGTGAGAACTTACCGAGACCTTCATTAAGGCTCTTATGCGCAGCATCGAGTCCTTGTGAAGTCTCAAAGCGAGTACGCATCACAAAGGTATTTGTTGTGTGATCTGTGAACTGTTGGTTCTCAATGATGTTACCGCCGCAATTAAGCACGGCAGTAGTCATCGCGTGAACGATGCCTGGCTGATCCGCACATTGCAGGGAAGCGATGAGATCCATGCTCGTAAGTTTAAAGGGAACTAGTGAGTAATGGTAAATCGCTGCATCCACTTAGGTGCCCACCAGTTGCGCTCACCAAAGAGGCGCATCAAAGCAGGTACCAAGAGGGCGCGAACGATTGTTGCATCGAGAATCACCGCAAGGGCAACGCCAAATCCCATCGACTTGATGGAAGTGACGCCGCTCGAGATAAAGGCTGCAAAGACAACTGCGAGAAGAACTGCTGCTGCAGTAATAATTCGCGCAGAACGTTGAAGTCCAGTTGCAACGGCTTCGACATTATCTTTGCCAGCTAGGTGCTCTTCGCGTATGCGAGAAAGTAAGAAGAGTTCGTAGTCCATAGAAAGCCCAAATACGACGACGGCAATCAAGATAACAATGGATGTATCTAGTGTTCCGGTGAGAGTAAATGAGCCAACGAGCCACTGAAGATGTCCATCAATGAAGACCCAAGTAAGAACACCCATAGTTGCGGCGAGTGAGAGAACGTTTAGCAGCACTGCCTTAATTGGAAGAATGATCGAACCAGTGAAGATGAAGATGAGCACCAATACGCTTAGCGCAATCCAACCCAGCGCCCAAGGTAACGTAGATGAAATGCCATCTTGTGAATCGGTGTAATCCGCAGCTACTCCACCCACCAGCGTTCCTTCAGGAGAAGATAGATCGCGAATCTCATGGATAAGCGCTTGCGCTTCAGGTGTTCGCGGAAGCATTGATTGATATGCAACAAGTCGAACATCTTGACCAATTACTTGTGGCGGAGCAACAGCGATAACGCCAGAGACTTGACCAATCTTTGCAGCGTAGGTTGCGATCTCTTCGGTCTTATCAATTCCATCGAAGATTACAATTTCAATAGGGGTTCCTGTTTGTCCAGGGAATCGCTCTGATTGGAGCGCAGTTGCAACTGCTGCAGGATTATCTGCAGGAAGCATTCGTGAATCACCTTGTGCGAATTTAATGTTCTGCACAGGAGCCGCCATGATGCCAAGAACAATGAGTGAAAGAATGACAACAGCGGTAGGGCGCTTCATCACCATACGTGCAGTGTTTGCCCAGCGACCATCTTCTTTCGGCGTGATTGCTGATTTTCTAATGACGCCCTTGTCGATCTTCTTTCCAACGAGAGCAAGAATTGGTGGCAATCCCAAGATTGCGCCGACAACAGCAAGTGCAACTACAGATACACCGGCATAGCCAAATGATTTAAGGAATGGAAGAGGGAAGAAAGTCAGCGAGACCATGGTGACAAGAACGGTAAGACCTGAGTAGAAGACAGTCTTTCCTGCAGTTGCCATAGTGGTGATGACAGAGTCTTCAACGCTCTTGCCGTGATGGATCTCTTCACGGAAGCGATTGACCATCAAGAGCGCGTAATCGATTCCCAGCCCTAACCCCATACCAGTTGTGAGGTTGAGTGCGTAGACGCTTACTTCAGTAAAGAGTGAGATGAGATAGAGGATAAAGAAGGCTCCCAAGATTGCTGCAACGCCAACAATAAGCGGCATTGCAGAAGCGGCGAGAGCGCCAAATACAAAGGCAAGGAGAACAAAGGTAAGTGGAATAGAGATTGCTTCTGAGATTTTTAAGTCTTTGCTGATCTTCTCAGTGATGGCATTTCCAACTACACCAACGCCACCTGCATAGAGAGTGAGGCCATCAATTTTTCCATCGTACTTTTCCTGGAAGATCGCGCCGAGCTTCTGGCTCTTAGGTGTAAATGCTTCTCCATCGCCGTAGATAAGAATGAAACCAGCCTTTCCGTCTGAAGATTTCAGAGTTTGTTCGCCACCTGAACTCCAGAATGAAAGTGTTTTAGTAACGCCTTCTTCTTGCGCCATCTTCTTCTCTAGCGCAAGCGCTTTCTGAGTAACGATTGGATCAGTGATATCGGTATCACCCGAATCAAGAACAACTACAACTGCAGGATCTTGAACCTTTAACTCGTCACGAAGATATTCATAGACCTTGTATGAGTCACTGTTTGGGTTTGAGTAGCCACCTGAATCGAGTCTGCTGAAGATCAGTGAACCGATTGCTCCTGTAAGCAAGATTCCAATGACAAAGAGGGCAACTGCGCTCTTCTTATAACGGACAAGAACATGACCAAGGCGCTCAAACATGAGTTAAGTATGTAGGATTGCGTTATCGGTTTCGAATTTAAAGAACAGGTGTTCCCTCATGAGCGATGTGTTTCCTACAACAACTGAGGATGAACGCGACCCTCGTGAGGACCAGAATGAAGATCGACGTCGCGAAGAAGAGATTAAAGGCGATAAGCCGCCACATCACGGTTAATTTATTCTGAAGTTGAAGCTGGCTTTGAAACGGAGTCGGTCTTGTAGAAACCTGAACCCTTAAATACAACGCCTACTGCCGAATACACCTTACGAACTTCGCCCTTGCATTCAGGACATTCTGTCAGCGGTGATTCAGAGAAACTTTGGAAAGCTTCGAAGGCGTGGTCGCACACGGAGCATGCATATTGGTATGTAGGCACAATGTGACCTTTCTTCTATTCGTTCTTGGGTATCTATGCCTAAGTCTAAAGAAGTGAGACGATAGGCGCGAATCCACGCGGGTTCTGAGCACCGATATCGAAATAAAAGAGGAGTATGTGAGCATGAAGAAGGTCAGCGTTATCGCATTGGTCATTGGAGCAATTTTCTTAACACCCATGACTGCCTTCGCCAATACTCTCGTTGCAACTTCTCCGCTTTCTGGAGCAACTCTGCAAAGCGCACCGAGCGCCGTAACCATCACAACAGAACTACCTTTGATGGATACTGGAAACGAAGTTTCAGTGACTGATCCAACGGGTGTCCGAGTAGATGATGGCGCGCTCACCATCGATGGCATCAATGCCGTTATCGGTCTTAAGCAGTTAGTGAAGACCGGAATCTATAGCGTCAACTATTCGCTCTTGGCAGAAAATGATGTTCCGCTCGTTGGAACATTTACATTTAATTTTGCTGAACCTACTGTGATTGCAACAGTGGCTCCTGAACCATCAAAAATTCCAACACCTTCAGGAAATAATCTTGGAACAACAATTTTTGTTCTTGGGCTTCTTGCGGCAGCAGTAGTAGTCACTATTGCGCTCTCTCTATATGCGAGAAAGTTATATAGAGATCGATGAATTTTCTGTCAGGCAATCTGACTTCTGTTGAATTTCTAGGAACTCTCAACAAATCAGTTTCAACTCTTGCCGCATTTGCATTTATCGGCTGCCTCCTAGCAACGTCGTTTCTATTGCCAGAGCATGAAGGTGCATTTGAAAAGAGCTCACTGGCGCTGCGTAAGAAGCTTCGTATCTTCGGATTTATCTGGCTGGCTACAAGTGCCTTCCAGATCATTCTCACCCTTGCAAATATCTTGGGAACATCTCTTCTCGATGCCTTTGACACGACATCGCTTAACTCCTTTCTCACACAGGTAGATCTCGGTAAGTACCTGGGATATCAATTGGCGCTGATTGCTGTGGTCGTTTTGGGTATTAATCTCGTCAACAAAGTTCTCGCTAGCACTATCTTCTTGGGACTTTCACTGATTGCCCTTGTCATACCGGTCTTTCAAAGCCACTCTGCAGCAAGCGGATCGCACTCATTAGCAATTGGTGCTCTCGTCATACACGTTGCGGGTCTATCGCTCTGGGTCGGTGGAATTCTCGCGCTACTTCTTATCTCATCCGATGATCGCACCATGGCACTTCCTCGATTTAGCCAACTGGCTTTATGGGCTGCAATCTCTGTTGTAGTCAGTGGAATTGCGAGTGCATGGACGCGACTTAACTTTGAGGCAGCATGGTCAACTGGGTATGCACGGGTCATTCTTCTCAAAGCGCTCCTTACCCTTGTCCTGATTTTCCTTGGCTATCGAAATCGCAAGACTCTTCTAAGCAGCGATAAAACTGGCTGGAATTTAATGGGTCGAGTCCTTGCAATTGAAGCGCTGATCATGGGCGTGACAGTTGTTCTAGGAAGTTGGTTATCGAGTTCTCAGCCACCACTTGCGCCCAATGTGAAGTACAGCCCAGCGCTTTCGATCGTTGGAATGGCTACACCAGAAGCACCTAGCTTCACGCGTTTACTTACCGCATATAACCCAGATGCACTCTTTATCGGTGTACTCATCATCCTTGTCGCTCTCTATATCAAGGGTGTAATTATTCTGAAACGTCGTGGTGATTCATGGCCGGTGGGAAGAACAATTGCATTTGCACTCGGTATTTCTGCACTCGACTTTGCAACAAGTGGCGGCTTAGGCGTCTACGCCCTCTTCTCATTTGAATATCACATGATCGCTCACATGGTCATCGGCATGGTGGCCCCAATCGGAATCGTGCTGGGAGCACCAATTACTCTGGCTCTGCGCACACTTCCACTGGGTCGTACAAAAGACGAACGTGGCGTACGTGGCATGTTGATTGCATTCCTACATTCACGTTATTCCGTGATTCTCACCAACCCATTGACCGCACTTGCTTTATTCGATGGCTCACTCTTTGTTCTCTACTTCACCAATCTCTTTGGAAACCTCATGCAATCGCATGCGGGCCACCTCTTTATGAATATCCACTTCTTCCTAGCTGGATTCCTCTTCTTCCATGTCATTATCGGAATTGATCCCAACCCAAAGAAGATTCCTCACATTGTTCGCATCGTGATGCTCTTTGCTGCCATGAGCATTCACGCATTCTTTGCAATCTCATTACTTGCAACAACTACCTTGATTGATCAGGGTTACTACGCTTCTCTTCAAACACCATGGCTTACTGACCTACTTGCAGATCAGCATGCAGCTGGTGCAATTGCATGGGGGATGGGCGAAGTTCCAATTATCTTGGCGCTGATTGCCACCTTTATTCAGTGGATGCGTGATGATTCACGCGAAGCTAAGCGCATCGACCGCAATGAAGCTCGTCTTGCCGCCATGGGTGAACCTGATGAATTAGCGCAATACAATAATTATCTCAGCCAATTGCAGCGTCGCGATGAGAGAGAAGGAAAGCAATGAGTCTTGAAAACATCTTTACTCTCCCATCTGAGTACAACGATTTACGCGATAGCTTGCGATCACTTTCCGAAAATGAAATTGCGCCATTTGCGCGCGAAGTTGATGAAGATCATCGCTATCCCCAAGAAGCACACGATGCACTTGTGAAGTCAGGGCTTTTCGCAGCGCACGTTCCTTCCGAGTTTGGTGGAGATGGCGCAGATGCACTTGCAACATGCATCATCATCGAAGAAGTCGCACGCGTATGCGGTGCCTCATCTCTAATTCCGGCAGTAAATAAGTTGGGCTCTCTGCCACTGATTCTTGGTGGAAGTAAAGAACAGAAAGAGCGCTGGCTACGTCCACTCGCTCAAGGAAAAGGTTTCTCTTACTGCTTATCCGAATCTGAATCTGGTTCTGATGCTGCATCTCTAAAGACAAAGGCAGAGCGCAAAGGCGATTCGTGGGTAATTAATGGAAGCAAGAAGTGGATCTCAAACGCCGGTGTCTCTGAGTTCTACACAGTCATCGCTCAGACAGATCCTTCACTTGGCTCTAGAGGGATAACAGCATTTATTGTTGAAAAGTCGGATCCCGGAGTCTCTTTCGGTGCACCAGAGAAGAAGATGGGATTCCGCGGTTCTCCAACGCGAGAGGTCTACTTCGACAATGTAACTATTGGAGATGATCGACGCATCAGCGAAGTCGGAAAAGGTTTTGCTCTCGCAATGGATACCCTCGATCACACCCGCATCACCATTGCAGCGCAGGCACTTGGATTGGCGCAAGGCGCACTCGATGCCGCCAAGAAGTACTCGCATGAACGTAAACAATTTGGCAAAGAGATCTTTGATTTCCAAGGCGTTCAATTTATGTTGGCCGATATGGCAATTGCAGTTGAAACAGCTCGCCAAATTACGTATGCAGCTGCAGCTAAAAGCGAACGTGGCGATAAGGATTTGAAGTTCTTCTCAGCAGCAAGCAAGACCTATGCAACTGATGTCGCCATGAAAGTGACAACTGATGCAGTGCAGGTACTTGGCGGGTATGGATATGTTTCAGATTACCCAGTCGAGCGAATGATGCGCGATGCCAAGCTGACTCAAATCTATGAAGGCACCAACCAGATTCAGCGAATTGTTATCGCTCGCAATCTTCCTTAATTGAATTTTTGAAATCTAAGGATTAAATCGGGCGTTGCCGCTGCATGTAATGGAAAATCCCATGGTTCGCGCGGTAGATCTTCACTTGAAATCTCGTCGGGATGAATGAGACCAATCGACCAGGCAGCTAGTTGCGGAAGTGCACGGTCGTAATAACCACCACCTTGGCCAAGACGATAACCACTTCGATCGATACGAAGTGCGGGAACAATGACAATTTCAATCTTGCCAATATCGCTGATTGCCGGACCCACGGGTTCAAGAATTTTCTTTGCTTTCTCTAAACCTTCTGGCTCGCCAGTCCAGCGAACCCATTCGAGCTGATCGCCATTGATGCGGGGAAGAACGAGAGTTTTTCCTGCTGTGATAAGTGCTTGGTTGAGTTGATGAGTATCTGGTTCATCGCCATATGACATGTAACTTGCAATGGTGGTTGCGCGAGTGAATTCTGGAGAACTCACAAGAAATTCAAAGGTATGTTCGATGTAACGCGCGTTACGTTCTTGGCGGTATCGAGTTCGAAGTGATGACTTTTCTTCGCTGATACCCATGAAATCCCCTAGTACGTAGACCTGTGCAAGTAAGGTTAGTGATTATGTCAGAACGATTGCGCGTAGATGAAGTACTTACTTCTCTTTTAGAAATATGCCGTCCTCTCGACCCATTTGATATGCCGCTTCTTGATGCGCATGATGCAACCCTTGCTGAAGATATCTTCGCCGGCGAACGTCTTGTCATGAAAGCCGGAAGTCGTATTCGCTCAACTCAGATCGGTCTTGCTGCTTCAATCGGACTTGATCACCTGCCCACTCGACCACATCCACGTGTTGTCGTGATTTCGGCTGGCCCGGATTTAGTTGAACCAGGAACTCCGCTCAAAGCTGATGAAGAGTACGAAACAAATTCTTGGCTGCTCACCACAGCCGTGCGCGAAGTCGGCGCAGTTGCCTATCGCGTTCACTCGATTCCAGATGATGAATCACAATTGCAGAGCGTGATTGAAGATCAGCTGGTCCGCGCAGACCTCATCATTATTAGCGGCGAACGCCATGACGACTCTTTCGATCTCATCACTCGTACCCTCGAAAAGATGGGTGAAGTGAAGACAGTTGATATTGCCATTGAATCCAGCGGTCGCCATAACTTCGGAACCATCGGACCAGATAAGACTCCGGTAGTCACGCTTCCTGGCGACCCAATCGCTGCCTACATCTCATTTGAACTCTTGGTCAGACCCATGATTCGCACCATGCTTGGTACAGCAACAATTCATCGCCCATCAGTAAAGGCGAAGCTTGAGAAGGCGCTTACTTCATCCGGTGGCGATCGCTCATACGTTCGCGCAATCTTGAGCGAAGATGGAAAGTCTGTAACGCCACTGAGCTCGCAGGATGAGCAGGCAACGCTTTCTGATGCCAATTCTTTTATCGCAGTACCCGAAGGCGAAACTTCACTGACTGCAGGTGCCGATGTCACTGTTGTCGTGCTCGAACGCCGATACCTCTAAAGCGCGATTTCTATGTGGCCTGTAGTTCTTCACGGAGATGAAATCACTCTGAGGCCCGCTAGATTTCGAGATCGTGCTCGCTGGAATAACGTCCGTGCCGAAAACCGAGAGTGGTTAAGCCCTTGGGAAGCAACGCTTCCGCAGATTCCAGAAGATAGCCCGGCTAGCGAATTTCACACAAAGCGCCCTTCTTTCTTTGAGATGGTCGCAAATCTCAATCGCGAAGCTCGTGCAGGTCGCTCATATTCATTCCTCATCTGGAACGGCAGTAATCTGGTCGGACAGATAACTATGGGTGGCGTTATGTATGGAGCTCTCCGTGGAGCTCATATTGGATATTGGATCGATCTCAATTTCGCCAACCGTGGGTTCACAACCCAAGCGGTGAAGTTGGTATCTGCCTTTGGTTTTTCACAGTTGGGGCTACATCGCATTGAGATAAATGTGCGCCCTGAAAATGCAGCATCATGCAGGGTTGCCGAGAAGGCAGGCTTTGAATTAGAAGGCCACCGCAAGGCTTTTCTGCATATTGATGGAGCATGGCGAGACCATGTCTGCTTCGTTAAGAACAATGAATTAATCAAGTAAACCCCCCTTGAAATCCAAGGAGTTAAAGGCCTGCACCTCTAATCTTTACCCATCATGGCTTCGGGAATTATCTATCTAGCGATTATTGGCATGTGGGTTGCCTATTTTCTGCCTCGCTGGGTACATAACAAGAACGAATTTTCGGGAAAGAGCGTTGAAAGATATAAAAGCGCTCTTCGTGTAGTTGCAAGTAATACTCCGGGAGCAAATACAACTTCCGGTGTTATCTATACAGATGTCGATCGTGCAGGACGCGTAGCCCAACAACTTATGCGCCGCAGAATAATTTTCTCTCTCATCACAATCACAATGATTCTTACAACGGTAGGTGCAATCATGCAGACCTTCACATATTTAGCCATCGCTCTTCCAGTAACTGGATTGGTTATCTACATCGCCCACGTGCGACGTCAAGAAAATAGTGATCGCATTCAACGTCGTCGCGTTGATCAACTGCATCGCACCACTGAAGGTGTTTCACATACAAACCTTGCTGATGTACTGACAACAAAGACACATCATGAAGTAAAGATTAATCAGGACCACTGGGTGCCTCTTGCAGAGCGCGAACTCACTGGAGTGACTTTGCTTCCAAAAGGAACAGCACAATCACGTGCCGAGTGGCAACCAAATGAGATTCCAGTCCCAACATATGTCAATGCGCCTAAGGCAGTTCAGGCAAAGCGCGTTATTGATTTAACTGAGCCAGGTAAGTGGACTGAAGAACAAGAGCGTCTTGAGCGCGAGGCACTTGCTGCAGCTGCGCCTTCACGCGATGAAGTATTTGATCAGCAATTAGCTGATGAAGCAGTGCAGCGTCTGCGCGAAGTTCGCGCCGCGAATCAGTAACTAAACCTTTAAATCCAGCTCGGGAACCACATGCGAGAGCGCCATGCCTCGTATGTGATGACATCGCCTAAATAGACAGGCAAGAAGTAGAGAAAGTTAAAGAAGAGCACGACAAATGCTGCAGCGATAATTACTTCTCCCACCCGTGCATAATGAGAAAGTATCCAGCGCGCACAATAAAGAAGAGCAAGAATCAAGAACGGTTCAAAGACAATTGCGTAGAAAGTAAAGACTGTGCGTTGTTGATAGAAGAACCACGGAAGATACCCAGCTGCTATTCCGGCAACAATCAAAGTAAGTGCCGGCTCCATCTCCTTAAGAACAATTGCGCGGATCCACATTCCAAATACAACAAAGATTGCGATTGCACCTAGCCACCATAAGAAGGGTGTGCCCAGTGCGAGAATTTCTTGAGAACAACTTTCGCTTCCACATCCTTGCGGAGTTTCGTAATAGAAAGATGTTGGCCGACCCATGACAAGCCAGCTCCAGGGGCTTGCTTGATAGGTGTGTTTATCTGTTAAGCCTGTATGGAATCCCAACATTTGTTGGTGGTAGTAAATAAAGGACGAAAATACATTTGATGAGTAGTTACGATCCCAACCGCGGTTACTTGCAAACCATCCAGCCCAAGAAGATATGTAGATGACTAGCGGAGTAATCCCAAATTGTCCGATGCGCGCAAGTGTTGGCTTGAGCAAGTCACGACCTGAGTGGTGAGTGAATGCTCGGTACAACCCAATCGCTCCGAAAACTGCAATGAAATAGAGAGCGCTCCACTTTGTTCCAAGTGCCAAGCCCAGTGCTATTCCGGTCCACCAATAGCGTTTGGTAAGGAATAAATATGTTGCAACAAGAATAAAGAAGGCAAGGAAGTTATCAAGTAGCGCAGTTCTGGAATGGACTAAAGCAAGACCATCGATTGCCATTAAGCCTGCAGCAAGAGCTGTGAGAACCGTCTTTCTAAAGAGGCGATGAGCGATAAGTGCAATCAATAGAATCATCAAAGAACCTACGAGAGCGCTGGTGAATCTCCAGCCAAAGCTATCGTCGCCAAATACTTTGATTCCAAGTGCAATCAACCATTTACCAACAGGTGGATGCACAATGAATTCAGCTTTATCTCCAGAGACTTCAACGCCGTATGCCAGCAAATCGCGTGCACCATCGACGTAATAGACCTCATCGAAGATAAATCCCTTTACTCGTCCCAGATCAACGATGCGGAGTATGAAAGAGAGAAGTGCGATGAGTATCGGAGCAATAGCTGCAACCATAAGTACAGAATATGGGAGGATTCGCATATGGCCCTAGTTCTTGCAGCGACTCCACTTGGAAATCCGCTCGATGCAAGCGCACGCCTCAAGAACGCTATCGAATCTGCTCAAGTAATTGCCGCAGAAGATTCACGTCGATTCCATCGCTTAGCCTCAGATTTGGGCGTCACATTTACCGCTCGCATCATCTCTTTCTTCGAAGGTAATGAAACAGATCGCACCCAAGAAATTCTTCAACTGCTTCGAGAAGGCAAAGAAGTACTTGTTGTGACAGATGCAGGAATGCCAACAATCAGCGATCCTGGTTTCCGTTTGATGCGCGATGCCATCGCTGAAAATCTTCCTACTGTTGTTATTCCTGGACCAAGTGCTCCAACGATGGCGATTGCCCTTTCTGGACTTCCTACCGATCGCTTTACCTTTGAAGGTTTCGCACCTCGCGCACAAGGTGCGCGCAATACTTTCTACGAGTCACTCCGCTTTGAAGAGCGCACGATGGTGATTTTTGAAGCGCCTCATCGACTCCATGAATCACTTGTCGATGCTGCAGCAATCCTTGGTGAATCTCGCAGAGGTGCAATTTGTCGCGAAATGACAAAGACCTACGAAGAAACAATTCGTGGCACTTTGGCTGAACTCATTACCTGGGCTGCTGGTAAAGAAGTACTTGGTGAAATCACATTGGTCATCGCTGGAGTTGAGGCTGGCTCGCAGAGCAAGACCGCCGATGATGCAGTTGCTCGAGTCCGCGAATATGAGGCCGCTGGAATGGACCGAAAAGGCGCGATCGCTACCGTCGCCGATGAATTCGACCTTCCAAAGAAGATCGTTTATGCAGCCGTAGTCGATGCGAATAAGATGAGCAGATGAAGTCTTTCTACCTGACTACGCCTATTTACTATGTAAATGATGCGCCACATATTGGCCATGCATATACAACTGTTGCCGGCGATGTCCTGACTCGTTGGCATCGCCAGCGCGGTGAGTCAGTCTGGTTCCTTACCGGAACAGATGAACACGGTCAGAAAGTCATGCGCACTGCAGAACAGAACAGCGTTGCACCGCAAGCGTGGGTCGATAAGTTAGTTGCCGATGCGTGGAAACCTAATTGGGAAGCGCTCAATATCGCTAACGATGACTTTATCCGCACCACCGAACCGCGCCACACAGAGCGCGTTCAGAAGTTCTTGCAATCACTCAAAGATTCTGGCCATATCTATGCAGGTAAGTACGAAGGTCCTTACTGCGTTGGCTGCGAAGAATTTAAGCTACCTGGCGACCTCATTGATGCCGATGGTGAAAAGCTCTGCCCAATTCACAGCAAGCCAATCGAACTCGTTAATGAAAATAACTGGTTCTTCAAGCTCTCTGAATTCGCGCAACCACTTATTGATCATTACAAGAACAATCCTGAAGCGTGCCAACCAGAAAGCGCGCGCAATGAAGTCGTTTCATTTCTCGAAGGCGGCGTTTCAGATCTCTCAATTTCACGCTCGACATTCGACTGGGGTATTCCTGTTCCTTGGGATACTGATCAAGTTGTCTATGTTTGGTTTGATGCTTTGCTCAACTATGCAACAGCAGTAGGACTTACCGATGCACCAGATTCTGAAGGTGGCAAGAAGTTTGCAGCGACATGGCCTGCAGATGTTCACCTCGTCGGAAAAGATATTTTGCGCTTCCACGCAGTGATCTGGCCAGCAATGCTTATGGCTGCCGGAATCGAGATTCCCAAGAAGGTATTTGCACACGGTTGGTTGCTCGTCGGTGGCGAGAAGATGTCAAAGTCCAAGCTCACCGGTATTGCTCCATCAGATATCACCGACCACTTTGGCGTCGATGCATTCCGCTATTACTTCTTGCGCGCAATTCCATTCGGCAGCGATGGATCTTTCTCTTGGGAAGATATGAGCGCTCGTTACACATCTGAACTCGCAAATGACTTCGGCAACTTGGCATCACGCCTTGCTGCAATGATTGAAAAGTACTGTGGCGGAAAAGTCCCTGCAGTTGCTAAGGATGCAGCTCTTGCTGAGTCACTTCAGATAACTGTCGATAAGGCAGATGCAGCAATGGTCGCACTCGATTTCCAAGGTGGAATCAACGCGGTGATGGATTACTGCAAGCAGGTCAATGGCTTTGTCACAATCAAAGAGCCTTGGATTCTTGCGAAGGATCCTGCCAACCAGGCTGTCCTTGAAGAAGTTTTATATAACACTGCTGAAGCACTTCGCGCACTTGCTGTTCTGCTCCACCCAGTTATGCCTGCAACTACAGAAATCTTGTGGGAATCACTGGGCGCAAAAGAGGCACTTGGCGAAATTGGAAAGCAAGAAATTTCTAACGTTGCGACCTGGGGTCAGTTGCCACAAGGTGCAACTGTCACAAAGACTCCGGTCTTATTCCCACGGTTAGAAGTTAAAGAGTAAATCTCTAATGGCCGATCGCCACAACCGCGATATAGATCGTCAACCTGCTCCACTTCCTGAACCGCTTCCTGTCCCAACAGTTGATGCGCATGCGCATATTGAAATCGTTACCAATGAAGCTCCTGATTCGGATGCGGTGCGCCAAGTTCTTGATGATGCCAAGTCAGTAAATGTTGATCGCATCGTGCAGGTTGGATATTCAGCAGAACAATCGCAGTGGTGCGTCGATATGGCGAACGCGTTTCCAGGCCGCGTACTAGCAGCTGTTGC
The DNA here is from genome assembly GCF_002288065.1 of Candidatus Planktophila sulfonica. Taxonomy (NCBI): domain Bacteria; kingdom Bacillati; phylum Actinomycetota; class Actinomycetes; order Candidatus Nanopelagicales; family Candidatus Nanopelagicaceae; genus Candidatus Planktophila; species Candidatus Planktophila sulfonica. Next base: position 134,994 of record NZ_CP016773.1, read on the forward strand.
GCTGCACCCCAATGAAGCACCGGTTGTTCCAGATCTTGAAGCTGATTGGGCAATCATTGAAAAACTTGCGCAGGATCCACGTGTTCGTGCAATCGGTGAAACTGGTCTTGATTACTTCCGCACCGAACCTGCGCTACAGAAACGCCAACAAGAATCCTTTAAATGGCATATTGATCTAGCAAAGCGCACCAATAAGGCACTTGTTATCCACGACCGCGATTCACATGACGATGTGCTTTCCATTTTGCTCGAAGTAGGAGCTCCAGAAAAGACTGTCTTCCACTGCTTCTCAGGCGATGTTGAAATGGCAAAGACCTGCATCGATCGTGGCTACATCCTCTCTTTCGCCGGCACTATGACATTTAAGAATGCGCCAGCTCTGCGTGATGCGGTCAAACTTGTTCCGCACGACCAGTTACTGGTCGAAACAGATTCACCGTTCTTAGCTCCATCTCCTCACCGCGGAGCTCTCAATACACCTGCGCAGATTGCCAACATTGTGCGAGCAATGGCCGCAGAACGCGATGAAGATGTGGCAGAACTAGCCACCGCACTATCTGTAAACGCTGAACGTATCTTCGGATCCTTCGCATGAGCCTGCTCGGCGCCGCTGAAATTCGCGAGCTTGCTGAAGCTCTCGATCTCAAACCCTCAAAGTCCCTTGGACAGAACTTTGTTCACGATGGAAATGTCTGCCGCAAGATTGTGCGCACAGCAGGTTTAACCCCAACTGATATCGCACTCGAAATCGGACCCGGTCTTGGGTCACTGACATTGGCAATGTTGGAAGAAGCGCAAGCAGTCGTTGCTGTTGAGATCGATTCTCGCTTGGCGAATCAATTACCGATCACTGCTGCAAAACATTCAGAGCGTGCAGATATCTTGACTGTCATTAATCAGGATGCGCTGACACTGAAGAGCTTGCCGATTGATCCAACTGTCTTGATTGCAAACTTGCCATATAACGTCTCTGTTCCTGTCTTTCTACACCTGCTGGAAATCTTGCCTTCACTGCGCAGTGGAGTAGTCATGGTGCAGGCCGAAGTTGCAGATCGATTAGCGGCCAAGCCGAATTCAAAAGAGTATGGAATCCCCAGTGTTAAAGCTGCATGGTGGGCTGATGTCACAGGTGCAGGTTCTGTTTCGCGCAGCATCTTCTGGCCACAACCCAATGTGGATTCAAAGTTAGTTGGCTTTAAGCGCCGCGAAACTCCAGGGGATGAAGAGCTACGCAAAAAGGTATTTGCAATTATTGATTTAGCTTTTGCACAACGTCGCAAGATGCTCCGTTCGGCACTCTCTTCAATGTATGGCGGATCTGCTGCAGCCGAAGCGGTATTAAGTGCTGCAGGAATTGACCCAACTCTTCGCGGAGAAGCGCTCGATATTCATGGCTTCTGCGCGATTGCATCTCAACAGGTAGAGTCTTAACGTGGCTAAGAATTCAGTGACGGTACGCGTACCTGCAAAAGTTAATTTGCAGCTATCTGTCGGACCTCGTGAGGCCGATGGGTATCACAACCTTGTCTCTGTCTTTCAAGCAATTTCTATCTTTGATGATGTCACCGTTACCAAATCAAACCCTGGAAGTGGCGTTACCATCTCTGTCACCGGCGAGCACACACACGGCGTTCCTGAAGATCACTCAAATCTTGCTGTAAAGGCTGCACAGTTAGTTGGTCAGAAGTTTGATTTCGATGTCGATGTTCATATTGAAATTAAGAAGTCGATTCCGGTTGCAGGTGGCATGGCTGGCGGAAGCGCCGATGCTGCAGGCACTTTAGTTGCGATGGATGCCCTCTTTCAGCTCGAGATGTCACGAGAAGAGTTGCACGCACTTGGTTCACAACTTGGCAGCGATGTTCCTTTCATGATCTCTGGTGGCACAGCAATTGGTCAGGGCCACGGTGATCAACTCACTGCAGCGCTATCTCGCGGTACCTATCACTGGGTATTGGCACTTTCCAGCGTTGGTTTATCAACACCTGCTGTCTATACCGAATGCGATCGCATGCGTGCTGAACTCGATATCGCACCGCCTCAAGTTTCAGATCAATTGATGCAATCACTTCTTGCAGCAGATGCCGATGCAGTGGGTCGCGCACTTACCAACGATCTACAGAACGCAGCGTGTTCATTGCGCCCAGCACTGAGCCTTGTTCTAGAAGTTGGTCGTGATTACGGCGCACTTGGTGCAATTGTTTCCGGCTCTGGTCCAACAGTTGCGTTCCTTGTTGCCGACGAAGATTCAGGACTTGATTTAGCTGTGGCGCTCACTGCAAGCGGTGTAGTCGGAAGCGTTGCTCGTGCGCATGGACCAGTGCACGGCGCAAAAGTTATTTAATTAATTCTCGTCAAACTCTGTAACAAGTTTGCTTAATAACTCTGCCAAAGTTTCACGGTCGCCTGCAGATAGAGTTCCAAGCAGTTCGCGTTCATTTTCCAAAAGATCTTCAAGTGCTGAATCAACTGCGCGCATTCCAGTTTTTGTAAGGGTCACTAATGAACCGCGACCATCATCAGGATCTTGTTCGCGAGTAATCAGCTGAAGTTCTTCAAGGCGATCAAGGCGATTTGTCATCGTTCCACTTGTCACCATGGTCTCTTGCATTAATTGACCAGGTGAAAGCTGATGTGGTTCGCCGGCACGACGCAGAGCAGCCAAAACATCGAAGCCCCAATTTTCAAGATCGCCGAATGCATCGCGACGAGCGATATCGAGGTGGCGGGCGATACGAGTGATACGGCTAAGGACAGCTAAGGGGGAGAGGTCGAGATCTGGCCGCTCGCGCTTCCAGGCCGCTATGAGACGGTCTACTTCATCCCGCTCAAGAGGATTCGAATTGCTCTGCATAAGAAATGAGTTTAGTGGTCGCGAGCACTACCGAAGATAAGGGAGAATATAGGTTCCGCCATTGTGTAGTGGCTAGCACATGGGCCTTTGAAGCCCAGGGTCCAGGATCGATACCTGGTGGCGGAGCAATGTATTGCTCAGCCGATAGGTAAGGCGGAGCCACCGTTTCAATCTCAGCCTTAGCAAGTAGACTGCACACATGAGCCTCGAAACAGTAGTGATTCTCGCTGCTGGAGAAGGCACTCGCATGAAGTCGAGTACCCCCAAGGTTCTCCATCCAATCTCAGGTCGTTCCCTTGTCGGCCACGTTCTCCATGCTGTCGATGCGCTCGCACCAAAACATGTGTGCGTTGTTGTGGGCGCAGGTCGCGAACAAGTAGAAGCTCACCTTTCAGAAGTTGCTCCACATGTCACAACAGTCTTCCAAGAAAAGCGCGGCGGTACAGGCCATGCAACTCAGTTGGCACTCGATGGTTTAAAGGCAACCGGAACAATCTTGGTTCTTGCCGGCGATACTCCGATGCTTACCGGCACTTCACTTGCTCAACTTCTTGAGCAACACCATGCAGGTGGATTCACTGCATCAGTGCTGACAGCAGAACATCCCGATCCAACTGGGTACGGCCGCATCATTCGTGGCGATGATGATTCACTCTTGCGTATCGTTGAAGAACGCGATGCCGATGAAGTACAGCGCGATATTCTCGAAGTTAACTCAGGCGTCTATGCATTTGATGCAATCAAACTTGCAGGAGCAATCGGAAAGCTTAAGAACGATAATTCACAAGGCGAGCTCTATCTCACCGATGTTATTGAAATTCTTCGCAACGAGGGCGGAAAAATTGCTGCAGTTCTTATCGATGACTTCATTGAAATTCTCGGCGTCAATGACCGCGTTCAGCTTGCAGAATCAGCAGCTCTTTTGCGCGATCGCATCAATGAAGATTTGATGCGCGCTGGCGTGACAATCGTTGACCCATTAAGCACTTGGGTTGATGCAACTGCGACAGTTGCAAACGATGTGGTCTTGATGCCAGGCACTGCAATTAGCGGCACAACCACAGTAGCTACCGGCGCGGTTATTGGCCCACGTACAACTCTTGTTGATTGCACCGTAGGTGCGGGTGCTCGCGTTATTGAATCTCGCGCATCTGAAGCAATTATTGGCGATGGCGCAAACGTTGGTCCATATACATTCTTACGCCCTGGAACTAAGTTGCTACCGAATTCAAAGGTCGGCGCATATGTCGAAATGAAGAATGCGACTTTGGGCGAAGGTTCAAAGGTTCCACATCTTTCATATGTAGGAGACGCGGTTATCGGCGAAGGTAGCAATATCGGCGCTGCAACTATCTTTGTTAATTACGACGGCGTTGAAAAGCATTACACAGTCGTTGGCGATCACGTCCGAATCGGAAGCGATTCAATGTTGGTAGCCCCAGTCACAATCGGCGATGGCGCTTACACAGCTGCTGGATCTGTGATTACTGAAGATGTTCCTCCTGGCGCAATTGGTGTCGGTAGGGCAAAGCAGCGAAATGTAATAGGTTGGGTTCTGCGTAAGCGTCCCGGCACTAAATCTGCTGAGGCGGCATCGCGCCACAGCACCGATGAGCAGAAGGGCTAACTTCCTTGAGCGAGATCCGTTTATCCTCAGAGAAAAAACTTCGTCTTTTTTCAGGCCGCGGATTTCCAGAGTTATCAGAGCAAGTTGCCACCGAACTAGGTATTCCACTTACCCCAACATCTGCATATGACTTTGCCAACGGCGAAATCTTTGTTCGCTTTGAAGAATCTGTTCGCGGTTGCGATGCATTCGTTATTCAGTCACATTCAGCACCAATCAATAAGCAGATCATGGAACAACTCATCATGATCGATGCTCTCAAGCGCGCATCTGCAAAGCGCATCACCGTTGTTGCTCCGTTCTATGCATACGCTCGCCAGGATAAGAAGAGCCGTGGTCGCGAACCGATTACTGCGCGCCTCATGGCAGATCTCTTTAAGGCAGCAGGTGCTGATCGCCTCATGGTTGTTGATCTTCACACTTCTCAGATTCAAGGATTCTTCGACGGTCCCGTCGATCACTTATTCGCACTTCCAATGCTTGCCAATTACGTTGGCAGCAAGGTCGATCGCTCAAAGCTCACCATCGTTTCACCTGACTCAGGTCGCGTTCGCGTTGCAGAACGTTGGTCAGAACTTCTCGGTGGTTGCCCAATCGCATTTATCCATAAGACTCGCGACCCACTTATTCCAAATGAAGCAGTTGTTGGAAAAGTTGTCGGAGATGTCGAAGGCCGCACATGCGTCGTTATCGATGACATGATCGATACAGCGGGAACAATCACCAAGGCTGTCGATGCTCTCTTCGAAGGTGGCGCAAAAGATGTCATCATCGCTGCAACACATGCAGTCTTCTCAGGCCCTGCAGTAGATCGCCTACGCGACTGCCGCGCTGTAGAAGTAGTCGTCACAGACTCACTTCCATTGTCTGAGGACCAGAAGTTCGACAAGCTCACCGTGCTCTCAATTGCCCCACTTCTGGCTCGCGCCATCCGCGAAGTCTTCGAAGATGGCTCAGTAACTAGCCTTTTTGACGGCCACAGCTAAGTCACGCTAATCTTCACCTCGTTCCGGCGAGGGTGAAATTTATCCGTGATCGACGGCGTAGGTATTAACTCCTGCTGGAACTTCGCAATATAAAGAAGTCCGATAACAGCAACTAAATGAATTTATTAGGGGAGTTTCGAAATGGCAGAAGTATCAATCAAGGGAACAACACGTACCGAATTCGGTAAGGGTGCTTCACGTCGCGCACGCGTTGCAGGTCTCGTTCCAGCTGTTATCTACGGACATGGCGAAAAGCCACTTCACATCACTCTTCCAGCACGCGAACTCGGCGTAGCTCTTAAAGAGTCAAACGTTCTTCTTAACATCGATATCGATGGAAAGGCTGAGCTCACACTTCCAAAGTCTGTAGTTCGCCACCCACTCAAGCAGATCCTCGAGCACATCGACCTCGTACTTGTTCGTCGAGGAGAAAAGGTAACTGTTTCAGTTCCAATTCACACTGAAGGTAAGCACGATCCAGACGGCATCCTTGAGACACAGCACAACTCAATCGAAGTTGAGGCAGAGGCAACAGCAATTCCTAAGTTCCTCGTTCTTAACATCGAAGGAATGGCTGCTGGAACTTCAAAGCATGCTTCAGATGTTGTACTTCCTGCCGGCACAACTCTTGTTAGCCCAGAGAACACAATCATCGTTCACCTTTCAGAGCGCTCAACAGCTGTTGAAGAAGTTGCTGTTGCAGCTCCTGCTGCTGATGCAGCTGCGGCACCTGCTGCAGATGCAGAGAAGAAGGACTAATAACCCGTACGATTTCGCGTTATGACGTGGTTGGTAGTGGGTCTCGGTAATCCCGGGGATGAATACGCTGCCACCCGTCACAATGTGGGTCAGATGGTCATTGATCATCTAGCTAAACGCCACAATGTAAAACTTTCTACACATAAATCTCGTACCGATATCGCCGCTTACAAATTGGGCGTTGGGGTCGATGCGCATTCAGTAATTCTCGCTAAATCAAAGAGCTTTATGAATGAATCGGGTGGGCCTATTAAGGCACTCGCATCTTTTTACTCTGTTGAGCCAACAAAAATTATTGTTCTGCATGATGAACTCGATATTCCATACGCAGCTATTCGCACCAAGGTTGCTGGTGGCGACAATGGCCATAATGGATTGAAATCACTTACTTCTTCCTTTGGAACAGCAGATTACTTCCGCGTGCGTCTAGGCATCGGTCGTCCTATGGGGCAACAAGATCCAGGTGATTTCGTTCTCAAGCAATTTAGTAAAGAAGAGAAGAAATCCATCGATGAATTTATCGATCGCGGAGCAGATTGCGTTGAGTTCCTGATTGAAAAAGGGCTCGACCTCACGCAATCAAAGTTCAACTCTTAATCAGGTCGCATGAAGACTCTCTACGCCAACGGTGAGATTTGGTGCTCACGAGGGCGTTATACCGAAGCTGTTCTCGTCGAGAACCACGAAATCATCGCACTTGGTAGCGATGCTTTATCTGCACAGTACGACGAGAAGATTGATCTCGAAGGAAAATTCCTCGCTCCAGGATTTATCGATGCACATGCACATCCGCTCTTTGCTGGGCGCGAGAGCCAAGGTCCATTACTCAATGGGCTGCAGAGCGTTGATGAGATGGTCGCTGAAGTCGCACGCTATGCCGCAGCGAATCCCAATAAGAGTTGGATCATCGGCGGCGCATACGAAGCATCCGTTGTTGCGGGCGGAGATTTTGAAGCAGCCTGGCTCGATAAAGCTGTCAGCAATATTCCTGTTGTTCTACATGCTGTTGATCATCACACCGTATGGGTAAATTCCAAGGCGCTCGAACTTTCAGGCATTACTGACGCTACGCAAGATCCTGATGGAGGATCTATTGCACGGTATGCAGATGGTTCACCTAAAGGAACGCTGCGCGAACCTTCTGCAATTGATTTAATCCTTTCCAACACACCAGTGCGAACTATCGAAGATGATGTCGCAGCAATCGCCTGGGCTTGTGAACAATACCGAGCAGCAGGTGTCACAAGTACTACAGATGCTTGGGTTGAACCAGGTATGCCCGAGGCATATATCGCCGCATCTCGTAGCGGTGCTTTAACTATTGATACAAATCTTTTCTTCCTAGCTCAACCTGAATCTTGGCGTTCACGTAGTAAAGATTTCCTGCACTTCCGCAAAGAGATTGAATCACTCGGTGAAGATTCCAAACTTCATGCAAAGACGGTGAAGTTCATCTGTGATGGTGCGTTATCAGCGGGCACGGCCGCCCTTCTTGATCCTTATCTCGATGATCCACAATCTCGCGGATTAATGATCTGGAACGATGATGAACTACTGGATGCAATGGTTCATTTTGATGCAGCAGGCTTTCAAATTCATGCCCATGCCATAGGCGATGCAGCAATTAGACAAGCACTTGATGCTATCGAAGCCATGCAAAGAGTTAATCCACGATGGGATCGCAGACCTGTCATTGCGCATGCACAACTGATTCACCCAGATGATCTGCCACGTTTTGCCAAGCTTGGTGTGATTGCAAATATCCAACCGCTCTGGACATATCTCGATCCAATGAATGCACAGCTCATCGAGCCACGCATCGGGGCAGATCGCAATAACCAGCAGTACCAGTTAAATTCACTACAGAAGAGCGGAGCACGTATCGCCTACGGAAGCGATTGGCCTGTTACGAGCCATCTTCCACTGGAAGCACTTGCCGTTCCTACGCACAGAACAGCGCCAGGAAGCGATAAAGCTTGGAGCCCACAGGAAGCTATTTCAATAGAAGATTCGTTGGTTCATTACACAGAAGATGCTGCGTATTCAAACTTCTGGAATAAGGGAGTAATTGCAGTTGGTGCAGATGCTGATTTTGTAATTCTGAATCAGAACCCAATAAAGACTGATATCAGCCAGTGTTACGTAGTCCCGCAGCCACACCGTTAATTGTTAAGAGCAAGGCGCGGATAAGCGTTGGATCTGCTTCACCTTCGGTACGTACACGATGCAAGAGATTTACCTGTAGCAACTGCAATGGAGCAAGGTAGGTATCACGAACCTGCAAGGTACGAGCTAAGACTGCTTGATCACCAAGAAGTGAACTCTTTTCGGTCAGCGTAAGAATTTCTGCAACCGTTAATTCGAACTCTTCCTTGATTGTGTCGAGGAAGTGGCGAAGTTCTGCTGGCACCAAGGTGTCGACATAACGCTGAGCAGTTGTTAAATCTGTCTTCGCAAGTGTCATTTCGACATTGCTAATAAAGGTTGAGAAGAAGTGCCACTCTGCGAGCATCTTCTGAAGCACATCTGTCTTTCCTGCTTCACGAGCTGCTTTAAGCCCAGAACCCACACCAAACCAGCCAGGAACAATCTGACGTGATTGGGTCCAGCCAAATACCCATGGAATCGCACGGAGTGAATCAAGACCGCCGGCAGCATCAGGACGTCGTGATGGACGAGAACCGAGGAAGAGATTTCCTAGTTGTTCAACAGGAGTTGATGCATAGAAATAAGCAGGTAGATCAGGATGATCAATTAAAGAACGATAACGAGTAAATGAGTTGTCACTGACAAGGTTCATGCACTCATTCCACATAGCTAAATCTTCTGGGCTTTGACGTGGGCCGCGGTTAAGGACCGTTGCTTCAAGGGAAGCGGCCAAAGTGAGTTCAACGTTCTCGCGAGCAAGGGCAGGAAGCGCGTACTTATCGGAGATAACTTCACCTTGTTCAGTCATCTTGATCTGGCCGTCGACAGAACCCCATGGAAGAGCAACAAGTGCTTCATAGGTAGGTCCGCCACCGCGACCGACTGAACCACCGCGACCGTGGAATAAACGAAGTTTGACGCCATATTTGATGGCAACGTCGCGAAGCTTGCGCTGCGCACGGTGGATCTCCCACTGCGATGTCGCGATACCTGCATCTTTATTGGAATCTGAATACCCGAGCATTACCTCTTGTACATTATCGCGAAGTTCAACGAGCTTGCGATATGTGGGATCGGCAAGAAGCTTCTCAAGAATTTCACCTGCAGCGCGAAGTTCAGCAACAGTTTCAAGAAGCGGTGCGAAGCCAATCTTGGCAACCTTCTTATCGATATCGACAAGACCTGCCTGCTTACCAAGAACAGTTGCTGCGATGAGATCGTCAGCGCCTTTGGTCATAGAGACGATGTATGTCTCAATAACTTCAGGCCCGAAGCGTTCAATCAAATCATCGATTGCAATAAAAGTGCCAAGCGTCTTAACCCCTGCTGCATCCAGCTTTGAAGCATCGAGCTTTTCAGATGAAGCGAGTTGCTTCACAAGTACAGGGAATTTATCTTCATGAGATAGACCGATGTAATCGCCAGAAATCATCTGCTTGATTGCGTTGTGGTGAGCATCTGAATGTTCGCGAATATCAAGAGTTGCGTGTGTTAGCCCAAAGGCAGCAACGGTGCGGATTGTGCGCTCGAGCAGGCCAGTTGCAAGGAGTTCGCCACGGTGAGCAAAGAGTGAATCGCGCATCAAAGTTAGGTCTGCAAGGAGTTCTGCTGTGTTCTTGTAATCGCGACCTGGAACATGCGGGCCGTTGACGCTATGGCGATTACGGGTAAATGCCAGACGGTGCACGATGGCAGTTGCCTTAAGTCGGTATGGCTCTTGCACATTGAGGCGTAAGAAACGTTCTTCGAATTCAGGGATGTTCTTGAGATCTTCTTCAACAGATGCGCTGAGTTCAGGGGTTGCACCTGCAATACGAGTAGAGACCGAAAGCATCTGGCGCAGGCGGTTCATTGCAGCGATTGTTGTACGAATGGCATGGCCCGCTTGAAGAACAACTGCTTCTTCGGTGATTTGAGGAGTGATATTTGGATTACCGTCGCGGTCTCCACCGATCCAGGTACCGAATGTCAGTGGGCGAGCAGTTACGGGCAAATCAATATCAAGGCGCTTGAGTTCGCGAGCAAAGTCATTGAGAACTTCTGGAACTGTATTTGTTGCAAGGTCATCGAGGTAATAGAGAGCGTTCATCGCTTCATCGAGCGGTTCAGGGCGATCGAGGCGAAGCTCATCGGTCTGCCACAGAAGATCAACAGTCTCGGCCAGACGTTCTTCTTGTGTCACAGTCTTTGGTGTATCGAGAAGCGATGCAATTTCACCAAGCTTGCTCAAGATGGAACGGCGCGCTGCTTCTGTTGGGTGCGCTGTAAAGACTGGACGAATATCGAGATCGTTAATCCACTTTTCAAGATCAGCATGAGAAATTTCGTGACCGGAAACGGGATTCTTAATTGCATCTTCAATCTTGTCGATGGCTCGAGTAATCCAAGAACCACCTTGTGCACGAACTTCTGCAAGAACGCGTGAACGGTGAACTTGTTCTGCAACATTGGCTAAGTGGAAGTAAGTGCTAAATGCACGTACCAGCTGAACTGATTCATCGACTGAAAGCTTTTCCAGAATTTCGATTCCGCCACCTTCGCGGACTCCCTTGCGAACACTTTCAACGAGATCAAGGAGATCTTGTCCTTCTTGTCGAACAAGAGACTGTCCTAGGAGGTCACCGAGTCTGCGCACATCGCTGCGCAACGTCGCATCATCAGATGCAACGAGGTTCTTGGTTTGTGGGCTCTCCATCACCCGAGAATTATCACAGATAGACGGGTGCCGATAGACTGTAATTGTTCGCCCCCCTTCTTTTTGAAGTGGGGCTTTAAGCCGTTTATTGGATGAATGGGGGTGCGCGATGAGAGGAATTCTCTCGGTATTACATAGTGATACTGAAGTCTCTTCTGCGCTCAATGATTCAACCAAGATCATTGCACCTGCATCTAGCTATCCATTCTTAATCGCTCTGGCTGCACAAGAGAAGCCACTTCTGATTGTCACTAGTTCCAGCCGCGGCAGTGAAGATCTCTCTGAATACCTCAAGAGCCTTCATCCCACTGTCTTTGAATTTCCTGCCTGGGAGACCCTTCCGCACGAGCGCTTGAGTCCACGCAGTGACACCGTAGCTCGCAGACTTTCGACTCTATATTCACTGACCGAAAATCCAAATAATCCAATCGTTGTTGCACCTGTGCGCGCAGTTATTCATCGCTTCATTGCAACTCTTGCAAAGAGTCCGCTGTGGACACTCGAAATTGGTCAAGAGATTGGCCTTACTGAACTCATTACACATTTAACAGAGTTAGCTTTTTCTCGTACTGACCTTGTAGAAAAGCGTGGAGAGTTTGCCGTTCGCGGCGGCATCGTCGATGTCTTCTTGCCACTTGCGATGCATCCAGTGCGCATTGATTTCTTTGGTGATGAAATTGAAGAGATGCGCTACTTTGAAGTTGCAGATCAGCGCACCAGTGAAGCTGTTGTTGGAAAGTTAGCAATCTTGCCTTGCCGTGAATTCTTACTCACCGACAGCATCCGCGAGCGAGCAGAGAAGATTAAGAGCCAGTATCCAAGCGCTCTGGAAATCCTCGACAAGTTAGCGCAAGGAACAATCGTTGATGGCATGGAATCTCTCATTCCATTACTCACAGATGACTTTGAAACAATTCTGGATCGCATGCCTAAGGGCACCCAAGTTGTATTTATTGACGATGAACGCATTCGTTCTCGAACCGCTGATCTCATTGAAACTAACCAAGAGTTTCTAGAAGCCTCTTGGTCCAATGCCGCGATCGGGGGATCAGCGCCGCTACCGGTAAAGAACATCACTTACTTTGATTGGAAAGAGCTACAAGAAGAGATTGCTCGCCTTGCTCTACCCGTGCGCGCACTCAATGCATTTGGAAGCGACCTCGATGACGATGCACGCTTCCTTGATATCTCAGCAATCGATCCGATGCGCGGAAATGTGGAAGCACTCTGCGAACTTCTGCGCACTGGTTTAGAGGCCCACCAATCAGTCATCTTCTCAACCACCGGCCACGGAATGGCTGAGCGTTATGCAGGAATCTTCCGTGATGCAGATCTGCCCGTGCAGATGGTGCAGAACTTAAGCGCCCAACCAACAAAAGGCTCAATTCACGTTACTCAATCCTCTTTAGGTTATGGGTTTAAGAGTGATCACGCCGAAATTCTCTTTGTTACTGAACGCGATTTATCGGGCAGTAAGACCAGCAGTAAAGATGGTGCCCGCATGCCCTCAAAGCGCAAGCAAGCTATTGATCCACTCGAACTTCGTGCAGGTGACTTTGTTGTTCACGAACAGCATGGAATCGGTCGGTACGTCGAACTTATTCAACGAACTGTCGGGGGAGTTACCCGCGAATATTTAGTCATCGAATATGCACCAGCTAAGCGCGGCCAACCTAGCGATCGCATCTTTGTTCCCACAGATACTTTGGAGCAGGTAAGTAAATATGTTGGTGGTGAAACACCTACGGTGCACCGCATCGGCAGCGGTGAATGGCAGAAAGCAAAGGGCCGTGCGCGTAAAGCGGTTCGACAGATTGCTGGCGAGCTCATTCGACTCTATGCAGCGCGCACAAGTGCTCCAGGCTTTGCTTTTTCACCTGATACGCCGTGGCAGCGTGAACTCGAAGATGCATTTTCTTACATCGAGACCCCCGATCAGTTATCAACCATTGAAGATGTAAAGCGCGATATGGAACGTCCATATCCCATGGATCGCATCATTTGTGGCGATGTGGGTTATGGAAAGACTGAGATTGCAATCCGTGCCGCATTTAAAGCGGTGCAAGATGGCAAGCAAGTAGCCGTTCTTGTTCCTACAACTCTTCTTGTTCAGCAACACTCAAAGACATTTGCAGAACGTTATGCAGGTTTTCCCATCAAGGTTGCAGGTCTCTCACGATTTAACACTGCGAAAGAGAGTAAAGAAATTCTTGCTGAACTGACATCGGGGGCTGTCGATGTTGTAGTAGGTACCCACCGAATCCTTTCGCAAGATGTGCAATTTAAGGATCTCGGGCTTGTTATCGTCGATGAGGAACAGCGCTTTGGCGTTGAGCAGAAGGAATCGCTGAAGAAGATGCGCACGACGGTCGATGTCTTAGCGATGTCGGCAACGCCTATTCCACGCACACTTGAAATGGCTGTTACCGGTATTCGCGAGATGTCCACGATTACAACGCCACCAGAAGAGCGCCATCCCATCCTTACCTATGTAGGACCTGCTGAAGATGCTCAGATTAAAGCTGCTATCCACCGTGAACTGCTGCGCGATGGTCAGATCTTCTATATCCATAACCGCGTGGAATCCATTGATCGTGCAGCTTCAAAGATTCAAGAACTCGTTCCAGAAGCGCGCATTCGAATTGCTCATGGGCAGATGTCTGAAGGCCAATTAGAAGATGTCATCTTGGCATTCTGGAATCGCGACTTCGACGTTCTTGTCTGCACCACGATTGTGGAAAGCGGCCTTGATATTGCAAATGCCAACACTTTGATTGTGGAACGCGCAGATAACTTCGGCCTTTCGCAGCTTCACCAATTACGAGGTCGAGTCGGTCGCGGCCGCGAACGTGCGTATGCATACTTCCTGTATCCGCAGGATCAACCGCTGACTGAAATTGCGCTCGATCGTTTAAAGACAATTGCCACCAACACGGATTTAGGTTCTGGAATGCGCGTTGCACTCAAAGACCTTGAGATTCGCGGCGCTGGAAACTTGCTGGGTGGCGAACAGTCAGGTCATATCGCTGACGTTGGCTTTGACCTTTATATGCGCATGGTCGGTGAAGCGGTAAATGATTACAAGACTGGCATCATCGAAACTGAAGAGAAGAACCACGAATGCAAAGTCGAACTTCCGGTTAACGCACACCTCTCTGAAATCTATGTTCCAGGTGAGCGACTTCGCCTCGATCTCTATCGTCGCTTAGCTGATGTCCGCAATAACGAAGATGTGGAATCGATTCGCGAAGAGTTAGTTGATCGCTTCGGCGAACTTCCTGAAGAGGCGCAATCACTTCTGCAGGTCGCGCAGCTTCGTGCATTTGCGAAATCACTAGGGATTACAGAAGTTGTAGCGGCTGGAAAGTTCCTCCGAATCTCGCCCCTAGTTCTGCCGGAATCGAAACAGCTGCGCCTGAACCGACTATTTCCTGGTTCGCTCTATAAAACTGCGACAAATACAGTGATGATCACAATTCCTCGCGCAGCAGCCTGGACCCCAACTGCACAAGGTTCGGCCTTGATAGGGGATACTTCTCTTCTGGAGTGGGCGTCAAAGTCCCTCGATGAATTAACGAAAGCGAGCACTAAGTGAAGAAGTTTCTAGCACTCTTGGCCGTCGTATCGGTATTGGGTCTTTCTGGATGCGGCAAAGTAGATAGCGCAGCAACTCTTGGCGACATCACAATCTCGCAAGCTTCTGCTCAGGCAATCGTTGATGAAGTCCTCGCTGAGCGCGCAAAGGTTGATACTTCACAGATGCAGCTTCAGTCAGGATCTGCACTCAACCGCAGCCAACTTCGTTTTACTATCGTCACAACTCTCTTCGATGAGATTGCTAAGGAACTTAAGCTCAGTATTACATCAACTGAACTCACACAAGCTGAGTCTGAACTCATTACTCAGAGCGGTGGCCAAGAAGCACTTGCTCAGAACCTTGTCGCTGCAGAAATTGCGCCAAAGAACTTTGATCGTTATATCCGCGCAATTGTGACTTCAAATAAGATCCAAGATGCACTCATTGCATCTGGTGTTGCGCAAGAAGAAGTTTCAGCACGAATTTCACAACTTGTTAATGCGAAAGCTGCGCAGTTGAAGGTTGAAGTAAATCCACGCTACGGAACATGGGATCCAACAACTGGAGATATCGTTGCAACGGATTCAGCTGGATTAGCTGTCACCAATTCCGGCAAGTAATTCAGAGACTTTCATGGCTGATTCACAACTTCAACGCCTTGTTGAAGTCATGGATCGTCTCCGTTCACCCGGGGGCTGCCCGTGGGATGCAGAGCAAACTCACGAATCGTTGATCAAGTATTTACTTGAAGAGTCATACGAATTTATCGATGCCATCGAAACCGATGATCGCGCAGGAATGCGTGAAGAGCTTGGCGATGTTCTCTTGCAGGTCTATTTCCATTCACGTATTGCGCAAGACCATCCAACTGATCCATTCTCAATCGAAGATGTTGCCGGCGCAATCGCAGATAAGTTAATTAGCCGCCACCCTCACGTCTTTGAAAATCTTGAAGTCAGTGGCACCGATGAAATCATTGAGAACTGGGAAGCAATCAAAGCTCGTGAAAAGGGCCGCACATCAGCAATTGATGGGATTGCGATGTCACAACCTGCGCTTCCACTCGTTGCGAAGATTCTCTATCGCGCCGAGAAATACAACGTTGATCTGGATCTGAATTCTTACTCCTCTGAAAAAGCGACAGAAAAGTCTGTGGGAGTGGCGCTTGCATCAGTTATTGCGTGGGCCCATGAAAACGATATTGACCCTGAAAACGCCTTGCGTGCGCAGGCCCGCGAGATGATCCGCCAGATTCAAGCGTCAGAAAAGCAGGCTTAGCTTCGCGGTAGTATTGCCTCCTGCCGTTCAGAGTTGAGCGCTGATCTTAAAATGCTTAAATCCACACATTCTTGGGAGACACCTCATGGCAATTATCGATGCAATCTACGCTCGTGAAATTCTTGATTCGCGCGGAAATCCAACTGTTGAAGTAGAAGTTCAGCTCGAAGATGGAACACAGGCACGCGCTGCCGTTCCAAGTGGTGCTTCCACTGGAGCTTTCGAAGCTTCAGAACTTCGCGATGGCGATAAGGCTCGTTACCTCGGCAAGGGTGTTCAGAAGGCGATTGCATTCGTTAACGATGAGATTGCTCCAGCTATCGAAGGTTATGACTCACAAGATCAGCGCCTCATCGATTCAGAGATGATCGCTCTCGATGGCACACCAAATAAGTCACGTCTTGGTGCAAACTCAATTCTTGGTGTCTCACTCGCTGTTGCTAAGGCATCAGCTGATTCATCTGATCTCTCATTGTTCCGCTACGTAGGTGGACCAAACGCACACGTTCTTCCAGTTCCGATGATGAACATTCTCAACGGTGGCGCACACGCTGATACAAACGTTGATATCCAGGAATTCATGATCGCTCCAATTGGCGCTGAATCATTCCGCGAATCACTTCGTTGGGGCGCTGAGATTTACCACGCACTCAAGGCAGTTCTTAAGAAGCGCGGACTTGCTACATCTGTTGGCGACGAAGGTGGATTTGCTCCAAACCTCGATAGCAACCGTGCAGCACTTGATTTGATCATCGAAGCAATTACAGCAGCAGGCTTCAAGCCAGGTTCAGAAATCGCACTTGCGATGGATGTTGCTGCAACAGAATTCCACGATAACGGTAAGTACAAGTTCGAAGGTTCACTTCGCACATCTGACGAAATGATTGCGTACTACGCAGAGCTCGTGAGCGCTTACCCAATCGTCTCAATCGAAGACCCACTCAACGAAGAAGACTGGACAGGCTGGAAGTCAATGACTTCATCTCTTGGCTCAAAGATTCAGATTGTTGGAGATGACTTGTTCGTAACTAACCCAGTGCGTCTTGCAAAGGGAATCGAAACAGATACAGCTAACGCACTTCTCGTAAAGGTAAACCAGATCGGTACTTTGACTGAGACTCTTGATGCAGTTGATCTTGCACACCGCGCAAACTACCGCAGCATGATGTCTCACCGTTCAGGTGAAACAGAAGACACAACAATTGCTGACTTGGCTGTTGCAACTAACTGCGGTCAGATCAAGACAGGTGCACCATCACGTACAGAGCGCGTTGCTAAGTACAACCAGCTTCTTCGTATTGAAGAAGAACTCTCTGACGGCGCTGTTTATGCAGGCCGCCAGGCGTTCCCACGATTTAAGGGATAAATACTTCGATGGTGCGCAGATCCTCTGGAAGAAGGAAGAGTTACCGTTCACGTAACTTAAACTTCAACCGTAACCAAGGATCTGGGCGCACATTCGCAGTTGCCGCAATCTTCTTTATGTTGGCGCTCTTTCTCGCCCCACCAATTAAGAGTTACTTTGTTCAGCGTGCGCAGATAAGCGCTCTTCAATCTCAACTCAAGAGCGATAACGCTGCTCTCGTGGCTGCTCGCAAAGAGTTAACGCTCTGGCAAGATCCTGATTACATCAAATCTCAAGCACGCGAACGCCTGCACTTTGTGATGCCAGGTGAACGTCAATACATCGTTACTGGTACTGATGGAACTACTTCCGACGAAGCAGCTCAGACAGATGTTGTAACCAATCTTCCTGAAGGACAACCTTGGTACACACGCATGATTGCATCCATTACTGAAGCAGGAAAAGCATGAGTATTGAGAGTCGTAAAGCCACCGAAGAAGATCTCAAAGTTATTGAGAACCAATTGGGTCGCACACCTCGCGATGTCCATGCGATTTCATATCGCTGCCCATGCGGAAAGCCTGCGGTAGTTGAAACACCACCACGTCTTTCTAATGGCGAACCTTTCCCAACCTTCTATTACGCAACCTGCCCACGTTTAACTGCAGCTATTTCCACCCTTGAAACAACAGGGATGATGGAAGAGATGACCAAGCGCCTTGAGACAGATGCTGAACTAGCTGGCGCATATGCCGCAGCTCATGATGATTACATCGCAGCTCGATCAGCGCTCAAGATTGAAGTTCCTGAAGTTGAAAACATCTCTGCGGGTGGAATGCCTAACCGCGTGAAATGTCTGCACTCTCTCATCGCGCATTCACTCTCTGCAGGTCCCGGAGTTAATCCACTTGGCGATGAAGCACTCGCTGAACTTCCTGAATGGTGGAAGCACCTGCAATGCGAGTAAACACATGCGAGTAGCAGCCATCGATTGCGGCACCAACTCAATTCGTCTTCTGATTGCAGATGTCGATGGCACTAACTTCCGCGAAATCGTTCGCGAGATGGAAGTTGTTCGCCTAGGACAAGGTGTTGATAAGACAGGTCAATTCCATCCTGATGCAATTGCTCGCACTCTCGCAGCCGTTGATAAGTACGCGCTCGAGATTGCAAAGCGTGGAGTTGAAAAGATTCGCTTTTGCGCAACCAGCGCTACTCGTGATGCAACCAACCGCGATCTCTTTATAAATGGCGTCAAAGAACGTCTTGGCATCGAACCTGAAGTAATTCCGGGAGAAGTAGAAGCTGCGCTTTCTTTCCAAGGGGCAACAAAAGATTTCGATAAAGCTGACGGTCCATTCCTGGTCATCGATATCGGTGGCGGGTCAACTGAATTCGTATTCGGTACCGACCACGTTGAATTCGCCAAGAGTATGAATATCGGATGCGTGCGTATGTCTGAACGCCACTTCACTGGTGGAGATGCTGACCCTGGCCAAATCGCTGCAGCGATTGAAGATATTGATGAAGCAATTAAGCAGGCAGGCAAAGTCGTTCCCATTACTCAAGCGAAGACTTTGATTGCAGTTGCAGGTACTGCCACAACTGTTGCTGCAGCTGGCCTTGATCTACCTGCCTATGACCGTTATGCCATCCACCTTTCACGCATCTCTGCAGAGAAGGTTCATGCCATATCAAAGAAGTTCCTTGCAATGAAGCGCGAAGACCGCGAAGCACTTGGCTATATGCACCCAGGTCGCGTCGATGTAATTGGTGCAGGTTCACTTGTTCTTTCGCGCATCATGCTGGCCACCGGCGCTACCGAATTCGTTGCATCTGAATCTGACATTCTCGATGGAATGGCTTGGTCGCTTGTATAAGTCGATCGAACTTCTCGATAAGGCGATTATTAAATGCCATCAATGTCCACGGTTAGTCGAGTGGCGAGAAGAAGTAGCTGTAACAAAACGCAAGGCGTACGAGAACGAGAAATACTGGGGTAAACCAGTTCCAGGATTTGGTTCAAGTAAACCAAAGATGCTCATTGTCGGTTTAGCTCCTGGTGCTCATGGCGCAAACAGAACAGGTCGAATCTTCACTGGTGATTCATCAGGTGATTGGCTCTACGGTTCCCTTCATCGCATTGGTATTGCAAAGATTGCGACTTCAACTTCTCGTGATGATGGTCAAGAGTTACGAGATACACGCATCTCAATGGCAGTTCGTTGCGCGCCCCCAGAGAACAAACCCACAACTGAAGAACGTGATGCGTGCGCACCATTCTTTGAAAATGAGTTAGAACTTATTGCTCCCACCGTACGTTCTTTTGTTGCGCTCGGAAGCTTTGGTTGGCAGGTACTTATCAAATCTCTCAAAACCCAAGGTCATAAAGTCCCTGCTGAAAAATTTGGCCATGGATCGACGATCAAGTATTCACACGATGGCGTTAACTATTTAATTGTTGGTAGTTACCACCCAAGCCAGCAGAACACATTCACTGGCAAACTCACCAAACCAATGTTGGATTCAGTACTGAAAAAAGCAGCTAAGTTCGCGGGAATTCTCTAACTTTTCACCTAGTAGACTTTCGCCTCTATTGGCCCCCATAGTCCAATGGCAGAGACAGAGGACTTAAAATCCTTCCAGTGTCGGTTCGAGTCCGACTGGGGGCACAGTTCACACCCTTTTCTAAAACACTACGCTCACTAAAAAGTGGAAATTTCCCCACTTTGCCGTATTTTAGGAAGCGTACGGAGAGACTTTCTTCGCACATATATAAGGAGAAATTAATGCGCAGTTCTAACCCAGTCCTTACCGGCCGCGGTTTCGCTCGTATCAAAGAAAGCACCACTCAGGTTCAAGATCTCAATACGCTCGAGAGCCGCCCAACATCTGCACCAATGTCTATCGACGATGTCGTCATTAAGACAGCAGGACTCTTTGCGGTCCTCGTTGCAGTCGGAACCTTTGCATGGCGGGCAAATAGCCCTGGCCTTGCACTCATTGGTTTCATCGGTGGATTCATTCTCGCGATGGTCAATTCATTTTCTAAGAAGGTTCGCCCAGCTCTTGTCATTGCATACGCTGCTTGCCAAGGTCTAGCGCTCGGAACAATCAGCGCACTTTATGAAGCGCAGTACAACGGCATCGTAAGCCAGGCCGTCATCGGTACAGCTTGTGCATTCGGTGGAGTACTTCTTGCATACCGCAGCGGAAAGATTCGTGTAACTCCAAAGTTCACACGCATCATGATGGGCTCACTCATCGGTTACTTTGTCTTTGCTCTCATCACAATGTTCACAGGTCGCCCAACAGGCGGACTTGGATTCCTTATTGCAGTTGCTGCAGTAGGACTTGCAACAATGTTTATCGTGATGGATCTAGATCAGATTGAAAAGGCAGTTGCTGCACGCGTTCCTCAAGAAGAGTCATGGCGTATGGCATTTGGTCTTATGGTCACACTCGTATGGCTCTACCTCGAAGTCTTGAGACTGATCTCAATTCTCCGTAGCGACGACTAATTAATTAACGGCTAGATTGCCCGAGATGCGAAGCCCGCGTCTCGGGCAATTTTGTTGATACCAGCACTGCGAAGAGCATTAAAGCCGCGCTGACTAAGAACGCTGGTCTGTAGCCGTAACCATCAGCGATGGCACCAAGAATTACAGGAGCCACCATTGCACCGGCATCACCTGACATCTGGAATAAGCCAATTACTTGTCCGCCCTTTCCTTCAAGAACATCTCCAACAATGGCCGATGGAGTTGTAGAAATAAATGCGCCACCAAAGCCAACAATCACACTTGCTGCAATGAACATCCATGGCTCGGTTGTGAAGGCGATTGCGACGATAAAGAGCGTGATGAATGAGGTTCCAATAACAGCTGAATAGCGACGGCCATTGATATCCGAAAGCTTGCCGGCCTTAAGCAGTAGCAGGCCGTTGATAATTGTTGTGATTGTAAATCCAAGGCCCATAAAGCTCGGGCTCACTTTTATCTCTTCCACCATGAAGAGCGGCAAGATTGATCTGCTCATTCCAAATAGCACCCAAGAGGTGCAGAAAGAGATGATGAGCGCACTGCGGTAAGGCTTGATTGCAAGAGCGGATTTAACTGTGATGGTTTCGCGCTCTTGTTGCGCAGTTGGTTTAGCAGCAAGAGTGGAATTGCGAAGTAATACGGCGCCCGATGCGCTGGCCGCAATAAGCAAGAATCCATAAATGATGAGTGGTGCACGGAGTGAGAATCCTGAAAGCGCACCACCCACTACAGGACCAGCCATCATTCCAATGAGAAATGAGCCGTTATAGAGCGACTGTGCTCGTGCGCGATGGTCATCATCGACTGCGCGGAGCAAGATAGAACCGGCTGCCACAGAGAACATAGACGAACCAAAGCCGCCTACTGCGCGGAAGATAAGAAGCTGTTCGTAGTTCTGTGCAAGGCCTGCTGCAAATGAAGTGAGAGATACAAAGCCGATTCCGAATGAATAAACGAGACGTTCACCGAAGTGGTCGACAAGTTTTCCAGAGATCAAACCTGTCGCAAATCGTGCAAATGCAAAGGTTGCAAGAATCGCTCCCACTTGCGCATTGCTCACTCCGAATGAGCGAGCAAAGAGCGGCAAGGTAGGAGAGATGATTCCGAAACCGACCGCAACAAAGAAAGAAGCGAAGACAAGAACACCAACCTCCCGCGGGAATTCCGCAAAGGGATTAGTGACCTTACTTTTCAATTTCTCGCGAGAAGAAGATTGTGGTTGTGGTGCATTTGATGTCATTAGCGGTAAGTTTAGTGCGTGAAATCAGTTATCGCCGAAAACCTTGTAAAGACCTATGACAAAGGCAAAGTCCGCGCACTCGATGGACTTAGCCTGGATGTAGAAGAAGGCACCGTATTAAGTGTTTTAGGACCTAATGGCGCAGGTAAGACAACCGTTGTTCGTATTCTCACAACACTCTTACGCCCAGATTCAGGAAAAGCGAGCGTTGCAGGTATCGATGTCATCAAACATCCTGAAAAGGTCCGCGAAGTAATTGGGCTATCTGGTCAATATGCAGCAGTAGATGAAATTCTCACTGGTTATGACAACTTGGTGATGTTCGGAGAGCTGTATCACTTGGGCAAGAAACAATCAGTTATTCGTGCAAATGAATTACTCGAGCGCTTCTCATTAACTGAAGCTGCAAAGCGCCCCATCAAGACTTATTCAGGTGGAATGCGCCGTCGCCTCGACCTTGCTGCATCACTGATTGTGAAACCAAAAGTTCTCTTCCTCGATGAACCCACAACTGGCCTTGATCCTCGCGGTCGCCAAGAGATGTGGGGAGTTATCCAAGAGCTCGTTAAAGGTGGAGTAACACTTCTATTGACAACTCAATATCTGGAAGAGGCAGATCAACTAGCTGATGAAATCGCTGTTATTGATACCGGCAAGGTAATTGCTCGCGGTACATCTGATGCGCTCAAGAAGCAGGTTGGCGGCGAACGTCTTGAAGTAGTTGTAGAACAGGCCCATGTTGCAAAGACGATGGAGATTGTTGCTGCTGTTAGTGGTCAGAAGCCAGCTCTCGATGAAGGTCTACGTCTGATCTCAGCTCCAGTTTCAACAGGGTCAGCTGCTCTCTTTGAAGTGCTTAAATCACTAGATACAGCAGGAATCCACGCACTCGATGTGGGTCTCAAGCGCCCATCACTTGATGACGTATTCCTTTCATTGACTGGCCACGTAGCTGAGGAGAAGAGCGCATGACAGCGTTAAATGACATCTACATCATTACTCGTCGTCAGCTTCTACTGCTCACCCGCGTACCTGAAGTTCTCATCTTCTCAACCATTCAGCCGGTCATGTTCGTCTTGCTCTTCCGTTATGTATTCGGCGGATCAATCGAGACAGGACAACCTGGGGGATATGTACAGCTCTTGATGCCCGGAATCTTTGTGCAGACCGTTGCATTTACTTTGGCCGGAACTGCTTCTGGCCTTGCTGAAGATATGAAGAAGGGGCTAATCGATCGATTCCGATCACTGCCGATTTCTCAATCCGCGCTCGTTATTGGACGCACACTCGGTGACTCACTTCTTAACATCGTCGTTCTTGCAGTGATGGGTATCGCGGGATATCTCGTTGGATGGCGTCCATCTGCAGGGCTAGCAAATGTTGCACTGGGATTCTTATTTTTACTCTTCTTCGGTTACGCACTCTCTTGGGTGGGCGTACTTGTAGGGCTGTCAGCTAAAGATGCGCGCGTTGTGCAGAACGTCAGCTTTATCGTGACATTCCCACTGACATTCCTATCGAATGCATTTGCACCTACAACAGGTATGCCACGTGCTCTTCAGTACTTTGCAGAGTGGAATCCGGTATCAACAATGGTTGCAGCTTGCCGCGAACTCTTTGGTCTGGAGAATCAATTTGGCGCTACTGCTGGATCATTTCCAAGTGAGCACCCATTGACCACTTCACTGATTTATATGGTCATCATCATGGTGATTTTTATTCCGCTCAGCGTTCGCAAGTACCGTAATTACGCTGACTAGAAAGAGTAATTAGGCGTAGAACTCTGCTGCTTTAATCTCGACCTTGATTTCGCGACCATTAGGTGCGGTGTATGAAACAGTTGCACCGATTTCAGCGCCAAGTACAGCTGCACCAAGTGGAGATTTTTCAGAGTAAACATCGAGATCACCTGATGCGATTTCGCGAGAGCCGATTAAGAACTTCATCTCATCTCCTGCAATTACTGCAGTAACAACCATCCCGGCGCCAACTTTTCCATCGGCGCTTGCAGGTGGTGTTCCAATATGAGCATTCTCGAGCATCTGCTTGAGCTGACGGATACGAGCCTCCATCTTTCCTTGCTCATCGCGTGCTGCGTGGTAGCCACCGTTTTCTTTGAGATCACCTTCAGCGCGAGCTGCTTCAATCTTTGCAGTGATCTCTTTACGACCTTCACCTTCGAGGGTCGCGAGTTCAGCAGCTAAACGATCAGCTGCTTCTTGGGTAAGCCATGTCTGTTGTGAACTCATAGTGGGCAATCCTAGCGCGCACTTTTAAGGGATGAGTCGGCAGCGTTCGATGCCGACATTGACCGCATCAGCACGCGTAGGGATGCTGATTACACGCTGAACATCCTTGGCGCCGGCTTCGATGGTGTCTTCAATCTGCCCCACTACATTCATATCGAAGTCGCGGGCAGCAAGAGTGCAGATAACTTTCTGCGAACCATCTTCACGATAGATTGAATAACGAATTTCTGGGTTACGAGGATCTTGGGTAATAAATGAAATTAACTCACTTCGTAGCGCAGGTTGGGCATGATGAAGTCCTGCCCATAAAAGCCACGCTGCTCCTAGAACTGCAGTGACAGCTGCATATCGAACCCAGGTGCGCGCAGGCTTGATTCCATAACGATCATTGAAATCGAATTGGCTCTTATCCTGCGACATGGGAGAATCTTCTCATGGCTAAAGATGTAGAAGTAGGTGTGGCTGGTTCGCTCACAATGATCGTGCTCTTCACCACGATGACTCTCTTGCTACGAAATTTCTACAAGCGATTTAAACGTTTCCAAGATAATCCCGCTCCACTTCAGGAGAATGAGGACAGTGACTAAAAAGCTCCTACAAGCCTTTACTGTGCTTGTACTTGCCTCCATCTTTATCGGACTTGGCATCTGGCAATTACAGAGAGCCCAAGAGATGGATGATCAGAAGAAAGTCTTGGTCGATACAACTATTTATCCTCTGGCGCAGAAGGCAACACCCACCGGAACTATCCCGCCTGAAAGCATTGCCAAGCTAGTAACTACCGAAGGCCATTACATCGCAACCTATAAGGCACCTAATCAGAAAGATGGATCAGGCAAGGTTGCTGACTGGGAAGTCGCCCTGCTGGAAAAAGATGGCGAGAACGCAATTCTGGTGGTGCGCGGATTATGGGCCGATCGTTTAACCAATCCAGAAATCGTGATGTCTAAACAGATCACCTTGACCGGCACCCTGTTGCCGAAACAGAATGATGACCGCGCAGCAAATACTTCAAGCCAACTATCTCGCCTCGATAGTTCAATACTTGTCTCTTCATACCCCGGACAGCTCTACGACGGCTTCATCCTTGCCACCAATGAAGTTGTCGACGGCCAGAAAGTTGATCGCGTAAGAATCTCTGCCCCTGAACTCACATCGGGAGTCCCTGGCTATTATTGGCAACATATTTCCTACGTAGTTGTCTGGTGGTTTATGGCGCTTCTCGTTCTTTGGGCGCCTTTCTACCGTCGCAAGGATTAGGCTGTACTCATGGCAAAGACAGGTAATTCAGCGCTGCTGCGCTTTCGAGTAATGGCAATCCTCTGCGGAGTAAATCTCTTGCTCCTTATCTTGGGATACATGCCAGCGAAGTATCTCTTTGATGCCCTCGATAACAACGGCTGGTTGATCGCAATTCCGATCGCCCACGGCTATCTCTATATCGTCTACATCCTGACCGCTCTTCAAATTGGCGTGCAGAAGAAGATGTCACTCTTCTCAATCTTGGGGCTTACCTTGGCCGGAACTCTGCCGGTGGCTTCCTTTATCGCTGAACGCCGAATGGTGAAGAAGTACAGCTAATTCGGTCTTAAGTTAACTCTTGATGACGTCTTTCTGATTAATGGCGTGTCGCACCAAAAGTCCGAATCACTCGTTCTATCTTTTGCGAGTCAGAAGCAATCTCCATCTCTTCCCCACCGCATCAGTGATGCGGCTAGTTACAACTAAAGAGAATGGTTAAGCCTTGGCTACTTCAAAGTCGGCAGCAAGTGCGAAGAGCAACCCCGCACGCAAAACCTATGTCCTCGATACCTCTGTACTTCTGGCAGACCCCGGGGCGATAAAACGATTTGAAGAGCATGAAGTCATCATTCCGATCGCCGTCATTGGCGAGCTCGAGACAAAGCGCGACCATCCTGAACTCGGCTACTTCGCCCGAGCAGCTCTGCGCGCGCTCGATGATCTACGTATTGAACATGGCCGCCTTGATGCGCCACTGACAGTAACTCCCGAGGGCGGCACGCTCTCTGTAGAGCTCAACCACACCGATTTAAGCACCCTGCCACACGGCTTCTTGCGCGATGGAACTAACGATTCGCGAATCCTGGCAATCTCAAAGAATTTAATGTCAGATGGAAAGCACGTCGTGCTTGTCACTAAAGACCTTCCACTTCGCGTTAAAGCATCATCAGTTGGAGTTGAGGCACAGGAATATCTCGCTGAACTCGTCTCCAATAGCGGATGGACCGGCATCGAAGAGATCTCTGTTGGTCACAGCGTGATCGATGAGCTCTATGCCTCAGATCGCGCAGATCATGAATCTGCTCATCAGTATCCGGTTCACACTGGAATCGTTCTTCACTCTGAAAAGGGAAGTGCGCTCGCCCGCGTTACGGCAGATAAGCAGTTGCAGTTGGTCCGTGGAGATCGCCAAGCTTTCGGACTTCATGGTCGTTCTGCAGAACAACGGATCGCCCTCGACCTTCTGCTCGATGACAGCATTGGAATTGTTTCCATGGGCGGTCGCGCCGGAACTGGAAAGTCTGCGCTCGCACTCTGCGCCGGACTTGAGGCTGTCATGGAGAAGCGCCTTCATAAGAAGGTAGTCATCTTCCGTCCGCTCTATCCCGTCGGAGGACAAGAGCTGGGATATCTGCCGGGAAGCGAAGGCGAGAAGATGTCGCCTTGGGCTCAGGCAGTCTTCGATACTTTGGGTGCGCTGGTCAGCCAAGCTGTCATCGATGAAGTCATCGACCGCGGACTGATCGAAGTTCTGCCGCTGACCCATATCCGTGGCCGCTCACTTCACGACTCATTTGTGATTGTCGATGAAGCCCAGTCGCTCGAACGCGGAGTTCTGCTCACAGTCCTCTCCAGAATCGGGCAGGGTTCACGAGTTGTGATGACCCACGACGTCGCCCAGCGCGATAACTTGCGAGTGGGCCGCCATGACGGCGTCGTCGCCGTGGTCGAAACTCTCAAAGGCCACCCTCTCTTCGCCCACGTAACCCTGACTCGGTCAGAGCGCTCGCCGATCGCTGCACTGGTCACGGAGATGCTTGAAGGGCCACAGGCGTAGAGCGCCTCAAGTGGACCTCTTTAAATGTCACAGTCACATTTCGGACATTTAGGACTTTGCCCTAACTGACCTGCGCTTTTACCTATCCACAGCGTTGGCCTTTCCTGAGAATTTGCGACTCACGCACGACAAAATTTGCGACTCACCCCATCCCTTGCCAGCCTTTACCCATTCCCCCACGGCCTTAGCCTCATATCGAGGCCATGGCGCCATGGGGCAAGAGAAGGAAGGAGCAGATCTATGAAGGCACATCTACGCGAGTTCTTCATCGCTCTCTCCACCCTGCGTATTTCTCGGGCAACAAAGCCAGCTCTCTGGACAATCGTCGGCTCGATGCTCTTTATCGCCACCGCCCAGACAACTGCCTATGGTCTTGATTTCCCGATGACAACTCGAATGACTCTTTCCGAGTCAAAGAACCTGACAGTGGCAAAGCTTCCAGACCTTTCGCTGACAACTCAGATCTCTGAGATGGCGTTGGTTGCCGATATCAGCGCGCAGGTCGAAATGGCTCGCAGCGAGATGGGTGCCAAGAAGGTCACCAAATCAATCATGGATGCTGAGTACCAATGGGGCGAAGATGAGTTCTCATGCCTAAATCGTCTCTGGACTAAAGAGAGCCACTGGAATTACAAGGCTCACAACAGCCGTTCCGGTGCACATGGAATTCCGCAGGCACTTCCTGCAATCAAGATGGAGGTCATCTCCAGCGATTGGCGCACCAACCCGGTAACGCAGATCCGTTGGGGACTTCGCTATATCGATATTCGCTACGAGACTCCATGCCAGGCATGGTCAAAATTCAAACGTAGCCGTTACTACTAAAAGTTAGCTTTCTAGGAATTAATTTTCTGACTTAATACCGATAGTCAGCGGGCGCATCGTTTCAGCAAAGAAATCATTGCCCTTATCGTCAACAACGATAAATGCTGGGAAGTCGACAACATCAATCTTCCAGACCGCTTCCATTCCTAGCTCTTCAAAATCGAGAACTTCAACTTTCTTAATGCAATCTTGAGCAAGGCGCGCAGCAGGTCCACCGATAGATCCGAGATAGAAACCGCCGTGCTTTGCACATGCATCTGTCACAGCCTTGGAGCGATTGCCCTTTGCCAACATGACAAAGGAACCACCAGCTGCCTGGAATTGATCAACGTATGAATCCATACGGCCTGCAGTTGTTGGTCCAAATGAACCTGATGCAAAACCTGTCGGAGTCTTGGCAGGGCCTGCGTAATAAACAGCGTAATTCTTGATGTAATCAGGAAGCGGCTTGCCGGCATCGAGCATCTCTTTAATCTTGGCGTGGGCAATGTCGCGAGCAACCACAATCGTTCCGGTCAGTGAAACACGGGTCTTTACAGGGTGCTTAGAAAGCTCGGCGCGGACCGCATCCATTGGCTGATTCAGGTCGATCGCAACAACGTTGTCGTTGAGGTGCTCGTCGGTGGTCTCAGGCAAGAAGTGCGCTGGTTCGGTCTCAAGCTGCTCAAGGAAGATTCCATCTTTGGTGATCTTCGCCTTTGCTTGGCGGTCTGCAGAACATGAGACTGCAATAGCAATCGGCAGCGAAGCGCCATGGCGCGGCAAGCGAACAACGCGGACATCGTGGCAGAAGTACTTGCCACCGAACTGTGCGCCGATCCCAAGCTTCTGCGTTAACTTAAATACTTCTTCTTCTAGCGCTAAGTCGCGGAATCCGTGGCCAGTTGCAGCATCACCTGTCGTAGGCAAGTTATCTAGGTAATGAGTACTTGCCAGCTTTGCTGTCTTTACTGTGTGCTCAGCACTGGTTCCACCAATGACAATTGCAAGGTGATACGGAGGACATGCAGCCGTTCCGATAGAACGTAGCTTGGCATCGAGCCAATTCATAAATGCAGTGGGGTTAAGAACTGCCTTTGTCTCTTGATACAAGAATGACTTGTTGGCGCTGCCGCCGCCTTTTGCGATGAACATGAAGTTGTACTCATCTTGATGATCACTATCTGCATAGATTTCAATCTGAGCAGGCAAGTTATTGCCAGTGTTCTTCTCTTCCCACGTTGTTACTGGGGCCATCTGCGAATAACGAAGGTTGAGCTTTGTATATGCATCGTAAACACCTTGAGAAAGTGCGACTTCATCCTTGGAAGTAGTCAGCACGTACTGACCCTTCTTGCCCATAATCAGCGCAGTACCTGTGTCTTGGCACATCGGCAGAATTCCACCGGCTGCGATATTGGCATTCTTCAATAGATCAAGGGCCACGAAGCGATCATTTGCTGATGCTTCTGGGTCTTTCAAAATCTTTGCTAACTGTTCAAGGTGTTCTGAGCGCAGGTAATGCGAAATATCGTGGATTGCTGTTTCAGTCAGAAGCGTGAGAGCAGATGGTTCTATCTGCAGAAATTCCTTATCGCCAAGCTTTACAACGCTAACGCCTTCTTTAGAGACGAGGCGGTACTTCGTAGTATCTGCACCAATAGGCAGAAGATCTGAGTAAGTAAAATCTGGAGACATTACTGTTCCTCACCAGCCTCAGAGTTCTTAGCTGGCTTCTTTGCAGCATCTAACTTCTTCTTTGCGCCATCGAGCCACTCTTGGCAGATCTTTGCTAACTCTTCGCCACGTTCCCAAAGCTTGAGTGATTCCTCTAAGGTCGCGCTGCCATCTTCAAGTGATTCAACAATTTCAGCGAGTTCATCGCGTGCTTCTTCGTATGAAGGCTTGATTTCGCCGGACTGGGAATCTTTAGTGGCCATGTGCTCAATCTACTCTCTACTTTTTATTCATTCACTGTGGCGCTGGTCTCGCCCTTAGCCACACGGATACGTAAACGAGTACCCGCCTTTGCCTTTGAAGCATCGCGAACAATCGAGCCATCTTCTAACTGCACAACGGCATAGCCACGATCCATCGTTGATTGTGGCGAAAGGGAGCGAAGGTGGTCCCGCACGCCCTTCAGTTCCTTCTTCTCGATTTCAAGAAGCGAGGCAAAGCTACGTATAGAACGGTCGCGCCAGCCCTTAATTTCATCGCGGCGCGTGGTGACCATAACGCTTGGGTCTTTCATCACTGGGCGATTGCGTAACTGTGCGATCTGATTGAGTTCGTAATCAATCGTTGAAACCAGCCTGCGATACATGCGATCGCGGATCTTCTCGATATCGCTGATCTCTTGGGCGATATCTGGAACTACGCGCTTTGCAGCATCGGTTGGGGTTGATGCTCGGTAATCGGCGACAAGGTCCAGAAGCGGAGAATCCTTTTCGTGGCCAATAGCGCTGACAATCGGTGTGGTGCACGAGGCAGCAAGGCGCACTAGTGATTCATCGCTAAATGGAAGCAAGTCTTCAAATGAGCCACCACCACGAGTAATGATGATGACATCAACTTCTGGATTGGCTTCTAATTCAGAGAGCGCTGCAGATACTTCAACGACGGCAGCTGCACCTTGCACCGCGACTTCGCGGATTTCAAATTGCACTGACGGCCAACGACGTCGTGCATTTTCAACAACATCTTTTTCAGCATCGGTATTTCGACCGCAGATCAGCCCAACAGTTCGCGGCAGGCGCGGCAGTGCAATCTTTCGATCTGAGTTGAAGAGACCTTCAGATGCAAGCTTCTCTTTCAGCGCTTCAAGACGCGCAAGTAATTCGCCCACACCAACTTGGCGAATCTCCTTGGCTGACATAGTGAGTGAACCATTTTTGGTAAACCACGATGGCTTGGCATGGATAACTACACGCGCATTTGCAGGCAGCGGTTGAACACTTGCTAAAACAGTTTTGTAACACATCACCGAAATACTCATATCGGCGCTGGTATCACGCAGGCGCATAAAGGCCATTCCGCCGCTGCGTTCATTGAGTTCAGATATCTCGCCCTCAATCCAGATAGGGCCTAAGCGATCGATGTACTCCTTGATGGCTTCAGAGACCACCCGCACTGGCGCGGGGGATTCACTTGAAGTTTCGAACATAGCGAGAGCCTAATAGACTGCGCGACATGAGCAAGAGAGTTCTTCTAGCCGCGCCACGTGGATATTGCGCAGGCGTTGACCGCGCAGTTGTGGCTGTTGAAAAGTCACTCGAACTCTACGGAGCTCCTGTCTATGTCCGTAAAGAGATTGTCCATAACAAGCATGTGGTCTCAACTCTTGAAAAGCGCGGCGTTATTTTTGTTAACGAGACTGATGAAGTTCCAGAGGGTGCAACCGTTGTCTTCTCAGCACACGGCGTATCTCCAGCAGTGCATGAAGCAGCAGCGGCTCGTAACCTCAAGACCATCGATGCAACCTGCCCACTTGTAACAAAAGTTCATAACGAGGTTAAGCGCTTTGCAGATGATGAAACGGAAATTTTGCTTATCGGCCACAACGGCCACGAAGAAGTCGAAGGAACAGCCGGTGAAGCTCCCGGAAAAGTTCGCATTGTCGATGGTTTAGAAGAAGCACGCACAATTCAGCCAACACCGGGAAAGAAGTTGGTCTGGCTTACTCAGACAACCCTTTCGGTTGATGAAACTATGCAATCTGTTGCAATCCTTAAGGATCGGTTCCCTGAGATTGCTAACCCGCCATCAGATGACATTTGTTATGCAACACAGAATCGCCAAGAAGCGATTAAGGCGATTGCCCCACAGGCTGACCTCGTGATTGTTGTGGGATCAACTAACTCTTCCAACTCAGTCCGCCTCGTTGAGGTTGCACTCGAATACGGTGCAAAGGCGGCCTACCTCGTTGATTATGCAGCTGAGGTCAAGGATGAATGGTTTGTGGGCGTTGAAACTATCGGTGTGACAAGTGGCGCATCAGTTCCAGAAATTCTTGTTGATGACTTACTTAAACACCTGGCCAAAAATGGCTTTGGAGATGTTGAAGAAGTACGCGCAACGGAAGAGACTTTGTTATTCGCTCTTCCTAAAGAGCTCCGTGCAGATTTAAAGAGCGCTAAGCAGTAGCTTCAAGACGCTTTGAAGGACGGTTCTTCGCTTTTTCGTTGAGGAACATAAACCAGCCATAGAGCGCACTAATAAGTAAGAACGGTGCAACGCTGGCAAGGGATGCGATGAAATCAATTCCAACGCGTGATGGACGAAGACCATCGCTCATAATTGTGTAGATAAGAGTTGTTGCTGCATAGGCAAGCGGTGGGGTAACAGCTGATACGTAGCGAGTTCCTGTGCGACCGTATGCAACGCCGCCGTAGGTAACGAGGCAGATAACAAGGCCTGAAAGGATTCCTGCGCCGCTGCGGATCCACATCTCAAGCCAGACAAATACGAAGATAAAGAAGGATTGCAGAACAATAACGCCTTGTTTTTTAAGTCCAGGACCTGAGAGCGCTGGTTTCTTTACCGCTGTTGCCATTTCTTACTCCTCTACTACTTCTACATCAATGAAATCATCACCTTCGAGATCGGGATTATTAAGAGCTCGAACATCTGCAGGCGCATCAGGATATTCGATTGCGAGCTTCTCTTTATCACCCGTAACTCCGAGCTTATGAATGCGTCGAGCAGGTGAGAGAACAGTCTTTTCAGCTGTAGGCACCAAATCTTCGTACGCCTTAGAAGTTGAGTTAATTGCCTTACCGACAGCCACAATCTTGGTGTGAAGAAGAGTGATGTTCTTGAGGAATGTGGCTGCAACCTTGGTGATGTCATCAGCGTTCTCGGCTAATTGGTTACGAGTAAAGATATGTCCGACGGTGCGAAGCAGCGCCATCGTGGTCGTTGGTGTGGCAAGTGTGACTCCGACTTTAAATGCCTTTTCAAGCAGTGTGGGATCGATACGAAGTGCCTCTGCCAGAAGGGTTTCAAAAGGAAGGAAGAGAACAACGAAATCAGGTGATCCTTGTGACTTGTGATAACCGCGCTTGGAGAGCGCATCAACGTGCTTGAGTAAATCTTTTGTGTGTAGCGCTAAGAGTTCATCGCGCTGCCCTTGATCTTCAGTGCCGAATGCTTCGAGGAAGCGATCAAATGGAAACTTGGAGTCGATAAATAACTTTGAACCACCAGGCATGCGCACGGTGATGTCAGGGATTCCTGAAGAATCAGAATCTGTCGTAGATCGCTGTGCATCGTATTCGTGACCTTCGCGAAGACCGGCTTGTTCAAGAAGTAGTTGTAGCTGCGCTTCGCCGAATTTTCCGCGTGTCTGCGAACTTGCGAGTGCGCCAGCGATCTTCTTTGTCTCATCAAAGAATGTTGTCGATGCTTTACGCATTTCATCGATGGTGCTGACTAATTGAGTTTCAGATGCAATTCTTTTCTCAGCAGCTTCTTGCGATTGCGTACGCATACGTTCGACAGTTGCCTTCATCTCTTCCATTTGTGTTGCAATCTTGGTATCTGCTTGCGACTTTTCTTCGGCAGCTTTGAGACGTTCATCAGATGCTTTAAGAAGCACCTTCACATCATTGAGTTCTTGCGCCAATAATTGCGAAGAGCCCGCAGAATTTTTAATCCGAGAAATCCAGATACCGAGGCCCAACCCAAGAAAGAGGCCGATAATCAGAGTTATTAAGGTCACGAGTGCGCTGGACATGGGGCAATCGTGGCAGGAGGCACTGACAATTACGCGTAGGCTGTCCTACTTATGAGCCTCTCTATTGGAATCGTCGGTCTTCCGAATGTCGGAAAGTCGACCCTTTTTAATGCTCTGACCAAGAACAATGTCTTGGCCGCTAACTATCCCTTCGCCACCATCGAGCCCAATGTCGGCGTCGTGGGCGTTCCGGATGAGCGTCTAGCCAAGCTCGCCACAATCTTCGGCTCTGAAAAGCTTCTTCCAGCTGCGCTCTCATTCGTTGATATCGCAGGCATCGTGAAGGGCGCATCAGAAGGCGCTGGCCTTGGAAATAAGTTCCTTGCCAATATCCGTGAGACCGATGCAATCTGTCAGGTCATCCGCGTCTTCACTGATGGCGATGTAGTTCACGTTGATGGTCGTATCGATCCATCGAGTGACATGGAGACCATCAATATGGAACTCGCGCTCGCAGATTTACAGACAATTGAAAAGGCAATTCCACGTCTTGAAAAAGAGGCGCGCGTTGCGAAAGAGAAGGCGCCAATTCTTGAAGCGGTTAAGGCTGCCAATGAATGGTTGCAATCAGGTAAGCCATTGTCACAATCAAAGATTGATCGCGAGCTTCTTCACGAACTTCATCTGCTTACTGCAAAACCATTCCTTTATGTCTTTAACGTCGACGCTGCAGAACTTGCCGATGAAGAGCTGCGTAAGAAGTTATCGGCACTTGTCGCTCCTGCTGAAGCAATCTTCTTGGATGCAAAGACTGAAGCAGAACTTGCTGAACTTTCAGATGAAGATGCTCTCGAACTTCTGCAGGCAATTGGTTTAACAGAGCCAGGTCTTGCGACTCTTGCACGCGTTGGTTTCGACACTCTCGGTCTTCAAACTTATCTAACAGCAGGTCCAAAGGAAGCACGCGCTTGGACTATTCACAAAGGCGATACCGCGCCAATGGCAGCGGGCGTCATTCACACAGATTTCCAAAAGGGTTTCATTAAAGCTGAAATCGTTTCTTTTGCCGACTTGGTAGAAGCGGGCTCTATGGTCGAAGCGAAAGCTAAGGGCAAAGTGCGTATGGAAGGCAAGGAATACATCATGCAAGACGGAGACGTAGTGGAGTTCAGATTCAATGTCTAATACACCGACACAAAACACAGCCCGAGCACGCCTTAACCAGGCTCACCTTAAGGATCTTCCACGGAAGACCCGCGACAACCTTCGCAACGTAGCGATCATCGCTCACGTTGACCACGGAAAGACAACACTCGTTGACGCGATGTTGTGGCAGTCCGGAGCCTTTGCTGCACATAAGAAGCAAGAAGAAGGCCAAGACCGCATGATGGATTCAATGGATCTTGAACGCGAAAAGGGAATTACGATTCTTGCGAAGAACACTGCAGTTCGCCGTGGTGACACCATCATCAACATCATTGATACACCAGGCCACGCAGACTTCGGTGGCGAAGTTGAACGTGGTCTTGAAATGGTTGATGGCGTAATCCTTCTTGTCGATGCATCTGAAGGTCCGCTTCCACAAACACGTTTCGTATTGCGTAAAGCGCTACAGAAGAATCTTCCAGTTATTTTGTTGATCAATAAGGTCGACCGCCCTGACTCACGTATTGCAGAAGTTGTCGACGAGGCATATGCACTCTTCCTTGATCTCGATGCAAATGAAGAGCAGATTGAATTCCCAGTTGTGTACGCATCCGCTAAGGCAGGCCGTGCATCACTTACTCGTCCAGCAGATGGTGGAATGCCAGAAGAAGAGAACCTCGACGTACTGTTCGACACAATCTTCTCTGCAATTCCAGCACCGGTTTATCACGAAGGTGCGCCTCTTCAGGCACACGTAACAAACCTTGACTCTTCACCATTCCTTGGGCGTTTGGCTCTCTGCCGCGTTCACGAAGGTGTCATCAAGAAGGGCCAGACAGTTTCTTGGATTAAGACTGATGGAACTACAGAACGCGTAAAGGTTTCAGAACTTCTGATGACTGAAGCTCTCGAGCGCGTACCTGCACTTGAAGCAGGTCCCGGAGACATCATTGCGGTTGCTGGTATCGAGACAATCACATTGGGTGAAACCCTTGCTGATCTCGAAAACTCACACGCACTTCCACTTATTACTGTTGATGAACCATCAATTTCGATGACAATCGGTATCAATACATCACCACTAGCGGGCAAGAGCGGCAAGATGCTTACTGCGCGCCAGGTTAAGGATCGTCTTGATAAAGAGCTCATCGGTAACGTTTCACTTCGTGTTCTCAACACCGAACGCCCAGATACATGGGAAGTTCAGGGACGTGGCGAACTTCAGCTCGCTGTTCTCGTTGAAATCATGAAGCGCGAAAGCTTCGAACTCACAGTTGGTAAGCCACAGGTTGTAACCAAGATGATTGATGGAAAACTTAATGAACCAATGGAGCGTCTAACAATTGATGCACCTGAAGATTACTTAGGTGTTCTTACACAGTTGATGGCTCTTCGTAAGGGCCGTATGGAACAAATGGTTAACCACGGAACCGGTTGGATCCGTCTTGACTACAAGGTTCCATCACGTGGACTTATTGGTTTCCGTACTGAGTTCCTTACAGAAACTCGCGGAACAGGTCTCCTGCACCACGTATTTGATTCATACGAACCTTGGTTTGGTGAACTTCGTACACGTGCAACAGGTTCACTTGTCTCAGACCGTATCGGAGCTGTGACTTCTTATGCACTCGCAGGTATTCAAGAGCGCGGTTCAATCTTCGTTGAACCAGGCGATGAAGTTTACGAAGGCATGGTTATCGGTGAGAACTCACGTTCTGACGATATGGATGTCAACTGTGTTCGCGAAAAGAAGCTCACCAACATGCGTGCTTCAGGTACCGATGATTCTGAAAAGTTGATTCCACCTAAGAAGCTCAACATGGAAGGCGCTCTCGAATTCTGTCGTGAAGACGAATGCGTTGAAGTAACTCCTGCAGTTGTTCGTATTCGCAAGGTGACTCTCGATGGTGCAGAACGCGCTCGAGCAACATCACGTGCGAAGAAGAATAACCAGAACTAGTTATTACAAGGAGCTGTCGTGAATCGAGTTATTCGTTTACTCGCATTCACGACAGCTTCTTTACTTCTCACAACACTTTCTGTAACGCCATCTCATAGCCATTCTGCAATCGTTAGCTCGATTCCTAAGGCAAGTGCGACTCTCACTGCGGCACCTACAAGCATCACACTCAATTTCAATGAAGATATCTTGGAGTTAAAAGGTAAGCAGATTTCAACCGTTTCACTTGCAACATTTGCTGGCAAAGTGATTGCTCTCAAGAAGCCGCAAGTGACAGCGAATCGACTTACTGCCCGCATCGCTTCACCAGCTCTGAAGTCAGGCAAATATCAAATCTCGTATCGAGTTGTATCTGCCGATGGCCATGTCATTACTGGTGGCTACACATTTTCCATAGCTCTCACTAAGGGCAAGTGAGCCATACACGCTGATTGTCAGCCCCTTAGGGTTGAATACGAACTGTGAGTAAAGCCCCTGCAACGCCGCTTCGCCTGGTGCGAGCCGACGTTCAGAGCGCTTCTCTCGTTCTCTCTGATCAGCAAAAAGCAGCAATTGCCCACCGCGGTTCGCCACTCATTCTTACTGGCGCAACCGGTACAGGTAAGACCACAGTTCTGATTGAAGCAGCGCTCTCGCGTATTGCAGCGGGGCAATCTCCTGATTCAATTCTCTTACTCACTTATGGCCGCGAACGAGCATCTGAAATGCGCGATGCGATTGTGACACGCTCTGAAAAGACTGCCTTCGAACCTCTGGCGCGCACATTTCACTCACTTGCTTACTCAATTCTTAAGATGCGCACCGGCGATAACTATCGCGAAATCGTTCTTCTCTCTGGCGCCGAACAAGAAACCTTTATCTCTCAACTTCTCGATGGCGATATCGAAGATGGCTATAAGAAATGGCACGATGATTTAAAGAAGAGCCCTGAATCACTAGGCGAACCACTGCAGACACAAGGCTTTGTCCGCGAACTCCGCGACCTCATCATGCGCGCAAACGAACGCGGTATTACACCTGATGCACTTGCTACACGTGGCCATCAACTTGGTGAAAAGTATTGGGAAGGCGCCGCTGATTTCTGGAAACGTTACTTAGGTGCGATGACCCTGCAAGAAGTATTGGCAGGAGATGCCAAGGTCCGTATTGATCCGTCTGAAATCATCAACTCAGCAATTAACTATTTGCGAGCCAACCCTGAATTGCTCACCGAACTCCGTGCGCGATTTACCACCATCATCGTCGATGAATTCCAAGAGAGCGATCCTGCTCAGCGCACTCTGCTTTCACTATTGGCAGGTTCAGATCTCGTTATCGTGGCCGATAGCGCAAGCGCTGTTGGTCGATTCCGCGGCGCTGATCCTGAAGGTATTGCCGACGTTATCAACGCCTACATCAACGCAGGTGCAAAGACGATTGAGTTAACAGAGAATTTCCGAGGCACACCTGACGCGCAGACTGCCCGTTTATCTTCTGAATCTGAAGAAGCGCAGTACATCGCCTACCAATTCAAACGCGCACATTTGATGCAAGGTGTTCCATATTCACAGATGGCGGTGATTGTGCGTTCGCATGGACAGACAGCATCAGCTATTCGTCGAGCATTTGCTCAGGTATCTATCCCAACTGCTGGCGATGTCGAAGCGCTAGCTAATAACGCTGCCATTGCTCCATTCTTACTACTTGCTCGTGTTGCCACGGGCGCACAGCCACTCAATCTCGATACGGCTGAAAAGTTACTGACATCAGAATTTGGGGGAGCAACTTCGGTCTCACTTCGCCGCACACGTGCAGCGCTGCTTGCAGCTCGCGATGAAGCAAGCGATAAGCGCTCTGGCACACAGTTGATTCTCGACGCCATCACAACAGGTGATGTAGCGATTGAAGACTCCGCCGAGTTGTTACGAGTACATCATCTTCTTGCTCTAGCTAAGAAATCAATCGCCAAGAAGAACGCAACCATTCACGACTTATTGTGGGCTATCTGGGATAACGCAACCAATAGCGATAACGAGAAGATTGCTGAAAGCTGGCGTGCTGCAGCACTTCGTGGTGGTTCACGCGGAGCATCTGCTGACCGCGATCTCGATGCCATGATTCAACTCTTTGATACTGCAGCGCGTCACATTGAAAGATTCCCTGGCGCAAAGCCAGATCTATTCCTGACTGAAATTGCCAACGAAACAATTGTCTCTGACCTCATCACCGCTCGCGGAGTACGCCCTGATGTCGTTGAAATTCTTACTGTGCACTCTGCCAAAGGTCGCCAGTGGCGGTACGTTGCAGTTGCTGGAGTGCAAGAAGGTGCGTGGCCAAACCTCAAACAACGCAGCTCATTGCTGGGCGCTGAACGACTTGTTGAACGAGTACGCCATGGTGATGAGCTTGCTCAAGTAACTCTCGACATGATTGCTGCCTCTTCTTTGGCAGAAGATGAAGCGCGTCTTTTTCATGTTGCAACAACTCGAGCACGCCAATCACTACTTGTCACGGCAATCTCTCGCGAAGATGAAACCCCATCGATCTTCTTTGAAGATCTCGCTGAATCCCTTGGAACTTCAGCATCCGATGTAGAAGTTCCTAGACCGCTCACAGCTTCGGCACTCGTTGCCACTCTGCGTCGTGAGGTAAATCTGACCGGCAACACATCTGCTGCTTCACTTCTTAAGACCTTAAGTGCCAATGGAATTCATTTGGCACAACCATCACAATGGCTCGGAACAGCGCAGATAACGAGCGAACTGCCTGTTATCGATGAAGGCGCACTTGTTCCGGTATCTCCTTCGGGAGCTGAAAACTTCACTGAATGCGGCCTGAAATGGTTCCTCGAAAAGAGCGGAGGCACCGATGGCGATTCAACTGCGCAGTTATTGGGCTCTGTTATTCACGAATTCGCTCGCATAAAGGTGGAAGAACCTGGAATCACCGATGAAGCGTTACAGACCAAACTAATTG
This sequence comes from Candidatus Planktophila sulfonica, assembly GCF_002288065.1. NCBI lineage: Bacteria > Bacillati > Actinomycetota > Actinomycetes > Candidatus Nanopelagicales > Candidatus Nanopelagicaceae > Candidatus Planktophila > Candidatus Planktophila sulfonica. The sequence continues at coordinate 174,912 of NZ_CP016773.1, forward strand.
ATTCATGGCCACTGATCGACGATAGCCAGGGCTGGATTAGCCATGCGTCCCTGGCTCGCGCTAAGAAGATGCTCGAGCGCTTCTCTGTATTCCACCAGAAGTCTTTATCTGACAATAACCGCACCGTTGCCGGAGTTGAGAAGAGCTTTGAGATAACCGTAGGTCGCGCACTCATTCGCGGAAATGTTGACCGCATTGAAGTCGATAGCGATGGCAAGCATTACATCATCGACTTTAAGACCGGTAAGAAAGAGATTTCAGGAGATGATGCCAAGAGTAACTTGCAGCTTGCGTGTTACCAGCTTGGCGTAGTTCTTGATGGCTTTGAAGAGAAGTTAAAATCAACTGATGTCACAGGTGCACAACTTGTCTATTTAGCAAGTAAGAACAAGAGCTACAGCACCCGCGAACAAGCTGCACTCGTTGATGTTGAAGCAACTACTGCCATCCTTGAAGAGATTGCAGTTGGTATGGGTGGTGCAACATTTACTGCGCGCAAGAACGATATGTGCAAGCAGTGCAAGGTGAAACCTTGCTGTCCGCTCTACCTCGAAGGTAAGGCGGTGCATCAATGATTGAGAAATACTCACCTGACAAAGTCGCCGAGATGATTATCTCGATTGACCCAACTTTCCATCTTCCATCTGATGAGCAACGCCCCATCATCTCGATCTACGACAATCCACTCGAACCTGCCGTTGTCATCGCAGGTGCTGGTTCTGGTAAGACGGAAACGATGGCTGCTCGCGTTGTGTACTTAGTCGCCAATGAAATCGCCCGACCTGATCAGATTCTCGGACTTACCTTTACTCGCAAGGCAGCAGGCGAACTCAATACCCGTATCCGTAAGCGCCTTCGCCAGTTCCAGCAGGCGCAAGATAAGCAGGGTATTCCGCGCACTTTCAGCAGCCTTGATACTGCAGTGACTACCTATCACTCTTATGCAGGTCGCCTCTTGAGCGAACATGCCATCCGTTACGGCATCGATGCTGATGTTCAACCACTCGGTGAAGCAGCTTTATGGATGAGCGCCAATAAGTTGGTGCGCGAATGGGATGACGGCACCTTTGCAACGACAGATGCAGCAAGCACTGTAGTCAAGGATCTTTTGGGCCTTACCTCAATGGTTCTCGAACATCGTGCAACCGTGGCTCAAATCCGTGAAGCTGATGAAAAGTTACTGCAAGAAGTTATTGCGATGACAGGTCAGACAAATGATGAGACTCGCAAGGTTGCCAAAGTTCTCAATCAGCGCATCGCGATGCTTCCGATGATGGAAGCATTCCTTGAAGCGCGTCGTCAATCTGGCGAACTCTCATTCGATGATCAGATTGCACTTGCTGCAGATATCGCGGTCAACTTCCCTGATGTCGGAATTCTTGAACGGGCCAAGTACCCCATTGTTTTGCTAGATGAATATCAAGACACTTCGCAATCACAGGTGCGTTTACTTTCAGCGCTCTTCGGGCAGGGACATCCAGTAACTGCAGTCGGAGACCCTTGCCAATCTATCTACACATGGCGCGGTGCATCTTCAGGAACCATCAGCGCATTTAACGCAAACTTTCCTAAGGCTGCAGGTTCTACCGGCAAAGATGTCTACGAACTTCTGACCACCTATCGCAACGATGAATCAATTCTTACCCTTGCCAATGAAATCTCGGCCGATGTCCGCAAAGATGAAGGCATCACCGTTGCAGCGCTCAAACCACGTAAGGGCGCCGGAAAAGGAAATCTCACCTGCGGCGCCTTTGAAAACCTTGAAGGTGAAGCAAGTGCAATCGCTGAATACTTTGCACCGCTCTGGAATAACCCCGAGCGCATAAAGGCAGGCGCAAAGGTTCCAAAGACATTTGCCGTTCTTGTCCGAAAGCGCGCACAGATTGCGTTGATTCAAGAAGCGTTGGCTGAAGCCGGAATACCCTCTGAAGTCCTTGGTTTAGGCGGACTTGTGCACGTTCCTGAGGTCGCAGATTTAGTTGCAATGCTTAAGGTCATCAACAATCCTGATGCAGGTGCATCACTCATGCGTCACCTGACAGGCCCACGTATCAACTTGGGTCCACGCGATATTGCAGCCCTTGGTCGCTTTGCTCGATCACGCTCTGAATCTTTATCTGCCGATAGCCGCAGCATTGTGAAGAATATTGTTGCTGGCAATCCACAATCAGCTGAAGCTGATGATCAATTTATCGGTAGCGTTATTGATGCACTCGATGAAATCGAACGTTGCGATAAATCAAAGTTCAGTAGCGCTGGTTACGAGCGTCTAGTTTCTTTCGCCTCCGATCTACGACGCTTGCGTTCACGTGCATCTGCGCCAATCACAGATCTCATCGTTGATATCGAGCGTTACCTCAATCTTGAAACAGAAGTTATGTTGCGCGATGGTGGAACACACGGCCGTCGACATCTAGATCGTTTTATGGATGAAGCTGCAAAGTTTGCTCGTAGCGGTGGAACACTTTCAGCGCTCTTGCAGTGGCTCGATGTTGCCAGCGAAGAAGAAGGTGGCCTTAAGGCCGGAGCCCCAGATGTTGATGCATCTGTCGTTCAGATTCTCACCATCCATATGGCAAAGGGCGCTGAATGGGATGTCGTTGCAGTTCCAGGGCTAGCTGAAGGAACTTTCCCAGGTGCAAATACATCTGATCCCGATAACTGGATAACCAACGAACGCCATATTCCATTTGCCTTACGCGGGGATGCCGATATCTTGCCGGTATTTTCTTGGAACGCAGCAACAACTAATGCAGCTGCAAAGAAGGCAATCGATGCCTTTGCCCAAGAGTGTGTTGATTTCAAGATGCGCGAAGAGATCCGACTTGGTTATGTCGCAATGACTCGCGCACGCACCCATCTCTTCTGTTCCACATCATTTTGGCGTGATGGCGCAAAGCCGGTGGCACCATCGGTCTTGTATGAAAAGGTGGTTGAGGTCGCAAGTGCAGTGGGGACAGTGCTTTGCGCCCCTGAGGCTCCGGCCAGCACTGATCGCAACCCTGCAAAAGATATTGAGATTACAGCCCAGTGGCCGCGAGACCCTCTCGGCAATCGTCGCGCAGATTTCAATCGGACTGTGGCCCTGGTTGATTCATCAGCACCGTTCGATCTTGCAGCATCACCAAGTGAAGAGATGCGCGGTTTAGTTGAAGATGCACAGGCAATCATCGCTGAATTTAACGAGTACAAAGCGGGCGCTCTCGATGTTGCTCTTCCTGCCCGTCTTTCAACTTCAACGCTGATTGCGCTGCACCAAGATCCTGCAGAGCTTGCTCGCACAATCCGCCGCCCAATGCCACGTGCAATGGATGAATATTCACATCGTGGAACCGCATTCCACTTATGGATTGAAAACCACTTCAATGCCAAGACACTCTTCGATGATGAAGATTTCGATTTGCTGACGCCATTTGAAGAAGATCAGAAACTGGAAGACCTCAAAAGTAAGTGGCTGGCATCAAGTTGGGCTTCTCTACAACCACATGCAGTCGAAGTCCCATTTGAAACTGTGATAGCGGGTGTTCTTGTTCGCGGTCGCATCGATGCTGTCTATAAGACAGATGCTGGTTTCGAAGTAGTCGATTGGAAGACTGGTTCTAAAGTCCTAGGCGAATCTTCTGCCGTACAGCTCGCTGTCTATCGTTTAGCGTGGGCAAAGTTGCAGGGTGTTGCAGTTGAACAGGTAACGGCTGCTTTCCATTATGTCCCCACAAATACAACAGATCGACGAGCGAACCTCCTTACGGAAGCTCAACTCATCGATCTGTTGAGTGTGAAGTAGTACTACTTTTTCTTCTTGGTGCTGAGTTCGAAACGGTCAAGGTTCATAACCTTGTTCCATGCAGCGATAAAGTCTTCAACAAACTTCTTCTCTGCATCGTTGCTTGCATAGACCTCAGCTAGTGCGCGTAGCTCTGAATTTGATCCGATGACCAAATCAGCGCGGGTAGCGCTCCACTTTACCTTTCCGGTCTTGCGATCGTGCGCCTCAAAGAGGTTGGTATCGCCATTCTTTGGCGCCCACTGATACTTAATATCGAGGACGTTGATAAAGAAGTCGGTGCTTAAGACTTCCTTCTTATGGGTTAAGACACCTGTCTTTGATCCATCGTAGTTAGCGCCAAGTACGCGCAGACCACCCACGAGTACAACGAGCTCTGGGGGAGTCAGCGAAAGGAGTGCAGCCTTATCTACCAATGGAACTTCAGCAGGACGTGTATCTGCCTTGTTGGCGTAGTTACGGAATCCATCTGCACTTGGCTCAAGAACTGCAAAGGAAGCAACATCTGTCTGTTCTTGCGTTGCATCTGTGCGACCTGGAGTAAATGGAACCTTTGCCTTGATGTCATTGTTCTTTGCCGCAAGTTCGATACCCACGCAACCTGCCAAGACAATGAGATCTGCAAGTGAGACCTTCTTCTCTGACTTCTTATTGAAGTTGATCTGGATCTTTTCGAGGATAGCAATAACCTTCTTGAGTTCCTTAGGGTTATTTACTTCCCAATTACGCTGTGGTTCAAGGCGGATACGTGCACCATTTGCACCACCGCGCTTATCGGTGCTGCGGAATGATGATGCAGATGCCCATGCAGTTGTCACCATCTGAGCGATTGTTAATTCACTCTTCTCGATGCGCTTCTTCAGAAGATCAATCTCTGCCTTACCAATTACCTTCTTTGGCTTTGCAGGAAGTGGATCTTGCCAAATCAACTGTTCCTTTGGAACAAGTGGCCCTAGGTAGCGAGCGATTGGACCCATGTCGCGGTGAGTTAACTTAAACCACGCACGTGCAAATGCATCAGCAAATGCATCGAGATCTTCGGCAAAGCGACGTGAAACCTTTTCATATGCAGGATCCATACGCATTGCTAAATCTGTTGTGAACATAACGGGAGCATGTGTCTTGCCCTTGATATGTGCATCAGGCACAGCCTTTGCAGCAGATTCATCCGTTGGAATCCACTGTGTGGCTCCGGCAGGTGACTTTGTCTGATTCCACTCGTACTTAAAGAGAGTTTTAAAGTAGGTGTTATCCCACTTCGTTGGAGTTGGAGTCCACGCACCTTCTAGACCACTTGAGATTGTCTCTGCGCCATTGCCTGCGCCATAAGTGTTCTTCCAGCCAAGACCCATCTCTTCGATTGGCGCAGCTTCAGGTTCTGCTCCTACATACTTTCCAGGATCTGCAGCTCCGTGTGCCTTACCGAATGTATGGCCACCAGCAATAAGTGCGACAGTCTCTTCATCATTCATCGCCATGCGTGCAAATGTTTCGCGAATGTCTCGCGCTGATGCAAGAACATCTGGATTTCCATCTGGACCTTCAGGGTTTACATAGATCAAACCCATCTGCACAGCGGCAAGTGGATCTTCTAATTTACGATCTCCGCTGTAACGCTCGTTGGTAAGCCACTCTTGCTCTTTACCCCAGTAAGTCTCATCTGGTTCCCACACATCTGCGCGACCGCCACCGAAACCAAAAGTCTTAAGTCCCATTGATTCAAGTGCACAGTTACCGGCAAGGATCATGAGATCTGCCCACGATAAACGCTTTCCATACTTCTGCTTGATTGGCCAAAGAAGTCTGCGAGCCTTATCGAGGTTAACGTTATCTGGCCAGCTATTCAGTGGTGCAAAACGTTGCATACCTGCACCAGCGCCACCGCGACCATCGTGTGTGCGATATGTACCAGCGCTATGCCATGCCATACGAATAAAGAATGGACCGTAATGTCCGTAATCTGCTGGCCACCACTCTTGTGATGTCGTCATTAACTCTTCAATATCTTTCATTACCGCTTTGAGATTAAGCTTTGAAAATTCTTCTGCGTAATCAAAGTTCTCGCCCATTGGATCTGACACTGGTGAGTGTTGGCGAAGTACACCGAGATCAAGTTGGTTAGGCCACCAATCAGTGTTGTAGGTGCCTTCCTTATTGAGCTTGCTGCCTGTGTATGGGCACTGTGCTGCAGAAGTCTGACCCGCAGCGCCATTAGTTGAGTATGAAGGAGTTGATTCTTTAGTCATGGGCCAAGGCTAATCAATCGACTGCCATTGCACTACTCGAAGATTTCTACCCCGATAGGAAGGTGGTCACTTACCCCGGCAGGCTCAAAATTTCTCACCGAATATTCACCGAAAGCCATATCGGGGGTGAGGATGTAATCGAATTGAATCTTGGCGCCCCAACTTGGATAGGTGTTCTGGGTGACGAGAGATTTCCATGACGATGCCACGATCGGCAGATTCTTTGGCAGGTTGAGGTCGCCCAAGACAATGGCGCGAGTGCCAGTTGATTCTGCAATCTGTAACGCCCACTTCTTTACGCGACGTAACTGCGCAAGATTAAATCCTGGAACAAATGAGAGATGCGTATTGACAATGGTAAATCCATTTTCCAGAACTGCCGCAATTGCTAAACGAGGTTCATCCTTCACATAGATAAATCGCGGCTTACCTTTTCCGGTTTCATCACCAGGGACAACAAGTGGAAGTCCGAGTGGAGAATTTCCTAAGTTAAGTCGATGCCAACTCAGAACTGGAACTTTGGAAACAATTCCTATTCCATAACATTCGTGCATTAAATCTGCGTGGCTTGATGCGGCGGTGATAATTTCTGGTTCTAAAGAATTCAATTTTCTCCATGATTCACCCGGTGTGCCAATAACGCTAGGCGCCATCGCCCAATCGCGAGCCCCCATACTTTCGGCGATATCTCTCATCTGAGGTCGAGATTGGGAACGCGGTAAGAAGTGATCGACTTCCTGAAAAGCGAATACATCGGATTCAAGGGATTGCACGGCGCGATTGAGCGAGCTGGTATCAACGCTTGGCTGCGGGGGAATGGCCATTCCATGCAGGAGATTCCACGAGGTGAGGCGCACCCCCACAGACTAGTAACCTGCACCCGTGAGCGCGATTCATCAGCACCCTTCCCACATAGATCGCGCCGGAGAACTGCGCACCAATCAAGGCACTCTCGACACTTTGTGGCAACAAGCCAAGATTCTTCATATCACCGAAGGTCGCATCGCATCAGTCGATGAAAAGCTCACATTCTCTAGCGCACTACAGATTTCCGAGCTTCTGGCATCAGGAAAATTCACTGAGGGTTCTCGCTACTTCTTGGGTCTTGATCTCGATACTCGCGCTCCCTACTTCGCTTGGGATACGCAGTGGGTAGGCGAGGTTTCTGATGAGGTCAAGAGCGTTGGTTTCACAACTCTTCGCGAAATTGGCGCAGAGCTTTCGCCGATGGAATTTGAACTCTCACTTCATGCAACTGCCATCAGTAATTGGCATCGTGCACATCCGCGTTGTCCTCGCTGTGGTGGGCCAACACGTGTTGATCTCGGCGGAGCAGCGCGCTTCTGCGATGCAGATCAAAGTCAGCATCACCCTCGTACAGATTCTGCCGTGATCGTTCTGATTAAAGATCGCGATGATCGAATTTTGTTGGGGCATCAACCGGTGTGGCCCGAAGGTCGCTTCTCTACTTTTGCAGGCTTTCTCGAACCAGGTGAAACATTTGAACAATGCGTTTCTCGTGAAGTCTTTGAAGAATCTGGCATCACAGTGAGCGAGATCAAATATCTCGGCTCACAACCGTGGCCCTTTCCTGCAAGCATCATGATTGCATTTGAGGCAGTAACTGATAACCCTGGCGTTGCAAAAGGTGACGGAGAAGAAATTACTGAAGTGAAATGGTTTAGCCGCGCAGAACTGAAAGCGGCAGCAGCCGATGGTTCACTTCTTCTTCCCCCAACTATCTCTGTTGCACGCAAGATGATTGAAGGATGGCTCGGCGAAAGTGCCCAGGGCGGCGAGACGTGGAGATAACTCCATGGCTATTCCTTCGGGCCACTTTTATGGCGGCATAACGTGGCTATAGAAGACGAGATCCTCGCTGCACTCGACCCAGATCAGCGCGCAGTAGCACTTGCCACACGTGGGCCTGTCTGCGTTATTGCAGGAGCGGGCACCGGTAAAACTCGCGCAATTACCCATCGCATCGCATATGCCGCAGCTATCGGAACGATGGATCCGCAGAAAGTATTGGCACTTACCTTCACTGCCAAAGCAGCAGGTGAGATGCGAGCTCGTCTACGTTCACTCGGTGTTCCCACCGTTGCAGCGCGCACGATTCACTCAGCCGCGCTGAAGCAACTGCTCTACTTCTGGCCATCTGTATTCGGTGGTCGCACACCAGATTTGATGACTACAAAGACAGGATTTCTCACTGAAGCAATTAATCGCGCCGGTTTAAGCGATTCGATCCGAGCCACAAATCGCGAAATCATGCGCGATATTGCATCTGAAATCGAATGGGCAAAAGTTTCACAAGTTGCCCCAAGTGATTACGTTGATGAAATTTCTAAGCGCATGCAGAAACCTCGTGTTTTGCCTGAGCAGATGGTGCAGATTTACACAGCTTATGAATCTGTGAAGAAGCAAGAGCTAGCAATCGACTTTGAAGATGTTCTCTTGCTCTGTGCTGCAATGCTTGAAGAAGAACGCGAAGTCCGCGAACGCGTTCAAGATCAGTACAGATACTTCACTATCGATGAGTATCAGGATGTTTCACCAGTTCAACAACGCTTGATCAATGCCTGGCTTGGAAAGCGAAACGATATCTGCGTCGTTGGCGATCCGGCGCAGACCATTTACTCATTTGCTGGCGCTACTCCAGTATTTCTCAATACCTTTACCCAGCGCTTCCCTGATGCTGAAGTAATTCGCCTCAGCACCGGATATCGCTCAACTCCTGAAATTACCTTTGCTGCTAATGCGCTCTTGCGTTATGGATCTATGGGACAAGAACTTGTTGCACAGAATGACCACGGCAGTGCGCCTAGCGTCGTTGGCTACGCAGATGAAGCTGCCGAAGTCACCGGTGTGCTGTCAGAAATTACTTCTCTTCTTAGCGCAGGGACTCCGCCACATGAAGTCGCAATTTTGGCCCGCACCAATTCACAGTTGAAGAGCGTTGAACGAGCAATGGTGAAGGTCAATCTGCCATACCAAGTTCGCAGCACAGAAAGATTCTTTGATCGTAAAGAAGTTCGTGATTTCTTAGGCGAAGTTCGTAAAGCTTCTGTTATTCCTACAGAAGGTCAGGGGTGGATCGATGAACTTCGCACACTTGCGCAGCCATATCTAACAGATGAAGCAATCGATGGAATTGCAGCGCTTCTGCATTTAGCGCGCGAACTCGATAGCGATGAGAACTTCACACCGAAGACTCTGCGCGGTTACTTACGCGAAGTGGAAGATCGGGTGCAGCAGAACAATCCACCGACAATGCCTGTCGTAACCCTGGCAACTCTGCATGCAGCAAAAGGTCTTGAATGGGAACGCGTCTTCTTAATCGGCGCATCTGAAGGCCAGCTACCTGTCTCTGATGCCTCGATCGATGAAGAGCGCCGTCTCTTTTATGTGGGAATCACCCGCGCCAAGGCTGATTTACATATCTCTTACCGCAAGAGCCCCAGCCCATTCCTGCGTGAATCCGGGTTACTCGCCGGTTCTTAGCTCACCTCTGGCTCTGCCCGCAATTAATTAGGTTGCCAGAACGATTACCCGTCGCGTACCCTTACTCCATCTACTAGAAGAAGGAGTTGAAATGAATTCAGTATTCGCTTCAACAACAGCAGGCGCTCGTGCGTCTGTTCCTTCTGCTGCTCATACAACCTCAACAGCTACAGCTAAGCGCACTCATAAGCGCGCAGCTTGGCCCACAGCAACAAAGTCAGCGTTTTACGCCAACTTTTATGCAGTGGTTGAGGCCACAGGAGCTCTAGTCGAGTAATTCGAACAGAACCCACAAGGGCCTCAAATCCACAAAGGATTTGTAGGTCCTTTTTTATTTCCATACCAACCAAATAGAAACCACATAGATACGAAAGTAAGTAAAAGAGAGAAGAGGTGAGAGCTATGACAGTTCTCTTCAGCGAACTACAGGTGCCAGGCTGGGCAGATAGCGGCGAAAAGATTGGCTTGAAGGATGTGACCTTCACATATGACAACGCCAAGGCTTTTACGCTCCCATGCCATTCTGCAGACCCTGAGCTCTTCTACTCCGAGACAGACCAGGGAATTGCAGAGGCGAAGGCGCTCTGCGGCACCTGTCCTTCACGTAACAAGTGTCTTGATGGCGCACTTTCACGCCAAGAACCATGTGGCGTATGGGGCGGCCAGTTAATTGAAGATGGCGTGATCATCGAACGTAAGCGTCGCGCCGGTCGACCACCACGTCAGGTGATTGCAGCTGCTCGTTTAATCGAGAGCGATATCTAAAAACTCCTGATTGAAGTTAGAAAGCACATCCGCAGAGTGGATGGCGAGTAATCGCCACCACCTGCGGTTGGGCAACTCTTTGATAATCCAATGTTGTAATTTTTCCAAAGAGTTCAGCGTCTTTCAGTACTTCTCCTTCTGAAAGAGTTGCAGCATCGCAAAAGGCAACAACGTTTGATGCGGCAAGGGCTGCAACTGCGTGAGCTGCAATATGAGGATATTCCTGAGTAACTTCACCGCTCAGAACCCGTTGCGAAGTAACCCCACTTTGATCACGTTCTACAAGCTCGGCACAACGCAGACATGGCGTCTTTCCCGGAATTACTATCTGACCGATTTTTGCGCGACCGCCTTCAGGGTGTGGAATACGTATAAATGTTTGTCCGTAGCTCATCCATAGAGCGAGCTTCTCTGGGTCAACATCTCCGCAGACAATTACAAGGTCAGGTGTTGATGCTTCATCAAGGTAATTAGCGCTCTTATCAAGTGGAAAGAGCGAGTAATCGCGCCTGACATCTTCGCGATTCTTGATAAAGGCAAAACCATATTGAGCTGAAGTGATTCCATCGACTGCAATATCAAGATCACCAATCTGCGCAGTGCGAGCTCCCGGAGCAAAGCGGCTCTGCGTAAAGCCGCTTGCGAGTAGAAGTGAGTAGAGAAGTGTGGCAACGCGATTGTTGCCCGAAATTTCAATAAGGAAATTTTGACGCGCACTCAGTAGCGCAACTCCACCATCTGTGACATCGCTTCTCCATGTTGTCTGCTCAAGCTCAGGTGCAATGCGATTCTGAAGTTGGATATATGCCCCATCACGTTGCGGCTTACTATTTTTGGAAGCGCGACCATCAATCTTCGAGATAAAGCGATCGCTAATTGTGATTGCGCCCTGCGTTGTATCAAGGAGTGATTGGTGGGCAAGCTCGGTCATCAGGTTATGGATTGCAATGGATGAGACCCCAGCGATGCGAGGGATCTCGTCTTCGCGTACCCCTTGCGCAAGATGCTCGGCGATGATCTTCTGCTCCGCTGTGTAGATGCGAATTGCTCGCGCTGAGGTTCCTAAGAAAAATTCGCCAGGAGTTGTTGTTTCAAAGAGTGATGTACCGCGCTTGAGTGTTCTCATAGCCGGGCATTCTCCGGCGAGCGCACGTGGTGTTAAGCGAGCGCCCGTAGATGCTGTGGAAAAAGAAATAACCCCCGCCCATAAGGGCGAGGGTTATAACTACGTATAGTGACGTAAAACTTATTCTGGCTTCTTGCCGAGAATGCGATTCACCTTGGTGCCACACACTGGGCAGATGCCCTGTGCCATGCGACGACCAGAGTCTGAGATCTTTACAGTTCCCTCGAAATCACGCTTCTCTTTGCACTTAACGCAGTAAGCGTCACCCTTGTATGTCTCTACCTCTGTCATTTTTGCCTCCGTTCGACCCATGTGCTTGGCGCTCATGTGTACTGGCTGAAACAATACCCCCGCTCACGCTCAAAAAGCCGTTTCTACGCATGAATTGTGCGTAGAGATTTGGGCAGGGATTGGGCTAGATCCTCTCGAGTTCAACGGGGGCCAAGAGAGCTCGCTCGGCTGCCTCATAGCCATCGAGATAGGCGCTGGCTAGCTCGGAATCCTCGAATCGAGCCAGGACTTCGGTGAATTCAGAGCCATGGTCGAAGTATTGGAGGTGAATCGCCTCGTGGAAGAGGACGTAATCCAGGGCGTAGGCGGGGGCAAGCTTGAGGCGGTCAGAGATGCGGATAGAGCGGTCAACGCTCGTGCATGAGCCCCAGCGCTCGCGCATCGCCCGCCATGTGACTGAAATAGGGCGCTCGGTGATTTCAGGGGCCAGCTCAGTAAGCAGTTGGTCGATTCTGGCGATGAGATCGGCCTCGCCTGGGGTCTTGGACTCCTCTTGGCTGCGAATCTTGGCGATCATCTCGGGGACGATAGCTCGCTCATCGGCTTTGCTCAGGCGGGCCGGAATAGAGATGACGATGCGCCCACCTTGGCGATAGGCCGAGATGCTCTTTTTGCGACGGGTGGAACGGATAACAAGGATTTCACCCTCGTCGACCCCAGGAAGTGTGACCTCTTCAAAGTTTTGTGAAAAGTCTCCAGTAGTCATTGAGGAAATGTATTAGATGCAATAAATATTGAAGGAGAAATCAAAGTTTTTGACAGAAAAAAATTTCTGTGTCTTCGCCATTTTCATTTGATTCTGCTCTCTATTCGTCGTACTTTTCGCATACGAAGTCCTCGGATAACCGTTTGATATCAGCAAGGGGAAGGCTGATATCAAAATGTGCGCCCGGGGACTTCGCTTTTCTTTTACCTCAAGTTTGTGCGATTAGAGCAGGCCGCTGAGGTCATCAGGAACTTGCGTCGACGATAAGAACTTCTCAGGATCAAGCAACTCTTCAGCGCTCGGCAAAATTCCGCTCCAGATTTGATCGCGGGCCGCAATATCTTTCGATTCGCGCACCTTTTGCCAGAAGGCGCTCGCTTCTCGTGCAAGCTTTGGAGTTACTTCAAGTCCCAACAGTGTTTTAAAAAGTTGTTGTGATGGCGCATTGGTTGCGCGTTGACGTCGATACATCTCGCGAAGTTGAGTAAGCGCCGGAAGTCGATCACCTGCAGCCAAAGCTGTTACTTCATCTGCCCAACCATCGACGAGAGCAAGTGCTGTTTCTAGCTTTGAAAGAGCTGCACGCTGTGCCGGAGTTTCTTCAGGTGTGAAGATTCCATTGTTGAGTGCAATCGTGAATGAGTTTTCACCAGATTCAGGGTTGAGTTGTGAAGGATCAAAGTTCTGCATCGCATCTTCTGCTTGGCGTTGAATGGCTTCCATATCGATATGGATTCCACGACCGTAATCAACGATGGCGCTGCGAATGTAAGAAACAATCCAAGGGTTATGTTCAAAGAGGCGGGCAATCGCTGCTTCGCGAAGGGCATGGAATAAGTAGACCTCTGTCTTTGGAATCTCGAGATCTGCGCTCCACTTCTCAATATTTTCAGGGATAAGTAACGGGCGAGCGGGATCAAGAAGCGGCAGACCAACATCGTGCGCACCAGTTGCAGTGGCAGAGATGCTGCCAATCGCTTGGCCTAGCTGTGTTGCAATGAGTGAACCAATGAAGGTGCGCAGAAGCCCTGCAATAGTGCCCATCGGACCTGCCATGGCCTCGCCATTTTCAGGATCGTGCGCTTGTTGCGCCATCGCTTCATCGAGCAGAGTTGAAATTGCACCAGTCAGACCCGTTGCAAGCGGCTCCATGGTTGCCTGCCACCCTTTAAGAGTCTCATCAACCCAATCAAGTCGGCTGACAGAGCGATGAGATGTGTTGCCAGTTGTTGCCGGAAAGACTGTTGCTTCATTGAGCCAGAGGTCGGCAATTTCAAAAGCGTTATCGACAACGGTGACATCTTTCGTTCCGATGGGTTGCGAACCTTGTGCCTGGACAAATTTCTTTGCAGTATCGCGAACAACAGTGGGAGGCAGAGCCTCTTGACCACCTTGAGCAAAAGCTGCAAATGGATTTACAAAACCAGTTGGATTAATTCCTAGTTGTTCAAATTGTTTCTGAATCTGCTCTTGCATCTGACGCATCATCGCGCTTAAATTTTCTTGGTTGGGATCTTCGGGCTTACCATTTTCTTCATCGCCATCATCAGGCGTGAATCCAAAAGGTGTCATCAAGATCTCCTTTAAGCGCGAAGGCCCAATTGGCCGGATTGATTCTATCGAGAGCAAGTATCGACAGTCGTATCTAAGGTATGTAACAAGTGGAGTGGGCACTTTCTTCCCGAAAGCACTAGGATTTTTACATGTCCCCAATAAGCGTAGCTGCCGGAACCAGTGCATTTGCCGCCCTTATTTGGTGGGTAGTCCCAGCAGCAGGCCTCTTTGGCGCAATTGGATATGTCATCTGGGTATCTAAATTTAAATCGAAGTTTGAATCCGAGACTTCACGTTCAGTTGGGCAGTTCCAGAGATTCCAAGAGTCTTTTCGCGAACAACCAATCCAGGAAGAAATTCCTCCCACTACATCTTCACTTCCTGAAGATCAGATTCGCTAATTCATTTAGCAAGTGGCTCGTTCAGTGCGCTTCTCTCATACGCCTCGCACTATCAAGGCATTCTTTGTAGCTCTCTTCCTACTTCCTCTTGTTCTTCCCGTTAATTTCGCCATTATTCAACCGGGTGAAGGAACGCCGCTATTTCCTAAGGTGCTGACTGTCGATAAGAAGGTCGCCACAACATATAAACCAGATGGCCAGATCTATCTTCTCTCTATCTGGGTATCAAACCCTGATGCGAAAATTCTTGGAGCAGAGGTGCTTACATGTTGGGCTCGCGCAGATTGCGTCGTCTTCCCACGTTCAGTCATTTATAAGAAGAACACAACATCGAAGGTCGAAGAGAAGAAGGCAAAGATTGAGATGGAAGATTCTCAAAGCGATGCACTCCTTGCAACGAAGGCGCTTCTCAAGAAAGAGTTTCCCGGCGTTGATACTTCTAAGCTCACAGACCGGGCAATAAAAGTTTCACTTCCCAATGTGGGTGGTCCAAGTGGAGGACTTATCTTCTCCTTGGCTTTGATCGAACTGCTAACTTCTGAAGATATTTTGCAAGGAAGAAAAGTTGCTGGTTCCGGCACCATTTCACCCACCGGAAAGGTCGGTGCAATCGGGGGAATTTCGGAGAAAATTATCGCCGCCAAAAAGGCAGGAGCGAGCATTCTCTTTGCCGCTCGCGATAATTGCGATGAAATCCCAGGTGATGTCAGCGGTATCGCTGTAGTGGCCGTATCCAGCCTCGAAGAAGCTATCTCTTTCCTCCGAGAGCCCTCTCACTCCAGTTTTCGGGGTCTGAGTGGTTGCACTAACCTAGGAGCATGAATAGAAATCGCAGCCCATTTGTTATAACTGCCGCAATCCTCGTTGCCTTAGGTGCACTAGTTACCTATTTCAGCGGTTATTACGTCGACTGGCTCTGGTTCCAATCTGTTGATTTCACAGATGTATGGACAACTGTTCTTGCAACAAAGATTCAACTCTTCCTCGTCGTAGGAACCGTTACTTCTCTCATCATCTCTCTCAATATTTATCTCGCTTATAAGCGCCGCCCTCTCTATGTTCCTGTCAGCATTGAAGTCAGCGGACTCGAAAGATTGCGCGCGCAGATCGAACCAATCCGCACATGGGTATTTGTTGGCGTCGTTGCAGCCCTTACCTACTTTGCTGGCTCATCTGGAATGGTCTTCTGGCGCGAATGGTTGCTCTTTAAGAATGCAACAGATTTCGGCGTCACCGATCCACAATTTGGATTAGATATCTCATTCTTCGCTTTCCGCCTTCCTATGTTGCAAGCAATCATCGGTTGGGGAATCTCAACTCTCGTTCTTGCCGCCCTTGCTTCTGCCTTTATTCACTACATGTACGGCGGAATTCGCACCAATGTGCAGACTGATCGCACAACGGTCGCAGCTCGCGTTCAGATTTCAATCCTTCTCGGACTTATCGTTCTTCTTAAGGCTGTTGCTTACTGGTTCGACCGTTACGCACTAGCCCTCAAAGAGAGCAAGTTGATCACTGGTCCTACCTATACCGATGTCAACGCGGTGCTTCCTGCAAAGGCAATCCTTTCTGCAATCGCAGTTGTATGCGCACTCCTCTTCTTTGCAAATATCGTGCGTCGCTCTTGGCTGCTTCCTGCAGCTGGAACAGCGCTTCTCGTAGTCTCTTCAGTTCTTATCGCTGGAATCTACCCAGCAGCTATCCAGCAGTTCCAGGTAAAGCCATCTGAATCATCAAAGGAAGCGCCATATATTCAGCGCAATATTGATGCCACCCGAGCTGCCTATGACCTCAATCAGGTTGAGATGAAGGATTACAACGCAACGCTTTCTACGAGTGCAGGGCAGCTCGCCAAGGATGCGGCAACAATTGCAAATATCCGCTTGATGGATCCAAACGTTCTTTCAGCAACTTTCCGTCAACTTCAGCAGATCAAGCCTTATTACACATTCCCAGAATCACTCGACGTTGATCGCTATACAGTCAACGGAGTTTCTCGCGATGCTGTCGTAGCTGTTCGTGAATTAAATATCGATGGAAACCCAAGCCGTAACTGGATTAACGACCACCTTGTCTACACACACGGATTCGGTTTCGTTGCTGCATATGGCAACACAGTAGATGCAGATGGAAAGCCAAACTTTATTGTGGGAGATCTTCCACCAACTAAGGGTCTTGGTGCGTTCCAACCACGTGTTTACTTCGGTGAAAACGTTCCGGATTACTCAATCATTGGTGGAAAGAAGACAAACTCACCTGTTGAATTCGACTATCCAGATGATGCATCTGCAAATGGTCAGAAGAACTACACCTACACAGGTAACGGCGGCGTCCCTGTTGGAAGCCTCCTTAATAAGTTGATCTTCGCTGTGAAGTACGGCGAACAGCGCATCCTTCTCTCAAACCTCATCAACGCAGATTCAAAGATTCTCTTCAACCGTTCACCACGTGAGCGCGTTGCCAAGGTCGCTCCATGGCTCACACTTGATGGAGATCCATATCCTGCAGTTGTCGATGGCAAGATCACATGGATTATTGATGGCTACACAACAAGTGCTGGATATCCATATTCACAATCAACGTCACTGGCAACAGCCACAAACGATGCGTTGACATCAACTTCAGCCTCAATCACTGCTCAGGCAAACCGAACTGTTAACTACATTCGTAACTCTGTGAAGGCAACAGTTGATGCATATGACGGAACAGTGACTTTGTATCAGTGGGATACCAAGGATCCAGTCCTTAAGACTTGGATGAAGGCCTTCCCTAACTCTGTGAAGCCAAAATCAACTATCTCTAAGGGTCTGCTCGAGCACATCCGCTTCCCTGAAGATATGTTCCGAGTTCAGCGCGATATCTTGAGTTCCTATCACGTGAAGAGCGCAGCAGCGTTCTACGGCGGACAAGATTTCTGGCGCGTACCTCGTGATCCATCAACATTTGGAGCTAACGCTGGTGCGCAACCTCCTTATTACATGACAGTGCAGATGCCAGGTTCAGCAAAGCCTGCCTTCTCATTGACGACACCATTTGTACCTCGCGGTGGACGTGAAAACCTTTCAGCTTTTGCTGCAGTGAACTCCAATGCAGGTCCTGACTACGGCAAGATCACCGTGCTGCAACTTCCACGAAGCACCAACATCGCTGGTCCTTCACAGGTTGCATCTAACTTTGAAGCGAAGCCAGAAGTTGCAAATGCACTCTCGCTTCTGCGCCAAGGTGGTTCAGATGTAGTGCTCGGTAACTTGCTTACACTTCCAGTAGGAAATGGTCTGCTCTATGTGCAGCCGGTCTACGTTCGTGCAACAGGTAACTCATCTGCATATCCATTGCTGCAGAAAGTACTTGTCTCATTCGGAGATGTCATCGGATTTGATAGTTCACTTAAGGGTGCACTTGATCAAGTATTCGGTGGAAACTCTGGAACAAATGCATCTGCTTCATCACCAACTACATCAAATAGTTCTGCAGATCTTGCGAGTGCACTACAAAGTGCAAAGCAAGCAATTGCTGATGGACAGGCTGCACTTGCTAAGGGAGATTTCGCTGCGTACGGTCGAGCACAAGACCGCTTGAAGGCAGCTATCGCTGCTGCGATTTCTGCGCAGTCACGTAAGTAATCTCTTCACGTATAGCAAGCTACCTATGCGATTTGGTGGAAGTACCCACCTCGTCGTAGACTGACACTTCCGACGCGGGGTGGAGCAGCTCGGTAGCTCGCTGGGCTCATAACCCAGAGGTCGTAGGTTCAAATCCTGCCCCCGCTACCAATGTAAGTAAATGTAGGTAAAGGCGCTGATTTCAGCGCCTTTTCTTATTTTCCAACCCTGCGAGATACCCTAAAGCGTGGCCAACTCAGTGAAGGTAAACAAGAGAGCCGGATACGCACTCCATGTCATGACAGCTAGCGGAGCCGTTGCCGGTCTGCTCGCTCTCCAAGCGGTCATCGATAACAATATTCGTGGCGCATTGATCTGGTTAGTTGTCTGCCAAGTTCTCGATGGACTCGATGGTCCCATTGCACGCCGAATCGATGTCGTTATACACGCACCTCGCGTAGACGGATACGTTCTTGACCTCATCGTTGATTACCTGACATGTGTAGTTGTACCGGTTGCTCTACTGGTTCGCCTTGAACTACTTCCTAGCGAATTCCAAACGTTGATAGCTGGACTTATTCTTTTGATGTCGGCGCTCTGGTTTGCTCGCACCGATATTGAGACTGAAGATCATTGGTTTAACGGCTTTCCGGCAGTCTGGAACTTAGCCGTTCCTACATATCTAGTTCTGGATCTCTCTGAGAACACTGTGGCAATCGTGACACTTGTTCTCTGCTTCTCGCAGTTAACGATGCTGAAGTTCCCACATATCGTCCGAGTCTCAACACTTCGGCTTATTACCTTGCCATTTGGCACACTTTATATCGCAACGCTCTTCTATCTCTCTTGGAGTTATTCCAACGAAACTGGAATTAAAGAGTCCATGGCCTCGGAATTAATCATGATTCTCTTCCCTATTTACATCGCAGCCATTTCTCTCTGGAGATCAATGCAGAGTGATCCTGAAGAGAGTGCAGAAGTTATTAAAGAATAACTTGATACGTAGTTACTTGATACGTAGTGAATTAGTGACAACGAAGAGGCTGCTAAGCGCCATTGCCGCTGCTGCATACATAGGAGAAGCAAGGCCTGCCGCAGCGATAGGAAGACCAATCGCGTTATAAGCAAAGGCCCAACCGAGATTTACCTTGATGGTGCGAAGTGTGCGTCGTGAAAGGGCGAGAGCCTCGATAACCCCCATCAACTGTGGGCGCATTAGCGTGATATCTGCCGTTGCAATTGCAGCATCTGTACCTGTTCCCATTGCAATGCTTAAATCTGATTGCGCAAGAGCTGCAGCATCATTGATTCCATCACCAACCATCATGACGTGGCGCCCAGCTGATTGCAGTTCAACAATCTTTGCCAACTTCGCCTCAGGGGTAGCAGTTGCAATGATGCGATCTGAAGGTATGCCAACAGCTGATGCAATTTTGTTCGCACTCTCTGCATTGTCACCAGTCAGCAACCAGGTTTCGATGCCACGTTCATGCAAAGCCGAAATCGTTGCAGGCGCATCTGCCTTGATGACATCACCGGTTGCAAAGACGGCGATAGCAACGCCATCCCACGCCAATACCGATACCGCGCGAGATTGCGATTCACCTTCTGCGATTGCTTGAAGAATCTCTGCATCAAAGGGAGTTGAGCTGTGAGCCACGGAAGCAGGGGAACCAATAATGACAACCGGCGCCTTATCTGCGATAACAACACGGCCTGCTGTTCCGATACCCGGAGTCTCGGTGAAATCTGTAACGGGGATCTGCTGTGCGCCCTGTGCAATACAGAAGTGCGCAATCGCTTGTGCAACAGGATGGTTACTCTGACTTTCCAAAGCTAAAGCTGAAGAGAGAATATTTCTCTCGTTGGTCAATTGTGCGAATTCTCGTCCAAGAACCTTCTGCGCAGATGTTGGGATAGCAACATCAAGAACCTTCATCGCCCCATCAGTGAGCGTGCCGGTCTTATCTAGTACAACGACATCGATAGAACGTGATGCTTCGAGAACTCGAGGATGGCGAATAACAATTCCGCGAAGGGCTCCGCGACCGGAAGCTACGAGAAGCGCGACTGGGGTTGCGAGGCCAAGAGCGCATGGGCAGGCAATAACAAGGACTGTGATCGCAGTAGAGATGGAATACGTGAGTGATTTATCGCCGAAGTAGTACCAAGCCTCAAATGTTGCAATCGCTAAAACCGTAACAACGGGCACGAAAATTGATGCGACCTTATCGGCTAGCGCTTGAATCGGCGCCTTACTTCCTTGAGCAGTAACGACCATCGCTGTGATGCGAGCTAGCTCTGTATCGCTACCAATACGAGTGGCGCGCACAATAATTCGACCGTTGTTATTGAGTGCAGAACCAATAACTAAAGATCCTGGTGAGACTTCTATTGCTCGTGATTCACCAGTAACTAATGAGTTATCAACCGAACTTTGCCCTGAGATAACGATGCCATCTGTTGCAATGCGCGCACCTGGCTTGACTACAAATTGATCTCCAACAACGAGATGTGAAATGGGAATGATTACTTCAGTTCCGTTGCGAATGACAGCAACTTCCTTCTCGCCAAGAGCCAGAAGTGTGGAAAGTGCGCTGCTCGCACTCTTCTTAGCCCGTGATTCGAGATATCTACCGAGAATGACAAAGAGAAGTACGCCTGCCGCTACTTCGGTATAGACATCGCCTTCTTGGGTATAGGTGGCATAGATAGACCAGATGTATGCCGTGAGAGATCCCAGCGAAACCAAGGTATCCATGGTCGGGTGAAAGATATTTCGAATTGCAGCACGGTGGATAGGGAAAGCCACAAAGAGAATGAGCGGAGCGGTCAGTGCAATGACCAACCACGATGCAAAAGAGTGCACCGCGTGTGGTGGAAGTGGAATTGAGTAATCGTTAAAGTGCGCAATCAACCAATCGTTGATCGGTTGATGCCAGCTCATCACCATTGAAATTGCAATAGATGGAACTGCGAAGAGCGCGGCAAAGAAGAGTGCACGTGCTGCGCCTTTGCGATGAAGTGCTGGGCTAGCACCGTCAGAGAGAAGAGTTGCTCCATAACCTGCAGCCTTGATCTTCTTAATTACAAGCTCTGACGATAAGTCAGCGGGAGCAAGAACATGAACTGTCTCTGATGCAAAGTTAACAGATGCAGATACGCCATCCATCTCATTGAGTGCGCGTTCAATACTGTTGACGCAGGCCGAACAAGTCATTCCGGTTACTGCAAAAGTTTGTGCAAGAAGCGGCGATGATTCAGATGGAGAGTAATTCTCATCTGAAGCTGCGTCGCTCTTATGCTTCATGAGGTCGATCTGGATATCTTCCATTTAATTCTCACCCATGGCTATACCGAAACCTTGAGCGCGTTGACCACATAATCGTGGAGCGCTGCATTTGTTGAGAGACCATTTCCGCCAAGCGATCCGTCAAGACCATCAAGGTTGGTAAAGCGTCCACCTGCTTCTCGCACAATAATGTCGAGTGCTGCCATATCCCAGAGAGCAAGTGAAGGCTCGGCAGCGATTTCGACCGCACCTTCTGCCACCAACATATGTGACCAGAAATCACCATGTGCGCGGGTGCGCCAAGCGTTCTTCATCAAGTTATTAAATGGTTCAAGGCGATCGCCCCAGCCAATGAAATCAGAGTGCGAGACTGATGCATCTTCGATTGATGAAACTGCAGAGACGCTAATCTTCTTAGGAACTTCCTTGTTCACAATGACAAATGCTCCGCCACCTTCAAAGGCATACCAGCGACGAAAGAGAGCCGGAGCGCTTACAACGCCAACGACAACTCTCTCAACGCCGTCAGCGTCACGCTCCATCAAACCAATAAGAGTTGCCCAGGTTGGAACTCCGCGTAAGAAGTTCTTTGTGCCATCAATCGGATCGATGACCCAGTAACGATTCTTCTCTGTTCCTTGCGTACCGAACTCTTCTCCAACAATTCCATCATCTGGGCGATGTGCGTGAAGCAGTGCGCGGATTGCGTCCTCTGCAGATTTATCGGCATCGGTGACAGGTGTGTTATCTGGCTTAGTTGTGACGGTGAGATCGAGAGCTTGATATCGCGAGAGAGTTATTGCATCTGCCGCATCAGCTAATCGGTGGGCGAGTGCGAGGTCTTCACCGCGTCGCGTGCTCATAGTGCGAGTCTAACGCTCCCGAGCAATTACTCGTCGGTGAGTGGCTTCACTTCCAAGAGAGAGCGCAAACTGGTGACTCTAATGAGGCGTTCATCATGCAAGGCGGCATCTGAGTCGATCCACGGATTGAGAGCGCAGGATGCTTCGTGATGAGAACAGTTCGGCATACATGTTTGAGTGACCTGATAGATATCGGGAAACGATTCGATGATGCGCTCTTTATTGAGGTGAGCAAGGCCAAATGCGCGAATTCCAGGGGTATCAATAATCCAGCCACCGTTGACCAGCGGCAGAGCAATCGCGCTCGATGATGTGTGGCGACCGCGACCGGTTACATCGTTTACATCGCCGGTCATGCGATCTGCTTCGGGAACGAGATCGTTAATAAGAGTTGATTTACCTACGCCTGAGTGGCCAACAAGAACGGAGATCTTCTCATCGAGGATTTCAAGAATTCCCGCAACATCCTTTGCGCGATCTTCACTCTTTGAAGAAGTAGTAATGATGTCCACGCCGAGAGCTGCGTACTCTTTGATGAAATCTGGCACGGGGGAGACATCTACCTTTGTGACCACAATGATGGGTTTAATCGATTCGTGGAATGCGCTGACCAGGAAGCGATCAATAAGACCACGACGCGGTTCAGGGTTTGCAGACGCTACGACAATAAGTAGTTGATCAATATTTGCAACGATGGTTCGCTCAACTCGGGCTGCATCATCGACTGTGCGACTCAATGAGTTTGTGCGCTCGTTGACAGTAACAATTCGGGCAAGCGTTCCTTCTGTTCCTGTTACATCTCCAACAATTTCAACAAGGTCTCCGACAACAACTGATTTAGGTCCTAGCTCACGCGCTTTCATAGCGGTGATAACCACGCCATCATCGGTAACGCAGGTTGTGCGCCCACGATCTACAGTTGTAACAAATGCTGTGATGGAGTCAGAGTGAGAAGGTCGATCTTTGGTACGTCTACGCGTTGTGCGAGATGGTCGGATACGTGCATCCGATTCGTCGTATTCGCGTGGACTCATAGAACCAAACTATTCCAGAGCCCTGGGAAATCAGTCAGGGTCTTACGTGTTGTAGCAACATTTTCAACGAGAATATCAGGCACGACTAAACCGATGACGGCTCCTGCTGTTGCAAGGCGATGGTCTTCATATGTGTGGAAAGTTCCACCATGCAAAGGCGCAGGAGTGATGTGCAGAGCTGTCTCCTCTTCGACCACGTTGCCACCAAGTGAGTTAATTTCGCGGGTTAGGGCAGCTAGACGATCTGTTTCATGCAGACGCAGATGGCCGATACCGCGTAGGTGCGAAGGAGAATCTGCGAGAGCTGCAAGCGCTGCAATAGAGGGAGTGAGCTCGCCAACATCATGGAGATCAATATCGATTCCATGAATTGCATCGCCACCGGTAAGAGTTAAACCATCGGCAGTAAATTCAACGCGCGCACCCATTTGGGTAAAGATCTCGCGCAGTTGATCACCAGGTTGAGTAGTGCTCTTTGGCCAATCAGCGATTGTGATACTTCCACCGCAGACCATTGCGATTGATAAGAATGGTGAGGCATTCGATAGATCGGGTTCGATCACCAGATCTTGTCCACGAAGTGTGCCTGGTTCAACTCTCCAGCTTTCAGCGCTCTTATCGACATGAACGGTCGCACCGAAATCGCGAAGCATCTGCACAGTCATATCGATATGCGGCATTGATGGCAGTGAACCACCGCGATGTTGCGCAGTAATTCCGTTGGTCATACTTGGAGCAACTAGCAGAAGTGCAGATAAGAATTGGCTTGATGCGCTTGCATCAATTGTTAGTTCGCCGCCAGGAATAGATCCTTTAGCTTTAATCACCATTGGAAGTGAATAGCGACCTTCATGTTCAATTTCAATGCCAAGTTCTTCAAGCGCTTTTATGACTGGGCCAAGTGGTCGTTCGTAAGAACGCGGATCACCATCGAATGAGATATCACCTTGTGCAAGGGCTGCAAGAGGTGGAAGAAAGCGCATTACCGTTCCAGCATTCCCAACATCAACCTTTGCTGGTCCTTGAAGAGGCGCCGGAGTTACAGTCCAAGCATCGTCATTGCCAGTAATCGCAACGCCCATTGCTTGCAGGCCGGCAGACATCAATTCAGAGTCGCGCGAAATCAGTGGTCGGCGAAGTGTCGATGGTGAATCAGCTTGTGCAGCAAGGATGAGAGCTCGGTTTGTTACCGACTTTGAACCCGGGATAGTGACGCGTGAGGAAACTGGCTTTCGTCCGCGAAAGGGCGCGGGCCAGAGTTCATGTGCTGTCATACGTTAAGTCTAACGGCTCGAACAGCGCCTAAGATTCGTAATATGTGCGGTAGATATGCCCAGACTCTTGGCGCTGAAGAGATAGTAGAGCGCTTTGAATTAGCAGGTTCGACTCTCGATCAATCGCTGCCGCTCAATTGGAATATCGCACCGACCAACGATATTTACATAATCCGCAATGAATCTGATTCTCGAATTCTCGATTCTGCATCATGGGGGATTATCGCGCCATGGCAGAAATCATTTGCTGATGCCCGCGCATCGCAATCACATGCGATCAATGCGCGCAGCGAATCCATTCACGAGAAGCCAACATTTCGCCACGCCTTTAGAACTTCACGTTGTTTGATTCCTGCAACTGGTTATTACGAATGGGCGACTTCACTTGGCAAGTACGCACCAAAGCAACCGTTTTATATTTCCCGCGAAGATCGAGAACAACTTTCTATCGCTGGAATTTGGAGTTCATGGCAGAGTGAAAAAGGGCAGGTAATTCAGAGCGCTGCAATCATTACTCGCGAAGCAGTTGGCGAACTTGCAACGATTCACAGTCGCATGCCGGTCTTCATGCCGATCGAACGGTGGAACGATTGGCTCGATCCACAATCACGCGACATCAACCGCTTGATAAATATGATGAATATTCCCGAGCCAGATGCGGGGCTCGTTGCCCAACCCGTTGCGTCTAGAGTCAACGTAGTAGCAAACAACGGCCCTGAACTAATTATTCCCATTGAACTCGGAGCGCCAGAGACCCTCTTTTGATATAGCCTAGGCGTAATGACATCGAAAGATTTGGTACTAGAAAGCGCTGCCGATCGCACCATTCGGTTCGAGCGCGATGCTCTGGTGTTTACAAATCAGTTATATGCAGCAGCACTTCGCTATACAAAGAACCCTGAAGATGCGCGCGATCTTGTGCAAGATACCTACCTCAAGGCATTTGCTTCATTCCATCAATTTGAAGAAGGTACCAACTTACGTGCTTGGCTCTATCGAGTACTCACAACAACATTTATCAATACCTATCGCAAAGGTCAGCGCCAGCCGCAGATTGCCAATAATGAACTCGAAGATTGGCAAGTAGCAGAGGCGCAATCACATACAAGTGATCTCGGAAAGTCTGCAGAACAAGAAGCACTTGAAAACCTTCCTGATAGCGATATCAAACGCGCACTGCATGAAATTCCTGAAGAATTCCGCATCGTTGTCTATCTTGCAGATGTCGAAGGCTTTTCTTATAAAGAGATTGCAGAGATAGTCGGCGCACCTGCAGGAACTGTCATGTCACGTCTTCACCGCGGACGTAAACAGCTGCGCGAAAAACTTGCCTCCTATGCAAAGGAGCTCGGTTACACAACCGATGCCCCAGCTACCGACTCTTCAAAATCAAAGAAGAAGGGAGGCGCAGAATGAGCTACATCGAGATTCAATGCGGCGAAGTTTTAGCATCAGTCGTATTTATTATTGAAGGCGAACTACAAGAGATTCCTCAAGCTGCCGCCATCCAATCTCACCTAGTTACTTGCGCACCATGTTCTGCCGAACTTGAGCATGAACGTTTGATGCAGCAGATGTTGCAAGATGTCCTCAAGCGCACCTGCGATGAGCAAGCACCCGAAGATCTCCACCAAAGCATTCACCGCCAACTTCGCGCACAGATGGCAGGGGCAGGCGCTACTGAAGTAGTAACCCAATTCAGCATGACTGAGATTTCAATTGAGATTGATGAATTTGGAAATGTGGAGCATCGAGAAATTCAGATCGAACAGACACATATCCAGCACTTTATCGACGACGAGGACTAATCTCCTTCGTATGAGACCTGCAGAAGAGGTATTGGGAGCCGTTGGCTTCTCTGTTCTCTCTGTTCGCCCCGGCGATACCTGCGTAACTATGGGAGTTTCAGATCTTCCTGTAGTTGCACCATCTATCTATCTCTCACTGATGGAGAGTGCATGTGTTGCAGCGCTATCTGAATACTTAGATGCTGGCGAGACTACTTTTCTTACCCATTCATCTCTGGAAATTGTCGGCTCTGCAACCGCTGGCGTTGAAATCCGCGCCAATGCACGCGTTATTAATATTGAAGGGCGCGAGCTCACATTCGAGTGCGAGGTTTATGACGGTGAACGCCATCTTGCACAAGCAGAAATAAGAAGAGCGACTGTCGAGCGATTATCTTTCCTCGCTCGTACAGCCGCTCAATCTTTAATTCAATAATTCCTTAAACAATTAAGCCTTCTTGGTCTCCCAGAAGATCGCTGCAATCTCATCGATCTTTGCGATCAATGAATCTGCAACTGCAATATCTTGAGTTCCCTTTGTTCCTGCAGCTCCTGCAAGCTTTGTCGCCTCATTGAAGAGTGAGTGCAACTGTGGGTACTTCTCAAAGTGTGGAGCCTTGAAGTAATCAGTCCAGAGAACCCAGAGGTGCTCCTTAACCTGATGTGAACGCTCTTCCTTAATTGCCACAGAGCGTGAACGGAAATCTGCATCTGGGTTAGCTGCATACTTTTCCATGCAAGCCTTCACTGAGAGCGCTTCGATCTTTGCTTGAGCAGGATCGTAGACACCACATGGAAGGTCGCAGTGTGCGTGGACAGTAATTTTCGGTGTAAGAATATTTCTCATAAGCGCGAGGGTACTCGAAGCCTTAGAATCTCGCCATGGCAAAGCATGCATCGATGATTATTGAAGGCGATTCGATGGAGCCCACCTATAGCGCCGGCGATTGGTTAATGGGGCGCTGGGCTAACTACAAAGTCACCGGCCTCAACCGCATCAAAGTCGGTGATGTTGTCGTGATAGAACGCGATGAACAGCCCGGAATCTTCTATGTAAAGCGCGTGAGTGAAACCCGCTTATCAGGCGATCAGCTTCCAGCAATCTATCTATTGAGCGATAACCCCGCAGGAACTGATTCACGCACCTGGGGTTGGATTCCTGTTACTTCAGTGCGCGCAAAGATTCAATTCCGAATGAAAAGAGCCCGCGGAAGAAAAAAGAGCTAGAGGCTAGCGAGCTTCTCTTTCACTGCAATCACTGATGGATTGGTAAGTGCAACTCCATCTGAGAACAAAAGAGTTGGAACAACGCGGTTTCCGCCATTTACCTCTTCAACGAAAGATGCATAGTTCATCTCTTGCTCAACATTGATCTCACGGAATGTAATTCCATTTTCATTGAGCTGGCTCTTGAGTCGCTTGCAATATCCACACCAATCGGTGCTGAACATAACGAACTCTTGTCCCGATAAACCAAGCTCTTGAACTGGAGTGCTCATCGTGTGAATGCCTCGACCATTAACGCCTTTGCCTCGTCCTCGTGCAAGTGGTGGTTACCAGTTGCAGGAGAAGCTGATGCGCGACGAGAGATGCGACGAAGAACGCGACCATCGACAGATGTTCCACCGATTGCCTCAGTTGTGCTGAGTGCAACGTGTGGCCATGCGCCTTGGTTTGCAGGTTCATCTTGTACCCAGAGCAAGTTAGCGCTTGGATGCTTCTTCGCTTCAACTTCCATCTGTGCGACAGGAAGTGGATAAAGGCGCTCAACACGAACGATTGCAGTGCTGCTGTCATTGAGGCGATTACGTTCTGCCACGAGGTCGTGATAAATCTTTCCTGAACAGAAGATCAAGCGAGATGCGTTATTCACTGTTGAATCACCAATCACAGGAAGGAATGTTCCTGAAGTGAAGTCACTGATTGATGACGCTGCAGCCTTAAGACGCAACATCGACTTCGGTGTGAAGACAACCATTGGACGACGCTTTGGATTTGCTGCGTGGAAGCGCAACAAGTGGAAGTACGAAGCTGGAGTAGATGGCTGTGCAACAGTCATATTCTTCTCAGCGCAGAGAGCTAAGAAGCGCTCAATACGAGCTGATGAGTGATCTGGGCCTTGGCCTTCATACCCATGTGGAAGCAAGAGCACTACTGATGAACGCTCGCCCCACTTCTGAAGTGCTGAAGAGACGAATTCATCGATGATTGTCTGCGCACCGTTTGCGAAGTCACCGAACTGACCTTCCCAGAGAACGAGCGCTTCATCGCGGACAACTGAGTATCCGTATTCAAAACCCATCGCTGCATATTCGCTGAGCAATGAGTCGATGACGAAGAATTGATTTGCATCAGAGATGAGCGAACGAAGTGGTGTCCACTCGCTGCCATTCTCCTTATCGATGATTACTGCGTGGCGGTTAGAGAATGTTCCGCGACGTGAATCTTGTCCTGCCAAGCGAATTGGTCGGCCTTCCTTAAGTAGTGAACCGAATGCCAGCATTTCACCGGTTGACCAGTCGATAGTGCCATCGTTGATTGACTCTGCACGCTTTTGAAGCTGTGGCAGAAGCTTTGGATGGACGTTAAACCCTTCAGGGACTGCAATCTGTGTCGCTGCAATCTCGCGGATGAGTTGTTCTGAGATAAATGTTGGTACATCTTCTGCATTAGGAACAATTGGAGGCACGAAGTTTGGATCGTGCTCTTCTTGGTAATTAGCAACGGATGCAAATACTTGCTCGAGTTGGCTCTGGTACTCAACTTCAATCTGTTCAGCTTCAACCGGAGTGATATCTCCGCGACCAACAAGTGCTTCGGTATACAAAGTACGAGTTGTGCGCTTTGCATCAATCAGCTTGTACATAAGTGGCTGAGTGAAGCTTGGTTCATCGCCTTCGTTGTGTCCGCGACGGCGGTAGCAGACCATGTCAATCACGACATCTTTATTAAATGCTTGGCGATATTCGAAGGCAAGGTGGGCAACGCGCACACATGCTTCAGGGTCATCACCGTTAACGTGGAAGACAGGAGCTTCAACCAACTTCGCAACATCTGTTGAGTAACGAGATGTACGAGAAGAGCTTGGTGACGTTGTAAATCCAACCTGGTTATTTACGACGATATGGATAGTTCCGCCTGTGCGGTAGCCCGGCAAGCCAGCTAGCTGCAAGGTTTCAGCGTTAACACCTT
The DNA here is from genome assembly GCF_002288065.1 of Candidatus Planktophila sulfonica. Lineage (NCBI taxonomy): Bacteria > Bacillati > Actinomycetota > Actinomycetes > Candidatus Nanopelagicales > Candidatus Nanopelagicaceae > Candidatus Planktophila > Candidatus Planktophila sulfonica. Next base: position 204,333 of record NZ_CP016773.1, read on the forward strand.
GTCCGGCAAATGAGGCATCACCGTGAAGAAGGATTGGAAGAACTGAGTACGCACCCTTTGTATTGAGGCGATCCTGTTTTGCACGAACAATTCCCTCAAGCACTGGGTTTACCGCTTCAAGGTGTGAAGGGTTTGCTGCGAGATAAATCTTTGTTGTCGCACCTGATTGAGCAGTGAAGACACCTTCTGTACCCAAGTGGTACTTCACATCTCCTGAACCGTGCACTTCATTCTCTGCGTAATGTCCCTGGAACTCTTGGAAGATCTGTCCAACAGACTTACCTGCAATATTTGCAAGCATGTTGAGGCGTCCGCGGTGTGGCATACCGATACAGACTTCATCGAGTCCACGTTCTGCCGCTGCTGAAACGATGGCATCGGTCAATGGAATAACAGATTCGCCACCTTCAAGTGAGAAGCGCTTCTGTCCCACGAACTTTGTCTGCAAGAAAGATTCAAATGCTTCTGCGCTATTGAGCTTGCGCAAGATGCGGAGCTGTTCTTCACGTTCGATAGATGGCAGGCCAACCTCAATATGTTGCTGCATCCACTGACGCTCTTCAGGGTTTGAGATATGCATGTATTCAACACCGATTGAGCGGCAATATGAATCACGAAGGATTCCAAGAATCTTACGAAGTGGAAGGAATGCCTTTCCACCAAATCCACCTGTTGCGAATTCACGATCAAGATCCCACAAAGTAAGTCCGTGAGTAACAACATCGAGATCTGGATGTGTGCGCTGCACGTAAACCAGCGGATCGATATCTGCCATGAGGTGGCCCCATGTGCGATATGCCTGGATAAGTTGCTGAACGCGCGCTGTCTTATCGATCTCATCGTCTTTAGTAAATGCAAAGTCTGATGCCCAACGAATTGGCTCGTATGGAATACGGAGCGCTGTAAAGATTTCATCGTAGAAGTTATCTGCACCAAGCAAGAATTCATTAATGCGCTTTAAGAAATCACCTGACTGTGCACCTTGAATAACGCGGTGATCGTAAGTACTTGTAAGAGTAATGACCTTGCTAATAGCCATGCGGGCAAGCGTTGCTTCACTTGCTCCCTGGAATTCAGCTGGGTAATCCATTGCACCAACGCCGATGATCAAACCTTGTCCCTGAACAAGACGTGGAACTGAGTGAACAGTTCCGATTGTTCCTGGGTTAGTCAGCGAAACTGTTGTTCCTGCGTAATCTTCAACAGTCAAAGTTCCGCCGCGGGCCTTCTTCACAATCTCTTCATAGGCAACCCAGAACTGACCGAAATCAAGTCCTTCGCAGCCCTTAATTGATGGAACAAGGAGCTGACGAGTTCCATCTGGCTTGGCCAAGTCGATCGCAATACCTAAGTTGATATGTTCTGGCTTACCAAGCGCTGGCTTTCCATCGAGCTCGCCATAGAAAGCATTCATCTCTGGCATTGCACGAAGAGCCTTGATCATTGCGTAGGCGATGATGTGAGTAAATGAAACTTTTCCACCACGTGTGCGCTTGAGATGGTTGTTAATAACAATGCGGTTATCAATCATCAACTTCGCAGGAATTGCGCGAACTGATGTTGCAGTTGGAACTGTCAATGAAGCTTCCATGCTCTGAACAACGCGAGCAGATACTCCGCGGATTGGTTCAAGAGTTGATGCACCAGGTGTAGCCAAAGTTGGAATTGGTTTTGCAACTGGCTGAGCCGGAGTTGCAGGAGTTGTATCAAGAGTGCGAACAATTTGTTGTGATTGCACTGGTGCAGCTGCGACAGGTGCAGCTGGAGTTACAGGTGCTTGCACAGCGGGAGCAGCAGCAACCGGTGCAGGTGCCGAAGGTGTCACTGGCGCGCCCTGTACAGAAATATTTGGAGGAGTTACAGGCTTTGGTGTTGGTGGAGTTCCGCCCTTAGGAGCGTTAGCAACAGCAGCTCCTGCTTGAGGATTGTTCTGGAAGTAGGAAATCCACTCAGATGGAACAGAGGTTGGATCTGCTAGATAGCGCTCGTACATCTCTTCAACGAGCCAATCGTTTGCGCCGAAGTCCTGACCTGATTGCGACACTGAGCGCTCCTTTGCGTTCTCACATACTTACTTATTACATACATCTAGCGTGCGGATGCAGGCTAAGACTATCGGCTGTGAGCGTGCTGAAAAAATGGCAAAAGCCCTCCAGAGTGCGCGAGATTGGGCACATTTCTACCTTCAAAAGGCGAGGTATCCCAATCCTTGAGAGAGTTCGCTCATGTCATCTGAGAGCACCCGCCCAATCGCCATCATCACAGGTGGAAGCCGAGGCCTAGGCCTAGAAGTCGCAAAGGCTCTCTCACTGCAGGGATTCGATCTCGCACTCATTGCTAAGGATGCACAGCGCCTAGAAGCAGCAGCTCAGCAGTTGCGTGATGCGGATACGCATCAGAACGGATCTGCCACCTCTCACATCTCCACATATGCGTGCGATCTCGAACAACCTCACCTTGTTCGCGAACTCATCGATTCACTCAACCAATCACTTTCCACTCCAACAGTTCTCGTACTTGCCCATGGCGTCATGAGCGAGAAGATGTCAAAGACATTAAAGACAAACGATGCCGAATGGCGACGAGTCATGGCAATTAATCTCGACTCTGTCTTCCAACTTGTCAATGGAATTGCACCTGCCATGGCAGACGCTCGCAATGGTCGCGTCATTATCTTCTCTGCATGCCTTGGACGAATGTCAGGACCAGGAAATGCAGGCGGACTTGCTCCTTACAGAATTTCTAAAGCTGGCGTTAACGCACTCGTTCGCAACCTTGCACATGAAACAGGTCTCGGCGCTCGCGGATTCCTCGTTGATGCAACATGTCCAAACCATTCACGCACCGACATGGGTGGCCCCGATGCACCACGTTCAGCTGAAGAAGGTGCAGCTACTGCAATCTGGTTAGCAACAAGAGAATTTAACGCTGGCGATACAACAGGCGTTCTTTGGGAAGATCAACAGATAGTTCCTTGGTGACGCGAAGCTCGACTGCATCGCATTGGCACTTTTAACTGTTCTCGTTCTTGGCGATGACGAATGCAAAGTACAAAGTAGGTAGTGCCAGAGCAAGAATGATGACTGCTCCAATATAGAAAGCCCCTTGTATTTGATAGTAAGCAACACCAAGAGCAATTAAGTTAGCCAAAATCGCTGGCGATCTTCCGTAATTCTTTCCTCGCGCATATCCGCGACCTGCTGCAAATAGCCCAAGTGCACCAAGAGCAGCAAATGAAATCTCACCTAGAAGTGGCGCCAGCTCTTCATTCTCATGAGTAAAGCTAAAGAAGACTAGCCATAGACCTAGGGCAAGCACGATGGCAGCTTCTACAAAAAGAAGGGTTGCCACGATAGAGCGATGTGAAGATGAGAGTGCATCATTTGCAGCCATGAAGCAGACTTTAGCAGGCTGGTATCAGTCAACGCTTAATTGGAAAGCGTGATGACTTTTTCTCATGATGGGCTTCGCGACTCACTCACCATGCTCGCAGCCCCACCATATTTTTATGAGAATTTACGTCGAGAACTAGCAACAGCAGAGAGAAATCGATCGCGTTTCACATTAATTAGATTTCAACTCTTTCCAAGAGATGAGCAAGCGAGCCTTGCATCAGAAGAATCTCAATACGAACTAGCAATCCTCTCTTTTGCAGAAGTGTTGAAAACATCTGTACGGGCTGAAGACTTATGTGCCCGACTTGGGAGATTTGAATTCACAGTAATTTTGAAGGCACCTTCGGCAGTCGCGGAATCATTGACTTCAAGAGTTGTCACTAGTTGGAGTAGCCACCAAGAGTGGAGCAAAACGGCTCTATGTAAGTCTGCGATTGTGACTGCCAAAATTGGTGAAAGCTCCCTAGAAATTCTCAATCGACTCGATAACCAAGAGTTAATCGGTATAACTCAGAGTTAACTCATCTCCTATCTATCCACAGAAACCGTAGAAAGCAGACGCACGTTGTCAGTGCCACCCTAACTTCGCCCCATGGAAACCATGGATCCCGACATCGTCTTCGGACCTATCGCGGAACTAATGTCGGATCCAACTGTTGAAGAAATTTGGATTAATTCACCGCAGAGAATCTTTGTTGCCAGAAACGGCAAGAGTCAATTAATTAATTTAGTTTTAACAAGCGATTCGGTCAGGCAATTGATTGATCGAGCTTTGATCTGGAGCGGACGTAGGTTGGATTTATCTCAACCATTTGTGGATGCCAGGTTACCTGATGGAAGTCGACTGCACGTTGCAATTCCTGAAATTACAGCTGAGCACTGGGCGGTAAATATCCGTAAGCATTTGATGCGGCAGAAATCGATTCTTGACCTTGCCGCCATGGGTGTAATGAGTGAAGAAATTGCCACTGAACTATCGAGTGCAGTTAAGTCTGGAATGAACATTCTCGTGAGCGGCGGAACGCAAGCAGGTAAAACTACTTTACTCAACGCACTCATTGCTGAAATTCCTCGAACCCAACGAGTAATCACGATAGAGGAAGTATTTGAACTTCAACCGATGTTTCCAGATCTCGTTCAAATGCAGACGCGAAGTTCTAACTTGCAAGGCACTGGTGCGATCTCTTTGCGACAGCTCATCAAAGAAGCACTGAGAATGAGACCTTCTCGAATCATTGTTGGTGAAGTAAGAGAAGCTGAAGCGCTTGATCTACTTCTAGCACTTAACTCAGGTCTTCCGGGGATGGGAACTCTGCACGCTAATTCAGCAAGAGATGCAATCACAAAGTTACAAACTCTTCCTTTATTGGCAGGAGAGAATATTTCTCACAAATTCATCGCCCCAACGGTTGCATCAGCAATCGATTTGGTTGTGCAAGTCTCTCTTGCAAACGATGGGTCGCGAAAGCTCATCGAAGTTGTTCACGTCACTGGAAGATATGAGAACGACAGGGCTGAAGTTGAAACTCTTTGGCGTTGGACCGGCCAATCCTACGAACGAGGATTGGCGAGATTATGAAAACTGGAAGAGTTACCCAGGTCGCAATCGTGCTGGCTTCAGGACTAGTCGCATTTGCATTTTCCCAATCCATCTACATTGCTACAGCTTTTTCGTCCTTTATCGCAATCTTTCTCTTCATCGCTCAACGAAAGAGCGAAAGCAAGCGCACCGCATCGATACAAGGCGGTGTACCAGAATTGATCGACATACTCATTTCGGGGGTCCAGTCAGGGCTTTCACTCAATGAATCACTCGCTGGAATGGCCGATCGTGGCCCGGAAATATTTAAAGATGAGTTCAAGAGTTTCAACCAAGAGATGCGTCTTCATGGCGATATTCGGACTGCACTCATTCACGTTAAGGAGTCATTAGCTGAACCCAATATTGATCAGGTAGTAGAGGCTCTACTTATTTCCCGTGAACTCGGTGGAGCAGAGCTACTAAACATCTTGAGATTGCTCTCCAAATTCATCCGGGAAGATCTGACTTTACGTCGCGAAATAGTTGTTAAACAAAGTTGGATTAAGAACTCCGCGCACTTATCTGCCGCCGCTCCCTGGATTCTTCTTCTGCTTCTCTCAACGCAACCCAGCACAAGTGAGGCATTCTCAACGAGTGGTGGGGTGCTAATCCTTATCACTGGGCTTGGATTTACCGCCTTGGCATATGTATGGATGAATCACTTGAGCAAAATGCCATATCCGAATCGAATCTTCATTGATGCAGAAATGACTCCTGCACAATGAGCTCGATACTTTCAATCACAATGCTATTTCTGATCCCAGCATTTTTCCTTATTTACAAAGACTTCTCATTTGAGTCGCTTAGTTTAAATTCCATTCGACGGATAGGAGATAAATCTGGAGTACGAGGGAAATTAACTGAACTCGGTTACCCCGAAGAGATTCACTATGAGAATTTCCGATATCGACAGATCATAATTTCATTCGCTCTGGTATCTGCTCTATTTCTTTTCTGGATACTTTCTCAAATTCCCTTCACCACACTGGTCGCTATTTCTATCTTCATTATCTGCGCTGTGGTTCTACTGACTGAATATCGGTTAACTGAGGAAGTAAAGAAATATCGCGAGAGTATCGAATCCGATTTCCCGGTCATCGTCGAAGCGCTAACGCTTGCTCTTTCCGCAGGCGAGACTCCACTCAGCGCTATGCAACGAATATCTGCACGAGGAAGAGGAGCACTTTCGCAAGAGTTTAAGAAGGTCATAGAAATGGTTTCATCAGGCACGCCTTTCTCAAATGCACTCGATGAGATGGGGCGACGTGTCAGCTCTTTGGCCGTCAGAAGGTTTGTAGATTCGATCGTTATAGCGATTACACGAGGCGCACCCCTTATTGATGTTCTACATAGCCATGCACGTGAGGCGAGAGATTTTCAGCGAAATCGAACTCTGGCCGCTGCCGCAAAAGCCGAACTCTCCATGATGATTCCGGTCGTATTTCTCATACTCCCGATATCAATTCTCTTTGCTCTGTGGCCTTCTTTATCAAACCTCAATTTGTTCGCACAAGGGTGATGTGCGGAACGCCAATGTTCATTACAAGAAAACTTCTTAAGAAAACCAACCGAAAGGAAAAAGAAATGACAGAAGTAATACAAGAACGATTGATCAATGCTGAGTTATATGTTGCTTTAAAGTTGAAGCAGATGAAGCAGTCACGTATATACAAAGCTCTACTCGATGATCGCGGTGATGTGCCTGGATGGGTACTTGTAGTTCTGATGACTACGGGTCTTGTTACTGCGCTCTGGACCATAGCTGCACCGCGCCTCACGGCAATCCTTAAGAACTCTCTCGATGCCATGAACGGAATTCGCTAATTGGTGTTAAAGAAACTGAGAAAGTTTGTATCGGAAGAGAGAGGGAGTGTGGAGAGCTCTCTTGTTCTGATCCCACTACTCACCCTCTTTCTTATTTCGGCGCAACTCACAATCGCCGTCCATGGGAGGAATATGGAGAAAGTTTCCGCTCAAGACGAAGCATCTTCAAGAGCAATCAGCGGAGAATTCTCAGAGAGCGATACCTTTCTTCATATTGATTCTCCGGATCCAAATCAGAACTTGGATCTAGTAATCAGTTATCGCTCGCGTTCGCTTCCAAAATTCCTGCCGGGTATCACCGAATCGCTTGGCAATGAAATGCGCACCGATGTCTCAGGAATTGCACTGATTGAGAATCAGCGATGATGGGCACTATTCGCACATCATTGAGGACTTTTCGAAAAGAAGAGCGCGGAAGCGCCTCTGTTGAGTTTGTCTTACTTGCAATCCCACTCTTCATTCCACTTTTCATCTTCCTCAATTCATTTGCCTCATCGATCGAAGCGCAAGAAGTTCTCAGAACTCTTGCGAGGGAATCAGCGCGAGGTTTTGTGACCAGTTCAAACGATGAAATCGCTTTCGCAGTTGCAGGGGAAATAGTTGCCCAAGGTTCAAAAATACTGAAGTTCGGAGATAACTCAGGAAGGTCGAGAATCAGAATGGAAGTTGATTGCCTATCAAGGCCATGTATTTCACCAAATAACTCAGTGAGAATTTCGTTAACTTTCAGTCGTGACGGAGAGCGTGCGATTACGGTGAGAGCTCTTGAATATGTCTCTCCGTGGGCCTAGTAATCAGTTAATGGGACTCATTTGATTCGGAAATTTCTTCGCGATGAACGCGGCTCGCTTTCAGTTCTCATCATGAGTCTCTTTCTGATGATAGTGACGACGCTTCTCATTCTCACAAATATTTCATCGGTATATCTAGCGAAGCGATCACTCACTCAAATTACTGAAGCCGCTGCACAACGAGGAGTACGTAATCTTGATTTAGATGCCTATTACCGAAGTCAGTACAACGCCACAAAGTTGGCCCTCAATGTATTAGGCGAAGGAGAGCGGGATCCTGGTATTCCAATTGATTGTCAGAAGGGTGCAGGAGATGCGCTTGATTCAATTTCCCAATTAGGCAGTAATGGAAGTGGGTTAATTCGTGAAAACCTTACAGAGATTAAGGTAGAAGCAATTGAGTGCGACGGATTTCAAATATCTTTAAGAACTTCAGCCACGGTAAACCTTCCATTTATTCTTCCCTTCACGGGGATAAGAGACGTTGAAGTGATCTCTGAAGTAGGTACCTTCGGTGAGCGAAAAATCACCACAAATTACTATGGAATTAATATCGGTTAACTTCTCGCTATCCTTCACCTATGGCTCGCGAATACAACCTCGAAATCAATGAGATTGGCGCGACCCTTACCTCGATTGAAAAGGTATTAGATCTTCCAAAGCTTGAAGCGGAAGCGGTAGAGCTAGAGGCTGCAGCTGGAGTTCCGAATCTGTGGGATGACCCTGAGAAGGCTCAAGCTGTGACAAGTAAGTTGTCACGAGTGCAATCAACGATTGCTCGCCTTAAGGGATTGCGTCGTCGCGTTGATGATCTGCCGGTTCTCTTTGAATTAGCAGCCGGTGAACCCGATGGATCAGCGTTGCTTGATGCAGAGAGCGAACTCGACTCCACTGTGAAGGCGATTAGCGAGTTAGAGGTAACAACTCTTCTCAATGGCGAATATGACGACCGAGATGCTTTGATCACGATTCGCTCTGAAGCAGGTGGCGTTGAAGCAGCCGACTGGGCAGAAATGTTGATGCGTATGTATCTGCGTTACTGCGAACGCCATGAACATAAGGTCGATGTCCTTGAAACTTCCTACGCTGAAGAAGCGGGAATCAAATCAACAACATTCCGAGTAAGCGCTCCATACGCATATGGAACTCTTTCGGTAGAACAAGGCACTCACCGTTTGGTTCGCATCTCGCCATTTGATTCACAATCTCGTCGCCACACTTCATTTGCTGGCGTTGAAGTTGTTCCTGTTGTGGAACAGAGCGATCACATTGAGCTAGATGAGAAAGAAATCCGCGTCGATGTTTATCGCTCATCTGGCCCTGGGGGACAGGGCGTTAATACAACTGACTCTGCAGTTCGCTTAACTCACATTCCAACTGGAATCGTTGTCTCATGTCAGAACGAGCGTTCGCAGATTCAAAATAAAGCTACAGCTATGGCTGTTCTGCAATCAAAGTTATTGGAACGTCGTCGCCAAGAAGAGCAGGCAAAGATCAATGCTCTTAAGGGTGATAACTCAGGATCATGGGGGAATCAGATGCGTTCCTATGTTCTGGCGCCTTATCAAATGGTGAAAGATCTTCGAAATAACCATGAAACAGGCAATACATCTGCAGTACTTAATGGCGAGATTGATGATTTCATCGAAGCGGGAATTCGCTGGCGCCGTAGCGCATCTCACTCTTAATCCTGTGAATTGCCATTAAATAACGCGAATCAACCCTGAATTTCCGCTCGCGCTCCATAAACTAAGCCCAGGTCTCAAACGTGCACCCCTGCACGAATTTCGCACCCAGTGCGTCAAAATAAGGAGCAGCGCGTGATTAAGTTTGAAAATGTAACGAAGATTTACTCAGGTCAGGATCGCCCTGCCCTCGATAGCGTGAGCCTTGAAATCACTAAGGGCGAATTCGTCTTCTTGGTCGGTATGTCAGGTTCCGGTAAGTCAACCTTCTTACGTTTGATCCTGCGCGAAGAGCGACCGACTTCAGGAATTATTCACGTCGCTGGAAAAGATCTTGGAACTCTTGCAAACCATAAGGTTCCAGAACTTCGTCGCCAGCTCGGCACTGTCTTCCAGGATTTCCGTTTGCTTCCTAATAAAACTATTTCAGAGAACATTGCATTCTCACTTCACGTTCTTGGTTACTCGCAGAAAGAGATCAACCGCGAAGTTCCAGAGATGCTTGAACTCGTTGGACTTGAAGATAAGGGCGATCGTCTGCCATCTGAAATTTCTGGTGGAGAGCAACAGCGCGTGGCAATTGCTCGCGCATATGTAACTCGTCCATCAATCATCATCGCCGACGAACCAACAGGAAACCTTGACCCGGCACTCTCTGTAGGAATCATGAAGTTACTTGATCGCATCAATCGTGAAGGCACCACAGTATTAATGGCTACACACGATTCAGGAATTGTTGATCAGATGCGCAAGCGCGTAATCGAACTTGATGGCGGCCATGTAATCCGCGACCAAGTTCGTGGCGTTTATGGATACACGGGTTAATTCGACAGGCTAATCGTCAAAGGATATGAGGTAGAAAAATGCGCGCAGGATTCTTAATGAGTGAAGTCCGAATTGGACTTCGCCGTAACCTCACCATGACCTTTGCCGTCATCGTCACAGTTGCTATCTCGCTCTCGCTCCTTGGCATCGGACTTCTCTCAAATTCACAGGTCAGCGCCATGAAGGATTATTGGTATGACAAGATCGAAGTATCTGTATTCCTCTGCGGATCTCTCTCTGAATCACCTTCATGTGCAGGCGGAGTTGTAACTCCAGAACAGCGCGCAACAATTAAAGCAGATCTTGATGCACTTCCAGTTGTAGACAGCGTCTTCTACGAATCACAGACAGAAGCATTTGAGCGTTTTAAAGAGCGCTTTAAGGATTCAGCAATCGCACAGAACGTCACAGCAGATCAGCTTCCAGAGTCATTCCGCGTAAAACTCAAAGACCCAACACAATTCGATGTTGTCGTCAGTGCATTTAGCGGTCGACCTGGTGTAGATATTGTTCAAGATCAACGCACCATTCTTGAGAAGTTCTTCCGTTTACTTGGCGTACTTCGCAACGGTGCACTTGCAGTTGGCCTTCTCTCAGTTCTTACAGCAGCGTTGCTTATTAGCAACACACTTCGTATCGCAGCATTTAACCGTCGCCGTGAAACTGGTGTCATGAAGTTGGTCGGAGCATCTTCTTGGTCGATTCAACTTCCATTCCTTCTCGAAGGAATTTTCTCTGCCTTTATCGGTTGGGGACTTGCTACCGGTCTTCTTGCAGGGCTTAAGTACGTAGTCCAAGAGAAGGTCGCGCCTCTTCTTACCTTCACCAAGTTCTTCGGTTGGGGCGAAGTTGCGGCAGCTTCTGCGTGGTTGCTCCTTACAGGCCTCGTGGTTTCAACGATTGCTTCTCTCATTACCCTTCGCCGTTATTTGAAGGTTTAATTAGCCCTTCAAAGTAATACTTGCTGGGAGGTGAGCTCATGGTTAAAGAACTAGGTAAGAAGCTCATCGCTCAGAACAAGAAAGCTCGTCACGATTTCTCCATTGATGATGTCTATGAATGTGGCATCGTCTTAATGGGAACAGAAGTGAAATCACTCCGTGCAGGCCGCGCATCTCTGATCGACGGCTTCGCCATGGTTGAAAATGGCGAACTCTGGCTACATGGCGTCCACATTCCTGAATACACCGAAGGAACGTGGACAAACCACACACCACGACGAAAGCGAAAGTTGCTTGTTCATAAACTTGAACTTCGCAAGATTGCTGCGCGCACAAAGGATTCTGGAATCACTCTCGTTCCATTACAGCTCTACTTTAAAGATGGAAAAGCGAAGATTGAAGTCGCTGTTGCCAAGGGTAAGAAGGCGCACGATAAGCGTTCTACTTTGATGGAGCAGCAAGCAACCCGTGAAGTAAACCGCGAGCTATCACGCCGCCAATCAGGCAAAGACTCCTTCTAGTTTTCACGCTTAGATTTTCGGGAATTTCTCACTTGTCTTATGCGTTCTCTATACTGAATGCACAACTTAATAAAACGCTCTTCAACGTTCCCAACCTAGCCTGGCTAGAAAATTGGGGGTGAACGGTCTCGACTTTAGTTGTTGAGGCAGGGGAAGCGGGCCGAGGAAGCCGGGATGATCTCGTAAACCATGAAACCTGTGCACAAATAACTGCAGACAACAGTCGCAGTGATTTCGCTCTAGCTGCATAAGCTAGTACCGAATCCGTCAGCCCGGGCGCGCTCTCGTCCCGGAACCTGGCGTCGCTAGAGAGCTTTTCATCGAGATAGCGTTGCGAATATCTCGAGAGAACAGTTTCGCAAATGAGTTCGTTGAATACTTGTGTGTAAGAGATTCAGGACTGAGAAAACGATAAACACACTACGCCCGTAGAAGCCCTGTTTTAATTCTGAAGGACCCGGGTTCGATTCCCGGCACCTCCACCAGTTCTATTCTGAATCTTTTGGTCCTTCGCGCAGACCGTCGTAAATCTCTTTGCAGATTGGGCAGACGGGATACTTCTGCGGATCACGGGAAGGAACCCATTTCTTTCCGCATAAAGCGCGGACAGATTTACCGGTTACTGCTGATTCAACAATCTTCTCTTTCTTAATGTAATGAGCAAAGCGATCATGCCCACCATCATCTTCTTGTTCTACGGGGCGAGTGAGTGTGTCTGTATCTGCACCAGTAATAGGTGAATCAAGCGTTGGTAGACCGCGGTCGAAAATACCCATACTCCTAGTATCTAATATGACTGTAGAATCTCCCAATGAAAGACTTACTACGCACAGAGCACCTTTCCCGCGCTGATGTCGATTTACTCCTCGATACAGCTGCTGACTTTGCGAAGAATCCGCTCCGCTCCAACACAGCGTTGAGCAATAAGACTGTCGCGATCTACATGACCAAGCCTTCAACACGTACTCGCTTGGCTTCAGAAACAGCAGTGGCACACCTTGGCGGAACACCTATCTTTATCCGCGGCGATGATCTGCAGCTTGGTCGCGGTGAAACTATCGCTGATACAGCAAAGATCATCAGCGGTTTCTGTGATGCGCTCATTATTCGTACCTTTAAACAATCTGATGTCGATGAACTCGGCGCTGAATCTTCAATTCCTGTCATCAATGGACTCACCGATGATGATCACCCAACTCAGCTTCTTGCAGATTGGGTAACAATCCGCGAGAACTTTGGCAACGACATCAAGGGCCGCAAATTTGTTTATCTCGGCGACGGAAACAATATGACCCACGCCTGGTTGATCATGGGCGCAATCATGGGCGCACATGTTGTTGCAGCAACGCCTGATGGTAAGTGGGCACCAGATGCAGCAGTAGTTGCAAAGGCGAAAGAGATTGCCGCAAAGAGCGGCGGAACTATTGAAGTAACTACAGATGCAGAAGCTGCAGCAAAGGGTGCATCAGTTCTCTACACAGATGTGTGGATGTCGATGGGCGATCCTGAAGTAGAGCGCACCGAAAAGATGAAGGCGCTTGCGCCGTATGCAGTGACCGAGAATTTGATGTCACTGACAGAGAAAGATTCCATCTTTATGCACTGCCTTCCTGCTCACCGTGGTGAAGAAGTTGAAGCGTCAGTGATTGATGGACCAAAGTCAGTCATCTGGCGCGAGGCGTATCACCGCCGCACAACGATTCAAGCGTTGCTCTATCACCTCACCCGCGGTGAATTAAAGGGTTTGCCGAGATAATTACTAAGCAAGTCCCTGGCTAACAATCGCTGCGGGACTTCTTATTAATTATCTCTTTATGTCGAGATAGTTCTGCGGCAATTGGCCGAATCTGATGCAATTCGCATAGCCCTCTCGGCATTCACCCACTACCTTTATCGCCATGAGAGTAGCTGTTCCTAGAGAAATCAGAGATGGTGAGAAGCGCGTAGCGCTCGTGCCAGATGTCATCAATAAGTTAACGCGACTTGGTTATGAAGTCGTCATTGAATCTGGAGCAGGCGTTCATTCGCAAGCAACGGATGATCTCTTTACAGCTGCAGGTGCCACAGTAAAGAGTGGCAACGTTATTAGTGATGCAGATGTGGTTCTCTCCGTTACCTCACTGACACCAGCGCAGATGGGCAGCCTCAAGAAAGGCGCCGTCACAATCTCTTTCCTTTCTCCAGTTACTGCAGTTGATTCAATCGATGCAGCAACAAGTGCCGGAGTAACAGCCTTCTCACTTGAACTCGTTCCACGTATTTCACGCGCGCAATCTATGGATGCGCTTACGTCACAAGCACTCTGTGCTGGATATCGCGCAGCACTTGTCGGCGCTGAACTTTCACCACGATTCTTCCCAATGCTTATGACGGCTGCGGGAACAGTTACACCGGCTCAGGTACTTGTTCTCGGAGCAGGTGTTGCAGGACTTCAAGCAATTGCAACAGCTCGCCGACTTGGCGGCGTTGTAAGCGCTTATGACGTTCGTCCTTCATCTGCTGATGAAGTGAAGTCAATGGGTGCAACATTTATCAACCTTGAACTCGAAGCACTCGAAGGCGCTGGCGGTTATGCGCGCGAAATGACAGAAGAGCGCGCAGCAAAGCAGCGTGAACTTTTGACTCCGTACATTGCAAAGTCACATGTAGTGATTACAACGGCAGCAGTTCCAGGACGCACAGCACCTCGCTTAATGACAGCGCAGATGGTTGATGCGATGGATGCCGGAACAATCATCGTTGACTTAGCTGCAGAAACTGGCGGAAACGTCGAAGGATCAAAGCCAGGTGAGATTGTTGTTACCGCAAAGGGCGTTCAGATCTGGGGCGGTAAAGATGTACCAAGCCAGCTCCCATTCCACGCTTCTAGCTTGTATTCACGCAACGTCGTAAACCTTCTGACCTTGATGACCACGCCAAGTAAAGATGGAGCACCAGTTGCTCTCAATATTGATTTCACCGATGAGATCATCGACAAGTCAGCCACAACTCATGGTGGTGCCAAGCACACACCAGGAGCAAGCGAGAAGGGCGGTGCTAACTAATGGATGCAATCGCAATCATTTCCATCTTTACTCTCGCAGTCTTTGTGGGATTTGAAGTAGTTTCGAAAGTTTCTTCAACACTTCACACACCTTTGATGTCAGGTGCAAACGCAATCCACGGCGTCATTCTTGTTGGCGCCATCATCGTTGCCGATCACAGCGAATCAAATCTTGAACTCGGCTTATCTCTTGCCGCGATTGTCCTTGCGACAATCAATATGGTCGGCGGCTTCGTAGTTACAGACCGCATGCTCGAAATGTTTAAGCCGAAGAAGAAGGGGGGCGAATAATGAATAGCACTCTCTATAGCTTGATTGGCCTCGCTGCCGGTGTTGCTTTCATCTTGGCTCTCAAAGGCCTTTCCCATCCAAAGACAGCTCGTCGCGGAAACCTTATTGGCGCATTCGGTGCCACCGTTGCAACTCTCTCTGTATTTCTTTACGTCACTCCATCACATGGAGAAGAGGTAGGTCATTCTCTTCCACTTCATAACTTCTGGTGGATTCTTGGCGCAATTGCAGTTGGTCTCATCATTGGTGTGCCTGCAGCTCGCAAGGTCGAAATGACTCAGATGCCACAACTTGTTGCACTCTTTAACGGTGTGGGTGGTGGGGCAGCTGCTCTCGTTGCAATCGTTGAATATCTCAACCTTGGCGCAGAAGCCACAACTGCAGAAGTTATCTTCACTGTCTTTACCGTTGTTGTTGGCTGTGTTTCATTCAGCGGTTCGATCATCACATTTATGAAGCTGCAAGAGTTGATGACAACGCGCCCTGTCGTATTCCCTGGCGGACGTTTCGTTATTGCAGGAACTCTCGCAGCAGTACTTGGTACTTCTGTTTGGGTTGTTGCAGCGCTCGGAACTACACCACTTCTAGTACTTGCTGTGCTCTCACTCCTGTTTGGTGTGCTCTTCGTACTTCCAGTCGGCGGCGCAGATGTGCCAATCGTTATCTCACTCCTTAACGCCTTTACTGGTCTTACCGTTGCAGCAAGTGGATATGTACTCTCATCAACACTTCTCATCATCGCCGGAACTCTCGTTGGTGCATCAGGAACTATCTTGACTCGCTTGATGGCAGAGGCAATGGGCCGCTCCCTCTTTGGAACTTTGTTCGGCGCATTTACTGCAAAGCCACAAGAAGCATCAGGTTCAGCAGAAGAGCGTCCAGTGCGTTCAGGTTCTGCTGATGACGTTGCCATTCTTCTTAACTATGCACGCCGCGTTGTAATCGTTCCTGGCTTCGGTCTTGCTGTTGCACAAGCTCAGCACACTGTCCGCGAACTCGCTGATTTGATGATCTCTAAGGGCATCGATGTTGCATATGGAATTCACCCAGTGGCAGGTCGTATGCCAGGACATATGAACGTTCTTCTTGCTGAAGCAAACGTTCCTTACGATCAGCTAGCTGAAATGGATGAAGTAAATCCAACTTTCGGTCAGACAGATGTCGCGATAGTTATTGGAGCTAATGACGTCGTGAACCCTGCAGCGCAGACAACTCCAGGATGTCCTATCTATGGAATGCCGATTCTTGAAGTCAATCACGCATCGAACATCATCTTCCTGAAGCGCTCAATGCGCCCAGGTTTTGCTGGTATCGAGAATGAACTTCTCTACGATCCAAAGACAATGTTGCTCTTTGGAGACGCAAAGGCATCTCTTACAAAGGTTGTCTCAGCGCTTAAAGCACTTTAACTCGAGCGCTCTAAGACTGTCTTTCACGTAAGACACAGAACTCATTTCCTTCGGGATCTGCCATGACAACCCATGTACATGTGGGTTCAGCCGACTGTCCAATATCAATCTGCTTCGCTCCCAATTTCTCAAGGCGAGCAACTTCGGCAGCTTGATCATCAGGGCGAAGATCTAAATGCAATCTATTTTTGCCACTCTTAGGTGTTGAATTCTTCAAGAAGAGAATGTCAGGAAATCCGGTGTTCTTTGGATCGCCTAATTCGCGTTCAATCCAAACTTCAATCTCGTTTACATCTTCGCCAATTTTCCAACCAAGTGCTTCAGCCCAGAATTGAGCAAGCGCTAAAGGGTCTTGGGCGTCAATGGTGATGCATTGCAGTCTGAGTGCCATGCAGGAAATTATCCCTCTTGTAAGTCAGTAGGCGCGTTATGAACGTCGAGAACATCGCCAGATAACTTATCTGTGCGGTTCAGCGGCTTCTTGGCATCTTCCTTATAGATCGCTGGGATTGAGCCCAGGAGACCTTTCTGGAAATCTTCAAATGCTTGAAGTACTTCGCGCTTTGTATTCATGACAAATGGACCCATCCAAGCAACAGGTTCCTTGATTGGTTGACCACCGAGAATAAAGAGCTCGAGGTTTGGTGAACGTGACTCTTGCTGATTCGCAGCACGCACAACGATTGTGTCGCCATCTCCGAAGACGGTGAGCTGACCCATTGAAACCGGACGCTGTTCGTCACCAACAAAACCATGTCCTGACATTGTGTAAACAAGTGCGTTGTAATCCTTGCGCCATGGAAGGCGAAGTTCTGCACCAGGTGCCACAGTTGCGTGAATCAAAGTAATTGGAGTCTGTGTTGTTCCAGGACCTACATGGCCATCAAGTTCACCAGCAATGATGCGAACAAGGGAACCGCCATCAGTTGAAGATAGAAGTGCAACGTCGTTTGCACGAACATCCTGATATGCAGGAGGTGACCACTTCTTAGCTGCTGGGAGATTTACCCAAAGTTGGAAACCGTGGAACAAGCCACCTGACATCACGAGATGCTCTGGGGGAGTTTCAATGTGAAGAATTCCGCCACCAGCAGTCATCCATTGCGTATCTCCATCAGAGATTGTTCCGCCGCCACCATTGGAATCTTTATGATCAAAGATGCCATCAATAATGTATGTAACAGTTTCGAAACCACGGTGTGGGTGCCACGGAGTTCCCTTTGGCTCACCTGGTGCATATTCCACTTCACCCATTTGATCGAGGTGAATAAATGGATCGAGCTCTGCTAAATCAACACCAGCAAATGCACGACGGACCGGGAAACCTTCTCCTTCAAAACCTTGCGGAGCAGTTGTAATGCTCTTAACGCGACGCGCACGCAGACCTGTTGTATCGCTGATGCGCGGAAGGATAGTGATGTCACTGACGGTTACTGCTGGCACGGTGGCTCCTTTGACTTGCGTTAAATGTAGTTGAACTTTCAACTAGTCGCAAGGCGAATTAAACGGGCTCATTCATGGAGCGTGCAGGCGTGAAGAACTCTTTTCCGAGCGGAGATGTCCAGGTGCAGGAGCCATCGCTAAAGCTTTGAATTCTCCAGCCGTCGTGAGTCTTGAGTCGGTGATGCCTTCGACAGAGTGCGCCGATATTTTCAGGAGAGGTTGAACCCCCGGATTCCCAACTTTCGGCGTGATCGAGATCGGAGAGAAGGGCCGACCTTCGACAACCTGGAAAACGACAAGTTCGATCTCGGGCGATCAGAAAATCCTTGAGATGTTGCGGTGGCTCGTAACTTTCGCGCCCAAAATCAAGAAGATTGCCAGTTTGTGGCTCTGTAATGAATCTCTTCCACTTCGCATCCGATGCGAGTTCTCGAGCAACCGACGCGGGAATAGGGCCGTAGCCCGCAAGCTGACCAGGATTTTCAGCAAGACCTAGAAGTGTTGGTAGATCGACAGTCACATTGACGGTGAGCGGACGACGCTGCGGAGTGACGGTCTCAGAGACTTCAGAGAGAAAGTTAGAGCAGATTGTTGAAAGTGCATCTGCGCGCTTCTGATCAATTGTGCGATCTGTATCGCTTTTGTTCTGTGAGAGATGAAGTTGATCTTGGCGCAGGATAAATGCTTCGATCGAATTCATAACTATCTGCGCATCGGCCGCGGGCAAAATTGCGACAACTGTAGACATGCCATCCGCTTCGTTATAGCAACTGACTCGACGAAGCGCCGTCGCACGCGATGTGATTTCTTCGAACTCTTCGGGAATAGCTTTAGCAATATCAGTTCGCACACGCGCTGCTACTTGCCCAGGTGTATGTAGTTCGGCGAAGGAAATTGCTCGCTGTTCTACTTCGAAGATAACTGAATCCGGTGCACCGTTACGAATCGCAATTGCTGCTTCGCGTGCGATAACGGTGGCATGCGCAGCAGAAATTTCTCCGGTAGCAAGCGCCGAACAGGTGTTAGGCAAGTTATTAACCAAAGTGCGCGCAATATCAATGCGTGACTGAGCAGTAGCTGGTGCCAATCGAAGTGCGGTTGAAACATCTTCGCGCTCTGCCTCATCAACACCATAAAGCGGCCCTTCACCTTCGCTGGGCTGCAGTCCAGCAACTGCGGCAATTGCACGTTGACGTAACGCATAGAGCCAGCCATCTTGGCGGTCGAGAGCTGCGAGGTAGTTAATGCGATCAGCGGCGCTGAGTGAGCACGGATCAATTTCTGAGAGACGAGCCAATGTTGCGGCACCCGGAATCGTGCGGAGAAGCTCTGAGACATGTTCAGAGAGCTCAGCTACATCGATAAGGCGGGCTGTCGTCATGGAGGTGATATTCGTTGAGCGCACTGACAAAGCGCTCTGTCTTTTTGCTTGGCTATCGATAACTGGGGAAAAGTATTTTCGAGTGGGTGGCTCTGCGTGCGCAAATGGGCGGGTTTATTACAGTCGGTAGCGGCGTTAGAATAGGAACGTGAACAAGCATGCGCCGAAGCTCAACAAGGTGATTCTGTATTACAAATTTGCGCCAATCGACGATCCTGAAGCTGTGCTGCTATGGCAGAAATATCTTTGCCAATCTCTGAATCTCAAAGGGCGCATCCTGATTTCAAAGCATGGAATCAACGGAACAGTCGGCGGCCAAATGGCTGATGTTAAGAAATATGTGACTGAAACTCGCAGATATAACGGATTTAAAAAGACAGTCTTTAAATGGTCAGATGGAACCGGCAACGAATTCCCTCGCCTTCGCGTCGTCATCAAAGATGAACTCGTGGCATTCGGTAGCCCCAACGAGATTGAAGTTGATGAAAATGGCGTAGTCGGTGGCGGCGTACACCTTCGCCCAGAACAAGTCGAAGAGCTTGTAAAAGAGCGCGGCGATGACGTCGTCTTCTTCGACGGACGAAATGCATACGAAGCAAAAATCGGAAAGTTTAAGAATGCAATCGTTCCAGATGTAGATTCTTCGCGCGATTTCATCCGCGAAATCGAGAGCGGAAAGTACGACCACATTAAAGATAAGCCAGTCGTTACTTATTGCACCGGCGGAATTCGTTGCGAGATTTTATCTGCAGTCATGAAGAAACGCGGATTTAACGAGGTCTACCAAATCGATGGCGGAATCGTTAAGTACGGTGAGCGTTTTGGTGACGATGCAAACTGGGAAGGCTCACTTTACGTCTTTGATGATCGAATTGCTATGGATTTCAGCGATAAGGCAAAGGTCATTGGCGAATGCGATAAGTGCAGCGCACCAACAAAAAACTTTCGCAACTGCAAGACAGAGACTTGTTTCCAATTAACTCTTCTTTGTGATTCCTGTGCATCACTGCCATCAAACCTCAGCTGCACACACGATCAATCTCGTCAGCACGATTCCGAACTCGTCGGCTAACCTCTCATGATTTGGTGGCCTGCTGAGATCCCCACTCTGCAATATGGGCTCGTCACCCTGCGCCAAAGCGCTGAAAAAGATATCGATTCAATTTTCAACGCCTGCCAAGATCCACTGATTCCCGCTTTCACCACAGTTCCGGCGACATACACACTTGATCATGCAATTGATTTCGTGCGATCAGATCCATTTAGCCTCGCAGAACGTCGCGAGCTGAGATTTGTTATCGAATATGGAAATGGCGCTGACGCCAAATTTGCCGGAGTGATTTCGCTTCACACCATCAACATCAAGAATCACACCGCTGAAATCGGTTACTGGCTTGAGAAATCGATGCGCGGGCAAGGCATCGGAACAATCGCTGCCAAGATGATTACTGATTATGGATTGCGCACAATTGGCTTTAGACGTATTGATGGTCTTGCCGATGTAGAAAACGCCGCTTCACAGAAACTTCTCACAACTGCGGGCTTCCAAAAGGAAGGAATATTGCGCAACAAGGTCACACGTGATGATGGTCGGCAGATTGATATGGCACTCTTTGCAACGACCGATACGACCTGGACACCGCTAGAGCAGTAATTTCACAGAGAGGAATGCCATGGCAAAGAACCTCTTTCGTTCAACAGCCCTAGTCATTGCAACTCTCTCGCTCTTCGCAACAGCCCTCACAGCTCCAGCCCGTGCCGATGACAATCCTCCGCGCAAGATCCTGACTGGCTGGATTCCTTATTACTCCATGAAGACAGCGCTTCCCGATGCGCTTAACAATGCCGATTTGGTTCGCGAAGTAATGCCCTTTTGGTACACCTTGAAATTCGATGGGAAAGCGAAAGCTCCATACGTTGCAGATTTATATGCTCCAGCAAATCCAAGTGTTCCAATCTCAGAACCACTGACAGCCATGCGCAATGCCGGACTTTCGATTATTCCCACCATTACCGACGGAACGAGCAAATTGGTTTTGGCAGGACTCCTTAAGAATCCAACTTCGCGCACACAAGTCGTGAATGCGATTATGAATTTAGTACGCACAAATAATTACGATGGCATTGATCTAGATTTTGAAGGTTTTGCCTTTGTTGACGGAAACTCCACATGGGCAGGCACGGCACCTTCGTGGGTTGCACTCGTGAAAGAGCTAAGCGCCGCACTGCGTGCAGAGAAGAAGTTGCTTTCGGTCTCAACGCCATATGTACTGAACCCAACTGGGGCTCAAAAGGGTTACTTTGTATATGCATGGGCTGCCATTGCGCCTTACATCGATAAGTTGCGAATCATGACGTACGACTATTCAGTCTCGAAGGTTGGTCCAATTGGCCCCATCACCTGGACCGAACGCACAGTTCAATATGCAGTTTCCATCATGCCTGCCTCAAAGGTTTATGTCGGAGTACCTGGATATGGACGCGACTGGGTGACAGCGGTAACTGGCGTCTGTCCTGCAAACGTGATCAATACAGTAAAAGCAGGTGCAAAGGCAGCAACATTTGTCATGCGCGATGCAGCAGCTCTAGCGGCAACATATGGCGCAGTTCCAACATATAACGAGCAATTTGGTGAGATGACCTTCTCGTATCAAAAGGTCTATAACGGCACAACAGCAACAGGTTTATCTACATCTTGCACTGCATCGCGAACTGCTTGGTATCAAGATGCCAGAAGCTGGGCGCTACGTGCAGACCTTGTTACCAAATATCGAATCGGTGGAATTACGGCCTGGACTTTCGGCATGGAAGAACCCTTTGCCATGGAAGCAATTCGCACAGTTGCTAAATCAGTTGCCCCAGATCAAGTAACACTGACTGCTGCAATTGATAAGAACGTCGTTGATTATGGAAATCCAATTACTGTAAATGCGCTGATAACAATTAAAGATAAATCTGCAGTTGCTGGAGTACCTGTTCGCATCGAAGGTAAATCACAAGGTGATTCAACGTGGCGACTTCTTGCAACAGCCACATCTGGCATCGATGGAAAGATTGAGAAAGCTGTCATTGTCGGAAAGAGCACCGCCATCCGCGTCGCATCAGATGCAACATGGGAACGTACCGAAGGCTTAAGCCCAGAGTTCCCGGTCTCCGTCAATCGTCTTCTCGTCGTATCAGCGCCTGCAACAGTTAAGTCTGCGGCCCCAATAACCATCACTGGAAATATCAGGCCACGTCTTGCAGGAAGTTCAGTCACACTAGAAAGACTTGTTGGAAAAGAGTGGAAAGCAGCCGGAACGGCAGTTCTGACAGATGCTCAAGGCAATTTCACAATCTCGCTAAGCGGTTACCCACGAGGAGTTATCCCATTTCGAGTAACTGTTGCTGCAGATTCGCTCTGGAACGTTGTGAGCAGCCCAACCTTTAATATCATTATCCGGTGATGGTAAAGACTGCAGATAAAATCGAAGAAGAGATTCGTGCAATCTTTTCTGGCGATACACCTTGGGTCACCATCGTCTGGGATGACCCCGTAAACCTGCAAACGTATGTGGTCTATGTATTTATGGAGCTCTTCGGATATTCAAAGGCGCGTGCAACAGAGTTGATGTTGCAAGTTCATAATGATGGCAAGGCCATTGTTTCTACCGGCAGCCGCGAAGAGATGGAACATGATGTGGCACGCCTACATGAATATGGGCTTTGGGCCACCTTGCAACGTGGCGATCAGCTATGACCGCGACCGAAGGTTTTAAGCGCCATGGCGACCATTCATATGTAGCAACATTTGCTGACAGTGAAAAGGAAGTGCTCCTCAATCTCTGCGAGCAAATCATTGAATTGCTGGCTGAGCGCCATGATCATGGCCACGATGACCCACTGGCGGCGATGGTTGGAATTACTTCACACGACTCTCCACCAGAAGATGAAGTGCTTCACCGCCTGCTTCCCAATGCATATGCAGATCAAGTGGATGCATCAGAATTTAGGCGATACACAGAAGCGACTTTGCGACAGAAGAAACAAGCACATGCAATCTCTATGCGTATTCATCTGAAATCTGCCGATGACGGTGTCATTGATTTAGATCATGACAATGCCAACGCATGGCTTGGAGCAATCAATGATATTCGCCTAGCACTCGGTGTCAGATTAAAAGTGCAGAACAATTCTCATGAAGATCTTGAACTTTTGGCGCCCGATGATCCTTTGCGCGGGGTGTATGCGGTCTATACATGGCTCGGTTGGCTACAAGAGACATTGCTATCGGCGCTCATAGATGATGCCGAAGAAGATGAAGAATCACAGCTCGGTAACTCGTAAGTTCTCTCCACTAGAAATTCTTGTGTAGGATTCTGATATGTCACTCGAGATTTCACGCGCATTTGTTGATGCAATTCTCGAACAGTCACGCGCTGAATATCCTGATGAATGCTGCGGAGTAATCCTTGGACCAGCTGGTTCAGATAAAGCTCTTCGCCATAAGCCGATGCTTAATGCAGCGCACTCACCAACATTTTATGAATTTGATCCGAAGGATCTCCTTGCGCTCTATCGCGAAGTCGATGACAACGATGAAGAGATTGTCGTCATCTATCACTCACACACTGAGACTGAGGCCTACCCATCTCGCACAGATATTGCCTATGCCGGAGAACCAGGTGCGCATTATGTGCTGGTCTCTACACGCGAAGAGATTGCACCTGCAACAGAGTTTCGTTCATATCGCATCATTGACGGCGTAGTTACCGAGGAACCCGTCACAATTACCGACTGATATTTTCAATTAGAGTTCACGGCTCTTTTTCGACATAATTACCACTATGCCAATCGACGTACGTATCCCAACAATTTTGCGCCCATATACCAAGGACCAAAAGTCCGTTGAGGCATCCGGTGCAACCCTCTCCGCAGTTATTGCAGATCTCGATGCGCAGTACGCCGGTCTCGGAGAACGCCTTCTTGAAAACGGAGCACTCCGTCGCTTCATCAACGTCTACGTCAACGATGAAGATGTTCGTTTTCTTGGTGGACTTGAAGCGCAGATTAAAGATGGCGATTCCATAACAATTTTGCCTGCAGTCGCTGGCGGATAATTTTGGCTCGCTACGACTCTCTCGAATCGTCGGTAGGTAACACACCACTTATTGGCCTTCCTCGACTCTCACCAGCTCCCAATGTTCGTCTCTGGGCAAAGATGGAAGATCGAAATCCAACTGGTTCAATTAAAGATCGCACAGCAATCTCAATGATTCAGGCTGCAGAGAAAGATGGCTTACTCAAGCCTGGCTCAACAATTCTTGAACCAACAAGTGGCAACACAGGAATCTCACTCGCCATGGCGGCAAAGGTGCGAGGTTACAAACTCATCTGTGTGATGCCAGAGAACACAAGCCCTGAACGTCGCCAACTGCTTGAGATGTGGGGAGCAGAGATCATCTCTTCACCTGCAGCTGGCGGTTCAAATGAAGCGGTCCGTGTTGCAAAAGAAATTGCAGCGCAGAATCCAAGCTACGTATTCCTGTATCAATATGGAAACCCTGCAAATACAGCAGCGCATTACAACGGCACTGGCCCGGAAATTTTCAAAGATCTTCCAACAATCACTCACTTTGTTGCAGGTCTTGGTACCACCGGAACTCTTATGGGCGCAGGTCGCTATCTTCGCGAACAGAATCCAGATGTTCAGATCATTGCAGCTGAACCTCGTTATGGAGAACTTGTATACGGACTTCGCAATATTGATGAAGGCTTTGTTCCAGAACTTTATGATGCAACTGTATTAACTCGTCGCTTCTCTGTGGGCGCAGAAGATTCAGTGAAGCGCGTACGTGAATTACTTGAAGTTGAAGGAATTTTTGCAGGCATTTCAACAGGTGCAATTCTTCATGCAGCTATTGCTATGGGCAAGGAAGCAATTCGCGATGGACGAGATGCAGATATCGCATTCATCGTCTGCGATGCAGGCTGGAAGTACTTATCTACAGGCGTTTATGGCTCGCAGATCGAAGAGGCAACCGAAGGGCTCGACGGCACTCTTTGGGCTTAACGCCTTCTCGCGGTTAGACTTATTCCATGAGTAACGCGCCAATCGGTATCTTCGATTCAGGCGTCGGCGGACTCACGGTAGCTCGCGCAATTCTCGATCAACTTCCCAACGAATCAACTCTCTACATCGGCGATACCGCTCGCGGACCATATGGCCCTCGTCCCCTTGCTGAAGTTCGTGACTTTGCACTCGAGACTCTCGACTTCTTGGTTGATCAAGGCGTGAAAGCTCTGGTTATTGCTTGCAACACTGCAAGTGCTGCGATGTTGCGCGATGCACGCGAGCGTTACTCGGTTCCAGTTGTTGAAGTTATTCAGCCTGCTGTTCGTCGAGCTGTAGCGGCTACTCGCTCAGGGAAGGTTGGAGTAATCGGAACTAGAGCAACTATTGAATCAAAGGCTTATCTCGATGCATTTGCTGCAGCGCCCCAGCTATCTATTGAATCGATTGCCTGCCCACTCTTTGTTGAATATGTCGAACGCGGTGAAACATCCGGAGATGCAATCACCAAGGTTGCCCGCGAATACTTGCAGCCGATGATTGATGCCGAAGTAGATACCTTGGTTCTAGGATGTACTCACTATCCACTCCTTACCGGTGTCATTTCTTATGTAATGGGTAATGGAGTTTCACTCGTTTCCAGCGCCGAAGAGACGGCAAAAGATCTTTACCGGGTTCTTGTTGAAAATTCACTCTTGCGTCAGCCATCGGAGACTCCTGCTACACACCGTTTTCTCGCTACTGGCGATGCCAAAGCTTTTGAAGTACTTGCACGACGCTTCTTAGGACCTGAAGTAGGTTCTGTTCAACATCAAGTTCTCTAATATCAATACATTCAGAAAATGGGGCATGACATGGCACGCAACGACGGACGATCAGTAGATCAGCTTCGCGACATCAAGATCACACGAGGTTGGCTCGATCATGCCGAAGGTTCTGTGCTTGTTGAATTTGGAAAGACTCGCGTTCTCTGTGTTGCATCCTTTACTCCTGGTGTTCCTCGCTGGCTTAAGGATTCAGGCAATGGTTGGGTTACATCTGAATATTCAATGCTCCCACGCGCAACACACACTCGTTCAGATCGTGAAAGCGTAAAGGGCAAGTTGGGCGGACGCACACAAGAAATTTCTCGCCTCATTGGACGTTCATTGCGCGGCATCGTGGATATGAAGGAACTTGGCGAAAATACAATTGTTATTGACTGCGATGTTTTGCAGGCAGATGGCGGAACTCGCACAGCAGCAATTACAGGTGCATACGTTGCACTGGCTGACGCAATTTCATGGGCGCAAAAAGAAGGCCATGTGAAGGCAGGGGCAAAGCCACTTGCTGATTCAGTTGCAGCAGTAAGCGTTGGCATTATTGATGGAGTTCCAATGCTTGATCTCTGTTACGAAGAAGATGTTCGCGCTGAAACAGATATGAACGTTGTCTGTTCAGGCGATGGTCGCTTTATTGAAGTACAAGGAACTGCAGAAGGTGCACCATTTGATCGCGCCCTCCTTGACTCACTACTTAACTTGGCAGTTGCAGGATCTGCAACCCTTACAGAACTCCAGAAGCAAGCTCTCGCGAAGTAAATGGCACATAAGCTCTTACTTGCAACGCGCAATAAAGGAAAGATCGAAGAGTTCCGCCGCATCCTTGATGCTGTTGCTCCTGGAGAGATAGATCTAGTAGGTCTTGATCAATTCCCAGATTTACATGATGTCGTCGAAGATGGAACAACCTTCGAAGCTAACGCTTTGAAGAAGGCACGCGAAATGTCTATTGCAACCGGAATTCCTGCAATTGCTGATGACAGCGGACTCTGTGTCGATGCACTTAATGGAGATCCTGGAATTTTCTCAGCTCGATGGGCTGGAAACCATGGCGATGATGCAGCCAATACTGCGAAGGTATTAGAACAATTAGCAGATATTCCAGATGAGAAGCGAAGCGCTCACTTCACCTGCGTCGCTGCTCTCTATCTTCCTGATGGCAGAAGCCATTGCGAAGAAGCCCACTTCGATGGCTGGATTCTGCGCGCACCAATTGGCGAACAAGGATTTGGCTACGACCCAATATTTAGACCAGATGGATTGCAGCTCTCCAGCGCACAAATGAGCGCAGAAGAGAAGGATGCGATTAGCCATCGAGGGAAATCACTCCGAGCAATAGCACCGCATGTGATCACTTTGCTCAAATCCCTAGGTTAAACTTTCCTTATATTCCACCGTTTCATAACTCAAGGAGATATACCGTGGCAGTAAAGAAGAAGTCAGCAGCCAAGAAAGCTGCACCTAAGAAGGTTGCTAAGAAGTCTGTAGCCAAGAAGTCTCCTGCAAAGAAGACGGCTGCGAAGAAGAAGTCAGTGGCCAAGAAGACCACAGCTAAGAAGTCAGTAGCGAAGAAGTCGACTGCGAAGAAGGCAGTTGCAAAGAAATCTGTAGCGAAGAAGAAGACCACAACCAAGAAGGCAGTTGCGAAGAAGGCAACAGTTAAGAAGGCTGTGAAGAAGTCTCCTGCGAAGAAGGCAGCGACAAAGCTTGTTGTTCCTCCAGTTCCAGCAACTGGTTCAGCACGCGTCAATGTTTCAACAACACCAACTCCAGCTAAGCCTGCTGCTGCAAAGGCGCCAGCAAAGCCATCTGCAGCACCACGCCAAGGATCTTCAAGTAAGACTCTCCTTGCAGTACTTGTCGGAGTAGTTCTTCTTGCAGCGATCGTTATCTCTAACTCAAGCAAAGATTCTGATGATGCAGCACCTGCTGTAGAGCCTTCGATTGAAGCATCTGCAGAGCCAATGGCGACAGAGTCTGCAGAAGCTACAGATCCAGAAGCGACTTCAACAGAAGCAGCTCAGGTTGCATCAGGTGAAGCTCCATCACGTTTCATTGGAAATTGGAAAGATAGCTCGAAGTCAGTAATGGTCATTACATGGAAGGCGCCAGCTGGAGATGTAAAGGGCTACAAGGTTGAGACTCGCTCAAACATGGGCGCATGGAACGTTATTTCAGAAGTTTCAGCTACAACACTTTCATCTGAGTTTGCGAAGACTTCAGAAGATGGTTCAACATCATTCCGTGTCACTGCAGTTTATGCAGATGGCGCTGAAGGTGCTGCGAAGGCATTTGGATTCGCAGGTCAGTTCGAATAATTCAAAAGAAAAAATCCCCATCCGATGACCGGGTGGGGATTTTTCTTTGCATCAAAATTACTTGAGCGACTTCACTATCTCTGCTACATAAACAGAAACACCTGTCGGCACGAGGTGCACTCCATCAGGAGCGAAATATTCAGGATGGCCATCAGAGATTGCACTCCAATCAACAACAGTTGCATTTGAGTATTGAGAAGCAACCTCATTGATGAGCTCGTTATTGGCCTCACGCCATGGGCGTGGAACTGCCGTATTTACAACGATAATTTGAGGCTGGTTCTTTACTAGTTCAAATATCTCACGTACCTGTTCGCGGCCTAGAGCATTGTTATTGCCAAGATTGAAGATAACGGGGGAGTCAGCTGCGTTGGCTAGATCAACCTTCATCACCTCAAGAAGCTCGCCAGCTTGCCTACCGATGCGAGCATTCATAATGGCAATCGGAGCGTTCTCACCAAGTGATGCGCGAATACCCAGGATCACTGAGTCACCTGTCACCCAGAGCCCGCCTGTATTTACTTGTTCTGTTGCGATGGGTTCTGAAGTCAGTGAAGCTTCTAGCTTTTCACGCTGATCATTGGCGATACCGATTGCACGGACGCTAATGACTGCAGCAATAGCAATGACTACAACGGTGAGAATCGCAAAAGAGCGAGTTTGTACTGTTCGCTCTTTCTTGGTTCGATACTTAAGACCTTTATACCAATATTGAATAACGCCACGTCGAATTGGAAGTTCGACATAGCGAAGCGAGATATCACTGAGCGCAAAGACAATCAAAATGCGCAGTGCGTAGAGAGCCCACTCTTGTCCTGCAAGATCGACAGATGGTCGAGTTACTTGGAAGATTACCCAGTGCCATAAGTAGATTGCATAAGAACGTTCACCGATCCAGAGAAATACTGGGTTCTGCAATACCGGTGCAAAGCGTGATGCAGGGTGAACGACCGACATCACAATTGCAGCACCGCAGATACCTGCAAGTGGGAAGGCAATTTTGTAGAGCGTTGGCTGACTCTCATCAATCAATAGGAACGCTGCGATGATTCCGAAGAATCCAAGAAACCCAACTGCATCGATAAAGTCTTGGGCCTTCTTCGATACGGACTTTGTGAAGTTCTGAGGAATCCAGCTCACTGCAAGGGCGGCGCCCAAGAAGAGTCCGATGCTATGTGTATCTGTTCCAAAGTAGACATGGCTTACCTTCGAAGCGTTTGATGCATCGAGTGAGAAAGAGACAAGGAGAAGTGCGGCACCAGATGCCGCAGCAATAATGAGAGATGCAGCAGGAATGTGTTTCTTCCCAAATTTTTTAAGTATGAAATAGAGAATCAGCGGCCAGAACAGATAGAACTGTGCTTCAACTGCAAGTGACCATGTGTGCTGCAAGAGCGGAGGTCGACCGATACTTTCAAAGTAATCCTGATGGCGGGCAACAAGCCACCAATTCATAGTGCCGGTTAATGAGAATGGGGTATCAGTCAGAAGTCTCTTGATCGTATCGGGCGCCCAAATTCCAATAGCAATTGTCGTTGAAACAATCATGAAAATGAGAGCGGGCAACAAGCGACGAGCGCGGGCTAGATAGAAGCCCCGCAAATCAAGGCCACCGCTTTGTGCGATGGAATCAAGTAATAGGCGCGTGATGACGTAGCCAGAGATAACGAAGAAGAGATCAACGCCGAGGAAGCCACCTGGAATCCAAGGGAAGCCCAAGTGATAGAACATCACTGCAATTACAGCTATGGCGCGAAGGCCATCGATTGCAGGAATGTATTGGATACCGCGATTGGTAGCCATAGAAATTACTTACGCTTTGCGGCCGGCTTTTTAGAGGCTGACTTCTTTGCAATCGCTTTCTTCTTCGCCGGCTTCTTTGGCGCTGCGATTGCAGGACGAGTGCGCTTGCTTTCGACTTTAATGGGAGCAGATTTCTTGACTGTTCCATCTGAATTGAGTGAATCGTTAACAACAGCTTGCATCTTGTTGAGTCGCGCAAATGCCGAATCCAACTTTTCGCGAGATGCTGCTATGGCGGTTTCAGCAGCTGTGAGCGCACTTGCTTGCGAACGGTAAAGGCGCTCAGATTCAGCGATGATATCTGCAAGCCATGCTCGGTATTCGACAACATCTTCTGCAGCTTCTGAAATCACGCGCTCTGCTTCGCGGCGAGCGGCTGTAGTAAGTGCAACTGCTTCGCGGCGCTTACCATCAACAACGGATTCAGCTTCGCGGACCTTTGCATCTGCAATTGTTGATGCTTCACGACTTGCATCTCGAACAATCTCAGAGGCTTCGACTTCAGCAGCTGAAATGTATTTGCGTCCACGAGATTCGGCACCGGCAAGAATGCTGCGAGCTTTATTCTCAGCACTTTCAATCGCGTCTTGAGCCGTGCGGGTGGTTTCATTAACGAGTCGTTCGGCTGCAGCATGAGCTTTAGCTTCACGCGCTTGCGCCGACTTGATCATCGACATAGCCGTTTCGGTAGCTAGGATTTCAAATTCTTCGCGGCTTAAGCCGGTGATATCGCGGCGAGACTTGAGGTCAGCAAGTTGAGATTCGAGTTCGCGAATGCGATCGACAGGGTTAGCTATTGGTGCGCGCTCTGCTTCATCGCGAAAACCAACCCAGTTGCGGAAGCTCTTCTCAGCCATTGTCTAACTCTCAATCAAATCTCGGGGATATTGGTGCAAGAGCCCAAGATTAGAGCATCAGGCTACTTTCGGTAAATGGCGAATGAGACCGCTAAGTACTGCGATATCCATGCGGCAAGCACAAAGATATGAAAGAGCTCGTGGAAGCCGAAGTACTTTGCATTACGCCCCGGCAATTTAAGCGCATAGAAGATGGCGCCAATTGAGTAGAGAAGGCCACCGATGAGAATAGGCAGAATCACCCACAGTCCACCCTCTTTATAGAGCTGTGGTGTGTAGATGACTGCGACCCAGCCAAGTAGTAGATAGTTGGCGACATAGAGAAAACGTGGGGCTCCAACCCAGAAAACGCGAAGCGCTACTCCGATCAGAGCTCCTGTCCAAACAACTGCAAGAAGAACGTTGCGATCTCGGTCATCAAGGAGTGCGACAGCAAATGGTGTGTAAGAACCTGCAATCAGCAAATTGATGTTTGCATGATCCCAGCGTCGCCAAATTTTTTTCTTACGTGGAACCCACGGAACGCGGTGATAAATCGCAGAGACGCTAAAGAGCATGATTGCAGTGAGTGAGTAGAGAGCCACAGCCCACTTAAATGATTCACCGCTAAGAATGAAGAGTACGAGTGAAGCGATGATCACTAGAGGTGTTGCAGCTAAGTGAAACCAGCCACGCAACTTCGGAGGCAACTGGTTTGGTTCGATGGGCATTGGCTCCGTACTCATGCCCGTAAGCCTAATCGTTTCTTAGGTTTCGAACCGACGGAACCAAAAGAGATGCAATAGATGCCACCAGTGTCACGCCTCCGGTAACGAAGAGAATCGTATTAACGCCAAAGTGCATAGCTAGAGGGCCGGCAAAGACAATGCCAAGCGGAGCTATTCCATATGAGCCCAAAGTGTCATAAGAGCTGACACGTGAGTAAGACTCTTCCGGGACATGACTTTGAAGTGAGGTATTCCAAGTAACCATAAATACTTCAAGGCTGATACCTGAAATAACTGATGCCAGAACAGAAAAGATGATGTGCGAATCAAAGGCGAGAGTGAAATCCCAAACAGCGGATAACGCAATCAAAATCATGGCAAGAAAGAGTGGGCGTCCAATCTTTACCTTCAGCACCCAGATACCACCAATGAGCATGCCGACCGAAAGTCCGGCAAGGTTGTAAGACCATTGCTTAGGACCGCTGACTGGATCATTAAAGTTAAGTGGACCTAGTACCGAGAGCATGGATTCAAATGCCATATTGATGAGCGCGAATGAAAGCACCATTGCAATAACCCAAGAGCGCGAGATGAATTCTTTCCACCCTGCTGCAAGATCGTGAATGATTCCTGGGCTCTTATCTTTCACTTTTCCGATGATGGGTAAGTTCCAAACAATCGCACCAGCAATAAAGAATGAAATTGCATCAACAAGTAAGCCCCAACCAGCGCCCACTGTTGATACGAGAATTCCGCCGCCAAGCGTTCCGAGGATGTATCCAAAGTTGGTAGTTAATCCAATTACCGCATTACCTTCTTGCAACTTCTCTTTCGGCAATATTTCTGGCAGAACTCCAGACATCGCGGGCCACCAGATAGCGTTAAGAATTCCAAAGAGCGCTCCCATCAGCGCAAGCAACCAGGTACTTGAGAAACCAACAATGAGCGAGATCGCGCTAAGCGCTGCAAGGAAGCTACCAATCATGTCGCTTCCACCAACTAGACGATTGCGTTGGAATCTATCGGCGATGACTCCACCAAAGAGCATGAATGCAAGCAGTGGAACAAAACGTGCAGCCATGACGATAGAGAGATCTTTACCGGTTGAGTTAGGAAGGCTGAGTACTCCGTAGGCAAGTGCAATGGGGGAGACGCCATTTCCTACATTCGAAATAAATCGAGAGATGGCCAAACTGGTGAAGCCCGGATACCCCCGGACATCTCGCAACTGAGTCAGCATCCGAGAAGGATACCTACCCTCGAGTAATAAAAATTGAGCGTAAATCGGCCTCTCATCTCCAAAAATAATCCCCGAAATTAACCAGTTTGGTGATGCAAATTCCTCGCAACAGGCGCACACTTTCTTCTGTCGGCGATCACTGAGGCTCCTCGAGGACTTCATGGGTCACTGAACTTACGAATCAAACGATTCGCACTGATATAGCACTCACGGAGGCTTACTACATGTCAGTAACACTCGACAGCAACCAATGGAACCTCGTTTACGCGGTCTTCTCATTTGGTTTAGTTTCAATGCTCGCATGCACTGTGTACACCCTCGTATCACAGTCACGAGTTCTAGCTAAGTACCGCAATGCTCTAGTGATGTCATCAATGGTTACATTCATTGCCGCATACCACTACTGGCGCATCTTCAACTCATTCACTGAATCTTCAGAAGGAATGGTTGTAAACGTTTCAGGCGAGCAGGGCGCATTCAACGAGGCATACCGCTACGTTGACTGGCTACTTACAGTTCCACTACTTCTTGTTGAAGTAATTGCTGTTCTTGCACTTGCTGCAGCAGTTGCAAAGTCACTCATTATGCGACTAGTTCCAGCAGCAGCAGCGATGATCGCACTTGGTTACCCAGGTGAAATTTCATCAGACCAGAACACACAGGTTCTTTACGGTGTTCTTTCAACAATCCCATTCCTTTACATCCTCTACGTACTATTCGTAGAGCTTGGAAAGTCATTGGAGCGCCAGCCAGCAGGTGTAGCAGAGACTGTAGGACGTCTTCGTCTTCTTCTTATCGCTACATGGGGCGTATACCCAATCGCGTACATCTTCAACATCGTTGGTGATGCTTCAGCATCATCATTCGTAACTGTTCAGGTTGGATACACAATCGCTGACGTTCTAGCGAAGTGCGTATTCGGTCTCACAATCTTGAAGATCGCACGCATGAAGTCACATGCTGAAGGCATGCCAGCAGATCACTAATTATTTAACGTAATTAGGGAAGGGCGTCGGGAAACCGGCGCCCTTCTGCTTTACCCTTTACATATGAATATGCAGCGCATTAATAATTTTCGTATGGGTGCATATGCAGCCCTTGCAGCAGGTCTCATCAATCTCCGTTACCAGACAGGTAGCGATAGCAATATGCCCAAGAGCTTGCTGCTAATAATTCCTGGATCAATTGTTCTTGGTCTCTCATTGACAACTGCAGGAAAGAAACTTCTTGATAGTAAGAGTGCCGCCGCCGTGGGCATGACAGTGGGCTTACTTCTATTTATTTATAGCTTTGTTGTGTAACAGGATTACTTTCTAAAGGAGAGATCTGCCTTCTTCATCGCAGTCGTTAGGATGCGAATTGCGTTAGGTCCCATGCCGTGAAGCGATTTCACTTCATCAAGCGAAGTTTTCCGAAGGTCACTTAACTTGTAGTACCCATCATCAATGAGCGCTCTGCGAGCAGGGGCTGCCAAACCAAGTTCGCGCCAAGGGCCATCAACGGCTGCATAGGCGTCGAGATCGACTTCTCCACGGGTAACTTCGCAATTGCTCATGGCTCGTTGCGCCTTGCGAGCAGCTGCAGCGCGCATAGCTTCGCCACGTAACTTCTTTGCTTTTGCTGGAGATTGTTTAGCCATGGTGATGAAAGCCCTTCTGGTGCGGGAGGCGGGACTTGAACCCGCACGCCGAAGCACAAGTTCCTAAGACTTGCGTGTCTGCCATTTCACCACTCCCGCTGGAGTTGCATCACGAAGGTTACGCGCCTTTCGCTGATGCAACAAATCCGTGCGTAACTACTCGGTGAAGCGCTAGTTAGTAAGCGCTCCACGACGAGAAATTGCATCGACTCCTGCTGATACGAGCAAGACCGCACCAGTTACTAGGAATTGAATTCCTGCGCCGTATCCAAGAAGTCCCATGCCGTTATCGATGACAGCAACAACAAGACCTCCGAGGATTGCATCGCGCATGCGACCCTTTCCACCGAAGAGTGAAACGCCACCGATAACTGCTGCACCGACTGCATAGAGCAGAGTTGATGATCCACCTGTTGAAGGCGAGATTGAGTTCATGCGGGATGCAAAGAGCATTCCGGCAACAGCTGCGAGAGAAGAACAGAGAACGAATGCAATTGTGCGAACGCGCTTTACATTGATACCCGCACGTCGTGCAGCTTCTGCATTTCCACCAACTGCGTAGATATGACGACCGAATGCAGTCTTTGAAAGTAAGAATGTTCCCGCGATAAGAATTATGAGAATAAGTGGAGTTACGTAAGGAACACCCTTAGTGCTGTTGGTCTCTGACAATCCACGTTCTTGGTTGAGCTGGAAGACGGCAACACCAGTGATGATAAGTAGTGCAACTGTTTTCATCGCCCAGAGCTGAGTAAGTTCAACAACGAGACCTGCCTTGCGACGTGAATTGATGCGACGAAGTCCGCTGAGTACGTAGAGCGCAGAAGCTACTGCCCACAAGATCCATCCCTGCATCGGTGTCATATTGCTATTTTCAACAGCCAAGATAGTTTCATCAGCGATTTGAATTGTTCCGCCTTCACCAGCAAGGAGAAGGAGGATGCCCTGGAAAGCCAAGAAGGCAGCCAAGGTGACAACGAATGAAGGAATTCCAAGTCGTGAAACAAGGATTCCGATAAATGTTCCAAGCGCTGCACCAACGACGATGCTCATACCGAGTGCGGTGTACCAGCTCCAACCGTGGTCGGTAACAAGAAGAACGAGAACAGCGCCGCATACACCGGATGCGTAACCGGCCGAGAGATCGATTTCTCCAAGCAAGAGCACGAATACAAGGCCCATGGCAATCACCATTACCGGAGCTGCTTGAGTGAGAAGGTTTGCAAAGTTGCGATTGGTGAGGAAGTACTCAGACATAAAGCCGAATACTGCGATCAGCGCAACAAGGCCAAGTACGGCAGGAAGTGAACCGATATCTCCTGATTTGATTCGAGAGAGGTAATTCGATGCTGCCCCCTTGAGGGATTCTTTCTCTAAAGTCGCTTGAGTAGTCATTACTTTGTCACTCCTTCAGATTTACCAGTCGTAATAAGTTCGATGACTTGATTTGTTGTCACATCAGTCTTCTTTACCTGTGCAGCCATATTTCCGAGATAGAGAGCGGCAATATTGTCTGCAACTTGGAAAATATCGTTGAGGTTGTGGCTGATAAGCACAACAGCCAAGCCCTTATCGGCAAGGCGACGAACAAGGTTAAGTACCTGTTCTGTCTGTGCAACACCAAGGGCTGCCGTTGGCTCATCAAGAACAACAACCTTTGAGTTCCAAAGCACTGCGCGTGCGATGGCAACTGTCTGACGCTGTCCGCCTGAGAGAGATGAAACTGTCTGACGAATTGATTTCACAGTTCGTACATTGAGGCCATCAAGAGTCTTACGTGCGAGTGACTCCATTGATGTCTCGTTGAGTGTGATGCCCTTCTTCTCTTCGCGACCAAGGAACATATTGTGAACAATGTCGAGGTTGTCGCAGAGAGCGAGATCTTGATACACGATTTCAATGCCGAGCGCAGTGGCAGCTCGTGGACCATCAATATCGACCTTATTACCTTCAAAGATTATTTCGCCGCTTTCTGGTGTGTAGATACCAGCGATACATTTGATGAGAGTCGACTTACCTGCACCGTTATCTCCGACGAGGGCTGTTACTTGCCCTGGGTGAATGTCTAGGTGAACATCTTTCAATACGTGGACCGGACCAAAGGATTTATTGATTCCTTTAAGCGATAGCAACGGTGTGCTCATGAGCGCCTCTCGATAAAAATTTCATTGAGTGAATTAACTTTAATAATGCGAATCCGGTCCGAGGTAACCCCCGGACCGGATCCTTAAGCATTTGCTATATGAAGCAAGGTAAAGCTTTGGTTTCTAATGCTGCTAATTAAAGCCTTAGATACCGTTTGCCTTACAAACAGCTTCTGTTGCAATCTTGCAAACATCAGCACGCTTCTGGAAGCCATCAGCGATGACAACCTTGACGTTAGCCTTTGTGATTCCAACTGGTACGAGAAGAACTGATGGAACATCACGCTTTCCATCGTTTGTCTTGCCCTTTGCAGTTGTGACCTTCTTGCCCTTTACCAATGCAACTGCGAGATCTGCTGTTGCGTTAGCTTGTGCCTTAATACCCTTGTAAACAGTATTTGAAAGGTCTCCTGTAAGTACTGCTGCAAGTCCGTCTGCTGTTGCATCCTGACCTGAAACGCATACCTTGCCGTTAAGTCCGTTCTTCTTAAGAACAGCTACTGCTGCAAGTCCTAGACCTTCGTTAGCTGATACAACTGCATCAAGCGTTCCGCCTGCCTTTGTGAGCTGCTGCTCGAAGATAACTCCACCCTTTGCGTTATCCCAGTCTGGGACAGCCTGATCGTCAACAAGTGTGTATGCACCTGACTTGATTGATGGGCGAAGAACTGAGTCGTAACCCTGCTTGAAGAGTGTTGCGTTGTTATCTGTTGGTGAACCGTTCAAGTAAACGATCTTTGCTGACTTCTTACCAGCTGCATCGAGGCAAGCCTTGATTCCCTGGCCTTGAAGCTTTCCAACAGCTACGTTGTCGAATGAAACGTAGTATGAAGCTGAACCAGCAAGTGTTAGACGATCGTAGTCAATTGTCTTAACGCCAGACTTTGCAGCCTTCTTCTGGATTGCAGCTGTTGATGGTGAATCAAGTCCAGCCATGATCAAGACCTTGACGCCCTTTGCGAGCATCTGATCTGCGATTGTTGCGAACTTTGCCTTATCTCCGTTTGCATTCTGAATGTCAGCAGTTACGCCAGCCTTCTTAAATGCAGCTGCGAGGAAGACGCGGTCTGCTGTTTCCCAGCGAGCTGATGAAGCAGCATCAGGAAGGATTACGCCAACCTGTACGCCAGCAGCTGTTGCTGATGATGCAGACACGAAGCCTGTGAGTGCGAGGGCAGCTGATGCGATGACCGCT
Organism: Candidatus Planktophila sulfonica; assembly: GCF_002288065.1. Lineage (NCBI taxonomy): Bacteria > Bacillati > Actinomycetota > Actinomycetes > Candidatus Nanopelagicales > Candidatus Nanopelagicaceae > Candidatus Planktophila > Candidatus Planktophila sulfonica. The sequence goes on from NZ_CP016773.1 coordinate 242,240, forward strand.
GCTACTGCGCTACGACGCTTTGTCATATATGTAGTGACCTTTCGAAAAAGTCGAAGACCAGGAGAGAAGATTTTTCTCATCCTTTTGCGGTCTCTGACGGGTGATGTAAAGGTATTAGCGTGTTCAATAAATGGCGATACTTCTCAGTTAACGATTAGGTAACGCTTGGCGCTGATTTGGGCGTCCTCACGCGTGCGTGAGCGGGTAACCTTGCCTAATGCCCAGCCTTGCCGACCAGCTCGCAGCCGATATTCAGGCTGCCCTTGCCGAGGCATTTTCCAAGGGGCTTATCGAAGGTAGCGCCCCTGAAAGCATCACCCTCGAGCGCCCTAAGAATCGCGACCATGGCGATTACGCCACTTCTATTGCGCTCCAGTTAGCGAAGGCGGCCGGCAAGAATCCGCGCGAGATCGCGACCATCCTGCAGGGCGCAATTGCTTCCATCGCAGGAGTCGCCAAGGTAGATATAGCAGGTCCCGGTTTTATCAACATCACATTGGACCGCGCCAGCCAAGCTGAACTTGTTCGCACCATTCTTACTAATAAATATGAATACGGTCGTGGCCTTGCGCTCGCCGGCGTAAAGATCAACCTCGAATTTATTAGCGCCAACCCAACTGGGCCTTTGCACTTAGGTCACACTCGTTGGGCAGCAGTCGGTGATTCACTCGGTCGCGTTCTTAGCGCAGCAGGTGCACAAGTCACTCGCGAGTTTTATATCAACGATCGTGGTCGTCAGATGGATCTCTTCGGTCAATCTGTTCAAGCTGCCGCTCTAGGTAAGCCAATTCCTGAAGATGGTTACCAAGGAAATTACATCGCAGACCTTGCGAAAGAAGTTGTCGCTGCAAACCCAGCTATTTCAACGAGTGAAGAATTTCGCGAAGCTGCTTACAAAGTTCAGCTCACGCAACAGCAGAGTGTTCTCGAAACTTTCCATACTGTCTTTGATGTTTGGTTCTCTGAGCGCTCGCTCCACGAATCAGGAGCCGTTGAACACGCTCTCGAAAAACTTCGCCAACAAGGCCACGTCTTCGAACAAGATGGCGCTGTCTGGCTACGTACAACAGATTTTGGTGATGATAAAGATCGCGTAATTCTTAAGGAAGATGGCGACCTCACATACTTCGCATCAGATACTGCTTATTACATCAATAAGCGCGAACGTGGCTTCGATATCTGTATATATATGTTGGGCGCAGATCATCATGGATATATCCATCGACTTAAAGCAACTGCTGCATGTGCAGGAGATGATGCTAATTACAACGTGGAAATCATGATTGGTCAGCTTGTAAAAATTATGGAAGGCGGCGAAGAACTTAAGCTTTCAAAGCGCGCCGGCACCATCATTACTCTTGAAGAACTCGTTGAAAAAGTTGGCGTTGATGCAGCGCGCTACACCTTGATTCGCTACCCGGTAAATACGCCGATGGTGATGGATATCGATATCTTGCGTCGCAATACCAATGAGAACCCTGTCTATTACGTGCAGTATGCACATGCACGAATTGCAGCAGTTCTGCGTAACACTGCCGAACTTGGAATCAAATCTGATCTTGGCTCATTTGATCCTTCACAACTTTCGCATGATCGCGAGAATGAATTACTTGGAGCACTCGCCGAGTATCCAAACGTGGTTGCTAGCGCTGCTGAATTCCGCGAGCCACATCGCGTAGCTCGTTACCTCGAAGAACTTGCCGGTGTTTATCACGGCTTCTATGCAGATTGCCGCGTCCTACCAATGGGCGATGAAGCGATCGCACCTATTCACTCTGCACGTGCTGCACTCTGCGCAGCAACGATGCAAGTTCTTGCAAATGGTCTTGATCTACTTGGTGTTTCTGCACCGGAGAGGATGTAACGATGTCGCAGAACGTCTCAACAAATATGTGGTCGAAGAATGCATCCCTTGATGGCGGAACCTTGAGCCTTGCTGGAATTCCTGCTGCTCAATTAGCAAAAGAATTCGGAACACCTGCATTCTTCCTCGATGAAGATGCTTATCGTTCACGCGCACTTGCCTGGCAGAACGGATTGCAATCCGAGTTCGGTGCCCATGCCGGAACTATTTATTACGCCGCAAAGTCGTTTATCTGCACTGCCGTAGCTCAATGGATTGCCGGAATCGGAATCGGTATCGATGTCTGCACCGGGGGAGAATTGGCAGCGGCTCTTGCTGGTGGAATCGACCCACAGAAAATCGAAGTTCACGGAAACAATAAATCAGTCGCTGAAATTGATCGCGCAGTATCTGTTGGCGTAAAGACAATCGTGATGGATTCACTCTTTGAAATTGAGCGCGTTGCCGCAGCTGCAAAGAAGCACGGTGTTCGCCAGGCAGTAATGCTCCGCTTAACACCAGGCATTGAAGCTCATACACACGAGAAGATTTCGACAGCTCATGAAGATGTGAAGTTTGGTTTCTCTATTGCATCCGGGGCTGCATGGACCGCAGTCGAGGCTGTTGCAACACATCCTGAACTCGAACTCCGTGGAGTGCACTGCCACATCGGTTCACAGATCTTTGGTTCAGAGGCACATGAAATTGCAACAGATCGCTTAATGGGCTTTATGGCTAAGTACCGTGATGCATACGGTGCAGAACTTCCCGAACTCGATCTTGGTGGTGGATTTGGAATCTCTTATGTGAACGGAGATGTCACAGTCGAACCAGCTGATGTCTTGCCGCAGATTCATGCCGCAGTAAAGAAAGCATGTGCGACCTACAACCTTGCAATGCCACTTGTTTCACTTGAACCAGGTCGCAACATTGTTGGACCAACCATGTTTACTTTGTATGAAGTAGGAACTGTTAAAGATGTTGTCATCGAAGGTGGCAAGGTGCGCAAATATGTATCTGTCGATGGCGGCATGAGCGATAACGCACGTACTGCGCTTTACGATGCCGAATACACCGCAGTGATTGCACAACGTGCATCAACTGCGCCTGTCGCACTCACTCGTTTAGTCGGAAAGCATTGCGAAACTGGCGACATCATCATCAATGAAATTCAACTTCCATCCGATATTGCACCCGGAGATCTGGTTGCGACTCCTGCTACAGGTGCATATGGCCGCAGCATGGCGAGCAATTACAACCATGTGCCTCGACCACCTGTTGTTGCAGTAAAAGATGGAAAAGCCCGCGTAATCGTGCGCCGAGAAAATGAGGCAGACCTGCTCTCACTTGATGTGAAAGAATAGGTATATGAGCCCCGCAGATAAACCAGTTCGCGTTGGCATGCTCGGCTGCGGCGTTGTCGGAAGCCAAGTAGCCCGCCTGCTCCTTGAAGATACTGCCGAGCTCTCAACTCGCGCCGGAGTAAAGATTGAACTTACTCGTATCGCAGTGCGCTCCATTAAGGATTACCCAGGTCTAGACCCTGCTCTCTTCACAACAGATCCATTCTCCATTGTGAATGACCCTGAAATCGATTTGATTGTTGAGGTTATGGGCGGCATCGAACCTGCTCGTGAATTAGCGATGACTGCAATTAACAATCGCAAATCAATTGTTACGGCTAATAAGGCGCTCCTTGCTAGCCACGGTGCAGATCTCTTTACAGCGGCATATGCCAAGGGTGAAGATATTTATTACGAGGCATCAGTAGCTGGTGCGATTCCAATCATTCGCCCACTTCGCGATTCATTGGCTGGTGACTTCGTCACTCGCTTAATGGGAATCGTTAACGGAACAACAAATTACATTCTCACAAAGATGCATGAAGATAACCGCGAATTCGCTGATGTTCTCAAAGAGGCACAGGCGCTCGGTTACGCAGAAGCTGACCCAACTGCAGATATCGAAGGTTTCGATGCAGCAGCTAAGGCGGCAATTCTTTCTGGTCTTGCATTCCACACCCGCGTAACTGTCGATGACGTTTACCGCGAAGGAATCTCAAAGATCACTCTTGAAGATGTGGCAATTGCTAAATCAATGGATCACGTCATTAAGTTACTTGCCATCGCAGAGCTCACACCCGCAGATGAAATCTCTGTGCGCGTTCACCCTGTCATGATTGATAAGAGCCACCCACTTGCATCTGTCCGCGATGCATTTAACGCCGTTTTTATCGAAGCCGAATCAGCTGGACCACTTATGTTCTACGGTCGTGGCGCAGGTGGACAGCCAACGGCTTCTGCAATCTTGGGCGATATCGTTGCTGTTTCTCGACATATTGCGCTCAACTCAATTGGTCAGCGTGAAACAGATTATGCAGATCGCGATATTGCACCGATTGAAACCACAAAGACTAAGTTCCTTATTCGCCTTGAAGTCGAAGATAAATCAGGTGTATTGGCCGCAATCGCAAAGGTATTTGCTGATCAAGGCGTATCAATTCAGACCGTTGATCAGAACGGCCGCAACGATGATGCTGAACTCATCATCGTCACCCACCGCGCAACTGAAGGCGAACTCAAGGCAACAGTTGAAGCGCTTAAGAAGATGTCAATGGTCACCAAGATTTCAAGCGTTATCCGTGTAGAAGGAGCAATCTCGTAATGGGAATCTTTACTAAGAAGTCAGGCGCACATCAGTGGCGCGGAGTGATCGAGGAATATCGCGATCGCCTACCTGTTTCTTCAAAGACTCCTGTCGTCACATTGCGCGAAGGCGGAACACCACTTATCTATGCATGCGTTCTCTCAGAAATGCTCGGCAACAATGTCTGGGTAAAGTTTGAAGGAATTAACCCAACTGGTTCATTTAAAGATCGCGGAATGACAATGGCGATCTCGAAGGCTGCTGAAGATGGCGCGAAGGCTGTTATCTGCGCATCCACCGGAAATACATCTGCCGCAGCTGCAGCGTATGCAGTTAAAGCAGGAATGATTCCTGCCGTACTTATTCCTGAAGGCAAGATTGCAATGGGCAAGTTGGCGCAAGCTGTTGTACATGGCGCAAAGCTTCTGCAGGTTGATGGAAACTTTGATGATTGTTTAGTTCTTGCTCGCGATCTTTCAGAGCACTATCCCGTTTCACTTGTTAACTCAGTTAACCCATATCGCATCGAAGGCCAGAAGACTGCAGCGTTTGAAGTTGTAGACATGCTTGGCGATGCTCCAGATATTCACACTCTGCCGGTTGGTAATGCAGGAAATATCACTGCATACTGGAAGGGCTACAACGAATATCGCAAAGACAAGATTTCAAAGAAGTTGCCACAGATGTGGGGATTCCAAGCCGCAGGTGCTGCTCCACTAGTTACAGGTAAGCCAGTTGCCAAGCCTGAAACAATTGCAACTGCAATCCGCATCGGAAATCCAGCTTCATGGGATCAAGCAATTGCTGCTCGCGATGAATCAGGCGGATTGATCGATTCAGTAACTGATGAAGAAATTCTTGCCGCCTATCACTTGCTTGCATCAAAAGAAGGAATCTTCTGCGAACCATCTTCAGCTGCTGGTCTTGCAGGTCTTATTAAATATAAGAATTCTGGAAAGCTTCCAAAAGATAAGACAATCGTTATTACATGCACAGGTAACGGCCTTAAAGATATTCCGTGGGCACTTGAAGGTGCAGCAGATCCCGTCGTCGTTCCTGTTAACGCAGATGCGGCAGCACTAGCCCTAGGTTTGACTAGGCTCTTGGCTTAGTGAAGAACTAAGGAAAGAATTGCCCCATGGCCAAGCCAACTTTTAAAGCTAATCCGATTCAGGTACAGGTTCCTGCAACCTCTGCCAACTTAGGTCCTGGCTTTGATTCATTTGGTTTAGCTTTTGGAATGTATGACCGATACGTCGCACAGATTCTTGATGAAGGTGGCCTCGATATCGATGTCACCGGCGAAGGCGCCGATGAAGTTCCCCGTACAGATAAAAACTTGCTCGTTAAGGCGATGTATAAAGGATTTGATTTCTTGGGTGGAAAGCCAAAGGGAGTCGCAGTTCGCGCACTCAACGTGATTCCACATGGTCGTGGACTTGGCTCATCTGCATCAGCAATTATTGGCGGGCTAGTTCTTGCTCGCTCATTGGTGCTCACTGGCACAGACAAGATGAGCGATGAAGCGCTTCTCAATCTTGCGAATGAGATGGAAGGCCACCCAGATAACGTGGCTGCAGCACTTTATGGTGGAGCAACAGTTGCTTGGCAAGATGTTGTTAAAGGCAAGGCAGTTGCACACGCTGTTCATCTACCGGTTGATCCGCGCATCAAGGTAATGGCATTCATTCCTTCAACACCGCTGGCTACTAAGAAGGCGCGCACTATGTTGCCTGAAACTATTCCCTTTGCAGATGCGCTTCGAAATTCATCGAATGCTGCGTTGCTGACACAAGCGCTCACAATTCGCCCTGATCTACTTTTCACAGCGACAGAAGATTTCTTACATCAGTCATATCGCCAGGAAGCGATGCCAGCTTCATTTGCACTTATGACAAAGCTTCGCGCAGCAGGAATTGCTGCATTTATCTCAGGAGCTGGTCCAACTGTTCTCGCACTCCACACTGAAGGCGATGAAGAGAGCATCCAACTTTCACGTGCTGGCGGAGCGAAATTTGAGGGTAAATCTCTCGAAATTGCTAGCCGCGGAGCCACCCTGCTATAGTTTTGCCATCAGTTCGAACCCGGTAAGTAAGGGTGAAAATTAAGAATTGATAATCACAGAAGTAAAAATCAAAAAGTAAAACCCCTGATTAATAAACCCAGGGCTTAACTCATACGTTTAGCCCCAAAGTGAAAAGAAATACATGACAACAACAGAACCAGTTCGTTCTAGCAGCCCAGAACTTTCAAGCATGACCCTTCCTAAGTTAAAGGAAGTTGCGTCACAGCTCGGTATCGAGGGTGCAGCGAAGCTCAAGAAGGATGATCTCGTTACAGCAATTGCAGATCTCCAGGCAGCCAACCGCGAAGCAGCGAAGGCAGAGCGTGAAGCTCGCCGTGAAGCTCGCAATGCTAAGAAGAACAACCGCGATAACAACGCAAAGAATTCAGATGACTCTTCAGATGAAGGCGACGATGAAGATGATTCATCAGATAATGCACCTTCTAGTAACGACCGTGGAAACGATCGTGAAGACCGTGGCAGCCGTAACCGCCGCGATCGCAACCGTGGACGCGATCGCAACCGCGACCGTGGAAACCGCGAAGAGCGCGAGCCAGTAATCGGCGAAGATGATGTCTTGGTACCAGTTGGTGGCCTCGTAGACATCATGGATAACTATTCATTTATTCGTACAGGTGGATACCTTCCAGGTCCTAACGACGTCTACGTTTCACAAGGCCAGGTACGTAAGTACGGTCTTCGTAAGGGAGATGTTGTAACAGGTCAGGTTCGCCAGCTACGCGAAGGCGAAACTCGTCAGAAATACAACCCACTTATCTCTCTCGAGACAATCAACGGATTGCCATATGAAGAAGCACGTGGCCGCGTTGAATTTGGAAAGCTTGTTCCTCTCTACCCACAAGAGCGTCTTCGCCTTGAGACAGAGCCAAACATTCTTACAACTCGCGTCATCGACTTGATCGCACCAATCGGTAAGGGCCAGCGCGGACTTATCGTTTCGCCTCCAAAGGCCGGTAAGACCATGGTCTTGCAATCAATTGCAAACGCAATCACAACAAACAATCCTGAATGTCACTTGATGGTTGTTCTCGTTGATGAGCGCCCTGAAGAAGTTACGGATATGCAGCGCAGCGTTAAGGGTGAAGTTATTGCTTCTACCTTCGACCGCCCTGCAGATGACCACACAACAATCGCAGAGCTCGCTATCGAGCGCGCAAAGCGCCTCGTTGAAATGGGCCACGATGTAGTTGTTCTTCTCGACTCAATCACACGTTTAGGTCGCGCATACAACATCGCAGCACCTGCATCAGGCCGCATCCTTTCTGGTGGTGTTGATTCAGCTGCTTTGTATCCACCAAAGAAGTTCTTCGGTGCTGCTCGTAATATTGAAGATGGTGGATCACTCACCATTCTTGCAACAGCTCTAGTTGATACCGGATCCCGTATGGATGAAGTTATCTTCGAAGAGTTCAAGGGCACAGGAAATATGGAGCTCATCCTCGATCGCAAGATGGCTGATAAGCGCATCTTCCCTGCGGTTAACGTTGTTGCATCAGGAACTCGTAAGGAAGAAATCCTTATGGGAACTGAAGAACTCAACATTGTCTGGAAGCTTCGTCGCGTTCTTCACGCACTCGAACCACAGGCTGCACTCGAACTCTTGCTCGAGAAGATGAAGGGCACTAAGTCCAACGTCGAATTCTTGATGCAGATTCAGAAGACAACAGCTGGGCCAGACGACAGCAAGTAACCAGATTTTCCCGCACGGATTTGGAGTATTTCAGGCCCTGCGAGAGGATTAACCCCTATTGCCACACCTTATGGCGATGACCTGGTTCACCAGTACTGCTGGACCCAGACTCAAGAAAAGGAATATGAATATGAAGAAAGATATCCACCCAGAGTACAAAGATACTCAAGTAACTTGTGGTTGCGGTGAAAAGTTTGTTACCCGCTCAACAGTTGCAAGCGGTTCGATCTATGTTGAAGTTTGTTCAGTCTGCCACCCGTTCTACACAGGCAAGCAGCGCATCCTCGATACCGGTGGACGCGTCGCGAAGTTCGAAGAGCGTTTCGGTAAAAACAAGTAGCTTTCTAAAGAGACCGCATCGCAACCCATTAGTGGTTGCGGGGCGGTCTTTTTATTCCTCCAAAGAAAATTTAGTTTCACAGAGATAGAAGGGATGAAGTCATATGGCTAACGATCGTTTCGCATCGGCACATGAGATGGTGCGCGAGTATCAAGAGCTCGAAGCAAAGATGGCTGACCCTTCTATTCATGAAGATCAGGGCAACGCCCGCAAACTCGGTCGTCGTTATGCACAGCTCGGTCCTGTAGTTGCAGGCTTCAATGCCTGGAAGTCAGCAGCTGATGACCTCGAAGCTGCAAAAGAGATGGCTGCAGAAGATGCTTCATTTGCATCAGAAATTCCTGCAATGGAAGTTGCCGTTGAAGCTGCTGCCGATAAGTTGGAAGAGCTACTACTTCCACGTGACCCTAACGATGATCGCGATGTCATTATTGAAGTTAAGGCCGGAGCCGGTGGCGATGAATCAGCGCTCTTTGCTGGCGATTTGGTTCGCATGTATCAGCGCTATGCAGAAAAGCGCGGCTGGAAGATTGAAATCATCGATATGACTGAGTCAGAACTCGGCGGATATAAAGATATTTCTATGGCTGTGAAATCAAAGGGAACTCCAGAACCTGGAACAACACCGTACGCACGACTTAAATTTGAAGGTGGCGTTCACCGCGTACAGCGCGTTCCTGAAACAGAGAGCCAAGGACGTATCCATACATCTGCAGCAGGTGTACTTATTCTTCCTGAGGCAGAAGAAGTAGATGTTGAATTGAATATGAACGATGTGCGCGTAGATGTGTATCGCTCATCAGGTCCTGGAGGCCAGTCTGTTAACACCACTGACTCTGCAGTTCGCTTGACCCACGTTCCAACCGGAATTGTTGTCTCGTGTCAGAATGAAAAATCACAGCTACAGAATAAGGAATCAGCACTTCGTATTCTTCGTGCCCGTCTTCTCATGGATGCGCAGGAGAAGGCAGAAGCGGCTGCCATGGCAGAACGTAAGAGCCAGGTTCGTACCGTCGATCGTTCAGAGCGCATTCGCACATATAACTACCCTGAAAATCGCCTCAGCGATCACCGCGTAAATTACAAGGCGAATAACCTTGACTCTGTTCTTAATGGCGAACTCGATGAAGTTGTGCAAGCGCTTCTCGATGCTGATCGTGCTGCAAAGCTTTCATCAACGAACTAACTCACTGCTATGGAACTGACCTTTAAAGAATTCTTGCGAGGCGGCAAAGAACAGTTGGCGACGGCTGGATTTCCTGAAGTAGAAGCAGAACATTTACTAGCCCACACCTTGGGCCTTTCACGGATGGATCTACATAATCCACTCACCGTTGAAAATGCACTCGCCGCCATTGGCGATATGACTATCGTTGAAGAGACTTTCTGGAAATTACTCGACCGACGTTGTGCTCACGAACCGTTGCAATATCTGACTGGCGTTGCATATTTTCGCCACCTTGAATTAAAGGTAGGACCCGGAGTATTGGTGCCACGTCCTGAAAGCGAACTCCTTGTTGAAGCGGTGTTGACTCACATTGAGAAGTTAAGCGGCGCGGTAAGTGTTGTTGATTTGGGTTCTGGTTCAGGCGCACTTGCACTCGCCATTGCAACGGAAGCACCACAGACACATGTGATTGCGGTTGAAAAGAGCGCTGAAGCAATTCATTGGCTGAAAGAGAATGTCTCCTTTATCGACGAAAAGGTCCGTATTCTCGAAAGCGATGTTGCTACTGCCCTCGAAGGCGTTAAGTGCGATGTTGTCATTGCCAATCCTCCATATATTCCTGACGCCCAAGAACTTCCTCGCGATGTCGCAGATCACGAGCCTGCAGTTGCTTTATTTGGGGGAGCAGATGGCATGAAAGCGCCTCGCCTCTTTATCTCAACAGCGGGGCGCCTCTTGAAGCAGGGCGGATTCCTGGCAATCGAACATCATGAAGATCAAGGTGGCGCGATTGCCGATGTACTCAGCGCAGATTTCACAGATATTCTTCTGCATCAGGATTTAACCGGCCGCCCAAGATTTACGACAGCAGTGAGGAGATAGCGATGCCACGCATTGACCTCAAGCAGGGCGAACAGAAGAAGCATGTTGCTCGCGCACTCAAAGAGATTCGCGCCGGATATGTCATCGTTGCTCCACTTGAACATGGCTATGTTTATTTAGCAGATGCATTCTCTCCCTTTGCTGTTCGCGCAATGCATGTACTTCGCGGAGATGAAATCGGAGTGGCTGCCCAAGTCCTTGCATATTCATTGGACACCGTTAAAGGAATTTCTCGTTCAGTTTCTCCAAGCACGCAGGATCTCTGCAAGAAATTCTGGCCCGGACTTCTTTCGGTAACTCTGCAACCAAGTTCACTTCTGAGTTGGGATCTGGGCGATAATAAAGAGCTCGATTGGTTTAACGTCCGAGTACCAAAATCTAAATTTGTACGTGCGCTCTTGAAAGAGTCGGGTCCACTTGCAGTAGCAAGTGCATCAGGTGCGGGGCACGAACCGATGTTGAAAATTGATCGCGCAAAGGTAAAGGATTGGGATGTCGCAGCAATCTTCGATACCGGCGCTCTGAAATCCGGCCCACGTTCGACCATCATCGAAGCCGACGCTGTAGATCTACGCCTCGTGCGCGAGGGAGCTATTTCATTTGATGAGATGGAAAAGGTCGCACCGAACATTTCTTACATATAAAGCAAAAGGGGGCCCGAACTATTAGGCTGGGCCCATGTCCGAAACTTTCTATGGCCCTGATTTCAACCTTCTCTCCAAGCAAGATCCAGAGATCGCAGCGGTGCTCTTATCTGAGCTCAAGCGTCAGCAGAACAACCTGCAGCTGATTGCATCAGAGAACTTCACTTCACGCGCAGTTCTTGCCGCTCTCGGTTCAACTCTCTCTAATAAGTACGCCGAGGGATATCCAGGAAAGCGCTACTACGGCGGATGCGAAGAGGTAGATAAGGCCGAAACAATCGCGATTGATCGCGCAAAGGATTTATTCGGCGCAGAACATGCAAATGTGCAGCCACACTCAGGTGCCAGCGCAAATATTGCTGTCTACCAAGCTTTCACAAAGCCGGGCGATACCGTCCTTGCCATGTCACTTCCACATGGTGGCCACCTGACTCACGGTTCGAAGGTCAACTTCTCAGGTAAGTGGTTCAACATTGTTTCTTACGGCGTACGCCAAGATAACGAACTCATCGATTACGACGAACTTCGCGAATTAGCGATTGCTAATAAGCCAAAGATGATCTGTTCTGGTGCAACTGCTTACCCATCACTGATTGACTTCGAGAAAGTTCGCGCAATCTGTGACGAAGTCGGCGCAATCATGTGGGTCGATGCAGCGCACTTCATCGGACTAGTTGCAGGTAAGGCGATTCCTTCACCGGTTCCATATGCAGATGTTGTCTCATTTACAACACATAAAGTTTTGCGCGGTCCACGTGGCGGAATGATCTTGTCGAAGGCAGAGCACGCAGCTGCAATTGATAAGGCAGTCTTCCCTGGAATGCAGGGCGGACCAATCATGTCTGCAGTTGCAGGCAAGGCGATTGCACTCGCTGAATGTGCGACACCGGCTTACCAAAAGTATGCAAAGGATGTCATCATCAATGCGCAAGCACTTGCTGCAGCTCTTGAAGGCGAAGGCATGCGCGCAGTATCTGGTGGCACTCAGACCCACCTCGCACTTATTGATATTCGCTCAACAGGCGTTAACGGCAAGGTTGCTGACGAGCGTTGTGGCGCTGCAGGAATTGTTCTTAATAAGAACTCGATTCCTTACGATCCAGAAGCACCTTCAGTCACATCAGGTATTCGCGTAGGTACACCTGCAACAACTACCCAGGGAATGGGCGTTGAAGAGATGAAGACGATTGCATCCCTGATTGCACGTGCCATTAAGACTGATGATGCAGCTGCTCATGCTGCGATTAAATCTGAAGTCCACGCACTTACTTCACGCTTTCCTATTTATCAGGCGTAAAGACAACTCTTAACAGATGCGCGAGTACCTGGTCACCCTGCTTCTTGCAGCAGCGCTCTGTTACGTAGTCACTCCTTTTGTTCGTACCTGGGCGCTGAAGTTCGGTGCAGTTGCCCAAATTCGTACTCGCGATATTCATACAACCCCAACTCCACGCTGGGGTGGCTTAGCAATGTGGATCTCAATGGCGCTCACCTTTGCCATGGTCAGTCACTTGTCCCTTGTTGGAAAATCATTTGGTCGAGAAGCGCTCGGTATTTTCTTAGCAGCAACGCTGCTTGTTGCAATTGGACTCGTTGATGATCGCTTCGAACTCGATGCACTTACCAAGTTAGCTGGACAAGCACTCGCTGCCGGAATCTTGTTGCTCTTTGGAATTCAAGTTCTCTGGTTGCCGATCAATGGCGTTATTACTTTGCCGCCAAGTATTGGGCAGTTAGTAACTGTCTTAATTGTTCTCATCACGATTAACGCCGTTAACTTCATCGATGGCCTTGATGGGTTGGCTGCCGGAATTGTCGCAATTTCAGGCGCTGCCTTCTTCGCCTTTGCCTACCTATTGGCAGTTGTTTACGGCTTTAGCCGTGCAGGTGCTCCATCACTTATTACTGCAGTAATTATTGGCGTCTGTATTGGCTTTCTGCCTCATAACGCCCATCCAGCAAAGATCTTTATGGGCGATTCAGGCTCGATGTTCTTGGGGCTTCTCCTTGCAGCATCTGCAATCACACTGACCGGACAGATTGATCCCAATGCAATTTCAGCAGAGAAGTTGGGGCCAACGTTGCTTCCTTTGATGCTGCCATTTGCAGTTCTAGCAATTCCTCTAATCGATCTCTTCTCTGCAATCATTCGTCGTCTGCGCGCAGGTCAATCACCATTTAGTTCCGATAAGGAACATATGCACCACCGCATTCTCCGTGCGGGTAATTCTCATCTTCGTACTTCGATCATCATGTATCTATGGACTGCAACGATTGCATTTCCTGTAGTTGTTTCAGCATTTGCACCGTTGTGGGTTGCCGCCATTGTTGCGGGCGCGATGTTGGCATTCACTCTCTATTACGCAAAGAGCGGAGTGAGAGAAAATGTCTCAGCAAAATAATTCAAGCAATGAAGCACAGTTGTTGCGCGGCGCCCTGACGCCTACATTTATTGTCGGCATTATTGCAATTGGATTTGCTACCGCGCTTCAGGGGCGACCAGGATTATTGGCGGCACTTCTTGCACAAGTAATTGTTGTTATCTACTTCCTTGTTCATATTGGGGTTTCACGAATTTCGCGCGACCTTGACCCCATGAGCACTATGGCGATTGCGATGTTTTCGTACTTCGCCAAGTTCTTGCTCCTCGGAGTCTTCTTCTGGGCGCTGGGCCAATTTGTCTCGGATGAGAACCTTGATCGCAAGACCTTCGGCATCACAGCCGTTGCGCTCACCTTCGCCTGGTTAGGCGGGGAGATAGCTAGTTATCTAAAGCTGAAAACTCATCTACCATTGCCGCATGACCGACCACAAAGCTAACCGCCGCGACGAGAACGCCCTTTGGACGATCTTCGGCTACCTACTCTCAGGGCTTCTTTTCTGGGGTGGAGTCGGCTTCGCCGCCGATAAGTTCTTCGGCACCAGCATGTTGACCCTCGTTGGCCTGCTCGTAGGTATGGGCGGCGCCCTTTACCTCGTCTGGCTCAGATTCGGACGAGAGTAACGAGTCCGACAGATTGGCTAGCGGGCGCGAGTAAATCTGCTCTACCCAGAGTGACCAGCCCCACCCAAAACCCCTGAATTCCGATTTCACAGCCGAGAGGTTTTCCCCATAAGGTTGCCCTGCTTTACCGCTTCCCCAGCGATTGGTCTATAAGCCCTTTTAGTATCAAGGAGAGTGCGTGCGCGCCTTTGTTCGTCTGAGCTCCGAAGGTGAAGGATTCGTCCCACCTAGCGCTAACGACTTCGTCCTCCCTCCAATTTTCGAGAATATTTCTTGGTTCACTAAACCAATTCTTCTTGTATTTCTCTCAGTAGTAATCATCTCTGTCTTCTTTATTCTCTCTTCACGCAAGGCTGCTGTCGTTCCATCGAAGATGCAGTTTGCTGGAGAAAGCGTCTACGGATTTATTCGCGACGGGCTTGCTAAGGATGTTCTTGGCCCAGAGTTCATGCGCTTTGTTCCGTACCTATTTACCCTCTTCACATTTGTACTTGTAAATAACTTATTCGGAATTGTTCCGCTATTGCAGTTCCCATCTTTCTCTCGCGTTGGTTTCGCTTACGCGCTCGCGATCATCACCTACTTGGTTTACCACTATGTTGGAATGAAGCGTCAGGGAGTCGGTCACTACCTCAAGGGCATTGCATTTATGCCAGGAGTGCCAAAGCCAATTTATGTTCTTCTTACACCGATTGAAATCGCAACATTCTTTATCGTGCGTCCATTTACTCTCGGTCTTCGTCTCTTCGCAAATATGTTTGCGGGACACCTTCTCCTTTTGGTCTTTATCCTCGGTGGAGAGCACCTCTTGCAGGGTGTAATTGGACTCAAGCTCGTGAGCCCATTTGCATTCACAATGGGAATCGCGCTTACCTTCTTCGAGTTTATGGTCCAGTGCCTACAGGCATATATCTTTACTCTTCTCACCGCCCTCTATATCGCCGGATCACTCGCCGACGAGCACTAACAACTAACTTTGGGAAGGTAACTTCGCCTCCTCAAGCATGAAAGGTATAAACATGACAGGCTCACTTAACGTCATCGGTTACGGCATTGCTGCAATCGGACCTGCAATCGCAACAGGCATGATCTTCGCCGCATACATCAGCGGAGTTGCTCGTCAGCCAGAGTCACGCAGCGTCCTTCAGCCAATTGCGTTCCTTGGTTTCGCGATGGCAGAAGCTCTCGCACTCTTCGGCCTCGTACTCGCATTCGTTCTCTAATCGATTACCTCTACACACCAATATTGGTAACGATTTAAGGAGAAATGATGCAACGAATTAATATTTTGTCAGGCGAAGGGAGCTTGAATCCGCTCATCCCTCACACAGCTGAGATTGTCGTCGGATTTATCGCTTTCACACTTCTCTTCCTTGTCCTCAAGAGCAAAGTCGTGCCTATGTTTGAAAAGGCATATGCAGCACGCACTGAAGCTATCGAGGGTGGAATCGAACGTGCTGAAAAGGCGCAGCTCGAAGCACAACGTGCACTTGTTCAGTACAACGAACAACTTTCGTCAGCACAGGGTGAAGCATCAAAGCTTCGTGAAGATGCTCGCATTCAAGGCGCAGCAATTCTCGAAGAACTTCGCACAAAGGCTCAAGAAGAAGCAGCTCGCATCACAGCAGCAGCTCACGCATCTATCGAGGCAGAACGTCAGCAGGCAATCACTTCACTTCGTAACGAAGTTGGTGCACTTGCAGTTGAACTCGCTTCAAAGATTGTCGGAGAAGCACTTGATGACCAGGCCCGTCAATCACGGATCGTGGACCGCTTCATCGAAGATCTCGAAAAGTCCAAGAAGTAACCGAAGTAAGCAAACAGAAAGAAGAGAATGAGAATCCATCTCGGAGGCAGTAGCCGTCAGTCACTCGTGGCTGCACGCGCGAAGCTCGATGCTGCCGTAAAGGGCGCAACCGCTGCATCTGCAACTGAGCTCTCATCTCAACTCTTCTTCGCAGCAGACGTTCTTTCAAAGAACACTTCAATCCGCCGCGCCTTTGCCGATCCTTCACGCGATGCAGCCTCAAAGGGCGCACTCGTTAAGGATCTCTTCGGAAAGACTCTCGCAGCTACAGCGCTAGAAATACTCACAGATGTCTCAACACTTCGTTGGTCATCTGCAGGAGACCTAGTCCATGTGCTCGAGCAGCTGGCGATCGAAGCTGAAGCATCTTCTGCAAATATCAACAATGAACTCGATCGCGTAGAAGATGAACTCTTCGAAACATCACAGCTCGTTGTCGATAACTTTGAATTACGTAAAGCACTTGTCGGAGCCGGTACACCAGAGGCTAAAGCAGCTCTCATTACCGAAGTTCTTTCAAAGAAGGCATCTGCATCAACTGTGAAGCTTGCAGTTGCTCTCGTCGGAAGCCTTCGCGGACGTAGCATTGAAGCGGCATTTGCTGACTATCTCTTTGGTCTAGCTAACCGTCGCAATCGTTTAATCGCGGTAATTCGCGTGGCATCAGAAATTACAGATGCTCAGAAGTCTCGTCTTGCAACTGCGATTGAAAAGCAGGTTGGTCAGCCAATCCGCGTCAATATCGAAGTTGAGCCAACGCTCCTCGGTGGAGTTTCGGTCAAGTTTGCAGATGAACTCGTAGATGGAAGCGTTTCAAATCGACTTGCAAGTGCCGGACGCGCACTTGCTGGAAACAAATAAAGGGGAAACTCATGGCAGAGCTCAAGATCCAACCGAATGAAATTCGGGATGCCTTAGCGAACTTCGTTAAGTCATACGATCCAGGCACAGCGGCTCGTGATGAAGTCGGAACAGTTAGCCAGGCAGGCGATGGAATCGCTCGCGTTGAAGGTCTTCCTTCAACAATGGCAAACGAACTTCTTCAGTTCGAGAACGGAACACTAGGTCTTGCACTCAACCTCGACGTGCGCGAAATCGGTGTTGTTATCTTGGGCGATTACGCAGGCATTGAAGAAGGAACATCTGTACGTCGTACAGGTGAAGTTCTCTCAGTTCCTGTCGGCGACGGATTCCTCGGTCGCGTTGTTGACCCACTTGGTCGACCAATCGATGGCAAGGGCGACATCACCCCAGATGCACGTCGTGCTCTAGAACTTCAGGCTCCTTCAGTAGTACAGCGTCAACCTGTTAAGGAACCAATGGCTACAGGTATCAAGGCAATCGATGCGATGACAGCGATCGGTCGCGGTCAGCGTCAGTTGATCATTGGTGACCGTCAGACTGGTAAGACAGCAGTTGCTATCGACACAATTATTAACCAGCGCGAAAACTGGCTATCAGGCGATAAGAAGAAGCAGGTTAAGTGCATCTACGTCGCTATTGGTCAGAAGGGTTCAACAATCGCATCTGTTAAGGGTGCTCTTGAAGAAGCTGGCGCAATGGAATACACAACAATCGTTGCATCTCCTGCATCAGATCCAGCAGGCTTTAAGTACCTCGCTCCATACACCGGTTCTGCAATTGGTCAGCACTGGATGTACAACGGCGAGCACGTTCTTATCGTCTTTGATGATCTCTCGAAGCAGGCTGAGGCATACCGTTCAGTCTCACTTCTTCTTCGTCGTCCACCAGGCCGCGAAGCGTACCCAGGAGACGTTTTCTACTTACACTCACGTCTTCTCGAGCGCTGCGCAAAGCTCTCTGATGAATTGGGCGGCGGTTCAATGACGGGCTTGCCAATCATTGAAACAAAGGGAAATGACGTTTCAGCGTTTATTCCTACAAACGTAATTTCAATTACTGACGGTCAGTGCTTCCTTGAAACAGATCTCTTTAACGCAGGCGTTCGCCCAGCAATTAACGTAGGTATCTCTGTTTCACGTGTTGGTAGCTCTGCGCAGACAAAGGCGATGAAGAAGATTGCAGGACGTCTTCGTCTTGACCTCGCTCAGTACCGCGAACTCGAAGCATTCGCTGCTTTCGGTTCAGATCTTGATGCTGCATCAAAGGCTCAGCTCGAGCGCGGTGCGCGAATGGTTGAACTCCTTAAGCAGGGTCAGTACTCACCTTATTCAGTAGAACGTCAGGTTGTTTCAATCTGGGCAGGTACAACAGGCAAGCTCGATGATGTTGCTGTTGCTGATATCCGCCGCTTCGAATCTGAACTTCTCGACTTCATTGCTCGCGAACGTAAGGACATCTTCACAGTGATCTCAGAGACTAAGCAGCTCGAAGATGACACTGTTGCAAAGATGGAGACAGCAGTTGCTGACTTCAAGAAGCAGTTCAAGCCATCTGTTGCTGCAGCTGTTAACGAGGCGCCTGCACAGGCTCTCGAAGGCGAAGGCGCAGAAGCAATTACAAAGCACGTCCCACCGGCGGTGAAGAAGTAACTCATGGGTGCTCAACTTCGCATATATCGCCGACGGATGCGTTCCGTTAAAGCGACTAAAAAGATTACGAAAGCTATGGAGTTAATCTCTGCTTCTCGTATCGTTAAGGCGCAGCAACGTGTTTCAGCATCGACTCCTTATGCAAATGAGTTAACACGTGCGGTATCTGCAGTTGCTTCATACTCTTCAACAAATCATCCGTTGACTACAGCACACGACAACCCACGTCGCGCAGCGATTTTGATCATCTCTGCAGACCGCGGTATGGCTGGCGCTTACTCAACTAACGCGATTAAGGAAGGCGAGAAGCTCGCTGCCCTACTTCGTGAACGTGGTTTGCAGGTCTCTAACTTCCTCGTGGGCCGCAAGGCAGTGAACTACTACAAGTTCCGTAACCGCGAGATGGCTGGAACATGGACAGGTTTCTCAGATAACCCAACATATGAAAACGCAAAGGAAATTGCAGATGCACTTCTGTCAGCATTCCTTGCAGATTCAACTGAGGCAAATGGCGTCGATGAAATTCACATCATCTTTACGCAATTTAAATCAATGTTGACTCAGGAAGCCACAGCTAAGCGCATGATCCCTCTCGAAGTTGTCGAGTCATCTGCGCCAGTTCCAACAGGCTTGCTTCCAATGTATGAATTCGAGCCAAATGCAGGAGAAGTTCTTAACGCTCTTCTTCCTCGTTATATCGAAGCACGTATCTTTAACGCGATGTTGCAATCTGCAGCTTCAGAGCATGCAGCTCGTCGTCGCGCTATGAAATCAGCAACTGACAATGCTGAGGATCTCATCAAGTCGCTCACACGACTTGCGAACGCTGCCCGTCAGGCAGAAATTACCCAGGAAATCAGTGAAATTGTTGGCGGCGCAGATGCGTTGGCCTCAGCTAGTGCAGGGAGTGAATGATGTCAGCAACAGGTAAAGGCCGCGTAGCCCGAGTTATTGGACCGGTGGTGGATATTGAATTCCCCGCAGATTCAATGCCTTCGATCTTCAACGCGCTTCACGTAGAGACCACCATGAGTGGCACTACTCGTACCTTGACCCTCGAAGTAGCACAGCACATTGGTGACAACCTCGTGCGCGCTATCTCGATGCAACCTACAGACGGAATGGTGCGCGGTGCTGAAGTAACAGACACTGGTTCAGCTATCTCTGTCCCAGTCGGTGACGTCACAAAGGGCCACGTCTTCAACACTCTCGGAGAATCCCTCGACGTTCCAACATCATCACTTGATATCAAGGAGCGTTGGTCAATTCACCGTAACGCACCTGCATTCGATCAGCTCGAGTCAAAGACTGAAATGTTCGAAACAGGTATCAAAGTTATCGACCTACTTACACCTTATGTAAAGGGTGGAAAGATCGGTCTCTTCGGTGGTGCAGGTGTAGGTAAGACTGTTCTTATCCAGGAAATGATTTATCGCGTAGCTGAAAACTTCGGTGGTGTTTCTGTATTCGCCGGTGTTGGTGAGCGTACTCGTGAAGGTAACGACTTGTTCCTCGAAATGACTGAGACGGGCGTTATCAATAAGACAGCCTTGGTCTTCGGTCAGATGGATGAGCCACCTGGCACGCGTCTTCGTGTTGCTCTGTCAGCACTCACAATGGCTGAGTACTTCCGCGATGTTCAGAAGCAGGACGTTCTCCTCTTCATCGATAACATCTTCCGCTTTACTCAGGCAGGTTCTGAAGTATCAACACTTCTCGGCCGTATGCCATCTGCAGTGGGCTACCAGCCAACACTTGCAGACGAAATGGGTCAGCTTCAGGAGCGTATTACTTCAACACGTGGTCACTCGATTACATCTATGCAGGCAATTTACGTTCCTGCAGATGACATCACCGACCCAGCTCCACACACAACATTCGCCCACTTGGATGCAACAACAGTGTTGTCTCGTCCGATTTCAGAGCTTGGTATCTACCCAGCTGTGGATCCGCTCGATTCATCATCTCGTATCCTCGATCCTCGCTACATCGGCGAGCACCACTTCCGTGTTGCTAACCGCATTAAGCAGATCTTGCAGCGCTACAAAGATCTTCAGGACATCATTGCAATTCTCGGTATCGATGAATTGTCAGAAGATGACCGCGTTCTCGTAGGTCGTGCACGTCGTATCCAGCGCTTCTTGTCACAGAACACATTCGTGGCGAAGGTCTTTACTGGTATCGACGGTTCATTCGTCCCACTTGCAGACACAATCGCAGCATTCGAAGCACTTGCTGATGGAAAGTACGATCACATTCCAGAACAAGCATTCTTCATGTGCGGTGGCCTCGACGATGTCGAGCGCAATGCAGCTGAATTGGCGAAGAAGTAAAAATGGCTCTTAACGTCGCACTAGTATCGCCAACACAACAGGTGTGGTCAGGCGAGGCAACTTTTGTCTCTGCTCGCACCACTGAAGGTGATCTTGGAGTTCTTCCAGGTCACTCACCTTTGTTTGGCGTACTAGTCGACGGAGCTGTAAGCATCAAAGGCACCGACGGAACAACACAGGAATTCCAAGTTCGCGGAGGCTTCTTATCTGTCTCTAACGACCGCGTTTCGATTCTTACTGAATCAGTCGGCTAGTTATTCTCTAGAAACTTTTGCGCCGAGGCTCACTAATTGCTCGGCGAAGTTCGGATAGCCACGATCGATATGGAATGCGCCATCTACGGTTGTTTCACCGTCGGATACGAGCGCTGCTAATACAAGACCAGCACCGGCACGGATATCAGTTGCCTCAACTGGAGCTCCAGATAGCTGTGGAATACCGTCAATAGAGGCGTGGTGGCCGTCTACGGTGATCTGAGCGCCAAGGCGCATGAGTTCATTGACAAACATAAAGCGTGATTCAAAGACGTTTTCAGTGACGATTGAGTGGCCATCTGCAACAGCATTCATGCCGATGATGAATGGAAGTAAGTCGGTAGCAAATCCTGGGTAGGGAAGTGTTGCAACATCGATAGCGCGTGGGCGCTGATTCATTTGTACGCGAATTCCATCTTGTGTTGATGTAACTATTGCACCGGCGTGAGTAAGTTTTTCGAGCATGACTTCCATGTGGTCGGCGCGCCCACCGTGGATGGTGATATCGCCTTGTGTCATGGCTGCTGCAAATGCCCATGTTCCGGCGATGATGCGGTCGGTAATAGTGGTGTGATCAGTTGGCTTTAACTCTTTAACACCAGTGATGGTGATGAGCGGTGAACCAAGTCCATCAATCTGTGCGCCCATTCCAATAAGGAATTCACCAAGGTCGACAAGATCTGGTTCGCGCGCTGCGTTATCAATTGTTGTCACACCTTGAGCAAGAACTGCAGCTGTCATCAAGTTCTCGGTTGCACCCACTGATGGGAAATCTAGTTCTATTGCTGTTCCGGTTAAGCCGTTAGGCGCTTCGGCGATGACGTAACCATGTTCAACGTGCGCAGTGGCTCCGAGTGATTCAAGGCCCTTGATATGAAAATCTAATCCGCGAGAGCCAATTGCATCTCCACCAGGGAGCGCGACTTCTGCTTTTCCAACGCGTGCAACGAGTGGACCAAGTACGTTGATTGATGCGCGCATCTTGCGAACGAGATCGTAATCAGCGCGGTGGAGGGGAGCAGCAGGAACTTCGATCGTGACGACAGAACCTTCATGTTTGACGGTGCAACCAAGACGAGTAAGAAGGTCGGCCATGATGTCGACATCTGCAATATCTGGAACATTGTGGATAGTTGTTGTGCCAACCGCCAGAAGGGATGCTGCCATCAGTTTCAGGACTGAATTCTTAGCGCCGGTAACCGTTACTTCGCCCTCAAGACGGCAGCCCCCGGTGATCCGGAAGCGGTCGAGCGACGAAGATGCCATATCCGAAGTCTACTTATAGGCTACGGACATGGTTAATTTAACGCGTATTTACACAAAGACAGGCGATGACGGAACTACATCTCTTGGAGATATGAGCCGTACTTCAAAGAATGACCCTCGTCTTGAAGCATATGCAACAGTTGATGAAGCGAACTCCACCATTGGTGTTGTTCTTGCAACTGATGAATTAACCGATGAAGTTCGCGCCCTCTTGGTGCGCATTCAAAATGACCTCTTCGATGTGGGCGCTGACCTCTGCACCCCAGTAGTTGATTCACCTGCATTTGAGCCACTTCGCGTACTCGAATCGCAGGTTGTCTACCTTGAAGAGCAGATCGATCACTTTAATAAGGATCTTGAAGCACTTCGCTCATTCGTACTTCCATCAGGCACACCAGCTGCTGCCCACCTTCACGTGGCTCGCACAGTTGTTCGTCGCGCAGAGCGCCGCACATGGGCTGCTATTCACGCATTTGGTGGCGGCGTAAACCCACTGACAGCCAAGTACCTCAACCGTTGTTCAGATCTACTCTTTGTTCTTGCTCGCGTTGCCAATAAGAAGATTGGCGATCAGCTCTGGGTTCCTGGAGCTAATCGTTAACTAGAAGCTTTTGAGATGAGCGCGAGCAGCGCTCTCTTCTTCAGGAAATACAAAGATGCGTGGCCCAACTTTTGTCTGCGTCAGCGTTGCCTTAATACCTACGGCAATTAATCTCTGTCGCAGAATCTCACCTTCGATGTGATTGGAAGGTTGTGCAACCGCGACCAAAGTTCCGTATTCATCTTCATCGCCTGCAATTGGTTTGCGCGCAATAAGTGATGAACCTTTTGCTGAAGTCCACTTAAGAATGAGGATGAGGAAAAATACGACAGGAAATCCTGCCAAGCTCATGAGGAAGAGTTTGTTATCGACTCCACCCAGCATTAGCTACCGACCTTGGTAAATGTGACTGTCTGAGTTCCTTCAGGTTTTGCTTCCTGATGGCAGACCACTTCAATACTCGAAACGTACTCAAGGGATGAAAGCGGTTCGGGGGAGATAAGAAGAATCGTCTTCAATTCACGCGCAACGCTGGCGCCAGAAATAGTGCGCAGGTTGCCGATGAGATCTCTATTTTGCGCATAAACCTTTGAATTTACTTCCCACCAGACGCATCCTTGTTCAGAGGCAACCTGCACTGCGCCACAGATAAATGTGCGGCAGGCAGCTACTTGGGAAGCCAAGTTGCCCTTGGCAGAGATAACGCCGACAAGTTCTTTACTCGTAGGAATCTTTGCGTAGATTCCTGATTCATATTCAAAACCAACTGGTGGCCACTTTGGCTTTGGTGACGGAGTTACCTTCACCTTCTTACGTGGCTTTGGCTTTGGTTTCGGCTTTGGCTTTACCGAAGCTTTTGCTGTCGGTGCCGCAGTTGAAGTCGATGTGGAACTCGCTGTTGGTTTTGCAGTGGCCTTCGCTGTTGGTTTTGCAGTGGCCTTAGCAGTTGGTTTCGCAGTGGCCTTAGCAGTTGGCTTCGCTGTCGCCTTAGCAGTCGGCT
Organism: Candidatus Planktophila sulfonica; assembly: GCF_002288065.1. Classification (NCBI taxonomy): domain Bacteria; kingdom Bacillati; phylum Actinomycetota; class Actinomycetes; order Candidatus Nanopelagicales; family Candidatus Nanopelagicaceae; genus Candidatus Planktophila; species Candidatus Planktophila sulfonica. The sequence continues at coordinate 266,257 of NZ_CP016773.1, forward strand.
TCGCTGTCGCCTTAACCGTTGCTTTCGCTGTCGCCTTCGCTGTCACCTTTGTTGTGGGCGTTGGCGTCGGCTTCTTTGTTGCAGCGATAGCCGAGCTTCCTGAAACTGTGAGAACGAGAGCCAGGAGAATCGCGAGATTGCTTAGTCGCGCTCCCACTTGAAGCTTCGAACTGCCCAGATAATTCCGACTACGAGCCATGCCGTAATAATGGCAAAGGTACGGCCAGTTTCCCAATTGCCGGCTACTTCACGCGTAGCAAAAGAGTCAGGAAGGAAGATTGAGCGAGCTCCTTGTGTCATCCACTTCAGAGGGAATATCGCTGCCACTTGCTGCATCCATTGTGGAAGATCTGTGAAGATAAAGAAGACACCGCTAAAGAATTGAAGAACGATGACAACAGGTGAAACAACTGCCGATGCCCCACGTCCACTCTTTGGAACATTAGAGAATGCAATTCCAAGAACTGTTGAACATGCGCTGCCAAGAACAAGGAGTACAACAAGTAGCAACCACTTATCGGCACCAGTTGGGAGATTGACTCCGAAGAATGCAACGCCTGCTGCGAGAAGTAAGAAGACTTGAATCAACATGCTCAGCGTTACAAGTATTGCCTTACCGATGAAGTAGCTGCTTGCCGGCATTGGAGTTCCGCGTAAACGCTTTAGAGTGCCGAATTCGCGTTCCATGGGAATCATGATGGCTAGCTGCTGGAAGCCAGTATTAACAAGGCCTGAAGCAATCATTCCGGCGACGAAGTACTGGCTAAATGTGACGCCTTCAGCAATCGAATTTGAAAAGACGGAGCCAAAGATTGCCAGCAAGATAAGCGGGAAGAGCATGGTGAAGACGACGGATTCGCGTTGGCGCATAAATTGTTTGATCTCAAGGCCGCCACGTTGGATACCAATCGAGAGCGCAGTTGGCTTACTCATGGGTGCCTCCAATCATTTCGAGGTAGATATCTTCAAGGGATGCTCGCTTTACATTGAGCTCTGGAACTTCTCCACCGAATTGTGACGAAAGCTGATTCACGAGTTGTGTTGGGTTTGCTGACTTCTCGCTGCGAAGCTCTGAACCATCGCGCCATGAGACCGTTGCGAGAGAAGTGGCACGACCACCAAGGAGCGCCGGAGTTGAGACTTCAATAATCTTTCCGCGATTGATAACTGCGACTCGATCAGCAAGTGCTTCAGCTTCATCGAGATAATGGGTGGTCAGAAGAATTGTTGCGCCTTCATCACGAAGTTTGCGAATCAACTGCCAAAATGCGCGACGCGCTTCTGGATCAAAACCTGTAGTTGGTTCATCAAGAAAGATGAGTTCGGGGCTACCGATAATTCCGAGCGCAACATCGAGTCGGCGACGTTGCCCGCCTGAAAGTGTGCGACCTAATGCATCTGCTTTCTCAGTTAACCCAACTAACTCAATGACTTCTCGTGCATCTTTTGGATTCTCGTAATACTTTGCAAAGTGCGAGACAGATTCGTAGACAGTTAAATCACCAGCATCAGCAGTAGATTGCAGAACGATTCCAATGCGATCACGCCAAGCTTGACCAGCGCGCCCCTTTGTCGATGGATCAAAGCCCAGTACCTGAACCTCACCTGAATCTCGGTCGCGGAAGCCTTCGAGAATTTCAACTGTGGTGGTCTTGCCGGCGCCGTTGGGGCCAAGGAGTGCAAAGATTTCGCCCTGTTTGATATCGAGATCGAGGCCATCGACTGCCTGGTTGGCTCCGTAGCTCTTGCGAAGCCCCGAAACGCTGATGACTGTGCTCATACGGCTATCTTGTCACTGAGTCGGTAAAAGTGCGAGAAAATAGCGCCATGAGCCCGCGTAAGAATTATCCCAAAAAACGTAGGCCTAAAAGTGGCGATGATGAACCAATCACAATCGCTTCTAATCAAAGTTTTGAAGAAGATGACAATGGTTTGTGGATCGTTAGAAAGTTAACCGGATCTGCTGCAAATAAACCGTATCGCTGTCCTGGTTGCGACCAAGTAATTCCGATGGCAACGCCACACACAGTTGCATGGCTTGATGGCGATGAAGATAACCGCAGACATTGGCACAACGCTTGCTGGACCAAGCGAAACAATCGCCGCCCACGCACTGAACGCACGCGCAACGCTCCTAGATATTAACCGAGGCGTCCCTTTAGCAATTTAGTTACCTTCACAATTAACTTATCGCTTCCTGCCGTACGAGAGAAACTTGTAAATGCAATCGGCAATTGGAATCTGGCACGCACAACAGTGCGCGGATAAGTGAATTCGAGAATTCCTTCAGGGCCGTGGATACGTCCGTAGCCGCTATCTTTCACGCCACCGAATGGCACTGAATCAACAGCTGCAAATGAGATCACAGAGTTAATGGCAACCATGCCAGTGTGAAGCTGTGAAGCAATGTGCTTGCCGCGACGCTTCGACCAGACTGCAGCCCCAAGTCCATATCGGCTGTCATTGGTCAGGCGAATCGCTTCAGCCATTGTTTTCACGCGATTGATTGCAATTGTTGGTCCGAAAGTTTCTTCAGTCATTGCAATCGAATCTTCGGGAACATCGCAGAAGATCACTGGCTCAACAAAGGGAGCCTTTACCGATCCAGAGCCACCCATCAAAACTGTCGCACCACGTGCGATTGCATCATCGATATGAGATTGAATAATCGGAATCTGCTTGGGCATTGTGGTTGGCCCATATTTTCCATCTCCTGGTGCACCTGGACGTATATCTTTCGCAATCTCAAGGACTTTCTCAATGAACTTATCTGCAACTCGTTCATCAACATATACGCGCTCTGCGCCGATACATGTCTGGCCGGCATTGGAAAAAGCTGACCAGACTGTGGCATCAGCAGCACGCTTGATATCAGCATCGTGAGCGACGATGACAGGATCTTTACCGCCGCATTCAAGGACAACGGGGGTCATGTGGGCCGCGCAGGTTGCGGCAACAATCTTTGCGGTTCTCGTTGAACCTGTGAAAGCTAACTTATCGATGCCACTTTCGCAGAGGAATTTTCCTGTTTCACCAAGACCGGTAATGCAGGTAAATACATCGGCAAAGAGAGATGAATCTATAAATGATTGTGCGAGGTATTCACCGACTGCTGGCGTGTATTCACTTGGTTTGAAGACAACGGTATTGCCGGCGGCGAGTGCATAAGCGATAGAACCAAGGGGAGTAAAGACGGGATAGTTCCAAGGTCCGATGACACCAACGACTCCCACAGGAGATCTTTCAACAGTTGCTGACATATTTGCCATCAGTAAACCAGGAGAGCGATGAGAGGTGCGCATTACAGATTCTGCGTGACGTGCAGCCCACGCAATGTGACCTGCTGCAAGGGAAGCCTCGAGCTTTGCATCACTAACTGGCTTTCCAGTTTCGAGTGAGACTAGCTCTGAGAGTGAATCAATATTGTCGAGCAGATCAGTGCTCCACTTGAGCAAGACTTTGCGACGTCCACGAAAACCCAGATCGCGCCATTCGCGTGAAGCTTCACGGGCACGTTCAACGGCAGCAACGACGGCTGTCTCGTTATAAATCTCGTGAGAAGAGATCACTTCATTTGTTACTGGATTATGCGAATCGAATGTTGTCGTTGAGTCAGCCATGAGCAAAGACTAGACTCCCAACTATGTCGGAACCAATCCGCCCCAGCACAATTCTTCCGGGTCTACGCACACCTTTTACGGTGACCACCGAAGATGGCCAGACTTTAATCGGCGAAGTAAGCGCACCGCTAGATAACCCAACTGCTGCAATTCTCTGTTGCCATCCCAACCCAACAGGTGGCGGAATGATGGATAGCCATATCTATAAAAAGGCTGCCAACCGCCTACCTGGAATGGCTGGCATCACCGTTGTTCGTTTTAATACTCGTGGCACAACCAGTGAAGCCGGAACAAGTACCGGTACATACGACAATGGTCGCGCAGAAAAATATGATGTGGAAGCAATGATTCGCTACTGCTTCGATACTTTAAAACTCACGCAGCTCTGGGTTGTTGGTTGGTCATTCGGAACCAGCATTGCAATTAGCCATGCCCGCGATCCACGCGTTAAAGGACTCATTCTCTTAAGTCCCACACTTCTCGATATCGTCGATGGCGACCTTGAATTCTGGGCTCACGATGGAAGACCAATCACAGCGCTTATTCCAGAACATGATGATTACTTAAAACCTGATCAAGCAAAGGTTCGATTCGCGGTTGTTCCACAGATCAATCTCATTGCAGTTGATGGTGCAAAGCACTTATGGGTTGGCGAACCTTATGTTCATCGCGTTCTATCGGAAATTACTCAGATAGTGGCGCCGGAACGACTTCCGTTACCAACTGAGATCTAGCGATTGAAAGCTAGTTAAGACTTCTCAGTGCGAGGATAGACAACTTCTTCCAGGATAAGGATGATCGAAGCAGCGACAGGTACTGCCAAGAGTCCACCAACTAGACCAAGAAGTGATGTTCCCAAGAGTGCAGCAATGATTGTGACTGCGCCCGGAACATTGAGTGTGCGCTTCATAATCTTGGGAGTCAGAATGTAATTTTCGACTTGGACGTAAACAACGTATCCAACGAAGGCAATGACACCGACTGTGACAGATTCAGTCAGAGCAATGATGGTGAAGATTGCCGAACCAATAAAGTGGCCAATCAAAGGAACCAATCCACAGATGAAGATGATGATTCCGATTGCAATAGGGGATGGCAGGCCAAGGAGTGCTCCAAAGATTGTCATAAAGAGAGCTGCAAAGAAGGAGACCAGAATCTGGCTACCAACGAAGGCGCCCACGCGGGAAATAATCGCTTCGGTAAGAGCTGCTACACGTGGTCTGCGGCTTGCAGGAACAAGCTTCAAACCAAGCTCAGTTGCTTGTGGCAACGATGTGATGAAGTAGAGAGTGAGAACCAAGATTGTGAGCGCAGTAAATGTTCCAGAGAGAACAGACTTTCCAACACCGATTACTCCACCAAATGCTGTAATCAGAAGCGTTCCATCAGAAGTAACACTATTTAACTTCTTCTGAAGAGAATCGATAACACCATATTGATCATTGAGGTTTGCAATAGTTGTGTTGTTCTTGAGGTTCTCAAGAAGTGCGGGCGCTGTCTCAATCAGGTGTGTTCCTTGCGTGACTAGCGGCGGAACTACGAGAGCTGCAAAGAGTCCGACAAAGGCAATGACTGCAACGAAAATAACTGTAACTGCGCCCGCTCGAGATAGTCCGCGTCGACGAATTGCTTCGACAGCAGGATTAAGGCCAGTTGCCAAGAAGAGTGCAACGAGAATCAATACAAAGACGCCGGAAGCGCTAGCAAGTGCTCGCATCATGACAAATGCGGTGAGAGCCCCCACTGTTGCCACAAAACCGAAATAGAAGGGATGTCCGCGGTCGATAGGTGCGCCAGCGGCACCAAAATCAGGAGTTGCGGGTGATTCTTTTGGTTTTCTCTTCATGCGCTCTGAAATGGCCATGCTTTATTGTAAAGGTACGAGAGAATAACCCCATGGCCTTACGGATAACTGGACTCGGCGAAGAAATCGCAGCAGTCACAGGCCTACCGTGGAATGTGCCTCTGGAAGAGTGGCCCGAAGACCCAATGCTCGCCGAGAAGCGCGGAATCTCGCGCCACATCGTGCGCTTGGTCCGTTCTACCGATGATCCTGACTCTGAGGTCTATGCGGTTAAAGAGACTGTCTCTGAATTCGCTAACCGCGAATACAAAATTCTTCGCGAGCTAACACACCTTGATTCTCCAAGCGTGCAATCGATTGCCGTAATTGAAGGTCGTACCGATAAGAATGGCGAAGAACTTCCTTGCGCACTCGTTACTCGCTTCTTGCCTTACTCACTTCCATATCGCGTAGTTCTGAGCGACAAGACTGTGACTGCAGAAGATGTCACCTTGATGGCTAATGCGCTAGCGCTTCTACTTGTTCGCCTGCACTTGCTTGGTTTTTGGTGGGGCGACTGTTCACTTTCCAATACGCTCTTCCGCCGAGACGCTGAGGCGTATGCGGCATATCTTGTAGATGCTGAGACTGGTGAGTTCCAAAAGACTTTGACTGCCGGTCAACGCGAACACGATCTAGAAATCGCACACTTCAACGTTGCGGCAGAACTTGAAGATTTGCAGCTGTCTGGAGTTCTTTATCCAGGAATGGATCCAATCCGTGCAAGTACCGCACTCATTAAGCGATACCACCGTCTTTGGTCTGCACTGAAAGATCGCCAAGTACTCGACCCAACTGATCGCCACGCAGTTGAACGCGCAATGCGCCAGTTGCATGACCTTGGCTTTGCAGTGGAAGAAGTATCTGTATCGATGGAAGAGGGCGAGAACGAAGGCAAGTTGGTCTTCCAGCCCAAGCTTGTTGCTGCCGGGTATCACAAGAACCGTCTTCGTGAGTTGATGGGTCTTGAAACTGAAGAGCTACAGGCAAAGCGACTGCTTGCATCATTCGATCGCTTTAGAGGCCGCGAAAAATCTCCTAAGCCACCGATGCATGATTCAGCAAAGCGTTGGCTCGATGAAGTATTTCGTCCGACAGTAAATTTGATTCCACCAGAGCTAGAAGGACGAATTGAACTTGCTCAATTTTTCCATGAAGCCCTTGAACACCGCTGGTATTTGAGTGAGCGCGCAGGCCACGATGTTGGACTAGAGTTTGCTGCGAAGTCATATGTAACAGAAGTTTTGCCATACCGTCGCGACTCTGGAGTCGATGTACGCGTTGATGGCGCGATGCAATAGCGAGGAAGATGCCATGAGTTTGCCACCTAATTTTTCACAAGCGTTTGATCTCAGCTCACTTGGAAAGCCAAAGGCAGATACATCAACTCCAGCTCCAGGCCTCGAAGTAACCGCGCAAAATTTACAGACCGAAATTCTTCCGCTCTCGGAAACCAAGCCAGTTGTCATTTTATGTTGGACTCCTCGCTCTATTGAATCCCTCGAACTTCTTCGCACTCTAGGAAAACTTGAAGCAGAAGATGCAGGAAAGTGGGTCCTTGCTTACGTCAATATCGACGAACAGGCGCCAGTGGCTCAAGCTTTGCAAGCGCGAACAATTCCTTACGGTGTTGTCTTCATCGGAGGACAAGCAATTCCATTCTTAGAACAACCGCTGAGTGAAGCGCAACTTCGCGAAGTTATTCTGAAAATTCTGACTGTCGCAGCCCAACAGGGAATCGGTGATGAACCAGTCGAAGCGACTGAACCTGAAGAGGATGAAGCACTTGCGGCCCTTGATCAAGGTGATTACGCAACTGCCGAGGCTGCATATAAGCGATTGCTCGCCAGAAAACCAAACGATAATTATGCAAAGTTAGGCCTTGCCCAAGTTCAACTTCTTGCACGCACTCATGGCGTCGATGCAGCGAAGGTAATGGAAGAAGCCGTAAAGAACCCTGACGATATTGAACTTCAGATCCAATGTGCCGACGTTGAAGTAATGAGCGGCTATCTCGAGCCAGCATTTGATCGTTTGCTTCGGCTCTTGGTTCTCTTTGACGGAGACGAACAGAAGCGCATTAAAGATCGCCTCCTCGAGCTCTTCGCCCTGGTTGACCCAGCAGATCCACGCGTTATTAAGGCTCGAAATCAGCTTGCGAATGCCCTTTTCTAATGGCTAAAGATATTCACCATAGGTTAGAGCAGAGACTTCTACATACGGTCTTCTTCCTCTTTGGCTTTGGAATCATGGCGTGGGTTCCGCGTTTTCCTGAAGTTAAGGCAAATCTAGGTCTACAAAATGGTGCATTCGGTTCATTGATGAGTACCGGTTCCATCGGAGCATTCTTTGGTCTGCTCACAGTTGGCCACATCATCCATAAATATGGCGCTCTTAAAGTAACAATCGCATCGATACTCATTCTCTTTTCAAGCTTAGGTGTGCTCGTTCACCTCAATTCAAGTTTCTTATTCCTTATCTTCAATATCGCCTTTGGTTTCGGAATTACGGCTGTGCATGTATGTCTAAATAGCCAGGGCTTTCACTTCTTAGAGCGCAGCAAAATCAATCTGATCACAAGCACTGCCGGATACTGGAGCGCAGGTGCACTCAGCACAGCAATTCTTTCGGGTGTTTTAGTCGGCCGAGTTGGTCTCGTAGCTCACGTCAACTTCTTATGTGTAGCACTTACAATCGCAATGATTGCAATCGTCTTAAGACTTCGTCCTGTCTTGCTTGAATCCAATACAGATTCTGATCATGATTACTCGATCAAAGATATCTTCACCGGTTTCAGAATTGATTGGCCGGTAAGTCTTGGAATGGCCTGCGCTGTCTATCTTGAATTTGCGATCGGTGACTGGGGAACAATCTTTACAAAAGATCGCCTCGATATCGATGCGGGCCTCAGCACTGCGCCATACATTGTCTTTACAGCGATGATGATCTTTGGTCGTCTTCTTATCCATCGACTAATTCCTCGTGCGCCACTAGATCTCTGGGTTAAGCGCGCTGCGTTATTAGCTGGCGCTGGCTTCGGAATCTGCATCATCACTGCAACTCACTTGCCTGCAACTCTGAAGTGGTGGTCTTACGGCCTCTTCGTTCTAGCCTTCTTCTTCGCAGGCTTGGGCTCATCATTCTTAGGACCTTCCTTCTTTGCCGCAGCAAACCGCCGCTCATCCCTTCCTAGCGCTGTAGTTGTGGGCCAATTTGGCGTCGTCAATAACGTGCTGCTCTTTGGAATAAAATGGATTGTTGCTTGGACAATTCAATTCACGGGATCAATTGCGCTAGCGATGATGATTCCAACGGTAATGATGTTGGCAACTGTCTTCTTTGCAGATTCACTCAAAGAAAGCTCAAAGTCTAAAGTTTAAACGCGCTCAAACCAGACTGTGGCAAGAGGCGGGATTCTCACCTTTGCATACAAGTTGGTATCAACATCGACAGCAAATGAGTTGTTGGTAATTCCGCTGCCGCCATATTTAAGATCATCTGTATTTACGACTTCACGCCATACGCCTGAAACCGGAAGTCGAAGTGAATATTGCTCGTGTGGAACAGGTGAGAAGTTAGTTACGCAGACAACCGGAATTCCCTTATCTGACCAGCGCACAAATGCAAGAGTGTTACCGGCTCCATCATCGCCAACGATCCACTGGAATCCATCAGCGAAGATATCTTTCTCCCACATCGATGGAAGCCCTTTGTAACTCATGTTGATATCGGCAAGAGCTTTCTGGACACCGTTATGTTCTGCAAATTCGGTGAGGTACCACTGAAGCCCTACTTCTTGGTTCCACTCATTGTTCTGTGCAAACTCTTGTCCCATAAAGAGCAACTTCTTACCTGGGTGCGCCCACATAAATCCATATAGTGCGCGAAGTGTTGCCAGCTTCTGCCAGCGATCTCCTGGGAATTTATTGACCAGGGAACCTTTACCGTGAACAACTTCATCGTGAGAAAGCGGCAGCATAAAGTTTTCAGACCACGCATAAAGAATCGAGAAGGTAATTTCATTGTGGTGGAACATGCGGTGAATGGGTTCGTGCTGCAGGTATTCGAGAGTGTCGTGCATCCAACCCATATTCCATTTAAATCCAAAGCCAAGGCCGTTACTCGAAGTCTCTTTAGTGACTCCACCCCAGGCAGTTGATTCTTCGGCGATCATCATGATGCCTTGGTGGTGCTTGTAAGCAGTTGAAGTCGCCTCTTGTAGAAGCTGAACTGCCTCGAGGTTTTCTCGTCCGCCGAACTTATTTGGCAACCATTCGCCTTCTTTACGTGAGTAATCGAGATAGAGCATGGAAGCCACTGCATCAACGCGAAGGCCATCGATATGGAACTCTTCTAACCAGTACAGAGCGCTAGCAACAAGGAAGTTACGTACTTCATTGCGACCAAAGTTAAAGATGAGAGTGCCCCAGTCAGGGTGTTCTCCTAAACGAGGATCGGCATGCTCGTAAAGTGCTGTGCCATCAAACTTTGCCAGCGCCCATTCATCTTTAGGAAAGTGCGCTGGAACCCAGTCGAGAATGACGCCAATGCCTGCTTGGTGAAGGGCATCAACAAGGAAGCGGAATTCATCCGGTGAACCAAAACGAGAAGTGGGTGCAAAGAAAGAAGTAACTTGATATCCCCATGAAGGCGAATATGGGTGTTCGGTAATTGGCAGGAATTCAACGTGAGTAAAACCTTGTTCAAGTACATATGCAACAAGTTCATCGGCCATCTGTAGGTAAGAAAGACCTGGTCGCCATGAACCAGCATGGACTTCATAGACCGAGACAGGGGAGCGCCAAGGTTGGTAGCTCTTTCTCTTTTCCATCCACTGTGAATCGTTCCAGTTGTAATTCGATTCAGTGACAACAGATGCTGTGCGCGGAGGATGTTCTGTGGCACGCGCCATTGGGTCTGCGTGATCTACCCAGGTGCCATTGATGGTGCAGATTGCAAACTTGTAACAAGTATTTGGTCCAACGTCTGCCACAAAGATTTCCCAAATTCCTGTCGAACCTGCGCGCACCATTGGGTGTGTATTGCGATCCCAGAAGTTGTGATCGCCAACAAGGCTGACCGCTTGGGCGTTGGGAGCCCAGACAGAGAATGCTGTTCCGATAAGTGAGCCATCTGCATCGCGCTTGATGTGAGCTCCGAGTACATCCCACAAGCGTTCGTGGCGACCTTCAGAGATGAGATGGAAGTCGAGTTCACCCAGAGTTGAATATGGATTGAGGTATGAACCCTGAGGAAGATAGTTATTTTCTTCACCCGCTGCATTGCTCTTAAAGAGGCGGGAGAAAAAAGACATGCGTAATCTTAAAGCTTTACCTGCGCAATGTGAACGACTTTGCCAGACAACCTTGTCGGATCAAGGCGGACATAGGTGTGTGCTGACCAGTTATATGAGGCTCCATCAATTAAATCCGTTACCTCAAAGTTATCGTGGTGCAATCCAAGGTCGCTCATATTCCAATGAACTGTTGTCTCTTGAGCAAATGATGGATCTAGGTTGATAACGATAAGAATGAGGTTATCTCCCTCGCGCTTTGAGTACGCGATGATTGAATCATTCTCAGTTGTATGGAAACGAAGGTTGCGAAGACGTTGAAGAGCAACGTTCTTCTTGCGAATCAAGTTCAATTGAGTGATAAATGGCGCAAGGGTCAGCTTCTTCTTTGTAGCGCCATCCCAGTCGCGGACCTTGATTTCATACTTTTCAGAGTCAATATATTCTTCGCCGCCTTCTTTAAAGCGACGGTGTTCATACAGTTCATATCCTGCATACATTCCCCAAGAAGGAGTCAGCGTTGCAGCAAGAGCTGCGCGAATAGCAAAGATTGCTGGATTTCCTGATTGCAGATGGAAAGGCAAGATATCGGGAGTATTGACCCAGAAGTTCGGTCTGAAGAATGCGCTGGTCTGCTGCGAAACTTCGGTTGCATATTCAGTCAGCTCTTGCTTGCTGGTGCGCCATGTGAAGTATGTATAGGACTGGTGGAAGCCTGCCTTGCCCAAAGCATGCATCATCGATGGCTTAGTAAATGCTTCGGCCAAGAAGATGACATCAGGGTGTTCGGCGTGAATAGTCTTCATGATCTCAGCCCAGAAGTGGACTGGCTTTGTATGTGGGTTATCTACGCGGAAGATTGAAATTCCCTTTGAGATCCAGAGACGCAAGATGCGAAGTGATTCAGCAACGATTGCGTTGTAATCGTTATCAAAGTTAATCGGATAGATATCTTGATACTTCTTTGGAGGATTTTCTGCGTATGCAATCGTTCCATCAGGACGGGTTGTAAAGAATTCAGGATGCTCAGTTGCCCATGGGTGATCAGGTGAAGCTTGAAGCGCAAAGTCCATCGCTACTTCAAGACCCTGCTTCTTTGCGGTCTTTACGAAGTTTTCAAAGTCAGACATCGTGCCAAGTGCTGGGTTAATCGCATCGTGGCCACCTTCTTTATTGCCAATTGCCCAAGGAACACCTGGGTCGGTAGCTGTAGGTGTCAGAGTGTTGTTCTTACCTTTACGAAACTTAGTTCCGATGGGATGAACAGGTGGGAGATAGAGGATGTCAAAGCCCATAGCAGCAACTGCAGAAAGGCGAAGTTCTGCAGTCTTGAAAGTTCCGCTTACAACGTTTCCATCGGTGCCAACTTTGGCACCTTCACTGCGTGGGAAGAATTCATACCAAGAACCGACCAACGCGCGTTCGTGATCTGCGCGGATTGGATAGTGAATAGTTGATGTGACAAGGCGACGCAATGGATTGGCGGTGAAGTAGTCGCGAATCTCTTCTGTGGAGGTCTGTGAGAAGCGGTTCATGGCAGAGAGCGTTGTATCGCGCAGAATCTTGATAGCCGCAGTGAGCATTGATTTTGCAGATGGGTCTTCTGCTAACTTCTCTTCAAAGATGATACGCCCGATGGTGCACATGAGTTCAGCATCGATATCGGCAGGAATTTTGATTTCTGCATCGTGAATCCATGTTGCAAATGGATGGTCATAGGAGTCGATGGTGAATGTGTAATCGCCCTGTGCTGGAATGCGTACAGAGCCTTGATAACGGTCTCCGCCATGCCATTCTTCACGCATAACTGAGCGGGAAAGCTCTTTGCCTTGCGAGTTATAAAGGACTACATCAGCGCCAAGAAGATCGTGGCCTTCGCGAAATATTGTTGCACTTACAGGAATCTCTTCACCGGCGATCGCCTTTACAGGAACGAAATCTCCCCCAAAAAATACTGTGGGGGAGATGTCGGTGACGGGGATTCTATTGATCAACCTGAACCTTCAGTGTTGCCAGCATCTGCTGAACGTACATCGAAAATACGATACTTATCAATAGCTTCTTGAACTACAGATTCCTTAACTTCTCCTGCCTTTGCTAGCTCTGCAAGAGTTGCAACGACGATTGATTCTGCATCGACCTTGAAGTGGCGACGAAGCGCACCGCGAGTATCTGAAAGACCGAAGCCATCGGTACCGAGTGAGTGGAATGCGTTCGGTACCCATGGAGCAATCTGATCCTGCACAGCGCGCATGAAGTCAGAGACTGCAATGACTGGGCCTTCAGTTCCCTTGAGCTTGTCATGAACGTAGGCAGTCTTCTTATCCTTCGGATTGAGCATGTTGTGACGATCTACTTCGAGACCATCGCGACGAAGTTCATTCCATGAAGTTACTGACCAGACTGAAGCTGAAACGCCCCAATCTTCTGCAAGAAGTTTCTGTGCCTTGATGGCCCAGTTAACTCCAACGCCTGATGCCAAGAGCTGCGCGTTCTTCTTGCGCTGCTTTGAACCAGGTGCGTAGAGATAGATTCCCTTAAGCAGACCTTCGAGATCCAAGTTATCTGGTTCAGCTGGTTGCATATATGGCTCGTTATAAACGGTCATGTAGTAATAAATGTTCTCGCTGTTTTCACCGTACATGCGTCGCAGACCATCTTTAAAGATATGTCCGACTTCGTAAGCAAATGCTGGGTCGTATGAAACGACTGCAGGGTTAGTTGCAGCAAGTAGGTGTGAATGGCCATCTTCGTGCTGCAAGCCTTCGCCGTTAAGCGTTGTGCGTCCTGCAGTTGCACCCAATACGAATCCACGGACCAACTGGTCTGAGGCTGCCCAGAAAGCATCGCCTGTGCGCTGGAATCCGAACATTGAGTAGAAGATGTAGATCGGAATCATTGGTTCGTTATGTGTTGAGTATGAAGAACCGACAGCGGTAAAGGAAGCAACGGAACCTGCTTCGTTAATACCTTCGTGAAGAATGACACCAGCTGTTGATTCCTTGTAAGACAACATCAATTCGCGGTCTACTGCCATGTACTGCTGACCATGTGGTGAGTAGATCTTCAGTGATGGGAACAATGAATCGAGACCGAATGTGCGAGCTTCATCAGGAATGATTGGAACAAGGCGGCTGCCAAGTCCTGGATCCTTGATGAGGTCCTTCAACATACGAACAAATGCCATCGTTGTGGCGACTTCTTGCTGCCCTGATCCACGGCGCACTGATTCGTAAGCTTCATCAGATGGCTGTGTCAGTGGGCGAGAAACCTTGCGACGGCTTGGAATTGATCCACCGAGTTCGCGACGACGCTCTTCGAGATACTTCATCTCTGCAGAATCTGCAGGAAGCTTGTAATAAGAAGGTGTGTACTTATCCAAAGCACTATCTGGCAATGGAATCTCAAGGCGATCGCGGAATTCGATGATGTCTTCAAGAGTCATCTTCTTCATCTGGTGCGTTGAGTTACGTGCTTCGAAGTGCGAACCGAGAGTCCAGCCCTTAACTGTCTTAGCCAAAATTACTGTTGGACGACCATTCTTTTCAGTTGCAGCCGTATAGGCAGCAAACAACTTGCGATAGTCGTGTCCACCGCGCTTGAGGTTCCAGATCTGATCATCAGACCAACCAGAGACCATTGATGCAGTGCGTGGATCCTTATTGAAGAAGTGTTCGCGAACAAATGCGCCACTTTCAGCCTTAAATGTCTGGTAATCACCATCAAGAGTGGTGTTCATCAAGTTAACAAGTGCACCTTCACGGTCTTGAGCTAGGAGTGGATCCCAACCGCGACCCCATACAACCTTGATGACATTCCAGCCTGCACCACCGAAGATTGATTCGAGCTCTTGAATAATCTTGCCGTTACCGCGAACAGGGCCATCAAGACGCTGCAAGTTACAGTTAACAACGAAAGTAAGGTTGTCGAGCTTCTCACGAGATGCAAGACCGATTGCACCCAATGTATCGACTTCATCCATTTCACCATCGCCAAGGAATGCCCATACGTTCTGATCGCTGGTGTCCTTGATGCCACGGTTGTGGAGGTAGCGGTTAAAGCGCGCTTGATAAATTGCATTGAGTGGTCCGATACCCATAGACACTGTTGGGAATTGCCAGAAGTCCGGCATCAAACGTGGGTGTGGGTATGAAGATAATCCGCCCGCTGTATGTGAAAGTTCCTGACGGAATCCATCGAGCTGATCTTCTGAGAAACGTCCTTCAAGGAATGCACGTGAGTACATACCTGGAGATGCATGACCCTGGAAGAAGATTTGATCTCCGCCGCCTGGGTGATCTTGTCCGCGGAAGAAGTGGTTGAAACCAACTTCATATAACGCAGCAGAAGATGCATAAGTAGAGATATGTCCGCCTACGCCGATTCCTGGGCGCTGTGCACGGTGAACCAAGATTGCTGCGTTCCAACGAACTGCTGCGCGGATACGACGCTCAATATCTTCGTCTCCTGGGAATTCTGGTTCGTTCTCTGGAGAAATAGTGTTGATGTAATCAGTTGTGCGAAGTGAAGAGAGTCCGATGTTCTTCTCGTGCGCTCGCTTGAGAAGTGACAACATCAAGTAACGAGCACGGACTGGGCCAGCAGCGGTCAGAGCTGCGTCAAAGGACGCCTGCCATTCAGCTGTTTCAGAAGGATCTGTATCTACTAATTGGTCGATTATCTGATCTGGCGATCCAGCGAATTCGGTCATGCCCGTATTCTCGCGCCAAAGGGGGATGAGCGCAAAAAAATCGGCTGTGAGGCAGGTTAAACCCTTGTAAATATCCGTCTCATCCGTTGGACTTATCCCGTGGCAATGCGCATGGGTTTTGCTAAAGGAGAGCTCATCCTCGAGATCGGCTACGGGCCTGATTGTGATGATGCTCTACGCGCCGATATCAAGAAGATTGTGGCCACTGATTTCCATGAAGATACAACCACCGAAGTCGTCGATGCCGTTCTCCTCTGGTTCCGTGATGGAGATGGCGATCTCGTCGATGAATTGATGGATGCAAGTACATACCTTTCTGAGACAGGACCTATCTGGGTGCTCACCCCGAAAGTCGGCCGTGATGGCCACGTTGAGCCAAGTGATATTCAAGATGCAGGACCTACATGTGGATTGAGCCAGACATCAACGATTGCTGTTGCTAAAGATTGGACTGCAACTCGTCTAGTGGCACGTAAGGCGGGCAAGCGATAGATTCGCGCCATGACACTACAAATAGGCGATGCAGCACCAGATTTCGAATTGAAAGATCAGAACGGAAATAAAGTTCAGCTCTCTTCATTTAAGGGCAACAAGAACGTAGTAGTTCTCTTTATTCCTTTCTCATTCACCGGAACTTGTACAGGCGAACTCTGTGCAATCCGCGATGACCTTGCTGCATTCCAGAATGACAACGTTCAGGTGCTTGCAATCTCTTGCGACTCAATGCACACACAGCGCATTTTTGCTGAGCAAGAGGGATACAAGTTCCCAGTTCTCGCAGACTTCTGGCCACATGGTGCAGCTGCAAAGGCATATGGAATCTTCAATGAAGATCTTGGTTGCGCAATGCGCGGAACTTTCATCATCGACAAAGAAGGCATCATTCGCTGGACTGTCGTAAATGGCCTTGGCGATGCTCGCAACAATGGTGATTACAAGACTGCGATTGCAGCGCTCTAATCACGCATACTTCACGCACGATTTTCGTTCTTTCGCGTATATAAAGTAGTATTCGCAAGTCCGAAAGCCAGCTCACGCTGGTACCGGGTGGTTAGCTCAGTGGTAGAGCGCCTCGTTTACACCGAGGATGTCGGGGGTTCGAAACCCTCACCGCCCACAGTTCTTTTCTTAACTGTCTCTAGCTTCATCTCTTGATATCTCATCAACGTAAATTGAGCATGCAGAACAACCTCATCCTTCGCAGATTTCGTTGCTGCATTGAGCGGTTCGACTATGCAGTCACCTAAGGCGCAGAGAAACCTAGTCAGATCAAATTGCACATCGGAATTTCCTCGACCCAGTTGGGTTAGCAAAATACTGGTCAAAGTAGATTTCTCATCCTCTGGCACTAAAACAGAAGCAGCACGCCAAGCAGTAACTGCCACCTTGTCATTTGAATCAAAGAGATGCTCGTGTCTGATGAGTGCATAGAACTGCTTGTCAGCAATCTTGGTAAGCGTGTGCAGCGCCTGACTTTTTGCTTGAGGATTTTCAGAGATCAATTCAGGCTTAAGGCGTTCAACCACTTTAGGAACTTCATTTCGCATGAGCGCCCAAGTGAGTGTGTCTCGCACAAAGAAATCAGGTTCGAGAGCGCATTGTGAAACTAAGACATCGATGTATTCAGGCTTAGGAAAAGTTCCTGCTGCAAGCGCTGCCTTGAGCCGCACAGATTGATCGGGCGATTCCAAATGTGCCTTGAGAGTCGCCATAAGAAACGGGTGTAGTTACTTACCTTCGTAGGCGTTCTTCATCGTAGCCAGATCAATCTTCTTCATTTGAAGCATTGCTTGTGTAGCGCGCTGCGAACCTTCGGAATCTGAACCACCCAAGTACTTCATTATTTCAGGAGAAGTGACCTGCCATGAGATTCCGAACTTATCTTTAAGCCATCCGCACTGGCTTTCTTGACCACCATCTGCGGTAAGGATCTGCCAGTACTTATCGATTTCTGCTTGATCTGAGCAAGGAATTTGGAAAGAGATTGCCTCCGAATGCGGGAACTGTGGACCGCCATTGAGGCCAATGAAGTTCTGGCCAAATATTTTGAAGTTAACAACGATCTCTTCACCCTGCTGATTTCCAGGGGTATCAGTTGGTGCAATCCAATTATCTGAAACTGAACTGTTGGGGAAGATGCTTGTGTAGAAGTTGGCCGCTTCGCGAGCATTTCCGTTGAACCAGAGGCACGTTGTCATTTCCATGCGAGGAGAATAGCCGACTGTTTACTGGTTGATACGGGCCTTAATGAGCTTCTTAATCAGCCCTTTAGCAAGTGGCTTATCTATTGGGATATGGATGGCGCTCTTGGTGGTGGAGTACTTCGCCAGTTCATCAGGAAAGAGATGAAGAATCGAACCACTAAATGGGTAATAACCAACATGCTTCTTATTCGCTAGCAATCCGGCGACGATGACATCATCGACCCTAAATGCGGGCATTCCGTAACTGACAATCTCTTCTGCTGCAGGAACAATTTCAAGAATTCGATCGCGCATTTCCAACATTGTTTCGCGATGCGGCGATGGAGCTGTGGCATAGATCTTCTTAACTGCTGCCGGAATCGCCTTTGCCATGCGTGAATATTACAAGTGAGGTGGATATCAAGTAAGGTTTGCTCAAGAATTACATATCGAGCCCACTTATCTTGAGGAGTACGCCGTGAAAGCCAGCGTCAGCGACCAGCGTTCTATCCTCGATATCCAGAAGTTCGATCTCCAATCCGCCACCTTGCGCAATAAGGCAGCAACCTTGCCCGAGCTCGCTGAACTCTCATCAACAACTATTAAGCAGAACAATGTCCGCGATCTGCGTATTGCAGCCGAGACAGAACTCAACGATGTAAAGCGCGAACTTGCTCGCGCCGAAGGCGATGTTGAGCAGATTGTCACTCGCATCGAGCGAGATGAAAAGCGCCTTGCGTCAGGTACTGGAACGCCAAAAGAGCTAGAGCAGACTCAGCATGAGCTTGGCACGCTGGGTGCGCGTCGTGCTGAACTTGAAGAAGTCGAACTCGAAATCATGATGCGCGTTGATGGAATCAAAGAGCGCATCACAGTTCTTTCGGGAGAAGAAAACGAACTAGCCGCCGTTATTGCCGACCTCAATATCCGCAAAGAGAACGCACTTGCGGCAGTTCATACTGAACTTGAAAGCATCGAGTCAGATCGCAAAGCGACAACACAATCTGTTGGCCCAGAAATTCTTGCTCTCTACGAGAAGATCCGCGAAGCCAATAACGGTATTGGCGCAGCTGCTTTAGCTGGCAATCAGTGCAAGGGCTGCAACCTGACTCTGAACACCATCGAACTTCAACGTATTGCGGGCCTGGGCGCAGATGAAGTTGTTCGCTGCGAGGAGTGCCGTTGTATCTTGGTGCGTGATCACTAGTGGCACGTCACTTCAAACTTACTGCTGATGGCGGATCTCGCGGAAACCCAGGTCCTGCGGGCTATGGAGCTGTGGTCACTGAAAGTGGAAAGATTGTTGCTGAACTCTTTGATGTAATCGGCATTGCCACCAATAACGTAGCTGAATACAGCGGATTACTTGCAGGTCTTTCACACATTAATAAGTTAGACGCTCAAGCAACTGTAGAAGTCGCTATGGATTCGAAGTTAGTTGTCGAGCAGATGTCTGGTCGCTGGCAGATTAAGCACGCAGATATGCGCGATTTAGCTAAGCAATGCCGTGATGCCCACCCAGCCTCACTTGTTACATATTCATGGATTCCGCGCGATGAGAATTCACATGCAGACCGCCTAGCCAATAAAGCACTCGATGGTGGAAGCGCACATAAACCAGCACCAGTTATTCAACAGAATTTCCTCACGGATCGCTTACGTAGCGCAGAGATTCCTACCTTTATCTACTTCGTTCGCCATGGCGAAACTGTTTTAACGCCTGCTCGTAAGTTTTCAGGCACTGGTTCACTTGATCCAGAGCTGATGCAAGAAGGCCTAGATCAAGCAGATCTGGTTGCAGAAGAGTGCGCAAAGCTAGGCGCAGAAATTCTTATTGCATCACCTCTAAATCGCACCCGCCAAACAGCAGAAGCCATCTCTCGAGCAACTGGACTTGAAATCATCTTTGATAAAGCTTGGTACGAACTTTCATTCGGTTCATGGGATGGAAAAGCTATTGAAGAGGTAAGGGAAGAAGAGCCAGATAATTACCAGGCTTGGATTAACTCATCTTCTTACGCACCTCCTGGCGGGGGAGAGTCCTATGACGAAGCTTCAATTCGCATCGAAGAAGCTCTCGAAAAATTAGTCGCTGAGTACCCTGGCAAGAAGATCATCGTGGTCACTCACAACGGAATCGTTAAAACTGCCGCTAAATTGGCAGTTGGTGGCCCTAGTGACGCCGTGTTTCACATGGATGCAACACCTTGTTCGATATCTTCTATCTCTATTTGGCCATCCGATGGTCTTCGCGCCCTGCGATCATTTAACGAAAGAGGACACCTCCGTTGATTTCATCTACCGAATGGCTCGTCACAGTTGGCGTGCTCGGCGCCGTTATCGTCTTCGACCTCATCCTTGCTATCGCACGTCGCAATAAAGAGACAACGTCTCGCGAAGCGATTGGTTGGACTCTCTTCTACGTAGTTGCAGCGATTGCTTTCGGTTACTTACTTCCCAACTGGGCTCCTCAGGAATACCGCAAGGAATTCATCGCAGGATGGCTTACTGAGTACTCACTCTCAGTAGATAACCTCTTCGTATTCATCATCTTGCTCGCTAACCTCAAGATCAAGAAAGAGTCTCAGCAGCTCGTTCTTCTTTACGGAATCATGATTGCGATTGTTCTTCGCGTCATTCTCATCTTCCTTGGCGTAGCACTCGTAACTCGCTTCACTTGGGTCTTCTTCTTCTTTGGTGGCTTCCTTATCTTTACTGCTTACAAACTGGTCAACGAGAAGGAAGAAGTCGAAGGCGATGAAGCCAAGCTCGTCGGCTTCTTGCGCAAGCGCGGATTCAGTAACTTTGGAATCGCACTCGTCGCACTCGGCGTTACAGACCTCATCTTCGCGCTCGATTCAATCCCAGCAATCTTGGGTCTAACAACAAGTAGCTACGTCGTTATCACTGCAAACATCTTTGCTCTGATGGGACTTCGCCAGCTCTACTTCTTACTCCAGGGACTCATGGATCGCTTGATTCACTTATCTCGTGGCCTTGCATTTATCTTGGCATTCATCGGCGTGAAGATGGTTCTCCACGCGATTCACAGCCTTGGCGTCCACGTTCCTGAGGTGTCACTCGAACTCAGTTTGGCTGTAATCATCACTACGCTCACTGTTACAGCGATTACTAGCCTCTACGCCACACGGAAATCTGTTAAGTAATCTCGCGTACCATTAGGTAACGAAGAGTCGCCCGGATCACCGCGTTGCAGAAATGCACCGAGGAAAGTCCGGACTTCACAGAGCAAGGTGGTGGGTAACGCCCACCTGGAGCAATCCACGGGAAAGTGCAACAGAAAGTAAACCGCCAATAGCAATATTGGTAAGGGTGAAACGGCGGTGTAAGAGACCACCAGTACGAGTAGCAATATTCGTAGCTATGTAAACCCCACCTGAAGCAAGACCAAGAAGATAGTGCGTTGCTCGCGCAAGCTATCGGGTAGGTTGCTTGAATCTGTAAGTAATTACAGATCTAGATGGATGGTGATCGGTTCGCAAGAACTACAGGATCCGGCTTATAGGGCGACTCTTCTACTTAATTGAATTTTGCACGAAGCCAGCAATCGGCAAGATGTACTTCAAGACAAGTCCAAGTCCGAGAGTTGTCAGCAAAGCACCTGATGATCCATATACGTGATACTGAGCCTCAGGATCGACAATCACTTTAGAAGTGATGAACCATGCAAGCGACCAAGCCACCGCAGTGCTGAAGGCCCAGATAGTTACAAATTTAGGATCTCGTGTCTGCGACAGTGACTGAGCAATTCCGATGAGAAGCCCAGCGACCAAGCCAGATCCGGCTAAAGATGCAGAATCGAACTTAAAGGAAAATGCATAAGAATTAATCAGGGCTGCAACAGTTGCTGCGATAGCTGTAGCCGCTATCCACGAAGTTGAAATTCCATACTTCTTGAGTGACAAGTACTGGATGAGTCCTACGACCAAGCCAACGATTAATCCGCCGCCAACAGATCTTGCGACCGAGCTCGCTGGTCCGAAGATCAATTTGGCGAGCAGCCCACCAATTGGGAAGGCAAGGAATGTAGGTGTCCAGCGAAGTAAGAGTTCAGTCATTTTCATGCACAAAATTTTAAACTAACGGGCAAGAAAAAGAGCTAACGACTCAAGGTAGCTATTCATGCCTGCCTGAGCCATTTCTGCTTGGCCGTCTGGGAGTTCTCCAAACTGAGAAAACTTCGACCATGAGTTAGATCCACGATTCTCGAATTCAATTCGGATTAAGTGCGATTCAGTTGTGAAATCTTTTGCCGCAAACTCTTCAGGCGACGTCGTGTAGTGCAATGTGTGCTCAATCAATATGCTCTTCTCAATTGCTGAGTACTTTCCAAAGAAGTAGGCAGTGAAGCCTTGCTCAGGTACTTCGACTCCACAAGTCCAGAGCCCACCAATAGTTAGATCTGAAACAGTTGCACCTTTGGTGGAACCTAGATCAGTCGGGAAATACCAGGATTCAAGTTCGGACGCGTCAGTCCATGCCTTCCAAAGTCGATCTATTGAAACGGGATACTCGCGCTCTACCGAATACAGAAATGCATGGGTCATAGCCCAACTTTATCAGCCGCAATTCCTGGCTCTGAGAAGAGCTCTCTCTTACAATTAATTCATGGCAGAGAAGAAAGTAATGGGACCGGCTTCGTATTTTCCCTCGATTGAGAAGAAGTATGGAAAACCAATCGAGCATTGGATGAAGGAACTCAAGAAAGTTTCAAAGCTTGCCCACATGGAACAGGTCGCTCACCTCAAGGAGAAGTTTGAAATGGGTCATGGCCATGCAAATGCAATAGTGGCAGTTTTTAGACAGAAGAACGGTCTTTAGTCTTGGCAACAAGAGAGCAGAAGATTTATGAGATGCCCGTGGCTGATGTTTATGTTCACTATGTAAATAAGGTGGAGCGCAAAGATCGAACCGAGGCTGAGCTAATTAAAGTCATGTGCTGGCTGACGGGCTTTGACAGTAAGACGCTTAAACAGCACCTAAAGAACCAAACTTCATTCAGGGATTTCTTCAAAGCTGCGAAAATTCACCCCAATGCCAAGCTGATAACAGGGTCCATTTGTGGCGTGAAGATTGCAGATATCGAGGATCCTCTGATGAAGAAGATTCGCTATATGGACAAGCTCGTTGACGAGATTGCTAAGGGACGCCCAATGGAGAAGATTCTTCGGGAAGCCTAAGTAGACTTAGGAAATGGCTAGATACATTATTTATTTCAATCAACAGTGGGTGGGCGATCACCCGGCTGAATGGTATGAACCACGCGGTCCGCTTGCTCGCGCTGTAGTCGCAGAGATGGAAGAAGCGGGTGTTCTAGTTTTTGCAGGTGGCCTCGTAGAAGAAATCGAAGAAGCATTTGGGTCAGATGAAAATGGAGTCATTAGCGGTCCAATCACAGCTGATGGAGAATTTCTTGGGGGAATGACCATTATCGATGTAGCTACAGATGAAGATGCAAAATTCTGGGGCTCAAAAATCGGAATCGCTTGCGGTTGGCCTCAAGAGATTCGTAAATTTAAAGGATAAGTAAATAGACTTCAGGACATGAGCGATCAACTTCCTCCATGTCCTGAATGTAAATCTGAATACTCATACGAAATGGGCGAACTACTCGTCTGCCCTGAATGTGCTCACGAGTGGAACCCGAATGACATAGAAGTCGAGACTGTTCGTGTCATCAAAGATGCTTCGGGAAATGTCCTTGTCGATGGCGATGATGTAACTATCGTGAAGGATATGAAGGTCAAAGGAAGCTCAAATACTTTGAAAGTCGGAACGAAGGTACGAGGAATTCGTCTTGTAGATGGTCCAGGAGATCACGATATCGAGGCGAAGGTTGATGGTTTTGGGCCGATGAATTTGAAATCAAGCATTGTGAGAAAGGCTTAAACGATGACTGAAGGCAAGATTCGATCTGAAATTCTAGAAACAGGTAATCCCAAGATAAAATCTGCACGCATTGTCGTTGAGGCGTCTCCAGCAATAATTTTTGCAATCCTTGCGAACCCAAAGCGCCATAAAGATATTGACGGAAGCGCAACGGTCACTGCGAATGTCAGCGGTCCAGATGCATTAGTCCTAGGGTCAAAATTTGGTATGAAGATGCGCCTAGGAATCACGTACTGGATTAGAAATACAGTTGTGGAATACAAACAGGATGAGTTAATTGCTTGGCGACATTTTGGCCGTTGGAGATGGCGATACGAACTCGTGGATCTAGGTAATGGCTCAACTCAAGTTACTGAAACCTTCGACGGCTCCTTTGCACCCGAACTTGCTCAGAGATGGCTCAACTTCCGCAAGGCTTATCCATGGACCCAGCTCGCTGTTGCAAAGTCATTGGTCCGCTTGAAGGCAGTAGCAGAAAGAGAGGAAAAGTAATGAATGGAATAAGGAGCTTCTTGCTCAACATATTCGCGATACTTTTTGGAGCGCTAGCGATTATCTCGGGCGAAGCCGATGATTCACCTGGGCTTCAAGGGATTGGCCTGATCGTCTTGATTATCGTTTTTGTAAAGTCATTCAAGAAATGGCAGAATTTAAGAAAGAGCAAGTAAAGGGATCCCATGAAATTTCTTATCTCAGTAATCGATGATCTCTCTAACTCAGGCACACCTGCTGAGATGGAGGCAATTAACGCCTTTAATGATGGACTTCGCAATAACGGCCAGTGGATCTTTGCTTGGGGACTTCAAGCTCCCGAAACTGCAACAGTGATTGATAATCGCAATGGCGCAAATACCGAGACAGGTAAGCCGCTATTCGAGGCAAAAGAGAACTTCAGCGGCCTATGGCTTATCGAAGCTGCAGATGCAGAGACAGCCAAGAAGCTCGCTTATGACGCATCAAAGGCTTGCAATAGAAAAGTTGAGCTTCGACCGCTTCACTAACTAGTTGAAGAAAGCGATGAGTTAATCGTGGGTGTTACTGAGCCATGATTGCATCGTGTACATATTGCGCTAAGCCGTTTACGCGACCGTCGTAATACTTCTTAAATCGAGGATCTTGCACATACATAAGCGCGAGGTTCTTCTGCATCTCTACTGAACATTCGTAGAACCATTTGGAGATAGCTTCTCGATGAGCGACAACGGCTCTTTGTGCTTCGGGGGCATGAATTGAAATGCTATTTCCGAATGCATAAACAAAGAGTTCAGTTGCTGCCTCTTGATCGACCTTTGCGGCAGCGAAGTCGGCGTGGGTGTACTTAGAAGTCCGGGACTGAGATTGGGCATAAGCCTCGGTATCTCCCCAGCGCTCCTGGACCTCGTTTTCGTACTGCTCCATGATCGAGAGGTTACCTTTTATTGACGTTGGACAGCGCCCACAAAACGCAGAGAACAATGCCGATGGCAGATAGAACCATTGTCAGAGTTACGGATTCGCCGAGCAAAAGTGCAGACCAACCCAAAGTCATGATTGCTTGTAGTTGCTGCACCTGAGACCCATGGGCAACACCGAAATCACGAAGTCCGCGATACCAAGCAAAGAAACCTAAGTACATGGATGAGAAACCGATGGCGAGTAAGCCAAAGAGCGCATCACCGTGGAAATCGTAAGAAGTGTTCGTCTGGGCATACACAATCGCTGATGCTGGAATCGCAATTGGCATACTGACAACAACAACCCATGAAATAACCTGCCAGCCGGGCATGTAAGAAGTCAGTGAAGCGCCTTCTACGTAGCAATAAGAAGAGGCAATCACCGCACCGATGATTAAGAGATCGGTGAATAAATCAGAGTCAGAAGTGCCGCCTCGGGTAATTGAGAAAGCGATGAGCAGAACGGTTCCAAGACTTGAAGCGACCCAGAAAGATATGCCTGGATGCTTTCTATGCTTAATCACCGCGATGATTGCAGTTACAAGAGGCATCACTGCTGCAATAACTGAGACGTGCGCAGATGTGGTCCGTTGAAGAGCGAGTGCAATTAAAATTGGCCACCCGAAGACTGCGCCAAGTGCCGTGAATGCAGTTGGTCGCCATAGTTCTCGTGGAAGTTTTGGAACTTTTGCAATAATCATCAGCGGAATTGCCAGGCTCGCTGCAATGACTGGGCGAGCAAAGGCAGTAAATAGTGGGTCAAAACTCTTGAGCGCTAGCTTGGTAAAAGGGAGAGAAAGTGAGAATGCAAAGATTCCAAGGAAGGCAAAGAAGAGACCGCTTCGCTGAGTTTTAGTAAGTGAAGCGGCCATCTACTTAGTTGAGATTTACCTTTACTGATTTTCCAGTGCGAGCTGACTCGTGAGCTGCATCGGCAAGGATTAACGCTGCGCGGCCATCGTCGTAGGTAGATCCAAGGACCTTGCCAGTCTTAATTCCTTCAACGAAGAGCTTGAGTTCATTGCGGTATGAATCTGCGTAGCGCTCGAGGAAGAAGTCCATAAACGGTTCTCCTGCAGTCGTTGCATCCTTAGTAAATGACTTCACTGTCGAGTCAGAGAGGTTGCTAATCTGAAGCATTCCCTTATCGCCGAAGATCTCAGCACGTTGGTCATATCCAAATGCTGCGTGGCGTGAATTCACGATAGTGACAAGCTCGTTATTTGCACCCTTCATGACAACGCTGACGTTATCGAAGTCGCCTTCTTCTTTGATGTAATCACAGAAGCTATTGGCACCAAATGCAGTTACTTCAAGGATATTTGGCACAAAGTTACGCGCCATATCGAAGTCATGGATTGTCATATCGCGGAAGATTCCGCCAGAGACAGCAATGTAAGCCTGTGGAGCAGGTCCTGGGTCGCGGCTAGTAAGGATTACTTGCTCGATAGTTCCGATAGTTCCATCGACAACTTTTGCCTTAAGTGCCAAGTATTGAGGATCTTGACGTCGGTTAAATCCAAGAGTGATGTTGATCTTCGCCGCATTTGCTTGCGCGCGGAACTCTTCAACGTTCTTGATATCAAGATCAAGTGGCTTCTCGCAGAGTGCGTGCACGCCAGCGGCAATACATTCACGAATGAGTGGAATGTGTGTTGCAGTTGGTGAGCCAATGATGACCGCATCAACTTCACCTGAAGCGATAACTGCTGAAGGGTCGCTTGAAACCTTGCCACCGAATGCAGCAGTTACCTTCTTGGCATTCTCTTCAAAGGGATCAACTACATAGACAAGCTCAAGTTCGGGGGTGTCATTGACGCTTCCAGCATGGACATAACCAATACGCCCTGCGCCAATAATTGCGATTCTGATTTTCTGAGTCATTGCGTGAGCCTATTCCTTGATTCGTAGTTGGTGAACTTACTTGTAGCGAGTCCCGATGAGATTGCCAATCTCAAGAACGGTCTTGATATTAGAAAGTGAATCGTGGTGGGTATAGAGAGGTCCCTCAAGAAGTCCCTGTTCAACATATTGAGCAAAGGCATGCACTTGATAGATAAGGCCGAGATGCTCGGGGATTCCAAGTTCATCCACCCACGTGGTCTGCGCTCCGTTGAATGTGGATTCATGGAAGGTAATCGAAGATGGGGTAAACCAAGGTGTTCCAAAGGTGATTGCACCCTTTGAGCCAGATACGCCAGCCCAGTGTGGAAGCGTTGTACGAGCTGAAAGAACGAAGTTAGAACGTGATCCATTGGCAAAGCGCATAAATGCGTGGGTCTCTTCATCAATATCGTTGGGATGTAACTTTCCAAAGGCGTGAATCTCAGTTGGATTACCAAGGAACTGCTGCGAAAGAGCTGCTGGGTAGATTCCCATATCGATGATGGGATTTCCGCCGCCCAAGGTGAAGAGACGTGTCACTTCGAGATTGTTCTGGCAGAAGTTAGAGACAACGAGCTCGACATCTCCGAGGGCGCCATCAGCAACGAGTTGGCGCGCAATATCCATCTGCGGCAAGAAGCGAGTCCACATTGCTTCCATCGCAAGGACCTTCTTCGCCTTTGCTGCGGCATAAATCTGCTCAGCTTCTGCGTAATCCATAGTGATGGGCTTTTCGATGAGAACATGCTTGCCAGCGTTGATAGCAACGAGTGCAACTTCTAAACGATCAGATGGCAGCGTGCCGATATAGATTGCATCGATATCTTCGCGCGCTGCTAACTCTTCATATGAGTTGTGGAATGAATCAAGGTTCCACTTCTGTGCAAATGCCTCGGCCTTACCTGGTGTGCGTGATGCAACAGTAACAAATTGCTGAGTTGAATTAAGTTGCGCAGTCTTGACCATCGCATCTGAAATCCACCCTGCACCAAAAATTCCCCAGCGAAGTGGCTTTGAATCAGCTGCTGAAAACACATGTGGCTTTGGAAGTGCGGTCATTGCTTCACCTTACTTATCTGGGTTAGGAACGGTTACATCGCGAACAAAGGATTCGAGGTCGTTAACTGATTGCAAGAACCCGCGAAGAGTGCGAAGAGTTCCACCGAAGTTGGTGAACTCTTCAACCTTGAGACCATCAACGTCATACATCTTTCTAAACTCTGGGAAGTTTTCGAGAAGTGGCTCAAGGATGCGCGATTCAATGGGTTCATTAACGCTATTGAGGTTGGGCGTAATGCCCATCTCATTGATCTTTACCTGCCATGCATATGGGGGAGAGATAACTGAATCTCCACCAAGAATTTCTGACCAGTGCATGTGATTGCGGAAAGCAGCAGACAATAAACGGGTGCGATATCCGCGCTCGGTATAAACCTTGTGAGCATGTCTAAAGACAGCAACGCCAGCCCACTCAAGAATCTCAGGATCGACTTTGGCGCCCATCTTTTCAGCGCCAACTTTTACCCAGTCATCTACGCGACCGACCATGATTGTGCAGACAGGTCCCATCTGAGAAATATCTAAACCTTCAGCTTCGCGACGCTTTAACCCGCGCTCGATTGCTTCAGCAACAGCGATTGTCTGTGCAACTGAGAATGAAACGGTCGCATTGAGGCTAACGCCTTGGTAAGTCGCTTCTTCAAATGCAGTGATTGCCTCACTTGTTACTGGAATCTTGACGATGATGTTCTTAGCAAGCTTTGAGAATTCAACAGCCTGATCAGTGAGCGCCTTTGCATTGCGATAAAGGCGTGGATCTGTCTGAATAGATAAGCGGCCATTACGCCCGTTGTACTTTTCGAATTCACCTTCGAATAGCTTGGCAGCGTTGACCGAGAGCTCTTTCACCATCGCCCAGCCGATTTCATCTTCGGTAGCAAGTGGATTCTTCTTGGCGTAATCCTTGATGCGTTCAACCCAATGTGGTGCATCTGCCTTAATTGCAGTCAGTGCAATAACAGGATTACATGTTGCACCAACGATTCCCCAGTTAAGCGCATCGGTGAGCTCTTTGGGGTCTGCTGAGTCATTCCAGAGAACAGTCTTCGAGTTCTCCTTCATATAAAGAAAAGGTGATTGGCTCATCTCAATTACTTCACTCGTGCAGCGCGAGTTGCAGCAAGGATGTGCTCGCGGGTGCGCTGTGCAATAGGAAATGGCATATCAACTGGGCAGCCATACATATCTTGCTCAATGATTGCGAAGATTTCTGGATTGATCTCAAGTGCGCGCTCAATAATTGGTGCGAACTTTGGAACACCTTCAAAGCCCGGCTCTGTCATAACACCCTTGGCTACTGCATCTCCGAAGGGAACGTCATTCTTTAAAGTCTCAGCCAAGATATCGGGATGCACTTGCTTAAGGTGCAAATAACCAATGCGCTCTGGATATGCATTCATCATCTTGAGGTTGTCACCTAAGTAATAAGCAAAGTGTCCTGTATCGAGGCAGAGATTTGAGTAGAGCGGATCTGTCTCTTGTAAGTAGCGCTCTACTTCTTGATAGGTACCGATATGGCTATCTGCATGTGAGTGGAATTGCTGGTGAATTCCGAACTCTTCGAGAAGTGCCTTGCCAAGCTTGTTATGTCCTGCAGCAAGACGCTTCCACTGTTCATTAGAAAGTGTGCGTGGCTCGCGTGCTTGGCCGGTCTTGTCATCGCGCCAGAGATCAGGAATAACGACTAGGTGTTCAACGCCTAACTTAGAGACAAGGTTTGCAACTGCAAGTGCCTGATCCCATGCGCGTTGCCACTGGCTCTCATCTTCTTTATGGAAACCTGTAAATACAGTTCCAGCAGTCATCTTGAGATTGCGCTTACCAAGTTCATCTTCAAGCTGCTTTGGGTCAGTAGGAAGGTATCCATAAGGTCCAAGCTCAATCCAGTGGTAACCCGCCTCAACAACTTCATCAAGGAAGCGATCCCATGGAACCTGGTGGGGCTCACTTGGAAACCAGACGCCCCATGAATCAGGTGCTGTGCCTACGCGGATTTGCTGTGTCATGGATGTGCTCCTATTTCTTATCTTCTACGCCGTTACCAAGCAACGGACGTTGCTGTGCAATCTCTGTTTTGTACTGGGCATATGCATCTTGGGTGCTCTTCAAGTTTGAAACGGGGGCGATAGGAACATCCCACCAACCTTCTCCGCCAGGTGAATAGAGCAGTGGATCGCTATTGATATGAATAAGTGTTGATGTTGCCGCTTTCTTTGCAGTCTTTACCGCTTCATGAAGATCTGCAATTGCGCTTACTGTCTGCTTGATATCGATGACGTTGATGCCAAGGCTTGCCGCATTTGCCGCAAGATCAACCGGAAGTTTTTCGCCGTTCTCAAAGTTATTGCCAACTTGGTCTTTAAAGCGATATTGCGTGCCGAAGCGTTGCGAACCAATATCTTCAGAGAGATGGCCGATGGATGCAAAGCCATGGTTCTGAATCAGAACAATGATGACCTTGAGTCCTTCGGCAACAGCGGAAACAATTTCCGTATGCATCATCAAATAGGAACCATCACCGACCATCACGATAGGTGTGGCTCCTGCGCGAGCTGCGCCAAGACCTGCGGCGATTTCATATCCCATACATGAGAACGCATATTCAACGTGATACCCAAGAGGTGAACGCACGCGCCAGAGTTTGTGGAGATCGCCCGGCAATGAACCAGCTGCGCAAATAACGGTATCTGTTGTATCCGTTGCTGATTGCACTGCATGAATGATTTCAGTTTGGCTTGGAAGTGCGAGCTTTTGATCTACAAAAGCCGCATCAACAACTGCATCCCACTCGGCCTTATCGCTTGTGTACTTCTTCTGATACTCAGGTGAAGTTGAGAATCCGCTCAGAAGTTGAGTCAGCTCTGTCAGAGTCTCGCGGGCATCGGCAACAACCGGAAGGGCACTTCCATGCTTATAAGCATCGAATGAGGCAATGTTGATATTGATAAAGCGAACATCGGGGTTCTGGAAGGCAGTGCGGCTTGATGTCGTGAAGTCGCTGTAGCGCGTACCAATACCGATAACAACATCAGCGTCATGAGCTGCTCTATTTGCGGCAGTTGTGCCAGTTGCACCTACAGAACCGAGAAGTTGTGGGTGATCCCAATTGAGTGAACCAACGCCCGCTTGTGATGTTCCAACAGGGATCTTGGTCTGTTCAACAAATTTCTGCAGCGCATCATGAGCATCGGAGTAAATAACTCCACCACCCGCAATGATTAATGGGTTCTTTGCGCCAGCAATTACTCTTGCAACGCTTGCAAGAAGAGCAGCTTCTGCACGTGGGCGACGGATATGCCATTCGCGATCTGCTAGAAATTCTTCAGGCACATCAATAACTTCTGCCTGTACATCTTCTGGAAGTGCGATGGTGACTGCACCTGTTTCAGATGGATCTGTAAGAACACGCATTGCACTTAAAAGTGCTGAGAAAACTTGTTCAGGTCGCTGTACTCGATCAAAGAAACGAGAGAGTGGCTTAAATGCATCGTTCACAGAGAGCGTTGCATCATGTGGCATCTCGAGCTGTTGTAGAACTGGATCTGAAGAACGATTGGCAAAGGTATCTGAAGGAAGAAGAAGTACAGGTAAACGATTTGTGGTTGCAACCGCTGCACCTGTGAGCATATTTGTAGCTCCTGGACCGACGGATGCTGTGCATGCGAAGGTGGCGCGACGGCGCTTCATGCGAGCAAATGCAGTTGATTCGTGAACCATGGCTTGTTCATTGCGCGCTTGGAAGTAAGGCATAACTGATGGATCTTCAACAGAGAGTTGCTTGAGCGCTTGACCGATACCAGCAACATTTCCGTGGCCAAAGATTCCGAAGACACCTTGAATAGTGCGTTCGCGGTGATCGCCATCAACTGTGTATTGGTGTGAAAGGAATTCAACAATTGCTTGGCTAACTGTCATTCTGCGAGTGGCCATATCAATTCCTTCCTAAGCTCCGTAGGGCAATCTTGGGTCTGTTTGCTGCGATTGCCAAGTGTCACGAATCCAAGCCTGGTCGGGATGATCCGTTGCATTCCATGCGCGTTCTGGATCTGGTCCGGCCATCACATTGAAGAAGTAAAGGTCATATCCAGGTCCTGCTGCAGCTGGTCCATGCCATCCGTAAGGAACGAGTGCAACATCGCCTGAATGAATCTCTTCATTAACATCGTAAGGGCGTGAATCGGCAGAAGTTCCGCGGAAATAACCAAATGGTGATGATGTTTTTGGCGTTGTTGCTCCGCGAGTAACGGCGCTTTCAAAGTAGTAAATCTCTTCTAGGTTGGATTCTTTGCCGGCAATATATGCATCGTGCTTATGTGAAGGAGAACCTGACCAGTTTCCAGCCGGGACTATTACTTCGCAGACAATCATTCGATCAGCATCAAGAGTCTCGGGCATTCCTAAGTTATGTACTTGGCGAGTTTCGCGACCTGCTCCGCGAAGAGTTACTGAAACATCTTCTTTACGAGTGAAGCAAACTTCTTTCGCAACAGATGCAGGAGTTTCACCAACTGCGATTCGTCCAACACCTGTGATTGATGCTGAAGTGTTGATGGGTAGATAGATGCAATCAGATGGTCCGTGAAAAACAGATTTGCGGCCACGCAGTACTTGGTTTGAACTTGCTCCGTTGTGTTCGTACTCAACGAGAAATTCTTCGCCTTCTAAAGCGAAGATGATGCGCTCGTTGGAATCACTTGGAAGTGAAAGAGCGGCGCCTTGTGAAAGTGTTCCAACGCGAAGGCCTGTGAATTTCCAGCCCGCAACAGGCGGGTTCTGCGGATCAACATGGATATCCCAAGCGCCCTGAGCTAACTCAGCTTTCTTGAAATACCACTTGCCTGCAGAGGACATCTCATCGATTAATTCTGTTTGGATTAATTCTGTGGGAAGCCGAGGTTAATTCCACCGTGGCTTGGATCAAGCCAACGTGAAGTAATTGCCTTTCCACGTGTGAAGAAGTGAACTCCTTCAACTCCGTGCGCCTTGGTATCACCGAAGAGTGATTGCTTCCATCCACCGAAGGAGTAGTAAGCAACAGGTACAGGAATAGGAACGTTGATTCCGACCATACCTACTTGAATTTCATTCTGGAAGCGACGTGCTGCGCCACCATCGTTGGTAAAGATTGCTGTTCCGTTTCCGAAAGCACCGCTATTAATAAGTGCAACACCCTCGTCGTAGCTCTTTACGCGCACGATAGAAAGTACTGGCCCGAAGATTTCTTCGGTGTAAACCTTTGATGTTGTCGGTACCTTGTCGACCAAAGTTGGTGCAAGCCAGAATCCATTGGCATCGCCATCAACCTGTGGGTTGCGGCCATCAACGACAACTGTTGCGCCATCCTTTTCAGCGATATCGATATAGGAAGCAACTTTGTCGCGGTGTTCGCGAGTAACAAGAGGACCCATATCGCAGCCGCGGCGGCCATCGCCGGTGCGGAGCTTGCCCATGCGCTCGACAATCTTTGGAATCAACTTATCGGCAACTGGTTCGACAGCTACGACAACAGAGATAGCCATGCAACGCTCGCCGGCGCTACCGAAACCGGCATTGATTGCAGAGTCTGCAACGAGTTCAAGATCTGCATCTGGAAGAACGAGCATGTGGTTCTTTGCACCACCGAGCGCCTGTACGCGCTTACCTGAACGAGAAGCGTTCTCGTAAATATATTGTGCAATCGGAGTTGAACCCACGAATGAGATTGACTCGACATCTGGGCTATTGAGCAATCCGTCTACAGATTCCTTGTCGCCGTTGAGAACGTTAAATACGCCGTCCGGAAGTCCAGCTTCTTTCCAGAGCTTTGCAATCCACATTGATGCACTTGGATCTTTTTCAGATGGCTTAATGACTACGGTATTACCTGCTGCAATTGCAATTGGGAAGAACCACATTGGCACCATTGCTGGGAAGTTAAATGGGCTGATGATTCCGACAACGCCAAGTGGCTGACGTGTTGAATACACATCAACGCCAGTTGAAGCGTTCTCTGTGTAGAAACCTTTAAGTAGGTGAGGAATACCAGTCGCAAATTCAACAACTTCTTGGCCGCGGGTAATTTCTCCGAGCGCATCTGAGAGGACTTTTCCATGCTCGCTTGTGATGATTTCTGCGAGTTCGCCCTTGCGAGAGTTAAGAAGTTCGCGGAAGGAAAAGATGATCTGCTGGCGCTTAGCGAGTGATTCATCGCGCCACTTTGGATATGCATCCTTTGCGGCCTTAATAGCGGCATCAATTTCTGTCTGGTTAGCGAGAGCTACACGCTTTGTTTCGGTTCCAAGAGCGGGGTCGTAGACCGGTGAAGTTCTTCCTGAAGTGCTGACGAATTCTGCGCCATTGATCCAGTGGTTAACGACAGTGCTCATTTATTCCTCCTCGAAGCCAGACTGCGATACTAGGGGAGAAGTTGCTGTACCTGGAAGTCACATCTAGAATTCTCATCATTAAGGGGAGTACCTAGATACAGCCACCTCGTCAATACGGTGTAAAAACCCGGGGCGCTGGCCGCAGTGCGGTTAGGAAGACCTTGACCACGTTACTACTTACGCGCGTCAAGGAGAATAAATCATGGATGTATCACTACTCGTTTGGTCAGTTACGGTCGGAGCAATTCTCCTACTCGTTATTGCTGATCTACTCACCGTCAGTGCAAAGCCCCACGAAGTAAAGTTTAGAGAAGCTGCGGGCTGGTCAATTTTCTATATCGGAATCGCAATCGGTTTCGGCATCTGGGTCTGGCAACAATATGGAAGTCAGATGGGAACAGAATTCTTTGCCGCTTATCTTGTTGAGAAATCTCTCTCCGTAGATAACCTCTTTGTCTTTGTCATCATCCTCGCTCAATTCGCGGTGCCGAGTGCGTTCCATCAGCGCGTACTTCTCATCGGCGTAATTTTAGCGCTCGTACTTCGCGCCATCTTTATCGCAGTGGGTGCCGCAGCACTTCAAGCATTCGCATTCACATTCGTTATCTTCGGAGCAATCTTGATCTGGACCGGTGTTGGTCTCTTCAAGCATTGGGATGAAGATCCTGAACCAGGCGATAACGCAATCGTGAAGCGTATTCGTAAGCGCATCACGATGGTCGATGAATTCCATGGCACAAAGCTCTTCATCCGCCAGAACGGCAAGCGCATTGCAACACCTATGTTCTTAGTGATGATTGCTATCGGTTCAACAGACTTGCTCTTTGCTCTGGACTCAATCCCTGCAACATTCGGCGTCACTTCTGAGACCTTCTTGGTTTTCTCAGCTAACGCTTTTGCGCTGCTTGGGCTGCGAGCTCTCTACTTCCTCGTGAAAGGCTTGCTAGACAGACTTATCTATCTATCTCTTGGCCTCTCAATAATCTTGATGTTTATCGGGGTTAAGTTGATCATGACTTATCTTCATGAAGAATTCACTTCTATCCCGAAGATTTCCACACCTGTCGGCTTGGCCGTCATTGGTACTATTCTTGTTATCTCGACAGTTGCTAGTTTGATTAAGACAAAGTCTGATCCGACAGCAAAGGCACATGCTGGTCGTGTAACAGGAAGCAAGGACAATGAAGGCGAAGATAGCTAAGGCGTGGAAAGCTCTTCCAGGCCCCGTCCGTAAAACAATTGTGTTGGTCGTTGGATCAACTCTGATTATTCTCGGATCACTTCTTGTTGTACTTCCAGGTCCATTTACTTTGCCACTGATCATCCTTGGGCTCTTTGTACTTGGCCTCGAATTTGCATGGGCGCAGAGAACTCTTGAGCAAGTAAAAGCACAAGGTTCGAAGCTCAATCCTAAGAAGTTGTTTAAGAAGTAATTCTGGGCATGCATCAAACTCTCACCGTTGAAGAGTTGCACGAAGATAAGTGGGCTCGTTACAGAGATATCCGTCTTGCTGCACTTGAAAACGATGGTCATGCGTTCGGCGGAAATCTAGAATCTGAAAAAGCTTTCACCGAAGAGGAATGGCGATCAAAGGCGCGGCAATACATTGCCTTAGTCGCAGTAATTGATGGCAAAGATATCGGCATGATGACTGTCGAAAATCTCAGCGGAGATTTCGGAGCCACATGCTGGGTTGGAAGTTGCTGGGTGAATTCAGAATTTAGAAAATTCGGAGCGCTACGCGCACTCTTTGAATATCTCGATAAGGATGCCGCCCAAAGAGATTGGCTTATTCAGGGGCTAGGCGTCTGGGTTGATAACGAAATTGCGATTAAAGCCTACGAAAAAATTGGTTTTGCATTGATGGGGGAGAAGCAAGAAAGCACGCGCAAGCCTGGAATGTATTACCAGCGGATGATTAGGAAGACGCCTAACTAGTTACGAAAGTTGAACTCGGTACTGACGCTTGCCGGATTCAAGAACGTAGGTGTCATAGAGCCCGCGCGCTACTTCGTTATCTGCGTCCGTATTCCAATAAAGACGTGAACATTTCATTTCAAGCGCGAAGGCTTTGACGTAATCGATAAGCGCTCTGCCCGCACCTGAGCCGCGAACTTCTGGATCAACGAATAAATCTTCGAGGTAGCAATGCCCGTTGGGAGACCAGGTTGAATTTTGAAGGTTGTAGGTCGTGAAACCAACAACCGTTCCATCAAGTTCTGCAACGGCACATTTCATATTGAATTCAGGATCCATGATGCGAGTCCATGTGCGCTCAGTCTGTTCAGCAGGGACAGCTGTCTTATAGAAGTCGAGATATCCCTGCCATAGAACGAGCCAGCGCTCTTTATCGCTTTGAGCGATTGGTCGAATTGAAATAGTCATTTAGAGTTTAAATGAAGGGTACTTATCTGAAACTAGAAGGAATGCATAACCATTTACTCGGTTCCAGAATCGAAGTGTTGAAAGTACAAACTTTCCAGCCCACTTCGGATACTTACCTGTAGACCATGTCATGATCCAAGCGACGAATGTCATTCCAAGGGCGATGATTGAGTAAATCAATCCAACGATGATGAGTGGAATTGCAAGGAACCACTTCACCAATGGCAGCCAACGATTGAGAGTCTTTCCACCCTTGATATCCGGGAAGATGACTGCAATATTCTTGTTGCGTTCAATGGAAGGGTAATCATCAGTCAGAAGAAGAACGTAGGCGATGACGCGAGTTTCTAGCTCGAGAAGAGCGTGGTTGAAAGTTAAAAGGTAACTTGGGTAAACCTCGCGGAAGAGAAGAGCAAGCAGTGCAGGCATGATGATGAAGCCTGTAGCCCATCCTGCGTTGCTATTGATCGAAAATGCGCCTAGGAATATCGCTACTGGGAAGACCAGGATTCCACGCCAGAAAACTGTGGCTTTATTGCGCTTCTTATATTCGATTTCTACTTCAGTTTTAATTTGTTTGCTCATGGTCTAATCCTAGCCTCGCATATACCCTTTCCCAATGACATCACGCGAATATGCAGTTATTACTGGAGCAAGTAGCGGAATCGGCGCAGCAACTGCACGAGCGCTAGCGGCAAATGGATATCACGTGATCGCTGCTGCAAGACGAGTCGACAAATTAACCGCTCTTGCATCTGAATCACCACACATCGAAGCGGTTGAACTCGATGTCACAGATCAATCCAGCGTCGACGCACTTGTAGCGCATCTAGGAAATGCACCTGTTTCTGTCTTGGTACATAGCGCTGGTGGTGCATTCGATGCCGATTCAGTGATGGATTCAGATCCAGAGCTTTGGCAGAAGACTTTTGATATCAACGTTGTTGGCGCAGTGCGCATGGTTAAAGCGATTACTCCGCTCTTTCGCGAACATCGCAAAGGCCACATCGTTCTTATTACATCTACCGCCGCGCATCGCACTTATGAAAATGGTGGAAGCTACGCAGCAGCTAAATTTGGTGAAGCATCTCTTGTAGATACCTTGCGCCTTGAACTCAACGGCGAGCCCATTCGAATTACCGAGATCGCTCCTGGCATCGTAAAGACAGAAGAGTTTGCGAAGATTCGCTACAAAGGCAATGTTGATGCGGCGGCAAAGATTTATGAAGGTATTGAAAAGCCACTGGTTGCCGATGATGTTGCTGAGGCAATCCGTTGGGTTGTTATGTTGCCAGATCACTTCAACGTTGATTCGATGATGATCAAGCCACTAGCGCAGGCAGTTTCACACAAGGTCTATCGCAAGCCAATTCGTTAAAGGGAGTCAAGACTGATGTTCTCTGATCTCAGCATTAAGCGCGCCCGTGTGGGAGTAACTCTCTCTTTTCTTACTCTCGGGTTTAGCGCAGGGAATTTCGTATCTCGTATTCCTGATATCAAAAGCAAGCTCGAACTTTCAAACTCTGCGCTCGGTATTTGCTTGCTCATGATGTCTGTAGGAGTGCTCGCGGCGCTTGGACCCGTGGGTAAATTTGCCGCAAAGTTGGGTAGCGCTCAGACACTTAAAGTTGCTACCGCAGCTCTCTTACTTGTACAGCCCTTCGTTGGTTTGGCTAACTCTGTCGTAACTCTTTCTGCAGCGCTCTTTATCTTCGGCATGACTGTTGCTTCGCAAGATGTATCAATGAATACACATGGAGTGACCCTGGAACAGAAATCTGGCCTGCGCTATATGAGCAGATTCCACGCCTTCTGGTCTGTCGGCGGTCTTATCGGAAGTATTTTTGGTGGTTTATTCGCGCAAGCTGAGGTAAGTGTTTTTATCCATATCATCGTTGTGTCGATTGTTAGTGCCATTGTCACTGTCATTGGGTCTCGACTACTTCTTTCTGCAGATGCAGATAAGCACATTTACACAGAAGAGCAGAAGGCTAAGAAAAAGCGCCCACCACTAATTCTCATCATGGGACTACTTGGTATGGCTGCATCTGTCGGCGAAGGCTCGACAGGCGATTGGGGAGGCGTGCTTGCGCGCGAAACTTTTGGCGCATCTGCATTCGTCAGCACAATTCCATTTATTGCATTCTCATTCACCATGGTCGTCGGTCGTTTCTTTGGAGATCAACTTGCGACAAAGTTTGGCCCCAATCGCATCCTTAAAGTTGGCGGATTCATTGGTGGAATCGGTTTAGCTACGGGTCTCATTGTTGGCGGAACTGGTGGAGTTATCTTCGGTTGGTTGCTTTACGGAGCAGCACTTTCTGCCGTAATTCCGCTTCTCTTTAGCGCAGCAGGCTCAATGGCCAATAAGCGATTTGCTGGAAGTATTTCACCAGCTGAAGCGGTCGCAATGATCTCGGGAATTTCTTACTTTGGATTTATTGTTGGCCCACCATTAATGGGATTTGTTGCAGACTTGATCACACTGCGTTGGGCGATGCTTATTCCGGCAGTGCTCGCCATCATCATTTCGGCAAGCTCTCGAATCTTTACGAGCGATTAACGACTCTGTAATTTTCTAGCGTTGAATCGGTTGCATATGCGATTCGAACTCCCGCAGCACGAGAAGCGCTAAGGCCTTCAACAATCTGCTTAGTCAGAACTTCACCAGGAGCAACAACTGCGACTCCAGGTGGGTATGGTGCAATCAAATCTGCAGAGATTCGTCCGACGGCATGTGCGGCAGAGACTATCTCGGTTTCCGCAAAGTAAGCATCACGCATTGAAGTAGCGCGTTGTGGAACAACGGACCAGCTGAGCGCTGTTGCACTTTCGCGACGTTGTTCTTGGCGCTTCTTTAAAATCGGAATAAGAGCATCGGCTAGCGCATCAAAGTCAGCTTCAGAATCTGCAATCGTTGCAAGGAAGACGATGGTGTCGCGATCTGCCATTTCCACGCGAATTCCCTTCGCTTGCAGATCTTTTTCGATTTCAACGCCTGATGTGCCAAGCTGCTGAACGCGAAGAACAATCTTCGACGGATCAAAGCGTCCTGCTGGGAAATCTGACGGATAGAGAAAAATCGGTAGCGCGAATTCTGCTTGCACCATCTCTTTAAATCGGTGAATGTTGTTGAGAAGCTTGCCAATAAGTTCTTCGCCTCGAGTTTCAAGTAGTGCGCGAACTCCATCGATTGATGCAAGAGGTGCTCCTGCGGGCGATGTCGTATGTGTTGTCTCAAAACTTTGTTCGAGTCTTTCGGCGCTCAGAAGCGTTGTGCGTGCAAGCAGTAGGGCAGAGGCGCTGTATCCAGGAAGTGCTTTATGTGTACTGGTAATGAGTGCATCGGCACCAACTTGGAATGCATGGCGGGGAAGATCTGAGTGGAAACCAAAGTGACCACCCCATGCCGCATCGAGAATCACCGGAACCTTCACTGCATGTGCAGCTTCGATGAGCGCAGGAAGATCTGAAATCGTTCCGAGGTAACCAGGTTCGGTCAGCAGAACCGCAATTGGTTTTTCGTTCAGTGCGCGCTTTAGCTCTGCGATTCCGATTCCGATTGGCACACCGGTTGCTTCATCAATCTCAGGTGACATCCAGATTGGTTCGAGTCCTGCCAGAACGAGTGCGCTTAGAACAGAACGGTGAGCAGTGCGTGAGACGGCAACTTTGTCGCCAGGCTTTCCGAGAGCGAAGATGATCGCTTGATTTGCGTGGGTAGAACCTCCGGTTGAGAAGCGCGCATAGTCAGCGCCCCACAACTTCGCAGCCAGTGCTTCAGCTTTCTTTAAGGTCTGATTGGTTAACTTGATTTCATCGAGGCCACCATAGAGAGGTGTATCGGAATCAACGACTGCGCCTAAACCAGCGTCGAGCGCGCTGGTCTTCTGCTTGTGGCCAGGAATCGTGAATGGTGTTCGAGCGCTCTCGAAGTATGAGAGATAGGCATCAAGAAGTGGTGCGCTGTCTCGGAGATTGCTCATGTGGCAAGCCTAACTTGTACAGAGCCATGGTTGGGCTCGCATCAGAAAATGATGGGCTTAGACTTTCACCATGACATCAAAGGACCCCCTCCCACAATCACGCCACTTGGCCACTGAAATTCCAGGGCCACTATCAACTGCAGCAATGCAGCGACGTAAAGAGGCTGTATCTGGGGGACTAGGAACTGCGATGCCGGTGATTGTCAGCCGCGCACATGACGCAATTATTGAAGATATCGATGGCAACCGCATCATCGATATGGGTTCAGGTATCGGAGTAGTTAACGTTGGAAACTCTGCACCTCGCGTTGTAAAGGCAGTGCAAGAAGCTGTCGCAAACTTTACGCATACAAACTTCACCACTGTTCCTTACATGGGGTACATCGAAGTATGCGAAGCGCTCAATCGCCTGAC
This sequence comes from Candidatus Planktophila sulfonica, assembly GCF_002288065.1. Classification (NCBI taxonomy): domain Bacteria; kingdom Bacillati; phylum Actinomycetota; class Actinomycetes; order Candidatus Nanopelagicales; family Candidatus Nanopelagicaceae; genus Candidatus Planktophila; species Candidatus Planktophila sulfonica. Next base: position 307,344 of record NZ_CP016773.1, read on the forward strand.
TCCAGGAAAGTTTAAAAAGAAGTCGATCCTGCAAAACTCAGGTGCAGAAGCCGTTGAGAATGCAATCAAGATTGCTCGTCACTACACAAAGCGTGCGGCTGTTGTTGTCTTTGAACATGCGTATCACGGTCGCACCAACCTCACTATGGCACTGACTGCAAAGAACATTCCTTACAAAGATGGCTTTGGTCCATTCGCTAATGAGATCTATCGCATGCCAATGCCTTACACATATCGCTACAACGGCAATCCTGCGACTATCGCTGAAGATTCACTCGCAGCTGTTATTTCAAAGATTGAGAAAGAGATTGGCGCACATAACGTTGCGGCAATCTTGATCGAACCTGTTGTTGGCGAAGGTGGATTTATCGTGCCACCAGTTGGCTTTATGCCAGGACTTCAGAAATTTGCTACCGAAAACAAGATTGTCTTCATCGCTGATGAAGTTCAGTCAGGCTTTGCTCGCACAGGAAAGATGTTTGCTGTAGAGCATGAAAATATGGAACCAGACATGATCATCTCTGCGAAGGGAATCGCTGGCGGAATGCCGCTTGCAGCAGTTACTGCTCGCGCTGAAATTATGGATTCATCTCATGTGGGTGGACTCGGCGGAACATACGGTGGAAACCCTGTGGTCTGTGCTGCAGCTCTTGCCGTAATTGAAACCATTGAAGAAGAGAAGCTCGTGGATCGCGCTGCGCATATCGGCACGATTCTCGTGGACTCACTCAACGCCCTTAAGGCTAAGTACCCAATCATTGGCGATGTTCGTGGTCGTGGTGCAATGGTTGCAATCGAACTCGTTCACGCTGGTACTAAGGATCCAAATCCTGAAGCGATGGCTAAGGTCATCAAGTACTGCCAGAGCAAGGGTGTTCTCATCCTTACTGCGGGAACTTACGGCAACGTAATTCGCTTCTTGCCACCATTGGTTATTACAGATGAACTTCTTAAGGATGCCCTTGGTGTTCTTGCAGAAGGCTTCGCAACTCTCTAATCCACGCGTAAGAATCACCGCGTTATCTCACCCCTAATGGGGTGATTTTGGCTTCACATCCCCCCGCTTTTCCATCACCCTAACACCATGGCAACGGCAAAGGGTGAGGCAGCGGAGTTCGAGGTAGCTCCCGGAGTGACACTTTCGCGCACTCTCATTCCAACCTTGCCGCCAAATTACTTATCCCGAAAGCATCTATTTCCTCTTCTTGATAATTCGTCACCAAGTACGACAGTTGTCATTGCACCTGCCGGGTACGGAAAGACTTCCGTCGTTGCCGAATGGGCGCTCGCGCATCGTGATCGCGTTATCTGGTTAACAATTACCGAAAGTGATTCGCTTGAAGATATGGCGGCGCTCTTTATTCAGGCGACAAGAAACATTCTTCCAGGCTTTGCGCCGTGGTTTGAAGGCGAAGCAAGCGTTCGCCCAGTCGAAGTAGTTCGCCGTTGGGGCAATGAACTTCTTGCAACAGGTAAAGATTACATTTTTATCATCGACAATCTTCGTGAACATACCAATCGCGACGTCGATATTGCTTCGCGCCTTGTTGAGCAATTTCCCAAGAACATTCAATTCGTAACAATCCGCCGAGATTCTTTAGAAACGGTTTATGCCACATTCGCTTCACGTGGTGCGCTCTCAGTTGTCACTGCCAATGATCTCCAATTTTCTGACAATGAGATTGCAACTCTGGCAGCAATGCACAAATTAGATTATGAGGATAGCGAAATTCGGCAATCTCTCGAAGGAGCACATGGTTGGCCGGCAGCTGTCTCAATGCTCGTCTATCAAATATCTAAGAATAAGAAGCCGGTAGATTTTGAGAAGTTGGTTTCTTCTCAATCCGAACCTCTAAGGGCTTTAGCTTCATCCGTAATTAACTCGCTGGATGATCAGACACGATCCCTGATTACTTCCCTTGCTGTCGTTCAAGAATTTACCCATGAAATGGCTGAAGTTATCCTCGGCGATGATTATTCCTATGATGGTATTAACCAGATAGCACTTGATGGCAACTACTTCACTCAAACAGGATCTCCAGAGCAGAGCTTTGAATTTTCGACACTTGTGCGAGAAGTTCTTCTGACTGAGCTTCGAAAAGATAAGTACAAGAAGATGAGAATTCACTCGGCGCTTCTTGCATTTCATGAGAATCGCAACGAACCGAACCTCGCCCTAGAGCACGCCTATCTCGCAGGCGATTTTGAGAAAGTCGCAGAAATTTTCCCTGATGCTGCTCGAATCTTGCAGTCAACAGGTCGCGGGCGCGAACTGATTCGCTGGTCCATCTTTGCCGGCGACAATTCAGAGTTAGGTCTACTCAAACGTGCGACTGTTGAACTAGCAGGACGTTTAGCCAATCAAGAGTATGACTCTGTTTTCAGCATGATTGATCAGATGAATTTCGATGCGCAAGGAACGGTGCTGGAAGGATTCATCAAGCAACTCACATATGGATCCAGAGCGTACGTAGAAATGGCGTTAGGGCGTTTTGATGAGTTCGATCAGAGTTATGCGATTGCGATGGCAAATAATGAAGGTCCAATTACATTTGGAATTGAAGAGCAGATTGGCTTATTGCGCCTGGCCGCGATGAAGAGCTTTATTCTGGATGAGACTGAATCGGTAGAAGCTTTATATGAAGAAGCGAAAGCGCTAGCCAATAAATCTAAACTTCCCAATAACCACCTCTTGCTCTCATCTATGAATGCGATGGCGCTTTTTCAACGAGGCGACTACCGCAGAGCGTATGAAGCTGCCTCGGTTACCTATTCTCAGTTCACCAAACGTGGTTATGTCGGAATCTTTGGTCCGCTAGATTCGATGTTCATCATTGCGCGCTGCCATCTTGAATTTGCAAGACCTCGCGAGGCCTTTGAGGTCTTTGGACAGATCAGAAACCTAGGAGAGCAGTGGCAGCAATGGGCTTGGCATTTCTTTGCCGACGGTTACTTTGCTCGCGATCTTGTGATGCGCGGGATGGTGACTGAGGCGCTCGACAATATTAAGCGGGCCAGAGAACGGGCCAGTGAAATTGAATTTTCAGAAGGCCTTGTTTCAATTATTGATCTGAGCGAACTCTTCATTCGATTTACTGTTAAAGATAATGAACGCTTAGGGGCACTCTTAGAACGTGCGCCGAAACTTCGATTTGTGCAACAGATAAAGCTTGCCTATGACGAGCGCATGGGTAAGAAATCGGTTCGAGAAGAAGTGAAGAACCTACCTGCGCGAACTCCTCGCGAAAAGATTTGGAAGCATCTCGCTGACGCTCACGAAGTAATTGATCAGGAGAATTTGGCGATGAAGGAGATGAAGAAGGCTCTCGAAATCGGAGCCACAGTAGGTGCGAAAGAAACTTTCCTTCGTCAATCATCGGAAATGGGGAACCTCATCTTGAAAATTGCTGGCGAGAATCCAACTGTCTATCTTGAAGATCTAGCCTCTAGCGTCGCCGAGCGCATTAAGTCAGATGCCAACCGACCATCAGAATTTGCTTCATCGCTGACTAAGCGCGAACTCGAAGTCTTGCGACACCTTTCAACGGATCGCCCAATCAGTGCAATTGCTGCCTCACTTCATATCTCGCTGAATACGATGAAGACTCACCTCAAGAATTTGTACCGAAAGATGGAGGTAGACGGCCGCGTTTCTGCCGTTGAGAAAGCAAAGGCTCACTTCATTCTCTAGCGTCGTGCGATACTTCGCATGTGTACGAGAAGGTAATTGATACTCCGCGTCTAGAACTTCATCATATTTCTGCGCAGGGCATCATTGAGTTATATGAAAACAAGGATGATGTCATAGCGATAGCGGGCCGAGACTTCACAAACCCACATCAGAATCTTGTTATAGAGAGCGGTCCATTGGGTTGGCGTGTTCCGCAGGTGAAAGTTGATCCATCAGTAAACAAGTGGTTTGTCAGATTTATAGTTCTCAAAGAGAGCAAGGAAATTATTGGCAGCACTAGTTTTCATGGAGTGCCTGATTCCGAAGGAATGATGGAGATTGGCCTTGGCATCGAAGAGGCTTTTCAAGGCAATGGATATGCCAAGGAAGCTCTTAAAGGCATGTGGAGTTGGGTCTGTACCTTTCCTGAGGTAAAAACTCTGCGATACACCGTGAGCCCAAATAATCTGCCATCCATCGCTGTGATTAACTACTTTGGTTTCGACTACAAGGGCCAGCAGATTGATGAGGAAGATGGTCCAGAAAACATCTACGAGATGAGTACTTCTGAATTTAAGAGTAAATGGGGGAAGCAATGAGCGATGACTTCGATGCAATCGTTGGGGATATCGATGACGAACTCGACCTCACGCTCTATGCAGATGCTGCCGAACTTGCTGAAGAGGTAACTGTTCAGATTCTGGCTGCGATTGAAAAAGGACTTAAGTTAAAGAGCCAATTTCATTTGGTGCTCACCGGTGGCACCCTAGGCGTGCAGATCTCAGAAGCGTTAGTCAATGAATTCAATGCCGATTCAGATGGCTTTGCCGGCCTTCATATCTGGTGGAGCGATGAACGTTTTGTTCCTGCAGATAGCGTTGAACGAAATGCTTTCCCATTTCACAAAACTGTGACCAATACAAAAATCGTAATTCACGAAGCCCTTGCATCAGATGTCGCAAAGAGCATTGATGAAGCGGTGAGTGATTACGACTTAGCGCTAGAAAATGTAGATATCGATCTCAATGTTCTGGGTCTGGGCCCTGACGGTCATGTGGCTTCACTCTTTCCGGGAATTGCAGATATCGATGATCATAGAAAAGTATTTGCAATCACTGATTCACCAAAACCACCGGCGGTTCGCGTTTCATTCACGATGTCATTAATCAATAGCGCTGCAGAAGTTTGGATCGTTGCAGCGGGTGAAAGTAAGGCCGATGCGGTCACAAAGATTATTGAGGGAGATCTCTCGATACCGGCGAGTTATGTTCGTGGAAATTCACACACTCGACTCATCGTTGATACAGAGGCCTTCTTTTCAGAATAATTTCACCTGAAATTTGCCTGGATTCGAAAGTTAAACGCTGCCTCATATAGACTACGAGCCTCAACGTTGAGCGTTTTCTACAGCGAATAGGCATATTCATGACAACTACCAATTTCGGAATGGTCGGCCTTGGCCGCATGGGCGCAAATATCGTCCGTCGCCTGGCTCGTCACAACATCACATCTGCCGTCTATGACGTCAGCCCTGATGCTGTTAACGCTCTCGCTGCTGAAGGCGCACTCGGTGCAACCGATATGGCTCACTTAGCCTCACAACTTTCAACACCTCGCACCATCTGGATCATGGTTCCGGCATCAGTAACTGACTCAACAATCGCAGCGATGGCAGAACATCTTTCTTCGGGCGACACCATCATCGATGGCGGAAATAGCTATTACAAGAATGACCTCAAGAACGCCGAACTTTTGAAGGCAAAAGGAATTAATTTTGTTGACGTCGGAACATCAGGTGGCGTTTACGGTCTAGAGCGCGGTTACTCGCTCATGATTGGTGGCGACGATGCAGTCGTGAAGTCACTGGATCCAATATTTAAAGCACTGTGCCCAGGAGTTGAATCCGCAGAACGCACACCAGGACGTACAGGTGAACCACAGCAAGCTGAATACGGATATTTGCATTGCGGTCCGGTTGGTTCTGGCCACTTCGTCAAGATGATTCACAATGGAATCGAATACGGAATGATGGCGGCATTCGCAGAGGGCCTTGCAATCTTTGAAGCGGCAGATGAGATGACTCCTGCATACGATCTTGATATTCCAGCAATCACCGAAGTCTGGCGCCGCGGAAGCGTTGTTGCCTCATGGCTTCTCGATCTCACAGCACAAGCGCTTGTTGAGTCAGAAGAACTTACAGAGTATTCAACACAGGTAAGTGATAGCGGTGAAGGTCGCTGGACAGTGCAGGCAGCAATCGAAGCTGGCATCCCTGCCCATGTCTTGAGCGCTTCGCTATATGCACGCTTTGCTTCACGTAACAACGACGAATTTGCTAACCGAGTCTTAAGCGCAATGCGTTACAAGTTCGGTGGACATAATGAGAAGCCCCAGTCATCTTCAAATAAGGGAAATTAATGAAGGCAGATGCTTTAGTTCTATTTGGCGCGACCGGAGATCTTGCAAAGAAGAAGTTATTTCCAGCTCTCTATGACCTTGAAGACCTTGGCGAACTTGATGTTCAAATCTTTGGCGTTGCATCTTCTAAGTGGACGCAAGAAGTCTTTAAAGAGAATGTAGAGCAAGCAGTTCGTGCTCGTAAGCCTGATGTAGATGAAGCAGCGCTCGGTAAGTTGCTCAATGAGATGCAGCTGATTGTTGGCGATTATGAAGATCCACAGACATTCGTCGCCCTTGCTGAAGCGATCAAAGACTTCAAACTTCCAGTAATTTACTTAGCAATTGCTCCTGAATATTTTGCTCGTATTACTGAAGCTCTTGCGACGGTCGGAATTACTCGCCGGGCACGTGTAGTCGTTGAGAAGCCATTTGGTCGCGATCTAGAGAGCGCCAAAGCACTCGATCTTGAGTTAAAGAAGTTACTTCCTGAAGAGCAGATCTACCGCATCGACCACTATCTCGGTAAAGAAGCAGTAGAAGATCTTCTGGTCTTCCGCTTTGCCAACACTCTCTTTGAACCAGTGTGGAACCGAAATTACGTATCAAATATCCAGATCACAATGGCAGAAAGCTTTGGTATCGATGGACGAGGAAAGTTCTATGACGGAGTGGGTGCTACCCGCGATGTATTGCAGAACCACATCTTGCAGGTGCTCACGATGCTGACGATGGAACCACCTATTGATATGGGTTCTGATGCAATGCAGAACGAGAAGATGAAGGTTCTTTCTGCAATTCGCGATATCAATAAGACAGATGTTGTGCGTGGCCAATTCGAAGGCTTCCTTGATGAAGATGGCGTTGCGCAAAATTCAGATACTGAAACTTTTGTGGCGATGAAGTTATTTATTGATAACTGGCGTTGGGCTGGCGTACCTATCTATCTTCGTACAGGTAAGAAGATGCCTGAGACCGTCCTTGAAGTTATTGTTGAATTTAAGCAACCTCCACGTGCGCTCTTCGGAAAGAGTCAATCAAACCAAGTGCGCTTCCGGCTTGGCGCTAAAGATGGCGTAGATATCTCACTTCAAGCGAAGAAGCCTGGAACAAAACTTGTTACTGAGACAGTCGATCTCTCAGTTGAATTCGTAGCTGAATTCGGAGATCGCCAAGGACCTTACGAGCGACTTCTACGCGCTGCGATGTTGGGAGATCACTTCCGCTTCACACGAATCGACTCAGTGCTGCACTCATGGCAGATTCTTGAAGATTTGTTAAAGAATCCAAATCCCGTTATTCAATATGAAGGCGGCACATGGGGACCAGCTGAAGCGCAGGATCTGGTTCCTGGCGGTTGGGCACCTGTTGGTTCTGAAGCAGATTCTTTAAAAGATCTACACCAGTAATTAATCGCGGGCTTGCCCCGATTTATGTTTGTAGCGTCCCATAAACTCTGTCTTCATTTCTTGGAAAGTTCCATCAACGAGCGCTTGGCGCATCTGATCGACAAGGCGCACAATAAATCGCTCATTGTGAATTGTGGCGAGCGTTCCTGCGAGCATCTCTTTTCCGCGGAATAAGTGACATAGGTATGCGCGGGTGTAGTTCTTGCAGGTGTAGCAATCGCATTCATCATCAATCGGATTAAAGTCGCGCACAAATGGCGCATTGGAAACATTGAAGCGGCCCGTCATTGTGTAGACCGAGCTGGTGCGAGCAATGCGCGAAGCAAGTACGCAATCGAAGGTATCGACGCCATTTTCCACCCCAACAAAGAGATCTTCAGGTGCGCCAATACCGAGCAAGTGTTTTGGCTTATTTTCAGGAAGAGTTGAATTGACCCAACCAACAATCGTGCCGAGTGAATCTTTATCGAGCGCTCCACCAATTCCAAAGCCATCGAATTCGATTCCGGAAGAACTCATTGAACCAAGATCAGATGAAGCCTTCTTGCGAAGATCTTCATATTGCGCACCTTGAATGACTCCGAAGAGAGCTTGGTAAGGCTTTTCAGCGCGTGATTCGGTAAGACGTTTATGTTCATCGAGGCAACGGATTGCCCAATCGTAAGTACGTGACATCGCTAGCTCTTGATAAGGGCGAGTGTTGTGAAGGGTTGTGCACTCGTCGAAGGCAAACATGATGTCAGCGCCCAGTTGATGCTGAATCTGCATCGATACTTCAGCGGTAAAGCGATGCATCGAACCGTCGAGGTGGCTCTTAAATGTCACGCCTTCATCATCAACGTGAGCCAGACGTTCTTTATTTTTAGCAATCACTTGATCGGAGCGGAAAGTCTGCGCATCCATAGCAAGGACCTTCTTAAAACCAACGCCCAGTGAGAGAACTTGGAATCCACCGCTATCGGTAAATGTTGGCTTATCCCAGTTCATAAATTTGCCGAGCCCACCTGCTTCATCGAGAACGCTAGGACCAGGTTGGAGATAGAGGTGATAGGCATTAGCCAGTAAAGCCTGTGCGCCAAGTTCTTCCATCGCTTCAGGAAGAACGGTCTTTACATTGGCTTTGGTGCCGACAGGAATAAATGCAGGAGTATGAATTTTTCCGTGGGGAGTTGTGATGACCCCGGCGCGCGCTAAACCGGATTCAGCGGCATGGGTAATCTCATATGAGAAGCCCTTATTTGATGTAGCTGAATCCATGTTGCATATTGTGTCAGAGTAATAGACTGACCAAATGCCTCAATTTAAACTCAAAGATGGTCGCGAACTCGAGATTCTCGATAATGGAATCAACTCTGAAAACGCAATCATTTTTCATCATGGAACTCCGGGCCATGCCAGCGCTTGGTCTGACTGGTTAGAGGCGGCAGCATCAGCAGGAATTCGCGCACTTTCCTATAGCCGCGCAGGTTACGGAACCAGCGATCGCAACCCTGGACGTAGCGTTATCAGTATCAACAACGATATTGCGCAGCTACTTGATGCAAAGAACATCACCAAGTTTGTTTCTATTGGTTGGTCAGGTGGGGGACCGCACTGCATCGCAAACACATTTGAGCCACGCAACGTGGGTGCAATTTCGCTCGCTGGCGTCGGAGCTTTTGGTGTTGATGATTTAGATTTCCTCGAAGGCATGGGTCCAGAAAATCACGATGAATTTGGGGCTGCGCTTAAAGGCGAAGCAGTTGTTGATCAATGGATGAATGACAATGCAGGTCCCATGAAATCTGTAACCGGAAACGAAATCCGAGAAGCATTTGGTGGATTAATTGGTGATGCCGATAAAGCAGTTCTGGAAGGCGAAGCCGCAGATCAGATGGCAGCAACAATGCGAAGTGGGTTAGCAGTCAGCTTTGATGGTTGGATTGATGACGATTTGGTCTTTGTAAAGCAATGGGGATTTGATCTAGCGGACGTCACTAAGCCTGTCTTCTTATGGCAGGGCGATGATGATTTTATGGTTCCGCATGCGCACTCATATTGGCTGGAAAAGCACATTCCAACTGCAACGCTTTCATTTAAACCAGGCGAGGGCCACATATCGCTAGGCGTTAAATACCGAACTGAAATTCTTGCGCAGGCGCAGGGTTTATTGAAGTAAATGCTCTTTAAAGAATTTACCGTTCTGCTCAATCCGCAGTCACGGAAGCTAGTGATTGGCATGTGCCTCAACGCTATTGGCGGAGGTATGACGCTCTCGCTTTTACTTGTCTATCTCCACGATATGCGCGGCTTCACCAATACCTTCGGTGGCCTTTTGCTTTCCTATGGCGCAATTGTCAGCATCGTTGCCAGCACGCCAATGGGAGCTCTGGTCGATCGCATTGGCCCCAAGAAGGTAATGATTGCTGGACTAATCTGTAACTCAGCTGCTGCCTTTTCGCTCTCATTGGTAGAGACTCACTTTCATGCAATTCTTGCGCTGACATTTATCAATATTTCAGCACAAGCAGTCTGGCCTAGCCAGAGCGTGATTTTGACTCGCGTAACGCCTGAAGTTGATCGTCCTAAAATCTTTGGCTTTAACTTTATGTTGCTCAACCTTGGTCTTGGTATGGGTGGCTTGCTTTCATCTTTGATTATTCAAAAGGGTGACTTACTCTCATTCCAGATTATGTACTGGGTTGATGCAGCAACTTTCTTAATTTATCTACTCATTGTTTTTTCATTGCGTGGCGAACATGTCAACAAATACATTCCGAAAGAGCATGAACCCAAGCAGGGTTCCTATCGTGACTTGATGCAGATCAAACCGCTCATGTACCTAGGTTTTGCCGGAATCATTCTCTTCACCTTTGGTTACGGAACCATTCAGGCTGGTATTCCCGTCTTTGCTACACAGTTCCTAGAGCTTTCTCCTAAGTGGCTCGGAATTATCTTTGGAGTAAATACGATCTCTATCGTTCTCTTTCAACCACTTGTCATGCGCATTCTGGAAAAGTATTCGAAGTACACAGCACTTATTTCTATTGGAATTATTTGGGCGCTCTCTTGGGTCTTTGTCGGCGTATCTCCATATCTTCCAGTTCTTGCCTCAGGCATAGCGCTCTGCATGAGCCAACTGGTCTTCGCATTCGGCGAAATGGTGCAAGCGCCGACGATTCCGGTACTTGCCAATGAACTTTCCCCTGAACATATCCGTGGCCGCACCAATGCTCTGATGAGTTTGCAGTGGTCGGTCTCTGGAGTCCTTGGACCAGCCATTACCGGGCTGATGTTGGGGGCCGATCTGGCAACAGCCTGGGTTGTCGTCATGTTCCTCGGCTGCTTCCTCTCTATTCCGCTCTTTCTGGCGATGAAGAGGCTCGCTCTCAAGGGGTGAAATAGGTCTAAATCGGACTTATGGGGTTCCGTTTTCGCTCAAATGCGACTACCTTGCAGTACTCGCGGGTAGGTCTTGCCTGCGTCGAAGCTGAGGGAGCGTTCTAATTGGCTGAGTCCGTACTCAAGGAAGAGTCACAAGAGATTGTTCAGCGCACCCCAAAACAGATCGCTTGGGCGCGCTTTAAGCGCAACAAAGTTGGCGTTTATGCGGGATACACGACGATCTTCTTCTTACTCTGTTCAATTCTCGCACCTCTTATTACACGCGCATTCGGAGTAGATAACACAACTATCTACGAAGGCGTTCTTGACGAATTCGCAATGCCAATCGGTAAATGGGGCGGCGTGTCATGGGATCACCCACTTGGAGTTGAGCCAGGCGTCGGTCGCGACGTTTTCGCACTTCTTCTCTACGGTTCACAACTTTCATTCTTAGTGGCAGTCATTGCAACAACTGCATCAATCGGAATCGGCATGCTGATTGGAATTGCAACCGGCTACTTCAAGGGTCGCGTCGATTCAATTGTCGGACGTTTTGCAGATTTCCTTCTCTCATTCCCAGGTACCTTCATGATCATCGCGCTCTCACTTCCATTGGTGCAGCGCGTTGAAGCAACCGGTATCGCACATGAAAATGCTGCGCGTATCTTGGTTCTGGTTATCTTCTTGGTCTTCTTTGGTTGGACTGGTTTTTACCGACTTATCCGTTCGCAAGCTATGTCATTACGCGAACGTGATTTTGTTATGGCGGCGCAAGCAATGGGCGCATCAAGTTGGCGCATCATTGTGAAGGAGATTCTTCCCAATCTTTGGCCAACAGCAATCGTCTTCACTTCTCTATCGCTTCCTGCCTATATCGCAGCAGAAGCAACATTCTCTTTCTTGGGCGTTGGTGTACGACCACCGGCTTCAACATTCGGACTCGTGTTATCTGATGCCGTTGGTTACTGGCGTAACGACCCTGCATATCTTCTTATTCCATCAGTAATCCTGATTGCCATTGTGCTCTCGCTCAACCTCTTGGGTGATGCGATTCGCGATGCGCTCGATCCAAAAGCAGGACGATAGAAAGGCCCTAGATTTCCCATAGCAATATGGGAAAGAAGCTTCAGTGAAGAGATATCTCGCGAGTTTCTCTTAATGAAGTTTCAACTCTGATTCACGACCCGTGGACCAGAACCGCTTCTACAAGGAGGACACATGTCCGGTTTGAAAACTAGCCGTCGCATCCTTGCTTCAACAGCTGCAATCGCACTTGCTGTTGGCGTAACAGTTGCTGCAGGCTCAAGTGCAAACGCTGCAGAAAAGCCAGTTACTGGCGGCACTTTGTACTTCATTACACATCAAGAGCAGTTTGACCACGTAGATCCAGCCCGTGTTTACACAGGCCGCGATATCGCGTTCTTCAACTCATACATCTACCGCAACTTGGTTTCATACAAGCCGGTCCCAGGATCAGCAGGTTCATCACTCGTTGCAGACCTTGCAACAAACACTGGTGTTCCATCAAACGCTGCTAAGACATGGAAGTTCACACTTCGTTCAGGCATCACATGGGAAGACGGCTCAGCTGTTACCTGTGCTGACGTCAAGTACGGTGTTTCACGTCCATTCGCTGGCGATGTAATCACAGATGGTCCTCAGTACCTCGTACAGGCACTCGATATCCCTAAGGATAAAGATGGCGCATCTGTATACAAGGGTCCTTACAAGAAGACCGGACAGGCTCAGTTCGATAAGGCAGTTTCTTGCTCAGGTAACACAATTACCTTCAAGCTAAACCGCTCATTTGCTGACTTCAACTACGCACTTACTTACCCAGCAGGTGCACCAGTTAAGGCTTCAAAGGACACTGGAGATAAGTACGACCTCAAGCCATTCGCTAACGGTCCATACAAGATTGCTTCATACAAGATCGGCGATCAGATGGAACTCGTACGTAACGCTGCTTGGAAGAAGTCTTCTGACGCAATCCGTACTCCATACCCAGATAACATCGTTGTTCGCTTCGGTCTAGCTGAAGATGTTCGCGATCAGATCATGCTCGAAGATCAGATCCCAAACACAGCTTCACTTGATTCACTACAGCCAGCAAATACACGTGCATTCTTCGCTGACCCAACAAAGAAGGCTCAGCGCTTTAACGTGTACGACCCATACGTTCGCTACTCAGCAATGAACGTCAAGAAGGGCAAGATGGATTGCCTCGATGTACGTAAGGCTCTCTTCTTCGCGATCGACACACAGGCTCTCATCGACCTTTCAGGTGGACGTGAGTTCTACGGAGATCCAGGAGATAACCCTGTTAAGCCAGTTCTCGGTCTTGACTACACAAAGACAAAGGGCAACATTCACGATCCAAACTGGAAGATCACTGGAAATGCAACATATGCAGCTTCATTGATGGCTAAGGCAAAGACCTCATGCCCAGATGCATACGCTCGCGCGACATCTGCTGACAAGGGAATCGTTTGGGATATTGCACAGTCTGCAACAAACGAGAAGGCATCTGTATTGATTCAGAATGCTGCAAAGGAAGCTGGCATTGTTGTGAAGTTCAACTTCATTCCATCAGGTCAGTACTACTCAACAGTTCTCAACAACGACAAGCAGAATGACATTTCATCTGCTGGTTGGGGAGCTGACTGGGCAAACGCATCAACAGTTATTCCTGAACTCTTCACAAAAGAGGGTGGATTTAACTTGGCTCAGAACTGGGATGACCCTGCATACGCAGCATTCAAGAAGAAGTCAGATGCAGCAAAGGTAGAAACTAACCGCACCAAGCAGGCAGCGATGTGGAAGGAACTTTCACAGTACGTTATGGATCAGTACTGGATCATCCGCCCTGTCTTCTCAAAGACCCAAGAAGTTTGGGGATCTAAGGTCGGCGGCGTTTACTACTGGGAGCCACAAGGTAACTTCGGCTTCGGACAGATGTACGTAAAGAACTAATTAACCTCTAGAGAAATCTAAAGTTAATTAGCTATTCGTAGCTGGTTGCGGGCGGTTCAGAAATGAGCCGCCCGCAACTCCACGAAATCTAGAATTTTTAATCGTTTATTTTTAGGAGATATAAAGATGTTGAAGTACTTAGCTCGACGATTGAGTGCGACCTTTGTGGTCCTGACTCTCGTCAGCATGTCTGTATTTGGCATCTTCGCAGTACTTCCGATGGATCCGGCAGCTCTTACCTGCGGCAAGGCATGTTCGCCTTCAGTAATCGAAGCTAACCGCCATCGTCTCGGACTCGATGTCCCAGTGCATGTGCAATATGGAAGATTTGTTAAAGGTTTAGTAGCAGGACGCGAATATGGCGATGGCGCAGCGAAGATCGAATGCCCAGCGCCAGCTTTTGGATATTCATTTAACCGTCACGAGTGCGTGACCACACTTATCAAGGAAGCATTCCCAGTAACGCTTTCCATGGCCCTAGGCGCCTTTGTTCTCTGGATTTCGGTGGGTGTCAGCCTTGGAATTTTGGCGGCGCGAAGAAAGAACCAATGGCAAGATCGAGCGGCAACGGCATTCGTCCTTGTCGGTACATCTCTTCCAACATTTATCTCAGGAATTCTGATTCTTCTCTTCGTCGCACTTAAATTTAATTTGATTAACCCCATCGAGTTGGGACGCTGGGTCTCACCATATGAAGATCCCGTGGGATGGTTTAAGACTTTTATCTTCCCATGCATCACCTTGGCACTTCTCTATGCTGCCAACTACACACGCTTTACCCGTTCGAATGTCATCGAGACTTCTTCTGAAGATTACATCCGTACTGCGCGCGCAAAGGGCTTGCCTGAACGTGAAATCTTACGCAAGCACACACTTCGCGCAGCTCTTGCTCCGATTGTCACCATGGCCGGTCTTGATTTTGCTGGTTTGCTCGGAGGCGCAATCATTACTGAAAGTATCTTCAACTTACCTGGGCTCGGACGTCTATCAATTCGTGCCGTGCTCAATGATTATGACCTTCCAACAATTCTTGCCACAACTATCTTGGCAGCAACATTCGTTGTTGTCGCTAACTTGTTGGTGGATATCTTGTATGCCTATATCGATCCACGAGTGCGAGTTGCATCATGACCCGGAAGCCATTCCTCGAGGTTAAGAACCTTAACGTTGCATTTCCTACTGAAGATGGCCTCGTTCAGGCATCTAATGACATCTCATTTTCCGTCGCACGTGGTGAAACCCTTGCAGTCGTAGGCGAATCCGGTTCAGGGAAGTCTGTTACTTCGTTGGCTGTCATGGGTCTACACGACCGCAAGCGCACCCAAATTACCGGCCAAGCGCTTCTCAATCTTGAATCAGGCCCCGTCGATGTTATCTCTGCCGATGAAGAGGTAGTTCGTAAGCTGCGCGGCAAGGCGATGTCGATGATCTTCCAAGATCCAATGTCAGCTCTGCACCCTTATTACTCAATCGGCAACCAGCTCATCGAAGCGTGGTCTCTCTATAACGAGGGCGATAAGGCTGCCGGTAAGAAGCGCGCTATCGAGATGTTGGACCTCGTAGGAATTCCAGCTGCATCAAAGCGCGTCGATGAATTCCCACACCAATTCTCAGGTGGCATGCGCCAACGCGTAATGATTGCGATGGCATTGATTAATAACCCATCACTTCTTATCGCTGACGAACCAACGACAGCTCTCGATGTGACAGTTCAGTCACAGATTCTGCAGCTCATTCGAGATATGCAGAAAGAGTTCAACATGGCTCTTATCTTGATTACTCACGATCTTGGCGTTGTTGCTGAAGTCGCTGACCGCGTCAACGTCATGTATGCAGGAAAGATTGTCGAAAGCGGCGGAGCTGAAGATATCTACTACCGCCCAGATCATCCTTATGCGATCGGTCTTCTCAATTCGATTCCAAAGATTGGCGAACTCGAATCAAAGCGTCTCGTTGCGATTCCTGGTCAGCCACCATCACTGATCAATCTTCCTCAGGGTTGTTCATTCCGCGCCCGTTGCTCATTCTCAGATCGCGTTCCTGGCAATCTCTGTGCAACAACTGCGCCAACTCTTGATCAAAAGACAACTGATCACTTCTCACGTTGCCACCTCTCAGAGGCTGAGCTCGTCAAAGCCCGTAAAGAAATCGGTGGCAACTAATGACTCATCCAATTCTTAAGATTGAAGGACTACAGAAGCACTTCCCAACAACAACGGGTGGAGCATTCTCGAAGGTAAAGGGAACTGTTAAGGCAGTCGATGGCATTGACCTTGAAATTTATGCCGGTCAGACAATCGGCCTCGTCGGTGAATCAGGTTGCGGTAAGACCACAGCTGGTCGCACAATCTTGAAGTTATACGAACCAACGGGCGGCAAGATCACCTTCGACGGTCAGGACATCACCAATCTGACACCGAAGCAGATGAAGCCACTTCGTTCACAGATGCAGATGATCTTCCAGGATCCATTCGCATCCCTTAATCCACGTCAGACTGTTGGAAGCCTTATCGGCGCAGCATTTGAAATTCAGAAGATCACTCCTGAGGGCGGAATTGAGGCTGAAGTACAGCGCCTCATGGCTCGCGTGGGACTTAACCCTGAACATATCAACCGCTATCCACATGAATTCTCTGGCGGACAGCGCCAACGTATTGGTGTAGCTCGCGCGATTGCACTGAAGCCAAAACTTATCGTTGCTGACGAACCTGTTTCGGCTCTCGATGTTTCAATTCAGGCACAGGTCGTTAACCTTCTTGAAGATCTGCAAGATGAATTCAATATGGCTTACATCTTCGTCGCTCACGATCTTTCAGTTGTTCAGCACATCTCAGATCGCGTGATTGTTATGTATCTCGGCAAGGTGATGGAAGAGGCAGATAAGGTCGATCTCTTTACCCACCCACGCCATCCATATACAAAGGCGTTGCTATCTGCTGTTCCTGTTGCAGATCCAATTAAGGGACGTAAGCGCGAACGCATTATTTTGCAGGGCGATCTTCCAAGCCCAGTAAACCCACCAGCAGGTTGCGTATTTAATACTCGCTGCTGGAAGGCACAGGATAAGTGTCGTACAGAAGTTCCACAGTTGATGCAGATCGGCACCAATCACCGCATTGCTTGCCACTATCCAGAGGATTAATTGCCACAATAAGAAAGCCCCGACCAATTGGCCGGGGCTTTCTTATTTGCAATAACGAGTTAAGCGATCTTTCCATCTACCTGAACAGTTGATTCGCCGATGCGCACTGTCAGAGTAAGTGGTTCACCAGCTGCTGCTTGGCAACCTACGCCGTACTTGTAGCTGATTTCACCGCCTGCCTTGAGAGCTTCAGTTGGAGCTCCGTTGATATCGAGGTCACCAAGGACGTCGAAGCAGACATTGGCACCTGATACAGCTTCGAGTGAGACTGTGGTGAAATCAAGTGGAGTTGAACCACCGTTCTTGATGATGACATCGAATGCGTTAGAAGTCTTTGGCTTCTGATCGATATTTGTCATGAACGTTGTTGGTGTGAATCGAGTTGGAGCTGAGACAGTCACGAAGACGCCGTTACCGAGATCAAGCGGTGAGTCGAAGCCAATTGTTGCTGTTGGAGCTTCTTCTTGGACGAGGGTCGTGGTATCTGCAGGGAGTTCAGGGCCGCTATTGGTCGCTGAGCGAAGGATTGCTCCACCGATAAGGACGACGACAGCGATGATGATCCACTGCTTACGAGAAAGTTTTTTCATGGTCGCGATTCTACCTTTACCAAATCCGTACGCGCTCTTTAGGCGCTAGCCAGAGCTCATCTTTTTCAGTGACTGCGAATGCGTCGTAGAACTCCTGGACGTTACGCACGATTTGGTTGCAGCGGAACTCATCAGGGGAGTGTGGGTCGATTGCGATACGGCGGCGAACTTCTTCAGGGCGGTTCTTATTACGCCATGAATGCGCGTAAGAGAGGAAGAAGCGTTGATCGCCTGTAAATCCATCGATCACAGGGCTTTCGGCGCCCTTAAGGGCCAATTTGTAGGCTTTATAGGCGATTGCAAGGCCACCAAGGTCTCCGATGTTCTCACCGAGTGTGAAGGCGCCGTTAACGTGGATATCAGGTGTGCTTTCAGGTGAGAGAGCATCGAATTGCTTTACGAGAACGCTGGTGAGCTCTTCAAACTTTGCGCGATCTTCATCAGTCCACCAATCGACCATGTTGCCATCGCCGTCGTACTTAGAACCTTGATCATCAAAGCCGTGGCCGATTTCGTGGCCGATAGTTGCACCGATTCCGCCGTAGTTGGCAGCCATTTCGGCATCGAGGTCGAAGAATGGTGGCTGCAAGATTGCGGCTGGGAAGACGATCTCGTTGGCGAGCGGGTTGTAATAGGCATTCACAGTCTGAGGGGTCATATGCCATTCATCGCGATCGACAGGTGCGCCGATCTTTGCGATGGCATAGGCATGATCGAATTCAGCAATGCGCCAAAGGTTGCCTATTAAGTCATCTGCAGAAATTTCGAGAGTTGAATAGTCGCGCCACTTATCGGGGTAGCCGATCTTGGGAGTGAACTTCTTCAGCTTTTCAAGTGCCTTTTCTTTGGTGACATCAGACATCCACGGAAGTTCGAGAATGCTTAAACGATATGCCTCAAGGAGGTAATCGACCAAGACCTTCATCTCTTCCTTGGCTCGTGCAGGGAAGTGCTTTTCAACATAGACCTTGCCGATTGCTTCACCGAGAGCGCCTTGAGTCACTGAGACTCCGCGCTTCCAGCGATCACGGATTTGAGGAGTGCCTGAAAGAGTCTTGGCATAGAACTCGAAGTTCTGCTGGACGATGTCATCGGTTAAAAATGCAGCGCTTGCAGAGACGAGATTGAGTTTGAGCCAAGCTACCCATGATTCGCGGTTGGCATCGAAGTTGGCAAACATCGCGGAAACTGATTCAAAGAAAGATGGTTCGCAGACAACCAGGGTCTCAAATGCCTTTGCCGGCACCTTGGCATTGGTTGCCCAGGTATCGAATAAGAAGTGTGGGGCAAGGTCTTCAAGCTCTGCGCGGCTGTACTTGTTATAGGTCAGGGTTGCATCGCGATCCTTAACTTGATCCCAGTGGTGGGTAGCAATCTCGGTTTCAAGAGCCAGAATCTTTGTCGCTAGATCTGCGCCATTAGCGATTCCGACCAACGCGCACATCTTGGTGACGTGATCGATGAAGGCGGTGCGAATCGATGCGAATTGTTCTTCGCGATAGTAAGACTCATCGGGCAGTGAAAGTCCGCCCTGTCCGATGTACAAGATATTGGTATTGGAATCCATTGCATCGGGGTAGATAGCTGCCCCAAAGATTCCGCCGATGCCGCGCATCTCAAGGCGAGCCATGACGGTGATAAATTCTTGAAGATTGGTGATGCCATCGATGGCAGCGAGGTCATCGACTATGGGTGAAATTCCACGAGCCTTGATGGCGTCGGTATCCATAAATGATTTGTAGAGGTCGCCGATCTTCTGAGCTTCACCGGTACCTGATGAGGTTTCGATGATCTGGCGAACTTGTTCTTCGGCTTCATCATGAAGTTTGCGGAAGATTCCATCGCTTGAGCGGTCTGCTGGCATCTCGTACTCGCGGACCCACTTGCCGTTGTAGTGGCGGAAGAGGTCATCTTGCGGGCGGACCAGCTGGTCGAGCGAAGCGGTATCGATTCCTGATGTGAGGCTCATGTCATCCAATTCGGTTGTATGAAAAGTAGTTGAAAGTTCAACATATTCTACTTCTGCCGTACACTTCTATGCATGGCAGGGCAAAACGCTACAACACCACGTTGGTTAAACCCTGCCGAAATGAAGGCTTGGCGCCGCTACATCATCGCTAGCCGCCGCCTACTTGAGGCCTTGGATTACGACCTCGATCATCACGAACTTTCGATGGCAGATTATGAAGTTTTGGCTCAGCTCAGCGATGCCCCAGAGCGGAAGATGCGTATGAGTGAATTGGCTGATGTTGCCATGCTCTCAAGGTCGCGTCTTTCGCACAGAATTAAGGTGATGGAGAAGGCCGGCTGGGTGAAGCGAGAAGCCTGCCCTGACGATAAACGTGGCTACTTTGCTGTGATGACGGCCAAGGGATGGAAGGCAATTGTGGCTGCAGCCCCAGACCATGTCGATAGCGTTCGCACTCGGTTCTTAGATCACCTCACAAAGGAAGATCAACGAGTTCTTGCTGAAATTTTTGAACGCGTTACAGATTCATTGAAAGAGAATCCAATCGAGGAATAAACTCCAGAAGATTAACTTCCATTTATTTTCTTGCAATAAAAAACCCCGCCAGTTACCTGGCGGGGTTTTTTATAAGAGGTTAAATTACTTAGCCTTCTTAACTGCCTTCTTACGACGCTTTGGAGCAGCCTTCTTTGCAGCTGGCTTAGCAGCTGCCTTCTTGCGCTTTGGAGCAGCCTTCTTAGCAGCTGGCTTTGCAGCCTTCTTACGACGCTTCTTTGGAGCAGCAACTGTTGCAGCTGCAGCCTTCTTCTTGCGGCGCTTTGGAGCAGCCTTCTTAGCAGCTGGCTTTGCAGCTGCTGCCTTCTTGCGGCGCTTTGGAGCAGCCTTCTTAGCTGCTGCCTTCTTGCGGCGCTTTGGAGCTGCCTTCTTTGCAGCTGGCTTTGCAGCTGCCTTCTTGCGCTTTGGAGCTGCCTTCTTCGCAGCTGCCTTCTTACGACGCTTTGGTGCAGCTGCCTTTACAGCAGCCTTCTTACGACGCTTTGGAGCAGCTGTCTTAGCAGCTGCCTTCTTGCGCTTTGGAGCAGATTTCTTAGCTGCAGCCATGTGTTTATCTCCTAATCGGAAGGGTTCGGATCCGTCACCCAAACCTGTTTCGTAGATAAGTGTGACGGAATATTGAAAAAAATGCCACTACATAGTGAGAAATTTCGCAGTGCGTGTCGCTAATTATTTTTTTATTTTTAATGTGCTCTTTCGCATTTTCATTAACTTATTTTCTAAATTTTTTAATAAAAATCTGGCGAAAAAGTTAAATATTCGATTGAGAGTTAGGAATTTTCCCGATTTTTACGAATTTCTCGCTCTCGAACGGCAAATTCGTTCGTTTCGACGTCATATTTCCACATTTTCGGCAAGAAAATTGCCAAAAATCCGACCACAACGACGCACATCAGCCCTCCGGAAGTTACCGAAAAGGACAAGCTGGTAGCTGCAGCCATTGATGCGGCGCGAAGTTGTCCCGCTAATGGACCGACTGAATATGAAAGAAGTTCGATTCCAGCAAGCCGTCCGCGGAAGTTATCGGGGATGGTTTGGTTCCAAATATTTCCTCGGAAGAGGGCGCTGACCATGTCGAAGGCTCCGGCAATTGTTAAGAAGATCAGTACGAGGATCAGTGAGTTGCTCAAACCCGCAGCGGCAACTGCCAGGCCCCAACCCATCGCCGCCAAAATAACGGCCCGGCCATGGAATCGATAGGTGCGAGTCCATCCAGATGTCAGAGTGATGAAAACCGAGCCGACGGTAATTGATGCGTAGAAAAATCCGAGCGCCCAAGGTGCACCCAAATCATCTGCCCAAAATGGATAGAGGGCCATCGGCATTGCAAGTGTCATGGCAGCGAGATCAATAATGTAAGTGCCCAATAAATCTTGGCGCTTAAATGCATATCTCACACCATCTAATAACGCTGCCAGAGATGGCTTTTCGGCTTCCTTTGAAGGCGGGATGGATCGCACTCGCGCAAGGAAAAATAATGAAAGCAAATATGTTCCGATGTCGACAACGAATCCTGCACTTACTGACATCGTTGAGAAGATAACTCCACCAAGTGTTGGACCAACAATGACACCGAGCTGCCAACGCAAACTTAAGAGCGCACTTGCCGCCGGCAAATCTTCATGACTGACAAGGCGAGGCAACATCGCATCCATTGATGGGCGCTGCAATCCATCGACTACTGCAAAGAGAGCAGCAACGAGATAGATGGCAAGAGTTTTTGGGCTTCCAAGAAGTGAGTTCCCTAGAAGGACAAGAACAAGGACAAGAGCGCCGGCTTCGGTGGCCCAGACCATCTTCTTGCGATCGACTGAATCGGCTAGAACCCCGCCATAAAGTCCGAAGATGATGAGCGGAACGATTTCAACGACACCTAAAAGTCCGACCGCAAGGTAGGAACCGGTCAGCTCTTTGAGTTGGAAGGGCAGTGCAACGTAGGTAATCATCGATCCGAAGTAAGAAATGAGCCCCGCAGTCCAGAGATTTCGGAAATCGGGGTATTTCTTCAGCGGGGTGAGGTCGATCGCGAACTTTGCCACATCCGAACCTTAACCATCCTTTACGGGCAACTACGAAAACATGAGAAGAAAGAACACAGTTTTCTACATTGCCCGAAAAGGATTCCTAATGGAAGGTTTGGGTCGCAGTAGGGAACTGGCCCAATCGAACTTCCTCCGCGAATTCTTGGGTGGCATCGAATAATTCCTTGCGCAGATTTCGGTATGCCTTGGCCAGCTTTGGCGGATTGGCGGTGAAGCCTGCCATATCTGTCCAGACAAGAACCTGGGCATCGCAATTACTTCCGGCGCCGATTCCGATCGTTGGAATAGAAAGGGCTGCAGTAATTCGCGCCGCTAAATCGGCGGGTACTAGTTCTAGAACTATGGCAAATGCACCAGCTTTTTCCAGGGCGAGCGCCGCTTCCAAAATCGCATCTCCATCGGTTCGACCCTGCACGCGATAGCCACCCAGCTGATGAAGTGATTGCGGGGTAAGGCCCAAGTGGCCCATGACTGGAATGCCGGCAGAGGTTAACTTTTCAACAGTTGCCAGGTGAGCACCTTCAAGCTTTACCGCCATCGCACCTGACTCTTTAAAAAATCGCGTTGATGTCGCAAGTGCTTGTTCAGGAGAAGATTCATAAGAACCAAAGGGAAGGTCTGCAATTACTAGGGCGCGCTGTGAGCCGCGAACAACTGCGCGGGTCAGTGGAATCAAATCATCGACAGTGACAGGGATGGTGTTTTCTTCGCCAAAGAAATTATTGCCGGCGCTATCGCCGACGAGAAGGACGGGTATACCGGCCTCATCGAAGATGGAAGCGGTCATCTGTTCATAGCTGGTGAGCATCGCCCATTTTTCACCGCGCTCTTTGGCAGCGCGCAGGTCGAGGATGGTCACACGTCGGTGGGATGCGCCGCCATAAAGGGTCGTTGAAGTACTCATTTTTTATCTCCTGCCTCGAAGCCTCATGCGAGGTCCCCGGGTCTTCCATCAAATGGTACTCCCGTTACTCTTGAACTATGAAGTTGCGATTGGCGCTAGCTCAAATCAACCCCACGGTCGGAGACCTTGCGGGTAATGCTGCGCTGATTAAGCAATCGGTAGATCAGGCAGTTGGAGCGGGTGCGCATATCGCGATCTTCCCCGAGATGGTTCTGACTGGATATCCCGTTGAAGATTTGGCGCTCCGTCCTTCGTTTCAGATAGCGAGTAAGACAGCTCTTTCCGCGCTCGCTTCTCAATTAGATAAGAGCATCGTCTCCATCGTTGGTTACTTAGACCAGGTCGATGGCAAGCCCCAGAACATGGTCGCTGTTATTGCAGGCGGAGAAGTAAAGGCGCGTTATGCCAAGTGCCACCTACCTAACTACGGCGTATTCGATGAATTCCGAAATTTCGTAGCAGGGGATTCAACTCTGGTTGTTCGCATCCATGGCGTTGACGTTGGAATCGCAATCTGTGAAGACCTCTGGATTGATGGTGGAATCACGGCAAAGCTTGCAGCCCGCACTCCAGGACTTGTCATTGTTCCTAATGGTTCACCGTATGAACGCGCTAAAGATGACGTTCGTTTAAGCCTTGTTACCAAACGCGCTCGCGAGGCTAAGGCTCCACTTGCCTACGTCAATATGACTGGTGGCCAAGATGATTTGGTTTTTGATGGCGACAGCATTGTTGTAAATGCAGAAGGTGCGGTCATTGCACGAGCACCTCAATTTGAAGATGGCGTCATGATTGTTGATGTCGAAGCTGCAACTGGCACATCAAAGCCCGATGTCATCATCTCTGAGGATGCAGTCGAAATCGCAAAGCTTTCGATTCCTGGGATTGCGCATCGATTGGGCGATGAAGAAGAGATGTGGAACGCCATCGTTGTGGGCCTTCGCGATTACGTGACAAAGAATGGTTTCAAGTCCGTTCTCGTTGGGCTTTCTGGCGGAATCGATTCCGCACTCGTTGCAGCTCTTGCCGTTGATGCACTTGGTCCAGACCGCGTCTTTGGTGTGGGCATGCCAAGTAAGTATTCATCTGATCATTCGATTGCCGATGCCGAAGCGATGGCTGCACATACCGGCCTAGCTTTTCGCATCGTTGAGATTCAGAAGATGGTCGATACCTTCCGTGACCAGGTAGAACTCACCGGTCTTGCCGAAGAGAATTTGCAGGCACGTGTTCGCGGAACAACGCTGATGGGTCTTTCTAATCAAGAGGGTCACTTGGTTTTGGCCACAGGAAATAAATCAGAGCTTGCCTGCGGATATTCAACTTTGTATGGCGATGCCGTCGGTGGCTATGCGCCGATTAAAGATATTTATAAGACCGATGTCTGGGCACTTTCTCGTTGGCGCAATCAGGTGGCAAAAGAAGCTGGTGAAGTCCCACCGATTCCAGAGAACTCAATTACCAAAGAGCCATCTGCCGAACTGCGTCCTGATCAAAAAGATTCTGATTCCCTTCCTGAATATGAAATTCTCGATCAGGTCCTTAAGGCATATGTCGATGATGACCTAGGGCGCGATGCCTTGATTGCGGCCGGCTTTGATAAAGAGTTGGTGATGCGAGTAATCGCGATGGTCGATAAGGCTGAATACAAGCGCCGCCAATATCCGCCTGGCACCAAGGTTTCTAAGCGTGCTTTCGGTAAGGATCGACGTCTGCCAATGACCAGTAAGTGGCGAGAACTCTAATTTTGTAACACTGCCGTAACTTCTCTTTGGCACGATGGGGCACATGTCCCCAAGTGAAAATATGAGCAAGCAGCAAGAGTTTGTCCTTCGCACAATCGAAGAGCGCGATATCCGTTTTATCCGTCTGTGGTTTACAGACATTCTTGGAACTCTTAAATCTGTAGCGATTGCACCTGCTGAATTAGATAGCGCATTTGAAGAAGGAATCGGTTTCGACGGTTCGGCAATTCAAGGTTTCGCCCGCGAATTTGAATCCGATATGTTGGCAAAGCCAGACCCTGCAACATTTACGATCTTGCCGTGGCGCGCTGAAGCACAAGGTGCTGCACGTATGTTCTGCGATATCACTTTGCCGAGCGGTGAAGCATCTCCTGCCGACCCACGCAATGTTCTTCGTCGCACCTTAGATAAGGCCGCAAAGATGGGGTACACCTGTTACACCCACCCGGAAATTGAATTCTTCCTCTTTAAATCACAGCCAGAAAAAGGCGTTGCACCAGTTCCTGTAGATCAAGGTGGCTACTTCGATCACACACCTGCCGTTGTGGGCCATGACTTCCGTCGCCAAGCAATCACGTTGCTAGAAGCGATGGGAGTCTCAGTTGAATTTAGCCACCATGAAGGCGCTCCTGGTCAGCAGGAAATTGATCTTCGTTATGCAGATGCCTTGAGCACTGCCGATAACATCATGACTTTCCGCCATGTCATTAAGGAGGTTGCACTCAACCAAGGTTTCTTTGCATCCTTCATGCCAAAGCCATTTACCGAACATCCTGGCTCTGGAATGCACACACACGTCTCACTCTTTGATGGTGAGAAGAATGCTTTCTATGACGATAAGGCAGAGCTCAATCTTTCAACTGTCGGTCGTCAATTTATTGCCGGCATCTTGAAGCATGCTGCTGAAATCACTGCCGTCACCAACCAGTGGGTCAACTCTTATAAGCGTCTACAAGGCGGGGGAGAAGCACCTTCGATTATTAACTGGGGCCATAACGATCGCGGCGCACTTGTACGTATCCCTATGTATAAGCCAAATAAAGAGAACTCAACTCGTATCGAATTCCGCTCACCAGATTCTGCATGTAATCCTTACCTTGCCTATGCAGTGATGATTGCAGCTGGCCTTAAGGGAATTGAGAAGAAGTATGTTCTCGAACCATCAACGGATAACCAACTTCTTCCGTCAAACCTGGAAGAAGCGATCTTGGTGATGGAGAAGAGCGAGCTTGTCCGCGAGACTCTAGGCGAGCACGTCTTCGACTACTTCCTTCGCAATAAGCGTGCAGAGTGGCAGGACTATCGCCGCCAGGTCAGCGCCTACGAATTAGATCGCTATTTACCTGTCCTGTAACAGGTAATCGTGAGGAGTTCTTTGTAGCCTTTACCTATGGCTAAAGAAATCAACGCAGGATCTATTCGTCGCTACAACCTTATTGCTGGCTTCTTCCATCTCGTACAGATGATCGCAGTGCTTGCCCTTGCAAATGACTTCACCTTGCCGATTGTTGCGCGTTACATGGCAGGTCCTCCGGGAAGTGTCTTTGCTGAACCCGTTACTTTGCTCGAAGCGCCAATTGGACTAACCGTTGCGATATTTCTTGGTCTCTCCGCTTTCTTCCACTTCCTTGTTGCAAGCCCACAATTCTTTGGTCGCTATAGCGCAGGCTTAGCCGCACAACGCAATTACTTCCGCTGGGTTGAGTACTCCTTGAGTTCATCAGTGATGATCGTTCTGATCGCTCTGATTACAGGCGTATCTGATGTTGTTGCTGTTATTGCTCTCTTTGGTGTTAACGCTTCAATGATTTTATTTGGATGGCTTCAAGAGAAGTATGAGCAGCCAGGAAATGGTGGATGGCTTCCTTATATCTTCGGATGTATCGCAGGAGCTGTTCCATGGCTTGCGCTCTTGTTCTACGTTCTTGCAATTGGTGGTCCAGGAGATACCAAGGCGCCAGCATTCGTTTATGGAATCGTCTTCTCAATCTTCATTCTCTTCAACACTTTTGCCATCGTGCAGTATCTGCAATATAAAAAAGTGGGCAAGTGGTCGGATTACATTCGCGGTGAGAAGACCTATATAACGCTCTCACTCGTTGCTAAATCGGCCCTTGCTTGGCAGATCTTCTCTGGCACCTTGATTCCTCAGTAGAACTCGGGATATCCTTGGGCTCTATGAAACTCCGCGGACTCCTCCTTATCCGCCGTAGCGAGGCCTAACAACCGGTCTCCTCGCTGCGGAGTTTGGTGTTGCCGGTAAACACCGCAGGTAAACCAAACTAATGAGGAGCTAAGTAAATGAATTTCCCAAAGCAAACGCCTTCGAAGATGCCGGTGCATCGTTATTCACCATTCATCCCTGTAGAACTTGAAGATCGCACCTGGCCAAGCAAGAAGATGACCAAGGCCCCACAGTGGTGTTCAGTCGATCTTCGCGATGGCAACCAGGCGCTCATTGACCCAATGGATACCCCTCGCAAGCTAGCAATGTTCAAGTTGCTCGTTGCAATGGGTTACAAAGAGATTGAAGTGGGTTTTCCTTCAGCATCTCAGACTGATTTTGACTTCGTTCGCAAGATCATTGATGAAAACCTAATTCCAGATGATGTCATCATCCAGGTGCTTACTCAGGCACGCGAACCGCTTATCCGCCGAACCTATGAAGCCATCAAGGGTTCTAAGCAGGCAATCGTTCACCTTTACAACTCGACATCTACTTTGCAGCGCCGTGTTGTATTCGGCCTTGATAAAGATGGCATCAAGAAGATTGCAACAGATGCGGCTCAACTCTGCCTTGATTTAATGGCAACAGTTCCTGAGACCAAGGTTTCATTTGAATATTCACCAGAGTCATATACCGGCACTGAACTCGAATTCGCTGTCGAAGTCTGCAACGCGGTCAATGATGTCTGGAAGCCAACGCCACAGTGGAAGACCATCATGAATCTTCCTGCAACTGTCGAAATGGCAACGCCCAATGTTTATGCCGATTCCATCGAGTGGATGTGTCGCAACCTCAACAACCGCGACAGCGTTATTGTTTCGTTGCACCCACATAACGACCGTGGAACAGGTGTTGCAGCCGCAGAACTTGGCTACTTAGCAGGAGCAGATCGCATCGAAGGAACTCTGTTCGGTAACGGAGAACGCACTGGAAACGTATGTCTTGTAACCCTTGGCATGAATATGGTTTCTCACGGAATTGATCCACATATCGATTTCAGCGATATCGATGAGATTCGACGTACCGTCGAATACGGAAATCAACTCCGTGTTCCAGAACGCCACCCATACGGTGGAGACCTTGTCTTTACAGCTTTCTCTGGATCACACCAGGATGCAATTAAGAAGGGCTTCGAACATCTCGAGCGCGATGCAAAGGCTGCAGGAAATACAGTCGATAACCACACTTGGGCAGTTCCATACCTTCCGATTGATCCAAAAGATATTGGCCGTTCCTACGAAGCAGTGATTCGCGTGAATTCACAATCAGGTAAGGGCGGAGTCGCATACTTGATGAAGAACGAGCACCATCTCGATCTTCCACGTCGCCATCAGATTGAATTCTCGAAGATTGTTCAGGCAAAGACAGATAACGAAGGTGGCGAAGTAACTGCAGAGCAGCTGTGGCATATCTTCGAAGATGAGTATCTGCCAACAGATTCAGCACCGTGGGGTCGTTTCCGCCTTAAAGGAATGTCACAAGTTTCTGTGATGGGTGAAGATGTTCAGCTCACTGTGAAGATGACGGATCGTGGAGAATCGGTTGAGTTAGCCGGGACGGGTAACGGACCAATTGCGGCGTTCTGTCATATCTTGCAGAACTATGGCGTTGATGTTCGCGTTCTAGATTTCCACGAGCACGCACTCTCATCTGGAGGCGATGCATCAGCTGCTGCCTACCTCGAGTGTGCGATTGCAGGAGATGTCTTCTGGGGAGTCGGAATCGACCCTAATACAACGACTGCTTCTCTTAAAGCGGTCGTGTCTGCAATCAATCGCGCTATTCGCTAACTATCGTACGCAGTATGTCTGCGCCTCAAACAAAGCTCTATCGCGATGAGGCAATCATTCTGCGCACGCAGAAGTTAGGCGAAGCAGATCGCATCATTACTCTGCTCACCAAAGAGCATGGCCGTATTCGCGGCGTAGCAAAAGGCGTTCGTCGCACTATGTCGAAGTTCGGCGCACGCCTTGAACCCGGCAGCCATGTCGATATTCAGATGCATGCCGGAAAAACCTTCGACACCATTACTCAAGTAGAAGCAATTATGAATTACGGCGAAGCGCTCACTGAGGATTACCAGCGCTGGACAATTGCTCACGCAATTCTGGAAACAGCAGAACGTTTTACTCAACAAGAAGAAGAGCCAGCAGCGCAAGAGTTTCATCTTGTTGTCGGTGGCATGAAAGCACTCGCCGAAAACCGCTACGACTCATCTCTGATTCTTGATGCATTCTTGCTTCGCTCACTTTCCATTGGTGGATACGAACCATCAATGACTGCATGTTCTCGCTGCGAAAAGCCAGGACCTCACCGTTACTTCTCATTGGTCGGCGGCGGATCTGTCTGCATGGATTGCCGCCCCTCTGCATCAGCAACAGCTTCAAGTGAAGCCCTTGAATTAATGCAGGCCTTGCTTAAAGGTGATTGGGATACGGCAGAAAAAAGCGAACCAAGACATCGCCGAGAGGCTAGTGGTTTGGTAACTGCTTACCTACAATGGCACCTTGAACGCGGACTACGAAGTTTGCCGATGGTCGAGAGGGCTTAGTTAGACACTGATGGCTAAGAAGATTGAGATTCCCCAACACATCGCAATCGTGATGGATGGAAATGGGCGATGGGCCAAAGACCGTGGCCTTCCACGCACAGCGGGACATCAGGCCGGCGAAAAGGTTCTCTTCGATATCGTTGAAGCCGCCATTGAATTCGGTGTGAAAGAGATCAGCGCATATGCATTCTCAACAGAGAACTGGAAGCGCAGCCCTGAAGAAGTGAAGTTCTTGATGGGCTACAGCCGCGAAATGCTGCGCACCCGTCGTGATCGCCTCAACGAGATGGGCGTAAAGATCAATTGGTTGGGTCGCCCACAGCGCTTATGGAAATCAGTGATTTCAGAGCTTGAAGAAGCAGAAGAGCTCACCAAGAAGAATAAGAAGCTCACTCTCAATATGTGCGTTAACTATGGTGGGCGTGCAGAGATCGTTGATGCCGCTGCTGAATTAGCTCGCGATGTAAAGCGTGGAAAAGTGAAGGCTGATGCAATCACTGAGAAGACTTTAGAGAAGTACCTTTACTCACCAAAGATGCGCGATGTCGATATGTTTTTGCGTTCATCAGGTGAACAGCGCACCAGTAACTTCTTGCCATGGCAATCGTCATATGCCGAGTTCGTCTTCATGGATGTTTTGTGGCCAGATATGACGCCAAAGCTTTTGTGGAAAGCGATCGAGATTTACTCAGAGCGTGAGCGGAGATTCGGAAGTGCGTAGCTAATTCCGAATTGAAGAGATTGCGGTAGCGCTTAGAGAATTAGCACTTGCTGCAGAGGCCAAAGATTTCTGCCGTGTGTCCTACTTCGCGAAAGCCGTGTTCTTCTGCCATTACTTTCGCCCATTTTTCAATCGCGCCACCTTCGATTTCCACGGTAACACCGCATGATTTGCAGACTAAGTGATGATGGTGGGCTTCTCCGCAGAGGCGATAGATAGCTTCACCATCTTCGCGGCGTAATACATCGACAATCTTGTCATTGACCAAACTTTGCAATGATCGATAAACAGTGGTCAGACCAATGCTTTCACCTTCTCGCTGCATGAGTCTGTACACCTCTTGTGCGCTAGCAAATCCGCCGGCGCGCTCGAGAGTACTTAAGACTCGAGGGTTGGAACGAGACATTCTTATTCCATGCCGTGAAGGAATCCGACAAGAGCCCACATCACGAGCACGCCGATAATCGTTGCCATGATTGTGTATCGAGACTTATGTCGTGAATGTGCTTCGGGCAGAATGTGTGATGTTGCTAGGTAGATAACAATTCCGGCAAAGAGAGCTAGATAAAGCCCAACGAAGTTATCGTTAACGGCAAAGCTGGAACCGATTGCTGCACCACTGATACGTGCAACTGCATCGACTCCAAGCAGCCAGACGCCCTTCTTGCCCCAAGAACCACTCTTGATCAAGAATGAAACGGTATTGAGTCCATCAGAGAATGCGTGAACGAGAAGTGCGATAAATACAGCAACACCAAGATTGTTACTGACAGAGAATGCAACACCGAGTGCAACGCCATCAAGGAATACGTGGCCACCCATCGCTAATGCGCCAAATGCACCTGCAATATTGGATGAGTGATCGTGGTCGTGACCGTAATCAGATTCAGCTGGCTCGTGAGAACCGAAGATCTGTTCGTAGAAGTGAAGAAGTAAGAACCCGGCAACGAGCGCGATTGATGCAGCAGGTGCGTGGAGAAATTCCTGAGTGTTAAGTTCGAAGATTTCAGGAAGAAGATCGAATGCAACAAGGCCAAGAAGTAGTCCGGCAGAGAGCCCAAGGACAAGATGAAGGCGATCCTTTGACTTAATTGCTAAGTAGCCGCCTGTGGTTGTTGCGATTGCAGTCGATGCCGCCAAGATGATTGCGATGTTCATAGCCAGAAGGTATCACAAATGAAAATGATTTTCATTTCCGTTGCCCAGCACCCTAGGCTCACCTCATGATTGCGATCGCACGATTCCAGGTTCCCATGAGCGAATCAGCCTCATTCCGCGCAGAGATTGAACTGGCCCGCGATGTTTTGGCCCAGGCGGCCGGATATCTCTCAGGAACTGTTGGCCAGAATCTCGATGAGCCAACGCTCTGGGTTTTAAGCACTGAATGGGAGAACGTGGGCTCATATCGCAGAGCTTTAAGTTCTACTCGCGCAAAGTTAGAAGCGATTCCTGTACTTGCTCGCGCGATCGATGAACCCGGAGCCTACGAGTAAACTAAGCACACGATTACAACGACCGTTGTTATTCGCCGACAGCCAGCCGGACTATCTCAATTTCACCGGCTAAGTAAATTAGCCGAATGAGGATTGTGAAATGGCCGTAGACCGTCTTGAAAATATTGTTTCGCTATCAAAGCGTCGTGGATTTGTATTCCCCTCATCAGAAATTTACGGAGGCCTTCGCGCTTCTTGGGATTACGGCCCACTCGGAGTAGAACTCAAAAATAACGTGAAGCGCCAGTGGTGGAAGTCAATGGTTATGGGTCGCGAAGATGTTGTCGGTATCGACTCCTCAGTGATTTTAGCTCGCGAAGTCTGGGAAGCATCAGGACACGTTGCAACATTTAGCGATCCGCTTACCGAATGTACTGCTTGTAATAAGCGTTACCGCGCAGACCACCTTGAAGAAGCTTATGAAGCCAAGCATGGAAAGCCACTTGCATCCCTTGCAGATATGAACTGCCCGGCATGTGGCAATAAAGGTCAATTCACAACACCGAAGCAGTTCTCAGGTTTGCTCAAAACCTTCCTTGGACCAGTCGAAGATGAATCAGGCCTTGCCTACCTTCGCCCAGAAACAGCGCAGGGAATCTTTATTAACTTTGATCAGGTCATGACTACATCTCGCAAGAAGCCACCTTTCGGTATCGGCCAGATCGGTAAGTCATTCCGTAACGAAATTACTCCAGGAAACTTCATCTTCCGTACTCGTGAATTCGAGCAGATGGAGATGGAATTCTTCGTCGTTCCTGGAACAGATGAAGAGTGGCACCAATACTGGATCGATACTCGCCTTGCTTGGTACAAGGATCTTGGAATCAATCCAGATCGCCTACGTATCTACGATCATCCTAAAGAGAAGTTGTCGCACTATTCAAAGCGCACAGCCGATATCGAATACAAGTTTGAATTTAACGGCACTGAATGGGGCGAGCTCGAAGGAATTGCAAACCGCACAGACTTCGACCTTAAGGCTCACTCAGCAGCATCTGGCAAGGACCTTTCATACTTCGATCAAGAGAAGAATGAACGCTGGACTCCTTACGTCATCGAACCTGCAGCTGGTGTTGATCGTTGCACCCTGACATTCATGATGGATGCTTACACAGAAGATGAAGCACCTAATGCAAAGGGTGAGATGGAGAAGCGCGCAGTGATGAAGTTCGATCACCGCCTCGCACCTGTAAAGGCTGCAGTGCTTCCACTTTCACGTAACGCTGACCTTTCTCCAAAGGCACGCGACCTTGCTGCGCAATTGCGTAAGAACTGGAACATTGATTTCGATGATTCAGGTGCAATTGGCCGTCGTTACCGTCGCCAAGATGAAATCGGTACTCCGTACTGCATCACTATCGACTTCGAGACACTTGAAGATCAAGCAGTCACAATCCGCGATCGCGACACCATGGCGCAAGAGCGCATTGGTATTGATCAAGTAGAAGCATGGCTAGCGCCACGTCTACTCGGCTGCTAGATCCCTTACAACTCCCGCTCAAAGATGGAGTCCATCTAGTAGACCCTCCTGTGGTGCTTGCACCAATGGCAGGAATTACCAACGCTCCATTTCGCATGCTCTGTCGCGAACAAGGCGCTGGTCTCTTTGTCTCTGAGATGGTTACTGCTCGCGCACTTCTAGAACGTATTCCTGAAACGCTGCGCATGATTGAACCAGGTGCAGGCGAATGGCCTCGTTCGGTGCAGCTCTATAGCGTCGATCCACACCACATGGGTGAAGCGGTAAAGATGATCGGTCGCGAAAATTTAGCTGATCACATTGATATGAATTTTGGTTGTCCAGTTCCGAAGGTAACTCGTAAAGGCGGGGGAGCAGCGCTTCCCTTTAAACGTAATCTCTTCCGCGAAATTGTGAAGGCAGCAGTTGATAATGCAAAACCTTACGGAATTCCTGTCACTGTAAAAATGCGCATTGGTATCGATACTGATCACCACACATATCTAGAGGCAGCAAAGTCAGCCGCAGATCTAGGTGTTGCCTGGGTAGCATTGCATGCACGTACTGCACAGCAGATGTATGAAGGCAAGGCCGATTGGTCTGCTATTAAGAATTTAGTTGAACATCTGAAACCAACCGGAGTACCCGTACTAGGAAATGGCGATATCTGGTCAGGCGCTGATGGCGCAGAAATGGTGCGCCAAACAGGCTGCGCAGGCGTTGTTGTAGGTCGTGGATGTCTTGGACGCCCATGGCTCTTTGCAGATCTCGTCGAATCTTTTTCTGGCGGAGATAATCGCGTGCTGCCGACTTTGCATGAAGTGCGCGAAGTGATGTTCCGTCACGGTGAACTCATCGTTGATTACTTTGAATCTGAAGATCGCGGATGTCGCGACCTTCGTAAACATATGGCTTGGTATCTCAAAGGTTTCCGCGTTCCATCAGAGCTCCGTCGCCAATTCGGCATGGTGGGCTCACTTAAGGAACTTCGCTTCTTACTTGATCAACTCGATGATCAGCCATATCCCATTGAGATTGGCGATAAACCACGTGGACGCACAAGCAGTGGTCGTCCGCCAACCTTGCCTGATGGTTGGCTCAATGATCCTGACGAGATGATTCATCTCGATGCTGAAGATATGTTCTCGGGTGGCTAATGTTTAAGCTCATTCGTCGCCTGATTTCTCTCGTACTTGCCATCGTTGTCATCATTCCTACATACGCACTCTTCGTTACTTGGAACTCTGCAAAGAACCCAACAATTCGCACCTCAGCTGATGTCATCGTTGTGCCAGGAGCCGCTCAACTTAATGGCGCACCAGGTGAAGTTCTTCTTGCGCGCTTGCAAGAGGCGAAGCGAATTCAGAAACTTGGATATGCACCCCTCATCATTACCGTTGGCGCAGGTGCACCAGGAGATCGCACAACAGAGGCAGCTGCTGGTAAATATTGGTTAACCCGCAACGGAGTTTCACGCAGCAAAGTAATTTCACTTCCAGTTGGCCGCGATACTTTGACGCAGACAAAGAGTTATATCGATGAGATGCGCAAAAGAAAACTGACCAATGTCATCATCGCAACTGATGCCTATCACTGCCAGCGCGCAATGACGATGGCAAATGATTTTGGTGCAGTTGCAACATGTTCACCTGCTCAAACAGGGCCAAATACACTGGAAAATTCAAGGTACCGATACTTAATTCGCGAAGCGGGCGCTTATCTTGCCTACATCACCTTAGGTCGCCGAGGTATTCATATCTCAGACCATCTCACCAATAGCGGGCTTGTAAGGTATGTGTATGACATCGTCCAGTAATTACAGCGCAGCAGATCAAGAGCGCTATCTCGACGAGCCGGCAAAGCGTCCTGGCCGGACAGAATTCATGCGCGATCGCGCACGAGTTATTCACTCAGCTGCACTTCGCCGTCTAGCCGCAAAGACTCAAGTAGCTGTGCCGTGGGAGAACGATTTCCAACGTACACGTTTATCTCACTCACTCGAATGCGCACAGATTGGTCGCGAGCTCGGTGAATCACTGGGTGCAGATCCTGATTTACTTGAAACAGCATGTTTGTCGCACGATATGGGCCACCCGCCTTTCGGACACAATGGTGAAGAAGCGCTGGCAGAAGTTGCCGCCCCTTGTGGTGGCTTTGAAGGCAACGCGCAATCTTTCCGACTGCTAACTCGCATTGAGGCAAAGACAGTTGATACAGATGGAAAGACAATTGGATTAAATCTCACTCGCGCATCCCTTGATGCCGCAACGAAATATCCATGGGCGCGCGCAGAGAATCCTCGCAAGTTCGGCGTCTATGACGATGACACAGAGATCTTTAACTGGGTTCGCCAAGGCGCACCTGCAGGACGTAAATGTATTGAAGCGCAGATCATGGATTGGTCTGATGATTGCGCTTACTCAGTCCACGACCTCGAAGATGCAATCTTTGCTGGACAAATCACTGTAAAGAACTTTGATAATGACCTCGACATTCTCTACACAGAGATGGTCAATGGCTATGGTTCGGATGCGAGCAAAGATGAAGCAGCTGCTGCACTCACACGCCTGCAGGCTCTTTCCTGCTGGCCAGCATCATTCGATAGAACTCATCGCGCACTTGCTCGCTTGAAAGATACAACTTCACAGCTCATTGGTCGCTTTGTTCTTTCAGCCGAACTGGAAACTCGCAAGATTCATGGAGATGGTCCACTTACTCGATACAGCGCAAACCTTGAAATTCCGCGCGAGCAGAAGATTGAAGTAGATTTCCTTAAGGCTGTTGCTGGGCACTATTTGATCAATGCAGCAGCGTCGCAAGAGCGATATGCAAAGCAACAAGTAGTAATCCACGAACTCGTCGAGATGCTCTTTGAAGCAGCGCCTAATGAACTCGACCCCATCTTCGAAGATGATTGGAAGCTGGCCACTACCGATTCCGAACGCCTACGCGTTGTCGTAGACCAGATTGCCAGCCTGACTGACCCTGGCGCATATGCGCTCCATGCACACCTTTCAAAGCGTCGCTAAGGTAGGAACATGAGCGGTCGTATCAAGGCAGATGACATCGTTTATGTGCGCGAACATGCACATATCGATGAGGTCGTCTCTGCAGCTGGCGTTGCTCTCAAAAATGCTGGTGGGGGACAGAAGAAAGGTCTCTGCCCATTCCACGACGAAAAATCACCCTCGTTTCACGTAACTCCTTCTAAGAATTACTACCACTGCTTCGGTTGTGGCGTTGGTGGCGATGTCATCGACTTCATGATGAAGACAGATCACCTTTCATTTACTGAAACTATCGAACGTCTGGCATCTCAAATCGGTTACACACTTCGCTACGAAGAAGGTGGCCCTACCCAGCCAACGTCACAACGCTCACGTCTCTATGCAGCCAATCTTGCAGCGGCGAAGTTCTTTCAAGATTTACTCAACACATCTCCTGACGCAGCACATGGTCGCGACTTACTGACCAAGCGCGGCTTCGATAAGGCTGCATGTGATTCATTTGGAGTTGGGTATGCACCGAATGGTTGGGATGGACTTACCAAACATCTTCGTGCAGCTGGCTTCACAATCGACGAACTTGAAGAAGCTGGACTTTCCAAGATGGGCGAACGTGGTCCTATCGATAAATTCCGCAATCGCGTTATGTGGCCGATTAAAGATATCTCAGGTGACATCGTTGGATTTGGTGCACGCAAGCTAGCAAGCGATGAAGAAGATCAAGGCCCTAAGTATCTCAACACCTCTGAAACTCCTATCTATAAGAAGTCACAAGTTCTATACGGACTTGATATGGCAAAGAAAGATATTGCTAAGAATCGTCAGGTAGTAGTTGTTGAGGGTTACACCGATGTGATGGCCTGCCATTTAGCGGGAATTACAACTGCGGTTGCAACCTGCGGAACCGCTTTTGGTGATGATCACATCCGCATCATCCGCCGTTTGCTTATGGATGCCGATGCATTCCGTGGCGAGGTTATCTTCACCTTCGATGGAGATGCAGCCGGACAGAAAGCTGCCATGAAAGCTTTCGGCGATGATCAGAAGTTTGTTACCCAAACATTCGTTGCCGTCGAACCCGATGGCCTTGATCCATGCGACCTACGTCAACATAAAGGTGACTTAGCTCTGCGCGATCTCATTGCAAAGCGAGTACCACTCTTTGAATTCGCAATCCGCACCGAGCTCAAGAAGCACAATCTAACAACGGCTGAGGGTCGAGTTAATGCTCTCAATACTGCAGCACCATTAGTTGCGGCTATTCGCGATAAATCACTTCGCCCTGAATACATTAAATCTCTCGCTGGATGGCTCGGTACAGAAACTGAAGTCGTAACCGCTGCCGTTAACACCGCGCTTAAGAAAGTTTCAACAACATCTGCGCCTGTTGAAGCACCTTCCGCAGATACTGCCTGGCGACCAAACCCAACAGAACCAACGTTGATGTTGGAACGTGAAGTATTGAAGGCAAAACTTCAGATGTCAGGGTTAGTTACCGACTGGAAGACAATCGAGGATGATGCCTTCACGCATCCTGCCTATCTCGAGCTTCGTCGCATCATTGATTCATTTGGTACCGAACCAGTTCTGCTTGAAAATGTCACAGATGAACGTATGCGCCAACTCTTTACCGAGCTTTCTGTAGAACCGGTGCGAACAGATGGAGCGGTATCTGAGAAATATGTTTCCAGCATTGTCGCTCGCCTGCGCGAAGTATTGGTAAGTCGCAAGATTGCAGATCTCAAATCTAGTTTGCAGAGACTTAATCCTGTTGAAAATGAGGAGCAGTACAACGCAGCTTTTGGCGATTTGGTAGCCCTGGAAACCCAGAAGCGCGGCCTTCACGAACTCTCTATTGGTTCGCTCTAGTTCCTTTCCCTTCGCTCATTTCTTCTCATTTTGGCAGGGGTTAAACCCTGAGGTAGAGTTGCGCCCGATACATTCCCTGATAGCTCAACGGCAGAGCAGTCGACTGTTAATCGACAGGTTCTTGGTTCGAATCCAAGTCAGGGAGCCATTTACACCCATTTGCCTTACCCTTTTTCCATGAACGTTAATCCCAATTTTCAGCGTCGTGGTTTCTTAGGCGCCCTTGTGGTTTCGGCTCTTGCCGCAATTTCTGGAAGCAAACTTTCACCTGCAACAGCTGCTGCAAAGGGAAAGAACATCGTCAAGCTCGCAAAGGTTCCTGTGGGTGGAACATTTAATTTCACGCACTCAGCGCAAGGAATGCCAGCAATTCTCTTTCGCACCAAAACCGGAGTCTTCGCATATTCAGCTATCTGCACACACCAAGGTTGCACCGTGGCCTACAACCCATCTTCAAAACGACTTCGCTGTCCATGTCACGGCGCTGAATTCGATCCACTTAAGGGTGCCAAGCCAATCGGTGGCGTGGCTGAAGTTCCGCTTGGAAAAGTTAAGGTTGCAGTCAAAGGCGCGTGGATAGTCGAAGCGTAGGCAAGCCGAAGCTGGAAATCCCCCACAAGTCCAAAAGTAGTATCAGGAAAATCTCAGGAAGATAAGACAGGATCATTTTCATGAAGAACACAAAAACAATTGGCGCATTTGTAGCCGGAGTCGTTTTAGCAGGCTCTGTTGCAACTGCTGCGATCACACCTACCGCCGGCACTCTCAAAGCTTGTGCAGATAATCGCACTCAGGCTTTATACCTCTCTTCCAATGGCACCTGTTCTTCCAGCCGCACACTCGTAGAAATCGGTGGCAACGGCATGAACACCAAGACGATTTCATCTCTTGTTACTCCTTCTGTTGTCTCCATTTCGGCCACAACATCAAGTGGCGAAGGAACCGGATCAGGTTCGATTTACAAGAGCAATTCATCTTCTAGCTACATCATCACCAACAATCACGTGATTGAAGCAGCTGCAACTACTGGCACCATCAAGGTTGAACTCACAAATGGCGAGCAGTACACCGCCAAGATTGTGGGACGCGATCCTGGTTATGACATCGCCGTGCTACAGATTCAAATTGGCAACTTGCCAGCTATCGCACTAGGTGATTCTTCTAAAGTCAGCGTTGGAGACCCAGTTCTCGCTATTGGTTCTCCACTTGGCTTAGCAAGCACCGTGACAAGCGGAATCATTTCCGCGCTTAACCGTCCGGTCTCTACCGGAACTGCTGATGCGCAGTCATATGTGAATGCTATTCAGACCGATGCTGCAATTAACCCTGGAAACTCAGGTGGAGCCCTTATCGATTCACAAGGTCGCATCATCGGCGTGAACTCAGCAATTGCAACGCTTTCTAGTGGATCTGCCAGCGGTTCAATTGGACTTGGTTTCTCAATTCCAATCAATGAAGCAAAGCGCGTCATCGATGAAATCATTGCAACAGGTAAATCAACTCGTCCAGTACTCGGTGTCTACTTCGATCCAACCTTTACAGGCATTGGTGCGAAGATTGCACGATTGAGTGCAGGTGAAGGTGCCGAGAAAGCTGGCATCCCAGTTGGTTCAGTCATTCGCAGTATCGATGGAGTGAAAGTTATTGATAATGACACTGCCATCGTGCGCATCAGATCCTACGTTCCTGGAACTGTCGTTTCAGTACTCGTCGATCTGCCAACAGGCGGAAGCAAGACTTTCAAGGTCACTTTAGGGTCGGCGCCGTCGCTCTAAGAATTCTGTAAGAAACATACCCGTTACCTTAAATACACAGGTAGCGGGTATCTTTCTGCCATGGCTCTCTTCACATTGCAGGTATCTCTTCCAGACCGTCCTGGCTCACTCGGAATGCTCGCATCTGCAATCGGTTCTGCAGGTGCAGATATCCGCGGACTCGAAGTTCTTAAGAGCGAAGATGGAACTGGCTACGATCAAATTACAGTCGCTGTCCCAGGAACTGATCCTTCAGATCTCGTTGAAATTCTTAACTCAATTGGCGGAGTCGAAGTACTCTCTATTGAGCCCCTCGCAAATTAATTCTTAATTAAGCAGGTTTGCGCTAGCACCAGCACTCGGTAGCGATGTAAAGAATCGTGGCTTCTTAAAGCCTTGTGATTCAAATGCCTCAGAGACCGCTTCTCGTGTCTTCTGAACGTCACTGGCTTTAATCAGCGCAATAGCGCTTCCACCAAAGCCGCCGCCCACCATGCGCGCACCCATGGCACCTGCTTCAAGAGATGCATCGACTGCAACATCGAGTTCAGGGCAAGAGACTGTGTAATCATCGCGAAGCGAAATGTGGGATGCGTTAATCAATTTCCCTAAAGTCACGAAATCTGATGCTCGAAGAGCGGTCACAGCATCAAGGACTCGCGCAATTTCAGTAACAGCGTGACGAGCGCGGATGAACTCTGTTTCGGTCAACTTGTCGCGATTTGCTTCTAGCGATTCGAGAGTTAAGTGGCGCATTGATGGAATATTTAACTTTGCAGCAACAGATTCACAGGAAGCGCGACGTTCTGCATAACCGCCATCTACTAGCGCGTGGTGTGCTTGTGTATCGATAATGAGAAGTTCAAGCCCAGCATCGGCTACGTTAAAGGGAATTGATTCGGTGCTGAGGTCGCGACAATCGAGAAGAAGCGCAGCTCCCGCTTGAGCCATAAGTGAAACAGATTGATCCATGATTCCGCAGGGCATTCCAACGTAATCATTTTCAGCCTTCTGTGTTGCTCGTGCTAAATCTTCCTTGCTCTTACCGAGCTCGAAGAGAGTATTGAGGGCCACAGCGACTGAACATTCGAGGGCGGCAGAGGATGAAAGTCCGGCACCGGATGGAACAGTTCCGTCGACCAATATATCTACGCCGGTTGAAATGCCAAGAGTCCAGATAACGCCGAGAACATATTTCTCCCAATCACCTTTACTGCCAGGCTTCACATCGTTGATATCAATAGTGAAAATCTTCTCTTTACGTTGATGAGATGCGATGCGGACTAAACCATCTTTGCGAGCAGCAATTGCCGCGTAGGCGCGATCGGCAATAGCAAAGGGGAGAACGAAGCCTTCGCTGTAATCGATATGTTCGCCGATGAGATTGACGCGACCTGGAGCTTCAGCGAGAACTTCGGGTTTACGGCCATAAAGCTCTTCAAAGGTACGTGCAATGGACGCCATGGTTTAAAGCTTTACATCTTTTAGCTGCTGGGCAGATTGCTCTGGCTTCATATCCATAATGAATGCACCCATGGCAGATTCTGAACCAGCGAGATATTTAAGTTTTCCAGGTGCGCGACGCACGCTAGTGATTTGCCAATGAAGGCGAAGGAGATCACGACCTTCGCGCACTGGTGCCTGATGCCATGCAGCGATGTAGGCCATATCAATACCAAAGACGCCATCAAGACGTTGCATGACTTCGATTGCAATCGATGGGAATGAATCACAGGCAGCTGGTGCTAGCTCGGTCAGATCTGCTACTGGCTGCAACGGAACAACATGAATTTCAAATGGGTAACGAGATGCATAAGGTGTGTAAGCGACCCAATGTTCATTACGAGCAATGATGCGGACGTCATCGCGAAGTTCGCGGGCTAGAACGTCATCAAATAAGACGCGACCGGTTTTTTCATGGTGCTTACGCGCAACTTCAAGCATCTTGGTGACGCGTGGGGGAAGGTATGAATACGCATAGATCTGACCATGTGGGTGCGCCAGAGTCACACCGATTTCTTCACCGCGGTTCTCAAAAGGTGCGATGTGAGAAATGAATGGAAGTTTCGAAAGTTCTGCTGTGCGATCGCGCCACGCTTCAAGAAGAGTGCGTACTCGCTGAGGTGAAAGGGATTTGAATGCGCCACCGTGGTCTGCGGTAAAGCAGATAACTTCACACTTTCCTGCTGCAGCACCTTCATCGGTATCTGAACCGACCATGTCAGGAAGAGCGAAATCGCCATCAGGTGGTCGAAGAGATGGTGAACGATTATCAAAGACAACAACTTCAAAATCATTTTCAGGAATTTCAGTGAGAAGTTCGCCTGTTGTTGGGCAGAGTGGGCAGAGTTCTTTTGGTGGCAAGAAGATGCGACCTTGGCGGTGCGCAGCCATTGCAACCCATTCGTTGACCAGGGGATCGAGGCGAAGTTCACCGATTCCAGGCTGCTCTTCTTCAGGGCGTTGATCAGGAACGGTACGGGTCTGGCCCGCTGTGTCGTAATAGCGGATGGTGCGACCGTCGTTCATAGTGCGGCTTGTGCGCACTACACCTGCTGAAAGTTCGACTATCTCATCCATGATGAACGTACTCTACCTTGGGTTAGGCCCAGTTGAGGGTGCGTTCAATCGCTTTCTTCCAACCGGCATATCCAATTGCGCGATCTTCGCTACTTGATGTTGGGTTCCAGCGACGAGATTGTTTCCATTGTTTCTTCAACTCATCAGTATCTTTCCAGAATTCAACTGCGAGACCTGCTGCATATGCAGCACCAAGTGCGGTTGTCTCTGTAATCAATGGTCTGGTGATATCGATTCCCATAGTGTCTGCCTGCATCTGCATGCAAAGCGCGTTGGCAGTGATTCCACCATCGACGCGCATTTCTGTCATGGGCACACCGCTATCTGCAACCATCGCATCCATGACGTCACGAGTTTGATAACAGATTGCTTCAAGTGCTGCGCGCGCCAGGTGTGCCTTTGTGGCTGCGCGAGTGAGTCCGACGATCACACCACGTGCATCGCTGCGCCAGTATGGAGCAAAGAGCCCAGAGAATGCTGGAACAAAATAGACACCTGCTGTATCGGTAACAGAGGAAGCAAGAGATTCAGTTTCGGCTGCATTAGTGATGATTCCAAGCTGATCGCGTAGCCACTGAATGGCAGAACCAGTAACAGCTACTGAACCTTCGAGCGCGTACATCGCAGGCGCATCACCAAATTTATAGCAGACAGTCGATAGAAGACCGTTCTTGGATCGAACAATCTCTTTGCCTGTATTAAGAAGCGCGAAGTTTCCGGTGCCGTACGTTGTCTTTGATTCACCGCGTTCGAAACAGACTTGGCCAACCATCGCAGCATGTTGATCGCCCAAGATTCCTGCGATAGGAACAGCAGATCCAAGAGGTCCATGCGGATCGGTCAACGCATATTTTTCAGATGAAGATTTGATCTCCGGAAGTACAGTGCGAGGAATATCGAAGTAACCCAGAAGTTCGTCATCCCATTGCAAGGTTTCGAGGTTCATTAACAAGGTGCGGCTTGCGTTGGTGACATCGGTGAAATGGACTCCGCCTTGAGTTCCACCGGAAAGGTTCCAGAGCAACCAGGAATCAATCGTTCCAAAGCGCGCTGAACCTGATGCAATAGCTGCCTTTACGGCATCAGAATTTTGAATCAACCAGTTCATCTTGCTGCCCGAGAAGTAAGGGGCGATGGCTAGACCGGTCTTAAATGTAATTGCATCTTTAGCGCTCTGCGCAAAACCTTCGAGGTAATCAGCTGTGCGAGTGTCCTGCCAGACGATTGCGTTATGAAGTGGACGTCCTGTTGTGACATCCCATGCGACAGTGGTTTCGCGCTGATTGGTTATTCCAATTGCAGCTAAATCCGAACCCAAGATATCGGCTTGTTTGAGAGCTCCGGCAATGACCTCTTTGGTGCGATCCCAAATTTCTGCGGCATCATGTTCGACCCAACCTGCTTGAGGAAGTATCTGACGGTGCTCCATTTGATGTTGGCCGACAACTTTTCCATCAGCATCGAAGATCATGAATCGTGTGCTGCTAGTTCCTTGGTCCAAACTTCCGATGTATGCCATATAGTTAAGACTATTCAAACCCTTGAAAGTACTCAAGCACACTAAGGAATTGGTAGCTCTCAACACCGATGTTTACTTCACAGCTCAATGCGCAGCAACGCGAGAAGGCCATCGCCTCGCTGACCTCTGAAGAATTCGACATCCTGATTATCGGTGGCGGAGTCAATGGCGTCGGAGCAGCCCTCGATGCAGTTTCGCGTGGATTGAAAGTTGCCCTCGTTGAAGCTCACGATTATGCAGCAGGAACATCAAGCCGTTCCAGCAAGTTAATCCATGGTGGCCTTCGCTATCTCGAACAATATGACTTTAAATTGGTGCGCGAAGCTCTTCACGAGCGCGAACTCATGGTTTCAACTCAATGTCCTCACCTCGTAAAGCCAGTCAGCTTCCTCTATCCGCTCACGGAAAAAGTTAAAGAGCGCACCTACGTTGGTGCGGGGCTTGCTCTCTATGATGCACTACGCGGATTTAAGCGCGCACTTCCTTCCCATAAGCATTTAACTGGCAAAACCATTGCAACAATTTCACCTTCGTTGCGCCAAGACATCATTACTGGTGCGATCCGTTACTTCGATGCACAGGTCGATGATGCCCGCCACACCATGATGATTGCTCGTACAGCTGCCCGTCATGGCGCGGTGATGGCAACAGGCGTTCGCGTTGAAGATTTAATCCGAACCGGCAAGAAAGTTACTGGCGTCGTTGCTCTCGATACCCACACAAATAAGAAGTTAAAGATTTCTGCCAAAGCAACCATCATGTGTGCTGGCGTCTGGAGCGATGAGCTTCACGAGCAATTCGGGCTCACAGCAGGCTACTCAGTTGCGATGTCTAAAGGTGTGCACATTGTTGTTCCAGGAGATGCCATCCACTCTAAAGATGGAATCATCTTGAAGACTCCGGTATCAGTGCTCTTCCTTATTCCTTGGGGAGATAAGTGGATTGTTGGAACTACAGATACTCCTTACGAAGGAGATCGCGCTAAGCCACTTGCTACACAAGAAGATGTGCAATA
This sequence comes from Candidatus Planktophila sulfonica, assembly GCF_002288065.1. NCBI lineage: Bacteria > Bacillati > Actinomycetota > Actinomycetes > Candidatus Nanopelagicales > Candidatus Nanopelagicaceae > Candidatus Planktophila > Candidatus Planktophila sulfonica. Next base: position 352,296 of record NZ_CP016773.1, read on the forward strand.
TATCTTGGATCAAGCAAACCGTGTTCTTGAACCAAAACTAAAGAGCGAAGATATTCTCGGAGTATTTGCAGGCCTTCGCCCACTAGTAGCTAATAAGACAAGCTCTGCGACAACAAAGCTTTCTCGCGAACATACTGTCGATCGTCCTGCACCAGGATTTGTCAGCATTGCAGGCGGTAAATACACCACCTATCGCGTCATGGCTAAGGATGCTGTTGATCTTGCAGTTCTAGATCTTCGCCGCTTAGTGAGTGACTCTGTTACCGAAAAGCTTCCGCTCATCGGAGCAGATGGATACTTTGCTTTGAAGCAGCAGGTAGCAAAGATTGCCGAAGAGAATTCCATCTCTGAAGCAACTGTTACGCACCTACTCGATCGTTACGGCTCACTCATCGAAGAAATTCTCGGACTCATCGCCGATGACGCATCACTTGCCGAAAGACTTATCCCAGATCTGCCTTATATCAAGGCTGAAATTCTCCACGCAGCTTCTCATGAAGGCGCACTTTCGGTCGAAGATGTACTTCTTCGCCGCACACGAATTTCTTTTGAAGCTGCCGATAGTGGGGCAGAAGCTGCAAAGGAAGTTGCCAAGATTATCGGCGATGAACTTGGCTGGGGCACAAAGGAACGTAACGCTTCAGTGAGCGCCTTCCTTGAAGTAATTTCTCAAGAAGAGGCTGCTTTAGTAGAGCTAATTAATTCTTAATCTGATTTCTACAACTATCTGTCGCTGGCTTCACTGAAGGCTTCTTTGTTGGTGCAGGTGGCGGAGTTGGACCCTGTTCGATAGTCAAAGTCAGGGGCGCTTTAACTTCTGCGTGAGTTCCTGATGCATCTTTAAATCCAACGTTGCCAACCCATGTACCTGCAGGAAGTCCAACAATAGATAACTTCCATGAACCGCTTGTTTCGCGAGCAATAGTCTGAGTTACTTTTGGAATAACGGAATTAGATGAGTGGAAGTAATACTTAACCGCTCCTGTAACCACCGGTGAATTATCTGGTCGTTTTACTTCAACAGAAATCACGGCGTTCTTATTAGTTGTTGATGCGCTGACGGCCGTGATGGTGATGGTCGACGTTTCACCTTGTGGCATAAAGTCAGCGGTATCAGGCAACCATGTGCCAGTTAGCAGACTCTGGAACTTCTCTGGTCCGCCGCCAAATACATTGAGATCTAAGCGACTACCGGGAACTCCATACTTAGGCGCAATTCCACATGATGTGTACTGCCAGACGGTCCAGTTTGCAGTACATCCTGCTGTTGTCCATGAATGAACATAACAACCCGCTGCCTTCACATGTGAGCCCAATTTAAAGTTTGGAAGCGCTCCTTCTTTTGCTGGATCGATCGCATATTGCGCAATCCAGAGTGGATACGAGCTGAGCTCCTTATCTCTAATCAAGGAATTTTCAAGGAAGTAAGGCGATGAGTAGATCAACGGGGTTCGGCCCGTCTTCTCCTTGATGGTCTTTAGGAATGTCTTAGACCAGAGAGTGGCAGCGCTGCGGGTCGCTGTCTTCTTGCAAACCTTTGTGCTGCTAAGGCGCACGCAGTTATTTTCAATGTCGAGTGCGACAGGTAGATCCATCTCGTTATAACCGCCCAATGAAGCGATACGCCAAATTACTTTCTGCGCTTGAACTTGGGCATCTTTGATAAGAGCAGAAGGTGCTGTGACATCCGGAAGAATCGCGTAGTGATAGAAGCCGGTATAGATACCAGCTGCTTGCGCGCCCGTGCGATCCATCTTCACGTACTTGGCTGCAAGTTGATCTGCATCATCTCGAGAATCTGAAGCTTTGATCATGACAAATGCGACACCTGCATCGTGCATCTTGACGAAGTTAATTGGCTTTCCATTGGGATGTTGCCATCTACTGATGTCGGCGCCATGAATGCGACCACCAGGACCATTTACATTGAGGTCTTTGGCTGAAGCAGGGGAGATGCTTGTCAGTGAAAATGCTGCAATAACTGAAGCAGAGAGGAGCGCGCCAAACTTCTTCACTTTTCTACAACCACAGCTGTGATGCCAAAAACATCGAAGATTGCACTTTGTAGCAGGGAACGGTGGCGCAGGCGCGCTTCCTGATAATCGTGGCCAGTTGCCAACTTGTTGCTATCGCGGAAATCTAAGGTGAGTCGACCATTTTCGAAGGATTCTAAACGCGCATCAAAGTATGCAATCCAGACAACACGATCGCGACTTTCAACGAGGTCGAGAACTTCATTCCATCGCTGGCGTAGATCAGTGAGGGTCAGTTCTGCGGACATGCGGCGACTTTACCGCACGAGAGTTAATGTCTAGGGGCGCCGAGCCATTTGAAGTACTCGCCGGCAAGAATCACTCTCAGGTTACGACTGCGATCAGGTGAGATAGAAAGGTGTTGAGCGATGCGCGCCACAATCTGTTCAACAGACTTTTCAGAAACATAGCGAATGCGTGCAATTTCAGAGTTACTTAAGCCCTGTGCAACCAACCGCAGAGTTTCAATTTGAATATCAGTTAAATCGCTCAGAATGCTGATGAAGGAGTTTTCATGAACAGCTGAGTGTGCGCTGATCCATTTCATGGCAGATCCATCGTGAGCAGAATCAATGCTCTCTGAAAGTGCGTAGGTAATGATGGAAAGGTCTGAAACCGATCTCTTGAGAATGATTTTACTTCCGTGCGGGATATTCTTTTCGAGAAGTCCGAAGAGTCGAAGATCTGGGCACGATGTAGTGATGACTATTCCTAAATCAGGTTCTACTCTACGAAATTTTTGAAGCAAAGCCACCGCTTCTTCGCCTGAAAATTGCAGATCAATCATCACCACTTCAGGCTGTAGTGAATTAAAGAGATTCTCGGCCACAAAGACATTAGCCGCTTCGCCAACTACGTTGATGCTGTGCAATCGAAGCGAAGCAGACATAGTCGCGAGCTCGAAAGCATCATCATTCACAAGTAAGACGCGAGCAGGGTTTGCCAGAGTTTTAACCATGGATAAGGGTAAATCTCCTCTCTTGCTTTCGTGGAGAGGGGATATCCCTAGAATTTACTTAATGATTTTTCGGATTGCGTTCTGAATCTCATCAACGATCATCGATGCTGAGATAGGAGCGCCTTGCGAAGCAAGAAGAGCTGCTTGGTTATGAATATATGCACCTGTTGCAGCAACGTCCGCTAATCGTTCCGGAGAGTTGAGAATTTCAATGTAATTAGTAGCAACCAGGGCTCCAATTATTCCGGCAAGGACATCTCCTGAACCAGCTGTTGCAAGCCATGGAGTTGCTTTAGAAAGAGCGATAGCGCGATCGTTATAAGCCACAACTGTCTTCGAACCTTTGAGCAGAACTGTCACATTAAGCAGCTGTGAAGTCTTCTTTGCCCAAGTTTGCGGATCGGCTTCGATTGCTTCAGAACTTACTGTTATTGAATGCGATGCCAGCAAGCGAGAAAGTTCACCAGCATGTGGCGTAATGAGCGTTGGCTGACTTAACTTTCCTGCATACGAAAGAGCTCCTGCATCAAGAACTGTCGGAACAGTTTGCGCCTTCATGAGCGTGAACCAACGATGACGAAGCCATGTCGTGAAGTCGCTGTACTTCTTATGATGGATACCCGAACCTGCAAGCCAAGCTGTAACTGGACCAGGTTGCACAACGGTTTCAGGTGCATCGTGCAAGACAAGATGGGCTAAGCCTGATGAACTGTGGAAGCGGACCATGCCGATACCTGTGGCAAGGGCTGCAGATGTACTGAGTACGGCAGCGCCTGGATATTGCGCAGAACCAGTGATTGCTCCTAGTACTCCACGAGAGTATTTATGATCAATATCGCTAGGAGTAATGATGCATCGAGCTGCATCTCTTGCGGTAAATGTGCGAACGCTTTTCTCAGCCATAGATTGATTCTACGCCTCGAACTTGTAACCCAATCCACGAATAGTTTGAATCAAGAGCGGATTAGCTGGATCGACCTCAATCTTTGAGCGCAAACGTTTAATGTGAACATCGAGAGTCTTTGTATCACCGTAATAATCGCCGCCCCACACGCGATCGATGAGTTGACCGCGCGTAAGGACGCGTCCCGCGTTTCGCATCAGGAATTCAAGAAGTTCAAACTCTTTGAGAGGGAGATTGATAGCGACTTCATTTACCGTCACTTGGTGGCGCTCGATATCCATTTTGATTCCAGCAATGCTGTGCACGCTTGTGCTATCAGAAATTTCACCATCGCTGGTTCCTCGACGAAGCACAGCTTTGATTCTTGCCACTAGCTCACGTGATGAATATGGCTTAGTTACATAATCATCAGCACCAAGTTCGAGACCAACGACCTTATCTATCTCAGAATCCTTAGCCGTCAACATGATAATCGGAACTGCTGAAGTCGTGCGGATTGTTCGGCAGACATCAATTCCAGAAACTTCAGGAATCATTAAATCGAGTAGGACTAAATCAAAATTATCGCTCTTAAATGCATCGAGTCCTTGTTTCCCAGTTTCTGCGACAACAGTGGAGTAGCCCTCTTTCTCAAGAAGAAAGCTGAGTGCTTCTGAAAATGAAATCTCATCTTCAATTATCAAGATCTTTGTCATGATAGGGACTCTCCAGGGCTTGAGTAGATTGGAAGTCGAAGTGCAAATGTAGAACCTACATTTGGCGAACTCCAGACTTTAACTTCGCCACCATGATTGGTCGCGACATGTTTAACAATGGATAGACCTAATCCCGTACCACCGGTTTCACGCGAACGGGCAGGATCTACTCTGTAGAAACGTTCAAAGATGCGAGCCTGGTCGCTCTCTGGAATTCCAATACCCTGATCGGTAACAGAGACTTGGACAATTCCATCTTCGAGGCTCGTAGTCACCGAGACCTTCGTATTCTCAGGTGAATAGTTAATGGCATTCTCAATCAAATTATGAATTGCCATGGTGAGTTGTTCAGGGTCACCTAAGACATTTGCATCAGGGGAGTCTGCGACCGCAACTTCAATTTTTCGAGCCGATGCAATCGTCTGACATTGATCTATAGCTACCTGGATCATGTCGTTGACGCTATTTTCATGAGCAATAGAGAGCGGGTCAGAATCTTGCAGCCGTGAAAGATTGATGATTTCTTGAACCAAGTCAGTGAGTCGCTTTGCTTCGTGCTGCATTCGAGATGCAAATTTTGTGACAGAGTCCGGATCGTCTTTAGCTGATAGGACAGCTTCGCTGAGCAGAGAAAGTGCACCAATGGGAGTCTTAAGTTCGTGAGAGATATTGGCGACAAAATCTCGTCGCACTTCATGTACTCGTTGAGCTTCAGATTCATCGCTGATAAGAATCATTACTAGTGAGTGCTGCTCTAGCGCCACAACTTTAAGAGTGAGTTCTCTTGTTCCTTCACCGATAGGGCCGCGTGGAATATCTAGCTTGCCCGTGTGCTGATTACCTGTGCGCCGCACAGCGCGCACGATGGCAAGAATCTCCGGAGAAAGAAACTTTCCGTCACGCAAAATATTCAGATTTTCGACTCCCGCCGATGCGATTATTGGAGTATCTCCGCCAGATAGCAGCAGAACATCCTGATCTAACTCATTGATGAGATCGAAGAAGAGATCCGGGGCAGGACTCTCAGTAATTTCATCCGAGCCCTTGCGAAACCACATGATGTAAGCCTAATGCCGCCTCACCCCTGTTTACCTTCCGTTCACGTGAATGATTTCCATAATTCACCAATACCCCTTACTTTTGCCCAATGGCTCTTATCCGCTCGATATTTCAAGAAGAACTCGATGCCGTTTCTCAGACTCTCGTAGACCTGACAAAGATGGTGAGTGATTCAATCAATAAGGCGACGACTTCTCTTATTGATGCCAACATCACTTTGGCCGAAGAAGTAATTTCCTTTGACGAAAAAATCGATCAGATTCAGCATGACTTAGATGCACGCATCATCGACATTGTTGCGCGTCAACAACCGGTGGCCACAGATCTTCGAGCCCTGCTAACAGCCCTTCGTATGAGCGCAGATCTAGAACGCATGGGCGACTTGGCTCACCACGTTGCAAAGGTCGCACGTCTTCGCCATCCTGATTCGGCAGTACCTCTAGAACTTCAGACAACGTTGCAACGCATGGGACATGTCGCAGAAAACATGGCTCGCAAGGTCGGAACCGTTATCGAATCTCGCGACACTGCTCTGGCTTTGGAAGTAGAGACTGATGATGATGAGATGGATAAGCTCCATCGTGACCTCATCTCGATTCTAGTTTCATCAGAATGGAAAGCAGGAGTTGCATCAGCAATCGATATCACTCTCCTGGGTCGCTACTACGAGCGATTTGCAGACCATGCGGTCTCTGTCGCCCGTCGCGTTTACTATCTTGTAACCGGCGAGTTCGCTCCACAAAAGTAAATTTCGCTAAATACTTTTGAAGTAGCGCAATTTCCAATAGGGTCAGAACATGACCTACACACCCACACCTGCGGATAAATTCACATTCGGTCTCTGGACTGTCGGCTGGCAAGCTCGTGATCCCTTCGGAGATCCAACTCGTGAAGCGCTAGACCCAGTTCGCACAGTCAATGAACTTGCAGCTCGTGGCGCCTATGGTGTGACCTTCCATGATGATGATCTATTCCCATTTGGTTCCGATGATTCAACACGTCAGGGACATATCGATCGATTTAAGAAAGCACTCGCTGAGACCGGAATGAAAGTTCCGATGGCAACAACAAACCTCTTTAGCCATCCCGTCTTTAAAGATGGCGCACTCACCAGCAACGACCGCGATATCCGCCGCTTTGCTATTCGCAAGGCGATGCGCAATATTGATTTAGCAGTTGATCTAGGCGCCAAGATCTATGTCTGCTGGGGCGGGCGCGAAGGCGCTGAATCTGAAAGCTCAAAGGATGCCTACGTTGCTCTCGAGCGTTATGCAGAAGGCTTCAACATTCTTGGTCAGTACGTCATCGATAAGGGTTATGACATTAAGTTTGCTATCGAACCAAAGCCAAATGAGCCACGTGGAGATATCTTCCTTCCGACGATTGGCCATGCACTTGGATTTATCGAGATGCTCGATCACCCAGAGATGGTTGGTCTTAACCCAGAAGTTGGCCACGAGCAGATGGCGAACCTCAACTTTGTTCACGGAATTGCACAGGCGTTGTGGCAGAAGAAGTTATTCCACATCGACCTCAATGGTCAGCGCGGTCCAAAGTATGACCAGGACTTCGTCTTTGGCCATGGCGATGTAAAGAGCGCCTTCTTCCTCGTCGATCTTCTTGAGCGCTACGGATATTCAGGACCGAAGCACTTTGATTACAAGCCTGTACGCACCGATGGTGACTCAGGTGTCTGGGCATCTGCAACATCGAATATGCGCATGTACTTAGTTCTCAAGGAGCGTGCAGCTGCATTCCGTAAGGATCCACGTGTCATTGCAGCGATGAAGGAATCAAATATTCCAGGTCTTTCAGAGCCAACTCTTGCAGCAGGTGAGACATGGAAGGATCTTGCAAAGGATTCATTCGATGCAGATGCAGCCGGTAAGCGCGGTTATGGATATGAAATCCTCGACCAACTCGCTATGGAGCATTTGATGGGCGTTACTCCCTAACACTCGTTAGACTTCGCAAATGCGACTTGGTGTACTAGATGTTGGCTCCAACACCATTCATCTACAGGTAGTCGATGGCCACCTTGGTGGACCGCCAGTTCCTAACTCATCGCACAAATCAGTTATTCGTCTTACTGAATATCTAGATGAGACCGGTGCAATTACCGATCTTGGAATTAATCGCATCACGGATGCAATTCAGAGCAATATGAAGAGCGCTGAGCACTTAGATATCGATGAACTTCTAGCTTTTGCAACTTCTGCAATTCGTGAAGCAACAAATTCGGATCAAGTTATCGCTCATGTAAATAAAGCATGCGGTATAGATCTTCAAGTATTGAGTGGCGAAGAAGAGGCACGCTTTACATTTCTCGCCGCCCGACGTTGGCTCGGTTGGTCTTCGGGAGATTTACTTGTACTCGATATCGGTGGGGGATCTCTTGAAATCGCGCGAGGTGCAGAAGAAGACCCAACTTTTAAGACTTCGATGCAGCTCGGTGCAGGGCGTCTCACTCGTCAATTTCTTAAGGGCGATCCATTTACCTCGAAGTCGCTTAAAGCGCTGGAGGAATACCTCGAAGAGAAAATCGAACCACTTGCATCTTCGCTATCTACCTTTGAGAAAGATAACGCAGCCGGAACAAGTAAAACCTTCCGCACTTTGGCGAAAATTTCACAGAATATGTTTCCGAAATTTGGCCCACATTTAACTCTTGCGGCACTTGATGCAATGGTCCCAAAGCTGCAAGCACTTGATATCCAATCACGAAAAGAACTTCAGTCAGTATCTGCAGAGCGCGCCCCGCAGATTGTTGCTGGCGCCATGGTTGCTAAACAGTTAATGCAGACACTTGAGTTAAAAGAGATTCGTATCTGTCCGTGGGCTCTTCGCGAAGGAATTGTTCTCCATCGCCTCGACTGGATTGAGCGTTAATTCCCGATACTTAAGTAATCGAGCCCAACTATCTCTCCACGTACGCGATGCACGATCCAAGCATCACCTGGTTCAAGCTTGATTAAATCTTTATTCTTCAACTTGGTATTGAGAATCCCGCGCAACATTGTTGGAATCACCGGGTTGTGGCTGCAGATAAGGATGTTCTTCTCATCTTGCTTGAGTGCATTGGCGAAAGAAACTGATCGAAGTGGGTCTGTCTCAAAAGTCTCTTCATTAAGACTAGGTACTTGAGTGATAGTTAAGCCGCGTGAATGAGCTAGCGGCGTAACAGTCTGGACACAGCGAACATAATCTGAGGTGTAGACCTCTTCGATTGCAAAAGGCTCGAGGTGCTTCAGTAGAAGCTGTGCTTGATCAAATCCAACTTCACTGAGCGTACGTTGAGAGTCTTCCTCATCCCAATCACCGCGTTCGAGAGCTTTTGTGTGGCGAAGGATGATGAGAGTATCGGTGCGCCCTTCTTGGCTCATGAAGTTCTCAATAATTTCTTTATCGGATCCATGTGTTGCGGCGACAAGTGCATCCTCGGCACTCAGCCAGCACATCTCATCAACTTCTTCATTTGGGATAAATGCGCTTGCGTCGAGTGCGCAATGAGCGGCCCAGAAGATAACTCTCTTACGTTGTCCACTTTCTTCATATTCAACCGAACCAAGCTGGCGAGTAAATGCCGCCTTGATTCCAGTCTCTTCAATCAATTCTCGATATGCGCACTGCAACGCGGTTTCGCCTTCTTCAATCTTGCCCTTTGGAAGGGTCCAATCGTCATACTTTGGTCGATGGATAAGTGCGATCTCTATAGATCGATCGCCTAGTTCGCGCCATAAAAGTGCGCCAGCGGCTCTCATCATGCGCGATTGAATTTTTCGATGAAGTGATCTTGGAAATTAGCCAAGTACTTACCCTCGTGATCTTTCACATTACGGACCCATCTATTTTCATCGTTGAGGCTCCAGGTTGAGTAAACATCTGAGACGGAGTCATCAAGAATAGATTTCAGCGATTCCTTATGTTTTTCAGATTCAATTCGAACCAGCGCTTCAACGCGGCGATCTAGATTTCGGTGCATGACATCGGCGCTACCAATGAAGTAATCCTCCGCGCCATCATTTCGGAAGTAGTAAATACGTGAATGCTCAAGGAAACGGCCAAGAATTGAGCGTACTTTGATGTTGTCACGACGTGCTTGATTGTTGAGTTGAATTGCACAGATACCGCGGACGATAATTTCAATCTTGACGCCTGCATCTGCTGCCTCATAGAGAGTGTCGATGATTTGCTCATCGAGCAATGAATTGAGCTTGAGTCTGATCCAAGATGGTTTTCCGTCTAAGTGATTCTTTGTCTCGCGCTTGATTCGCGCGATGAGTCCGTTACGAAGACTATGAGGCGCCACTAGAAGTCGCGAGTATTCATGCTTAGCTGAATAGCCAGATAGCTCATTGAAGAGCCGTGAAAGATCTTCACCAAGAACGGAATCTGAGCTTAAGATTCCAAGGTCATCATAGAAACGTGCCGTCTTGGGGTTGTAATTTCCGGTTCCCACATGGCAGTAGCGGCGAAGTACATCGCCTTCATCACGGACAACAAGTGAAAGCTTGGCGTGCGTCTTAAGTCCCATGAGGCCGTACACAACGTGCACACCAACTTCTTCCAATTTTCTTGCCCAACGCACATTCGCCATTTCATCAAAGCGAGCACGAATCTCAATGACTGCAAGTACTTGCTTGCCTGCCTCCGCTGCTTCAATCAAAGCCTCGACGATTGGTGAGTCACCAGATGTGCGATAAAGCGTCTGCTTAATCGCTAAAACATGTGGGTCACGAGCAGCGTTTTCAAGGAATTTCACAACCGATGAAGTAAAGGATTGATATGGGTGGTGAAGAAGGATTTCGCCCTTACGGACTGCAGAAAAGAATGAATCTGTTGATTCAGGATCTACATCACGGAGTTCGTGCGCAGTCTCACTTCTAAATGGCTTGTACTTCAAGTGCGGGAAATCGAGGTCTGCAATCTGATTAAGGCTACGAAGATCAAGGGGGGAGTCGTACTTAATGACATCGTGCGGTTCAATCTGAAGCTCGTCCATGAGTTCATTGAGAACATCTGCGTGAATGACTTTATCCACCTCAAGGCGAACAGGTGGTCCAAAGCGACGGCGAGTGAGTTCTTTCTCCATCGTTTCTAAGATGTCATCAGTCTCATCTTCATCAAGATCAAGATCCTGGTTACGAGTCACACGGAAGAAGAAATGATCCTTGAGCTTCACGCCTGGGAATAGTTCAGCAAGGTGCTCAGCGATAAGTTCGTCAATCAAGACAAATCTAAATTTAGTTGTATCTGAAGTTCTGATGAAACGTGGCAGATTTGAAGGAACTTTTACTCGAGCAAAGCTGATGTCGTGGTCTTCACTTGATTCGATATTGACGCCGATGTTGAGTGAGAGACCAGAGATATATGGGAAAGGGTGTGATGGATCAACCACAAGCGGAGTAAGAACAGGGAAAATTCGGTTGTTGTAATAATCCTTCAGTTGATTTCGTTCTTCGTCGGTGAGGTCAGCAATCTTTACAAATTCGATTCCTTCGGCACGTAGCTCAGGAATGATGACATCGCGGAAGCGATCAGCTTGTGTGTTGACCAACTCTTGAGTGCGCTTAAGTACAACCTTGAGAAGTTCTTTTGGCGCATAGCCTGCCGAGTTAACGGTGGTGCTTCCGCGTTCAATTTTGGCTTTCACTGAAGCAACACGAACCATGAAAAATTCATCAAGGTTCGAGGAGAAGATGGCTAAGAAGCGAAGTCGTTCGAGAAGGGGAATAGTCGGATCCTCAGTGAGTTCGAGGACTCGGGTATCGAAGTCGAGCCACGTAAGCTCTCGATCTTGATATGGCGCTACTACTTCTTTCACGGGATAAGAATGGCTTATAGAGGTGAACATCAGGTAATCGCTGGATGAACCTAGCTTTTGAATACCAATAAACGTGAGGCGGGTCGGGCTCGAACCGACGACGACCGAATTATGAGTTCGGGGCTCTAACCAACTGAGCTACCGCCTCGTCCTGGCCAATCTTACGGGGTGGCTCATTAGGATTAAGCCATGATTCATCTCAGCCAATCGCGCTCATCAATCATCTTCGCTCATAATGGAGACTCACTTGAAGTTCTTTATTGGGGCAAGAAGTTAGGTGCTATTGATAAGGCAGCTGCTGAATCAATTCGTGCAGCGCGCACCAAGCCTGCTTTCCATGGCGGCCTTGATGTTGCACCTGGCAACCTGATTCTTCGCGAACATGCACGTGGCTGGATTGGTCATCCTGCACTCCGCGGTCATCGCGGGGGAGTAAACGCAACTAACTCCTTCGCAGTAACGAGCGCGGTTCAAAAAAATCAATCGATGATTGCGGTCTTCACAGATGCAATCGCTGGCATTGAAATTGAAATTACATACACGCTCACACCATCAGATATTTTGTTGATGGATGCGAAGGTCACCAATACATCTGAAGGAGATTATTTCCTCGAGCAATTCCTTTACTGGTTACCGCTTGCCGAGCAAGCAGATGAAGTTCTTGATTTCTACGGACATTGGACAAAGGAACGTCAGCCGCAGCGTCGTTCGATTGATTATGGTGTTATTACTCGCGAAGGTTTCGAAGGACGTTCAGGCCATGATTACACAATTACGCAGGTAGCGCTTAACCACAACACAGGATTCCGTCATGGTGAAGCATGGTCACTTGCCATGGCATGGTCTGGAAACAATATTCATCACGTAGAACGTTTGATTGATGGACATAAATCAATCGGAGCGGGCGAGTATCTGCTTCCTGGTGAAGTAATTTTGAAGAAGGGCGAGAGCTACGCAGCCCCTCGCGCAGTTGCAACATTTAGTGATCGCGGTCTTGATGGCCTCACCAATAATCACTATTCCTGGATTCGTTCGCGCACCAATCACATTACAAAGGTTCGCCCACGTCCGCTCACACTCAATATGTGGGAAGCCGTCTACTTCAATCACAATGAAGAAGGCATCCGAAAGATGGTTGATAAGGCTGCTGAAATCGGAGTCGAGCGCGTTGTTTTAGATGATGGTTGGTTTGGTTCACGCCGCAATGACCGCGCTGGTCTTGGTGATTGGGTTGTCTCAAAAGATGCATGGCCTAATGGTCTTGCTCCAATCATTAAGTACATCAATGACAAGGGAATCGAATTCGGTCTCTGGTTTGAAGGCGAGATGGTCAATCGCGACTCTGATTTGTATCGCGCTCATCCTGATTGGATTTTGCAGGAACCTGGACGTATTCCGGTTGAAGGTCGCTGGCAGCAAGTTCTAGACCTTACAAAAGAAGGCGCTTATAACCATGTGCTTAACCAAGTAGATGCAGTCCTCTCTGAATACAACATCGCCTACATCAAGTGGGATCACAACCGTCATTTAACGGATCCGATTTCAGATGGGCGCCCTGTTGTGCGCAAGCAGACTGAAGCCATCTATCGCATGTTCGATGAGCTGAAGAAGCGCCACCCAGGACTTGAAATCGAGTCTTGTTCATCAGGTGGTGGACGTATCGACCTTGGCATGATCGAACATGCAGATCGCTTCTGGACATCTGATCAGAACGATCCTCTTGAACGCCAGCAGATTCAGCGTTGGACAGGCCTTGTGATTCCACCAGAATTCCTTGGCACTCACGTTGGTCCAACTGTGGGACATCAGATGCACCGCACCCATTCAGTTTCATTCCGCGCTCTTAACGCACTCTTTGGCCATGCTGGTATCGAGTGGAACATCAACGAAGCAGATGCGCAAGAGACCGAAACTCTTAAGGCATATATCAATTTCTATAAGAAGCACCGCGGTCTTCTACATTCAGGAACAGTTGTTCGCAGCGATGAAATTATTGGCGATGCCCAGTTATATGGCACGGTTGCACACGATAAGAAGGAAGCAATCTTTACTTATATGCAGCTCACCTCTGCGGATAACTTCGGTCCACTTGTGACAACATTCGATGGACTTGATAAAGAAACTATGTATCAAGTCACCGTTGTTGAAGAGTTAAGTGCATCAGACTTTATTCAGAAGAAGGCGCCAGGTTGGTGGCCAGCACTCACATTAACTGGTGATCAACTTGCACATATTGGGCTACAACTTCCAGTCTTAAAGCCAGAGACCGGGTTGTTATTCCACTTTAAAGCTCTTTAGGAGTAGCATCGGCTAAGTCCAGTCAACGTCGACTATAGGAGTTAATTGTGCTTGTCGGTATTCCAAAAGAAGTTAAGAACAACGAATTTAGAGTCTCAACTACACCGGCAGGAGTTCACTCTCTCATCATCGCTGGCCACACTGTTTTTGTTGAAAAGAACGCAGGCGTTGGCTCGGCAATTACCGATGCTGATTATGTAAAAGCTGGAGCGACAATCCTCGATACCGCCGATGAAGTATGGGCGAAGTCCGAGATGATTATTAAGGTCAAAGAGCCAATCGCTGAGGAATACCACCGCATGCGTAAGGGCCAGATCCTCTTTACCTATCTCCACCTTGCAGCTTCACGCGAATGCACCGATGCCATTGTTAAATCAGGAATCACTGCGATCGCCTACGAAACTGTTGAAATCAATCGTTTCCTCCCGTTACTTGCTCCTATGTCGGAAGTTGCAGGACGTATGTCTATTCAAGTTGGCGCAGCTGCACTTCAGCGCCCAGCTGGTGGACGCGGAGTATTACTCGGGGGAGTTCCTGGAGTTGCTCCAGGCAAGGTCGTAATTTTGGGCGGCGGAAGCGTAGGAGTTTCTGCTGCTGCAATGGCTATCGGTCTTCGTGCCGATGTCACTCTTCTTGATATCAATCTCAAGCGCCTTGGCGAAATTGATGAAATGTTCCATGGCCAGGTTAAGACCGTTGCTTCATCTCCATACTCAATCGAGCAATACTGCATGGAGGCAGATCTCGTTGTTGGTGGCGTACTTATTCCAGGAGCAGCTGCTCCAAAGCTTGTTACAGATGCAATGGTTGCAAAGATGAAGCCAGGATCCGTTCTCGTCGATGTTGCTATCGATCAAGGCGGATGCTTTGAAGGTTCACATGCAACAACACATACTGATCCAACATTTAAGGTTCATAACTCTCTCTATTACTGCGTGGCAAATATGCCGGGCGCAGTTCCTGCAACATCTACAGCAGCGCTATCCAATGCAACGCTTAAGTACTCACTTGCACTTGCAAATAAGGGTTGGCAGAAGGCATGTGCAGATGATCCAGCTCTAGAAGCAGGGTTGAATGTGCATGAAGGAAAGATCATGTACGCCGCAGTTGCTGCAGCGCATGGCTAAATCAGATTCTTGAAAAGCTAATTCTTGAATCGTTAGTGGCGCTGGAAGCCTTTGCGGCCCCAGACTTCCCACAACCCCATCACGCCTAACAAGAGCGCGAAGCCGAAGAGAACATCTTCGGCAGGGGCGGAGAAGAATCGCAGTCCCATGATTGCATCGGGGTTGTACATAACGATATTTCTTGATGTCAGCCACCAATTTGTTAAGAATTGAAATGGCAAGATGATTGCGTAGGAAGTCCAGAACGCTGGTCTTGTCAGCATCGATGTCTTAAAAACAAAGAGGTCGACCATGACAGCAATAGCAAAAGCAGCAATCGCAATATCTGAATAGATCATTCGCCGAATTCATCCTTTCGCCAATGTGGTTTTACGGTAGTAACACCTTCGATAGTGAAGATTGCTGCCATCGGAATCACCATGAAGAAGAGGTACTCCTCAAGCGGAATATTGAGCGGGCCGTAAATTCCTAAAATTTGTTCGCGATCAAAGAACCAATGGCCTTGCGCAATCGCATAGGCATCCCATGCCAGGAAAAGGATGCTGATTGGTAGAACGCTGATTGCGACTCTTTTGATGCGGCGTAGAACACCCGTCTTAAGGTAAATCTCGAGCCAAGCAGAGCCACAGAAGGTGAAAATCAGCATCGCCATATATGACCACTGTTTCATATTCGTATTTTTGCATACATCCTCATGAATCTTGCTACTGTGACGTTTATGGACACAGCAAAGTTGAGAACCTTTTCAACAGTCCGAACCGCATCTTCCCTTGCTACATTAATCGGAATCGTCCTCTCTTTGGTCTTCTCTTCATGGCTTGGTGCCGATTCACTCAATTGGCAGGTAGCTATTGCAGTTCTTGCATTGGCAGTAGGAATTCCGCATGGATCACTCGATCACTTGGTAACTCTTCCAAAATCTAAGCCTCTGCTGATGGCTTTCTTCATAGTTATATATGTAGCAATTGCACTTGCCGCTATTTGGGCGATTTTGCAGTGGAACGTCTATGGATTTATTGCCGTGGTTCTTATGAGTGCAACTCACTTTGGAATCGGCGATAGCGCATTTATTGCAGAACTTGATCGCGAGCAGGGCCGCACAGGAAAAAGCATTCCTGTCTTTGCCTATGCTTCTGCCGGCGGGTTATTGCCCGTTGTCATTCCTCTTGTGCAGAGCCGAAGCACTGAAGCTCTTGAGAAGGTAAATGAGAACTTAGTTGATTGGCACTATGGATTTACATCAGAGATTCAAATCATCGTTGCGGCAATTGCAACCATTAGCCTTCTGATTCTTATCTCCCGAAAGCGCTATCGCGATTCAGTGGATATTGCACTACTTGCAGGGCTTGCATCGATTGCACCGCCGCTTGTCTCGTTCGCCATCTACTTTGGTTGCTGGCATGCAATGCGCCATACAGCGCGATTGACCTCATTACTCCCACGTTCGCAGGCTGCGTATCAACAATCACGCGGCTTTAAGGCTTTCAGTTATGCGGTTATTCCAGGGCTACCGGCACTGGCCGGCACATTTATCTTTGTCATTCTCCTTGCTGCAATCGCTCGTGAAAATATCAGCGATCACTTTCTCTGGCTTACATTGGTCACAATCTGGGCGCTCACGGTTCCTCACATGATTGTCACAGCCAAGTTAGACCGCGCCGCTCTCAAGGATTAACCCCTCATTAGTTAGGCTTCGCAGCATGTTGAGAAAAATACTTCTGCTCACTCTTGTCTTCACATCAATTCCTTCAGCTCAAGCAGCACCGGTCTATCTCTTTCCGGTAGCTAATTGCGAAGTCAATTACGCACGTGCACATCACGACTATGCAGCGACAGATATTTTGGCAAAGGCTGGATGCCGCTTTGTCGCCCCCATCAATGGAATCGTCGATGAAGTAAATCGGGTTGATAAATGGAGCGGTAAAACCAATCTAGGAATTGATCGCGGCGGTCTTTATGTCTCGATCATCGGAGAAGATGGAGTTCGTTATTACGGCTCTCACCTACGCTCAATTCCGGCAAGCATTGAACCTGGAGTAGAAGTTAAGGCTGGACAGGTATTGGGCGCGATCGGATCAACAGGCAGCGCGCGCGGAACGGCCCCGCACCTTCACTTTGGTATTTCCTGGCCAACGCCTGCAGATATTTGGTGGGTACGTCGAGGTGAAGTTCTGCCTTGGAAGTATCTCGATGCATGGAAGAGTGGAAAAGATTTATCGCCAGTAAAAGCTGTTGCTGCGCTGAAAGCTAAAGTAGGCGAGATTCCGCCTGAGCCAAAAAAGTAGAAAAAAATAAGGCCCACCGATTTCTCGGCGGGCCTTATTCGTAAGTGAAATTAGTTAGCGTTCACTGCGTCTGCCTGAGGACCCTTTGGACCCTGGACGACCTCGAATGAAACTGACTGACCCTCTTCAAGGCTCTTGTAACCGTTTCCCTGAATTGCTGAGTAGTGAACGAATACATCTTGTCCGCCACCATCAACTGCAATGAAACCGAAACCCTTTTCAGAGTTGAACCACTTAACTGTACCTGTTGCCATATTTTTTACTATTCCTTCGATATGTTGGGAGTTCGAGAATTCCTCAAACTCCAGTCTTCGTCTTGCTACAGCCATACCGAGTAAAGAAGTAAATCTAACAACGGGTACTGATAAAGCGTCCGACTAGGAATAAGGGTACCTGCTACTTCCGCGTATTCCTATTCCCAGCTTCCATCGATCACGCTCAAATCAGAGCTCGAAAACGCTCATATTCACAAAGTCGGTGGAAAGTTGTATAAATAGAGCACTCACTAGCAATTGGTAGTCGTTGTGGATCGGGGAAGGTCGCACAAATCGCACCTTGCTAGGAGCACCACATGCATGAAAAAAACCTCGCCGGTCTGGTCGTCATCCACTCCGCGCCTACTGCGCTGAGCCAACATATTGAATGGGGACTGAACTCTCTACTGGGCGCACCTCAACAAATCTTCTGGCGCGATCAACCACTTACTCCTGGCAGCGTTCGCACTTCACTCGAATTTCGTGCACCCACCGGAACTGCTGCCAAGATAGCAACCGCACTTAAGGGATGGCATTACCTACGTTTTGAAGTCAGCGAACTCAGCGCGCATACCGGTGAACTCTTTAGATTTACCCCTGAACTTGGAATCCATCGCGCAACTGTCGACCAAGTTGGAACAATTCATATAAGCGAAGATCAGATTCGCAAAGCACTCGCACACTTTGATGAGTTAGAAGTTCGTGAGAATCTCGAGAGAACTCTTGGAAATGAGTGGGAGGTAGCACTCGAACCTTATAGAGGAGTGGACCTTCAAGAAGTTGCGCGACTTCGCGCTATCTAAACGGAGATAGAATCCAACCATGACAACTCAAGCACCTATGACCTCAACTGAACGCCGCCGCTCCATTCTCTACATCGCAATCGCACTTATTCTTGCGATCGCCCTAGGCGGTGGACTCGTCAAAGTTGGTGCAGGATTTGCAGCACGTAATGCAAATGGAATTACCGTTACTGGATCTGCCAAGACCTCTGCAACAGCCGATAACGTTGTATGGACACTCAATGTTTCACTTACACGCCCAACAGTTTCTGAAGCTGTCGCCAGAGTCGGAAACGACGTCGCAGCAGTGAGCAAATATTTGACCAATGGTGGAATCCCGGCAGAAGAGCTGACTCTTGGATCTGTCTCTACCTACGCGAACGAGCAATGGGTCAACGGCAACAACACAGGCAAGATTCTGAACTACCGCGCATCACGCGATGTCGTTGTTCGCTCAAAGGATGTCGAACTCGTTTCAAAGCTTTCGCAGGGAATCGGAACAATCTTGCAGCAGGGCGTGACCGTAAATAACTACGGACCTCAGTACTACCTTTCTACTCTTCCTAAGCTTCGCCCACAACTTCTTGAAGAAGCGATGAAGGATGCCAAGATCCGCGCTGAAGCAATTACGAAGGCAGTGGGCGGCAAGGTTGGATCAGTGCAATCAGTTCGTTCAGGCGTATTCCAGGTGACAACACCGGATTCAACAATGACTCAAGATACTGGTGCTTACGACACTTCAAGTATTGAAAAGACTGTTACATCAACAGTCTCAGTAACTTTCTCAGTTAAGTAAGAGAACTAGAGCGGAATATTGCCGTGTGAACCACGGCGATATTCAGTCTCTGCCAAGACCTTTGCAATAGCGCTACGAGTCTTATCTGGCTCAATCATTTCATCGACCGCCCCGATTTCAATTGCGCGAGCAACGCCTCCAGAAACCTTTTCATGTTCTGCCGCAAGCTCTAGTTCCATATCCTCACGCTGATCAGCAGGAAGATCAGCAAGTAAGCGACGGTGCAGAACGCGTACGGCAGCAACTGCGCCCATCACGGAAACTTCTGCTTGCGGCCAAGCAAATACGCGTGTGGCACCAAGTGATTTTGAGTTCATCGCAACAAACGCTCCGCCATAGGCCTTGCGGGTAATAACGGTAACGCGTGGAACAACGGCTTCAGCAAATGCATGGAGCAGCTTTGCACCGCGTCGCACAGCGCCTTCCCACTCTTGTCCGATGCCAGGTAAGAAGCCGGTGACATCTGCAATCACAACGAGTGGAATACCGAAGGCATCACAGGTGCGAACAAAGCGCGCAGCTTTTTCACCTGCTGCAGAATCTAGAACTCCGCCGATTACTTGAGGATTATTTGCAATCACTCCAACTGTGCGACCACCTAGGCGACCAATAACAGTCGTCATGTTTTCGGCCCACATATCCAATAGTTCGAGCTTCTCTCCATCTTTATCGAGAATGGCATCAACGAGTGGATGCACTTCATAAATTCGCTTCGCTGAATCAGGAACAAGTTGGGCAAGAGGAACATCATCAACGTTTGGCGACATCAGCCCTTGGTTGGCAAAGAGTGAGACAAGATCTTGAATCTCGCGGAAGGCAACCTCTTCAGATGGTGCGATCACGTGAGCAACGCCCGAATTCTTGCTATGTGCTTCAGGTCCACCGAGTAGAGCCATATCGACAATATCGCCCGTTACAGATTTCACGACATCAGGACCTGTTACGAAGATGCGACCTTCGGGTGCAAGAACAACAACATCTGTAAGTGCAGGCCCATATGCACCGCCGCCAGCAGTTGGTCCTAGGACGAGAGATAGCTGCGGGATTCGACCACTTGCTGTGACCATCGCTTGGAAGACTTCACCAAATGCATTGAGCGATGCAACGCCATCACTTAAACGCGCACCACCAGAGTGCCAGATTCCAATAACAGGAATTTGCCCACCCATCGCAGCGCGATATGCCTGAACAATTACTTGCGATCCTTCGATTCCGAGTGCGCCGCCTTTTATTGTTGGATCAGATGCAAAGACGACAACTTTATTTCCTTTAACCAGACCAGTGGCCGCAACCATTCCGCAATCAGTGCGAGGTATGAGAAGTTCGTAACTGCCACCATCTAGAAGAGTGGCTATACGTGATTCAGGATCAAGTGGGTTGATCGGTGTTGCCATGGCTCTAGATTAGAGCGATTTAAATGCAAGTACTACGTTGTGGCCACCAAAACCGAAAGAATCATTAAGCGCTGCGATATCTCCCGCTGGAAGTTGGCGAGGTGTGTCGCGAACGACATCGACAGTCACAGCTGGGTCTAAGTTTTCAATATTGATTGTTGGGGGAGCAAGGCGGTCTTGTAGAGCCTTGACGATAAAGACGGATTCAATTGCGCCAGCGCCACCAAGTAAGTGACCTGTCATCGACTTTGTTGCAGAAACTGCAACGTGGTCCGCATCCGCACCGAGTGCTTTTCGAAGCGCATTAGCTTCAGCAACATCGCCTGCAGGAGTTGAGGTTGCATGTGCATTGAGGTGCACGATGTCCTTAGTTGATAGTCCAGAGTTTTGAAGTGCAAATTTGATTGCGCGCTGTACGCCACTGCCTTCTGGGTCAGGAGCAGCAATGTGATAACCATCAGAGGTTAAACCTTGTCCGCCGATTTCACAGTAAATCTTTGCACCACGCGCCTTGGCATGTTCGTACTCTTCAATAACAAGAATTCCGCCGCCTTCGCCCAATACAAATCCATCGCGATCGACATCATATGGACGTGATGCGCGAGCAGGCGCATCGTTGCGAGTAGAAAGTGCTTTCATTGCGGCAAAGCCCGCCATCGGAAGCTGGTGGATCGCAGCTTCAACGCCACCGGTCACGATGATGTCGGCGCGATTGTTCTTAATCATTTCAAAGGCATAACCGATTGCTTCGGCACCGGACGCGCATGCGCTGACGGGTGTGTGCACGCCAGCCTTTGCTTGAAGTTCGAGGCCAACATTTGCAGCTGGTCCATTAGGCATCAACATTGGGACAGTGTGTGGGCTGACTCCGCGTGCGCCTTTTTCGTTGAGATTAACAAATTGGTCAAGAAGGGTGATGACTCCACCGATACCTGAAGCGATTACTACGCCAAGACGTTCCTTATCGATGTCATCAGGTGAGCCCGCATCTTTCCAGGCCTCGCGTGAAGCAACGAGAGCGAACTGCTCTGAACGATCGAGGCGACGCATTTCAACGCGCTCCATCTGATCTGCAGGTTCTGTCGCAACGCGCGCAGCGAAGTGCACAGGTAGGAGCTCACGCCAATCTTCGGTGAGAAGACGGACACCAGACTGGCCGGCCAATAAAGCCTTCCATGTCGAATCCACATCTCCACCAAGGGGCGTTGTTGCACCTAAGCCTGTAACGACTACGCGACGTTGTGACATACCGCTAGATCAATTCTTCTTTTGGATCTTTACTTATGCAGCAGCGTTAACGATGAAGTTGACTGCATCGCCGACTGTAGCGAGTTCAGTTACTTTTTCATCAGGAATCTTTACGCCAAAGCGCTCTTCGCATGCAACTACAACTTCAACCATGCTGAGTGAGTCAACTTCGAGATCTTCTGTGAAGTTCTTATCGAGTTCGATTGATGCAGCTGGAATACCCGCTACTTCTTCAACGATCTCTTTGATTCCTGCAAGTACATCTGCTTGTGAAAGCGCCATTGTGTTTCCTTCTCTGTTGTTATCTGGTGTAACCAGTACTTCATTTCTTGAGGTTGTAATTGTCTACGACAGGAGGGCTTACTTCCCAGTAAACGGGCGGGTAATCCCAAAAAAATTATGGTTTTGGAGGTAATTTCACAACTTGTCCCGCGTAAACGAGACCTGCGCCATATCCGATGAGTAGCGCTAATTTGCCGTGAAGCTCAGGATGTTTCTGCAAGAGAGCATCCATTGCAAGAGGAATCGATGCTGCAGATGTATTGCCGTTCTTGCGAATGTCATCGGCGATGATCACTGAATCTGGCATATCCATCTCTTTTGCCATCGTTTCAATGATGCGCACATTTGCTTGGTGTGGAATGAATGCATCAATATCGTTGACGGTAAGTCCTGCTGATTCAAGGGCTTTCAGCGCCGCCTTACTCATTGAAAATACTGCCCAACGGAAAACTTTCTGGCCTTCTTGAGAAATATTTGGCCACTTGCTGCCGGCCTTAGTCAGCTGTGTCTCTGTATCGCGAACTTCCATCCAGGAAGGATTCATCTGAATCGCATCGCGATTATCAGCATCTGAGCCCCATTCGACTGGGCCAATACCTGCATCCTGTGAGGCACCGATAACAACTGCTCCTGCGCCATCGGCAAAGATGAATGCAGTTGCGCGGTCATCAGGATCTGTGAAATCGGAAATCTTTTCTGCACCAATAACTAGGACATTCTTTGATGTTCCAGATTTAATGAAATCGTGCGCCATAGCAACGCCATATGAGAAACCAGCGCAGGCTGCATTGATATCAAAGGCAGCTGCCTTGGGGTGGCCTAAGCGTTGCAGGATTGCAGTTGCAGCAGATGGAGCTTGGAATGGGAAGGTAATTGTTGCAACGATGATGGTGTCGATATCGGTAATTGAAAGCTTTGCTTTCTTCAGCGCATCTTCAGCTGCCCATGTGGCCATATCGAGAACTGTTTCGGTCTCATCTGCAAAGCGACGAGATTCAATTCCGGTGCGCTGCTGAA
The DNA here is from genome assembly GCF_002288065.1 of Candidatus Planktophila sulfonica. Lineage (NCBI taxonomy): Bacteria > Bacillati > Actinomycetota > Actinomycetes > Candidatus Nanopelagicales > Candidatus Nanopelagicaceae > Candidatus Planktophila > Candidatus Planktophila sulfonica. The sequence continues at coordinate 375,252 of NZ_CP016773.1, forward strand.
TCCATTCATCACTTGATTCGATGCGATCGACGATTTCAGAGTTAGGGACAAGACGCTTTGGGCGATAGGAACCGACGGCAAGAATCTGGCTCTCGCTACCTGTCTTTGATGCAATCATCTTTGACATTACTTACCTCCGTGGTTTGCAACGAAGGCACGCGCTGCATCGAGATCTTCTAGGCTCTTGAAAGCAAATTGTTCGATAGTTGGCGCAGCGCGCTTAATCAAACCTACGAGCGTTCCTGCAGGTGCAACTTCGATCACTCCGGTAACGCCAAGTGAAACGAGAGTCTCCATGCACAGATCCCAGCGAACGGGATTGGCAATCTGATTCACGATGCGCTCGAGTACTTCAGCGCCTTCAGTTAAGACTGCGCCATCTTTATTGGAAAGCACTCCAACGCTGGGCGCTGACGTTGTCATTGTTGCAGCAAGTGTGCGCAGAGGTTCGACTGCCGGTTGCATATAAGAGGTGTGGAATGCACCGGCCACAGCAAGTGGGCGAACACGGGCACCCTCAGGCGCCAGCTGCGCAATAGCATCCAAATCACCGGCGGCAACAATCTGGCCACCACCATTGTCGTTAGCTGCAATCAGACCAAGATCTGCAATTGCGCTCAAGACCACTTGGCGATCTCCACCGAGAACGGCGGCCATTCCTGAAGGGGTTACCCCTGCAGCCTTTGCCATTTCAACGCCACGTGCACGAACTAACTTCATTGCATCAATGGGTGTGAGCGCGCCTGCAATTGCTGCAGCAGTAATTTCGCCAACAGAATGGCCAGCTACATATGAGAATGAACCGGTTGCGCCGAGTGCGTGTGCACTCATCAATCCTGCAGCAACAATCAGTGGTTGAGCATTAGCCGTATCTTTAATTTCATCTGCATCTGCCGTTGTTCCAAGGCGAACAACATCAAGACCAATTGCATCTGAAATTTCTTGTGCCAAAGTGCGAATCTGTGCATCTTCAAGCCATGCGCTTAACATTCCGGGAGTTTGTGAACCTTGACCTGGAGCGATGATTGCGAGCATGTCTTTAATATAAAGGATTACGAACGAGTAACTAGCCAGACTTGAGCGCAGTGTGGCGAAACATTCACTTTTTCTGATGGCATATTGATGATTGGTTCGTGTGTATCTACAAAAGAGGATGCATCAAAGATGCGACGGAAACTTGTTCCCCACTTGCTATCAGGAAGAGTGAACGCTGTTTCTTCTCGTGAGGAATTAAGGAAGAGAAGCAATCCGCGATCAGGACCGGCTTCAATTAATACAGTCAAACTTCGCTTTTCACCATCAGCCCAATGGTCTTCAGTCATTTCACGACCACCCAAGCTAAACCAGGCGATATCTTTTCTCTGCGTTCCAAGATCAACGCGACCTGTAAAGAATTCTGCTGCAACATCTGCAAGGTATGTCTTGCGAATGCGTATTAGTTCAGAGACCGAATCGCGCATATCGCGTTGCAGTTCATTGAGATCCCAATTATTTGCCCAGCCACCCATAAATGTTTCAGGAGAATCAGTGATACCTGCAGACATGTCGCGCGGCATGGAATACGCATTATTTGATCCTGCTTGTGTGCGACAGAGTTCATCGCCCATCGTGATCATCGGAACACCAGCAGAGAGCAGCAAGGTTGCCATCATCGACTTCTTGAGTGAGTGGCGAAGTGAGATTAACTCAGGGTCATCAGTAGGCCCTTCAACACCCATATTCCAGGAACGATTCTCATTGGAACCATCTCGATTTTCTTCTTGGTTCGCTTCATTACGCTTTTCCGAATACATCGTTAAATCTGTGAGAGTGAAGCCATCGTGGGCAGTGACAAAGTTAATTGATGATGTTGGCCCGCGGTAGTAAAAGACATCTGATGAACCGCTGATGCCTGCTGCAATATCGGCAACGCCTTCACCGTAGCCACGAGCCAGATCGCCTAGCCAGAACTGACGCACAGAGTCGCGATAGCGATCGTTCCACTCGCGCCATGGATGTGGGAAGTCACCGAGTGAATAGCGCGAAACATCCCACGGCTCTGCAATCATCTTAAAGTTACGTAGTACTGAATCTGATTCGATAGCTGACATCAGAGATGAATCAAAAGCTGAACCCGTTGAATAGAGCGCAGTAGCTAAATCGAAGCGGAAACCATCGATTCCAACTACTTCTACCCACCAGCGAAGTGAATCGATGATGTGGCGCACTCCGTGTGGGCGAGATGCCGCAACGGTATTTCCGCATCCTGTGACATCAACATAATTTCCACTGCCGTCATGGCGATACCAAGCGTTGTTATCTATTCCTTTAAAACTTAACGTTGGCCCGCCAACGCCACCTTCGGCAGTGTGGTTATACACAACATCGAGAAATACTTCGATTCCTTCGTTATGCAATTGATCGACAGCCCATTGCAACTCTGAAACAGGATCATCCGTTGCTGCATATTCACCGTGAGGGGCTGAAAATGCAATCGCGTTATAGCCCCAATGATTCTTACGACCGCGTTCCCAAATTCCTGGCTCAGTTGCATAAGAGTGAATAGGCAATAGCTCGAGCGCTGTGACACCTAAATGCTTTAGGTGAGCAATGGTGCTGGGATGCCCGAGGGCTTTATAGGTTCCGCGTTCGCCTTCAGGAATCTCGTGGTTCTTCGCAGTAAGGCCCTGCACATGTGCTTCATAGATAACTTCTTGAGTCCATGAATAGATAGGACGGTTGAATTGGCGAGGACGATAATCGGTAACGACAGAGTACGGAATGAAACCTGCACTGTCGCGATCATCGCGAATCGTCGTATCTCCAGTGCCAGTTGCATCAGTACTTACATGTCCGTAAATCTGCGGAACGTATTGCAGCGTTCCATCGAGTTTATGAGCGTATGGATCGATTAATAATTTGGCTGCGTTGAATCGTGAACCATGTTCAGGCGCCCATGTGCCATAGACGCGATAGCCATAGCGTTGACCGACGCGAACCCCGGCAAGGTAGCCATGCCAGATTGGTCCATTTCGGTGTGAGAGCGCAAAGCGGGTTTCAACCAACTTGCCATTGACTTCGTTAAAGAGACAAAGTTCGACAGCTGTCGCAGCATTGCTCCAGATAGCGAAGTTGCATCCACCATCAGTAAGGGTGGAGCCGAGAATTCGGGGGTCTGCTGGGAGCACTGGCCTATCTTGCCCGTGAAATGTTTCGTTTTCATTAAGAAACCCACTCTTTTTCTAATTGATTATGCGAAGTAATTGGCGTAGCGAACTCGGGAAAGAAGATTTCTGCACCTTCAGAGTCAAGTCCATGACGAGCGATATGTATCAATTCGACAATTGAAAGAAAGAGAAGTGCCGGCAGAAGATCGAGGCTGCGCTTTAAGAACCAGGGAGTTCCATTCTTGAGCATCCAAATAATCGAATCTCTACGGCTTCTATTATTAGATCGTGTGAATTTCACATTTCCAACTTCAAACCCTCGCATTCGCAAGAGATGGGCGAAGTTTTCGGCAATAAATTGATGGCCCATCTTGCTCGGGTGCATGCGGTCCACATGCCATTTTTCGCGTTGATAGATTCCTTCGAGGGAGCGCGTCTCTAGCAAAATGGAGCTATAACGTCGAGCCAATTTACGAGTAGCTCGATTGACTGCATTGACGCGGCGACGGCAGACTCGAGCAACCAGAGCGGGCATCGGAACTATTTCTGTTGGATCGTGCAATTCAAGGAGCATTGAAGTCGCACCGATTTTTTCGACCTCTGCAAGAATCTCATTGAGATTTTCTTCGAAATCTCTTGGGGAAAATCCATTTCGGAGTAAATCGTTACCGCCAACAATGACTGCGACAAGTTCGGGTTCATGAATCAAAACCTTGTGAAGTTGCTCGTGCAGAACTTCCTTTGATTGAGCCCCCGGGCGGGCCGCATTGATGTACACCACAGGCTCAGTAAATGCTTGAGCAAGGTGATAACCCCAGCCGAAGTAATTACCGTTTGAGTCGGAATCGCCCACGCCCGATCCTGCGCTATCACCAATAATCGCAAGCGTTAATGGTTGGTTCACTTTACGCAGCTTTCAGGGTGTTGATGTTCTCGAGGCGATTGATAGTTGCAGACCATGGAAAGAGTTCAGCTTGAGTTCGGCATCGATCCGAGAGTGTGGCATCTTCACGAATTTCATCGAGAATGATTTGGACTGCATCTGCAAAGGCGGCGCCGTTATTGGCAGCTGTTAACCCTACAAAATCGCCATTTTCTTGAGTGAGAAATTCTCCAACGGCACTGGTTTCTGATGCCACTACCGGCGTGCCACTTGCCAGTGACTCGAGTGCTGCAAGGCAGAAAGTTTCAATAGGTCCTGGAGCAAGCGAGACATCTGCCGAAGCGATCATCTGAGCGAGCAAATTCTTATTGGCAACGTAACCCCAGAATGTAACCGGGATGTCGCGAGATGAGTCATATAACTTCTTATGCAGAGGTCCGCTACCAATATAGACAAGGCGAGCATTGACGCCGCGGTTTAAGAGTTCGCGAAGGACTTGAAGAGAACGCTCTGGTTTCTTCTCAGGGGATAGTCGCCCGCAATGAACGAGAAGAACATCCCCACCCTTAAGCATCTTTGCTCGCAGCTCTTCGTTGCGATGAGCTGGTGAGAAAGTTTCTAAATCTACTCCGAGTGGAACACGGACGATATTAGATGTTCCTATCTCGTTGAACTCGGCTGCGGCAAAATTCGTAGTTGTCACTACGTAATCAAACTTGCCAGCAAGTCTTGAGTTATGCCAGCCAACAAATGGGTTCAGTGATAATCCAAAGTAATTCTTCACTAAGCCGCGCAGCGTTTCATGGCTAAAGACAATTGCAGGAATTCCTCTGCGGCTCGCCCAGTTACCAAGACAAGAGAGAGTGAAGCGATCAGAAACTTCTAGGCGGTCTGGTTTCAGTGATTGCAGAATTGTTTTGACTTGTCGTGTTGAGCGAATAACTCTGTATCCGCCGCTAAAGGGAATAGTCCATGATGGAAGAGTGATACACCCACCGTGTTCAGTCTTCTCTCGAGAGAACTTCTTTCCCGGAACCACGTAGATAAATTCGTGGCCAATTTTTCCGTACTCGGTTCCTAAGTTGTGGAGCGTGGTCTTGATGCCACCAGACTTTGGACCGTAGAAATTGGCGATGTGGATGATCTTCATGCAACCATTCCTCGTTTCTTGGAAAGCTCGAATATGGCATCTCGGTAATGATCTATGAGCTGAGCATTGATGTAATCCCATGTGCGGTGTTCAACAGCTCGGCGTGCTGCAATCTGCATGAGGTCAAAGGATGAGTGCGAGCGCAGCGTTTCAACGGCTTCAAGGAGTTGATGTGAATCTGCAGTATCAATAAGAAGGCCAGTAACGCCGTGATCGATGAGATCAACTGGCCCACCAGTATCTGGACCAATGACCGGTACTCCTGAAGCGAGCGCTTCTTGAATACCTTGGCAGAAAGTTTCGTGCTTGCCGGTATGTACGAAAATATCGAAGGAAGCAACATAGCGAGCAAGCTCTGTTCCGGATTGGTACCCCACAAATCGCGCGTTTGGAAGTTCTTTCTTAAAGCGTGGAGCAGCTGGTCCGTCGCCAACAATCACAAGCTGTATGTCATTCTGGCGATCCAATATTGCTAAGTCATCAAGACGCTTCTCATTTGCCAGGCGACCGACATATCCAATAATCAATTTCTCGCTCTTGCCTTTGATATTGGTGCGCAAGGATTCATCGCGACGCGCAGGAGTGAAGTTAACAAGATCAACGCCGCGCTTCCAGAGACGAACATTCTTTACGCCATTCACTTCAAGATCACGACAAGCCCACTTAGATGGCGCCAAGGTAATGTCAGAAACTTGATGAATACGTGAGACCCACTTCTTTAGCGTTGAATGCGCAATAGTGAGTCCGTAGTGGCGAGCAAAACCTGCGATATCTGTTTGATAGACCGAAACTGTTGGGATGCCCATCTTCTTTGCAATACGAGCGACGTAATGTCCAAGAAAGATTGGAGATGCTAGATGAATAACATCGGGTGCAAATCCTTCGAGAAGAGGTTCGAGATATTTACGGGGAACGCCCATAGGAATTAACTTCTTCATGGCAATACTTGGTACATGCTTAATTTTGTAATCTAGATATCGAGTTGGAGCGCCTTCGCTTTCAGGAGCGATGATGAGAACTTCATGGCCTTGCGCCTTGCAGTATTCCAAGAGGCGCAGGACCGAGTTGGTGACACCGTTGACCTGGGGCAGAAAGGCCTCAGTCACCACTGCGATGCGCAGCTTCTGGCTAGATGTCATCTCGATCATGGAATGAAGAGTGAAGGGGCGAGCAATCTGGGAATTCGCCGAGAGGTTACGTGTTCCTGAATAGAAGATGAAGTATTAGTTGAGACTTTTACGCTCCCTCATCCTTCCCAAATGGGCTACTGGTCAGTAACATACCCGCCATGAAGATAGCAGTGTGCGTAAAGCAAGTTCCCGATTCATGGGCTGAGAAGAAGATGGTCAACGGAGTACTCGATCGCGAGAACGTTGACGCTGTTCTTAATGACCTTGATGAATATGCCGTTGAAGAAGCCCTTCGTATCGCAGAAGCGCATGGCGGTAATGAAGAAGGTGGCGCACATACCGTCACTGTTATTTCAATGGGACCAGAACGCGCAACTGAAGCTGTCCGTAAGGCGCTTTCCATGGGTGCCAACGATGCAATCTTGGTTTCCGATAGCGCACTTGCTGGATCAGATGCGCTCGCAACATCAGCTGTCCTTGCAAAGGTAATCGCAGATGGTGGTTATGACCTTGTTATCTGTGGAACTGAATCAACCGATGCGCGGATGAGCGTTGTACCAGCGATGATCAGCGCTCGCCTTGGTTGGGCGCAACTGACATTTGCATCAAAGGTCACCGTGAATCCTGCCGGCAAAGTTTCCATCACTCGCGTTACCGAAGCAGGCGTTGATGAAATCTCTGCAGCATTTCCTGCAGTCATTAGCGTTGTAGAAAAAATCAACGAACCTCGCTACCCATCCTTTAAGGGAATCATGGCTGCGAAGAAGAAGACTATTGAGCAGAAAGATTTAGCTGCAGTTGGCGTATCTGTGCAGAGCGCATGGTCACAAGTTAACGATGCAACACCACGTCCACCGCGCGCAGCTGGTGTCAAAGTAACCGATGAAGGAAACGGCGGAGAATCCCTCGTGAACTTCCTAGCAGAGAAGAAGTTGATATGAGCAACGTATTGATTCTCGCTGATTTTTCAGGCGATAAGGCAACAAAGACCACTGCAGAACTCGCTACTGCAGGTGCACGAATCGGCTCTGTCACAGCAGTTGTTCTTGCCGGCAACGGAAAAGGCGCAGCACTTGCTGCAACCGTTAACCAAGGTCCTATCGCAAACGTTCTTGTTATTGAATCTGATGACTTTGCGTCCCACGGAGTTGCGGCATCAGCAGATGCTCTTGCTCAGGTAATTAAAGAGAAATCACCAGCTGCCGTGCTTATTGCATCCCATGCATTCGGCAAGGAAGTTGCTGCCCGCGTTGCAGTGCTCACTGAATCCGGAATCATCACAGATGCAGTCGATGTTGCAGCAGATGCAACGGCAACTCAGTTGGTATTTGGCGGATCAACAACTGTGCACTCAAAGGTTTCACATGGCGTTGCCATCATCACTGTTCGTCCCAATAGCGTTGAAGCTGATTTCTCTGCATCTTCTCCTGCTATTGAAAATGGAACAGCTGAAGTGGGTGCTGATGCAAAGAAGGCAACCATCTCTTCTTCGCAACCTCCAGTAAAGGGCGGACGTCCAGAACTGACTGAAGCAAATATCGTTGTGTCAGGCGGTCGTGGAACAGATGGAAACTTTGCGCCTGTCGAAGCATTTGCAGATTCATTGGGTGCAGCTGTTGGCGCATCACGAGCTGCAACAGATGCTGGTTGGTATCCACATTCACATCAGGTCGGCCAAACTGGAAAGACTGTCAGCCCGCAGCTCTATGTCGCATGTGGAATCTCTGGCGCAATCCAACACCGCGCAGGAATGCAGACTTCAAAGACAATCGTTGTAGTCAATAAAGATCCTGAAGCGCCGCTCTTTGATATCGCAGATTTCGGTGTAGTTGGCGACCTCTTCAACGTGCTGCCGAAGGCGACCGAAGGCGTAACTGCCCGAAAGTAAGCCAACAACTCGAAATTAACTAGCGCTCGGCACGAACTAGACTGCTCCAATGAGCGTCTATCTCGACCATGCGGCTACTACGCCGATGTTCGACGTTGCCATCGAGGCGATGAATTCATCGCTGCGCAAACTCGGTAACCCATCATCGCTTCATACCGAAGGACGTTCGACTCGTAAAGATGTTGAAGATGCTCGCGAAAAGATTGCAAAGGCCGTTGGTTGCTTAGCTAGCGAAGTGATCTTCACTGGATCAGGAACTGAAGCCGATAACGCTGCAATTAAGGGTCTGTTTTGGCACACAGATAAGAAAGTCATCCTAGTTTCAAGCATCGAACACCATGCAGTTCTCGATCCTGCACATTGGTTAGCTGAACACGAAGGCGCTGAACTTATTCAGATTCCCGTGAACACCGATGGCGTTATTGATCTTGAATTTCTCAAGAAGACCATTGCAGAGCGCGGTTCAGAGATTGCGCTGATTTCGGTGATGCATAGCAATAATGAAACCGGCGTTATTCAACCGATTGCAGAAATTGTTAAGGCTGCTGGTGATATCCCAGTTCATTGCGATGCTGTTCAGAGCTTTACCAAAGTGCCAATCTCATTTAAAGAGTTGGGTCTCTTTGCCATGACGATCAGTGGCCATAAAGTTGGCGGCCCACTCGGAATCGGTGCACTGATCTTGCGTCGCGCAGTTGAAATTCCTGCGTTGTTACATGGCGGGGGACAAGAGCGCGATATTCGAAGCGGTACCTTGAACGCTCCATCGATTGTGGCACTTGCTGCAGCAGTGGAAGCCAATCTTTATGATGCAAAGAAAGTCGCAGTACTGCGAGATTCTTTTGAAGCTGGAGTTATGGCTGCTCGACCTGACGCAGTTATTAACGGCAAGAATTCAGAGCGCCTTCCAGGAATTTCAAATATCACTTTTCCAGGTACGCAAAGTGATTCGCTCTTGCTCCTTATGGATTCAGAGAAAGTTTCTTGTTCAACGGGCGCTGCTTGCACTGCAGGTGTTCATCGCCCTAGCCATGTCTTGATGGCGATGGGCTTATCTGATGTGGTTTCGCAATCATCTCTGCGCTTCTCATTCGGCAGCACCAATACGCAAGCAGATGTTGATTTTGCACTCTCTGTTCTTCCAACCGTTATTGAACGTGGTTTAGCAGCAAATGCAGTAGGTAAAAAATGAAAATCATTGCAGCCATGAGCGGTGGCGTTGATTCAGCAGTTGCTGCAGCGCGCGCAGTTGAGGCAGGACATGAAGTCATTGGTGTGCACTTAGCGCTGTCATCTAATCCTCAGAAGTATCGCAGCGGTGCACGTGGGTGTTGCACCATTGAAGATTCACATGATGCACGTCGCGCAGCCGATGTCATCGGTATTCCTTTCTATATCTGGGATATGGCCGATGAATTCCATGAAGGTGTTGTCGAAAACTTCATGAGCGAATACAAGGCAGGCCGCACACCTAACCCATGCTTGCGTTGCAATGAAAAGATTAAATTTGCCGCAGTTCTAGATCGCGCAAAGGCAATGGGATTCGATGGCGTTGTCACAGGGCACTATGCACGTACTCGCGAAAGCGATGCAGGTCGCACACTTCACCGCGCAGTAGATCCTCTCAAGGATCAGTCTTATGTTCTGGCAGTTCTTAATCGCGAACAAATTAATGGTGCAATCTTTCCGCTTGGAGATACCGAGAAGGTAGATATCCGTAAAGAAGCAGAAGCTCGCGGGTTGGCTGTTGCACAGAAGCCAGATAGCCATGACATCTGTTTTGTTCCATCAGGAGATAACGCAGGTTGGTTGCGCGATCGCATGGGTAGTGAAGTCGGCCCCATCGTTGATCAAGATGGAAATAAGTTGGGCGAACATAAGGGTGCTTACACCTACACAATCGGTCAGCGCAAAGGTTTGGGTCTTACAGTTCCAACAGCCGATGGATCACCACGTTTTGTTTTAAAGATTGAACCTGTTTCAAACACTGTTGTCGTAGGTGCGCGCGAAGATCTCGCTGTGACTTCAATGCGCGGTGAGCGACCAATCTTCTGTGGCCCCGAAGTGGGCGCTGCACCATTACGCGGCTTTGTTCAGGTTCGTGCACATGGCACCGCACTTGATTGCACTTATTACATGGATAACGACCAACTCGTTGCCGAGCTTGATCAACCACTATTGGGCCTTGCAACAGGTCAAGCAATGGTTATCTACGATGGCGACCGCGTCGTTGGTTCGGCGACAATCTGCGAGACCGCATGACAAACGCAGCACGCCATCGCATCACTGAACTCACCCAAGAGATTCGCGATCACCAATTTAAGTATTACGTTCTCGACGCTCCAACAATCACAGACGCTGCCTTCGATAAGTTATTAAAAGAGTTACAGGCGCTTGAAGCAAAGCATCCTGAACTTCTTGAACCAGATTCACCGTCTCTTGGCGTAGGTGGGGGATTTGCAACCACCTTTGATCAACATGATCACATCGAGAAGATGATGAGCCTTGATAACGTCTTCGATTCAGATGAGCTAAATACCTGGTTTGATCGCGTTGAAAAAGATTCTCCCAGCCCCGATTACTTGTGCGAACTTAAAGTCGATGGACTTGCCATTAACTTGCTCTACGAGAACGGCCAACTTACCCGCGCACTTACTCGCGGCAACGGCGTTACCGGCGAAGATGTCACGCTCAATGTAAAGACCATTAAGGGTTTGCCTCACACACTTTCCGGAAAGAAGATTCCATCTCTGGTTGAAGTACGCGGTGAAGTTTTCTTACCTGTTGCTGCCTTTAACCAACTTAATGAAGAGCTCGAAGAAGCTGGCAAGCCACTCTTTGCCAATCCTCGTAACTGCGCCGCTGGTTCACTGCGCCAGAAAGATCCTCGCATAACCGCTTCTCGCGCACTCGATGTTGTTGTGCACGGAGTCGGAGCAAGTGAAGGAACCTCCTTTGATTCGCAATCTGATGCTTATGCGCAACTCAAGGCGCTCGGTCTTCCGACATCGAATCGCTTTAAAGTCTGCAAGAGCCGCAAGGAAGTCCTTGATTTCATTGAGAATTACAACGTTCATCGCCACGATGTCGAACATGAGATCGATGGCGTAGTTATCAAAGTAGATGACATCGCTGAGCAGAAGAAGCTCGGCTTTACATCGCGCGCTCCTAAGTGGGCTATCGCTTATAAGTACCCACCTGAAGAAGTAACAACGAAGTTGCTCGATATCAAAGTCAGCGTTGGTCGCACAGGCCGTGTAACACCATTCGCATTTATGGAGCCCGTCAAAGTCGCAGGATCCACAGTCACCAATGCAACGCTGCACAACCAAGAAGAGATTGAACGCAAAGGCGTATTGATCGGCGATACCGTCATCATTCGTAAAGCTGGCGATGTCATCCCTGAAGTACTGGGACCAGTTCTTGATAAGCGCACGGGTAAAGAGAAAGCATTTGTGATGCCAACTCACTGTCCTGAATGTGGCGCAGAACTTCGCGCAATCGCTGAAGGCGACGTTGATATTCGCTGTCCCAACACCCGTAGCTGCCCAGCGCAACTGCGCGAACGTATTTACTACATTGGTTCTCGCGCAGCGCTCGATATCGATGTCTTGGGATATGAAGCAGCAGTAGCCATGTTGCAGGACAAAATCATTACCGATGAGGCGGATATCTTCTCGCTCACCGAAAGCGCTTTGATGAAATCATCTTTCTTTACAAAGAAAGATGGCAGCAAGGGCAAGAACCTTGAGAAGTTACTTGAGGCGCTTGAAGAAGCGAAGGGTCGTCCGCTGTGGCGCACAATCGTTGCGCTCTCCATTCGCCATGTAGGACCAACAGCTGCACAGGCGCTTGCTACAAACTTTGGAAGTATGGATGCGATCGCAAAGGCATCTGTTGCAGAACTTGCTGATATCGATGGTGTCGGTGAAGTCATCGCACAATCCATCGTCGAATGGTTTGAAGTCGATTGGCATCGCAACATCATTAAGCAGTGGACCGCAGCCGGTGTTGCCATGGTCAATGCAAAAGGTGAAGACCTGCCACAAACTCTTGCTGGTCTTACCTTTGTCGTAACCGGCGGCCTCGAAGGATTTACTCGCGATTCGATTGCTGAAGCAATTACTGCGCATGGCGGCAAGCCATCGTCATCGGTTTCGAAGAAGACGGATTATGTTTTGGTCGGAACAGACCCAGGTTCAAAGCTGGCCAAGGCGCAAGAGTTAGGCGTCACAATCATCGATGAAGCGCGCTTTTTAGAACTTCTTGAGGGTAAGTAGTAATCTTCACTCATGATCATGCTCAACGCTGAAGAAGCCGTCCGCGAACTTCCGATTCCTCCTTATGCATTCGGACTCATTGCATTTGGCGTCTTTGTATTCCTTTTGTACGTAACGCTTCGTCTAGATAAGTAGTTCACTTTGCGCGTTGGGCTCTACGGCGGAACATTCGACCCGATTCATAACGGTCATATCCACGTCATCCAAGAGCTCATTACTCGCAAGATTGTCGATCACCTTTTAGTTCTTCCAGCAGGGCAACCGCGTCTTCGCGATAACGAACCACACGCAACAGGTGCTCAGCGCCGCACCATGTGTCAGTTAGCAGTGAACGAACTACCTGCAGAGATTAAGAAGCACATCGAAGTTAATCCGATTGAAGTATTACGCGAAGGACCGAGCTACACCATCGACACTGTCGAAGCAGTTGCTCAGTTCTACGAAGGCGACACCATCGTTTTAATCGTAGGTACCGATGCTTACGAGAAGATTGATCAATGGCACCGTGCCGATGAGTTGAAGAAGATGGTCGAGTTCGTCGTTATTGATCGCCCAGAATTTCCAGGAGAGCACAACACCAGCATCGATGCGATTGCAGTCTCTGCAACCGATATCCGTGCCCATAAATCTGATGCAGTACCCGCAGCAGTTGCGGCCTTTATTAAGGAGAATAACCTCTATGCCAGCAAGTAAAGCCTGCGTCGAACGCACACAGATTGCAGCACGCGCTGCTGTCGATAAATTCGGTACTGAACTCGTTGCACTCGACCTATCTGACCAGACTGTGCTCAGCGAGGTATTCCTTATTGTTACCGCTTCTAACTCAAAAATTATCGACACCATCGCTGATGAAGTTGAAGAGCAGCTGCGCCTCGTAGGCGACAAGCCATTGCGCCGTGAAGGAACCGATGAATGGGTACTTCTTGATTACTCAGATCTCGTAGTCCATATCCAATCAACAGAGCTACGTCGTTATTACATGCTTGATCGTCTATGGAATGACTGCCCGAAGATTGAGCTCGATGTTGTGCGCGAGGAAGCGGCTCGTGGCTAATCAAATTATCTTATGGCGCCACGGACAGACCGATTGGAACGTTGCCAATAAGTTCCAGGGCCATACAGATATTCCCCTAAATGATGTTGGGCAATTTCAAGCAGGTCATGCAGCGCCACTGATTGCGGCAATGAATCCAACTGCGATTATTGCTAGCGATCTGAGTCGCGCTCAAAGCACTGCGCATGCGTTGGTAAAGCTCACCGGATTAGAGGTAACAACCGATGCCCGTTTGCGTGAAACCAATTGCGGAAATTGGGAAGGACTTACAGGAGATGAGATTCGCAAGGTAGATCTTGATAATTTAAAGGAATGGTCACTTGGTGGAGATAACCCAGCTGGTGGAATCGGCGAACGTCGCAGTGAAGTAGGAGCTCGAGGCTTTGCTGCCATTTCAGATTTCTTGAAAGATAAAGATAATCAGCGACTAGTTGTCGCAACTCATGGCGGTACATCGCGAGCGATTATCGGAACGTATTTAGATTTACCAATTCCTTATTGGTCTCGTATCGGCGGATTATCAAATGCTCAATGGTCGATACTCGACCATTCGCCCAAGGGCTGGTTATTGGTCGAACATAATGCGGGATCTATTCCAGAGCCTGTTTACGGCGAAGAATCCGGCGCAGTCATACCCGACTCCGTGCGCTAAACTCTGCGCTCCATCAATGATTAAAAACCTCATAGTGAGATCGACAAAAGCCGAAGGCGATATGGCGGTCTTGAATGAGGGATGGGGATATGGCGCAATTGGTAGCGCGCTTCCATGGCATGGAAGAGGTTAGGGGTTCGATTCCCCTTATCTCCACGTGAGTACTGAACGCGAACACGCGGCATACGACTTTGCATACGTGCAAGAGAAGTGGCTGCCGATTTGGGACAAGCTCGAACCATTTAAATCTGGTCGAGCAGATGATGCACGCCCAAAGAAGTATGTACTCGATATGTTCCCTTACCCATCAGGTGATCTTCATATGGGTCACGCCGAGGCATATGCACTTGGCGATGTCATCGCTCGTTACTGGATTCAAAAAGGTTTCAACGTCATGCACCCAATCGGTTGGGATGCATTTGGATTGCCGGCAGAAAATGCTGCAATTAAGCGCAATGAAGATCCACGTATCTGGACCTACGAAAACATTGCAACACAGAAAGCTTCGATGCGTCGCTACGCATGTTCATTCGACTGGGATCGCGTATTTAATACATGCGACCCCGAGTACTACAAGTGGAACCAGTGGCTCTTTACCAAACTTCACGACCGTGGCTTGGCATACCGCAAGGACTCTGCAGTTAACTGGTGTCCAGGTTGCCAGACAGTATTGGCTAACGAACAGGTAGTTGCGGGTCTCTGCGAACGTTGCGATTCCGCAGTCACAAAGAAGAAGCTCAACCAGTGGTACTTCAAGATCACTGATTATGCAGATCGCTTGCTCGATGACATGTCAGAACTCGAAGGCAAGTGGCCTGAAAAAGTATTGCTCATGCAGCGCAACTGGATTGGTCGCTCACAAGGCGCCAACGTCAACTTCGTCATCGAAGGTCGCACAGAGCCTGTAACTATTTATACAACTCGTCCCGATACTTTGTACGGTGCAACATTTATGGTCGTTGCAGCTGACTCAGCACTTGCTGCCGAACTTGCAGCAGGAACACCTGTTGAATCTGAGTTCACTTCTTATCTTGAAAAGATTAAGGCAGCATCAGATATCGATCGCCTTGCAACTGATCGCCCTAAATCTGGAGTTGATCTCAAGCGCTTTGCAATTAACCCAGTAAACGGTGAGAAGTTACCTATCTGGGCATCCGATTACGTATTAGCTGATTACGGAACTGGCGCAATCATGGCTGTTCCAGCTCACGATCAGCGCGACCTCGACTTTGCAAAGGCGATGGGACTACCTGTTCGCGTTGTTGTTGAAACCGGCGAAGAAGATCCCAATGAGACAGGCGTTGCCACAACTGGCGATGGAAAACTCATTAACTCTGGCGCACTTAACGGATTAACTAAGGTCGATGCAATCGCTGCAATAAATAAGCAGCTAGAAGCAGATGGTCTTGGAAAATCTGCTCGTAACTATCGTCTGCGCGACTGGCTTGTATCTCGCCAGCGTTACTGGGGCACGCCAATTCCTATCGTTCACTGCGACAAGTGTGGCGAAGTAGCTGTTCCAGATTCAGAACTTCCTTTGCTCTTGCCTGATGCAAAGGGACTTGATCTCAAGCCAAAGGGTCAATCACCACTTGCTGCAGCAACTGAATGGGTTAATACAAAGTGTCCAAAGTGTGCAGGCCCTGCAATGCGCGATACCGACACTATGGATACCTTCGTTGATTCATCTTGGTATTACCTGCGCTACCCATCTTCTACCAATGCAACCGAGCCATTTAATCGCGCAGATGTTGATACCTGGTTGCCAGTTGATCAATATGTCGGCGGCGTAACCCACGCAATCTTGCACCTTTTGTATTCACGCTTCTTCACCAAGGTCTTGTATGACATGAAGATGCTTTCATTCGCCGAACCATTTACACGTCTTCTCAACCAAGGAATGGTTGTCATGGATGGCTCTGCGATGTCGAAATCTCGCGGCAACCTTGTGCGACTTTCTGATGAACTTGAAAACCATGGCGTCGATGCAATTCGTCTTTCAATGGTCTTCTCAGGTCCACCTGAAGATGACGTTGACTGGTCAGACGTTTCACCATCAGGCTCAGTTAAATTCTTAAGCCGCGCATGGCGTCTTTCAGGTGATGTCACATCAGCACCTGGCGTTGATTTCAGCACTGGTGATATTTCGCTACGTAAGGCAACACATAAAGCGCTTCACGATGCCGGCTTTGCAGTCGAATCATTCCGTTTCAACGTAGCTGTTGCTCGCGTGATGGAACTTGTGAATGCAACACGTAAGGCAATCGATTCAGGATGCGGAGCTGCAGATCCTGCAGTCCGCGAAGCAACTGAGGCGACCGCAATCATGTTGTCACTCGTTGCTCCATTTACCGCAGAAGAGATGTGGGAGCGCCTTGGCCACAAGCCTGCTATCGCAACTGCTGGTTGGCCTGCAGTAGATCCAGCGCTCCTTGTGGATGATGAAGTCGAAGCTGTTATTCAGATCAACGGCAAGATTAAAGATCGCATGAGCGTTTCTCCAACGATTTCAGATGCTGATTTCGAAGCGGCTGCCCTTGCTCTTCCTTCGATTATCGCTGAACTTAACGGTGCGACCCCTAAGAAGGTTATTGCTCGCGCACCAAAGCTCGTCAATATCGTTCTGTAATCAACAGCCCGCACCTTTTCGCGCGTATACCTGCGCAACTTCCACCACCATCCGCGGATGGACAATAAATATCTAGATCAATTACATAACTGGTGGGGCACTCTCCACTATTCATCGCTACAGAAACGTGGGCTCGCAATCATCGCCGGCCTCGTACTTCTGATTTCCGGCCTCTTCGTTGCACGCGGTGCGTCGCAAGAAGTTGTTGCCGCCCCTGCGCCTCTCGAAATCGAAAGCATCTCACTACAGACCTTGATGGTCGATGTTGCCGGCGCTGTCGTAAACCCTGGCGTGTATTCGCTTCCCCTGAATGCACGCGTTGTTGAAGCGATAAAAGCTGCCGGCGGAATAAAGAAAGGTGCGGATACATCTGACATCAATCAAGCGCGCATTTTGAAAGATGGCGAACAGATTTATGTATATCCAGCGGCTTCAAGTGGGGGTGGAACTTCGTCGCGCCCTGCTGTACGCAAGAACGGTCCCATCATGATTAATCGAGCAACCGTGAAGGATTTCGAATCTCTCGATGGAATTGGCCCGGTACTTGCTAACCGCATCGTTGGTTATCGCAAAGTAAATGGACCATTTAGCGCGGTGGAAGATCTCTTGAAAGTTCCAGGTATTGGACAGAGCAAATTCGCTCAATTCAAAGAGAAGCTGCGCGTGTAACCGATAGCCGCGCCCTTGCACTTGGGGGAGCGGTCTGGGTTGGTGCACTGACGCAAAGTTGGAGCGCACCGTGGAGAATCTCTGCGGTTGCGCTCCTTCTGACGTTGGTCACTAGTAAGAAGAGACGGTTTAGCGTTCTTATTGTCGCGCTCTTAGTTGGAGCATCAGTGATGTCGATTCGCATCGGTGCGCTGCAATCAAGTGCGATTCATAACTATCAAAATGCGACAACGGATGTGGTTCTGCAGGTAACAACAGATCCCACAAAGATTGCACCAAAGATTATGGGTACCGCCTTTGCGCCCACATCATTTAGCTTTATCGGGCAGGCGCTAGAAGTTGATAATCGCTACCGACTGCGAATTCCTGTGCGAGTTATTGCTGCAACTAAGAGCGTTCAGGGCTTGTTACCAGGTCAGAAGATTCGGGTCAGCGCCAAAGTTCTAACCAGTAAAGAGAAGCGAGTTGCCGCTCTTCTCATTGTGAGCAAAAAGATTGAAGTACTTACTCCGCCATCGATGTGGGCGCATTCCTTATCAACTATTCGTTCAGGCCTTCGAAGTGCAACCGGCACAGGGGACGCAGGTGCGCTAATTCCTGGAATGGTGATCGGAGATGTCAGTAAACAGAGTGTGGATTTCAAGAACGATATGCGCAGGTCGGGGCTAACCCATCTTGTTGCAGTAAGCGGCGCCAATTTCGCCATCGTTTCAACCTTTGTCTTGTGGGGGATGCAATTCTTCTTCCGTCGCGTTAACCACCGCTTGATTGCAACTGCTATTTCATTGACCGCATTTATTGCGTTGGTCCGCCCTTCTCCATCGGTTTTGCGTGCAGCAGCAATGGCTGCGGTCTTGCTCTTTGCTCATGGAACTCGGCAAGGGCGAGATTCACTACCGGCACTTGGTTTTGCAATCGGCGCTGTAGTGATTGCCGATCCTTTCCAAGCGCGAGATCCGGGTTTTGCTCTCTCTGTTCTTGCAACAGCTGGCTTATTACTGCTTGCACCGAAGATAAAGCCAAAGATCTTGGCGCCGCCCATTGCTGCAATGGTCTTCTGTACACCCGTCATTGTTGCGATATCGGGCTACATCAGTCCCATGAGCATCATCGCAAACGTTCTTGCAGCTCCTGCAGTCACACCTATAACGATTGTCGGATTTATTGCAGCATTGATTTCGCCAATCTCGCCGCCACTTTCATCAGCGCTGATATTTCTCGTTAAACCTTTTGCGACTTGGGTTGTCTGGGTGGCACGGTGGATTTCACAGTATCCAGTTCTTACTCTGCGCACGGGTCTCTATGGATTCGCGATTGCCGCAGGTGTTGTGGCACTTATCTACTTTGGTCGCAAGAAGTTCGCTATTGCACTTCTTATTTTCATCATCTCTATCTCATGGTTGCAACGCTTTCCTGCTGGAGATTGGCACGTAGCTAATTGTGATGTGGGGCAGGGAGATTCAATGGTGATTAATCTTCACCACAACCGTGCAATTGTCATCGATGTTGGACCTGATCCACAGCTGATAGATAGAT
Source organism: Candidatus Planktophila sulfonica (assembly GCF_002288065.1). NCBI lineage: Bacteria > Bacillati > Actinomycetota > Actinomycetes > Candidatus Nanopelagicales > Candidatus Nanopelagicaceae > Candidatus Planktophila > Candidatus Planktophila sulfonica. Next base: position 394,269 of record NZ_CP016773.1, read on the forward strand.
GCCTTCATCAACTTGGAATTAAAGAGATCCCGTTACTCATTCTTACCCACGTGCATGCAGATCATGTTGGGGGATTGCAGGGAGCAAAGAAGAACCGCATCGTTGGCACAACATGGTTTGGCAATATCAATGCAGGAGCTAAAGCACGCATCGATAACATTGAAATCGATGTGAAGTGGCCGCAACAAGGTGACTTCGATGGCAACCCCAACAACTCGAGTATCGCTGCAACATTTACATCACCTGACTTCACCCTCTTCGCCGCCGGTGATATCGAACCCCCAGTGCAGGCGCAGCTCCTATCGCGGATAGGAAAAGTTGATATCTATAAAGTCGCACATCACGGTTCGCGCTTCCAAGATTTCGATTTATTGCGCGAACTTTCACCCACCATTGCGGTGGTGAGCGTCGGTAGCGAGAATAGCTACGGACATCCCGCACCCAGCACTATCGAAGCTTTGACCCAGTTAGACGCTAAGGTATTGCGTACTGATGTCGATGGCGCTGTTGCTATCCGGGCTGAGCGCCATCGATTATCTATTCAGCGCAGCAAGCGCTGGGCACGCCTATTCTTCTGGAACTAATGAAAGGAGCAGACCATGAACGCTTTCTATCTGCTCCTGGGTTCTGAAGGCGCACTCGCCGATCGCGCGCTGGCAAAGTTACAAGCGCAGCTCAAGGAAGAGAAGGCTGAATCCACCACCATTGATGCATCCGATGCACAGGTGGGCGATATCGCCGATGCCCTTGCTCCATCACTCTTCTCCGAACGTCGCGCACTGATTATTAAAGATTTGCAAGATCTGCCCGAAGATTCCAAGGCAGAAGTAACTCGCTACCTTGATCAACCAGATCCCACCATGACTGTCATCTTCGTTCACAAAGGTGGCGTCAAAGGCAAGGCTCTGCTTGATGCAATCAAGAAGATCAAACCCGAAATCATTCCTTGCGATGCCATTAAGAAAGAATCTGAAAAAGAGGATTTCGTTAAAGGCTTATTCCAAGATGCAGGACGCAAAGCAACACCAGGTGCCATTAAGGCAATGGTTGGCGCACTCGGTACTGACCTTCGCGAACTTCAATCCGCAGTCTCACAGATTGCACTCGACGCACCAGCCGGTGCAATCGATGAAGCGATGGTCGATAAATTCCACCAGGGACGAATCGAAACCACAGGCTTCGATGTTGCCGATGCAACTATCGATGGCAATTTGCCCGTTGCACTGATTACTTTGCGCAGCGCACTAGAAACAGGCACAGATCCAGTCATGGTCACATCTGCAATTGCAGCCTCACTTCGTTCTCTTGCAAAAGTTTCCGGAACAAATCGCGGAACAAAATCATTTGAATTAGCGGGACAACTCGGAATGGCTCCATGGCAGATTGATAAAGCTCGTCGTCAGCTTCAATCCTGGACTCCTCGCGGAATCGCAACGGCTGTCGAAGCGATCGCCAAGGCTGATGCCGATGTGAAGGGCGCCTCATCTGACCCCATCTTCGCGCTGGAAAAAGCCCTCCAAACCATCACCGCCGCCCACGGCCAGCGCTAATTTCAGGCTCAATCTCGATTTTGGGGTGACCCCCCTGCGCTGATAACCTACGCGTCTGCACAAATCACAAGGTTTGGCTAAATCACACAGACGGAGCAATACACGTGGCAAATATCAAGTCGCAAATCAAGCGTATTAAGACAAACGAGAAGGCATACCTTCGCAACAAGTCTGTCTCATCATCAATCAAGACTGCTGTTCGCAAGTTCCGCGAAGCTGTCGTAAAGGGTGACGCTGCTGCAACTACTGCTGAACTCCGTGCAGCTTCAAAGGCTCTCGATGTTGCAGTTTCAAAGGGCGTTATTCACAAGAACGCTGCTGCAAATAAGAAGTCTTCAATGGCTAAGGCTGCTGCTAAAGCCGGCGTTCGTTAATTCTTACCGAACCAGCGAAATAAAGGTCTCTTAAGTGCCTGCAATATCCATTGCTAAGGCGCCACAACCAGCTTCAACAAATCCGGCGCAGATTCGCAATTTCTGCATCATCGCCCATATCGATCACGGTAAATCAACTCTTGCCGATCGCATGCTCCAAATTACAGAGGTAGTCGAAGCACGCAATATGCGCGCGCAATATCTCGATCGTATGGATATCGAACGCGAACGCGGAATCACCATTAAATCTCAGGCAGTACGTCTGCCTTGGCGCAGTGGTCTTGATGGACAGGAATACATCCTGAACATGATCGATACACCTGGCCACGTCGACTTTACCTACGAAGTGTCACGATCACTTGCTGCATGCGAAGGCGCTGTATTGCTCGTTGACTGCGCACAAGGAATCGAAGCGCAGACTCTGGCAAACCTTTATCTTGCGATGGAGAACAACCTCACCATCATTCCTGTTCTTAACAAGATCGATCTACCTAACGCGCAACCAGAAAAGTTTGCAGCAGAACTTGCCGGGCTTATTGGCTGCAAAGTTGAAGATGTACTGAAAGTTTCTGGAAAGACTGGCGATGGCGTTGCAGATCTTCTTGATCAGATCATCGCTCAGATTCCTGCACCTGTCGGAGATGCCGATGCACCAGCGCGCGCACTGATCTTTGACTCTGTCTACGATGCTTATCGCGGTGTTGTTACCTATGTTCGAGTGATCGATGGTCACATCAATCCGCGCGAACAGATTCAAATGTTCTCAACAGGCGTTAAGCACGAAGCTCTCGAAGTCGGCGTCATTAGCCCAGAACCGCTTCCATCAAAGGGACTTGGCGTTGGCGAAGTAGGTTATTTAATTACTGGCGTGAAAGATGTTCGCCAATCACGAGTAGGCGACACCATCACCAACTATGCGCGCCCAACTAAGGAAGCGCTCGGCGGATATAAAGATCCAAAGCCAATGGTCTTCTCTGGTTTGTTCCCACTCGATGGCGCTGATTTCCCTGTACTTCGCGATGCGCTAGAAAAGCTTCAGCTCAACGATGCAGCACTTGTCTACGAACCAGAAAGCTCTGCAGCTCTCGGTTTCGGCTTCCGTTGCGGCTTCCTTGGTCTTCTTCACATGGAAATCGTGCGCGAACGCCTAGAGCGCGAAGCAAAGCTCAACTTGATTTCAACTGCGCCAAACGTGGTTTATCGCGTCACCATGGAAGATGGCAAAGAGTTTGTTGTTACCAACCCATCAGAATTTCCTGACGGCAAGATCAATAGCGTGAAAGAGCCGATTGTTAAATCAACGATTCTTGCGCCTTCTGAATTTATCGGCACCATCATGGAGCTCTGCCAAGAGCGCCGTGGCGTCATGTTGGGTATGGATTACATCTCCGAAGATCGCGTTGAAATCCGGTACACCTTGCCGCTTGCAGAAATTGTCTTCGACTTCTTCGATCAACTTAAGTCACGTACACGCGGTTACGCATCTCTTGATTACGAAGAGATGGGCGATGAAGAAGGAAACCTTGTAAAGGTCGACATCTTGCTCCAGGGCGAAGCAGTTGACGCATTTAGCGCAATTGTTCACCGCGATAAGGCTTACTCATATGGTGTGATGATGACCGGTAAATTGCGCGAACTCATTCCTCGCCAACAGTTCGAAGTTCCTATTCAGGCAGCTATCGGTTCTCGCATCATTGCTCGCGAATCTATTCGCGCGATCCGTAAGGACGTTCTTGCTAAGTGCTACGGCGGAGATATCTCTCGTAAGCGCAAACTTCTCGAGAAGCAGAAGGAAGGTAAGAAGCGCATGAAGATGGTGGGACGTGTTGAAGTTCCACAAGAAGCCTTCGTTGCAGCTCTTGCTACCGATGCCGATATCGAAAAGATTAAAGCAGCCCGCAAGCTCGAAGGCTAGTTAGTCATGCTCTCGTTCTACGTCCATATTCCATATTGCGTACGACGCTGTGGCTACTGTGATTTCAACACCTACACACCTTCTGAACTACAAGATGGCGCAACTCTAGAAATCGTTTCAGGCGATTACATCGATGCTGTTCTCAAAGAACTCGATGCCGCACCGGTAGAAACAGTTCCAACCATCTTCTTTGGTGGCGGAACTCCATCGCTCTTGCCACCTAAAGATCTAGGTCGCGTTATCACTGCCATTAAGGCGCGCAATGGCGTTACCGATGATTGCGAAATTACCCTTGAAGCTAACCCAGATTCTGTAACACAGGAGAAGCTCAACGAGCTCTTTGCAGTCGGCTTCAATCGAATCTCATTCGGAATGCAATCTTCTAACCCAGACGTACTTAAGGTTTTGGATCGCACACATAACCCAGAGAACGTTCGCAAGGCTGTCGATATGGCGCGCATTGCGGGTTTCCAATCTGTCAGCGTTGATCTTATTTACGGAGCGCCAGGGGAGTCCTTAAGTGATTGGGCTGCCACAGTAAAAGAGGCGCTCTCACTCAACATTGATCACATCAGCGCCTATGCACTCATTGTTGAAGAAGGCACAAAGCTTGCGGCACAAATCAAGCGCGGTGAATACACAATGCCTGATGATGATTTGATGGCTGATATGTATTTGCTCGTTGATCAGCAATGCTTGCAAAAAGGTTTGAAGTGGTACGAGCTATCTAACTGGTCAAAGCCAGGACATCAATGTCGCCACAATATTGCCTACTGGAAATCAAATAACTGGTGGGGCTTAGGACCTGGCGCGCATTCACATATCGATCAGAAACGTTTCTGGAATGTGAAGCACCCAAATGCTTACAAGGAAAAGGTCTTTGCGGGCATTTCACCGATTAAAGATTCAGAAATTTTGAGCGATGATGAGAAAAAGTCCGAATACATCATGCTCGCAATCCGCATGCCTGAAGGTGTGAAGAAGGCAGCTCTTACTGTTGCCCAATATGAGCGAAGCATGGAATACATCAAGAGCGGCCATGTAATAGAGAAGGAGAACGCGCTAGCGCTTACTCCTAAGGGGCGTCTTATCGCTGATCGCATCACGCATGAAATGCTTCGTTAGCACTCGCGCGATAAGATTGCCAAACTATGACCACTGATCGCCGCCTCGAGATTCTTCGAGCAATCGTCGACGAATATGTCGAAACCCAAGAGCCAGTTGGCTCAAAGGCGATTGCTGATAAGCGCGCACTTGGAATTAGCCCAGCAACTATCCGAAACGAGATGGCAGTACTTGAAGAAGAAGGTTTGATTACTCAACCTCATACAAGTGCAGGTCGCATCCCAACAGATCGTGGATACCGCCTCTTTGTAGACAAGCTTTCTGCCGTAAAGCCACTATCAACTGCCGAACGTCGCGCCATTGAAACTTTCCTTGAAGGTGCCCACGATCTCGATGATGTTGTGAAACGTTCAGCGAAGTTATTGGCAGATATCACCAAACAGGTAGCAGTTGTGAAGTATCCGAAGATTGGTGACTCACAAGGTCGCGAGATGATGGCAATTTCCGGAACAGCAAACCTTGCACGTTCTGGTGAAGATCTTGGAAATACCCTTTCTCCTATTCTTGAAGCACTCGAAGAACAAGTAGTTTTGCTTCGCTTGCTTAGCGATGCGCACTCAACTGTTCATGTCACTATCGGCAGCGAACAAGCAGATTCAAGCTTGCAGACAACATCCCTTGTCACAGTTGGTTATGGCACCGATGCATCCCTTGGAATCCTTGGACCAACACGTATGGATTACGCAGGTTCTATGGCTGCTGTATCTGCTGTAGCTCGCTATGTAGGTCGCTTCATCACTGAAGGAAATAAGTAATGGCTGATTTCTACGACCTATTGGGACTTGATCGCACTGCGACAGCTGATGACATTAAGAAGGCTTATCGCAAGATTGCGCGCGAATTACACCCAGATGTAAACCCAGATCCAGAAGTTCAGAATAAATTTAAAGAAGTAACTGCTGCATATGACACCTTGTCTGATCCGCAGAAGCGTCAGCAATATGACATGGGTGGTCAAGGTGGATTCGGCGGCGGTTTCGGCGGAGGTGGGTTTAGCGACATCATGGATGCATTCTTTGGTGGCGGTGGAAATCGCGGACCTCGTCCACGTATGCGCCAAGGACAAGATGCACTTATTCGCCTAGAAGTAGATCTCAATGAAGCATGCTTCGGAACTGAACGCGACATTACATTGGAATCAGCAGTTGTCTGCCAGAAGTGTGAAGGACAAGGAACTGCAAATAACACAGCGCCTTCTATGTGTCCTGTCTGTAAGGGTCGCGGAGAAACTCAATTTGTTCAGAAGTCATTCCTTGGACAGGTAATGACATCTCGCCCATGTAATAACTGTTCTGGTTACGGAAGTGTTATTACCGATCCTTGTCGCGAATGTGGTGGCGATGGTCGCGTACGCGCACGCCAGACAATCAACATCAAAGTCCCCGCTGGCGTTGAAACCGGCAACCGTATTCAGATGGCTGGTCGCGGTGAAGTGGGACAAGGCGGAGGACCTGCAGGAGATTTGTACGTTGAAATCGTTGAAGCAGAACATGAATTCTTGCTGCGCGATGGCGATAACTTGCACGTGGCAATTGAAGTTTCATTTGCCGCAGCAGCGCTCGGCACATCTGTTCAAGTTGAATGCCTAGATGGGCCAGTAAAGGTTGAAATCAAGGCCGGAACTCAGAGCGGAACAACGATTCCAGTGAAGGGCAAGGGCATGACTCGCCTTCGCACCACACACCGCGGAGATTTGATTGTGCACGTTGATGTGGCAACTCCGAACAAGCTCAGCCGTGATCAAGAGAAGTTGCTCAAAGAATTTGCCTCATCTCGCGGTGAGAAAGATGGCGATGTAAAGATAAAGGGCCACAGAGAAGGTCTCTTCGCTAAATTCAGAGATGCCTTCGGTCGCTAATGCTGACCCTGTTCTTCGTTGAAGATCTGCCAACCACAGTTGGTGCTACCTACGAATTCGATAATGAAGATGCCAACCACGCTATCCGTGTATTACGCATGAGCACAGGTACCATCTTCAATCTCTCAGATGGAAATGGTTCATGGGCGCAAGTTCAAGTACTTACTGTTGCTAAGAAATCTATGCAGGTAAAAGTTCTTGAGACTGGTCGCCAAGATCCACTTGATACACATTTCACCGTCATTCAAGCTATTCCTAAAGGCGATCGCATTAAGGAAAGCATTGAGATGTGCACTGAAGGTGGCGCCGATCGCATCGTGATGTGGAAGGCTGCTCGCAGTATCGGAAAATCTGATGACAAGATTGAAAAGCTTCAAACAACTGCGCGCGAAGCATCTAAGCAGTCACGACGTTTTCGTATCCCTGAAGTAATCGGTGTTGCTGCAACGAACGCAGTTGTTGATCAGATCGCGCAAGCAGATTTAGCAATTGTCTTCCACGAATCGGCGACCATGAAGGTTTCAGAACTCGTAGTTCCTGGATGCAAGAAGGTTGCCATCATCATCGGACCCGAAGGCGGGTTAACGGAAGATGAAATCGACACCTTTGCAGCAGCTGGTGCCAAGGTTGCCCTGATGGGACGCCCGGTTCTGCGCTCAGCACATGCCGGCTTGGCTGCTTTATCTGCGGTCAACACCGCCCTTTCCGTGTGGTGATTTCACCTCAATACCGATAGATTTTCAGTTATATGGAACGCCTCTTAATCACCGTGCCGCCCGCAATCCCGATGGTTTCACTCGTCGGTATCAATGATGCAAATATGTTGGCCATCGAGGCAGCATTCCCATCAGTCAATGTCACAGTCCGCGGCAACGAAATCACTCTGCGCGGCCCACATATCGATTGCATCGCCATGGAGAAGTTGATTCACGAGATGATGCTTGTGATTCGCTCAGGTCAAGTGCTCACAACGGATGCAGTCACGCGCAGCATTGCAATGCTTGAAGCAGAACCTGCTCAACATCCAGCAGAAGTTCTCTCACTCAATATTGTCTCTAACCGCGGTCGCACGATTCGTCCAAAGACTGCAAACCAGAAGCTCTATGTAGACGCCATTGAAGAGAACACAATCACTTTCGGTATCGGTCCGGCCGGTACAGGTAAGACCTACCTGGCAATGGCAAAGGCAGTTGCTGCCCTGCAAGCGAAAAAGGTCAATCGCATTATCTTGTCTCGTCCCGCTGTAGAAGCAGGCGAGAAGTTGGGCTTCTTGCCAGGGACACTGAATGAGAAGATCGACCCATATCTACGTCCACTCTTTGATGCTCTGCACGACATGATCGATGTCGAAGCAATTCCACGTTTGATGCAGACAGGCGTTATCGAAGTAGCGCCCCTTGCCTTCATGCGTGGTCGCACGCTCAACGATGCATTCATCATCTTGGATGAAGCGCAGAACACCACACCTGAACAGATGAAGATGTTCTTAACTCGCCTTGGTTTCGGCTCAAAGATGGTTATCACTGGCGATGTCACACAGAACGATCTTCCAAATGGTCAGCGCTCAGGTCTTGCCATTATTCGCGACATCCTCGATGGCGTTGATGACATTTCATTTATGGAGCTGACAGCAGATGACGTTGTGCGTCACCGTTTGATCGGCGATATCGTCAAGGCATACGACTCATATGATGCAACCAAATCGGTTCCGCGTCCGATTCGTAACTCGTAATACATATATATGACGGTTGAATTAGTAAATCGCTCTGGCGCTTTGGTGCCAGAAACTCAGATGCACTCACTTATCAATTACGGCATCGAATACATGGAGCTCAACCCTGAGTGCGAAATCTCGCTCACCTTTGTCGATGTCACAGAGATGGAAGAGCTTCACATTAAGTGGATGGATGAAGCTGGCCCCACAGATGTTCTTTCTTTTCCCATGGATATGCCCGAAGAAAAGGGCGAAGTGGTAACGCTGGGCGATATCGTCATTGCACCTGCTGTTGCTGCAAAGCAGGCACAGGATGCTGGCCATAGCGTTGAAGATGAAATCTACATACTTGCTACACACGGCTTGCTCCATATCTTGGGCTATGACCACGCAGATCCTGACGAAGAGAAAGTCATGTTCGCGTTGCAAGAGAAGATTGTGAAGGAGTGGTCGCTAGCAGCGACTGACACAATATGAAAGTAGATTTAGGGTGAAGAAAAACATTATTAAGAAGATCAACTTGGCATTTAAAGGCTTTGCCTGGGGACTCTTATCCGATGAAGAAGAGCTCCGTGATTTGATGGATCGCGCTCACACACGTGGGCTTGTTGAATCTGATGAACACGAGATGATCCACAATGTATTCGAGCTCGGCGATACCTTGGTGCGCGAGCTCATGGTTCCACGTATCGATATGGTCTGGATTGAGAGCGATAAGACCTTGCGCCAGGCTCTTTCGCTCGCGCTACGTTCTGGTTATTCACGTATCCCAGTTGTGGGAACAGGTATCGATAACATCATCGGAATTACCTATGTAAAAGATTTAGCAAAGCGCGCATTGGATCACCACGAGGCTGAGACAACTGAAAAGGTTGAGCAGCACACCCGTCCTGCTGTCTTTGTCCCAGAAAATAAGGAAGCTGCTGAACTCTTGAAAGAGATGCAGCGCGATCAGATTCACCTTGCCATCGTTGTTGATGAGTACGGCGGAACAGCCGGAATCATCACTATCGAAGATATTATTGAAGAGATCGTGGGCGAGATCGCCGATGAATACGATGATGGCGTTGAAGCATTTACCTGGATTAGCGAGAAGAAGGCACGCGCCAAGGCGACGATGCACGTTGAAGATTTGGCCGATGAACTCAAGATTGATATCGATCGCCATGAATTTGAAGATGTAGACACTATTGGTGGATATATGGCAGAAAAGTTGGGCCGCGTTCCAATTGCCGGTTCGACAATTGATTTGCAAGGTTGGTCGATTACTTCTGAACGTCCTGTAGGTCGCCGCCGCCGTATTAGCTCAGTTATTATTGAGCGTCCAGAGAAGGAGATTGATGAGCATGAATAATCCAGAAGATTCAAAGCTGGTAACTCTTGCTACCTCAACTCTTGTTCGTAGCGGCGCACAACAAGCTGCAGCACTGCGCGATAACACTGGACGCACCTACGTTGCAATCAATGTGACTTCACCATCGCTTAACCTTGATGCCTTCGAAGCAGTTCTTACTGTTGCACTTGCATCAGGTATCACCGGAATCGAGAGCGTTGTCGCAACAGGATCACAGCCTGCAAATAGCAAGGCGATTAAGGATTTCGCTCCCACTGCAACTATCTTCTTTATCGATTCGAACGGCACCGAAAGCGCGCTTTAGCCTTATTTACCCCTTAAAGATAAGATTGCCCAATGCGCGTAGTTCGTTTTACTCCTCAGCCAGATGCTGGCCTAGGTACTGATCCGCTCTTTGGAATCCTCGAAGAAGATAACCAAATCTCGATTATCTCTGGCGATCCCATCTATCACGGCATCCAGAAGACAGCGGCAAAGGTCGAACTCACCAAGGTGCGCCTCTTAGCACCAGTTATTCCTCGCTCAAAGATTGTTGCAGTAGGCAAAAACTATGCAGATCACGCCGCTGAAATGGGCGGCGTTGTTCCTGATGAACCCATCATTTTCTTAAAGCCAAACACTGCTGTGATTGGCCCTGGCGACACAATCGTCTGGCCGGCGATGGCACCCACAATTGATTACGAAGCAGAGCTTGCCATCGTCATCGGTCGCGTCTGCAAAGAAGTCCCTAAAGAGCGCGTGAAAGATGTGATCTTCGGATACACGATGGCAAATGACGTTACTTCTCGCGAACTACAGAAGCGCGATGGACAGTGGATGCGTGCAAAGTCATTCGATACTTTCTGCCCACTAGGCCCATGGATTGAAACCGAGTTCGTTCCTGGCACACAGCGCATCACCACAACTCTTAATGGTGAAATCAAGCAAGATGCCAAACTTTCCGACATGATCTTTAAAGTCGAAGATATCGTCCACTTTGTTACCCAGGTAATGACACTTCTTCCAGGCGACGTCATCATCACCGGAACTCCTGCAGGAATTGGCCCAATGCCTGAAAAATCAACCATTGCTATATCCATCGAAGGCCTCGGCCAACTAACTAATAAGGTGAGCGCTCGTCCATGACAACTGCTAAAAAGGTAAAGGTACGTTTTGCGCCATCTCCAACAGGTGACTTACACGTTGGAAATATCCGCACCGCACTCTTTGATTGGGCATATGCACGCCACACAGGTGGAACATTCCTTTTCCGTATCGAAGATACCGATACCACTCGCGTTACCGATGAATATATCCAGGCAGCAATCGACACTTTAAAGTGGCTCGGTCTGCAATGGGATGAGGGCCCAGAAGTCGGTGGCGATAACGGTCCTTACCTGCAATCACAGCGCCTTGGAATTTATGCCGAATGGGCACAGAAGTTCCTTGATCAAGGCGATGCTTACTACTGCTACTGCTCACCTGAAGAACTTGAAGCAGTGCGCGAAGAACAGCGCAAGGCAAATGTTGCACCGGGTTACAACGGACATTGCCGCGAGTTAACGGCAGATCAAATCACTGCATTTAAGGCTCAAGGCCGCGAAGGCGTAGTGCGCATGCGCATGCCTGATGGCACAACAACATTTACCGATGAGATCCGCGGAGATGTCACCTTCGATCACAAGTTTGTTCCTGACTTTGTACTCGTGCGCGCAGATGGTTCACCCCTGTACACACTTGCTGTTGCAGTCGATGACATCTTGATGGGCGTCACCCACGTGCTTCGTGGAGAAGATTTGCTCTCATCAACTCCTCGCCAGATCCGCGTCTATCAGGCGATGGGCGTGAAGATTGAGGATTACCCAGTCTTTGCTCACTTGCCATTCGTTATGGGCCAAGACAACGCCAAGCTTTCAAAGCGCAACGGTGAAGTTTCAATCGCTTGGTATCGCGAACAGGGTTACTTGCCTGAGGCAATCTGCAACTACCTCGCACTCCTTGGTTGGTCACCAGGAGATGACCGCGAAAATATTTCGATGAAGGAACTCACAGAGCTCTTTACCGTTGAGAAGGTTCACTCATCTCCAGCACGTTTTGATATGAAGAAACTTGAAGCAATTAACGGCGACAAGATTCGCGCGCTCAGCCTTGAAGAGTTCGCTACTTGGACGATGCCATTCCTTATTAAGGCTGGCGTCATCACTGGCACCGATGCTGAAATCGAATTGGTGAAGAAGGCCCTGCCTCTTATCCAAGAGCGCATCGTGAAGCTAGATGAGGCTCCTCAGCTTCTCAAGTTCCTCTTCATCGAAAAGTTTGCAGTCGATGGCGATGCAGTTTCAAAGATTTCCGATGCTGCCGCTAAAGATATTTTGAAGCGCTCACTTGCAGATCTTGAAGGCGTTGCATCATGGAACCACGAATCAATCGAGGCCGTGCTTCGCGCATCTCTGATTGAAGAACTAGGCCTCAAGCCACGTATTGCATTTACCGCTCTGCGTATTGCAACAACCGGCAGCACTATTTCTCCGCCGCTCTTTGAATCTATGGAGTTGCTCGGGAAAGAGGCTTGCCTAGCCCGAATTACGCAGGCTCTCAGCCTCTAATTTTTGGGGTAAACTTCAACCTCGCGCCGCCAAGCGCAAAGTAAAAAATAGTGGGGTATGGGGTAATTGGCAGCCCTGCTGATTCTGGTTCAGTAAGTCTAGGTTCGAGTCCTGGTACCCCAGCGCAGTACAAAGCAGTAAGCAGTACCTACAACTTCATATGTTTGTCCTAGTTATTTTTTGGCACGGCCCCGTCGTCTAGCGGCCTAGGACTCTGGCTTCTCAAGTCAGCTACGAGGGTTCGAATCCCTTCGGGGCTACAGTTCTTCTTCTTACGTAGTTAAGAATCGAGATAGTGATGGCTTTTACAGAACGCATTGATTTATCTGATGCGCAAGTAAAGGCCATTTCTGCTTTAGTAAATGGTCGTATCTCTCAGAACGAATCTGTTCTTGATGCACATGGGCGTGATGAATCTGCTTTTCCTCCTATTCGTCCATCTGCCGTAGTTACCGTTCACTCCACTGAAGAAGTTTCAAAGGTGCTTGCTTATTGCAACACGGAAAAGATTCCTGTCACAGCATTTGGCGCTGGATCATCTTTGGAAGGCCATGTTCTGCCGCTCTTTGGTGGAATCTCATTGGATTTAAGTGAGATGGATAAGATTGTAAAGATTTCACCAGATGACTTAACTGTCACTGTTCAGGCTGGCGTGAAGCGAATGGCGCTCAATAAGAAGCTAGCTAATGATGGGTTGTTCTTCTCGGTAGACCCAGGCGCTGATGCAACTATCGGCGGAATGACATCAACCGGCGCGGCTGGCACGACCACAGTTCGCTACGGGTCGATGCGCGAGAATGTATTGAAGTTAACTGCCGTTCTTGCAGATGGAACAGTGATTGAGGCAGGACGCGAGACCCGCAAACTATCGGCTGGCTATGACTTAGCTCGTCTCATTGTGGGTTCAGAAGGAACTCTGGCAGTTGTCACCGAAATTACTCTTCGCGTATTTGGTATCCCTGAAAAGATGGCTGCAGCTGTTTCGCGCTTTCCATCTCTTGCCGATGGCGTGCAAGCAGCGATTGCCATTGTCCGTTCTGGTGTTGCTATTGCTCGCTGCGAATTCCTCGATGCGCAATCGATTAAGAACGTCAACGCCCACGATGGCTTAACTCTTCAAGAAGCGCCCACACTGCTCTTTGAATTCCATGGTTCACCTCGTGGCGTTGAAGAAGATGCCAAAGTTGTTCAAGAGATCACCAGTGATTTCGGCGGAACAGATTTCGAATGGACTTCCGAAGAAGGCGAACGCCGTAAGTTATGGCAGGCACGCCACAACGCTTACTGGGCAGGCATCACAGCGTTTCCTGGAATGCGCGCAATCAGTACAGATGCAGCTGTTCCGCTATCAAAGCTTGCTGAAGCTGTTGGCGTTGCAGAAAAAATCTTGAAGGATTCACCATTCCCGCATTCAATTCTGGGACACGTTGCAGATGGCAACTTCCACACCTTTATCGTTACCGATCCCAAGAAGCCACATGAACTCGATGAAATCCGCGAGTTAACCCATAAGACCACTTCGGCGATAATCGCTATGGGTGGCACATGTACTGGCGAACACGGAATCGGCGCGGGAAAGATTGATTCACTGCTTGAAGAAGCAGGAGCTTCATCAGTTGCAGTGATGAAATCAATTAAGGCTGCGCTTGATCCCAACGGAATTCTCAACCCAGGGAAGATCTTTAACTAGAGATAGCTCTTGCAATCTTGGCGCCCAATTGAGTGACTAGGGGAGCAGGGTTAGCAATGCACTTATCTGTATTGGATTCAATCGAAGTAAGCGTGTGAATACCTGCATATCCAGAGGCATGATGCGTATCCGCATCACCGCAGACTAAGTAGGTAGGAATCGATAACTTCGCTGCGCGCTGCAAGATTCCCCAAGGGGCTTTGCCGTGCACGGTCTGTGAATCAAAGCGACCTTCACCAGTGATGATTGCATCAGCGCCGGCAATCTTGGAGTGAAATTCAACGAGATCAAGAATCAAATCGATTCCGCTGCGTGCCTCAGCTTTCAAGAAGGCATATGCCATAAAGCCAAAACCGCCTGCAGCACCTGCACCTGGCGTTGTTGAGTATTGACCACCCACAAGGGAAGCAAAGTGAGAAAGGGAACTTTCGAGAATTTCTACCTGCTCTGGCGTTGCACCTTTCTGCGGAGAAAAGACGTGCGCCGCACCCTGTGGGCCAAGCAGAGGATTGGTGACATCGCTAGCTAAGGTAAATGAAACATGTGCAAGGCGAGGATCAAAGTTAGATGTATCGATACTTGCGCAGTTAATTAATGAAGCACCACCCGGCGCAACTTCAGCACCTGTTGAATCAAGCAGCTTTACTCCAAGTGCTTGAAGCGCTCCAGCGCCAGCATCTGTCGTTGCAGTTCCACCGATAGCAAGAATGAATTTCGTGGCACCTTTATCGAGTGCTGCCAGAATCAACTGTCCTGTACCGAAAGATGTTGCGTTCAGCGCATCTTTCTTACCATCAGGTAACTGAGATAAACCAGATGCCTGCGCCATTTCGATAAAGGCGGTATCACCCTTGATTGCAATCTGTGCAGAGACGGGATTACCTAGGGGTCCTTGTACTTCAACAGAGTGCGCAGTAAATCCTGCGTGCAGCACGGCATCGAGAGAACCTTCGCCACCGTCACCGATTGCAATCTTTATCGTTTCACAATCTGGGATTACCGAATGAATTCCTGATTCAATCCATGTAGCAATGTCGCTGGAAGATGCGCTGCCCTTAAATGAATCAGGGGCGATAACAATCTTCATGTATGAATACTAAGAGCGCTGCGCTAATCTTCCATCATGAAAATCGCGAGATTCGGCCAGGTAGGTTCAGAACGTCCGGCAGTGATGGTTAGCCAGACTCAAGCAGTCTATGTAGATCACTTGATTAAGGATTGGAACCGCCCCGAACTCGAAGCTGGCGCATACGAGAAGGTGAAGTCAGCAGACCTTTCTGCGCAGGCTCCCTTTGATATTGCAGGCCTTCGCATTGCAAGCCCGGTTGCTCGTCCAACCAAGTTGATCTGTATCGGTCTTAACTATGCACGCCACGCAGCTGAATCTGGAATGACTCCACCACCAGAACCCGTTGTCTTTATGAAGGCACCTGATTGCCTTATCGGTCCTAACGATGAAATCGCTATTCCACCGAATTCAACGGCCACAGATTACGAAGTAGAACTTGCCATCGTTATCGGCAAGCGCGCTCTGTATTTGAAGAATGAATCAGAAGCTCGTAGCCACATCCTTGGATATTCAATTAGCCAAGATGTTTCAGAGCGCCACTGGCAGATTGAACGCGCTGGCCAATGGGTTAAGGGAAAATCATTTCCAACATTTAACCCAATGGGTCCAACGATCGTTACAGAAGATGAATTCAAGCCAGATGATGTTCGCTTGTATTGCACAGTCGATGGCGAGAAGCGTCAGGATTCACGCACCAGCGACTTGATCTACGGCATCGATCACATCGTCTGGTACTTGAGCCAATTTATGGAGCTATTCCCAGGTGACATCATCAATACCGGAACACCTGAAGGTGTCGGTATGGGCTTTAAGCCAACGAAGTATTTAGCTGCAGGTCAAGAAGTAATTACAGGTATTGAGGGCATCGGAGAGATGCGCTCAAAGACTAAAGCTTCTTAACTTTTAACGTTCAGACTTGTGGCGGTCAGCCATCATCTCCATGAGTGCAAAGAGAACGCCAGATACAACGAAAGTCATATGAATTCCGATACGCCATCCTTCACGGTTGGCATCGAATGTTCCTTCTTGCATAAAGTCTTTAAGAAGTTCGATGACTGAGATAGCTACGAGTGAACCGATGAGCTTGATCTTCATGCCGCTTGAATCAACATGTCCCATCCAGTGTGGGCGATCTTCTGCGCCATCTGCAATTGCAATCTTTGATACAAAGTTTTCATAGCCAGCAAAGAGCACCAAGATGATGAGATTGCCGAGCAATACTGTGTCGAGAAGTTCGAGAACCTGAAGCGTAATTTCGCTCATTGTTGAAGTAGTGATGTGGCTCATGATGTGCCAGAAAGAGTGGAAGAAGCGATAGAGGATTGGAATAAGGGCTAGAAGCAGACCGATATAAAGGGGAGCCAATAACCAGCGTCCGGCGAAGATTACTTTTTCTAGAAAGTGCTCGAGTTTCAACATGGGCAAAATTATGGCAGTCCAGTGTGACAAAGCTCGGTAGACATACAAAGATGCACCAATGAAGTTACGCCTGCTCGCCCTGATTGCGCTAACTCTGGCATCTCTATCGCCTGCAGATGCGGCACAGACCTTTACCGTCGGCGGCGATCGCCCTGTGACTGTCCATCTGCCAAACCAACTTTCTGATCCCGCGCCACTTCTTATCTTGCTTCACTCAGCTTCTACTTCGGGTTCGCACCTAGAGAAATACATGGGAATTGCACCTCTTGCTAAGAAGTCAGGCGTTATCTATATCGCACCCGATGGAATGGTGAACCCCATTGGAAAACGATTCTGGAATGCATCGAAATCTTGTTGCAATCGCTTTAAGCAAGAAGTCGATGACGTTGCCTATATCAACTCACTCATCGATGAGATCAGCGCAAAGCAACCCGTTGATCCAAAGCGCATCTATTTAATTGGCCATAGCAATGGCGCATTTATGTCATTTACCTTTGCCTGCAAGACAAACAAGGTTGCAGCAATCGTTGCTATTGCAGGTGCAATGGATGACGCAGCCGACTGCACACCATCAACGCCGCTCTCACTTCTTAATATTCACGGCACCGCCGATAAGACCATCAAGGTTGGCGGGGGAGTCATGAATGACTTCCCCTACACAAGTGTGAAGACCACAGTGAAGAAGATTGCTGCTGCGAGCAAGTGCGTTGATCCGGTGAAGGTAAAGAAAGATTTCGAACCCACCATCAAGGGCCAAGAGACAACAATCTTTGACTACACCTGTGGTACACCGACCCACTTGCAATATTGGGAGATCAAAGACGGAGCCCACCGTCCCAACCTTCCATCTGATTTTGCGCAGCAAGTGATGGACTTCCTGCTCAAGCAGCATAAGTAAAGAACTGGCAGAATCCACCCGTGCATGAATTCACCGCAGAGGTAGAAGAACTCGCAAAAGCTGTCATGGAGTACAGCCTTGCGCGATTGAAATCAGATCCACCTCTAGATGGCCCTCGCACAGAAGCAGATCTCTACTCAGAACTTGGTAACACCATTACCGCCCAAGGTCTTGGCGGCAAAGAAACTCTCAAGGTATTTACCGACACTCTTGCACTCGCTTGTATTTCAACAGACCACCCGCGCAACCTCGCATTTATTCCATCTGCACCAAGTGAATACTCAAACCTCTTTGATCTCGTAGTCGGTGCATCTTCACTCTATGGCGGTTCATGGCAAGAAGGCGCTGGTGCAGTCTTTGCGGAAAACCAAGCAATCAAATGGCTCATTGATATTGCAGGACTTCCAAAGTCTGCAGGCGGTGTATTTGTTCAAGGCGGAACGATGGGAAATCTTTCCGCCCTCGTTGTTGCTCGCGATCAAGCACGCAAAACACATCCTGATACTCAGCGCTGGGTAGTTGCCTGCAGCGCCGAATCACATTCATCAATTACATCTGCAGCCCACGTGATGGATGTTGACGTCCTGAAGATTGAAACAAATGACGAGCTTCGACTTGATGGTGCACACGTTGCTAAGGCAATCGATGAACTACATGCCACCACCAATAAGCGCGTCTTTGCAATTGTTGGAACTGCAGGCAGCACCAACCTCGGAATCGTTGATGATTTAGCGACGCTTGCCAAGACTGCCAAAGAGCGCAATATCTGGTTCCATGTCGATGGCGCATATGGTCTTGCTGGTCTTTGTGCACCATCGGTTCGTCATCTCTATAACGGCGTTGAAGATGCAGATTCATTTATCGTCGATCCGCATAAGTGGCTCTTTGCTCCATATGATGCCTGCGCACTTGTCTATCGCAATCCAGCGCTAGCTAAAGAGACTCACACTCAGCACGCCAGTTACCTTGAAACTCTTCACGATGATTCTTGGTCGCCATCTGATTATGCAATCCACTTAACTCGTCGCGTGCGCGGATTACCGTTCTGGTTCTCTTTGGCGGCACACGGCACAGATGCTTATTCAGAAGCTGTAGAAGAAGGAATTCGCCTTGCTAAGGAATCTGCAAAGCGCATCGTTGCTCACCCAAACCTTGAGCTAGTGCGCGAACCAGAACTATCTATCGTTGCCTTCACTCGCAAGGGTTGGACACCGGCCCAATATCAGCAATGGTCTGATGCGCTACTAGAAAAGCAGATTGGCTTTATTCCGCCTTCAAAGCATGCAGGTGAATCAATCTTGCGCTTTGCTTTCGTAAACCCTTGGACATCGATGGATGATGTCCAGATGATTCTCGATACGCTCTAGATTATTTAGCGGTCCAATAGGTTCTGTGTTGGATCATATGTAGAACCGTTACGGCGCTTAGCAATTGCACTGAGTGCTTCTAGAACAACGCGGTTAGCCAAGATCGCAGTGATATCTGCGCTATCAAATGCTGGTGCAACTTCGACCACATCGATTCCTACAACAGGTAGCTCAAGACAGATACGGCGAACTGCTTCAAGCAATTCACGTGAAGTCATTCCACCTGGTTCAGGAGTTCCTGTTCCTGGCGCCATTCCTGGATCAACTACATCGATATCGACAGACAGGAAGACTCCATCGCAACCATCGGTGAGTGTTGCAAATGATTCGTCCAATACAGCCTTAAGCCCACGGTGATGAATTTCAGTCATCTCGTATGAGCGCATTCCTTGATCGCGCATCCACTCGAGAGTCTTGTTATCTGGCCAGTAACCACGAAGACCTAGTTGTAAGAAACGATCTCCACGCACATAACCTTCATCAATCAAGCGACGCATAGGTGTTCCATGCCCAACGAGTGCGCCCCATTGATCTTCGCCGGTATCAGCATGTGCATCAAAGTGCACCATTGATACCTTGCCGTGGCCCAAGTGGTTTGCAATACCTGCAACATCAGCTGAAGCAATCGAGTGATCTCCACCCAACACAACTGCAATTGCTCCTGCTCGTGAAATCTTTTCAGTAGCTTCGCGCAATACGGCAAGGGATGCGACTAAATCTCCACCAGGCATCAATAAATCACCAGCATCAAAGACCTTGAGATCTTTCAAACCATCTGTGCGCAGAGCTAAATGTGGGCGTTCTCCATCATGCGGCAAGTAATCGCCACCGCGAATAGCTTGTGGACCAAACTTCGCACCTGAACGATGCGATGTTCCACTATCAATCGGTGCACCCACGATGATGACATCAGCGCCCTTATAGGTCGCAGGATCATCGAGATCGCATGCGGGAATTCCTAGAAAGGTAAATGCCGGTCCATACATATTGCCGTGGTTAACCATGGCTTGAGGATATTGGTTATTGCGGAGTTGCTGCAATTACCCCGAGACACATTTCATCAGAAGAACCTTCACCCCATGTGATGTAGCGCGGCGCCAGTGACTTTAATTGCGGAATCTTCTGGCGCAGCGTTGGATCGAATGTGCACTTCACGCGAATCGTGTCTCCTGCAACAACTTTTACCGGAGTCTTTAAGACTGTCGCAGATTGGTCATCGAAGTTGTAGTTCTTCACATCGAGGAGCAGCTTCTCAGTTGGCTTTCCTGGATTGAGGATGATCGAAAGAGAGCGGCCCAACAAGTGCATATGTGGGGCTGCCGCAATCACGGTGAAGTTGCTATTGATGACCTTGTCGCATTGCGAAGTTAAAGATGCAACAGGCTTAAATGGATCTTGGCCACAGAGGGCGTTGATACCAGCTGATTCAAAAGCACTGGTCGTGCTTGTGCGCGCAGCCAAATCAATAAGCGATTTCTTTCGGTCACAGAGTGGGCCAGTTACTCCAGCAGGGCATGCCAATTCAACAGGTGCCGGAAAGAGTTCAACATGGAGTTGTTTAACAGTTGATCCCTTTGCAGGAACTGTATCCATCACAATCTTTGATTGATCTGTCTCTACCTTGCCACCGTTAGCTGCCAGTAAGTTGTAGTGAACCTGGAGAACGAATCTTTCATTCTTCTTAAATGGTGTTCCATATCCCGCAGGTGAAACATCTTTGCCACGACCTGGCGCCCATGAGCTGAGCCAAGGGGATGAGATGAATGTTGAAAGCATTCCGCCGAGACCAGAACCACCAAAGCATGGCCAGCCTGTCCCATTCTTATCTGCAGCAATTGCTTCTTCAAGATCTGCATCAGTGACGCGGAAGATGATTGCGTGGTGAACATAATTCTTACGTTGTGGAATAAATTGAATTGAGCGAATGATGGAATCTTCAGTGACCTTTGGATCCAGTAAGAAGCAGCGATAATCGTCGGTGCCATTCTTAGGAGCAGCAGGTAGATGCGCCTTCTTCATCGTCACGGTATATCGCTTGGTCTTAGCTGGTGCGGCTTCGGCAACATGTGGCAAAAGAGATGCAGATAACACAGCAATAAGAGCAAGTGGAAGAATTCGTAACTTCATAACGGTGAGAATACCGAAAATTCGGAAATGCAGCGAAGCGAAAATCCAACTACCTTTACCAAGTGAGAATCAGTGGAGTTAAATTACAAGCGGTAGCAGCACTTTTTGTTCTATCAGCCATCTCCCTGACTCCGATTTCAGCCACAGCAGACTCAGTGCAAATTCGCACAATTGATACAGCAAATGCGGTTTCACTTGATACATCGCTCTACCTTCCGAAGAAGGTTCCAGCTCCTGCAATCTTGATCGCCCATGGATTTGGTGGCAGCAAAGATTCTGTGGCAACCGACGCTCAGTTCTTCGTAGATAAAGGTTTTGTTGTTCTTACATGGACTGCGCGCGGTTTCGGTAAATCAACTGGCCAGATTTCGATGAACGCCCCTGATGCAGAAGTTGCAGATACCAAAGCGCTGATTTCATATCTTTCTCGCAATAAGAATGTGCTTCAAGATAATTCAGGAGATCCTCGCGTAGGTATCATGGGAAGTTCCTATGGCGGAGCCAATGCGCTGATGACAGCTAGCGCTGATTCACGCATCGATGCAGTAATCGCCGACATCACCTGGAATGATTTACAAAACAACTTATTCCCACAAAGTGCAGCAAGCGTCACAACACCTGGGCCTTTTAAGAAGGTGTGGGCGGGAACATTCTTCTCGGCTGTATCGCTACAGGGTGCATACCTCGGTGAGTGCGGCACCTTTACTCAAGCTTGGTGCGACGCATATTCCAATGCTGCAATCAACGGCAAGCCAACTGCTGCCGAAAGCAAACTTCTTGAGTCTGTCTCGCCAAAGAATTATCTGCAGACAATCACTGCGCCAACCTTGCTCAGCCAAGGACAGGCAGATTCGCTCTTTCCACTGACTGAAAGCTTTAACTCGGCCAAAGCAATCGAAAAGGCGAAACCAAATCTTCCACTCGCCCTTATTTGGCACGCCGGGGGACATGATGGCGGGATAGACCAGACGAGTTACCTGCGCGAGCAATATCTGCAATGGTTCAAGAAGAATTTATTGAAAGAGAAGATTGAATTCCCAGTTTTCCAATTTACAAAGACCAACGGTTCAATCTCATTGCAAGATTCCACTGTTATTCCCAAGGTATTTGCTAGTTCTAAGCTGCCAACAGAAGCGACGGTAAAGCAGCTTCAGTTACTAACTCCAACCGTTGCACTTTCATTTCCTATCGGTGGAATTCCAAGTGCTATCTCGGCACTTCCTGGAATTGGTTCAGCCGGAGCACTTGCGTCTCGTGTTGCTTCAACCATCGCTGGATTTAGCCCAGCGCTATTGCCCGGACAAAGTGGCTTGATTGAAAGCGCTCCGCTGACAGAGCCAATCTCTGTTGTCGGTCCATCATCGATCAAAGTTCGCATCACCAGCACAACAGGAGATGCCACCCTCTTCTTCTCTCTTGTAACAAAATCACCAAGTGGTTCTATCAATCAACCAAATGGTGTTGTTGCACCAGTGCGTCTTGAAAACATTCCGCAGTCCGGAACCGAAGTAACCATTAACCTGCCTGCCACAATTCTTGATGCATCAGTCGGCGACGTCCTTGCAGTGGGTGTTTCAAGCACTGATCAAGGCTATGAATTGCCTAAGCCATCGCGCTTCTATTCAGTATCAGCGCTATCGCCACTTTCTTACACAACATCTGATGCAACCGCATCACGTGCAGGATCTGCCAACTTAATCTGGCCGATTGCTGCAGTACTTTCTGTTCTACTTGCCGCGGTTTATATCCGCGTACGCAGACCAAAGATTGCACCGAGCCACGAGAACAGCACCGCACTCGTTGAGGTTGAAAATCTAGGCAAAGTTTATAAGGACGGATACCGCGCAGTCACTGACCTTTCATTCTCGGTAGAACGCGGACAAGTTGTTGGTTTGCTCGGTCCAAATGGAGCTGGAAAGACCACAACTCTTCGTATGTTGATGGGCTTGATCTTCCCAACAGAAGGTTCCATCTTTATCGATGGCAAGCCTGTCTATCCAGGTTCCGAGGCGCTAGCTAATCTCGGTAGCTTCGTTGAAGGTCCAGGTTTCTTGCCACACCTTTCCGGTCGCGAAAATCTTTCGCTCTACTGGCGCAGTATCGGCCGCGATGGCGAGCAGTACCTTGATGAAGTAGTTGCAATTACCAAACTTGGAACCGCACTCGATAAGAAGGTTCGCTCTTACAGCCAAGGCATGCGCCAGCGTTTAGCAATCGCACAAGCAATGCTCGGTATGCCAGACCTACTTGTTCTCGATGAACCAACCAATGGTCTGGACCCACAACAGATTGCTGAGATGCGCCAAGTACTTAAGGATTACGCAGCAACTGGTCGCACCGTCATCATCTCTTCACACCTACTTGCCGAAGTTCAGCAGACCTGTAGCCATGTTGTTCTAATGCACCGCGGTCAATTGATCTCATTTGGTCCGATGAAGAAGTTGCTCGCTAAGAATCGCAAGGCCAATAACCTTGAAGAGATATTCCTCGAACTTATCGGCGATGACCTAGTCATCGGAAAGGAGAAGAAATGAGCTACACAGCTTCGAAGACTCTTCCCTATAACGTAGAGCTCTATCGCCAGTTAAAGCGCAAACGCACCGCCTTTGCTTACGCATTCGTACTTTCACTGCCAATCCTTGTTGCTATCGCAGTGAAGTTCGGCCCATCAGGAAACAGCGGGGGACCAACCCGTCTGGGTTCTGGAACAACTGACCTTATTGGTCTTGCAACCATTGGCGCTGCCAACTTCACCACCACTATGTTGTACTTCGCCACACCGTTCCTTCTTGTCACAGTAGTTGCGCTCTTTAATGGCGACACTGTTGCATCAGAAGCATCGTGGTCAACGCTTCGTTACCTACTTGCATCCCCAGTTCCACGTCGACGTTTGTTGATTCAAAAGATCAAGGTAAGCCTCACACTTTCAGCGATTGCTGTACTGCTGATGCCGATATCCGCCTGGATAGTTGGCACCATTGCATTCGGAACAAAACCTTTACAGACGCCACTTGGCGCAACTTTCACCAACTCTGTTGCCCTTTCGCGAATCGCAATCATGACTGGCTACCTTGCAATTTCACTTCTCTTCGTCGCAGGCCTTGCCTTCTACTTAAGCGTTCGTACCGATGCACCACTTGGCGCCGTCGGCGTCGCAGTTGGTATCTCAATCTTGCTCAACATTCTTGATGCCATCACCGCGCTCGGCAGCATTCGCAACTGGCTTCCTGTTCACTACGCCTTCTCATGGTTTGACGCCCTGTCCACCACCATCGATTGGTCAGTCATGATCCGCGGTGCCAGCTACTGCTTCATCTCCGGAACTGTTCTATACGCGCTAGCCATCAATCGCTTCGCTCATAAGGACATCACTTCCTAGAAGGACTACTCTAGAAACTATGCAGATCACAATTGATAAGAAGACCGGCGTATTTCTCGCCATCATTGCGCTACTTCTTGCCACAATCGCATCCCTTGCCATCAACCGCGGAGATCGCGGCGACCACAATGGCTCTCAAGGCATGGGCCACCACAACGATTCTTCTCATGGCAAAGCTTCTGGTAATTACACGGGTGCCGACATCATGTTCTTGCAGATGATGATTCCTCATCACCAACAAGCAGTTGATATCTCAGACCTTGCCATCAGTAAATCTAAGGATGCGGAACTACTGGCTCTTGCAAAGAAGATTCGCGCAGACCAGGCAGCAGAGATTGTTCAGATGAAAGCCTGGCTTAAAGATGCCGGTGCATCAGAAGATATGGGCCACTCCATGGATGGCATGGGCGGAATGCTCAACGATGCTGAACTATCAGCTCTGAAAATAGAGAGCGGCTCCAAGTTCGACATTTTGTGGCTCAAGGGAATGACAGGCCACCACGATGGTGCAATCCATATGACTCAGATGATTGAAGATGCGCAGAATGCCGATATCAAGGCTTTCGGTGTAAAGGTCATTGCTGATCAATCAGCGCAAATCGCTCAGATGAAAGAGATGCTCAACCGCATTAAATAAGAAATTCAGTGGAAGAATAGAACTATGGCAACTACAAAGAAGACTGCAGTTTCAAAGACAGCAACTAAAGCCCCAGCTAAGAAGTCCGCATCCCTAGCACCAGCCCATGCAGGCATTGATTGGCGCTCTCTCTATCTCTACGCAGTCTGTCTCGTCACCTTGCTCGTCGTACTCTTCTCAACAGTTGCCCTCGTTAACGCAATCCTCGATGCAGTATTTCCAGATCCTGCCTACGTAGACCCTTATCTCAAGGCCGAGAACGCACCAGACCCTGCGCTCTTGCAGCAGCAAGAAGATAACAATCAGCGCCAGGCGCTAAAGAACATCTTCACAACTTTCTCAACGATGGCGATAGCAGCACCTGTCTATCTCTATCACTGGCGCCAAGCTCGCAAGACAAGCAACTAATTTTCCAATGCGCCGCACCCTAACCACTGCAATCGCACTTGCACTAGCTTTCACCATCGCACCATCTGCTTCCGCTCATCAACCTGTCGTGCTTCTTGATACAGATACCACTCCAGCTGCTGGTCCACTTCTTGCCGACGGCACAGTTTCATTTGCGGTTCGAGCTTCATTTACCAAGTCAGGTCAGAAGAAAGCTTTTCGCGCAGCGCTTAAAAATGGCGATCAATTCGATCTGCAGTATTTGATTGTCGATAAGAAGCCTGAGAACGCAATGAAGAGCACCTTGCTTCCTCAGCTGGTAATTACTTCACCAACAGGTAAGAAGACCACAATCAAATACACTGAACGAACAAAATTCTACGAACCATTTGGCCGCACCAATTTCCTCTATCTAGCGCGCTATTCAGTCCCTGCAGAAGCTGGTATCTACAATTTTGTAATCACTTCCCGTGCAAAAGCCGCAATTACAATCGCAGTCGGAGATCGTGAAACACAAGGAGAAGTTCTCCGTGGACCGGCGCCAACACCGACTCCTGCAATGGCTGCAACCCCGACAGCTACTCCAACCAAGGAAGCACCACAACCTTCTGCATCACCAACTCCTGAAGTAACAACACAATCTGCCTACACAATGGCAAAAGTGAAAGAGAACAACTCAGCAGCAAGTTGTTGGACCGTTGTCAGCGGAAATGTTTATGACCTGACCCAATGGATTAAATCCCACCCTGGTGGATCTTCTGCGATCTTGAGCCTTTGTGGCACAGATGGAACCGCATCATTTAAGGCACAACACCGCGGTTCAGGTCGACCAGAATCAACGCTGGCCGGATATTTACTCGCGCCGTTAGCTAAATAGTTTTAACCAATAATTACTTTGCTGCCGCTTACTTTGGCGCGCACCTGAGGCAAGCGAGTTGTTGCTGGCCCGAAAGTTAGCTCGCCATCTGATTCGAATTGAGAACCATGCGCCTTGCACTCCCACCCAGTCTCACTTTTAACGACTGTGACTCCTTGATGTGGGCACATCAGTGAAAATGCGATGAAAGTTGAAGGGCCAGTGCGAGATAAACCCACTGGCTGGCCCTTCAAACTTCCGACCCGTACAGAACCGCCTACCTCTTTCAAGGCAGGAAGAGCTTTGATATTTACTGAAAGACGTCCATCGGCAAGTTTCTTCACCGCACTTGCAGATGCCTGGGGAGCGCCAGCCACACTCAGAGCTGCTATCCCGCAGACACCTGCAAGAACTTCACGACGAGAAACTTGCGCCATGTATTTACCTACTACTTCTTCTTGATCTTGCCGTACAAGGTGACATCTGCGCTTCCGAATGCTGCGCCATCTGGCAACGCACCTTCAGGAAGACCGAGAAGTGAGGCAAGTGCTGCGCCAATTCCTGGTGCTAGTGCCAATGTTGCTCCTGCATATGCAGTTGTGCTTACTCCGGCCTTGCGGTCATTGGTGACCTTTGCCTTCAAAGCTGCAGCATTGGTGATATTCAGAACTGCCATTGCATCTGCAGATGCCTGAGGAATTACTGCTGTGATCTGACCCTTTGCCAAATCGATTACTGGGTTCTTCAAAGTAACTTGCTTGTCATTGCTTGTATTAAAGAAAACGATATTGCTGCCAACGTGCTGTACACCTGACTTTGTTCCAGTAATGGGAATATGGAATACCACTTGGCCGTTTGCTGATGCGATGGAATCTCCCATTACTGCAGAAGTTGCTCCACCTTGAACGTATAGAACTACTCCGGCTCCCTCGAGGAGCGCTGAAAGTCCTGCACCGGTTTTCATGTGAGTCATGCTCTGACCAGGCTTTGATGTGTCAGCTACTGCGTAGCCGGTACCAGTTGCAGCTAGTACTGCGACGGAAAGTGCACTTGCGATTAACTTTGAGCGCATACGTTTCTCCTTTGTTGGATGTGTAAAAGAGAAGGTAAGTCAGGCCAATATGCCCAGCAACTTGAAGCCTTACGCCCTCACGCTCGCTCCACAAACGCACAGGAAACCCACAAGTTCCGGTAACTAAGGCAGCCTCACAACCAAATCAACTATCGAATCCGCATCAGCACTTGCTCCAAGTTCAACGCTGACATTGGTACTAAATCCACGCAACGTCGCTTCAGACAACACCACCATCTGCGCCGCAATATCTGTCATCCAATAAAAGGCACCTGGCCCCACTTGTTCAATAATTTCAGCAGCTCTTTCAAGCGCTTCATCGCTGAACTTCTCAACGCCATCGCGATTATCTGCAAGCACCTGCAGCAAGAAATCCCTTATCGCCTGCGCATCGCCTCGCACCCGCGCGTGCTCATCAAGAATCTCAGTGAGTTCGCGATCCATTGCCCTATGCCTTAACCATTTGAACATGCCTCAAAGCTAGAGCCACCCGCTGACACGGACGCGATAAGTGATATCATGATGCATCAAGATTCATCAAGAAATCCATTGGAGGCCTAGATTGACCACTCAACGTGAGAAATTCTCGTCCCAAGCCGACCCCGAAATCTTGGCCGCCGCTCGCGAGCTCGCGCAGAAGCAAGGGCGTCAATTCCAGTCTGTTCTAGAAGAAGCGCTCACTGAATATTTAGAGCGCAATCAACTTGATCGACCTCGCGCGCATGTACTTGAAGCATTTGGGCTGAGCATGGATCAGTTCGATGATCTATATCAAAAGCTCGCCCAGTAATGCCAGCTATCCAATACCTCACTGTTCCTGATGTCCTCGCCATGCATATGGTGCTCATTAAGAAATACGGCGGCAGCGATGGCATTCGCGATATGGGTGCACTTGAATCTGCCTTAGCCAGACCCCAATCGGGGTATTACAAAGATGTCATTGAATCAGCAGCAGCGCTACTTGAGAGCCTGGCTATCAATCACCCGTTTATCGATGGTAACAAGAGAGTTGCATTTGCTGCGACCGATACTTTTTTGAGAATTAATGGATACACAATCAATTCCGATAGCCAAGCACTCCATAAGGCACTAATGAAATTTTTCGATACTGGTCAATTCAAAATGGGAACCTTGGAGCCGTGGCTTCGTAAGCTATTGTGATTTAGCCCCCCACTGACATCTCCAGTAACCTCAAGCCATGAATCCAATCGCCACAGTCATCTTCGATGGCGAATGCAGATTCTGTCTCGCATCCCTTAACTGGCTACGCCTCAATGCAGATATCAACGCACACCCATTCCAACAGGCAGACCTCGCCTCCTTCGGCCTGACCCGCGCCGAGTGCGAGAAAGAAGTCATCGCAATCATCGACGGCACCACACACCGCGGCGCCGCAGCCATCGCACACCTGCTCGCACTTCGCGGCAACGGCAACCTTTCACGCCTCATCTCTTCCTCAGGAAAACTGGGCGATGCTAGTTATCACTGGGTAGCAACGCATCGAAACTCACTCGTGATCCAAGCTTTCACTAGAGTGCTTGAGCTTTCACGAAAAAACCCCGCCAGCGAATGAACACCGGCGGGGTTTTCTCCTTACGTGAGATTAACCGAGCTTACTTTCTCCAGCGCAAATCGCGCCCGTTTGCCTTACATGTAAGGTCGGCGCTCTTAGCTCCTTCTGTCAGGCATGCTTTACCGAACTTAGCCAGAGCAATCTCTGGAGTCGTAGGCAGCGCTACTGCCAACTTGATAGTTAGGAATGATGATTTAGTCGAACCGTTTTCGACCTTGCCTGTTGTTGCGTTGTAGGCAAAGTTGAAGTCATTGTCGTTCACAACAACGATATGGTTTGAATCGATAACTGCAACGCCTTCAATCTTCATCGGCATAGTAGGAATCGAAGTTGAGTTGAAGATGATCTTCTTCTGTGCCAAAGCAATCAACGCTTCAACTTCAGCATGCGTGCCAGCACCCGTGTAGCTCTCAAGTGATGGAGTTGTTGATGCGAGATCCCATTTTGTGCCAAGGATATTTGCTGAATTTTCTATTTCGATTGTAGAGAGCAAGAAAGAGTTATCAGTGCGTTCCTGAACAATCAAAGTATCTGAATCTAGAGCAACAAGAGCTGAGAGTTTAAGATCACTCGCCTTTGTTGATTTGGCATCCACGACAGACTGCTTCTCAAACCCAAAGACGAACTCACCCGTAAAAGTCTTTGAGCGAATATCAAAGCGGAGGATTCGAGTAGCAAGGCTGGCATTTCCAACAGTTGATGAAGGGTTAAGAAGTGGACTCTGTAGGCCGATGAACAATGTGCGTTCATCAGGCGTGACTGCAAGAGCTTCAAATCCACGGTTAGCCTTACGCTTGAGATAAATCTCAGGGATCGACTTTGAAATTGAGAATTCTGTGCTTGATCCAAGCCAATTTGTTGGAACGTAACGACGCTTCACCACTGCATCGGAGGTCAAGTTGGTCAGGCTCGGTGCATATTCGTCAACAATCCAGTACTGGCCATTGCTGAGACGAACAATCCCTTCTGAATCTTGTCCAGCTACGTTATACAGAGCTGAGGAGGTAATTCCCTTCACATCGGTTGGAACTGCGTCATAGCCCTTTACGTTTGGAAGTCCAGAGACACCTTTGCGGTTCTTGAGGGTAATTGCCTTTGTCTCAAGTACTTCAACATCAGCGCCTGTAATGCGCACCTTCATGATGATGGGAGAGAAACCTGGGACAACAAAGCCCGTTCCTGCTGACTTATCTGGCTGCACAGTGTCGTTATTGGGACCGCGATCTGTGATGACGTAGAAAATATCTTTTGGGTCACTTGGATCGTGATACAAATCCGATCCGATACCTCCGAGCAGTACGCCCTGGTCATCGCTGACAGCATCTGTAACAGCGGCATTCGACACGTTCTTCAGCGAGATATCGCCAAGGGTCGCAGTCGAGACAAGCGATGGTGCATCAGCAGCATTTCCTGCAAATGGAATTTGAATAAGTGCCACAGCGAGTGCGGCAGCGAGGAGTTTCTTCATGGGTTTCCTTTCAATGGGTGTGGGGATTTTGGAGGGAAGAGATGAACCCGGCTAATCAACCAGATGTCCTGTCGGTTAACGCAACGCATACTCTGAGGGGTCAACTCGGAGTAATCTCACTCCATGCAGGCAAAGATCAAGAACGGCTTCCCACCCAAGACCTGCCTGCGCTGTGAACGCCCCTTCGAATGGCGTAAGAAATGGGCGCGCGATTGGGAGAACGTGAAGTACTGCTCCGAAAAATGTAAAGCAGGAAAGTAAGTGCCCGAACTTCCAGAGGTTGAAACAGTTCGCCGCGGCCTCGATCACCTCATCACCGGTTATCGCATCACCGAAGCCCAGAACCTGCACCCACGCGCACTCAAACCAGAATCCATCGCACCACTTGCATCCCTTGTCGGCGCAAAGATCACCGGCACCAATCGCCGCGGAAAATTCCTCTGGCTCACACTCAATCGCCCCTATGTCTTAGTCGCACACTTGGGCATGAGCGGACAATTTCTCATCCACCAGAAAGATCGCCCCAAAGCCACACATATCCGCGCACAATTTCAATTGAAGAAACCACTGCGCTCACTCGATCTCGTCTTTAACGACCAGCGCACCTTTGGTTGGTTATCAGTTGAAGAGACCACCAACAACGTCCCCACATCTGCCCAACACATTGCACCAGATCCATTTGATCCACTCTTTAACAAGCAAACCACCGTCAACAATTACTTAAAGCGCAATATCAAGATAAAGACCGCACTCCTCAATCAAGAGATCATGTCCGGAGTCGGCAATATCTATGCCGATGAAACCTTATGGCGCGCCAAGATCCACCCTGAAACTTTGACCTCAGAACTAACTCCCAAGAAAGTAGCAACCATCATCGACTTCGCCACCGAAGTGATGCAGGAAGCAATCAACCAAGGTGGAACTTCATTTGATGACCTATATATCAACGTCAACGGTGAATCCGGATTCTTTGAACAATCCCTTGCCGCCTATGGCCAAGAAGATGAACCATGTCCGCGCTGTGGAACACCCATCAAACGCATTACCTTTGGAGCCCGCTCATCTCATTTCTGCCCACGCTGTCAAAGGAGAAAATAAGATGAAGAAGTTCCAAGGCCTGCGTAAAGCTTCACACTTTGGTCCCACACTCATCGTCACCACAATCGGTTTCGCATTCGCCACTCACTACTGGTGGGAAGGCCCGGCATATGTCATCGCCTTCGGAATCTTCTGCGGCCAACTCATTGTCGGTTGGACCAATGATCTCTATGACTACCAAGACGACTTAAGCCACAACCGCACCAAGAAACCACTCGTTGCAGGACTCATCACTCCTGCTTTCTTGCGCAAGTGGATCTACTTCATGACTCCCTTTGCATTCATCGCTAATCTCCTTGGCCCACTCGGCTTCTACGGAGGACTCGTCTACATGCTCGGCATCGCATGTGGCCTTGCCTATAACTTCTACTTTAAATTCACTCCTCTTTCACCACTTCCATATGCCATCGCATTTGCGGCCCTTCCATCATCGATAGCAATCTCAAAAGAGATCACACCACCTACATGGATGTGGCTCGGGGGAGCGCTCTTTGGAATGGCTGCACACTTCATCAACGTCATCAAAGATATGGATGAAGATCAGAAAAGCGGCATCAACGGCCTACCTCAACGCCTCGGTAAGCGCCGCTCCATCATGGCAGCAACGATTCTTATCGCTCTCGGTCTTCTCGCTCTACTGTAAATCTGCGCAGGCTTCCGCAGCCTTCTCATTCGCATAATCCAAGTTTGAACCTGTCTCATCAAGCCACTTAGCAGCTTCTGTCTCAAGGCACTTGTTATATGCAGCAGGATCGCTTTCCACTGTATCTGCACTACTTCCACAACCAGCAAGCAGGAATACAGATGCGATAGCTAAGGCCAAAGTTTTCTTCATCATCCTTGAATAGTAATCAGGGGTGAAAGTTGGTCAAGAGCTAAACCTCGAACTGGCGTCGAAAGCCAACCCATTCGCAGGATTTGCAGCCAACGTCTTCGGCTTGGGGAATACACCCGCCAACGATATTCTTCTTGAAATCGAAATTATCGTCGGGCATTCCGTAAACGATTCTCTTCAAAGCTTTTGCCCCGCAGTTGGGGCAATTGAAACTATCAATTCGCGTCTTGCGCTTAACAGAAGGAGCCAGCCCAAGAATCTTGAGAGATTGTTTAGTGATCTTCCCGCCCCACGTGCCTTTCTTGGGAGCTGAGATATATCCAAGGCTCATTGCGGTTTCCACCATGTCGCCTACTTGAGCAAAGGGGAACATTAATTTCATTCCCATATCAATGATGGGTTCATGTGTCCCTGTCTTCACGATATGGTCATAAAGAAAAGCGACTTCAGCCAAATACTCGGGTGTATGCCATGCATCTGCATGTAGCTGTTTGATACGCGCGATGCAGAAATCTATTGAGTCTTTCACTTCGTTATTGCCTCAGCTTGTTCAACTAACTTCCACTTGATCGCCAGGCGGATAACCCACTTTGGCCACTTGCCACGCAACATATAGAGAATCAGTAAACCCAACCAGATTGGTGGGTAGAAGAGATCCTCAATTCCCCACAGAATGCCTTCAAGGATTCCAACAGAGTAATCCTCGCCGCCAATCGTGTTTCGTTTATCGAAAACCACGGTCCAGTCAGCGAGGGCATGAAATACGACAACAATCCAATAACTTCTAGTTGCGATAAAGAGCGCACAGGCAAAGAACCCAAAGCCCGTAGCGCTCATAACGTGCCAATACGCCGCCCACCCATCCCACTCAGGTAGATAGACGTTGACATGCATAAATCCGAACATGAATGATGAAACAACAACCGCAAAGAGAGTTCCAAATCTGCGTAAGGTTCCAAAGATCAATACGCGGCTGATCATCTCTTCCGCTAGCCCAATGGAGAGTATGAAAAGCACTCCGGCAATCTTTACGCGAAAAGGCTGCTTGATGTCATACCCAATAGAGATTTCCATGATGGACCACACCACTGCAATGGAAACAGCAAATCCAGCAATAATTCCCATTCGCGGCCAACCCAAGAAAGTAATCGTCGGGGGTTTAACCATCAAGACACAAATCAATCCGAACAGCGCAATCAGGCTAAATTGCAAAGTCTCGTTGAAGTAAATGCCCTTGAAGTATGAAACCTCGGGCAAGCGAAAGAGCAGCAATGCCAATATAGTGACAATGGACAACGCCACAATGGATTCAAACTTCCCCAATGACCAATACCAACTCCGTACGCGCTCTATCGACATGCCCCAAACGCTAGAGGTCTCCACTGACAAACCCACCTAAACTCGCCCCATGAACGCATTCATGCGTAAGGCCACACAGATCCTCTTAGGTGCCACCCTCATCTATACCGGCACACTCCACCTCACAAGTAGTCGCCAAGAGTTCCAAGCTCAAGTTCCACCATGGGCACCATTCACACCTGACTTCATTGTTCTTGCATCAGGAGTAGTCGAGATAGCTCTTGGTCTAGCCCTCATATTTCTACAAGGTAGAAAAGCAGTCGGAATAGCCACAGCCGCCTTCTTCATTGCAATCTTCCCTGGAAACATCTCTCAGTTCGTCAATGGAATCGATGCCTTCGGATTAAACGATGACCGCGCTCGCGCAATCCGATTACTCTTTCAACCGCTCCTTGTTCTCTGGGCGCTTTGGTCAACAACAGCCATGCCCAAAGAAACCTTCAAGCGATTCTGGAATTATCTAAAGGAAACTATCCGCGAAAACAAATTAGCGACCGTGATCGGAATCCTCATTGGGGGAGTAGCGACGAGGTTTCTGGAGGATGGGAATTTGTTGGTGACGACTGTGTTGACGGGGATGAGTACTGTCGGGACATTAGCGTTTGTGCTTGGAATCAAGAAAGTTTGGCAGAAGAATAAAAGGCAAACCAAATAAATTGTTAGCTAGTTATCTTCAGAACAGATCAAGTTGATCAGGCTGAACGCGCATCTCCTGTGAGCTAGACACCAGCCACTTCAAAATAGTGTCTTCATCCATTTTGCCTAGCAAAGAAACATAAATTGCCGCCGACCTTGCCTGACAGTTGAACGACTTTCCAACCTTGGAGTTCAAAGTGTTTTGGTTGAATGCGATGTCACTGAATGCATCAAATTGCAAAAGCTTTCTTCTGTTCACGTTCTCGATAAGTGCGCGGATGTAGAGATAATCATAGAAATTGGGTGAGGTCGTAAGTGGCCAATCCTGATTCTCGAATCGGAACCCAATAAGCTCCCCAGAATTCTTCAGTCGCAAATCTTTTTTAGAATCAAGTGCACTTGCAGACATTAAATCTAGGAATGGACCACCATTTTGGAATACTTTCGAGGCTTGGTAAACGGCTTCGACCGGGTAATTTCGCCCCGCGATCGAAACTTGGAGATTGAAGGCACTTAGTGAAATTCCGAGTTCATTTTGAGATCGAGTTGAAATCTCTAGAATTCTTTGGATGCCGTGTTTTGAAATGGCGGCTTCATGTAGGTTGATCACGGATTTTCGACCTTGTGAAATAGCCAAGCCAGGAACCCATTGAAACTCCACTAATTCCTCTGTGAACAGGATCTCCTCTTCGCCCTGTTTAGGTCTAAAAATAATTCTTGCGGTCACGAGGTAATCCGCCATCCTGCATGAAATCTACGTTGGTCATAAGGTTTGTATTGGTAGGGTCGAAAGAAAGCACAGTCACAATCCAAATGATATTCGGGTGTCGGAAATAGCATCGGAAAATTAAGACTTTTCGCGAGATTAACAGGAATGTGGATTTTTGAAATATGGGAGGCCGCTATGTCTTTTAGAATCAGAATTTCAGATTGAATATCGGTTGGCTGATTTGATTCTAGATTATTCAGATTTCTAACATGAGGACTCAGAAACAGATTCTGGATGCCACGTAACCCTATATATTCTGTTGGATTCTCTAGTCGATGCTCGAGGAAAGCGCCGCCGGCAGCATTTCCTGGAAATGCCAAAAAAGGATGGGACAAAAGCAGGCTTGCGGGTAGTTGAAGCACTACGAAATTGAATCCGAATTGGCGAATCTTGTGTCTGAGTAACCACTCATTTGGATATTCGAGTGAAAACGAAATTGATTGAGTTATACCGTCGAATCGTTCGTTATCTGTTTCAATGAAGTCAATTGACTGACTTGTGAGTACTGCTTTTGGTTTAAAGCCAATCCTAAATATTGATTCCAGGTTATCGACGTGCGTGAAGTGGAAAAGATTTTTTACTTTTCTCCGGTTCAGCTCACCGACCAAGTTGTATCTTTCTTCATCTTGGCTTTCTCGGGCCAGGTCGAGAACTTCCTTCAGTTCTCTAGGTTCCTGCATGTCTGCCCTCAATTGGTGTCGAAGTAATAGGGGAATCCTCCCACTTGTTGGAAGCTATACAGGTGTTGCAAGAGTGGCCACTCGCTAGATCCCAAAATGAATTTGCGGGCGGCATCTATCGGAGGCACGTTCGGAATCCGAACACCCCGTTCGGTTAGCCGAACAGGCTCAAACCTGTCCGTTCACGCTCAGCCGTAGGATTATCCTACGAACATCTGTTCGAATTTTATGTTACTCTCCGCTTCCCCCAAAAAATCCGCTCGAGCAGCAACCCCAGGCCCAAAGCGGAGATGTCAGTGACTGTCTGTAACTTCTCCATCCGTCAGAAGCTCCAGTATCTATATGAAGGGAAACGGTGAGCGCCGAAAACAACGAGAAAGATATCCGAGAGCAAGAACTCTGGGATCGCATCAGCACGTCCGAAGGGACTGAACGAGCTGAAGTTCTAGATGAACTCAGCCACATCGCTTACAAGCGAGATAACTACATAGAGTGCTTACATTTAGTAGATACCTCAATTGATATCTACTTTAAACAAGGTGGATTAGAAATCTACCTCAAAGAGATCATGCATCTCTACCATGGCAAAGTGCATTGCTTTGAAAATCTCAAGCGCCACGCAGAAGCTGCAGAAATGCATCAAGAACTCGCCAAGATGAAGAATCTTGATGATGACATTGAGGCACAAGCAGAAGAGCTGCGAGCAGCAGGGCGTGCTTGGTACAAAGTAGAAGAATGGCGCAAGTCGCTCGACAATCACCTCGCCGCAAAGGCACTAACTTATCCAGACATTACAACCATGACGATGGGAGTTGATAACCTCAACATCGGAATGGCACTAGCGAAACTTAATAATTACAAAGACGCTGTCGATAGTTACTTAAGCGCTCGCACGCTCTGCAAAGAGGCAAAGAACCCCGAATTCGTTAACTGGTGCGATAACTACTTAGCGCTGGCATACATCGCCCTAAGCAACGGCCCAGAAGCACGATTCCACGCACAGCACTACTTCAACTACTGCAAAGTAGCTGAAGATGTTGGAATGGAAGGTTACGCACGTTACCGGCTCGGTACAGCACACCTTCTCTGCCAAGAGTATGAAGAAGCAGAAAAGCATCTGCATCGGTCACTCGAGCTACTTACCCTGGAAGAAGATAAGGATTGGGAAGATATCGTCGCAATCAACAAAGACCTGGCGAAAGCTTTAACAGCCCTAGATCGAGCAGAAGAGGCCCAAGCCCGCCTGGAGCGTGTCAAAACTATTGAGGAAACAATTGCAGCTTGATTTCGTCGCCGAAAGCGCTGAACAAGAATATTGTGGCATTCTACTAACAAGCGAATTTCCTGAATTAAAGAGTGCGGAGAATTGTGTTGAAGCAAATGTCGACGAATGCTGGAACTCATTGAAAACTATTGGATTAATTGGGAGTATAACCCCGTGTTCAACTCAACTAAAACGTTTGCAGAGAATTTGAATGGATAAAGTTGTTTCAGTTGATTTGAGTGACATAACACTTGGTTTCGAGAATGCGTTTATTAAATGTCCTGAGTGGTTTGGCGCTTTTGTAAATTTTGCTGCTTCGGAAGCTTTCAATGATTTACCCGGAGATGGAATCCAGGAGATTTCTATACTTACGGTACCTTCGCTAGAAGGTGTTACATCGGCACTTGCCATAGGTGCGCTTTATGGAGAAGTGCTAAAAATTAGAAAAAAAGCGACTGTTGAAAAAATTGAACTTGCCCAACTTGCGGTTGGCATGCATGTCTCTGTCCTATGTGGAACCGGTGGCCATCAAGCAGTGGGAGAGGTAACTAGCATCGATCTGAAGAATACATCTCCCCGGGTAATAATTGGAAGCACGGTTCTGTCAATTAAATCCATCAGAGAGATAACCAAACTCCCTACTGAAGTTGGTAATCCTAAACAATTCAAAAAGATGCAGGTAGCTGCTAACAAGAACCCGGAGTCACTGTTCGCCGTTCTTGCTGATTCCTCTATCCCGATATTTCGTTCTCTCTTAATGATGCGGTCAACCTCAGGAATAACTGAGGCGGAATTTGAAATTGAACTCCGAGATGAAACAACCGGGGAGACTAAGAGTATAAAAGAGTTGCTAAATCCGATTTCTGGAGGCAGTAAAGAGCTGGGTACCACCATTGTCTTGAATACAAGCACTGATGAGCAAATCGAGTGGCTAAACAATCAATTAAAGCTTACTGGTCAAAGTGCTACTTCAAATATTTCCGTAATGGGCTCATCCGCGGCAATTCTCTCTCAAATTGAGAACATATCCAATCCAAGAGTTATTGCTGTTGTCGGAAGAAATGAGCGACAGATAAACGCAGCAGTTGATGCGGTTCGAACCGTATTTGCATACAGTCAAGATATAGGAGAAAGAGATCATTGGGTCTCGCTTCCTAGAAATACAGAATTAGTCTCTTTCCGGAGAGCGATATGAATTCAATATTTACCAATAATCAATTGTATTTAGATGCTAGTGCTATCAAAAATGTGAGTATCGACGATAAATTATCAAAACAACTCTCAACAAATGTGCGCAAACTTGCCATGACCCTTCAGGATTGGATTGAACTTTCAACAGACTGGGATATTGCAGTTGGGCGCCTTCGTAGGGCAGATTGGCTTCTACGTAATGACCCTGCTCCATTGAATGCAAATCATCAAGCAATCATTGAACTCAGTGAAGGTGTCAGAACCCTTGAAGGTCTATTTAAGAATATGTCTTCTGATATCCAGCAAAACTGTACAAACATAATTGCTAGTGGTCGAAAAATACTAGAACTCAATACTTCTGAATTGACCAACATAGTTCTGCGGAATATGCAAGAAGCAAACCCAGAACAAAACGGAAATATACTTATTGTTAGACAGGAAAGTATAAGAGTAGGTGTGATTAATTGGTTGAAGGAAATTGGGATCAGTCATTGGCAGGTGTTTACAGCAAATCAATTTATTCATTCGGGAGTTAATTGCAGGCGAATGCTTGTGGTGGGATTAACCCAAGATTACCCAATTAGCCTTTTTAATTCTGTCTACCCTGAAGACGGAATTCTCACCTTCAGCCACTCGTGGATCAAGGAACAAAATGAGATTCCGGGATATTTCTCTGATATCGCTCAGATTAGAATAGAAAAGAAAATTCTCACTGATTTAGTCTCTGTTAAACAAACTGCGGACACTGAAAAAGCTGGCAACTACTTGGAACCAACTGCGGAGATAGATGGTCGCAGGTTAGCCATTGCTGCAAAAAAGGCGCTACTTAATATCAATGACAGTTCAGAGGGGGAGGAACTGCTGAAATGCAGGGCTTACTTACTTGGTTCCTCAGAAATGGTCTTTCTTCCTATTTCTTCTGGAGCAATTGATGCTGTAGACGCTACTGCTCCTGTTGGTGAACGTGTTCAGCGGATAGCGATTTCGAGCATTACGACAGATTCGATATTGCTTCTTAGAGTGGGAAGTTCTGAGGGTGAAGCGATAAGTCGGATGGCGAAT
Source organism: Candidatus Planktophila sulfonica (assembly GCF_002288065.1). NCBI lineage: Bacteria > Bacillati > Actinomycetota > Actinomycetes > Candidatus Nanopelagicales > Candidatus Nanopelagicaceae > Candidatus Planktophila > Candidatus Planktophila sulfonica. The sequence continues at coordinate 433,580 of NZ_CP016773.1, forward strand.
GATATTGGCGGATCAGAAGCTAAACGATGTAGAAATATACAAGCGTTCTGGAAATCCAAGCTTAGAGATAAAATCTCAATTATTGGCGGGCCGAAAGTTATTCGCGACTTAAAAGACTTAGGGATAGCCAATCCTTGGATTATCGATTGGTCCCATCCATCAACGATACGTCCAAATTCTATTGATAACTTCAAAATCATATTGACGTATTTGAATATTGAACATGAGGAAACTATAGAAGCCATGAACATTTTACGTCACCTACACCAAGTTGCCGGTATGAGATTTCGCGCTATTCTGAAGCAAAAATTTGAAACTTTGGACTTGGATGAAATCTCATTGAACGGATATGTTTTGGTCGAACTAGGAAATGATTCTGAAGTTGCTAAATTAGGGGCATTCAGATGTGTTTCAATTGGAAATGAAGTTTTTGAAGTTCCAGAGTCAGCTGTTAAGCAACTTCAACCAGGAATCAAAGTGTAATCATGGCCAGAATGATTCCAAATTACTGCATAACTACTTCCCCCGGTGAGAAGCAGCTATATAAGCTTTTGCGTGACGATCCTTTAACAAAAGATTGGGTTGTGCTTCATTCGCTTCATATTGCGAATCATGTGAGTAAGGCAAAGGGTGAAGCAGATTTTGTGCTACTCATTCCAAAATATGGCATCGCTATTCTTGAAGTGAAGAGCCATAAAACTGTAAGCGTGAGTTCTGGAAGCTGGTATCTTGGAAGCGATAAGACGGCACACGAAAGCCCTTTTGTGCAATCAGAAAGAGCGATGTTTTCAATACGAGAACGGTTGCATGAGAGGGTATCTTTTTCAAAAAACGTAACATTTTTGAACTTTTGCTGGTTTACTGAAGTTCCTTTTCCCAGAGAAAGTACTTTCGAATGGCAGGGCTGGCAAGTACTCAATAGCCAAGATTTGGAAACCCCGATTGATTCCATCTTAAGTTCATTCAACTCAGGAATTGAGCATCTCAAGAATAAAATAAATTCCCAAATCGGTCATAACCCGAGTTTTAATGAAGTTCAAATTTCAGCCGTGATTGATTGCCTTCGACCAGATTTTGAATATGCCATGAGTGAAAAGCAAGTTAGGTCACAGCGGAGAGCAGAGTTGATAAAGTTTGTAGAGGATCAATATCAAGCATTGGATTTAATTTCTTCCATACCTCGGGTTATTTTCAAAGGTCCGGCAGGAACAGGAAAATCACTCTTAGCGATAGAGGTGGCTAGAAGGGCTTCTCTTGAAGGCAAGAAGGTAATGCTTCTCTGCTTCAACACATTACTAGCTGCATATTTAAGATCTCAGTATCAGAATCCAAATTTAGAGATATCAACCATTGATTCATTCGCCTACAGAATTGCTTCACTTGTAAACAAAGAGCCACTCCTAAAAAATCCAATAGAAGCTTTAAAGTCAATAGATTTTGATTCTCTTTCAGTACCGTTGGAGTCAAAAGTTGATCTACTAGTTATTGATGAGGCACAAGATACGTTGAATTCTAACTATTTCTCTCTCTTGAATTCATTGCTAGACAATGGTCTGAGTTCTGGCAGTTGGATTGCCTTTGGCGATTTTGATTCTCAACAAATTTATAACTCTGAAGATGGATTGAAAGTTGTTATGGAAAGATTTGGGGACGTTCCTGTTGCTACCCTTAGCAAGAATTGTCGTAACGTAATCCAGATAGGGCACTTTGCTGAAGGCATATTATCTTCTATGCCTAAGTGGAATTCGTTTCTGCGCACAAGTGATAATCCAAACCCAAGGCTCGTAACAATCCCTCCCGATACAGATATGGTTCCCATGCTTGATGATGTTATTAGTGAACTACGCAGTGAACATTTTTCATGGGACGAGATAATCATTTTATCTCCACTTGAAATTCCAAATCCGGCCGATTTGTTTCGTGATTCAAAGTATTCTGACAAATTTTCTGCAATCGATTCTAAACGGAGTGGGCAGATTGGCTTTTCTACGATAGGTAGATTTAAGGGTTTGGAATCATCGTGCGTAATTGCACTGGATCTTGAACAATTGAAAAACTGGTCTACAAAAAATGAACTTCTTTACATCCTGTTTACACGGGCTACTGATAGATTGGCAATTATGGCCAATAATGAGGCAAGAGTGATGCTAGTTAAAACGGTAGGTTCATCAGGATGAGCGAAGCAAAAGACAGCCAACGAGGGAAGATAATTGACTTTCTTTCCGGTGAAATTCTTGGTCCTAGAAATGAAGGAAAAAAACTCGATCTTTCTAAATCAGTAGTTTTCACATCTTGGGAGGAGAGCCATGGCCCTTGGATAGATTCTGAAACAGGAGAAGAAGTCATACCCATAAAACCTCGAGACCGTTATGGATCGGGCGTGCTTGAGCCTGTTCATGGGAGTGCTCCGCGAATAACCGAAGAGGAGGGCGACACACCTGTGGAGGAGGATTTAACTTCTTCGGTGGGCGATAGTCCGGACATCGGCGATATGGAAAAACTTGAGACAAGACCTGCTGTCGGGTCTGACGAAAATAGAGATCATTTAGATATTGAAGTTCGATCGAACAAATCTTGGTTAAACCCAAGGACTATAGGAATTTCGTTTCTCATTAAGGATGCAAATAAAGGTCAGATTAGAGTTTTGATCTCAGGTGGAACTTATAGGCCTTTCGTTGTGGGTATCAAGCCAGGGGAGCCTAGCAAAAATGATTCAGAAGCCGCTGCGCCAAGCAGGGTCTATGAGAATACCTGGTACGTACGTCAGAGCTTTTCAAATACATTCGTTTTTGATTCAAGTGATTTACAGGAAGTTAAAGTGAAGGAGTTCCTTACTGGAAAATTGGTAGATAGCCAGGGAAGAAAACTCAATATCGAAGTGAAGTTACTTGTCCGACGAGAATCAGAAAGCAGATTTCTTTGCACACTTTCTTGTGTAAATCGATCAAGTATCGTTTCAGACGAGAATATCTTGTACCAAGCAAAATTAGTGGCGATGACGGAAGACGGGCCAAGTTTTGGACCATATCCAGAGTCTGCGAGAGATTTTGAAATGGATTTAGATGACGAAAGTGCATTATTGCTATACAAGAATTATCCAACATTCGGTATTGGACACAATGCAGGCGTTGAGTGGGATAGAGATCCTAAAGCAAGCATCATAAAGTTAACCTTGACTTCACTTCCTAAATTCGAAGCTCCTAGCATTACTCCGACCGTCTATTTCGAAGACGGTTCAGAAGCAATAATTGATATGCGACTTATGGCGGATAAATCAAGAAAAGAAGAGGCTTTGGGCGAGTTAGAAAAACTTGTCTCTTCCTATTCAAATTGGATCTCTAATCAGGAGACTAAATCAAAGTCTGATCCTGACATTCTTCAGAAATACACAAAGTCTGCCAAATCTAATATTGAGGATTGCAGAAAAGCTTGCAGCCGCATGCTTAAAGGAATAGATTCATTGAGAAATAACCCCGAAGTATATGAAGCTTTTAGGTTAGCGAATTTCGCGATGCTTGAGCAGCAATATCGTTCAAGATTAGAGACCAGACAAATTAATTACTCGGGTCGGATTTCGATAAGTGGTAACAAGCCGAGCGAAGCTATACCCCCATCGGGTGGTCTTTGGAGACCGTTTCAGATTGCCTTCTTTTTGTCCGTGATTGAATCAAGCTCAAATGAGTTGAGTGAGGATCGTGACTTAGTTGACCTAATCTTCTTTCCGACAGGCGGTGGTAAAACGGAAGCTTACCTAGGTGTGGCAGCTTTTGTTATATTGCTTAAGCGAATGAAGGATTCAAATGATTCCGGCACTACAGTATTAATGCGCTACACCTTGCGACTTTTAACTACGCAGCAATTCTTGAGAGCAGCCTCACTCATTTGTGCCCTAGAAAAAATTAGGCGGCAAAACGAAGAAAAATTCGGTAAAACTCCTTTTTCAATTGGCGCCTGGCTTGGAGGAGTGGTTACCCCTAACTCAAACCAGAAAGCACTCACAGCACTTGCAGAAATGAAGAAGCGTGGAGAGGACGCACCAAATCCATTTCTACTATTGCGTTGCCCTTGGTGCGGAACTGCGATGGGTCCGGTAAAAAGTGATCTAAATTCAGGCCCAGATAAGAATTTCACGGCTGGCTATAAGATTTTAACGACTTCTCCAAAACAGTTTAAATTCCACTGCCCAGATCTTGAGTGTGACTTTGCAGGTGGCCTTCCATTAAATGTAATTGATGAGCAGATATATCAAAATCCACCCACGATTCTGATTGGCACAGTAGATAAATTTGCGCAGATGAGTTGGCAAGAGGGTGCGCGAAGCATATTTGGACTTGGTGCTGACGGCCAAAGAATTTCCACGCCTCCAAGTCTAATTATTCAAGATGAATTTCACTTGATCTCAGGCCCACTCGGTTCTCTTGTCGGAATTTACGAAGGAGTAATCGAAGAATTGTGCACCATCGATATAGATGGTGTGAAAACACTGCCAAAAATTATTTCTTCTACGGCAACTATCCGAAGATTTCGAGCTCAAGCGGAAGCGATATATGGAAGAAAGAAAGTTTCACTGTTTCCACCCCCATGTATTGATGCATCAGATTCATTCTTTGCGGTCTGGGATCGTCACAAAGATGGAACTCTCAAGAATGGAAGAATGTATTTAGGGGTGAATGCACCAGGTCTTGGCTCTGTGCAATCAGCACAGGTCCGAGTTGGAGCTGCATTGGCTCAAGCGCCGATGGGTATAGATAATGACGAGGAACGAGATCCTTGGTGGACAAACTTATGGTTCTTCAACAGCATCAGGGAACTTTCAAATACAGTGTCACTGTTTCAGAGTGATATACCAAATTATTTGAAGGACATGAAGCGAAGATATGGCCATCAGAGTCGCCACTTAAATGTAATAAACGAGTTAACGAGCCGTCGCCAAAGCCACGAGCTGCCCAAAATCCTGAGAGAACTCGAGGAACCCTATCGTGGGATTGCAGAGCCATCCCAGCGTGGGATTTGGGATGCTTGCTTAGCATCAAACATCATTGAGGTTGGAATCGATATTAATAGGTTGTCTCTCATGACGATTGTCAGTCAGCCAAAATCCACGGCCCAGTACATTCAGGTTTCAGGTCGTGTGGGAAGAGATCCTTTACGTAAACCAGGGTTAGTTGTAACGATATACACGAGTAATAGACCAAGAGACTTATCGCACTTTGAACATTTCCGGTCTTATCATGAAAAACTCTACGCACAGGTCGAACCTACAAGCGTTACCCCGTTCTCCGCACCCGTAATAAAACGCGCTTTAAGAGGCGCTGCAGTGTCATATTTGAGAATGGTGATTCCAATGGGGACTCCTCCCAAGGAAGTAGACACGCGAAAACTTGTATTCATTTTGACTCAATTACGCACTAGAGCTGACAGGTTGAATTTGTCTTCCGATGACTTAAAAATTCTCGATGCAGAAATCCAACTCATTTTGAAAGAATGGAATGTATACAGAGCTGATGAATGGGGTGCGCAAGAGGGATCGCCAAATGGCTTGCTCGCCGCGCCCAGTGAAGACAAAAATATAACTGGTTACCGCTGGGTCATACCTGTTTCTATGCGTAACGTAGATGCCAGCGTTGAATTAGAAATTTCCAGAAAATACAGACTCGCCCAGATGAATGACGAGGAACCAATCAGTGTCTAATTTCAATAATCAACTCCGGAGAGAACAACTCATAACACCCTTCGGTGTGGGTGCAATGACTGTTTTGCCAGATGGAATGAGCATAATAATGGCAGGTACAGACCATTGGTTTGGAAACGATGGTGGGGTACTGAAGTCAGAGTGCGAAATTGATGATTGGCGGTTATCTGGAAGACTAGGCGTTAAACATCTTTATAGCCCGCCAACCGTAAAATCTAACGACGGACAAATGTTTGTAAGAGGAAGATTACCTGATCCGAAGGTTCCGGTTCTTAGGTTTCCTACTTGGTACTTCTGTAAGTATTGCAGCCGAATGGAGAAAAAAGAACTAGATTTTTTTGGACCTTTGAGATGCCCTAATACAAGTCACTTAGAAAAAGGCATGAGACCGCCAGTTATGTTTCAGGTCCCATATGTTGTTATGTGTAAGAGCGGCCATTTAGATGACTTTCCTTGGCGAGAATGGGCTCATCGATCTGCAAGCATTACTTGTATGGGAGTGTTGAGGTTTGCTCCATCAGGGAATTCAAATCCACAAGGTACGAGAGTTTATTGCGACAGTTGCAAAGCATCACGAAATCTGGAATTCATAACTTCAGAACGAAATGGGCGTACCTACCTATCAACTGCACTAGAAAAAGGAGAAGAATTTCTTTGTAGTGGAAGAAGGCCTTGGCTTGGTGATAGCAGCGATGCAAAAGAAACCTGTGCAAATGACATTAGAGGTTCATTCCGAGGCTCCTCTAACCTTTACTTTTCTTTAGTAGAGACGTCGCTGTACGTACCGCAAAGCTCAAGTAATGTTCCTGAAGAATTACTGGAATTACTCTCGCGCACCTATATGAACGCTTGCAAAATTTTGGCTAATGGTGATTCAGTCATGGCATCTTCTATGGCTCGACAAATTGACTTACAAAATAATGGTGGCTTAAAGAGTTATACCGACGAAGAAGTAATTGCGGCTTATGATGATATTTTTGGATTGAATGGTGCAACAGATTTCGCAAGAGATCAATCAAGAGAATCCTACTTGCGAATGGAGTACGAACTATTCCAAAGTACATTTGAGAATGATCGTTTACGAATTCAAGAATCAAGCACTCCTTATTCAGAAACAGTCTCTAGATATTTTGATTCGATAAAATTGGTTCCAGTGCTTGTAGAAACCTCAGCTCTTTGGGGATTTACCAGATATGAATCTAACCCATCCCTTTCATTTGAGGATGGCCGAAAAATGCTTGCTCTAAATCCAAGTTCTTCTTTTGCACCGGATTCATGGCTTCCTGCTAAACAAACTAAGGGAGAGGGCATCTATCTTCAATTTTCCGATGCTCTATTGAAAAAATGGGAAAGTCGTCAAAGTGTAATTTCGAGAGTTTCTAAATTTACTAACACAGAGTTTTCAGATTCATTCCGATCGGTGCAACTTTCCCCTAGATACGCAATGATTCATACATTTTCACATTTGCTTATTAAGCAATTAGTTTTTTACTGTGGTTATAGCCAAGCAAGTTTGAAAGAGAGGCTATATGTGAGCGATGGGGATCAAAGCATGTCAGGACTTTTGATCTATACAGCTTCAGGAGATTCTGAAGGAACGCTTGGTGGTCTTGTGAGAATGGGAAAGCCTGGGTTCCTAGAACAGATCATCGAACAGGCTCTTCGTGAGGCGGAATGGTGTTCGAATGATCCAGTCTGTTCTGAAAGTGGTGAAGTTCAAGAAGATGGGGATGTCATAAATCGGCTCTCAGCCTGCTATGCGTGTGGCTTAATCCCGGAAACAGCATGTGAATCATTTAATCTTTTCTTGGATCGTTCACTAATTGTGGGCGAACTTTTAGCCCAAGATTTATCTTTCTTCCAGATCTCGCGGTAAGCCGACGGGGCGCAGTCCATGCTTGTCAGTGGTGGCAGATAATCTCTTGATATGAGAAAAGTATGTCCAAAATGTGGGTCAAAGAGCGGAATCCGGGAAATCATCTACGGGCTTCCAGATGAGCCTAGTGACGACTCCAAATTTGTACTTGGGGGCTGCAGTATTTCTGATCAAGACCCAACTTCGACTTGTATTGAGTGTGGGCGGGAGGGTGATTATGAGGATCTCGCCCGTGTTTTTAGAAGCTGATATGCGGAGTCAAACTCTTTACACCAAAGAATTTTCCCAGAATCGACGTTTTATCCTGGATTTTTTGACTAGAAGTTGGAATACTCCGAACATAATAGAGGAGCTAAATTGTTGACAGTAGTTGATTTGTTTGCCGGATGCGGTGGCCTTTCCCTTGGGCTCGAGCAGGCTGGTTTTGAAACAGTATTTGTTAATGAGTTACATCCTGATGCGATGAAAACATTTGTGATGAATCGGCCGAATTCGCCGATACAAAATACCAAGTACCAAGTTTTAGATATTTTGAAGCTAACGCGAAAAAAAGCTGATTTAACATCGCTTGCCGCACACCTCAATAAACAATATAAGGGGATTGATTTAGTTGTTGGTGGGCCACCCTGTCAGGGTTTTAGTGGAATAGGACACCGTCGCACGTTTGAAGTTACGAAAGAAGACATTCCGACCAATTACCTCTATCGTGAAATGGCTAAAGTCGTAGCTGAGATCGCACCTAAAGCGTTTGTTTTTGAAAATGTACGAGGATTGCTTACATCCAGATGGACGCCGGAAGGCGAGAAGGGCGAGATTTGGAAAGATGTCTTAAAAACTTTTAGCAGAATTACCGTAAAAGTAAATGGAAAGACTCTTTCTTACCAAATCGGATATGAATTGGTGTATGCGAAGGACTATGGTGTCCCACAAAATCGCCCAAGAATTGTCATGATAGGTATTCGAGAAGATATCCCTGTTGCCACTAGTTCGAAACTAGTTGGCAATGGCTTGCTCCCTCAACCAACGGGTGGCGCACCTGATCCATATGACTTGCTCTCGGATCTCGTCGATCCCAAATGGGTCCCAGGTGGGTCAACTCTGATTTATCCGAAGGAAGCACGTAGCGCTTTCCAAAAGTTACTGAGAGATGACCCAATTACAGGGAAGATCCTCGCCAAAGGTTCTCCGATTAGTGATCATGTGTATTCAAACCACTCTGAGCTTGTAATGAAGAAATTTCAATACATGATTGAGCATGATGGCAATATCGCTGCCTCGATGAAGACTAAGAAATTTGCACAGAGATTATTGCCAGAGAAGTGGGGCCCAGGAGGGCCTAATATAACCGCAACTTCACTTCCGGATGACTATGTTCATTTCTCACAACCAAGAGTACTGACTGTAAGAGAATGGGCACGTCTTCAAACTTTTCCTGATTGGTATCAATTCAATGGAAAGCGAACCACTGGAGGCAGAAGGCGTGCTGGAGACCTTGAGGTGGGAGACTGGACGCGAGATCTTCCGAAGTACACACAAATCGGAAATGCCGTTCCTGTCCTACTTGGTGAAGCAATAGGAAATCATTTGAAAAAAATATTGGGAGTTAAATAGTTAACTTTGCTAAGTCAATAATTCTTGGCGGTGGGAAGAGGCTTTCAAAAGAGTTATTAGCAATTTTCCAAAGATATCCATGATCACGTGCAAAAGGAGCTCCGCTTGGCCTCAATTTTGTTGATAATGTGTAATCCATAGAGATCTGGCTAGAAAGAACCAAGGGGCCAAAATAGGAAACAAATGGCGATGCAGTAGCCATAACTTCAAAGTAATGAAAGTACTCATGTCCAGATTCAGGGCGGTTCTTAGCCTTGACCCAAAAAGTTTGCTTGTGTTTTTTTGAAAGTTCTTCTTGTAGCTCATTCAATTTCCAACTTACAACCGGTTTCCTAGTTCCGTTGCATTGATGCACATTAACAATCAGGCCATTCTTTGCATCTAAGTCAAGAAATAACCCCTGTCTATTTGGCTGGTGTTTAACGGTTACATACAATTCAACTTGTTTTGTTGCAGGCGACAGATAACCGTAAGTTTCAAGAATTTCAGCGCCATTTTTAAGTTCGCTTATGCCCCAATTAGGAACCATGCTAAAAAGCACGCTTCGTTGGGTCTGATTTGGATTATTTCGTCTCGATGCCTTGATCTCTATACCCTTATAGTCAGGATTCTTACTTGAATTTCTGCTTATCCCAAGCAACTTTTCAAGAGTATCGCCTACTCCGCTTGCGGCATTTGTTGTGGACCGTACAAATCCAGCTGCCTCGATTTCCTTTAGTTTTCTGAGGAGCTCTGTTTCAACAAGTGAGTAATTTGAACCTGCTGACATTAGTGCTAAATAAAGCGGGGAATTTGTATTGTTCATTGACTTCCAGACGGTTGGGTCAGAGGCATTGAAAACAAAGAGCTGACCGTTACTGACAAACAATGCAATCAAATTCCAGGGCTTTGAGTGCGCATTGAGTTTCGAAATCCAAATTCTTGGATCGCCAGACTTTGTATTAGGTCTATAAAGCGATGCAAACGACCCAATGACGCCACTTTCAGTAATTATGTTTGCAGGGATTTTGACTTTGTTTTCAGGTCCCTGTCCTTGATGATCAAAATAATGTAAACCAGATTTGGCTAAAAAAATCCGTAAATCCTCGTGGGCGTCAAGAATTGATTTTTCTAAACCAGTTGGGGTGGGAACTAAGAATCCAGCCTCAACACGAAAAGACGAAAGAGAAGCTATTACTTCGCTTATGGAGATGTCAGCCTTAGTTAACATTCAACCTCTCCAATCAAGAACGTTGCTAGGCGAAAGCTCAAACTTTCTCGCTGTGGCCCATGACTTAGGCTACTGTCATATAAGTCTTTTCTCACCAAGTTCTGGGATCTAACAGGCCATGGGATCAATCCGAAGCAACTCTTAGGGTTATAAACATTGAACTTTATGGTTTGACTATACGGCTAGGACAGCCTAATTGGAATATCATTCCGCACTGGCAAACGTCGTTTTGTATGTGAGCGAAGTCGTCTAAAATGAACACATGTACTCCGTCCTCCCTTTCTTGATTCCCGTAATAGTTATTCTCATTTTGGTAATCCGTCGCACCCCGAAGAGCACTCCCGCTTCGATGGCACGCCCTGACTACTTTGAACAAGCGCCTCAATCTAGATTTGTTACGAGTGACCTAGGCGCATTTGTTGTCGTGAACCAATCGGGCGATGACGATTCTGAATACAACTACGGAGTAGTGGGCGAGAGTTTCCAGAGAGATCACTTGATGGCGTTGATTAGAGCGCATAAGGCATTTGAGACGGGGGAGATATTGGCGACGGCTGTTCTTGAGCCAGAGCCTACGAATCCCTTTGATTCGACTGCGGTGAAGGTTGTTATTGAGGGTGTGCAGGTTGGGTATATCGCAAAGTTTGATTCAGCTGCGGTGACGAAGATGATTGAGAAGAGCGGGAAGAAGAGTTATGAAGTTCCGGCAAAGATTGGTTTTGATGCCGAATCACCAGCTCCGCTTATTGGAGTGAAGATTGCACTGACGGTGGAGTGAGCTTCGGTTCCTCTTCGTAAATCCTTTTCTCAATGTCCTTGAGTTCCTTCAAGACTGCTTCGATTCCATGTTCATTGACTGCTGTTGCAGAGCCTAGGAATCTATTGAATTCGCGGCCGGTTGTGGGATCGAAGCGGACTCCTGAGGTTTTCTGGCGGTTGGAGACGCTGAGGAAGTAATCGGATTGGTCGGGAGTTGTTGAGGCCATGAGAAGTTTGTCGAAGTCCCATTGTTGAGTCTTGATGGGGCCAGTGAAGATGAGGCGGTCGGTGGTGAGCATGACGACGCCTTCATCTTTATCCATCTGTAGTTCTTCACCGGGGATTACTTGGCCTTGCATGGCTCCTACGCGAAAGCGGATGCCTCCGCCGATGGGAATGCTGACTCCGGATGATCCGCCGGTGTAGCGAGAGGGAGTGCGGCCTGCTTCGTGGAAGATGCCTGTGGCAGACCAGAGAGTGTGTTCACCTTTTGCTTGCATGAGTGAGTTGGGGACTGAATCTTCGCCCTTGGATGCGGCAGTGAAGACGGTGATGAGTTTGGTGAGCGTCTCTTTATCTTCTTGCCAGATTGCGTGAAGGCGGTTGTATTCATTGGTTGCGGCTTTGTCGGCGCGCTTAGCTTTGAAGTTTGCTATCCATCCCATGGCATAAGGGTAGTGACTGGGAGTGACAATCGGCGTACCTTTAACTATGGCTAAAGAAGAGAAAGACCGGGTAGAGACTTCGATCCTGCCCCTTAAGTATGTAGATCTCGTTGAAGATATCTTCCATGCGGTGCTGGCTATCGCACTCTTTGCTATTGGTGTGGGGGCCTTCTTCTTCAGCATCAAGCGCTTGCTTGAGACAGCGCCCTTCTTTCCTAATGGAATGATTCAAGGCGTTAATGACATTTTATTTATCGTCATCATCTTAGAAATCTTGCGCACCGTTATCTCGCGCTTTACCGATGGCGTGTATCAGCTCGATAAGTTCCTGATTATTGGCGTGATCGCGGCTGTGCGACATATCTTGACTGTGGGCGCATCTCTTACCTTGGAAAGCGGAAAGAGCGATACGGCGTTTGAGAGAGCGATTTATGAGATGGGGCTTAATGCCCTGATTGTTGTGGCGCTGGTCTTTGCAATCTTTATGTCAAAGAGCGCGCATAGAAAAGCGAAGTAGCTTTACTCGAAGTCACCGCCGCGCCCTGTTAGGCGCTGGCGGTTCTTTCGAGGTCGATCAGCTCTCGTAATGAGAAAGATAACCGCGGCTGAATAGATCGCGATGAGAGCTAATCCGAATCTCATGGCTATCCGAGTACTGCTAAGACAACGAGTGCGAAGATTGCAAGGTCAAGGGCGACGATTGCAATTGCTGAGAGCGAGAGCAAGCCGCGTGAATCTGCGATTTTCTGTGAGAGTGCAGATGGCTTATCAATCTTCTTAAGGTCAAGTAGGAGCGCTTCGCCTTCGCGAACGGCTGCGTATTGGCTGATGGTGGCAAGGATTCCGGTTGCTGCTGCAACGCCGAGTGCTAAGTACTTTGCGCCATCTGATGCTGTTTCAAATGATCCGATTGCAGCGAGAACTAGAACGCCGATCAATACAAGTGCTGGTGCAACCTGTGCTTGAATGATTTGGGCGCGCATCTGGTTCCACTGCTTGAGTAATGATTTTTCATCCATGGTGTTGCCTCTCTCCGTGAGCTATCCAAAGTGGATACGTAAGAGGTTAAGGGGTGCGGGGGCGAAGTGCTACCCCAAATTTCTGTGTATTTGGGTGGGGTGGTGACATTGTCGGTCTGGGGTTTTAACCTCGGGGGATGAGAAAGCATCTGCGCTTGGTCGCTTTGTTAATCCCAATGGTTCTTGTTGCCTCGAATTCATATGCTGCAGTTAAAGCTGGAAGTGCGTGCACCAAGGCGGGTACGAAGAGCGTCAGTGGTGGAAAGAGTTACACCTGCATTAAGAGCGGTAAGAAGTTGGTCTGGGATAAGGGTGTAGTTGTTGCTAAGCCGTCGGTAGCAAAGCCAACCCCGGCGCCATCTGCAAGTGCATCGACTGCGCCTGTTGCGAAGCCGGAAGTTATAAAAGTCGATTTCAGCAATACATTTTCAACTGATCAGGGGTACTACACAGATTTTACGGATCCTTGTCAATGGGATTCTGCGCTTGACGGAAAACTGATGGAGATACAGCAGTACTTCTGGAACATCAATCGATGTGCAGGTCAGATGCGTATCAGTAAGTACACATTAGGCAATGCTCGACCGTCCAGCACTTTTGATTCGAAATCACTATTCGCTAATCCTGAGCCTTGCAAGTTAGTAACTCCAAAAGGAGTGATGACTAATAATGGATACTCCACCGCAGAGCCAGAAAGAAACAGATGGTCGGATGAAAGACGTTATCCATCACCCGACACAGTTATTCAACTTGTGCCGATCTATTCTGAAGACACAGCGGAACCGAGGAATTCACCATCTGAGGACTATGTGGTGTACCTGAATTTTTTGAAGGATTGGATTAATTACTCAAGCGATCTTGGATCAAACGTGGAAATTCGCATTCCAAGCAAATATATAAAGATGGATAAGAAACTTGGTGATTACGGGATTAGCCATACAAATCGCTACGACTCGCCAGGTCACGTTGCATTCAATAAGGCGGTGGTCGTAGCCACTGATGACTCGATTGACTTCAAGGGCGTAAATATTGCGATTGTTGTTCCGCCTGCGGGCACTGACACTTCTGTGTTCGCGCAAGCGTCAATTGGTTCATTGGTAACAAAAGAAGGATCTGTTGGCGTGGCAATGTCTGAATACGGAGTAAAAGCCGCAAGACCTAATGCATCCAATTTTTCAGGGCTTGGACACCCATTCTTCTGGATTCACGAATTAATGCATTCAGGATATGGATTCGATGATCATTACGGGGATACACAGCAGAATTTGAATACTGAATACGGCATGGGGTGGCTCACCTTAATGACTCCATATGGAGGCGATCTAACTACTTGGGAAAAGTGGATTCTTGGATTTATGAAGGATTCGCAAATCCAATGCGTAACTGGAGGTCCATCATCTACACATTGGATTGCACCCTCGACAGTAAAAACTACGGAGAGCAAAGCAATTGTTATCCGAGTCTCCGCTACGAAAGCGATTGTTGTTGAAACTTTGAGGCCTGGAGGTCTCTATTACAAAATTCCAAAAGATACGCAGGGAGCTCTCGTCTACGAGATAGACCTACTGCAGGCAAATCATGGAATGGGTATGAAACTGTCTCTTCCGATTGGGCGTAACGTGAACAATAAGCCATTCTTTATGGCTTCGTATCCACTTAAACAAGGAGAGTTCACGATTTCAAATGGATACAAGATCACAATTGTTGAATCAGGTACTTTTGGTGATGTCGTGAAAGTGGAAAAGGTGTAGTAGATGAGAAGAAATATTCTTACATGGGCTTTGGTGGCTGGCATTGCTTCTGTATTTCTAGTTCCGAATTCATCTGCGGCAGTCAAGGCAGGCGCCGCCTGCACCAAGGTGGGTGCGAAGAGCGTCACTGGTGGAAAGAGTTACACCTGCATTAAGAGCGGTAAGAAGTTGGTTTGGGATAAGGGTGTGGTTGTTGCGAAGCCAACTCAGTCTGCAGTTCCTTCTTCAACTAGTTCAGCAAAACCAAGCGTGGCAAAGTCACCGACCCCCATTCCTAATGCCACTGCCGAATCGGTCTCCATGCCAACTAATTTTTCTGATTTATTTGAGAAGCGCAGAGGTATTGCAGTTGCAACTTGGAACAAAATTAATTCAAAACTGAATTCTGAAGTGCAACTTCCACCTGTTGAGGTTTACAGGGGGCCTAATACTCCGGTGTGGGTGAATGATCCGACAGAATATTTCAATTTTGTTGCGAAGGTTTTCTCAGGCAAGAAACTTCCGAAGAAGATTGTTGTATTTTACTGGAGCAACGAAGACAGGGCTGCTGTTGCGGCAAAGGCTCTTTCAATTATGGGATCAGAAAATGACAAGAAACACACCACGGAGACCACGGGTCCCTTTGTTGACTGTTACACCCCTACGAGTTGCGATGTTGGCCATGCATTCATTGGGAATGATGGAGTCGCCTACCTTGGCCTGGGAATACCAGACACCCTTGAAGAAGCCAAGAGAGCTGCTGGCGGATTTGGCGGCGTAGAGGTAGTTGAGTTTTACCACTCGTTAAATTTGCTTCCCTATCATTTAAATTCTCTTTCTGTGGCCGCGCCAAAAGCGAATACCAAATCTCCCTTCCAACCGCCGTTCTGGTTGAAACAGGGCTCCGAGAATCTCATATCATCTTCTTTGGCATTTAAAAAAGATCTTAAGGGCTACACTCAAAATAGTGGACGAAAAGCTTGGGTAGATCAAACAATTCCAAATTTTGGCCCTGAATGGATTGATGAGTATTTGAGCATCGAGAATCTCGGAAATCGATGGTCGGATTCCAGTTTTAAGAATTCTAAACCTCACCTCATAATGGGCATGTACCTGATTGAAATTCTGGTGGCATTGAAAGGACCTCTGGTAATGCTCGATTTTTTTGAAGAGATGAGCGAAAAGAAATCCTTTACAGATACATTTCAAAATATCCTAGGCGTTTCTTGGAACGAGGCAAAACCTGAAATAGCAAAAGTTATCTACGATAGATACCTGTACAACTACTGAGTTAAGAGAGAGCCATGACAACATTTAATTGGGGTTTTGTTGGGGCGGGAATGATTGCCAAGAAGGCGTTATATCCTGCTATCTCCAGATCTAATGTGGGCGAGATTCATGCAGTGGCATCGCGCGATGCAGATAGGGCGATGACTATCTCGCCTAAGGGTTTGATTTATACCGATTACGACCAGTTATTTGCTGACCCTGCGGTAGATGGTGTCTATATCTCTTTGCCGAATGCTTTTCACTTGCCAGTTGCTATAAGAGCGATGAAGGCAGGCAAGCATGTCTTGTGTGAGAAGCCGCTGGGAATGAATGCAGCTGAAGTAAAGGAAGCGATTGCTGTTTCAGAGGCGATGGGCGTTTTATTTGTTGAGGCATCATGGAATAGATGGCATCCGCGTACACAAAGAATTCAAGAGATTGTGCAGTCAGGTGAATTGGGTGCGATTAAACGTATTCGTGCAGCCTTTACATACGATGGATTAGATGGCGGCAATATTCGCCTTGATCCAACTATTGGTGGGGGAATCTTGTATGACTTGGGGCCATATTCAACTGTGGCACCGTTGTGGTTGATGGACTTCCCTGAAGTTTCTAATTTATCTGTGCAGTCGGTGAAGCATTCAGGTGGAGTCGATGAGACAACGCGTGTGAATTACACGTTGGGCAATACAGTGTGCGAGACGGTGGCATCGTGCAATATTCCTGAGACAAGCTGGTTAATTGTTGATGGCGAAAAGGGAAGTGCGAAGATGTTGGGCGATAACGTCTTTAACTCACGCCATGCGGGAAGCTTGCTTGAGGTTGAAGTGGGTGGGGTTAAGCGGGTGGAAGAGTTTGGTCCAGTTGATCCGTATCAAATCATGGCCGATAACTTTGCGCGCAAGGCCATGGGTGGAAGCGATTGGGTAATGCCGCTGACAGAATCTGTGCGCTTTGCAGAACTCTTTGATGCAGCCTTTGCTCAGATAAAGATGTAACTACTTCGTCTCTGCAATACGAGCTTTGACCATATCGAGGATTAACTTCTCTTCGACTTTCCAATCACTTGGAATCACGATGGTCTTCTTATTTACCTTCAAGTGATCCATCTTGTCGCGGAATGCATCGAGGACATCGGTGCTCCATGGAGCGATGGTGATGTGGTTCTTTGAACAAGATCCGCCGAAAATGTAGTCATCACCTAGCTTGAGCATGGGCTGGTTCCAGGCGATCACAAGTTCAGTCTTTGGGTATTTGGTTTGAATCACTTTAAAAATCTTGCGCAGAGTTGTTGCCTGCTTTGGATGAATGGTCTTGTAGTAATCAGCTGGGGTGTCGTGGCGACGTGATGAAGTAGAGCCGCGGGAGTACATAACGAGTGCGTTTGCATGGGCTTGAGAGAAGCCGTAGTTCTCGCGCAGGTGTGCAATCTGTTGTGGGTACTTCTCGTCCTTGATTTCCTTCATGACCTTGAACCAGTAGGACATCTTTTCGCCATAGCGCTTTTCAATAGCGGGGAAGTGAGCCTCACGTGAAGGATCTTTAGGCATAGGCCCAGAATACGCGAGATTGAGGCATAGACTGAAGGTATTGCATTCGATGAGCGGAGAATAATGAAGCGCCAGAAGAAGTTAGCCCAAATTGATTATGTCGTGAGCTTAATGGGAGCCATGATGCTGGTCTGCTTCTGGCTCATCATCTCGACACTTCCAGACTTTTTCTTCATTAATCCGCAAGGAACCAGTAGCGAAATCCGCCGAGCCGAATTGGTTCTATCAACAATTGGTTGGATTCTGCTCTCTACAGTAGCTCCGCTACTGCTATTTCTCTATGCAGCAGGTCTTCACGGAGCTCGAAAATTTCTTCCGGTTGCTGCCCTGTGGTGGCCCATCAGTCTCACCATCTCTCAAGTAACTGTGTACATACTCGATGGTGCTTTCTATTTAGACTATTTAGTTAAGTTTCCAATCTTTATCTTCACCGACATCATTCTTCCGATATTCGTCCTGATTCTCTGGCATGACCTTCGCGAAGATAAACCGCTTGAGATTCATGAAGATGCACGAGACCTGCCGCAACCATGAAAAGTAGAAATCGCTTAGAAGGCTTTTCCTTAATTGCAGTAATTTTTGGCTTGCTTCTCTCATTTGCTGTTTCACAGGCGCTTTCTCCGCTTCCTTCATCTGCACTTCTACTTAAGGAAGATAAAGAAGTCGTCTATGAGACCGCGGGTGAATCTGTGGGCAGCGCATCCGTTTTACCTGTAGTTGTCGCTGGTTCAACAGGATCTCCTGGTCAGGTTGGATCTAAGGGAGCGGTTGGTCCGATTGGACCCCAAGGCGAACAAGGGATTCAAGGTCTTCAAGGTGAAGATGGTTTACAAGGACCAGCAGGTCCACAGGGCGAAAAAGGTGACAAGGGCGATCAGGGAATTCAAGGCGTGCAAGGAGAGCAGGGAATTCAAGGTGCAACGGGCGCAACAGGTGCAACGGGCGCAACAGGAAGTTCTGGATCTTCGGGTGGCACGGGATCTCAAGGTGCAACGGGCGCAACAGGTTCTATTGGTCCGATGGGACCAACTGGCCCCGCTGGCACTTTTTCTTCCTCTGGTTTTGTTGAAGTGAGAGCATGCAGCTACGTGAGCGGTAAAGAGAAAATCCCCGTAGGAACGTTGATTATGGGATCGTGCGCAACAGCAGGAGTAACTGGAACCGATGTTGTGATTGTGATGCGCCCCTAGAAATTATGAACGTTTCACTTGCAATTGATGTCGGAGCTACCAAGGTAGCGGTCGGCTTAGTGACGCTTTCTGGGCAGGTGCTTGCTCGTATTGATGTGAATTCAAAGGCTGGCTCGATTGCAGAGCTCAATGGTTCATTGGCGGACGCGATTAAGAGCGTGATGGCCACACCTGATGTGGTTGTGGTGGGTGCGGGGATTGGATCAGCAGGTCCTATCGATAATGTGAAGGGCACAATCAATCCGGTCAATATTCCGCATTGGGTTGATTTCTCACTCGTTGATTTTGTCCGTGAAGTTTCTGGTCTTGCTTCTGTTCGCATTATTGGAGACGCAAGTGCGCTTGCTTATGCTGAGTTTGTTCTGGGTGCAGGTCGTGGTGCAACGAACTTGATGGGTATTGTGGTTTCAACAGGAATTGGTGGTGGCGTTGTTTTGAATGGCGCATTCCATGTGGGGCGCACAGGTAATGCGGGAATGATTGGCCATAGCGTTGTTGTGCAAGGTGGAAATGAATGTGCGTGTGGTCAACGCGGATGTGTTGAGGCGTATTCGAGTGGAACCAATATGGCGAAAGATTTTGGTGCAGCTAACTTTGAGGCCGTGGCTAGTGCTGCACGTTCTGGTGATGGTGCAGCAGTTGCTGCAATCGAAAAGGGCGCAGCTGTTTTAGCTCTTGGGCTTTTAAATGCGGTGGCGCTAATGGATCTCGACACCATTGTGGTGGGCGGGGGAGTTATGTTGGCCGATGATGTCTATTGGCCGATATTGGTGAAGCACTTTGAAAAAGAGATGAAAGTGCTCAATTTCCCTGGGAATGTGGCGTTAAAGAAGGCAACACTCGGCAAAGATTCAGGACTTGTTGGCGCTGGTTTGGTTGGATTCATCTCACCAACAGAAAGGGCATAGCGTGCTGGAATTCTCAGAACGTCCGTGGGGCACTTATCAAGTGCTTCATAGCAATGCCTTTTCACAGGTGAAGGAAATTACCGTGAAGGCCGGAGCTCGCCTTTCTTATCAAACACATGAAAAGCGCGCAGAGCACTGGTTTATTACCCAGGGGCCAGCGATTGTCACCATCGATGGAGTAACAAAGACACTGCAGATGGGTGACTCAGTAGATATTGCTGTCGGTGTTGCACACCGTATGGCAGCACCTGAAACAAATGGTGTGACATTCATTGAAGTACAAACAGGTACTTACTTTGGCGAAGATGACATCGTGCGCCTTGAGGATGATTTCGGCCGCAACTAATGAAGGTTGTGCGGCGCAGCGTTACTGAAGGTTTCTCGCTCGCACTCGATACACCGCAAGGCCATAAGACATTTCCGGCTTCAGTTCCGGGTTCAATCCATACAGACCTCATTGCATCAGGCGTAATCGGTGATATTCGCATTAATGGCACAGAAGCTGAACAAGAGTGGATCCGTAGCGCTGATTCGGTTTACTCGGCGCAGATTCCAGCAAGGAGTGGTGGCGGTAAGTACGAACTGAAGTTTGATGGCTTAGATACCTTGGCAACAGTTTCGGTCAATGGTGCGGTGAAGTTGCAGAGTGAAAACATGCACCGCGCGTATTCGATTGATGTAACCGACGTTGCTTCTGGTGCGATGGATCTAAAGGTGGAATTTAAGGCACCTCTCCCTGAAGCGTTGAAGAGGCAAGATGAGATGGGTAAATATCCCAACCCATATGACATGCCCTATAACTACTTTAGAAAGATGGCGTGCAGCTTTGGTTGGGATTGGGGTCCCATCACAGTAACCAGCGGAATTTGGAAACCTATTTGGTTGATGCAGTGGGATGAAGGAATTCTTGATGAAGTAGGAGTTGTTGCAGATGTAGTTGGTGGGGTTCCACAGTTGCGTGTGCGCACAGTGGGACGCGGAAGTGCAACGGCTGTTTCAGTGCGCATTAGTGGCCATGGCAAAGAGAAAAGCTTCACGACTACTTTAGGCAGCGATGAAGTAATTAACTGCGAGGGCTTTGAGTTGTGGCATCCGCGTGGTTTCGGTGAGGCTACGCTGTATTCAGTCGAGGTAGCACTGCTTAACGCTGCAGGTGAAGTCATTGATGAAGTCAGTAAGCGAGTGGGCTTTAGGCATGTATCTCTTGATCAAAGTAATTTCGGAGATCGTCAGATGTTTGCCATCTGCGTCAATGGCAAGCGCGTCTGGGCCAAGGGAGTGAACTGGATTCCAGATGATCCTTTCCCGCATCGAGTATCGAAAGAGCAGTATGCGCAGAAGATTCATGATCTTTACTCAGTTGAAGTAAATGCCATCCGTGTGTGGGGTGGAGGAATCTATGAGTCAGATGATTTCTATGACCTATGTGATGAACTCGGAATTATCGTCTGGCAGGACTTCCTCTTTGCATGTGCGGCATATCCCGAAACTCCTGCGATGTTTGAAGAAGTTGCTGATGAAGCACACCAAGCAATTACGCGATTGGGTTCACATGCCAGCCTTGTGATGTGGTGCGGTGGCAATGAATGTATTGAAGGCTTCCAGCATTGGGGATGGCAAGAACCGTTAGCTGGAAAGGCGTGGGGGCTGAACTTCTATCTCGATACTTTGCCTACAGCATTAGCTGCTTTCGATGGTTCGCGTCCTTATATTCCAGGTTCTCCTTTCTCGACGCTGAAAGAAGATGTGAAAGATTTTTCATCAGGAACAAATCACATCTGGGATGTCTGGAATGACACTGGATATCAGCGCTATGAAGAATATTCGCCATCGTTTTCTGCAGAGTTTGGATATAACGGTCCTGGTTCTTGGCGCACGCTAACCAAGGCGATTGGTAAAGCGAATCTAGATTCAGCAGATAGTGATTTAGCAACGCATCAGAAGGCATTCTTCGGAATGGATAAAGTGGCAAATGGTTTGGTGCGTGAATTTAGTAAGCAATTCACACAAGGCCCCGCTTGGTATTTTGCAGCGCAGTTAGTGCAGGCGCGTGCTGTTGAAGTTGGTTTGAAGCACTTTAGAAGTCAGTACGAAACCTGTTCAGGATCTGTCTTGTGGCAATACAACGATATGTGGCCAGCAATTAGTTGGGCAGTTCTGGATTCAGCATCTTCGCGAAAGTTATCTTGGTATGCCATGCGCGAGGCATATAGGCCGCAGGTATTGCACTTCTCAGGCGTTGAGCGAAAGCTGATTCTGATTAACGATACGGATGCGCCTTGGCACGACATGCTCAACCTGCATCTGGTGGGTAAGAACGGTGAAGTCATTGAGCAGAGCTCACGAGAAGTAGTTCTTGCCCCGCGTTCGCAGGCAAGCTATGAATTGGGCGAAGTATTTAAGACCTCAGATATTGCAGCGATTGATGGATATCTGGTGGCTGAACTTGGAGAGATTCGTACTGCGCGACGCATCTGGGATGCAGCAGTGCAGGAAGTATGCGGGCATAACGTGGCATTGGTTGAAAGAGTTGAAGGCAAGCAGGTGCAAGTTCTTGTGCAGGCCGAGTGCTTTATTCACGAACTTTCAATACTGCCTGAATTAGTTGCAGCAGATCGCGTCACGGTATCGGTTGAGCGAGTTACTTTGCTGCCGGGTGAATCAATCAACGTTGTAATTGATTGTTCTAGTAATGAGGATGCTCAGCTGGTTGCAGCAAAGATTGAAGAGATTACCTGGAGCCTGAACCGCTTAATGAATTAAAGCGAGCGCAGTACTGCTGTAACGATTCCTAGAACTTATCAACAGAGAGCAGAATTCTTAGCTCATAGCGGGGTAGGGGCACCTACCTTCCGCCGATGGATTTCATATACAGCCGGCATGCACGCCGGCAAATGTTGGAACGCAGAGTAACCGAAGAGGAAATTAATTACGTTTTACATCGATATTCACTGACCTACCCAGCTGACAAGGGAGGAACATCTCTCTTTGCAGAACTTCCAGATGGGCGCAAATTGGTGGTCTGGCTAGCAAATAGTCGGCCGCTGAATAAACCGTTCTTTATAAAATCAGTAGCTAGGAGAGATCGACATGTGTAATTCGATTATTGAAATTGACCTTGAAGTCGAGGCTGCGGCAGTTAATTTCCTGCAAAAGGGTTCGGAACGCACTGATCCTTTTGGAGAAGATATAAATGTAGATTTCGCGGCAACAGGCGAGGTGGTGTCGGTGGAATTTCTGAGTTTTAAGAAACTCGACTTGACCGAAGCGGAATTAATCGCTTTGAATCCTCATGCAAATATGGAAGCAATTTATGCCATTGAGTTTGCACAACGCTTCTTACTCGCAACGCTTTCAGAGGCTTCCTTGCAAGGTAAGGCAATCGAGGAAGCGAGTTAGAGCGAGCGCAGTACTGCTGTAACGATTCCCAAGACTTCACAGTTATCGCCATCGATTGGCGCGAAGTCATCGTTTGCAGGAAGCAACCAGATGTGGCCTCCTTTTCGTGAGAATGTCTTTACAGTTGCTTCGCCATCAATCATTGCTGCAACGATGTCGCCATTGTTGGCATCTTTCTGCTGACGAATAACAACGTAATCGCCATCGCAGATTGCTGCATTGATCATTGATTCACCCTTAACCTTGAGCATAAATAATTCGCCCTTGCCAACGAGTGATTCAGGAAGTGGGAAAGTTTCTTCAACTTGCTGATCTGCAGTAATTGGAACACCTGCGGCGATGGAACCAACGAGCGGGATAAAGCGAGTCTTATCTGTGTGGGCACCTTCACCGGTCATTGAATCGGGAAGTACGACCTCCATTGCGCGGCCTCGGTCGGCATCGCGGCGGATGAAGCCCTTCTCTTCCAAGATATCGAGCTGGTACTTAACGGATGCGGGGGAGTTGAGCCCTGCTGCCTCACCGATTTCACGCATAGAAGGGGCATAGCCCTGGGATTCGGTCGAGGTCTTGATGAAGTCGAGGATCGTTACCTGGCGGGTGGTCAGCTCAGGCTTGGGTGTGGGGTTCTTGGCCATACACAGATTCTTCCACAGGTTGGGGATAAATTCAAACAAATGTTCGAAAAAATGTTGCAGATGTCAGTGGGCAGGTATATGGTTTTCCTATCGAACAAGTGTTCGAAAACCTTCCCCAAGGTTTACGTCGATAGCAGGAGAGACGAACCATGAGCACCATGACTCTTAACCAAAGCAGTGTAAATCAAGCACTTTCGACCGTTCCGTCTGGCATTCGTTTGAATCGCCGTGGTCGTCTAGCGCGCACCTTTGTGGTTCTCTCTCTCGCTATCGTCTTGGGGTCAGTTGTCAGCGCAAAGGCAGGGGCTGGTACGGATGTAGCTCCTCAAGCTGCCGGATCCTTCATCACAGTCACTGTGGCACCCGGAGATACCGTCTGGTCGCTGGCTACACGCCTTGCAGACGGCGGCGATGTGCGCTCGCTCGTCTCAGAGATCATCTCGGTCAACTCATTGGCCTCAGTCGATGTTGCAACAGGGCAGAAGCTGCGTATCCCGCTTAACTAGCCAGATCTGCAGGGTTGGCCGCGACACGAAGACGCGCCACGCCTTTCATCCTGCAAACTCTCAAGATTTGCTTTACAGTTCCCACTATATGTAGGGGTCGAAGACGCAAAAACTTCCATAAGTAGTGTTTTTACGGTAGTTTAGCGAATTCGCCAATACACCTGAATTTGGGAAAAACTGAGCATTCGAAGGGAGACACGCCGAAATGATTTGTCCGTTCTGCAGACACGATGATTCTCGAGTCGTCGACTCCCGTCCGGTCCAAGATGGCACAGAAATCCGCCGTCGCCGCGAATGCCCTAAGTGTGGCCAACGCTTCTCAACACAAGAGGTGGCGCTGCTCAACATCATCAAGCGATCAGGGGCTACTGAACCATTTAGCCGCGAGAAAGTTCTTGTGGGCGTCCGTAAGGCATGCCAAGGTCGCCCAGTAAATGAAGATGATTTGGTTCTCTTAGCCCAGCGAGTAGAAGAAACCCTTCGCTCAACCGGTCAAGCAGAAATCGAAGCTCAAGAAGTAGGGCTGGCAATTCTTGCGCCACTACGCGAACTCGATGAGGTGGCTTACCTCCGATACGCGTCTGTGTACCGTAACTTTGCCTCCCTTGAAGATTTTGAAGGTGAGATTGCACTTCTCCGCGCCCTCCCATCAAATGCAACAACAGCTACAAAAGCAGTAAAAACACCAGATACAACATCAACAGTTCAACAGAAGACGGGGAAATAACACATGTCAGATACGGTCATCAATCGACCAGTAAAGATCAAAGCTCACAACACCCTCAAGGGTAAGGGCTTAACGATCGAACGCATTTATACAAAAGAAGGCGTTCATCCATACGATGAAGTTAAGTGGGAACGTCGCGACGTCGTTCAGGCTAACTGGAAAACAGGCGAGACCGTATTTGAACAACGCGGTGTTGAATACCCTGACTTCTGGTCAGTGAATGCTTCAACAATCGTAACCACCAAGTACTTCCGTGGCGCAGTCGGTGCTGAAAACCGCGAATGGTCTCTTAAGCAGGTCATTGATCGCGTTGTACTCACCTACACAAAGGCCGGAAAAGAATTCGGTTACTTTGCAACTGATGCAGATGCAACAATTTTCGAGCACGAACTTACACACATGCTCATGCACCAAATCTTCTCTTTCAACTCCCCAGTTTGGTTTAACGTCGGAACTGCTGCCCCACAGCAAGTATCTGCATGCTTCATCTTGTCTGTTGATGACACTATGGATTCAATCCTTAACTGGTACCGCGAAGAAGGAATGATCTTTAAGGGCGGTTCTGGTGCCGGTCTTAACCTTTCACGTATCCGTTCTGCAAAGGAACTTCTTAAGTCAGGTGGAACAGCTTCAGGGCCAGTTTCATTTATGCGCGGTGCTGATGCATCTGCAGGAACAATCAAATCTGGTGGCGCAACCCGTCGCGCTGCAAAGATGGTTGTTCTCGATGTAGATCACCCAGATATCGAAGAATTTATCGAGACCAAGGTCAATGAAGAGGACAAGATTCGCGCCCTCCGTGATGCTGGCTTTGATATGGACCTTGGTGGAAAAGACATCATCTCTGTCCAGTACCAGAATGCAAACAACTCAGTACGCCTTTCAGATAAGTTCATGAAGGCTGTTGAAAACGGTGAGCAGTTTGGTCTAACAGCTCGTTCAACTGGTGAAGTTATTGACACAGTTGATGCGCGCGAACTCTTCACAAAGATCGCACAAGCTGCATGGGCATGTGCTGACCCAGGAGTTCAATTTGATGACACCATCAATGATTGGCACACAACTCCAGAGACAGGTCGCATCAATGCGTCAAACCCTTGCTCTGAGTACATGTCACTTGATAACTCATCATGTAACTTGGCTTCACTTAACTTGATGAAGTTCCTCAAGGCAGATGGTTCATTCGATGCAAAGACATTTGCAAAGGCATCTGACTTGATCATCACCGCAATGGATATCTCAATCTGTTTCGCAGATTTCCCAACCGAAGCAATTGGTGACACAACTCGTGCCTTCCGTCAGCTCGGAATCGGATACGCAAACCTTGGCGCGCTTCTAATGGCATCAGGCCTTGCATACGATTCAGAAGGCGGCCGTGCTCTTGCTGGTTCAATCACATCGCTTCTCACCGGAACGACATACAAGCGTTCTGCTGAACTCGCGGGAATCGTTGGACCATACGCAGGCTTCGCACAAAATGCTAAGCCACATGCACGCGTTATGCGCAAGCACGCTGCTGCTTCATCTGCTGCAAAGCAAGAAACCACACTCGATATCGATGTATGGGCAGAAGCAAATAAGGCGTGGGATGCATGTCTTTCAATTGGTGACAAGAACGGATGGCGCAACGCGCAGATCTCAGTTCTTGCACCAACAGGAACAATTGGTTTGATGATGGATTGCGATACAACCGGTATCGAACCTGACTTCTCACTCGTTAAGTTCAAGAAGCTTGTCGGTGGCGGATCTATGCAGATCGTTAACCAGACAGTTCCACAGGCTCTTCGTAAGCTTGGATACACCGAAGAAACCATCGAAGCGATCGTTGAATTTATCGCTGCAAATGGACACGTCATCGATGCCCCAGGACTTAAGCAAGAGCACTACGAAGTATTTGACTGTGCACTTGGTGCACGATCAATCGCTCCAATGGGCCACGTCCGCATGATGGCTGCTTGCCAGCCATTCTTGTCAGGTGCAATTTCAAAGACAGTTAACCTTCCTGAAGATGCAACTGTTGAAGAAGTTGAAGAAGTTCACCTCGAAGCATGGCGTATGGGCATCAAGGCACTTGCTGTCTACCGCGATAACTGCAAGGTCGGTCAGCCACTTTCAGATGGCAAGGCTAAGAAGAAAGAAGCAGTTGTTGAAGAAGACGTTGCAACTCCAGTGCGCAAGCGCCTTCCTAAGTCACGTCCTGCAACAACAACTTCATTCTCAGTCGGAGGCGCAGAGGGTTACATGACCGCTGGTGCATACGCTGATGGTGCACTCGGTGAGGTATTCCTCAAGCTCGGTAAGCAGGGTTCAACTCTTGCCGGCGTCATGGATGCATTCTCAATCGCAGTATCGATCGGTCTTCAGTACGGAGTACCTCTCGAGACATTCGTAGAGAAGTTCACCAACCTACGCTTCGAACCAGCAGGTATGACAGATGATGCAGATGTTCGCATCGCACAGTCAATGATGGATTACATCTTCCGTCGCTTGGCACTTGATTACCTTCCATTCGAACAGCGTTCAGCAATGGGTCTTTACACAGCAGCAGAGCGCGCAGCAGCTCTCGATAACGGTGGTGAGTACGTTGAACTCGCTAAGGAAACCGATAGCCCAAAAGCACCTGTTGCGGCGGCTCCTGTAGCTGCTCCAAGTAAGCCGGTAGCAGTAAAGATTGAAGCAGCGCCAGCTGCTCCACTTGCTGCAACGATTGGTTCATCATCTGATCTCCTAGAATCAATGGGAATCAAATCAGATGCGCCAATGTGTATGACATGTGGCGTGAAGATGCGTATGTCAGGTGCTTGCTACGTATGCGAAGGTTGTGGAAACACATCTGGTTGCAGCTAATAGCTAACTGTTAGTTAAGAAATCCCCCGACTTGGTTACAGGTCGGGGGATTTCTCTTTCTTAATTCAAAACTTTCATAAATTAAAGAATCAAAAATGGTTCCAAATGCTATTTTTCCCTTGGCGAACAGATGCGCCTCTGAGGACTCGCATCTGGTGGCCGGCAAGTCAGCTTTGATTCAATTCGAAGGTGGCTACCGGCCTCGTCACCAAAATGGAACGCCGCCTTGAGAATTCTCAAGACGACGCCCAACTTCCGTTACGAAGTATCTGAATGCCCGTCGTTCTTGCGGCGGGCATTCTTCATTTCTATAAATAGAAATATGAATCTGCACGTGCACAAAACGATTTCGAGCGCTTCTTCTAGCTTCATAACTCCTCCCTTCTCTCATCCGCCACGGATGCGGCGGAATAATTGGGGGAAGTCAGTGACGGACCCAACGAGATCTGGAAGCGAAGTGCGCGAAAAATAGGTCTTTGAACCAAGCGTTTTATTTGATTTCTCGACCCCTGTGGATGAGTAGTAGACTCACGGTGTTGTTATCGGGGTCGATGTAATTTCGAACCGGCGGTTATAGTCCGCGACCCGCACATATCCAATGGGCGGTTGACTCAGTGAAACTCTGGGACCGACGGTTAAAGTCCGGATGAGAGATAACAGCGGAATCGGTGCACCATGTTTATCGATGACGCCTACGCGCATCTGTACTCACTGAGCCTTCAGGGTCTCGGTGTGAGTACCCCCAACCCAAATGTTTCTGCCGCAATTTATGGCAAAGATGGGTCACTAATCTCTGACGGTTTCCATAACCGCAAAGTCTCAGTAGATCACGCAGAAGTTGTGGCTCTTAAAAAGGCCGGCAGCGCAGCGCGTGGAGCGACGATGGTTATCTCGCTTGAACCCTGTGCGCATACCGGAACAACTCCACCATGTGTTCAAGCAATCATTGATGCCGGAATCGCGAAGGTTATTTACGCAGTTGCCGATCCCAATCCGATTGCAGCTGGGGGCGCCCAGAAGCTCGCAGATGCTGGAATCGTTGTCGAGCATCGCGAATCTGCAGAACTTAACTTTGTGCAACGCGCATGGCTACATAAAGAGCTCACAGGTCGCCCGCTCATGATCTGGAAGGTTGCGACAACCCTTGATAGCAAAGTCGCTGCCAGTGATGGAACTTCGCAATGGATTACAGGCCCTGAGTCCCGTGAAGATGTTCAGGAACTTCGTGCGCAATCTGATGCAATCTTGATTGGCACAAATACGGCTCTGGTTGATAACCCACATCTGATTCCACGCGGGCATGAAGCACGCCCTGTGCGCGTGATCTGCGGCGAACAAGAAGTTCCTGCCACCAACAAAGTATTTGATAACGAAGCTCGCACCATTGTCGTGAAGAGCAAATCAATCCCTGAGCTAATCAAGGTATTAAGTGATGAAGGCTTTAATCAGGTGCTTGTCGAAGCAGGTCCCACTTTGGGTTCAGCTTTGATGGCTTCTGGAAAGATCGACGAACTGATTGTCTATCAGGCGCCAAAGATGCTGGGCGCAGGCAAAGAATTTGTGAGCCATCTAGGTATTTCAACTCTTAATGATCATCTCAAGTTGCAACTTCTTGGTGTGCAGCCATTTGGTGGCGATATCAAATCTCACTATCTAGTGAAGGGGCGCTAAATGTTCACAGGACTCATTACCGAGCTCGGCACAGTGCAATCAATTGAACGTGGCGAAAGCTCAGCGATCTTCACAATCAAAGCCCCAGAGTCAGTACAGGACTTAGCGATTGGCGATTCCATTGCAGTTAATGGAACTTGTTTAACTGCCACCTCATTGTCCGCAGATTCATTCACAGCAGATGTAATGGTGCAGACACTGTCACTGACATCTCTTGGTCAATTAGAAGTTGGTTCGCCTGTAAACCTTGAGCTAGCAGCGCAGATGGATATGCGTATGGGTGGCCATATCGTGCAGGGCCATGTCGATGGCACAGGCACTGTGGCGCAATTGGCACCAGGTGAAAAGTGGGCACAGTTTGATGTTGTGGCGCTCGATCATTTAACTAAATATGTCGTGGCACAGGGTTCAATCACCCTCGATGGAGTCTCACTCACCGTGGGCGGCATCGATGATGCAACCAACACCATCACGGTTTGGCTCATCCCTGAAACTCTTGCAAAGACAAACCTGTCTACTAAGAAAGCTGGCGATCTCATCAATATCGAAGTCGATATCTTGGCTAAATATGTCGAACGCTTGATTTCGAAAGGGGTTGCTCGTGGAGAATAATTTCAACGCAGCTCTCGATCGCTTTAGACGCGGTGAACTTGTCATTGTTGTCGATGATCACGACCGCGAAAATGAAGGCGATCTCATTATGTTGGCAGAGAAAGCCACTGCTGAAAAGACAGCTTTCATGGTTCGCCACACCACCGGAATCTTGTGTGTAGCAATCACTTCAGAACATGCGCATCAACTTCGTCTTCCTTATATGGTCGAACAGAATCAAGATGTTCGTAAGACTGCCTTTACTGTCTCCGTCGATTTGGCTGAAGGAATCACAACGGGCGTCAGTGCAGTAGAACGCACCAAGACAATTTGCGCCCTCGGTTGTGCAACATCACGTGCCACAGATTTCATTCGCCCAGGCCATATCTACCCACTCATTGCACATAAAGATGGTTTGGCAGCACGTGGGGGACATACCGAAGCAGGAATCGCACTTGCTGAACTCACTGGCTCGTACCCAGCAGCCCTGCTCTCTGAAATTGTTGCCGAAGATGGATCGATGGCACGTGGTGAAACTCTGCAAGCATTTGCTGCACAACACCAAATCCCGATTATTTCTATCGCAGAAATTAAGAGGCACCAGGAATCACTTGCTCCGGTTGCTCGTGTTTCTACATACCCGACTCATGAATTCGAGTGGGTTCCTGTGCAGTTACGTGATGCCGAATGGGATCTTGCAACGTACCCATCACTGAAACACCGCGAGCAAGTAGTGATGCGTTTCTGTACCGAAGATAAGGTGCCGATGGTCCGAATTCACTCGGAATGCTTTACAGGAGACGTTGTTCATTCGCAGCGTTGTGATTGCGGACAACAACTCGATGCATCTATTGCAGCAATCGAAGCCTATGGCTGTGGCTACATCATCTATATTCGCGACCACGAAGGCCGCGGCATTGGACTAACTGAAAAGCTCAAGGCATATATCTTGCAGAATGAAGGCCTCGATACCGTCGATGCTAATCTCAAATTAGGCCATGTAGTTGATTCACGTGATTGGTCTGAGGCCATTGCAATCTTAAAGAACTTGGGCGTATCAGCAATAAAGCTATTGACTAACAATCCTGAAAAGGTGAAAGCTGTCGCCGAAAGCGGAATAGCTTGCGAGCAGGTTTCTTTAAGCGTTGAACCTAATGAATTTAATAAGAAGTACCTAGCAACTAAGGCAGAGCGCCTTGGTCACACTGGAGGAAAATAATGGCCGGCCACGCACCCGAAATCGCAGTACCGAAATTTCCTAAGGCAAAGGTCGCCATCATTTCTTCTTCATGGCACCTCGATATCTGTAACGACCTCATCGCTGGCGCAACTCGCGCACTAGAAGCTGCAGAAGTTAAGAAGATCAAAGTTGTCTACGTACCTGGCTCATTTGAGATTCCGCTGGCCGCACAGAAGATGTTTGAAAAGGGTTATGACGCAGTAGTTGCTGTGGGCCTAGTCCTTAAGGGTGAAACACCACATTTTGATTACGTCTGCCAAGGCGTTACACAAGGTGTTGTCGATGCTCAACTGAAGTGGTCGAAGCCAATCGGTTACGGCGTATTGATGTGTAACGACCTTGATCAAGCAATCGCACGTTCTGGCCGTCCCGGAAGTAAAGAAGATAAGGGATACGACAGCGCCATTGCTGCCCTTGCTTTGATGGGTCTTTAATTCTCCTCATGAAGAACGTCGCATGGAATGAAGGCAGCTGGACTCGTGAACCTGTCTCGCAATCACAAGAGGGCGCTCTTCTCACAGTAGAAGCAGCTGCTGAAAGCGATTGGTGGCGCACTACTTCCTACGGCTTTATCCATGATGACGGCCACGCCCTCGTTAAAGAATTTCCCAACGAATCAGCGATCGAAGTGACATTCGTTTTAAATTACACCGAACAATTCGACCAAGCTGGAATTTTTATTACTGCAGATAGCGAAAACTGGATTAAGGCAGGCGTTGAATTCTGCGATGGTTTTCCTCAGGTCGGAGCAGTTGTTACGCAGAAGAACTCAGATTGGTCGGTAGCTCCTGTTGCTGAATGGATGAATAAAGAGGTAACTATTCGCGTCAGTCGTTCAGGGGATGCAGTCACTGTCCGAGCGGGAATTAACAATGATTTACGCCTAGTTCGCGTGGCTCCTCTTGATCCATCGCGTACATGGAAGGCAGGCCCAATGTTCTGTGCACCAACGCGAGCC
The DNA here is from genome assembly GCF_002288065.1 of Candidatus Planktophila sulfonica. NCBI lineage: Bacteria > Bacillati > Actinomycetota > Actinomycetes > Candidatus Nanopelagicales > Candidatus Nanopelagicaceae > Candidatus Planktophila > Candidatus Planktophila sulfonica. The sequence goes on from NZ_CP016773.1 coordinate 465,636, forward strand.
GGGTTGAAGGTAAGTTTCACAAAGTGGTCTGAAGGACCAGCTGATTCAGATCTGCACTAATTTATTTAAAATTAGGCAACGAGCAGCGAACGCTTAGAAAGCCCCATCCAAAAACCCTCAATCAAAGTCTCTGGAATTGCATCGGCTTGCGTTGCCGCGCCAAGAGTTACAAATAACGGAGTGAAGTGCTCAACGGTTGGGTGGGCATAGTTCACAGCTGGCGCTAAATCCTTATAAGAAGCGAGCATGTCTACATCACCGCGAGAAAGTGCATCAGCGGCCCACTGATCAAAGTCTGATGACCAGCCCGGAGCCTTGGCATCAATCGACCAATCGCGAAGGAATGGAAGTCCGTGAGTCATAAAACCTGAACCGACAATCAATACGCCTTCTTCGCGCAATGGGCGAAGACGCTTTCCAAGTTCAATGAGCTTTCCAGGATCCGATGTCGGCATAGACATCTGTAGAACAGGAATATCTGCATCGGGATACATGATGCGAAGTGGAACCCAAGCGCCATGATCAAGGCCGCGACGAGATTCGTGAAGCGGTTCGTTGTCAGGCATCATCGCGGCAATGCGTGCAGCAAGTGCTGATGCATCAGGAGTTTCGTATGTCATCTCATAGAACTTTTGAGCAAAACCACCGAAGTCATAGACAAGGGGAGTGCCGGCGACAGGAGAGGTAATTGAGATGGGTGCGGATTCCCAATGTGCTGAGACAATCAGAATCGCCTTTGGCTTCTCAAACTTCTTGGTGATTTCAGCGATTTCAGAGGACCAGACAGGATCATCGAGCAGCAACGGTGCGCCGTGGCCGATGTAGAGAGCTGGCATCTGTGTCATACATGCAGGCTACACCTAAGTAGTTGAAATTTCAACTACATCTCAACCTAGTAAGGTGCACCCATGAGCGATCTATCGGCACAGGTGCGTAGCGCACTCGATGCTGCGGTCACCGCAATTGGTGGATCTGCTCGTGAAGGCCAGATCGAAATGGCTGAGGCAGTTGCCAATGCAATGACTGATCGACATCACTTGATGGTCCAGGCAGGTACAGGAACCGGAAAGTCACTTGCCTACTTAGTTCCGGCTTTAGTGCATGGCCGTAAAGTCTTAGTCGCAACAGCAACTCTTGCGCTGCAACGCCAGCTAGTAGAACGCGATTTACCGGCTGTTGTTCCAGCACTTGAAAAAGCTTTAGGTCGCGACATCACGTATGCAATTTACAAGGGCGTAGGAAACTATGTCTGTCTGCAGAAGATGAATGCAGATGAGCCTGACCCTGATGGCGAGCTTTTGCTCGAGGCTTCATATCTAGAGAAAGATGCAAAGCGTCTGATTGCATGGGCGAAGACTCCTGGAGTTTCGGGAGATCGTGATGATGCTCCAGAAGTAGATCGCAGAGTATGGGCAGCCAACTCTTTATCGGGGCGCGAATGTGTGGGCGCTGATTCATGTGCGTGGGGAGCCCAGTGCTTTGCAGCGAAGGCGAAGGCGAAGGCGCAAGATGCTGATGTTGTCGTTACTAACCACACCTTGCTCGCAATTGAGATCGTTGATTCGCATCCCATCTTGCCTGAACGCGATGCGGTGATTCTGGATGAAGCGCACGAATTTATGGATCGCACGACGCAAGCAGTTACCGAAGAGCTAACATCTGGTCGCGTTCAACGCGCAGCTGCAATGGCCCGTAAGTACATGCCTGGCAAGCCATCGGATGCCTTTACCAATGCAGCAGATAGCTTTCATGATGCGATGGCTGATTACGGCGAAGATGTAAAGGGCGATTTCTCGGCGCAAGGAAGACTCGAAGAGATTCCAATGTCACTGGAAGCACCGATTCGTAAGGTGAAAGAAGCAGCTTCTGCGCTGGTGCAGTTGATTAATGCTGATGACGAAATTATTGATCCTGATGAGAATGCTGAGCGTGCTCGTGTTAAGGGCGCGGTCCAAGAGATTGCAACAACAGCAGGCAAGTTGCTCAAGATGGGTAACGAGCATGTGCTCTGGTACGAGCCAACGTTTTCAACTCTGCACTTGGCGCCACTTTCGGTTTCGCATGTTTTACGTAGCAATCTGCTGACGCAAAACCCAGTGATTGCAACGTCTGCAACGCTGACAGTTGGAAATAATTTCGATGCGATGGCGCGCAGCATTGGTTTCGTTGTCGGTTCTGACTCTGATGAAGAGATCAAACCTGGCGAGATAGACCCAGCAAATTTACAGATGCTCGATGTGGGATCTCCTTTTGATTTCGCTAATCAAGGCGTTCTCTATATGCCTAAGCATCTTCCTGAACCAGGCCGTGATGGTCCAAGCCAAGAGGTATTAGATGAACTGGGCGAACTGATTGATGCAGCTGGCGGCCGCACATTAGCTCTCTTTAGTTCATGGCGCGGAGTCGAGGCAGCCGATGCTCATCTGCGCAAAGTATTGGTGGACCTACCGATTTCAATCATTACCCAAAAACGTGGCGATGCAGTGGGTCCATTGGTAGAACGTTTCGCTAAAGATGAAACATCAATCTTGCTCGGCACAATGTCTTTATGGCAGGGCGTCGATGTTCCCGGAAACTCGTGCATCTTGGTCGCTATCGATCGCATTCCTTTCCCGCGTCCTGATGAACCAGTGATGTCTGCCCGTTCTTCCTTAGCCGATGCATCAGGTGGAAGTGGATTTATGCAGGTATCAGTTCCGCGCGCAGCGCTGTTATTGGCGCAAGGTACGGGGCGATTGATTCGCAGTATTGATGATCGTGGGGTCGTGGCAATTCTTGATTCACGCATTGTGACAAAGCGCTACGGAAGTGTCCTACTTAACTCGATGCCGCCCCTATGGCGCACTAGCGATGGGGCGGTAGTACGAGATTCACTGCGCAGACTTGCGAGCAGCGTGGAAGACTAGGGGAATGCCGAGAATTTCGACCACATCGCTTGCGCAGCACCGAGACTGGCGTCGCAACCAGCTCATCGAAGCTGCAGCAGCGATAGCTCTCGAATCTGGCGGAGAAGCAGTCACTGTTGCTGCAGTTGCGCAACGTGCCGGACTTTCGCGAACTTCTGTCTACGAGTATTTCGCCAGCAGCTCAGATCTCATCGCAGATCTCATCATCGATGAACTTCAGACTTTTTCACTTACTCTCGAAGAAGCGATTGCTGGGATTTCTGAACCAACTGATGCAATCGAACAATGGATTACGACTTCACTTATTTATGTTGCAGATGGCAGACATCTCTTGGCAAAGGCACTGAACTCAACTCAGCTGCCGCAAGAAAGAAGTGCCGCGATTGGTACAGCTCACCGCCGCTTGCTCTCTTCCCTTACTCAGAACCTACAGGGTTTAGGTGTTACCGATATCCATCAGGCGCTTTCGCTTATTCAAGCTGCCACGGATGTTGCGACAAAGCGCATTGAAAGCGGAAACGATGCAGAATCAGAGATCTCGATGACCTCACGATTCTGCATCGCTGGAATCCGCGCCCTTATTTAATAGGGATTGAGATAGTTAGATCCAAAGCTTGCCAGGTATCTGCCTTTGCTCCGGCTGTTGCGCTTAAGTTGCACTTTCCAGATTTCTTTGCGCTCACAAGATTTCCTTCAACGGCGCAGCTCTTATTCAAAGACTTGTAGGTGATGGTGCTACCGAAGTTTGTCTCTAGAGGAAGCGCCTTTGTTCCGTTCTTTTTAATGGACTTTGTCATGCCAACGATCTTCTGAGTTCCTGGCACCAAGATGAACGGGAAGTTTCCAGTTGCTGCAGCTGTCGTTGCATTTCCTGCAGTCGAATATCCAAGTGCACATTGGCCTTTACCCTTGAGTGCAGTGAAGATTCCATTAGAAAATGTGCAATCAGGTGTGAGTGATGTGAAGTTGACCGCGAGCCCTGACTTTGCAGTGGCAACAATCTTTGCCTCTGCGCGATATGCCAAGTTACGTGGAACGTTGCGCACTAGCGGAGTTCCATTCAGAGTGACGGTGATTTCATCAGCTGCAAGTACAGGTGCTGCTGCCCCCATAGCAAAAGTCATCGGGTAGAACTTATCTTCCGAGAAATCTGTTGGAGCTGTGTGGTCAAAGCGGAAGAAGAGCCCACATTGCGCTGTAGTGCAATCTACGGTGACACCTTTACCGGTGATTGAGCTGGCGACCTTCAAAGCAATTGGGCCTGTTGGGCTTGTAGTTCCTGGTCCACCCGCTGCGGTTACCCATAACTGAATGGTGTCACTACACGTTACTGGGCGCGCTGTTCCGACGGGTGCGATGCACTGCTGAATATAGAGTCCAGCTTTTGTAGGGAATTTAGTGAAGCCACCGTTGATGGTTGCTCCTGCTGGATCAAGATTTGTCAGCGGGCTGCTTGCGAATGCAAATGTTTCAGCCTGCGCTGGGGTAACCATCGAAGCTGGGGCAATCAATCCAATGGCAAGGGCAAGGGCGATAGCTCTTTTACGTCGTGACAACATTTCTTCTCCTTAAGTAGTTTCTTACTTTGAAATTGTTATTGGAATAAAGAGATCTTGAGAACGATCTCCTTCGTGTAGATGATCTGATCTCACGGTGATTGCACATGTAACTTTGGTGCAATCAAATTTGCCTATCTTCTTGGTAACGGTAACTTTCTGAGAGAAGCGACCCCCAGGAATAAATGGAGTAGCTAGCCCTTTGCCGTATGTCGGAGCGTTGGAAGATATCCAGTGAGAAACACCTTGAGTGCCTGATTTATCTGCGCCGCCTCCACAAGGTGAAGGTGCAACACCTTTCTTTGGCTGTACGCAGTAGGCAAGATAGATCCCGATGGTTTCATCGAAACCTTTCCCTGTAACTCGAATATCTGATCCTGCTTTAACAGTGGTGTTCTTGATGCTGATGCTCTGGCCTTGCGCACCTGTAGCAGTTGCAGCCGCCCAAGAGGCAGTGTTTGAGAGCATGGAGATTCCCAGTGCCATCAAGGCCATCAGCGACGCTTGCATCTTCATATGGCCAAAATCTTAAAGTTCGCTTGATCCAGCGTTATCCGACAAGACCAGCAGACGTGTCGGAAAGAAATTTGAGAGGATATATCCATGCGTGCCAGAGCCAAGATTTCGTTGATTTCTGTTGCCACTATCACGCTCTTACTTCTCTCTGGTTGCGCGTCGCAAGAGAGCGCAGTTCTTGAAATCTCCTCGGCAAAAGCAGTAAATGTCTCCACAACGCAAGCGCCTCAAGTAACTCGAGTCATCGCGCTGGCCAATGGTTCGGCTGAAATAATTGCATCCCTAGGTTTTATGTCGATTCTCATCGGTCGAGATATTGCAAGTACCGATAATCAGTTGCGCGATATTCCGATTGTTACTTCCGGACATCAAGTAGTCGCTGAGAAAATCATTGCTCTTAATCCGCAGTTAGTAATCATTGATAAATCAACTGGTCCAGCATCTGCACTAGCAGCGCTTAGGAGCGCTGGCATTGCAGTGGTTCAAACCCCTGAAGCCTGGACCCTTGCCGACATTCCATTAAAGGTCACGCGTATTGCCCAAGCGATTGGTGCTCCACAAAGCGGTGAAGCTCTCAATCGTGCGATGGCTCGCACTCTCGAAATCTCTACGCAGAGCAAAGTGAAGAAGAGAATTGCCTTTCTCTATCTCAGAGGCGGAAGCGCCATATACCTGATTGGCGGAAAAGAATCGGGTGCGGATTCACTGATCCAAGCGATTGGCTCAATCGATGTCGGAGCCGAAAAGTTCTCGAATCCTTTTACTGCAATGACAAGTGAATCAATACTTTCACTCAACCCAGAAATCATTCTTGTCATGAGCAAAGGGCTTGATTCGGTTGGGGGAGTAGATGGCTTGCTGGCGCTGCCCGGCATTGCGCAGACAGATGCTGGTGAAAATAGACGAGTGATTGCTGTCGACGATTCGCTTTTGCTCTCATTTGGTCCGCGCACTCCAAATCTGATTAATCGCTTAGCAACAGCGGTGCAGAAGGTGGCGCCATGATTAAGCGGTTAGCGCCTCTCGTACTAGCTGTTCCGTTTCTCTCGATGTTCGCACTTTCTGTTGGGGCCGCTGATGTAATTGATATCTGGCGATACATCTTTAATCCATTTCTTGATACACAATCACCATCACATCAAATCATCTGGGAGATCCGCGCCCCACGTGTGGCAGCTGCGCTTTTAGTTGGAGCAGCACTTGGAATTGCTGGTTCGCTCGCTCAAAGTTCAACAAATAACCCGCTCGCCGATCCTGCGATTCTCGGTACATCTGCCGGTGCTTCACTCGGCGTCCTTCTCGGCGTCCTTCTCAACGTTGTCACTATCGGATCATTGGGATCAGTTATCTGCGCAGCAGTTGGCGCACTGGCTGCGACGCTGCTTACATTCTCTTTAGCAAGATCAGCTCTCTCCTTGATCACCATTGGAATCGGTGTCTCAGCAATTCTCAACGCCATTGTCGGTCTGACCATTACTGCAATTAGTCGTCCGGATGCGCGTTCCATTTCATTCTGGTCCTTTGGTTCGCTCTCATTGGTGACAGGCAAGAATTTGGTGATACTCACACCGATCCTTGTTGCGGGCGCGCTCTTTGCCTGGAAGATGGCGCCACGATTGGATTTACTCTCACTTGGAGATTCATCCGTTCGCCACATGGGATTTAACGCATACCGAATCCGTCTTGCCACATTTGCAGTTCTAGCAACTCTCGTCGCTGTCACTGTTTCAACCGTTGGTTCAGTCGCTTTTCTAGCACTTGCGGCTCCACATATTGCTCGCTACTTACATGGTCCAAGAAATCGAAACTTAGTTATCTTTGCCGGACTTATAGGCGCACTAATCTTATTAATCGCCGACACCGCTGCGCGCGCACTCATTCCACCTTTCGAACTTCCAATCGGTTTACTCACCTCATTAATTGGCGCGCCCATCCTGATTGCCACGCTTAAGAAAAGCGGCGATATATGGCGCTAGTAAAGATTGAAAACGTCTCTATAGAACGTGGAGCTCGTGTTGTAGTGCGCGACTTCAGCGCAACTTTAGAACCCGGGAAAATCACTGCAATTATCGGCCCCAATGGAAGTGGTAAGAGTTCGCTACTCGGTGCAATTGCAGGTGACCTTCCATTAATCGCGGGCAATATCTACTTTGGTGATAGAAATCTGTGCGAGCTTTCAGATGCCGAGCAGGCAAAGATTCGCAGCGTCGTGCAACAAAATCGTAATTATTGGCTTTCATACACCGCTCGTGAAGTGATCGAAATGGGCCAGAGCGGTGAAGCGCTTCTGAAGGTAGATGAAGTGATGCTTGCCTTAGAAATTAATCACTATGCCGATCAGAGAGTTACAACTCTTTCAGGAGGTGAGGCGCAACGTATTGAGATTGCCCGGGCGCTTATTCGCGATAGCGAGGTCTACCTCTTCGATGAACCACTTTCAGCGCAAGATAGCGCGAGTAAAGTCCGCATCATTAACTATTTAAAGCAATTACGCGATGCTGGAAAGACCGTTGTGGTGATTGCTCATATCGATAGAGAAGCTTTAACGTGGTGCGATCAAGTCATCAACACATTGGCGAATTAACGGCCACGTTTTTGCAAAGCTGGGATGTAGCGGTAGTCGCGTGACATCATCAAATTTCACCCAGCGCACTTCATGAGATTCATCGTTTAATTCGTGGCCCTCTAGATTCTCGTTGGCGAAGGCGATAACGGTTGAGTAGCTCCAACCTTCGTGATCATCAGTAAAGGTATGAACGGGCTGCAAATCTTCAGGTTTGATACCGGTCTCTTCAACTGCTTCTCGGATAGCGCCTTCAATAATTGTTTCGTGCGAATCGCGAGCACCGCCTGGAATTCCCCAGGTATCGCCGTTATGCACCCATGGTGCTCGATGCTGCAAGAAGACTGAACCATCGCGAATAATCAAAAGGCCTGCTGCGCCGTGCTTGCCCCAATGTTTTGAGCCGCATGCACATTCGATCCAGCCATCACCATCGCGCGCAGTCATACTCCTAGAGTATCCACAGTTCGTAGTTTTTGAACTTTAAAGCGGTACACGCGCACTTACCCTCCCGCGCATGAAGAAGTTAATTGCGTTCTCATTAATCCTTACATCTATTGCACTTCCCGCACATGCCACAGATTGCATAGAAAAGGCATGCATTGATGTCTATACCCAAGATGGAAAGATCATCATCGAGGGGCGAAAGGGAAGTGGTCTGCCTGAGAAGAAGGCAGTGGCACCAGCGCCTGTGAAGACTCGCAAAGCGATTGTGCGAAAGCCAGTTGCGCCAAAGCCAAAGGTGACAGGAAGTGCAAAGCCCAAAGTAATTACGTCAACGAAGAAGCCAGTGGTGCGAAAGAAACCCACGCCATCAGCTACTGCAAGTGCAACATCGCTGAGCGACAAGTTAGTTGAAATCCTGCCAAGTGCCGGAATCGCATATTCACCTTCTTTTCAGCCACTGATCAAAGTTCCAGTCTTCTTCTGGAGCGATATTCCTGAAGTCATCACAAAGAAGATTGAGATTGTTGGCGAGGTAGTCGATGTAAAGCTCAAACCAACCTTTCTCTGGCATTACGGAGATGGCGTTGTATTTGTAACGCGAAAAGTTGGCGCTCCTTATCCCGAAGGCGAAATCCAACATACCTATTCCAATCCGGGCCATTACTTAATTCAACTTATAACGCGGTGGGAAGGCAGCTTCACCATCAGCGGAGTCACCGCGCAAATTCCAGGAAAGATCGACACCGTCTCCATTCTTCCCATCACCGTAGTTGCAGCACCTACTCGTTTTACTCCACCCGTTCTCTATAAGAAAGGCAGACCATGACAACCCTTACTTCCCCTCACGATCTACTTGCCGCAATTCCATTTCTTATCGGCTACCACCCAGATCGTTCTCTCGTCCTTGTTTCACTGAAGAACGAAACAATTGGTATGGCGATGCGCGTTGATTTACCGAGCGATATTGCACCTGAAAGCTATGACTTACTTGCTTCCCACTTAGTGCGCGAAGAAGCCGATGGGGCATTTATCGTTGCTTATAGCGGTGAATCCGAAAGCGATGCCGAAAGCGCTGTTATCAATACTTCTGCGGCTCTTATCCGCGCGGGCCTGGATATCAAGGAATCCCTGGTCGTTCGCAATAACCGATTCCGTTCGATGCTCTGCACAGATCTGACATGTTGCCCGCCTGAAGGAAGTGAAATTCCTGACCTCGATACTTCACGAATTGCTGCCGAACATGTCATCGCAGGACACCCGATGCCGTACGAATCAGTTGAAGGTCTTGTGCAATCCATCGCTGCCGTTCCGTCTTCGTTTGAACTGAGTTGGCAGGATGAAGTACTGGCCTTCATCGTTTCCAGTGATGCTGAAGAACTCAATGATTTACAGCGCGATGGTGCAACGGCGATTATTGATTTGGCGGGCGAATACCGAGAAGGGCGAGGCGCCGAAGATCGTGAATTAGTAGCTCGGGTTATTGGTCGTATGAGCGATATTCAAGTGCGCGACTTTGCGCTAGGTTCACATTCTGAAGAGAGCGCCGATCATTACTGGTCGATGTGGCATCAACTTCTGCGCATCGCACCCCGTGGCTTTGTTGCTCCCATTGCTTCTCTCTTTGCGGCGATGGCGTACGAGCGCGGAGAAGGAGCGTTGGCACATAAGGCGCTCGACCGGGCGCTCGATGATGATGACCAGTACTCCTTAGCCCTCCTTCTGCGACGAGTCTTCACTGCAGGCTGGCCACCTCACTCATTTACGGCGATGCGGGCTGAACTTCACCCCAAAGTGGTGGCGACAATCTTCGGGTAATATTTACACCGGTCACGAGTTCTCATCGATAGCCCCGGCTGATGAGACGGCAACCCTCCACCGCGGTGGGGTGCTCCGGGTGACGACCAGGCAGGTGCGTGTAATGCGCAGTTGCAAGTGCGTGAAGGATTTTTCTATGAGCAGAACACCTAACTTCGATGTCACCGGTGCGTGGCTTGAGGGCGATGACCCAGGCGATCGTGAGTTCGTCAAGATTGGTTTCTTACTTCTTGAAAATGGCGAGACCTTGCCAGATATCACTATCGCGTATCAAACATGGGGAACTCTCAACGCAGATAAATCCAATGCAATCTTAATTAACCATGCGATGACCGGTTGGTCTGATGTCACAGGGTGGTGGCCACAGATGGTTGGTCCTGGTCTTCCTTTTGATACAGATAAATACTTCATCGTCTGTCCCAATGTCATTGGTGGTTGCCAAGGATCTACTGGTCCTTCAAGTATTGCTCCCGATGGAAAACGTTACGGTTCACGCTTTCCCATCATCACGATTCGCGACATGGTCAACGCCGAAGTTGCCTTCAGTAATGCACTTGGAATTGATAAGTATCTATTGGCAGTTGGTCCATCTCTTGGTGGAATGCGTTCGCTGGAATGGGCTGTCCAACTTCCAGATCGCGTCGGTGCAATCTGCACCATCGGTTCATCAGCTGTTGCCACAGGAGACCAAATCGGCACAGCTTCGATTCAAATTCGTGCCATCAAAGCGGACCCACATTTCAATGATGGCGATTACTACGAGCAAGAGCGCGGACCAATCGATGGCATGGGAATTGCCCGCCGCATCGCGCACCTGACCTATCGCACCGAATCTGAGATGGATGTTCGCTTTGGCCGCCAGCTTCAGGGAGATGAGACCGGCCGTTACGCCGTTGAGTCATACCTGGACCACCAGGCGACAAAGCTGGCCAAGAGATTTGATGCCAATACCTATATCGCTCTGACTGATGCGATGAACTCACATGACATCGGCCGCGACCGCGGAGGAGTGGCAGCAGCCCTTGAAGCCATCACAGTTCCGGTCGTTGTGGTCTCGATTGATACCGATCGCCTCTTCCCACCTCGACTTCAGGTTGAGATATCTGAGCTAGTTCCGACTGCAGATGCGCCAATAACCATCAGTTCTGACTTTGGACACGATGGATTCTTAGTTGAGGCAGAGGCGATGGGCGATGCGATTCGGCACGCCTTGAAGGTTGCGGGTACAATATAGGTATTGCTTCGAGAAGTTCGAAGAAAACAACCAAAGGACAATTGTGGCTGTATTTAGTGCGCTCAAAAACAAGGCAAAGGGCAAGAAAGCTGCAGCAAAGCCAGCAGCAAAGAAGGCCGTAGCTAAGAAAGCTCCTGCAAAGAAGGCGGCACCTGTTAAAAAGGTCGTTGCAAAGAAAGCAGTTGCGAAGAAGGCAGCGCCAGCTAAGAAGGCAGCACCGGTTAAGAAGGTTGCACCAGCAAAGCCAGTCAAGATTGAACTGAAGAAAGATCTCTCTGCCAAGGAAGTACAACAACTCGTTGATTTGAAGAACGCAGTTGCGCGCCAGAAAGAGATCATTGAAACTCTTGCAGCGAGCGGAATTGATAATTACCGCAAGGCAGTGAAGAAAGAATTTATGGCGCTCGCTCTTGAAGCACGCCAGCTCGACATTGAAATTCCAGAAGCAACTGAGAAGGCACGAAAGGCCGGACTTGGCGCACCAAGCCGCATCTTGTCGAAGGCACAGCTTGCTCTCATTGCACCGAAGGAAGAGCCAAAGCCAGCCGCAGAAAAGGGCGGCAAGGCTGCAGTTGTTCTCGATGAAGATGGCAATGAAATCGTTGTCGAAGAAGTCGAGCTCGAAGATGTAGAAACACTTATCGCTGAAGCTGCTGAAATCATTGATGCAGAGGCAGATGGAAAAGATCAGCCACGCGTCGTCACTCTCTCAGATGAGACAAAGAATGAAGAAGGTTCATTTACCCTTCTTGATACCGATGCAGATGATGAAGAAGAAGATAAGAACGAGCGCGAAAAGCATAAGAAGGATCTCAAGAATGTAAACCTCGTTCTTGAAGCAATCAACGGCAAGATTCAGGGCGTTGAAGTCGCTCCTAAGCACAATATTGATCAGGCTGATGCAAAGGCTCTGACCTTCAAGCAGATCCAACAGCAATTTGCGATGAATACCTTCAATGAGAAATCAGCGAAGATGATTGCAGAAGCTGTAAACCAGGGTTACCTCAAGAACCTTGAAGATTTGCAGTACTTCTTCAACGAGCAGGCCCGATTTATTCAGATTGAAATCAAGCGCCTCCCACCAGAACAGACTGTTCTTACAGCAGGTGCAACAGCTGACCCAGTTAAGGATTACCTCAAGCAGATCGGTCGCGTAGCACTTCTTAACGCAGAGCTTGAAGTAGAACTTGCTACACGCGTTGAAGCTGGCCTCTTTGCTGAAGAAGCGCTGAAGAACACTAAGAAGATTGATAAGAAGCTTAAGCGCGAGCTCGAGTGGATCGTTGAAGATGGAAAGCGCGCAAAGAACCACTTGCTCGAAGCAAACCTTCGTCTCGTTGTCTCTCTTGCAAAGCGCTACACAGGTCGCGGAATGTTGTTCCTCGACTTGATCCAAGAAGGAAACCTCGGTCTTATCCGTGCTGTCGAGAAGTTCGACTACACAAAGGGCTATAAGTTCTCGACATACGCAACATGGTGGATCCGTCAGGCAATCACCCGCGCGATGGCAGACCAGGCTCGCACAATCCGTATTCCTGTTCACATGGTTGAAGTCATCAACAAGCTTGCACGCGTGCAGCGCCAGATGCTGCAAGACCTAGGTCGCGAACCAACACCTGAAGAGCTCGCTAAGGAGCTCGATATGACACCTGAAAAGGTTGTCGAAGTTCAGAAGTACGGTCGCGAACCAATCTCGCTTCACACACCACTTGGTGAAGAAGGCGACTCCGAATTCGGTGATTTGATTGAAGACTCTGAAGCTGTAAAGCCAGAAGAATCAGTGACATTCACGATCTTGCAGGAGCAGTTGATGCAGGTTCTCGGTGGGCTCACCAACCGTGAGGCTGATGTGATCAAGGCTCGTTACGGACTTACAGATGGTCAGCCAAAGACCCTTGATGAGATCGGCAAAGTTCACGGCGTAACCCGCGAACGTATTCGTCAGATCGAATCAAAGACAATGTCGAAGCTGCGCCACCCTTCACGTTCGCAGTCATTGCGCGATTACCTCGATTAAAAAGATCGGTTTTCGCAATGTCTGATGCAAAGGCTTTTATCAACCCTAAGAGCGGATCTATTCGCATCACAGGAGTTGTCGATATCGTCGATGCAGATGGCAATGTGATTGAAACTATCGAGAATCCAAAGTTCTGCGGTTGTGGTCAATCAAAAGAAAAACCCTTATGCGATGGTTCGCATAAGGGCCTTCGTAAAGAAGAGTAATTACTTAACTTCAACCAACTTCTCTGACTCGTCCTGAATCTTTGCAGCGACAGTCTTAAGCTTTTCGGCATATTCCTTGCCATGATGTGCGCAGAACATGAGTTCGCCACCAGTTACCAAAATCGCACGCACGTAAGCCTGTGCGCCACAACGATCGCATCGATCGAGGGCATTTAGAGGTGTGGATTCGAGGATTACTTGCTCGGTCATCGCGCTCTCCGTTTCGCTTCAGTCTTGCCTTGGTCTGTGGGAAGTTCTGTACATCTATGGAACATCATGCCAGTTCTCTTTATTCCCCGCTCGGTAAAAAGATTCGAATATTGTGTGAAATATCGATTTTCTTGAGATATCTCACCCTAATTAATCAATATATGAGACCTTCGGCGCGCTTAACCAGATGCGAACCATTCGCTGGCTAACCTTTGCCACCGTGGCAGATGAATTGAACTTCGACGTAGCGGCGGACTCTAAGGATTCCTATACCGCCAAAGACTTAGCTGTCCTCGAAGGTCTCGATGCCGTTCGTAAGCGCCCAGGTATGTATATCGGTTCAACCGATTCCCGCGGCCTTCAGCACTGTCTCTGGGAAATTATTGATAACTCTGTCGATGAATCCTTGGCAGGTCATTGCAAGAAGATCGAGATTAATCTTGAAGCCGATGGCTCTGTAGAAGTTCACGATGATGGCCGCGGTATTCCTGTCGATAAGGAACCAAAGACTGGCCTTACCGGCGTTGAAGTTGTTATGACCAAGCTCCACGCAGGTGGAAAGTTCGGTGGCGGTTCATATGCTGCCTCCGGCGGTCTCCACGGTGTGGGTGCATCCGTTGTAAACGCACTTGCAGAACGCCTTGATGTTGAAGTCGACCGTAACGGCAAGATTTACTGGATGTCATTTAAGCGCGGCGTCGCTGGCGTATTCGATGGCGATGGACCAAAGGCTGAATTCACGCCGCAATCAGGTCTTCGCACTATCGGCAAGATTTCTGCAAAGGTAACTGGAACACGCACTAAGTGGTGGTCAGATCGTCAGATCTTCCTGAAGGATGCTGAACTCGATCTTGAAGATATTTACGCACGAGCACGCCAAACATCATTCTTGGTCCCAGGACTTTCAATCACCGTTAACGATAACCGCAAGAAAGAGAAGACCACTCAGGTCTTCTTCCATAAGGGCGGAATCTCTGAGTACTGCGACTTCTTGCAGCCAGATGCACCAGTTGGTGAAGTAATTCGTATTTACGGTACTGGCCACTATCAAGAGACTGTTCCAGTTCTCGACGATAAGGGCCACATGGTTTCAACTGATGTCGAGCGCGATATGGAAGTTGATATCGCGATGAAGTGGGGCGTTGGCTTTGATTCAACCCTTCGCTCATTCGTGAACATCATTGCTACCCCAAAGGGTGGATCTCACGTACTTGGCTTCGAGCGCGCAATCACGAAGGCATTTAACGAAGCGATGCGCAGCGCAGGTATCTTGAAGAAGAATGAAGCCGATGTCATTAAAGATGACGTCATGGAAGGCCTCACAGCCGTTGTCACAGTGCGTATGTCTGAGCCACAGTTCGAAGGTCAGACCAAGGAAGTCTTGGGCACAGCAGCTGCCACAAAGATTGTCTCGGCAGTCGTTGCCGACAAGTTGAAGGAATTCTTCGCAACAACTCGTCGTATTGATAAGGCCAACGGCAAGTTGATCATGGAAAAGATTGCCAATGCCTCACGCACACGAATTAGCGCGCGTGCTCATAAAGATATTCAACGTCGTAAGAACGCTCTTGAATCTTCATCACTTCCAACAAAGCTTTCCGATTGTCGTTCAGAAGATGTCACTCGTACCGAACTCTTCATCGTAGAAGGTGACTCAGCGCTAGGCACAACAAAGGCTGCCCGAAACTCAGAATTCCAAGCAATCTTGCCTATCCGCGGAAAGATCCTTAACGTTCAGAAGGCATCACTTTCACAGATGCTCGATGATAAGGAGTGCGGATCTATCATTCAGGTTATTGGCGCTGGCTCAGGTAAATCATTTGAACTTGATGAAGCTCGCTATGGCCGCATTATCTTGATGTCAGATGCTGACGTTGACGGCGCGCATATTCGCTGCCTCTTGCTTACATTGATGTATCGCTACATGCGTCCAATGCTCGATGCCGGACGCGTCTTTGCTGCTATTCCACCACTGCACCGCATTGAAACAATGGGCGCAGGCGGCAAGAAGGGTGAATACATCTATACATACTCAGATGATGAGATGAAGAGCGTCACCGCAGATTTGAAGAAGAACGGCAAGCGTTGGAAAGAACCAATTCAGCGCTACAAAGGCCTTGGCGAAATGGATGCTGATCAGCTCCGTGAAACCACTATGGATCCTGATGTTCGTACGCTTCGCCGCATTACTGTCCCAGACGGTGAAGCTGCTGAGAAGATGTTTGAGCTCTTGATGGGTTCAGAAGTTGCTCCTCGTAAGGAATTTATTGCAACTGCTGAGATCGATCGCGAACAGATCGACGCTTAAGCCTTAGTTTTTAGTCAATCGAAACTAAGTCGAAGTACTCTTCTTTCCAAATATCTTCATCGCCATCAGGCAGCAAAATCACGCGCTCTGGTTTAAGGGCTTGCACGGCTCCCTCATCGTGAGAAACCATGATGACTGCGCCTTGGTATTCACCAAGGGCTCCAAGGATTTCTTCTCGAGATGCTGGGTCTAAGTTGTTTGTAGGCTCATCGAGAAGCAGAACGTTTGCAGCCGATACAACCAATGTTGCGAGTGCAAGACGAGTTCTTTCGCCACCAGATAAGACCTTGACTGGCTTATGAACATCATCGCCAACGAAGAGGAATGAACCTAGAACGTTACGGGCTTCTGGTTCACGCAAGTCATCCTTTGAGGACAACATATTTTCAAGAATGGTGCGCTCGAAGTCGAGCATTTCATGTTCCTGGGCGTAGTAGCCGAGTTTCAAACCGTGGCCATGTTCAACTTTTCCGGTATCGGATTCAAGTTGGTTGGCAAGAATCTTAAGAAGAGTGGTCTTGCCAGCTCCGTTAAGTCCCAAGATCACAACGCGTGAGCCCTTATCGATAACGCAAGAAACGTCGGTAAAGATTTCAAGAGATCCGTAGTTCTTAGAAAGCTCTTCACCCGATAGGGGAGTCTTGCCACAAGGAGCAGGTGTAGGGAAACGAAGCTTTGCGACCTTATCTTTAACGCGAACATCTTCAAGACCGGCGCGCAATTTATCTGCGCGACGCAACATTCCTTGAGCCGCGGTTGCCTTAGAAGCCTTAGCGCGCATCTTCTCGCCCTGCTTCTGCAAAATTTCAGCTTTCTTCTCGGCGTTAGCGCGCTCTTTCTTTCGGCGATGTTCATCTTGTTCGCGCTGTAAGAGGTACTGCTTCCAACCCATGTTGTAGACATCGATAACGTTACGGTTGCCGTCGATGTAGAAGACCTTATTGACAACAGTTTCAATCAAGTTCACATCGTGGGAGATGATGACCAATCCACCGGCATAGTTGATGAGGTAGTTACGCAGCCACATGATCGAATCAGCATCAAGGTGGTTTGTAGGCTCATCGAGCAGAAGTGTTTCAGCGCCTGAAAAGAGGATGCGAGCAAGCTCGATACGACGACGCTGACCACCAGAGAGCGTGTCGAGCTGGTTGTTAAATACTGACTCTGAAACTCCCAGAGAGGTTGCAATCGCCTCGGCTTCAGAAGTTGCGGCATATCCACCGGCTGCTGAAAACTCTGCATCAACGCGTGTATAGCGTTCCAAAGCTTTTTCTAGTTCGGCGCCTTCAGTAGTTGCCATCTCTTGTTCTACTTGGGTCATACGCGCAGCGATTTGATCGAGATCGCGGGCAGACAAGATGCGATCTAAAGCTGTTCCTTGGTCTTCACCAGTACGAGGATCCTGGGGGAGGTAACCAATCTTTCCTGTGCGCTGAACGCCGCCACCTGCAGGCAGGTTTTCGCCAGCTAATACTTTTGCAAGAGTTGATTTACCAGCACCGTTACGGCCAACGAAGCCGACGCGGTCGCCATGGTTGATGCGCACATTAACGCCAGATACTAAGAGGCGCGCTCCGGCACGGAGTTCAAGAGCGGATGTGGAGATCATTTGGCGTATCTTCCCACAGTATTCCTATTACCTTGTAATCAGCCTAGAATCTTCAAATGCTCAGCCTGATGATTCTGCTCATCGCACTCTTACTTCTTGCGATTTCCTTCTATCAGATTCGAATTCTGAAGCGCATCAACGAAAAACTTATCAAGTTAGTAGCTCCTGAAAGAGATGTGCGTCGCATTGCCAAGGCACAGAGCGAAGCAGCTTGGGAGAACTATCGACAAGGTGAGTTCTATTCGCAATTACTTCGATTGATCGATCTCAGCGCTCCGATTCCATCTACTCGCAGCTGGGCAGCATCACCTGATGTTTTGCTGACACTTCTTGATCTGGCTAAGAGTTCTAAACCAACGCGAATACTCGATTTGGGTTCAGGAATGTCCACCTTGGTGCTTGCAAAGAGCGCTCCTCAAGCAACAATCACAAGTATTGATAACTCTGCTGAATACGCCGGAAAGACAAAGAGACTTCTTGCTGCCCATGGTGTTACCAATGTTGATGTGCGTATTGCTCCGCTTACACCACATGCTTCAGGAGTCGATTGGTACGACTTATCTCAGCTCAACGATGTAACCAATATCGATCTTCTCTTTATTGATGGACCTCCGGGATCTAAGAATCCCAAGGCGCGCCACCCAGCTATCGTTGAAT
Organism: Candidatus Planktophila sulfonica; assembly: GCF_002288065.1. NCBI lineage: Bacteria > Bacillati > Actinomycetota > Actinomycetes > Candidatus Nanopelagicales > Candidatus Nanopelagicaceae > Candidatus Planktophila > Candidatus Planktophila sulfonica. The sequence goes on from NZ_CP016773.1 coordinate 483,680, forward strand.
GCATTTCGAAGTTGAGTCCACGAGCAATTATTGTCATTGACGATGCTGGGCGAGAAGGTGAAAAAGATATGGCTCACGAATTTGCAAAGGCTCTTCCAAGCCACACCCTTGAATTTCTATCTCACGAAAAAGGAACGGCAGTTCTACTGCCTAACTAATTACTCTTTGCCGATACGTGTGCGGCGTGGAACTGCGAATGATTTACCGACAGCAGTGAGTTCTTCTGAAACCTGCTTGCGGATTGCATCCTCATTCTTAAGCAAAGTTGTGAGGGCTGCGATGATTGCCTTGAGTTCTTTCGACTCTGTTTCAAGTTCGAGCTTGCTCATCTTTGTCAGGCGACGAAGTGGCATATCCAAGATGTAGGTTGCTTGTTCATCGTTGAGCTTGAAATCCTTGATGAGCTTCTCTTTTGCAGCTGCTGCGTCATCGCTTCCGCGAATAATCTTGATGACCTTATCGATATCAATGATTGCCTTGAGCAATCCATCAACCAATGAAAGGCGATCTTCAGCCTTTGCCTTACGAAATTCTGAGCGACGACGCACAACTTCAATGCGGTGATCGATAAATACCTGCAAGAGTTCCTTGAGGCCAAGTGTCTGTGGCTTGCCTTTAACGAGAGCAACAGCGTTGATTGCGAATGCATCTTCCATTGGAGTGAGCTTGAAGAGCTTTTCAAGGACATCTTCGGGCTCGAAACCGTTCTTGAGTTCGATAACTACGTTTGTGCCTGTCTGGCCATCGGTGAGATCGACGATATCTGAGATACCTTGAATCTTCTTTGCCTTAGCAAGGTCTGCAATACGTTCAACAATCTTTTCAGGACCAATGTTGAACGGCAGCTCCTTGATGATGATGCCCATTTTGCGTGAAGTAACTTTGCTGATCTCAACAGTTGCGCGGACTTTAAATGAGCCCTTACCTGTTGCATACGCTTCACGAACACCTTCGAGTCCAACGATTTCTCCACCTGTTGGGAAATCTGGAGCCGGTACATGCTTCATGAGCTGATTGAGAGTCGCCTTAGGGTTATCAATGAGAAACTTTGTTGCAGCGATAACTTCACCGAGGTTATGGGGAGCCATGTTGGTCGCCATACCGACTGCGATACCTGAACCACCGTTGACCAATAGGTTAGGAAAAGCGGCTGGAAGAACAAGTGGCTCTGAAAGCTGACCGTCGTAGTTAGGGCCGAAGTCGACTGTATTTTCATCTGCTTCTGCCACCATCGACATTGCCGCTGATGCAAGGCGCGCTTCTGTGTAACGCATCGCTGCAGGACCTGCATCGAGTGAACCGAAGTTTCCGTGGCCATCGATCAGAGGAATCTGCATTGAGAAAGATTGAGCCATACGCACAAGTGCGTCGTAAATTGCTGAGTCACCGTGAGGGTGCAACTTACCCATTACTTCACCGACAACACGGGCGCTCTTTACGTGCCCGCGCTCTGGGCGAAGACCCATATCGCTCATCTGGTGAAGGATGCGACGGTGTACAGGCTTTAATCCATCGCGCGCATCAGGAAGAGCGCGTGAGTAAATTACTGAGTATGCGTACTCAAGAAAAGATTCCGACATTTCAGAAGAGACATCGATATCAACGATCTTGCCAGGAAATTCTCCTGGCTTAGGTCCGACGACCTTCGCTGATTTTTTTGGAGCTGCTGTCTTCTTTGTTGCCATGGCGCGTATTCTGCCAAGCGAAGTAGCTAAATCTTGGTACCTACACGCGGTCTAGCCCCAATGATTGCCACACATTGGGCTGCAATCTCGGCGCCAGCCATTAAAGCTCGGTTGAGGTCCTTATGAATCGCAAAATGAGAAATAAATCCAGCTGCAAATGAATCGCCAGCCCCGGTTGTATCTGCAACGATTGCAGGAATTGCTGGGATAGAGATTGATTGCCCACCGCGTGACTTTCCTATAGCGCCATGTGATCCACGTTTAATGACAACGGTCTGGCACTGCTCGAGAAGATTGTTGAGAGCAACTTCAATATCACTCGCTCCTGAAAGATAGATCGCCTCTTCTTCATTGAGAAGAAGTACATTCATGAGCGGAAGCCAAGATTTCACTTCATCGATAGCAACCTCCTTCATCCCACCAACAGATGCTGGGTCAAAGTAGATAGGAATATTTGCTTCACGAATCTTTGCAATCATCTCTTTAATGCCAGGAAGTGAAAGAGGATCGAGCGGGGAGTACCCAGAGATATAGACCGCGTCATAACCCTTTAGTTCTGGCAGATCACCAATATGAAGACCGGAGTTGGCACCATTGTCGGGAAACATTGTGCGCTCACCTGTTGGGTCAACCAGAACTACGACAACTCCTGAATGACCGTGATCAACTACAAGATTGTGATGCTGTACGCCCAGCGCATCGAATTCACTTACTAGCGCTGATCCTGCTGCATCATCGCCTACATGGCCCACGATCGTTGATTGAGCACCAGCTCGAGTAAGCCACGAAGCTACATTTCCGGCAGCGCCACCACCGTGCGTTGAAATCGTTGCGGGTGTATCGCTGCCGTAATTAATCTGCGAAGGGAGTACGCCAATCTTGGTAACAACATCGAGCATGACATCGCCAATGCATAAGACCTTGGCGCTCATGAAATTACTTTGCGACCGCTACTGCGATATCTGCAGCAAGAGCTGAATTCGACTTAATGATTTCGATATTAACCTTGAGTGATTCACCTTCGGATGCGGTATGAAAATGCTCGAGAAGGAATGGAGTAACTGCCTTGCCGACTATTCCATTCTTGGCAGCGCCCTCAAGTCCGCTCTTCAAGATGGCATCGTGGCGTACGCGATCCATCTCTTTAAGAACAGGGTTAGCGACTATGAGTGCATGGATATCTGTCTTCAAAGAATTACGCGCATGGATGATCGCTGCAATTTCATCGGCCGTATTTACTTGATGCTCAAGTGTGTAGCCAGAGTCAGTGAGGTAGAAACCAGGGAAGTGGGTTGTCTTATAACCAACGAGTCCAATAGCGAGAGTCTCAAGGCGCTCGAGCGTTGCTCCGACATCGAGAATAGATTTCACTCCGGCACAGACAACGGTGATATCAAGATCAGAGAGCGCAGTGAGATCGGCTGATTCATCGAATGATTCATTTGCTCCGCGGTGAACTCCACCGAGGCCGCCAGTTGCAAAGACATGGATACCAGCCAAGACTGCAAGGTGAGCTGTTGCTGCAACAGTTGTTGCCGCTGACTTTCCAGTTGCTGCGATGATTGCAAGATCACGGCTTGAAGCTTTGGCGATGTCATCGCGGTTTGCAATGGCAACGAGCTGATCATCGGTAAGTCCGATGCAGACCTTTCCATCGAGAATCGCAATCGTTGCAGGCGTTGCTCCGTGATCACGAACAATCTGCTCAACTTCGCGCGCTACATCAAGGTTTGATGGGCGTGGAAGTCCGTGGCTAATAATCGTTGATTCAAGTGCGACAACAGGCTTGCCTGCTTTAAGGGCCGCAGCAACTTCAGGAGATGGAACGAATTCATACGAGTTCATGGCGGCAACAATACCCGTGAGAAGATAGCGCCGTGCATTTATCGCAAATCATGCCCTCGATCTTCTCGAGTCTGGGTTTAACAACAGCGCATGATTCAATCAACTGTGGCGAAAGTCCTAGCGGCCGCGAACTCGTATTTCTTGTCGATGGTCTTGGCGCCGATGTCTTAAGTAAATTTGCAGAAGTTGCTCCAACTCTTTCGCGCATGGTTCTGCACGGAACAATCACGACATCTTTTCCATCTACAACAGCAACAAGCTTGGCAACTCTGACAACAGGTGAAATGCCGGGCGCCCATGGAATGTTGGGATACACAGTCCAAGTTCCGCGCAGTGGGGGACGAGTACTTAACTCTTTAAAGTGGGATGAACGCGTTGATCCGGTTATTTGGCAACCAGTGCCAACCCTCTTTGAACGAGCAAGTGCCGCGGGAATCGCCACAACGCATGTTGCTGCCAAGCGTTATGAAAATACTGGATTTACTCGCGCCGTATTTCGCGGAGCCCATTACAAGGGCGCCAATGTTTCGGCCGATTTGATTTCAGAGACTGTCGCAGCACTTCAGAAGTCACCTTCATTTGTTTATCTCTACGTTAATGATGTTGATTCGGCTGGCCACTCAGATGGAGTTGGTTCAGAAAAGTGGTTAGCGGCCTTGAAGAGTGTGGATGAATTGGTGCAGGCGCTTATGCAGAAGTTACCCAACGGAACTCGCATTTGGCTGACTGCCGATCACGGAATGATTAACGTGGAAGAGAAGATCATCCTGGGCCAAGATAATGAATTGCTTACGGATGTGGCTGTGATTGCGGGAGAACCGCGTATGCGCCATCTCTACCTTTCATCAGATAGCGCAAATGCAGAGAATGAAGTGATTGCTCGTTGGCAGAGCGCGTTGGGCGCAAAGGTCACAATGCATACGCGTCAGAGCGCAATTACTGCAGGGCTCTTTGGCCCAAATGTTTCACTCGATGCATCAGAACGTGCCGGTGATGTCATTGCGATTGCTCAAGCCAACGTTGTTCTGCTTGATCCAGAACGCGCAGATAAAGAAGGCGCGATGATTGGCCACCATGGTGGCGATAGCGTTATTGAAAGTTCAGTGCCGTTATTGCTGCACAGCGTGAAGAATTAGTTATCTTCCTCAGTAGGTTCTTCAGACTTTCGTCCAAACATAATTTCATCCCATGAAGGAACTTTTGCGCGAGCTGTAATTCCATCTTGTGAATCAGCAGCTGATGGAGTCTCGCGAATAACAGCAAGACGTGGTGTCTCAGCCTTTTCTTCAGGAGCGTTGAGAAGATCTGCGATACGAACGATTTCTGGTTCTGGAGCTACTTCTTCACGTCGTGAAGAATGTGATGGCTCTGAATAAATGATTGCTGTTGATGGAGCGCGAACTGGTGCTTCCTCATCAATAAGCCAAGCGCCGTTATCGTCTGATGCATCGAGTGCGCGACGTGAAAGATCAAAGTTCCAGGTTGCGATGCCATTGCCGTCGCGGTTTGGGTAGTGAAGTTCGATATGCCAAGTGCCATCAAGTTGGCGCCATGTATTCCATGAAACTTCATCGGTATCGACGCCACGTGCTGCAAGCTTGGCAAGAACTACTTCGCGGAATGTGAGATCGATGCGGTGAATATCTCTACGCATGATGAGGTTACGAGCATTTTCAAGGATGTATTCGCGCTCTTGCATGACGGGGCCTGAGAAACGTTCGACCTTATCGACAGTTGTCTGGCCCTCGCGCGCAATCTGTTCAAAGCTATCGCCGGCGCGAAGTCTGCGCTGAATCTCTTTGACCGAAATTGTTTCAACTGCATCCATTGCAGGAACTGAAGTCAGACGTGGCTGATTCACAGTTGCGCGGAGAGTGTCGCTGATACGAAGTGAATAGTTATTCCCATCGGTATCGACAAGCGAGAGATGGCTTCCATCATCTGTCTTGCCATCTAAACGAAGCTCAGTCATGGGGTGAGAATAACCGATGGGGTGGTATTTTCTCGAGAGTTAGACCCTTTAGACTTCATATATGCATGAAGATTTGCTCGAACTTGCGAAGAAAGTCGGCGCCGAGGCGGCTGCGCTCCTCATGGACCGCCCACCCGCCTTTGAAATCGAAGAGAAATCCACTGCCATCGATATCGCCACTCAGATGGATAAGAAGGCAGAAACTTTTATTGTGCAATCACTTCTTGCAGCTCGTCCCGACGATGGAATCATCGGCGAAGAAGGCGCTGAGGTCGCAAGTAAATCTGGCATCACATGGGTTATCGATCCACTTGATGGAACCGTTAATTACTTTTATGGACTTCCTGGCTGGAACGTCTCCATCGCTGCAAAAGATAAAGATGGCTCTGTAGTCGGAGTTGTCGTTGCACCTACGATCAATTCAACGTGGTGGGCTTCTCGCGGTGGCGGAGCTTTCTTCAATAGCAGCAAGATCAAGACCAATGAGCCAGTTGAATTCAATCGCGCATTCATCGGAACAGGTTTTCAATACGATGTTGCTCATCGCGGACGTCAGATCGAGAACGTCGGTCGCATGCTTCCGTTGATTCGCGATATTCGTCGCAATGGCGCAGCAGCTGTCGATATCTGTTCAGTTGCCATGGGCTCACTCGATGCTTACTTTGAAGATGGGTTGAAAGAGTGGGATTGGGCAGCAGCTTCCCTCGTTGCCACTGAGGCAGGGGCGCGCTTCGGTCTCTACGGTCAGGCTCCCTATATGACCACCTTGGCGGCAGGTCCAACCTTGTTCGCCGAACTCGAGGGCTTCCTCAACCTCCACGCGTAATTCCAGGGGGTCATTTGACCGATTTACGCTCAGAGCCCCTTCTATGGCAAGATACGCAGTCTGCACGGCGATACCCGTGCTTATAGATAAGTAATGAACAGGAATCACCATGAATATTCTCGACGTCGTAGATGCAGCCTCACTTCGTAAGGACATCCCACAGTTCCGCGCAGGCGATGAGCTCAAGATTCACGTCCGTGTTATCGAAGGTAACAAGTCACGTCTTCAGGTATTCCAGGGAATCGTTATCGGTCGCCAGGGCGACGGAGTCCGCGAGACTTTCACAATCCGTAAGGTTTCTTACGGCGTTGGCGTAGAGCGCACATTCCCAGTTCACACACCAGTTATTGAAAAGATCGAGCTTGTCACTAAGGGCGATGTCCGTCGTGCAAAGCTCTACTACCTCCGCGATCTCCGCGGTAAGGCTGCAAAGATTCGCGAAAAGCGCGATGGCATTGTTGGCTACGGTGATGGAATTCTTTCAACACCGGCTCCTGTCGTAGAAGCTGTCGTCGAAGTGTCCGAGCCAGCTGCGGTCGAAGTTGTGGCAGAGGTTCCAGCTGAAGTTACGATTACAGAAGATGTCGTAGTAACAGAAGCTGTAGTTGAGACTCCTGAAGTTGCTGCTGAAGCAACTGAAGAATCTAAGTAACTTCACCTCTTCACATGCCACGCAAGGGCTCAGTCCTTCGTGAGTTCCCGATTCTTATAATCGTTGCGCTCGCCGTTTCACTTCTAATCAAGACTTTTCTTGTGCAGTTTTTCTATATCCCTTCGGGCTCTATGGAGAACACGCTGCAAATTGGTGATCGCGTAGCCGTTAACAAGCTGCCATTTATCTCAAAGACAATTAATCGCGGCGATGTTGTGGTCTTCCGTGATCCTGCTAATTGGCTTCCTGAACCATACGAAGCATCTGGAAATAAAATTCTTGGAAAAGTTAAAGATGGCCTCGTAACTGTGGGCATACTTCCCAACCCTGCAAAGCAATACCTGGTTAAGCGCGTCATTGGCGTAGCTGGTGACAAGGTCATCTGCTGCGATAACGGCAAGCTGACAATCAATGGAAAAGAAACTTCTGAGCCATATATTTTTGCAGGCAATAAAGCCAGCGATTTAGATTTCAACATCACCGTCCCAGAAGGAAAAATCTGGGTAATGGGCGATCACCGCGGTTCATCTGCTGACTCTCGTTATCACCAAGATGATGTCAATAATGGTTTTGTTCCGGTCTCTAAAGTAACTGGACAAGTCTTTGCAACAATCTGGCCAATCAAGAGCGTTGGATTAGTTCCAGGCCAGAACCCCATCAAGTAATCAGACACCGCAAACATTATGAAAGCGATCGAAGAACTTCTTCGTAACGCAGGAATCTCACCTATTGCAGGTGTTGATGAAGCTGGTCGCGGTCCATGTGCGGGTCCACTTGTTGTTGCCGCAGTCATTCTCAAAGATCCGAATGCGCCAGAGCTAGCTGAAGTGCGCGATTCCAAAGAAGTCTCTGAAAGCAAACGCGAAATTCTCTTTGATGTGATTATGAATATCGCCGAAAGTGTTAGCGTCATTATTGTCCCGCCATCTGAAATCGACGAACGCGGTGTGCATGCGGCAAACCTCGATGGAATGCGCCGTGCGGTGAAGGGGCTTTCTATTGAACCGGCATATGTACTGACAGATGGTTATGCAATCGAAGGTTTAGCTATTCCCAATGTTGCGGTGTGGAAGGGCGATCAAGTTGTTACTGCAATTAGTGCAGCATCAATTATCGCCAAGGTAACTCGTGATCGCATGATGATTGAGCTAGATAAGACTTATCCGCAATATGGCTTTGCAAAACATAAGGGCTATATCACTGCCGTTCACACAAAAGCCCTTGCCGAACATGGCCCGTGTATAGAACACCGTAAATCGTTTTCAAATATCGCTGCCCTTCTTCAATAGTTTCCACAGGCGCCTGCTTTTCTTAATATCAAGTAAGGACCAACCTCTAACCTCCCGCGCATGGTGGCTAGAGTTAAACGTCCAGGAGCGAAGCAGCGCACAGGTGCCTTTGGTGAAGAATTAACTGCGCAATATTTATTGGCGCGTGGAGATGAAATCCTCGATCGCAACTGGCGGATACGTGAAGGTGAAATAGACCTTGTTTCACTCAGTAGCGATGGTGCTTTTCATTTCGTCGAAGTTAAGACTCGTAGCTCACTCGCATTCGGTCATCCCTTCGAGGCAATTAATCGGGATAAAGCACATCGCATGCAGCGGCTGGCGATGGGATGGCTGGCAACACACGGATGCTTGGGGTGCGAATACACCATTGATGTCGTTGCAATTCTGATTGCTGCAGATGGAACTCATACCTTGGAATACCGAGGTAATTTGCTATGAGTATCGGACAAACTCAGAGCATCGCATTACTGGGGCTCACCGGAAGTGTTGTTGAAATCGAAGTTGATATCTCAGATGGCATTCCCATGTATTCATTGTTGGGGCTTCCGGATGCTGCGTTGCAAGAATCCCGTGACCGGGTACGAGCTGCGATATCAAATTGCAATGAGGTCTGGCCCAATAGAAAGGTGACTGTCTCGCTATCGCCGGCTTGGTTACCAAAGAGTGGTTCCAGCTTCGATCTCTCCATTGCACTAGCGATTCTGATTGCGCATGGCACCGCTCCACAAGAACCCTTTGCATCCATGGTAGTACTTGGCGAGCTGGCACTCGATGGCAAAGTTCGCTCGGTGCGAGGTGTATTGCCAGCCCTCATTGCAGCTTATAAATCTGGAATCACGCGGGCAATTGTTCCGGCTGCTAATCGTTCTGAAGCTGCACTGATGACACAGATGCAGATCCTTACCTTTGAATCACTTCGAGAAGTTCTTCTATGGGGTCGTACGGGCGAGCATCCTGTTGCCCAAGAACTCGATTTAGAGAAGACAGATGTCGATGAATATCTCGACTTCGCCGATGTCGCAGGACAAACCAAAGCGCGCTTTGCTGCCGAAGTCGCTGCCAGCGGTGGACATCATCTCTTGCTTATTGGTCCACCAGGAACTGGCAAGACGATGATTGCTTCGCGCATCCCAACAATTCTTCCTTCTCTCACTATCGATCAAGCACTCGAAGTTACGGCAGTGCATTCCATTTCAGGAGCGCTGGGTTCACGTTCACCGATGTCACTTATTGCCCCCATAGTTTCGCCGCACCACACGGCTTCGCGCGCTTCCATAGTTGGCGGAGGTTCTCATGTCATCAAACCAGGTGCGTGCAGCTTGGCTCATCACGGAGTGCTCTTTATCGATGAAGCACCTGAATGCGCGATCGGAGTTCTCGATTCGTTACGCCAGCCTCTTGAATCCGGAACCATCACTATTGCCCGCAGCGTTGGAAACATAACTTTCCCTGCACATTTTCTCTTAGTGCTTGCTGCAAACCCATGTCCTTGCGGAAAGTACACAGGCAAAGGTCGCAACTGCACCTGTTCTTCAGTGCAGGTTCGTCGCTATTTAGGAAAACTCTCCGGTCCGCTCATGGACCGCATCGATATGCGAGTACAAGTTGATCCTGTCAGCCGAGTCGAAATGGCACAGACAGACCTTGGCGAAAATAGCGCCGAAATTCGTGCTCGTGTAATCAAGGCACGAAAAGCTGCGGCAGATCGTTTTAGTAATGATCCATGGCAACTTAATGCTCAGATTCCAAGTCGTGAACTTCGCGGCAAGTATCGCCCACAACGCGATGCCATGAATTTTCTCCACGATGAACTAGATCGCGAACGAATTACTGCGCGCGGACTTCACAAAGTTATCCGCTTGTCATGGACCCTTTCAGATTTAGCAGGGCACACAGTTCCGACCCTCGATGATGTCGAACGAGCACATTCACTACGCGAAGGAACTGATCTATGAAAGAACGTGCACAACGCCTAGCGCTCTTTTCAGCCATTGAAGGTGGAGCAACTTTCTGGAGCCGGGAAATCACAGAACGAGGTGTGCAATCAGTTTTCGATCGCATCAAAGGCAATGTGTATGACTCTGTAAAGCATGCGGCGTTAGTTGAAAAGGTTCAAAGTTTTGATAGCCCTACAGCTTTTCAATCGATAGAGAAGTTAGGCGCCCACTTCATCATCCCAGGAGATGCGCAATGGCCGCTGCGCGTGGATGAACTTGAGTGCCCGCCCATTGGTCTGATTGTTAAAGGAAATATTGAAATCCTAAGTAATCCTTCTCTTGCAATTGTTGGTACACGTAACCCAACACCGTATGGCGTTCGTATCGCAGGAGATTTCGCTGCGGGCTTTGTTGATCGCGAATGGGACATTGTGAGCGGGGGAGCATATGGAGTTGATACGGCAGCTCATCGCGGCGCACTCGTTGCCGAAGGTCGCACCATTGCAGTCATTGCATCAGGAATTGATCTGCAATACCCATCAGGAAATAGCAGGCTCTTTGAAGAAATCTGCGAGAACGGGGCGATAGTTACTGAAGTAATGCCCGGAGTTCCGGCGCTTCCACATCGTTTCTTGACTCGCAATCGACTTATCGCAGCGCTTTCACAAGCAACGCTGGTTGTCGAGGCGGCTTTTCGAAGCGGTTCGTTGCGAACTGCACGAGATGCAGCCGAACTCATGAGACCTGTAATGGCGATACCTGGGCCAATCAATTCACCTTCATCAGAAGGCTGCCATCGACTTATCGGCGAGAGAGCAGCTGAACTTGTGACATCTGTGCCTGATGCAATCGAGTTAATTTCAGCGCTTTAGGTTCTTCTCGCATGTAATGAGAGAATACCTATATGAGTGATTTCCGTTCGGGCTTTGTGGCTATTGTCGGCCGCCCTAACACTGGTAAATCAACTCTTATTAATGCACTCGTTGGAAGCAAGATTGCGATTACATCGCCTCATCCCAACACCACTCGTCATGCTATCCGCGGAATCGTTAACAATCCTGATTATCAGGCAATTCTTGTAGATACACCTGGAATCCATAAGCCAAAGACGCTGCTTGGATACCGCCTCAACGCTGTCGTCAACGAGAGCCTTGATTCAGTCGATATTGTGATGATGTGTCTACCTGCTGATGAAACTTCAGGTGCCGGAGATGAATTCCTCGCTGCTGAAATTGCAAAGTATTCACGTGCCAAGAAGTTCGCACTGGTTACCAAGACAGATTTAGTTTCAAAGAAGAATTTAGCAACTCGCTTGCTTGGGATTTCCTCACTTGCAAAGGGATTTACTTGGGATGAAATCGTTCCTATCTCTGCAGCAATTCACGAGCAGATTGATCTCCTTGAAAAGTTGATTGGCGATAACTTGCCTGTAGGTCCTGCCTTTTATCCAACAGATGTAAAGAGTGATCAGAAGATTGAAACTCTCATCTGCGAACTCATCCGCGAAGCTGCCTTACGCGATGCTCGCGAAGAACTTCCTCACTCAATCATGGTCACCATCGATGAGATGGCAGAACGTGAAGAGAAAGGCAGCCGTCCTTTCTACGATATTCACGCAACTATTCACGTTGAGCGCGATTCACAGACCGGCATCTTGCTTGGCCACCAAGGCGAGCGATTGAAAGATATTGGAATGCGCGCACGAAAAGATATTGAGCGCGAACTCGGTGCACGTATTTTTCTTGGACTTCACGTTAAGGTTTCAAAAGAATGGCAGCGAGATCCAAAGCTGCTTGAGCGCCTCGGATTTACTGAGCGCTAATAAGACCTGTTGCTAAGGCAACAAGTAGAGCTGAACCCAGCACAACGCGGTAAATCACAAAAGGTGTAAAGCTCTTCGTTGAGATGAACTTCATCAACCAAGCAATCACGGCATAACCAATTAGAAACGCGGTGACCGTTGCCGCGAGTATCTCTGGCATGGAATAGACCGAAACTGTTGAATCATCCATTGCTTGCTTGAGTTCGTAGAAACCACTTCCGAATACCGCAGGTACTGCCAATAAGAATGAGTAGCGCAGTGCTGCTTCTCGCTTGTATCCCAAGAAACGACCGAGAGCGATTGTTGCGCCAGAGCGAGAGACGCCAGGAATCAGAGCCATGGATTGTGCGAAGCCGTAAATAACTCCATCGCGCACAGAAAGGTTCGATAAATCTTTAGCGCTCTTACCGACACGATCGGCGAATCCGAGAATCAACCCAAAGATAATGAGCGTTGATGCAATAACCCACAAAGAACGGAAGTGGTTGGTGATGTACTCCTGGCCGAGATAGCCCAACACAACAATCGGCAAAGTTCCGACAATGATGAGGCTTCCCAAGCGGGCCTCAGCAGATCCATCACGTTTAATCCAGGCACGTGCGATATTGAGAATATCTCTGCGGAAGTAGAGCAAGACTGCGAGCTCGGTACCAATCTGCGTAATGGCAGTAAAGGCTGCGCCCGGGTCAGTTGCATTGGGTAGAAACTCTCCAACGATACGGATATGCGCACTAGATGAAATAGGCAGGAACTCAGTAAGTCCTTGGACTATTCCTAAAAAGAGCGCTTCTAACATGGAAGTTAGTATCTCAATAATTACTTCGCGACAGGTTTACGGCTCGCGAAGTAAGAACCAATTAATACCAATGGAAGTCCAAGGACGATTCCAACTGTGAGTGGTTCATTCAAGATGATGACTCCCAAAATCACTGCGATTGCTGTGTTGAGGTAAGTAACTAGAGATCCACGGGCGACGCCGATGATGGATGCAAGAGTAAAGAATGCGGCAAAGGCAGCTCCCGTAGATAGAACTCCCAGTCCCACGATCGCGCGGATTGCGCCATCTGAAATCTGATGTGTCGGCCATTGTGCAATAGTGAAAGGCATATAGAAGATTGCAGTCATCAACATCGCGACCGCATTAATTGCAATTCCTGATACATGGGGAAGTGCACCTTGCACCATCATCACAGCGTACGAGTAACCGATAGATGCGACCAGAACCATTGCAATCGAAAGTGGATCAGCAGATCCGGTAATGCTTTCGATACCAACGACAGCTACGAGGCCGATAAAACCCGCGATGATTCCGAATAAGCGCGTGTGATGCCAGACTGATTTATCGCCACGCATTGAAGCAAAGATCGTTGCCCAGATAGGCACTGACGCGACAAGGAGCCCAGCCAGCCCTGATGAAATCTTCTGCTCTGCAGTTCCGATCAGAATCCAAGGCCCAATCATTTCTAGCAGCGCATAAGCAAAGACATAACGCCATCCACGAACAGCTGCAATGAACTGACGTTGCTTAATGGCGATAGGAATCAATATTGCTGCGCCGATTGCTGTTCGAAGACAGACAACAGTTGCGGGACTAAATCCATTATCTGGATCAACGGCTACCTTGATGAAAAGGTAAGGAATACCCCATAGGAAGCCGACAAGAATGAATAAGAACCAACCGCGACGTGACATGTTTTCCTTACTTGTTGATGACGCTCTTATAGAGCGCAATGGTTTGGGCAGCGACGGCATCCCAGCCGAACTCTGATTGGGCACGTGCACGTCCTGCTTTTCCATACTTTTTAAGCAGGGCAGGATCTGCCATCAGTGATGAAATAGCTGAAGTTAAATCTGCTTCAAACTTTCCGTGATCTATTGTGTAATCAACGAGCTCACCGGTCTGCTTATGTGAAACAACTTCAGGGATTCCACCGACACGAGACGCGAGCACTGCAGTTTCGCACCCCATCGCTTCAAGGTTCACGATTCCAAGAGGTTCATAAATAGATGGACAGAGGAATAAATCCGCATGAGTAAGTGCTGCTGTCAGCTTGTCATGGGGGAGCATCTCTTTAATCCACCAGACGTTAGAACGCGTGCTCTGAAGTTCTGCAATCAGTGCGGCAACTTCATTGCCAATCGTCTCTTCATCAGGACTTCCGGCAGCAAGCACCAGCCCGTATTCGGCTGGAACTTTCTTCCAGGCACGGAGTAAGTGAGCTAAACCTTTTTGGCGAGTAATGCGGCCGACGAACATTGCGTAGCGACCAGTGATTCCAAATTCCTTCAACACTGCATCATCGTGATTTGGCGCGAACTTTTCAGTATCAACGCCATTGCGGATTGTGACCACCTTGGCAGGATCAACTTCTGGATAGGCGTTTAATACATCTGCACGCATTCCATCGCTGACAGCGATGATGGCAGCAGCCGCTTCGTAGGCAGTCTTCTCAGCCCATGAAGAAATCTTGTATCCGCCACCGAGTTGTTCTGCTTTCCATGGGCGCAAAGGCTCGAGCGAATGTGCGCTGACGATATGAGGTGTGCCGTAGAGAAGTGAAGCTGTATGTCCTGCCATATTGGCATACCAAGTATGTGAATGGATTACGTCAACGTTGTGAAGGTTTTGGGCAATCGCTAAATCTGTAGCAATCGCTTGAAGCGCAGGGTTTGCAGATGCGAACTCGGCGGGAGTGTCATAGCCATGAGATCCATCGGTGCGAGCTCCACCAAAGCAGTGAATATCGACTTCGACACCTGAAACTGCGCGAAGAGCTTGGGTTAACTGAACAACGTGGACGCCGGCTCCACCATAAACCGCTGGAGGCCACTCTTTGGTAACGATTCCGATTCGAGTAGCGCTCATGAGGTAAGAGTATCGGTGACTCTAGATAGATTGAAAGTTGTTGGGTAGCCTTGCTCCATGCCTCGCTACGAAGTTCCTCTAGGAATTGTTCTTGCGGGCGGCGAAGGCAAGCGTTTGATGCCACTTACTGCAGATCGCGCAAAGCCTGCAGTTCCGTTCGGCGGTTCTTATCGCCTCATCGACTTTGTACTTTCAAATCTTGTAAATGCTGAAATGCGCAAGATTGCAGTTCTTACTCAATACAAATCACACTCACTCGACCGCCACATCACTACTACCTGGCGTATGTCGACTCTTCTTTCAAATTACATCACTCCAGTACCTGCACAACAGCGTCTTGGACCACGTTGGTACACAGGTTCTGCCGATGCCATCTTGCAGAACTTCAACTTGATTCAAGATGAAAATCCAAAGCATGTTCTTGTCTTCGGTGCTGACCACGTTTATCGCATGGATCCAAGTCAGATGTTTGAACAACATCTCGAGACAGGTGCAGGAATCACAATTGCTGCAATTCGCATGCCGCGTGCAGAAGCACACGACTTCGGCGTTATCGAACTCGCAGAAGATGGAATCACCATTAAGGCATTCCACGAGAAGCCTTCAAATCCACCGGCGATGCCAGGACACCCTGACCTCTGTCTTGTCTCCATGGGTAACTACATCTTTAAGCGCGATGTCATGGAAGAAGCGCTCATTCTCGACTCTGAAGATCTTGAATCACGCCATGACTTAGGTACCAACATTATTCCGATGCTCACAAAGGCAGGCCTTGCAAAGGTCTATGACTTTGAAAATAACGTGGTACCTGGTGCAACCGAGCGCGATAAGGGTTACTGGCGCGATGTAGGTTCTATCGATGCTTACTACGACGCGCATATGGATCTAGTTTCGATCCATCCAATCTTCAATCTCTACAACCGCGAATGGCCGCTGCTTACCAACCCACCTTCACTTCCACCTGCAAAGTTCAGCGCAAGCGGAATCGCACAAGATTCAATCGTGGGTGCAGGCTCAATCATCGCGGGTGGTCACGTTAACCACACCGTCACTTCTTACGATGTACACGTAGGAAATGGTGCATTTGTTGATGGCGCAGTCCTCATGCCAGGTGTAAAGATTGGCGATCGCGCTGTAGTTCGTAAGGCAATCATCGACAAGAACGCGATTGTCGAAGCAGGTGCGCAGATTGGCGTAGATCTCGAACGAGATCGTCAGCGCTTTACCGTCACCGAGAGCGGAATCGTCGTCGTCGGCAAGGGAATGATCGTTACTGCGTAAGCTTCTTAATCTCTCCAGCTACAAAATCAATCGATTCCTGCGCAGTAGGCGTCACAGCCATATTGGTAAAGAATCCATGAATCATTCCTGCGTACTCTTTATAAATCACGGGCACCCCATCGCGCTGCAATAGCTCAGCATATTTCTCGCCATCACTAATCAGTGGGTCATATTGGGCGGTAATAACTATTGCAGGGGCAAGGTTCGCAAAAGTAGTTGCTTTCATTGGCACCGCATATGGATTTGTATCGTGCTGACTTCCTTGTAAGTACTGATCCCAGAACCACTTCATCGCTTGCGTTGAAAGCCCATAACCGGTGGCGTTGTTGATATATGAATCCGTTTGAAAATCGCGGTCATTGCACGGATAGATAAGAAGCTGAAAAGCAACACCCACTTTGTTATCGCGCGCCTTGATTGCAACACCGGAAGCCAAGTTAGCTCCTGCGCTATCGCCAGCAACTCCGATTTTTGTAGGATCAATCTGCAATAGCGCGGCGTTGGTGATTACCCATTGAAGAGTTGAGTAGCAATCATCGAAAGGAATCGGGAATGGATGTTCGGGCGCCTTCTGATAATTGACGCTGATGATTGTCGCTCCACTTTGATTAGCTAATCGCGCAAGTGAAGCATCATAAATATCGAGGAAGTTAAGAACCCACCCACCGCCATGGAAATACACAATTGCCGGTGCGCTGGTAGCCGTTGTCGGCCGATAGATGCGGATAGGTAAATCAGCAGTTGGCCCTGGAAAAAATCTATTGATGACTTCGTGCACTGGTTCTACGGGACCAGCTAATGCAGGACGTGATTGCGTGTTCTTGCGAATGACATCGACAGGGGCTTCCCACACTTGTGGAAGACCAGCTGCAGCACCTGCTTCAAGGAAAGCTTTGATTTCTGGAGCAAGTGACATGGAGTTATTGAATCAGAGTTCACCACGAGAGAGAAGGTCTAACACTTCTTTCGCGCGCTCTCGCAATTCCGGTAAATCACTCAATCGTTTCAACCCGGCTAATTGCTGGCCCATGCGATGGTTCTTTGCAAAACGTTCTTGATTGCGATCAAGGAAATCCCAGTACAGCGTTGTAAATGGACAGGCGTCATCACCGATGCGTTTCTTGGGATCAAAGGCGCATCCCTTGCAGAAACTTCCCATCTTAGAAATATATGAACCACCTGATGCATATGGTTTGGTAGCTAACTTGCCGCCGTCTGCATGCAAACTCATTCCAATCACGTTGGGAACCATGACCCAATCTGCAGCGTCGATAAATGCTCGGCGCATCCAATCTAAGAATTCTTGTGGTGAGGTTCCGGTGATGAGTGCGAGATTACTTAAGACCATCAGACGTGGAATGTGATGAACCCAGGCGCGTGCTTCGATATCTCGCACCTGAGTTGATACGCATTTCATCTCAGTTTTGCTCGAATCTGTGAAGAGAGGCAAGAGTGGGCGAGACGCAGCTAAAGCATTTTCATTGCGATAGAGATCGCCGAAGTGCCAATAGAGACCATTGATGTATTCGCGCCAGCCAATGATTTGGCGAATAAATCCTTCAGCACTCGGTATCGGAATATCACCCTTAGCAAAGCGCTTGAGCGCTGCAGCAATTACCTCTTCAGCATGGAGCAATCCAACATTGAGATAAGGACTTAAGAGTGAGTGATTGACCGCCCAGGAATCAGCAACCATCGCATCTTCATAAGCTCCGAATTCAGCAAAACCTGTCTTAAAGAAGTGTTCCATTTGTTTAAGTGCAGCAGCACGAGTTGTGCCCCATGTTGTATCGGGATCATCGCCAAAGACAGGAATCTTGCGCTTCTTAATACCTGCAATTACTGCCGCATCGATTTCATCGCGTGGGTGTTCAAGATAAGCGGGCCATGTGTGTGCACTCTTGGGAGGCGGAAGACGATTATCGGCGTCGTAATTCCATTTGCCACCGACAGGGTCACTGCCTTCCATCAAGATATTCAAGCGAACACGTTGTGCACGATAGAAGTTCTCCATCACCAAGCTCTTCTGTGCATTTGCCCATTGCGCAAAAAGTGGGCGGGATGTCAGAAAGAAATCGTTAGGGATAAGTGTCAGTCCGAGGCCCTTTAACTGTTCGAACTGTTGATGTGAAGAAGGTTCGGTAACTTCAATCTCAACGCCTGGATGAGTTGCTCGAAAATCGTTGATTCCCACTTCAGTGTTAGCGCTTTGGATGAAAGTGACTGTAAATCCTTCATTGCGTAGCTCTTGCAGGAAGTGATCGCGAGCAGACATCAGAAAGAAGAGGCGCTGAATATGCCAAGAGCGAGTAGTGAGCATGCGTTCACTCTCGATGAAGAGAATCTGATGGGTCTTTGGATCAGCTTTCTTCAGCGCTCCGTAATTGCGATTCAGTTGGTCGTTAAGAAGAAGTACTGTCTTTTTAGATTGAGCAGTTACCAATTGGTTGTTCTATCTCGCAGGGTTCGGTATGCGCTCACAACATCGGGCGTTGCAGGTGAATGAGTAGATGTGACCTCACCCAAATTCCATTGTGGCGGGGTATCTCCACCCAAGAGCGCCCACGCAGCTTGTCTGGCAGCGCCATCAGCAACATATTCACCAGGTTGTGGCACAAGTACTTCGCGACCAAAGAGTGATGATGCAATAGATGAAATAGCAGGATTCTTGGCAGCTCCACCAATTAGTAGAACACGATTAATCGAAACTCCTAATTGTTCAAGAGCATCAACTGCATCAACGAGGCCACACAACATTCCTTCAATCATGGCACGTGCGATATCTGCAGGATTTGAGTTTGAAAGGTTCATGCCAGCAAAGACACCGGTTGCATCAGGACGATTTGGAGTGCGTTCACCTTCGAAGTAAGGAAGGAGAGACAAACCATTTGCACCTGGCTTTGCGCTCAGCGCTAGAGCGCCCACTTCATCATGAGTCTTTCCTAAGATACGAGTGGCTGCATCCAAGATTCGCGCAGCATTGAGCGTGCAGACCAGAGGCAGGAAGCGACCTGTTGCATCAGCAAAACCTGCAACCGCGCCACTTGCATCATGGGTTGGCGTATCGGAAACTGCAAAAGCGGTTCCACTTGTACCAAGAGAGACAACAACGTCACCAGGTTGGGCTTGAACACCAAGAGCTGCTCCTGCATTGTCGCCTGCTCCTGCTGCGATAGGAATACCTGAAAGCGTTTCGCCACCAAAGGCGCTTGGCGCAACGATACGTGGAGTAACAATCGCTCGATCTGTTCGTAGCGCTGATTTCAATAAATCGTCGCGATATGTTGAAGTGACAGGATCAAAGTAGCCGGTACCTGATGCATCAGAGCGATCGGTAAATAGCTTCTCGAAATCTTTTCCACCTTGTAAGCGCCATGAAAGCCAGTCATGGGGGAGCGCAACTGCTGCAACTTTATCTGCGTTTGCTTTTTCATTTTCAGCAAGCCAGCGAAGTTTCGTTGCAGTAAAGGATGCAACTAGAACAGATCCAACTTTCTTTGCAGCTTCAGCATCGCCTCCCATTTCAGAATTAAGATCGCGCGCCGATTGTGCAGAGCGAGTGTCATTCCATAAAAGTGCGGGGCGAATAACTTCGCCATTGCTATCGAGTGTGACCATTCCATGCTGTTGTCCGCCGATTGAGATTGCAGCAACATCGTCTAATCCGCCGGCATCGGCGATCGCACTTTCGAGGGCTTTCTCCCAGAGGGCTGGCTCTACTTCTGTTCCATCAGGGTGAGAAGCGCGACCCTGGCGAAGTAACTCACCAGTATTAGCGTTGCGAATAACGACCTTTACGGATTGGGTCGAAGAGTCCACACCAGCGGTGAGTTGGGGTTTTGCCATGGCGAAAGGCTAGACTGTGCCAGTCAGTGTTGACCACAGTGCGGCTTATTTATTTAGCCAAATCTCACTTAATTTTGGAGCGTTGCAATGCGTATTGGAATTCTTACAGGCGGCGGAGATTGCCCAGGACTTAACGGCGTTATTCGCGGAGTAGTTACAAAGGGAATCAAAGAGTACGGATACGAGTTCGTAGGATTCCGTGATGGTTGGAAGGGTCCTCTTGAGGCTCTCACCATGCCTTTGGATCTTGCAACTGTAAAGCCAATCCTTGCAAAGGGCGGAACCATCCTCGGTTCATCACGTACCAACCCATTTAAGATGGAGAACGGCGTCGAGCGCATCAAGCAGAATCTTGCTGATCAGGGCATCGATGTTCTCATCGCAATCGGTGGCGAAGACACACTCGGCGTTGCAACAAAGCTCGACGCGCTAGGCGTCAAGGTCATCGGTGTTCCAAAGACAATCGATAACGACCTTAACAACACAGATTTCACATTCGGTTTCGATACTTCCGTCAACATTGCAATGGAAGCAATCGATCGCCTTCACACAACTGCAGAATCACACCACCGCCCATTGATCGTTGAGGTCATGGGTCGTCACGCTGGTTGGATTGCACTCCACTCAGGTATTGCAGGAGATGCGGCATGCATCTTGATTCCAGAAGTTAAGTTCTCTGTCGACAAGGTATGCGAATACGTAAAGTCACGTTTTGAAACAGGTACAGCTCCAATCATCGTTATCGCTGAAGGTGCAATTCCTCAGGATGGCGACATGATCACTAAGGATCAGCCACTCGATGCATTCGGCCACGTACAGCTTTCAGGTATTGGCGATTGGCTCGCAGCTGAGATCGAGACAAAGACTGGATACCAGACGCGTTGCACAGTTCTTGGTCACATCCAGCGCGGTGGAACTCCATCAGCTTTTGACCGCGTTCTTAGCTCACGCTTTGGACTAGAGGCAATCACAGCTGTTCACGAAGGTGACTTCGGCAAGATGATGGCTCTTCACGGAACAACAATCGCTCGCGTGCCTTTGGCATCAGCGACAGATGTTCTTAAGACTGTTCCAATCGAGCGCTACGAGGAGATCACTTCGTTCTTTGGATAATCTCCCTCCGAGATTGCCACTGAATTACCTATTCTTATGACTATGAATACCTCTTCCTCGCAGCTAGATAATCTCTTCGACCCATCACTCGTCGCTGCCCAGCAACCTAATTGGCCGGGCGGACATGATGGCGAGCAGATGAAGAAGGCAGTTGCTGATCTTCGCGCTCTTCCTCCACTTGTCTTTGCTGGCGAGTGCGATGATCTTAAGGCGAAGATCGCAGAAGCTGCAGCAGGTCGAGCATTCTGGTTACAAGGTGGAGATTGCGCCGAAACATTTAATTCAGCAACTGCTGATTCAATTCGTAACCGCATCAAGACAATCTTGCAGATGGCTGCTGTATTGCAGTACTACTCAAGCTTGCCTGTCATCAAGGTAGGCCGCATGGCCGGGCAGTTCGCAAAGCCACGCTCCAATGACCTTGAGACTCGTGGCGATGTCACACTTCCTGCATACCGCGGCGATGCTGTAAACGATATTGAATTCACAGAAGCAGCTCGCACCCCAGATCCAAATCGTCTTGTGCGTGTTTACAACACATCTGCTGCAACTCTTAACTTAGTTCGCGCATTTACCCGTGGTGGTTTTGCAGATCTTCGTCAGGTGCACGAATGGAATAAGGGCTTTATCCGCGATTCTAAGTTCGGCGATAAGTACGAGCAGATGGCAAATGAAATCGGTCGCGCACTTTCATTTATGCAATCAGCTGGCGTAGATCCAGAACAGTTCAAGGCTGTTGATTTCTATGCAAGCCACGAAGCTCTCATCATTGAATACGAGAAGGCACTTACTCGTATCGATTCACGTACGCAGCTTCCATACGATGTTTCAGGACACTTCATCTGGATCGGAGAACGCACACGTCAGCTCGATGGCGCACACGTTGATTTCGCATCAAAGGTACGCAATCCAATCGGTATCAAGCTTGGACCAAAGTCGACTGTAGAAGATGCACTCGCACTTATTGCAAAGCTCAATCCAGATAACGAGCCAGGTCGCATCACTTTCATTACACGTATGGGTGCGGGCACGATTCGCCAGGCACTTCCAGCGCTTGTCGAAGGTGTTACAAAGAGCGGCGCGCAAGTTCTCTGGGTATGCGACCCAATGCACGGCAACACTTTTGAATCCAAGAATGGCTACAAGACTCGTAACTTCGAAGATGTTCTCGATGAAGTACGCGGATTCTTTGAAGTCCATAAGAAGCTCGGAACCCACCCGGGTGGAATCCACATTGAGCTCACTGGTGACGATGTCACTGAATGCCTTGGTGGCGGAAACGAAGTATCTGAAAAGGATCTCGAATCACGCTATGAAACAGCATGCGACCCACGCTTGAATCACTCGCAATCACTCGAGCTTTCATTCTTGGTTGCTGAAATGTTGCGCGACCGCTAATTTAGCGAGCGTGACGCTGCTTCTTTCCACCCTTGCAACACCTATCGGTAATCTCAATCTGATTGCAGATCAACACATCCTGCTTGCGGCAAATCTCTCCAATCTCAAGGCGCTCAAAGAGAGCCTAGGTGCCGATGATGCCGCGCACGACATCAAGAGTGTTGCAAAGATTCCTGTCATCACGGATCTGATTAACGATTACTTTGCTGGAGATATCTCAGCGCTTAATTCGATTCAAGTACGTCAACCTGGTGCTCCATTTTCACAAGCAGCGTGGAAGGCGATGAGGAAGGTAAAGCCTGGCGCAGTTATCTCTTACGCTGATCTAGCAGATCGCGCTGGAAGCCCTGCAGCTGTTCGTGCTGCCGGTAGTGCGTGTGCAAAGAATGCAATTGTTCTCATTGTTCCCTGCCATCGCATCGTAAAAACTGGCGGAGCGCTAGGAAATTATGCCTACGGATTAAGTAAGAAAGAGTGGCTACTTCGCCATGAGGGCGCTCTTTAATATTTTTTCCAGGATTTCAATCGCCTGAGAACACTGCGCATCATCGAAATCAAGATGAGTAACAAGACGTGCATAGTGAGGACCCAGTGCGCTAATCCATAGACCAGCTTCTTTGCAGCGCGCAGTTAAATCAGCGGCTGTTATTCCGACCTTTGATAGATCAAGACCCACAATATTTGTCATAACCTTTGCAGGATCTACGAGGGATGCATCAACGGCAGCGAGTGCAACAGCAATCTTCTTTGCGCGAGCATGATCTTCGGCAAGACGAGCAATATTGTTATCAAGAGCGTAATGAGCTGCCGCTGCAATGATTCCTACTTGTCGCATTCCAGCGCCGTAACGTTTTCGCCAGATGCGCGCTTCGCCAACACGTTCCTTCGTTGAAAGCATGACTGAACCGATGGGTGCGCCAAGTCCCTTTGAAAGACAGACGCTAATGGTGTCAAAGTGCTTGCCGTATTCAGCGAAAGAGACACCGGATGCAACATGGGCATTCCAGATGCGTGCGCCATCGAGGTGCATGGCGATTCCGCGTGCACGCGCAGCTGTTGAGAGCTTGGCAATTTCCTCAATCGGCTGAACAGTTCCGCCACCGAAGTTATGTGTGTTCTCAACTGCAATTGCCTTAGTTGAAACCAAATAAGGGCCAGCGTTCTCATGTGCAATAGCTAAAGGATCTTCAGCCTTCAGAAGGCCATCAACTGATGGCCAGGTACGCGTTGTGATTCCGCTAAAAGTTGCCGCAGCTCCAAGTTCGGCTCGGACAATATGTGATCGCGTTTCTACGAGAAGTTCTTCGCCGGGCTTTACCAATGTACGTATAGCTAGCTGGTTAGCAAGTGAACCTGTGGGGGAGAAGAGGCCAGCTTCCTGGCCGAACATTGCAGCAACGCGTTCTTCGAGTGCATTAACGGTTGGATCATCGCCATATACATCATCGCCGACTTCAGCAGATGCCATAGATTCGCGCATTGCAAGGCTGGGCTTAGTGACAGTGTCAGAGCGTAGATCAATAGCCATTTACTTATTCTCCGATGATGAATTCTCAGTGAGAACGATGACGAACATTGCAGTCAGAACCATAAGACCACCAAGGGTAGCTTGAATGGTCAAACGTTCACCACCGAAGATAAATGCAAAGATTGCCGCGAAGACAACTTCCATCGTGAGAATTACGGCAACCTTAGTCGTGGTCATATGCGCCTGAGACCAGGTCTGAACCACAAAGGCAACGGCAGTACAGATAACGGCGGTAAAGATAACGACTGCCCATACGCCTGAATCTGGTGGCGCTGAATAGCCTTCGGGGATTGATGCGATTCCAGAGAGAAGTGCGCAGACTGCAAGCTGTACAACTGTCATCGCATAGACGTCGCGACCCGATGACCATTTACCTAGCGCGATGATGTGAGCACCAAAGAAGAAGGCGCTTGCAAGAACCAGCATCTCTCCAAATCCAACCGAGAAGCCACGGATGGAAAGTAGCCCAAGTCCAACCGTTGCCACAAAGACACAACCCCAAATTAATTTGGTGAGCTTCTCTTTCAGAAAGTAACTAGCTAGCAATGGCGTAAAGACAACATAGAGCCCGGTAACAAAACCTGTGATGGCTGCTCCTGTGCGTGCTAGCCCAAGAGTTTGAAAGATATAGCCCAGCCCTAGAAAAATGCCGGCATAGCTTGCGGGTAGAAGTAACTCGCGATTAAATTTCTTGATCACACTTGGTTTCAAAGCAATCATGACAATGACTGCTAGCGAGAAGCGAGTAAAGAGAAAGTTATTAACGCTCTGACGTTCGATGGCATCTTTCATCACAACAAAGGCCATACCCCACGCAGCAGAAACTGAGAGAAGCGCCCAGGGCGCAAGGCGAATCTTTAAAGCGTGAGATGAACTCATCCACGCAGCTGCTTTAGAAGTGCGATTTCCTCGCCATGTTCAGGTTCCATTCCTGGAGTTTCGAGAATAAGTGGAGCATTCGCTACCGCAGGATGCTTCAGCAATTCCGCGAATGGATCGACTCCGATAAAGCCCTTACCGATATTTTGGTGGCGGTCTTTAAGCGCGCCACAGACATCCATTGAATCATTGGCATGGATAAGTTGAATTCGTTCGATGCCAGCAACTTGAACGAGAAGATCGAGGGTCTCCTTCATTCCACCCTTCTTGGCAATGTCGTGCCCTGCTGCAAAGACGTGACAGGTATCAAGACAGATGCCGACCTTTGGGTGGTATTCCAGAGCTTTCAAGTAGTTCTCTAAATCTTCTAGGCGCTTCACAAGTGATTGACCTTGTCCAGCAGTAGGTTCCAGCAAGAGCATTGGTGCATCATCATCGAGCGCTTCAAGAATAGGCATAACGCCCTTCTTAATCTGCTTCCATGCGTTATCGACGTTATCTTCCTTCACAGCAGATCCTGTGTGAATAACAACTCCGAGTGCGCCAATCTCTTGGCCGCGCTTAAGCGAATAAGCAGTCGATGCCAATGAGTTCTTATATGTATCTTCAGTTGGCGAACCTAAGTTAATGAGAAATGGTGCGTGCACATAAGTTTCAATATCGAGCGCCTCAGCCTTTTCGCGAAAGAGCGCATCAGCTTCATGATTAGTCTCAGGCATCGCCCATCCGCGTGGATTCGATGTAAATACTTGAATTGCTTCAGCTTGTGTTAACTCGGCATATGCAATGGAACGCTTAGCCATTCCTCCTGAAGTAGGAGTATGAGCGCCGATACGTGGCTTTTTTGGTGACTTAGCAGCTGGAGACATTTGCCTACCCTACTGTGATGGTCACCGTACTGCCACGTTTGACCTTGCTTCCCACCTTCGGAGAAATATTTGTCACCTTCTTGACCGCTTTCTTACCGATCTTCTTGACGACGACCTTCAACTCAAGATCCTTCAGGGCTTGAACAGCCTTGGCTTCTTCAATTGAAAATAGGTTAGGGATATATGCATATTGCGTTCCCTTAGAAATAACCAGTGCAACTGCAGAACCCTTATCTGCGGTTGCCCCTCCTGCAGGTTTCTGCGAAATCACTTCTCCAGCAAGACGAGTCTCGCTAAATGCATATGTGGAAGTGACGGCAAATCCTGCATCTTGAAGTTCATTGAGAGCCTGATCTGAGCTCTTTCCGATGTAGGAAGTAAGAGCTACTTGTTCGATTCCCTTAGAAACACGAATCACAACAACAGAGCCGCGCTTTACCTTCTCACCTGACGGTGGATTGGAATCAATGACATAACCCTTTGGGACAGTGGTGCTGAACTCTTCAGAAAGTGGCTTGAGATCCAGTGGCATCTTCGCAATTAGATTTGTTGCTGCCTCGGGTGTAAGCCCCACAACTAATGGAAGAGTAAAACGTTCAGGTCCCTTAGAAACAATAAGTTTCACAGTTCCGCCTGCATCGACGCGACCGCCAGCTTCAGGAAGAGATTGAATGACTCGACCTTCAGCAATATCTTCGCTGAATTGCTTCTCGATAATCAGAGAAGTAAGACCTAGCGGTTCAAGAGCTGCAGATACTTCACTCTGCGATGCGCCAACTGTTGATGGAACGACGACGCGAGAGCCTGGACCAATCAATACATACCAACCAACAATGCCGACGACTACGGCCATAAGCAGAGCAATCTTGCGATTGCGACGAACGCGCTTGCTAGCTTTCTTGCGCTTTCTTACCTCTTCGGTGGTTTCACGAGGTGCAGGAGTCGGGATGCTTTCAGTCAATTCTCTTACCTTTGCTCGCAGTGATTTTCGGGTTGGCTTTGGTCGCATCGGTTCGATGGGAATATCTAGTTCTAGGCTGAGTTGATTCTCTTTAGGACTGAGCGCCTGATTAATGCGCGATAGCTCTTCATGGAAGACCGTTGCATCGCGTGGACGCTCATCTGGATTAGAACTAGTGGCGCGATAGATCAAATCATCGAGTTGCTCTGGAATACCTGAAACTAATGAGCTGATCTTAGGAACACGATTATTGACATGCATGTAGGCAATCTGAATTGGTTCAGCACCTTCAAAAGGTTTTTTGCCTGTAAAGATTTCAAATGCAGTAATTGCTATCGAATAAATATCGCTACGTGAATCTGCGATGCCGCGTTGCACCTGCTCAGGGGAGAGGTAAGAGACGCTACCGAGAATGACGCTGGATTCTGCCGTCATAGTGCCGCCCAGCAAAGGACCCTTTGCTAAACCAAAGTCGGCAATCTTGATACGACCTTCTTTAGAGATCAAGATATTTTCTGGCTTTAAATCGCGGTGAACGATTCCAATTTTGTGGGCGGCCGATAGGGCGCTGAGAACTGGAAGGAGGAACTTGATTCCATCCTTGACTGAAAGGCTTCCTTGTTCGTTGAGATATTCACGAAGCGTATGACCTTCGATCATCTCCATCACTAAGAAGATTGCTGGCGTGCCATTCTGATTCCAGCCTTGATCTTGTACAGCAACAATATTTGGGTGAGATAGAGCGGCAGCAGCTTTCGCTTCGCGGATAAAGCGTTCAACAAATTGTTCATCCTGCGCCAAGTGGGGGTGCATGATTTTGACTGCAACTTTGCGATCCAAACGAGTATCGAGTGCCTCGTAGATGCTGGCCATGCCGCCTGTGGCCATCTGGCGAATGAGTTGGTAACGCCCATCAATGAGCTCGCCGGTCAGGTCAGACATATCCCGAATTCTAGGTAGTCAGTACGAAATCAGCGGCGTTCTGCGTGCCCTCGTCGCGAAAATGTTGCTCTTGTGTGGAAAGCCACTTTTTCATCTGACTCTCTATTTCATTTCCATCACGTTCTAAAACCCTTGCCATTCCTTCTGAATCCTCGATATCAATCCAGATAAGGGCAGCAAGTGAATCGCGAATAGCCATCTGCCCGCTGCCGACTCCTTCAAGGATAAGCAGCTCTGATTTTTCAATTTCAGATGCTTGATTAAATTCGCCGGCGAGCCAGTTATATGTAGAAAGAGATATTGGCTTTGCATCTTTATGGGCGCTCACAAGGTGCGTAAGAACGTCCGTTAATTGCGATGTAAGTGCGTTATCCCAACCGTGATAGAGATCATCCATATGTACTTCAGTGATGGAATAACTCTGGGCGAGAGCAAGCTTTATATCGTGGGCAAGGGTGGTCTTTCCTGCACCTGCTGGCCCATCAATTGCGATGATTGGTTGCGGTACGTCCTTACAGAGATCGGATAGCGCGTCTATGAGATCCATACCAAGTACTCCATCCCAGCGCAGCCATTGCAGTGAACGCTACATAAAGTAGTGTTGTAAAGAGTAACCCTTGTGATGCATAGAGCGCGACGTATCCGGCATCGACAACCAACCACATTGGCCAGCTATCGTACTTTTCATAAACCATCAGAATCTGTGCAGCGAGTGAACCAAAGAAGAGAAGTGCATCAACGTAGGTAGATGCAGCCCCTGCCCATTTCAAGACTGGGCCGAGTGCAAGTGTTGCAACCAAAATTGCACCGACTGTATACAGGCGATACTTATTTTTGAATGGACCAGGCTTTGCACCTGTTGGTTCCCAGCCATACCAACCAGCAATTGCTGCTGCGATAAAGACTAACTGCAGCGCAGCGCTTGCATAAAGTTTGTAATGTAAGAAGAAGAGACCATACAAAACACTACTGAGCGCCCACCAAGGCCAAGTAATTCTCTTTGCTGTAATACCGAGTGCTACACCGATAAATGAAACTACTGATGCAATAAATTCGAGATAAGAGACTTCATAAGTCCAGGCGGTGAAAAAGGTGGAATACATCTATCCTCATTTCTAGATCCGCATTACCGGAACAGTCAGACGGTCGACTTCGATGAAGTCCTCTCAGCCACTGTGGCTCCCGTTATGTATAACTTTAGCGAATACGAGCAGCAATTGCCTGAATGTAGGCAGCTCCTGCAACGCGTGCGCGGCGAGCAGTTGAAGTCTTTGCTCGCTTATTGAAGATGTCATAGCCAATTGCTTCGACTTCATCGACGATTCCGCAATACAACTCGCTCGCTGCACGAATACAGGGACGAGATTCCTTATCCAAGTAAGCAATCCCGATATCGGCTTCTCGCTGTAATTGACGAACGCGAGCGATTTGGAACTTCAGCGCAGCAGTGATTTCAGGGGTTAAGACGCGACGTTCCAACATGGCGCGATCTACTCCGAATTGAGCAAGCTCTTGAAGAGGTAAATACACGCGACCACGATCGAGATCCTCGTTCACGTCGCGAATAAAGTTGGCGAGCTGGAAGGCGATACCTAACTTCTTCGCGGCCTCGTATGCGCGCTCATCTGAGTAACCCAAAATTGGGACCATCTCAAGACCGATGACAGCAGCAGAACCGTAGACATACTCAAGAAGATCTTCATATCTCTGATATTCGGTGACGGTTAAATCCATCTCCATGGAGTGCAAGAAATCAACAAAGTATTGGTGGGGGATATCAAACTTACGAGCGGTATCAACGAGTGCGCGACCTATGTGATCGGTACTTGTACCCGACTTAAGGTCTGCAAGAACTCCGCTGCTCCAAGAACGCAACGCTTCAGCTTTCTCTGTTGGAGAAAGAGTGGAAGCTAGATCATCAACGATTTCATCGGCATAGCGAGCAAAACCGTAGAGAGCATGTACGTATGGACGCTTATTCTTGGGAAGAAGCAGGGTTGCTAAGTAGTAAGTCTTGCCATGCAACGAGTTAAGTCGTTTGCACTCTTCATAACTTGCTGCAAGAGCTTGATCCATTTACTTAACCGGACCCACAATTCGTTCAGCTGCCAAACGTCCTGAGATAAGAACCATTGGAACGCCAACGCCTGGTTGAGTTCCGCTACCTGCGAAGACAACATTTTCAAATCCAGCTGCCATATTGCGTGGTCTAAATGGACCTGTCTGGAAGAAGGTATGTGCGCTAGCAAATGGTGCACCGCGCTCCATTCCTTGTGCCTGCCAATCAAGGGGAGTAGTCATAACTTCTGTTTCGATGGCATCGCCAAAACCTGTATATCCACGGTCTTCAAGAGTCTGAATCATCTGATCGCGATAAGGCTTTGCCTGCTTGGTCCAATCGATATCTGCATCCAAGTTAGGTGTTGGGTACAAGATGTAATAAGACTGCTTTCCGGCAGGTGCAAGAGATGGATCGTCATGAGTTGGCACAGTCACCAACACAGAAGGATCTGTCATTAGAACCTTCTTATTGATGAGTTCGTCAAAGACGCCATCCCAAGATTCGCCGAAGTGAATATTGTGGTGAGCAATATGGTCATACTTCTTAGATGAACCAACGAGCAGAGTTGCACATGATGGTGAGTAGTTAAGACGCTTGATATTAAGTGGTGTCTTACCTAGCAAGTCACGCCATACAACTGGCAAATCTGGGTTCATCACAACGACATCGCACTCAATGCGTTCGCCGGTATTTGTTGTGACAGCCTTGACGCGACCGTTCTGCTTATCAAGGCCAGTAACGGTTGTGTTGTACTTAAATTCAACGCCGTGCTTCTGAGCAGCAGCGGCTAGAGCGCGTGGAACTGCATGCATTCCGCCCTTAGGGAAGAAGACACCGTTTACTGAATCCATATAGGCAATGACTGCATAAATTGCCAAGGCTTGCTGTGGGCTAACGCCGGCATACATAGCCTGGAATGAGTAAACCTTCTGAAGACGTGGGTCCTTGAGGTACTGATTGACCTTTGGCTGTAAATGTCTGAAACCACCGAGAGCAATGAGGCGAGCCAAGTTAGGAGTCAGAAGATTAAGCGGTGAATCGATGTTCTTATCGATGAAGTCATGCATCTCGTACTTGTAAAGCTTGGTGACGAAATCTACGTATCGGCGGTAACCCAAAGCTTCTTCAGGTGAAACCTTCTCGCGGATCTCTTCTTCCATCTGCGCAGTATTTGCATGGACATCAATCTGAGATCCATCTGCGTAGAAAGCGCGATACAGAGGTGAAAGAGGCATGAGTTCAAGCCAATCCTTCATATCTTCACCCACGCAACTAAAGGCATCTTGAATAAGTGAAGGCATTGTTAAAACAGTTGGACCAGTATCGAATGAGTATCCATCCTTATTGAGCAGACCATTACGCCCACCAGGTACGGCTTCACGTTCAATCACTGTGACTTTACGGCCAGCACCTGCAAGGCGTAGCGCTGCACTGAGTCCACCCAGACCTGCGCCAACTACGACAACGTGATCTGTGGGTCCCTTAACGGTTCTTGTCATTAGTAGCTCCTACGGATTGCGGTCTCAGCGAGAGCTAAGAGAAATGGACGTGCATTTTCGTTAATCGCTGCAGAATTTGCTGCAGCTACTGATTCTTCACCGAGGCGGTCGATCAATTTTTCTACATCGGCGATTGCGCCGGTATCCATGATGAGCGCACGAAGTGACTCGATTTTTTCTGCAGAGAGGTCAGGCTTACCAAGATTGGCTGAAAGTTCTGCGCGGGCAGCATCCGTTGCCTTCTCCATGGTCATCGCCATCAATACTGTGCGCTTTCCTTCGCGTAAGTCATCTCCTGCAGGCTTGCCCGTAGTTTCAGGATCTCCAAAGATGCCGAGTATGTCATCGCGCAATTGGAATGCTTCACCGAGTGGAAGGCCGTATGCAGAAAGTACGTTGAGAAGTTCAGAATGCTCAGTCGCTGATGGACGGGCAATGACCGCACCTAAATGCAGCGGACGTTCGATTGTGTACTTACCTGACTTGTAACGGGCAATTCGTAGCGAACGTTCGACGCTATGTTCGCGTTCGCCTGCTTCACGAACATCGAGGTACTGACCTGCCATTAGTTCGATACGCATTTCATCGTGGATGCGAAGCGCTGCTGTAAGTGATTCATGTGAAAGACCACTGTTGTGAAGCATGTGATCTGACCAGACAAGTGCGAGATCTCCGAGCAATACAGCAGCTGCTTCGCCAAATTGTTCAGCAAGTCCTGCCATCGAACCTTGGCGATGAAGATTTTCAAAGTGGCGATGGATCGCTGGCTTTCCGCGACGCGTATCTGATCCATCCATCAAGTCATCATGAATAAGTGCGCATGCTTGCAAGAGTTCCAAGCTCGCCATTGCACGAATCTCAGTGCGGCTTGGAGTTGCCCCTGCTGCCATGAAACCTGCATAGGCAAAGAGAGGGCGAAGACGCTTGCCGCCTTCAAGAAGATAATCTTCGAGGGCATCACAGACCGGTACTAATTCAGATGCGATGCTGGTGAGATAGTCACGTTGTTCGGCGAGATAGTGAGTAAGTTCGCCTTTCACAGCATCGCGTACCTCTGATGCGCTCTTCATGACCTCTTTATCCACGGAGAAAAGGTACCCTGACGCCGTGGAGATGCGCAGTGTGAAGAGTGGCCTTACCTACTCATTCGAATTCTTCCCACCCAAAGATGTTGAAGGCGAAGAGCGCCTCTGGGCTGCGATGTCGCAGCTTGAATCCATCGCCCCTGATTTCATCTCTGTGACCTATGGCGCAGGTGGCTCAACCCGCGACCGCACCATTCGCATCACCTCAGAAATTACCGCTCGTACACATATCCCGACTGTTGCCCACCTAACTTGTGTGGGTTCTACTCGCGATGAGTTGGTAGATATCTTGAGTAAATATCGCGACGCTGGAATCAAAAGTATTTTGGCACTTCGCGGAGATCCAACTGGTGGACCTCGTGCACCTTGGAGTGCAACTGAAGGCGGACTCAATCACGCAGATGAGCTGGTAACTCTCGCTGCTGAATTCGGCGGATTTACTATCGGCGTCGCCGCATTTCCAGATGGGCATCCATCATCTGAAGGAGATATCGATAAAGATGTTCAGGTGTTGCTTGAGAAAGAGAAGCGCGGTGCAACATTTGCAACAACGCAATTCTTCTTCGATACAGCTAAGTGGAAAATTCTCGTTGATAAGTTAGCTGCAAAGGGCTCAACGCTTCCAATCATTCCCGGCATCTTGCCTGTGACCAATGTCAAGCAACTTAATCGCATGGCAGAACTCAGTGGCGTGCCAATTCCTTCAGAAATTTCAAGCGCCTTTGCAAAGGTCGAGAGTAATCCAGATGATGTGCGCAAAGTTGGCGTCGAACTTGCCACCAAACTCTGTCAGGAGTTACTTGAAGCAGGTGCCCCGGGACTTCACTTCTACACAATGAATACCTCATCGGCTACCCGCGAGATTTACTCGCAGATTAAAGATGAGCGATGAAAGAGCAGCAGTTTAAAGAGCGCTGGAGCGAACTCCATGGTGGCGCGGATACTGAAGGCGTTGTAGGTGGATGGCTCTCGTTCTCTTATCAAGCAGCGCGTGTTTGTGTAGCTCTTCGCATCACACCTAATCTCTTAACTTTTCTTGGCCTCGGAACAGCGATTGCAATGGGGCTTTCTGAGTACGCAGCCATTGCACTCCTTTTGCTTGTCATCTCACTCTTCTTCGATGGTATCGATGGCAGCGTTGCGATTCTTCGTGGCACTGAAAGCAAATGGGGCGAGCTCCTTGATTCACTCGCCGATCGCATCTCTGAAGCATTCTGGCTTTATATGGGTTGGCGCTTAGGTATTCCTGCTTGGGTCGTCATCACCATGTGGACGATTGCATCAACGCAGGAATATGCCCGAGCACGCCTTGCATCACTTGGTCATCGTGAAATCGGTGTTGTGACTCCAACTGAGCGACCAGTGCGCGCAATCTTTATGGCCTTTGCTTTGATCTTCTACATCTTTGATATTCCAGGAACGGTGCAACTTTCATACGCGTTCTTGGCTCTTCTTACCTTTAGCTTCTTAAAGGTTATGAAGGTTGCTTCTCTAAAATTGCGTTAGCAACCATCTCTGCGCTGAGGCCCACAAGAGGTAGCCCGCCTCCAGGATGAGCGGATCCACCTACTAAGTACAGACCCTTAATTGGTGAGCGGTTCTTCGCGCGAGCAAATGCAGAGCGCGCACCGTTACTTGAAGTTCCATAGATCGAACCACCTGGTGCATTAACACTTGTCTGTAAATCTAGGGGAGTGCGAATCTCAAGTACTTCTAGGCGATTTCGAATAGCGATTCCCTGTGACTCAATCTGATCGATAATCGTATTTGCATACTGGCGCTTGAAGTTTTCATCGCTCCAATCAAAACCATCACCAGTGGTGCTGTGGCGCGGAGCATTTACTAAGACAAACCATGCCTCATGACCTTTATCTTTAACCATCAGTGGATCGCGAGGTGCGCAGATATAGATAGTTGGTTTCTCAACCGGGGTCTTACTGGTGAAGATTGCTTCAAATTCAAGGTCGTAATTTTCAGGGAACAAGATGGTGTGATGTTCAAGTGGCTGCGCATCCGATGGTTTAAGACCAAGTAGGAGCGAGAAACCAGCAAGTGAAGGTTCTTGTTTTGCCAGTTGCTTACGAATTTTTACAACCTTATTGGTTGGTGCCAATAACTTCTCGTAGACAAATTGCGCATCTGCGTTGGCAACTACGCGATCAAAGTTCTGCTTATTGCCATGTACTACAACACCTGAAACACGGCCTGATGTGAGGGTAATTTCTTCAACGCGGGCGTTGAGCTGAATATCTACGCCCAGCTTTTCGCATCTCTCAGTGATCTTTTCAGAGAGTGTGCCAATACCGCCCTTGATATGCCAAGCACCGAACGCTTCTTCGACGAAAGCAATAGTTGATAGAACTGCAGGAGCTACGCGAGGGTCAGAGCCGCTATAGGTTGCATAGCGATCCATAATCTTTGCCAGGTTTGGATTAGAAATAGCTAGACCGCGCAGTGATTTCCACGGTGAAATAGTCTTTAGGTCTCGAATCAATCGCGGGCGCTTGAGTAGAGAAACTGGCGACTTCAGCTCTGACTCAATAAATGGTTCGCGCGAGACATCCCACATCGCTTCCGCCTGCAACATCACTCGGTCCCATTCAGCTGCTGCATCTGCGCCAAGAGATTCTTCAATTGAGGCCAGCGTCTTCTTGCGAGATAAGTTGGCAAACTTCACTGACTTGCCATCGTGGAACCGGTAATCAAAAGATGGATTTACTTCTTCAATTTCAAGAACGCGACCCATGACCTCGCCTGTGCGCTGGAAGAAATCGCGATAAACAGCCGGCAGAGTCAGAAGTGAAGGACCAGTATCGAATGCGTAGCGGCCAATCCATTCAGTGCGGCACTTACCGCCGGTGCGATCGGATGCTTCAAAGATTGTGACCTTATGTCCGGCTTTTGCTAAACGAGCTGCTGTGCAGAGTCCGCCGATACCTGCGCCAATAACCGCAATGTTTTCAACGTTCTTTACTTTTCCCACATGGCCGGTCATACGGTGCGACCTTTCCACTGGATAGTTCCGCGTTTAGCCCATGAGTAGATGATGAGATAAATCAACAGAGCGCTTGAAAGCGGATGCAAGAATGCGTAAATCGGATTACCGCGCGAACGGATTGCGCTGATTTCGCGAGAGAAAACTATGTAGGCGTAGATAAACCATCCGGTGAGATAGCCGTTGAAGATAAGAATGACAGGCAGGATTCCTGTAATAAAGATAAAGGCCACCGCAACGACAGCACCGATACGGCCACCAAAAGCTTTCCAGAGTGATTTTCCGTAGCCCTGTCGGATCTCATCAAATGATCCATACATGCGAGTGCTTGCTATTGCTGAGCCTTCAGTGACTACGCCCTTAAAACCAGCTGCAATCAGAGAACGTGCAAGTTCGATGTCATCAAGGATTTGATTGCTGACTGATGTGAAACCACTGATCTTTTCTAGTGCAGTTGAGCGCACGACAAAGAATTGACCATTGGCTACGGCGGTTGAACGACGTGGATATTTCTCAGCGAGGCGAAGAATGACGGTAGCCATCCAAGACCAATGCAGAAGAGGCTGAATTAACTTTTCAGAGAAAGTCTGCGCAATCTGACGTGGGTATGGTGAGATGAAATCCAGTCTCAGCCTCTCCATCTGTGTAATTGCGCGCATGATTGCATTGGGTTCTAGGCGCACATCCGCGTCAAGTGTGATGATGTAATCCGAAGTTGTCGCTTCATAACCTGATTGCAGCGCAGATACTTTTCCAAGCCATCCCGGGCGAAGCTCGGGGGAGTCAATCACAGTAAATCGTGAATCGCTGCCGATAACAGTTACGAGTAGTTCGGCTGTCTTATCTGTAGATCCATCGTTGATGATGATGAACTTGAGCTTCTTGACGCCCATCTGCGAAACCAGCGCCGAAATGAATTCAGGGACATTCTCTGCCTCGTTACGCATCGGAACCAAGACGGTTACAGCTTTCTTGACCTCTTCGTCCCTTTTAGGAATGCGAATTGTGAAAAAGTTAATGAGCGAGATTGCAAAGATGAGAATTGAAAAAGATAAAAGAAATTGAGCCATTACTAATTAATCTTTGTTGCCGAGCCAGCTTGAGAAGAAGTACGGAGTAAGTAGTCCACCCATAATCACTGTGCCGAAGAATGCGAGTCCGGGGCGATCGAAGAAGAAGAGGTTGCCGACGAATCCGCCAAAGAGAGTCCAGAGAAGAAGTGCATCAACTGCCGCAAGGGAAGCTGCTTCCTTGCGTCGCTCTTTCGGTAGAACAAGATTGAGAATTCCGACAATGACTAAACCTGCAAGTAACCAACCAAAGGCATTCGATAGTGGAATATCTGGAGTAAATGGAACGTGCGCGCCAGTTACTTCCCATGTCCAACGACCAGCGCCGACCATCAGTGGATCGAGGAAGAGATCCCATGCTGCAAGAACTGCGCCTCCGTAGAGAAATACCCAATTACCTGCGATACGTCGTGCAGCTAAGAGCGCAGGATGAACCATCATCACCCAAGCAAAAGGAACAACAAGTGGAACTCCGAAGAGTTGTGCGCCAAGGGATGAGTCATATTCATAGACTCCAAATGGCCATCCTGTATGAACTCCGAGAACTTCGATTCCTAATCCAAAGAGCGCGGTAATGGGCAGATAGCGAGTCGAATACTTCGCTCCATAAGAGAGGTGTCCATGCACAACCATGGCGAGTGCACCCATATAGATAGTTGCGATAGTGACCAAGCGCAAGGCTTCGCCCTCGATGAGCGGATATGAAATCTGAAGAAGGATTGTTAAGCCAACAAAGAGAAAGAGAAAGTTTCTTGCCTGAGGAGAAATACCGCCACGACGCCTACGGCGCGGGTTGTAATGGCGGATTGACATGGTCTAAGTCTGCCTTACTTCGCTCTCGTTGCAGAAATCTCACCGCGGAGCTCGAGTACCTCAAAGCGTGCGAAGAGTTCTTCGCTATACCAACCGATTTCTTCAGTCTGCTTGATGGCGACTTGATGCGCCTGCCCCTTATAGGCAAAATCCCGAAGAGCAGCTGCTGATTTCCAGAGCGAGAAAGTGCCTTGCAGTCCGATAGGTGCCTCACCGATTCCGATTGCTGTAATCAAACCAGGAGAGTTGTGAAGATCTGTGACCACCGGTGGAACTGCACCCCAGAAACGAAAGTTTTGATGCCACTTAATTCGCGCACGTGTAATCGCAGCAATCTGCGCATCAGGAGTTGAAAGCGCAGAAGTAAAGTCAAAAGGATTGGTCTTTGCCCACAAACCATGTGAAGACAAAGGCGAAAGAACTGCGCGAAATTCTGATGTAGATCTCTTGCGCCAGTTGGTCACGATGGAAGATGAATCAAAATCAGCCAAACGATTCTGATCGACGACCACAACCATGCCCCATCGAGTCAGGTCAGCATCGCTTGGGGTAAATGTTTTGCCCGTACCCGTTCCCAGAAGCTTCGAAAATGAAATTCCGGTGAACTTGCGACTGCGCATCCGGTCAATTGCCATGCTGAGAAAGGCGAAGGGGATACTCTTGCGTGCAATAGTAAAGAAGTAAGCGACGGTGACTTTCTCGGCGCTTTCCATAGTAAAAGGATACCCATGCTGCGCAAGAAGTTATTCGCTGAGTTTCTAGGAACAGCTGTTCTTGTGGCCACCGTTGTTGGCTCAGGCATCATGGCAACTAACCTCAGCCCAGACCTTGGCATCGACCTTCTTATCAATACCGTTGCAACAGTCTTCGTTCTCTACATTCTCATTACTCTCTTAGCCCCAATCAGCAGCGCCCACTTCAACCCATTGGTCAGTGCAATCGCGTTCTTCCGTAAAGAGCTAACAGCAGCTCATGCAATTGCATTCTTTGTTGTGCAGATCCTTGGTGGATCACTTGGCGCAATCATCGCCAACCTCATGTTTGAACACCCTGCTATTGATCCTTCGCAGAATGTAAGAGAAGGAGTCAACCTTCTTCTCGGAGAAGTGGTTGCATCTGCGGGCCTTATCTTCATCATCTTTGTAGCAGTGAAGCAGGGAATAGATAAGAAGATCCCACGCCTCGTTGCTGCGTGGATCGGCGCTGCCTACTTCTTTACTTCATCCACTTCCTTTGCCAATCCAGCTGTCACGATTGCACGAAGCCTGACTGATTCTTTCTCAGGCATCAATTTCTCATCAGTTCCTGCATTTATCGGCGCGCAAATCGTAGGCGCAGCCCTTGGTTATGCAGGATTCAAATACCTCACCACTAAAGCAAAGTCAGGAAAGTAAATGAGCCAACCAACCGTTCTCTTCGTCTGTGTTCACAATGCCGGTCGCTCACAGATGGCAGCAGGCTTTATGCGCGAACTCGGACAGGGTCGCGTTGAAGTTCTCTCTGCAGGCTCTGCTCCTAAGGATTCAATAAACCCCATTGCAGTTGAAGCAATGGCTGAAGTTGGAATCGATATCGCCAACAACACTCCAAAAGTATTAACAACCGAAGCAGTTCAAGAATCAGATGCTGTCATCACTATGGGCTGTGGCGATGTCTGCCCGTTCTACCCAGGTAAGCGTTATGAAGATTGGGTTCTAGATGATCCTGCAGGACAGGGGATTGAACCTGTTCGCGTAATTCGTGATGAGATTAAGTCGCGCGTAGAAAAGTTACTCGCTGAACTTCTTGCCTAATCTCCAACAACCATAGGCGTTGCACCTGTGCAGGCAATGAGTTCTGAGTAGCTTGTTGGGTAAACCGCGTGCGGATGTCCTGATGCAGCCCACACAACGTCGTAATCATTGAGCGCTTCGTCGATCAACGTGATTTCTGGTGTTGAGATCCAGCCGATAGGGGATACGCCACCAACGGAGTAGCCGGAAACTTCTTTGACGTAGTTGGCATCGGCGCGACCGAGTTCTGGAATGTTGAGGTTCTTTGAAACAAGGTCTGTATCAACTCTGTGGCGACCACTTGTGATAATCAGTAACGGATTTCCTGATGGAAGTCTGAAGATGAGTGATGATGCAATCTGACCGACTTCAATACCAAGGCCGTTAGCTGCATCGATTGCAGTGCGCGCAGTTTCTGCAAGGATATTGATTTCACCTTTGACACCAAGTGAATCTGCGGCCTCTTTGAAACGTTTAACTGCAGCCTTTTCGAGAATTCCATCCATATGAGAACTTTATGAGATACCGTCACGCTATGTCACAGACTTTGACCCCGTTCCAGCATGGAATCAGAGCCCGTAATGCGCTTTGGGCAATCTTCTTCTTTATGGGAGTTGTCTCGATGGGGTGGGTGCCACGTATCCCTGAGATCAAAGAGGCGATTGGCCTGACCAACTCTCAGCTGGGAATGGTCTTTATCGGAAGCACGATTGGTGCAGTTCTTGGTGCGCAGTTTGCAGGACGTGCGATTCATACCTTTGGAACAAAGAAAGTTGTTTCTGGTGCAGTACTTGTAATGCCTGTGGGACTGATCGGGATGGGAAGTGCAACTACTTTCACTCAGCTCTTCTTGGCTTTATTCGTTATGGGATTCGGCTATGCCAACCTCGATATCACAGGCAATACCGTGGCAGTCGAAGTTGAAAACTTGGTTGATCGCAAGTGGATGGTTTCATTCCACGGATGCTGGAGCGTTGGTGCATTTGCAACAACAGTGCTGGGCGGATCAATTGCTCATGCTGTAGATCCACGTGAGAACTTGATTGGCGTTGGAATAGTTTCGATTCTCTTCTTTATTCCACTCTCTCGCTACATGTTGCCGCCAGATCTTGATAACCATAAAGGTGACGATAAAGATTCATCAGCAAAGATTCCGCTCTTTGCAAAAGAAACAGCTCCACTGTGGTGGATGGGCTTTGGAATGCTCGGTGGTTTGATTGCAGAAGGATCAGCCAGCGATTGGGGCGCACTTCTTCTTAAAGACAGCATGGGTATTGGCAAGGGACTTAACGCGGCAGCATTTGCCTCGTTCTCACTTGCGATGATCATCGCTCGCTTCTCAGGAGACTGGGCGCTGACAAAGTTTGGACCGGCAGCTGTTGTCCGTATCGGAGGTTTTGGTGGAGCAATCATCTGGGGAAGTGCGATTGCAATTGCAGTTCCGCTTTCAGATTCACATCCACTCCCAGCATTTATTATTATCAATATTGGCTTTGCAGCTGCCGGTTTAGGTATCGGACCAATGTTTCCTGCATTTATCTTGGCAGCTAGTCGCATTCCTGGAATCGCACCTGGTGTAGCAATTGCGCGTGTAGGAGTGACTGGTATTGCTGGTTACTTTATTGGACCAACAATTACAGGATTCCTTGCAGATATCTTCTCGTTGCCGGTGGCGATGTTCTATCCGGTTGCGCTCTTAGGTATGGCTGGTTTCTTCTCGCGCGTAATTAAGGTTTAAAGCCAGGTCTTTGCAAGAGTAAAGAACGAAACTGCGAAGAGTAAATAAGCAAAGGCTTTACGTAGCGCAACAGGGGATGACTTTCCTGAATAGTGCGAAGCAATCTGCGCAATCACAATTGCGGCACCTGCCATAAAGATTGGGATATGCCATTGCACATCAGCCCACAGTGCGTGGTGGCCGATAAATGAAATTAAAGAGTTAAGGGCAATGATCAGTAGCGATGTTCCTGCCGCAATTGCTTGAGGAGTTCCGAAGAAGAGAACAAGAACGGGAATAGCTAAGAAACCACCGCCAATTCCGAAGAGCCCTGTCATTGATCCGATCAGAAGTGACATCAGAATGAGAATGTGAAGAGGCATGCGCTTATGTTCTTCAAGTCTTGGTGGGCGCAGCATGGAAAAGCCGGCTAAAAGGAGAACGGCTGCAAAACCTGTGGTGATCACGCTATCGGGAATGTGTTCGGCGATGAGAGCGAAACCGATATTGGTGATGAGGCCAATGCCTGAAATAACAAAGGCATCGCGATAGAGAATCTGCTTCATGCGAGCTTTCGGAACAAGCCCTGATAGCGCTGCAAGAAAGACAACAGCCAAAGCTGCGGTAGTTGCAAGCTTGGGTTCGAAGTCAAAGAGATACATCAAGATTGGTACCGAGAGCATGGCACCGCCTGCTCCGATAAATCCAAGGACGGCACCGATAAATGAACCAGCAAGCAGAGCGCCGAGGATTTCCATATAGCTATCTTGTCAGGAGAATGGAAAAAGCCCCCCGATTTCTCGAGGGGCTTTTCGTGAACTTTAGATTAGAAATCGAAGAAGTTCAGGCTTCCAACGCTTGGACCGAACTCTGTGAGTGATCCGAATGCGATGAGTGCAAAGAGGATAAGAGCTGCGCCAGCAAGTGCGATGTTCTTGTTAAATGCGATCATCTCGTTCTGCTTAGCTGTTGCATCAGTTTCTTTCCAGAAGTTGTGGAAGATGACTGCTGCGAGGATAAGAGTGATAGCCAAGAGAAGTGCACCAAGGTCAACCCAGAGACCGATAGCGATATAGACGCCACCGAGTAGGAAGAAGAGGCCTGAGATAAGAACACCAAACTTTGCAGCTGGGAGCTTCTTGTACTTTGCGTAACCTGTCATCGCTTCAAGCTTTGCGAAGTGAGTGATACCTGATGTGATGAAGATGAAGGCGAAAAGGATTCGGCCTACGAGTAGAACTGCGTTCAATTGATTCTCCTAAGGATTAGCGGGTACTTACAGGCTAAGGGTAGTTGAAATTTCAACTATCTTCCTCCACGCCACGCCGTTTTACCTCCTGGCAGGGGGGTCGATCCACGCTCAAATCCGCCCCTATATGGGGCCACTTGCCCTTGTCAGTCCTCTGGTCTACTTTTCGAACATCTGTTCGAATTATCAACAGGCACCAAGGGGAAGTAGTAAAGATGTCAGCACAATCTGTACCAGCTCAAGTAATACCAGCACACGAAGTCGTATCTGATGGCGGCCTTACGCCAATTGAGTTCACCTTTAAAGGACGACGCTTTCGCATCCATGCAGTCTTATCGCGATGGTGCGAGGCCGGGGGATGGTGGAACCGCATTAGCGATGGCAAGTTCCGCCCCGACGATCAAGCGCGTGCTTTATGGACTGTCGAAGCAGCGCCTATCGGTGCGCTCACCACATTCCAACTCGAACGCGATGAGACAACGGGTCAATGGATTATTAGGGCCATCTAAGAATGAGCTTTATCCATCTGCGCACCGCAAGTGCGTACTCACTTAAATACGGAACAACGCAGCCACGCGATTTAGTTGCGCGCGCATCGGAACTCGAAATGCCGGCGCTCGCACTTACTGATCGCGACGGCATGGCCGGTGCAATTCGTTTTACCAAGGCATGTGTATCTCATGGCATCGCACCCATTATCGGAATCAATCTTCCAATTCGTATCGGCGATCTATCAGGAACACTTCCGCGCGTTACGGTGCTTGCACATGGTGATGGCGGGTGGCGCAGTTTGGTCCGTCTTTACACAGGGCTGCAGATGAATTCACTCGATCGCACTGCAGTCTTAACGCCTGAACTTCTTGAAAAATTTAGCGAGTACACATCAAATCTGCATTTATTGCATGGCCCTGAATCACCAGTGTCACAGGCGTTGGCCACACACCGATTCGATGCAGCACTTGATATCTTCAATCAGACCCGTGATCTATTTGCTGACCATGCCATCGAATGCGTATCGCACTTAGTTGCCGGCAGCGGTCCGCGTTCTACGGCGCATGCTGCCCGTTCTCTCATCTTTGCTCGCGATAACGATATCGATGCAGTTATCACCAATGCAGTGCGTATGCGCGATCGCGCCGATGGACCAGTAGCCGATGTCCTCGATTGTGCGCGCCAATTAGTTCCGTTGCATCCACGTAACGTCGAACGCCGTAACTCTGAAGCTTTCTTAAAGAGTAGCGATGAAATGATTGCGTTGGCTGCCGAAATTTCGCGAGCAGCCGGTGAACGCACACCGCGTGCGCTGCTGAAGACAACTAGGCAGTGGGCAGAACGCGCAGTGCTTTCACCTCATCGCGATATTGGTTTAGGCGGCATTCATTTGCCCGAACCCCATGTTGTCGGCGCAGATTCTCCAGCTGCAATGCGCGCGCTACTGCGCACTCGTTCTGAAGCTGGAATCAACTGGCGCTATAACGATGGCGCCACTATTGCAAAGGCGCGTGCGCGACTCGATGACGAACTCGCCATAGTTGCAACGCTGGGCTATGAGTCCTACTTCTTAACGGTTGCCGACATTACCGATATGGCGCGCGCTGCCGATATCCGGGTTGCAGCGCGTGGCAGTGGTGCAGGCTCACTTATCTGTCACCTGCTCGGAATATCCGGCGTCGATCCGATGGAACATGGTTTATTGATGGAGCGCTTCTGTTCACCGCTTCGTCGCGCACTTCCTGATATTGATATCGATGTTGAATCCGCACGCCGCCTCGAAATCTACGAGATGGTCTTTAAACGATATGGTGCACAAGATTGGAGCAAGCCTGGGCTGGTTTCACGATGTGCCACCGTTGCAATGGTCGACACATACCGGGCGCGTAATGCAATTCGCGATGCAGGGGCGGCGCTCGGCATGCCAGCAATGGAGATCGATCTCCTGGCAAAATCAATGCCACATATTCGCGCCGGCAATATCGATGCAGCGCTGAACTCACTGCCTGAACTTAAGAACCTCAATACATCGGCGCCTCTTACTCGCGCCACCATCGCACTTGCTGCACGCCTCGATGGCCTGCCTCGCCACTTAGCGATGCACCCATGCGCGATGGTCTTATCCGATGCAGCTTTTCTCGACCGCGCACCAGTGCAGATCAATGCTGGTGGTTTTCCTATGGTCGAATTCGATAAAGATGATGTTGAAGATATTGGTTTACTCAAACTCGACATCTTGGGAGTGCGTATGCAATCTGCCATCGCACATGCAGTACATGAAATCAAACGGGTTGAAGAGAAAGAGATTGATATCGATGCAGTGGCTCTCGATGACCTCGACACATATCAACTCATTCAATCAACGCGCACGCTGGGTATCTTCCAAGTGGAAAGCCCCGGACAACGCGAACTCGTTGGAAAACTTGAACCGCGCACCTTCAATGATTTGATTATCGATATCTCACTCTTTAGACCAGGGCCGGTAAAGAGCGACATGATTCGCCCATTCCTAGAAGCTC
This sequence comes from Candidatus Planktophila sulfonica, assembly GCF_002288065.1. NCBI lineage: Bacteria > Bacillati > Actinomycetota > Actinomycetes > Candidatus Nanopelagicales > Candidatus Nanopelagicaceae > Candidatus Planktophila > Candidatus Planktophila sulfonica. The sequence goes on from NZ_CP016773.1 coordinate 528,166, forward strand.
GCCACGGTTTTAGCCCTGCGCAGATCATTCATCCTGATTTGTTGCCCATCCTGTCCGAAACCGAAGGCGTTGTTGTCTTTCACGAACAAGTGATCTCGATTATCTCTGTCATGACAGGCATTTCATTAGCTGCTGCCGATGAAAAGCGCAGAGCGCTGGGGGATAGGGCTGGCCAACAAGAGGTCTGCGATTGGTTCTTTCCTGCCGCAACCGAACGTGGCTATGAACTGAAAGTCATCACTGAGATCTGGGATGTACTGCGCGCCTTTGCATCCTTTGGTTTCTGTAAAGCACATGCTGCTGCCTTTGCCCTGCCCACATATCAATCGGCATGGCTGAAGACTCATCACCCGGCAGCTTTTATCGCAGGTGTACTGACACACGATCCCGGCATGTATCCCAAGCGGTTACTGCTCGATGAAGCGCGCCAGATGGGTGTGGGTATCGCACCTCTTGATATCAATAAATCTTCTATCGATTATCACGTCGAACGCACACTCGATGGCGATGCAATCCGTATTGCGTTCTCAACTGTTGCAGGAATATCGGATAAAGAAATTACCTCCATCATTGCGGGCCAGCCCTATATCGATCTCGCCGATTTCTATCGCAGATCAGGTGCATCAGTGCCGGTAATCGAAAACCTCATCATGACCGGTGCATTTGATTCAGTGCACACCAACCAACGCGATCTCTTGTTGCACTTTAGCGACCTACAGAAATCACCGGTTGCGCACTTGCCGGGTTCACAACTCACCTTTGGTTTTGCTGCCCCTGCTCTTGAAAGTAGCGGGCTACAACCGCTGAACACAGCAGAAAAAGTGCGCAGCGAAGTCGAACGCTTAGGCATGGATGTCACTCAACATATGCTCAGCTTCTACGCACCGTTTCTCAATGCCATCGGCGCTGTGAAATCTTCTGACTTACTTTCGCACCGTTCCAAATCATCAGTGCTGGTCGCCGGAGTCAAGGTCGCGCTGCAAACTCCGCCGGTGCGTTCAGGTCGCCGCGTTATCTTCTTAACTCTCGATGATGGTTATGGCTGCAGCGATTCAACATTCTTTCCTGATGCACAAGTCGATCATGCATCAACGCTCTATTCGACATCACTTCTTCTGGTGCGCGGTGAGACCCGTCGTACTGGTGCCCGTGGAATCTCTATCCGCGCAACAGCAGTGTGGGACTTGCGCCTGGCTTACGAAAAATGGCGTAGCCAAACAGATAGTGTGGCGATATGACCAGCGAGGAAGTACAGGAGTCAACAATCCTGCATGTCGATATGGATGCCTTCTATGCATCTGTCGCCGAACTCGATAATCCACAATACAAAGGTAAGGCGCTCGTTGTAGGCGCTGGTGTTCGCGGCGTTGTCTTGTCGGCAAATTACGAAGCTCGCAAATTTGGAATCCGCGCAGCAATGCCAGTGGGACGCGCAAAGCGAATGGCGCCGCATGCAATCTTTATCGCACCTGAACACCATAGATACTCTGAAATATCAGAACGCGTGATGGCGATCTTTAATTCCTATACACCGCTGGTTGAACCCATCTCACTCGACGAAGCATTTCTTGATGTCACGGGGTCGCAGAAGTTATTCGGTACAGGCCGTGAAATCGCCGCAAAGATTCGCACGCAAGTTGAGAAAGAGGAAGGCATTACCTGCTCCGTTGGAATCGCACCCTCTAAATTCATCGCAAAGCTGGCATCGCAACATTGCAAACCCAATGGCATGCTCGAAATTAAATCTGACCGTATTCTCGAATTCCTACATCCACTTCCTGTGCGCGCAATATGGGGAGTAGGGCCAAAGACTGCCGAGTCTCTTGATCGTTTAGGGCTGCATACCGTTGCTGATATCGCCAACACTCCGCGCTCTACACTGATTCGCGCACTAGGGGATGCAACAGGTGAATCTCTCTATGAACTTGCATGGGGGCGCGATTACCGCGATGTCGTTGTCAATGAACCTGAAAAAAGTATTGGTAACGAAGAAACCTTTTCTCGCGATATCGATAGCCCAGAAGAAATCTTGCGCGAATTCCTTCGTATGACCGAGAAAGCCACTGCACGACTTCGCGATGCCAATCTCTTTGCAAAGACAATCACCATCAAGATTAAATTTGCCGACTTCTCATCCATCACGCGATCAAAGACGTTGCCACTTGCCATCGATAGCACTCACGAAACTTATGAAGTAGTGAAGAAGTTGTATTTGGCTCTTCGCAACGATGGTGCCCGCATCCGTTTAGTCGGAGTATCACTCGGCAATCTTCAGGAAGATGTCCCGGTCCAGCTCGAACTCGGCGCCCGTGAACGAGGATGGCGAGAAGCAGATAGCGCTATAGATAAGGCCACAGCCCGTTTTGGAAGGGCCAGCGTGCGCCCAGGACGCTTGATTAAGCCTGAAAAGTCTCAAGATGAGGCGTAAGTAGCGCGTATTTACGAACTGTTCTATTCTGCACATATGGCTCTCTCCGATCGCGAACGTCGCCTCTTGGCCGAGATGGAAGCTGCTCTGGCCACTGATGACCCACGCCTTGAATCCCGCCTAGGAGCCACAACCCTTGCACCGGCACGTCCACGCTTATTGCTGGGCGCTGCTGCAACCCTTGCTGGAATTGCCATCCTCTTCGGTGGCTTGATCTCAAAGACCACACCTATTGGCGTTGCCGGATTCCTTGTAGCTCTCTTTGGCGTACTGACCTTGGTCCGCTCACTGGGATCGATTACTAAGGGTTCACCTCGCACAAAGGCGCCTCGCACATCCTTAAGCGCTCGCCTGGAAGAGCGTTGGAATCGACGTGACTTTCAGCAGTAAGTAGACCAATACCCACAAGCCCTGGCCTTCGGTCGGGGCTTTTTTTGCGCCCAAAAACAGGTGGGGAGAGGTGGGGCGAGATAGGGAAAATATTGGTGAATAGTGGTGTAAAAAGGGGGAAAGTGGTGTAAAGTGGGGAATTGAGCGAGGAATACACGCTCAAACCAACTTGGGGAAGGTGGTGAAGACAATGTTTCTAGGCACACACGAACCACGCCTTGATGAAAAAGGCCGTCTCATCCTTCCTGCCAAATTCCGTGAAGATCTCTCATCAGGTCTAGTTATCACCAAGGGACAAGAGCGATGCCTCTATGTCTTCCCAGCTGCTGAATTCGCAACGATCACTGAAACGTTGCGCCAAGCCCCAGTGACTGCAAAGAGCGCTCGCGATTACCAGCGCGTGATGTTTGCAGGCGCCCACGATGAAATTCCTGACCGCCAAGGTCGCGTCACCATCCCACAAGGTCTTCGCACATATGCAGGCCTTGAAAAAGAGTGCGTTGTTATCGGCGCAAATACTCGCGTTGAAATTTGGGATAGCGCTGCATGGAACGAATACCTCGCTGATCGCGAAAAGAGTTTTGCTGATGTCTCCGAAGAAGTTTTTCCGGGACTTTTTTAGAACATCAGCAAAAAACATTTAAAACAACTAAATAGCACAACTGAATAGCACGACCGAAGAACACAACTACATAGAGCGCTCATTTGTGGCCACCGCCGACCTTTCCATTCATGTTAGGCCGGCAGCGACGTCCCTTCCCCGGCGTCGCTATCGAAAAAGATCCGTCGGCCGGCGGTGACCAGAGATGAGCGCTCGAAGTTATTGCACAGCAATAAAAAGTTAATGAAACGAAGTAAGAGAACGGGGGAGAAGATGCAACATATATCTGTAATGCGCGATCGCTGCGTCGATCTGCTTGCTCCCGCAATTCTTGCTTCTTCAAATCCTGTTGTTGTTGATGGAACTCTCGGTCTCGGTGGACATACAGAAGCTCTCTTGCAGCGTTTTGAAAACCTTACTGTTATTGGAATTGATCGCGATGAAATCGCACTAGAGCGCGCAACAAAGCGCCTTGCACCGTATGCAGATCGCCTCAAGACAGCGCATTGCGTCTTTGATCAGATTTCAACTGTTGTAGAAGGCTTTGGATATAGTCACATTAATGGCGCCCTCTTTGACCTTGGTGTCTCATCAATCCAACTCGATGAAACAGATCGTGGATTCTCTTATTCACAAGATGCGCCACTTGATATGCGTATGGATCGCAGCCGCGGAATTACAGCATCAGAGATTCTCAATACTTACGAACCAGGCAAGCTAGTTCAAATTCTTCGCACTTACGGTGAAGAGAAGTTTGCAACTCGTATTGTTGAAAATATCGTCAAAGCACGCGCAAAGGCGCCACTGAATTCAACAACTGAATTGGCAACTCTTGTAAAAGAGAGCATCCCTGCAGCTACACGTCGCACAGGTGGCAACCCTGCAAAGCGCACTTTCCAAGCACTTCGCATTGAGGCTAATGACGAACTTGGCGCAATCACTCGCGCACTTCCTGATGCACTTGAACTTCTCATGGTGGGTGGTCGTCTCGTGGTGATGTCTTTCCAGTCACTTGAAGATCGCATCGTTAAAGAGGTCTTTGCAGAGGCGTCAACGTCGAAATCTCCACGCAATCTTCCTATCGAACTTCCTGAATATGCAGCGAAGTTCTCACTTGTCTTCCGCTCAAGTGAGACTCCAACTGCAGAAGAGCTCGAATCCAATCCACGTTCGGCATCAGTTCGCCTTCGTGCAATCGAGAGGGTGGCTGCCTAATGTCTCTGGCTACCGCTCGTAAAGTTTCAACTGCTCGTCCTGTTACAAAGAAATCTGCGCCTAAGGCAAAGAAGCAGGTATCAGAGCGCACCGCCGAGATTATTTCGGGTCTCTTCCCTGAAATTTCATCTGGTGCCCGCGCAACACATAAATACTTTGCGACATTCTTAACTGTTGTCAGTGCAGCAGGCTTCCTCGTACTTCTTGGAGTTAACACACTCCTAGCTCAAGATGCATTCACACTCTCTAATCTCAAGACAGAAGCGAAGGCTGTAGCTGATCAACGCGATGCAGTAAATCGCCAGATTGATTCTTATGCTGCTCCTGAGAAGTTAGCTGCTGCTGCTGCAGCTCTTGGAATGCGCCCATCTGAGACCCCGGTCTTCCTTGATCTCACAACGCCAGAAGGCGGTGTAGCAAATGGGTAACCTGCTCTTATCTAAAGCCCGCATCAATATTTTAATTATCGGAATTTTCGTCCTCTTTACAATCCTGGCAGCACAGCTCTTTAGAGTGCAGGTTGTTCAGGCAAGTAATTACCAGGAAAAGGCTGCCAATGAGATGCAGTCAACACGCACAATTCCAGCTCAACGCGGTGAAATCACAGATATTAACGGCGTCGCCTTTGCTCGCAGCGTTTCAGCAATCACCATCGTCGTCGATCAGACACAAATCACTGATCCTGCGCGAGTTGCAAACTTTGTTGCTCCCATCTTGGGTCTGTCCGCTGCTGATGTTCAAGAGAACATCACAGGCACCCGAAAGTACTCAATTGTTCTTAAGAATGGTCGCCCAGCTCTCTGGGATAAGTTGACCGAAGCAATTTATGAATACAACAAAGCTCTTGATGATAAGTACTTTGATAAGCGCATCATCGGCTTCTTCCCAGAGCGTTCATATATCCGCGAATATCCATCAGGGCAGCTGATTTCATCACTCGTTGGTTTCGTTCGCGCTGATGGAATTGGTGCAACCGGAATCGAATCAAGTTTGAACTCAATCATCACCGGCACAGATGGCAAGTATTCATATGCACGTGGCTATGGAGCTGAAATCCCTGGTTCACAGCGCGAAATCGTTGCAGCAAAGGCCGGCACAAATATTCGTCTCACCATCAATCGCGATGTGCAGTGGGTTGCATCTAAGGCAATCGCCGATGCAGTCAAGAGCGCGAACGCAGTCAGCGGCACCGTCATTGTGATGGATCCAAAAACAGGCGCCATCGTCGCTCACGCTACGGCTCCAACATTTAATCCAAATAACACAAAGAATGTGCCTCTTGCATTGATGCGTAACCCATCTGTCCAAGATGTCTACGAACCAGGATCAACTGGAAAAGTTATGACAATGGCGGCAGCTCTTGAAGAGAAGACAATTACTCCAACAACAGTATTTACAGTGCCTTACATGCTCAAGCGCGGTGGTTCTCCGTTCCACGATCACGAACCACATCCAACTCAACAGCTGACATCTTCAGGAATCCTCGCTGTTTCCAGTAACACTGGAACAATTAAAGTTGGCGAAACCATGAGCAATGACACGCTCCACAGCTACCTCACTAGATTCGGTATTGGCATCAAGACAGGTTCCGGACTTCCAGGTGAATCTGCAGGATTGCTTCGCCCGGTTTCAAACTGGTCTGGAACTACTGCTCCAACAGTTGCATTCGGTCAGGGATACTCAGTAACAGCAATGCAGGCCACTAGCGTCTTTGCAACGATTGCTAATAACGGCGTGCGCGTCTCACCAACAGTTATTGCAGGAACAAGTGATCCATCAGGGCACTTCACTCCAACAGCAAATCGCTCTAGCGTTCGTGTCGTCAGCGAAGATACCGCAATCAAACTTCGTCTCATGATGGAGAGCGTTGTTTCATCTCAGGGAACCGCGCCCAGTGCAGCGATACCTGGATATCGCGTTGCTGGCAAGACAGGTACCGCAATGAGATACGACCAGAAGACAGGTCGCTACAGCGGTTACACCGCATCATTTATTGGTTTCGCTCCTGCAGATGCTCCTCGCTATGTCATCAGCGTTACTCTGCAAGATCCACGTAACGGCCACTACGGCGGTTCACTTGGTGGGCCTGTCTTTAAGAAGGTAATGACTTTCGTTCTTCAATCAGAGCACGTTGCACCAACTGGCACCAAGGTGCTTCCTGTTGCTCTTACAAAGTCTGAACTCACTCGAGCTCGCGCAACACAGGTAAGCGCAAAGAAGCAATGATTCGCACCCTCGCACCGTTTACTGCGACCCTCGAAGATACGGCGCAGTTGATAGGTGCATCTCTACACGGTGACAACGTCACCTTTACTGGCGTCACTCATGTGGATTCAGAAGTTGAAGCAGGCGATCTCTTTCTTGCAATTCCTGGGGCACGTGTACATGGTGCGACCTTCGTTCAAGCAGCGGTAAAGCGTGGTGCCGTTGCCGTTCTAACAGATGAAGCCGGCCTTGTTCACTGTTCTGGGATTCCGGCCCTCGTCGTTAAGGATGTCCGTACTGCAGGAGCACTTGCCGCTTCCTCTTTATATAAATATCCAACGCGTGATCTTGTCAGTATTGGAATTACCGGAACTAACGGAAAGACCACAGTTTCAACTCTGCTCTACCAAATCTTCGAAGCAGTTGGCCGCGAGACCGGTCTTATTGGCACTGTTGAAACGCGCATCGGCGCAGAAGTTGTAAAGAGCTCACGCACAACTCCTGAGGCAACTGAGCTTCAAGCACTTGCCGCTGTCATGCGCGAACGTCATATGCGCCATCTAGTTATGGAAGTTTCCAGCCATGCACTCTCTTTAAAGCGCACGAAAGGTAGCCACTTCTCCATAGCTGCCTTCACCAACCTCTCGCAAGATCACTTAGATTTTCACCACGATATGGATTCGTATTTTGCAGCCAAGGCGCAACTCTTTACCTCTGAATATGCCGAACAAGGATTTATCAATATAGATTCACCATACGGTCAGCGCATTGTTACCGAGGCAGCGATTCCCGTTACAACGGTCTCGCGAGCAAATAAAGAAGCTACCTGGCACTTCACAGAGACTCACAACGTTTCTCGCGGAATCGAATTCAGTATTCGTGGCGCAGGCGGAATCTTGATTGAATCACGTACTCGACTCTTTGGTGGATACAACCTCGACAACTTATTACTTGCGATTGCTATCGCCGTTGAATGCGGAATTGATCCCATAGAACTTGCGGCGATTATTCCAACGCTATCTGGTGCACCAGGTCGTCTTGAATCGGTTTCACTTGGTCAGCGTTATGCAGCGCTGGTTGATTACGCGCATTCACCCGATGCGGTAAGCAACGTCCTTGCGGCAGCTCGCGAATTTACAACAGGCAAAATCATTGCTGTTCTTGGTTGCGGGGGAGACCGCGACTCTTCCAAGCGTCCGCTCATGGGTTCAGCGTTGGTACAGGGCGCTGATATTGCAATCTTTACCAGCGACAATCCACGATCAGAATCTCCAAGCGAGATACTTTCTCAGATGACAGCCTCGCTTACCTACAACGCACCTTCTCAAATCATTGAAGATCGCAGCGATGCAATTTGTGCAGCTGTCGCTCTCGCATCAGATGGAGATACAGTCTTAGTTCTCGGCAAAGGACATGAAACCGGACAAGAAGTAGCAGGCGTAGTGACACCCTTCGATGATCGCATTGCGCTGGCGCAAGCGATAGAGGCCAAGCCATGATTGCAATGAAAGCATCTGAAATCGCATCAGTTATTCAAGGAACACTGCACGGTGATGACGTCACGGTGACAGAAGCAGCTGTTATTAACTCTGCCGAAGCAACTCCCGGCTCACTCTTCTTAGCAATCAAAGGCGAAAAGGTAGATGGGCACGACTATGTAGCTGATGCTCGATCTCATGGCGCAGTGCTGACCATTTCAACGAAGTCAGTCGAAGGTTCACACATCGTTGTATCCGATGTAGTAGTAGCTTTGGGCAAACTTGCACAGCATGTTCGTAGCAACTTGCTTAATCTCACCGTCATCGGAATTACCGGCTCACAGGGAAAGACGACGACAAAAGAATTATTGGCGACTGTTCTTTCATCAGCGGCGCCAACAGTTGCACCCCACGGAAATTTCAATAATGAAATTGGCGCTCCGCTTTCCCTGCTTCATTGCACCGAGGCGACTAAATACTGCATCATTGAAATGGGCGCACGCCACAAAGGCGATATCGCGCACCTCTGTTCAATCGCACAACCCAACATCGGACTTGTCCTTAAGGTAGGAACAGCCCACGTTGGTGAATTCGGTTCTGTTAAAGCAATCGCTGAAACTAAATCAGAACTCGTTGCTTCCCTTCATGAAGAAGGGATTGGAATTCTAGGAACATACGACGAATTCACCCCGAAGATGGCAGCGCTTCACAAGGGCAAGAACATCACCTTTGGTGAAGGCCCTGATTGCGATATCCGTGCCACCGATATTGAAGTTCGCGAAGGTCGCGCACATTTCGATCTCGTTACTCCTGAAGGGCGCAGTGCAGTCGGATTGCGCATTGTTGGGCTGCATCAAGTAGCTAACGCTCTCGCGGTGGCATCTGTTGCAACTGTCCTCGGATTCTCTCTCGATCAAATCGCCGGCGGACTTTCGACCGCGGAATCAGCCGCCAAGTGGCGCATGGAAATTCACGAACTTCCTTCACTCGTTCTGATCAACGATGCCTACAACGCTAGCCCCGAAGCGATGGCAGCGGCCTTGCAGACTCTGGTCCTCTTTGCGCAAGAGCGCGGGGGAGAGTCATGGGCATTCGTAGGAAAAATGAATGAACTCGGCGAGTCATCTGATGCCGATCACGCAGGTATTGGCACCCTTGCCTCAGAACTTGGAATCGATCATCTGGTCTGCGTTGGAGCTCCAATCTACGGAGCAAAGATTGCAGCAGATAGCGCCACCTCTGTTCATCTCTGCGCCGATAAAGCTGAAGCACTCACCGTTGCAGCCAATATCAATCCTGGAGATGTTGCGTTGGTAAAGGCGTCACGATCGGAGAAGCTTGAAGAGTTAGCAGAATCAATTTCTGCACAGTGGTTGGAAAAAATGAAAGAGAGTGAAGAGAACGCATGAAGCTGATTTTGATTGCTGGAGCTCTCGCTCTCATCCTTTCACTCTTTGGAACCCCCGCGCTCATTAAAGCGTTAGCTCGTCGCGGTTACGGGCAGATCATTCGTGATGACGGTCCATCTACACATCACACCAAGCGCGGTACCCCAACAATGGGTGGGCTCATCATTATTTTTGCTTCTCTCGTTGCTTATCTTGTGGCGCACGCTGTCACACAGAGTTCTATTTCGACTTCAGCAATTCTGATTCTCGGACTTGTCATCAGCCTTGGTTTTGTTGGCTTCCTCGATGATTACATGAAGATTTCTCGTCAGAACTCTCGCGGCATCAGCGGCAAGCAGAAGATCCTCGGACAAGTTCTCTTTGCATCGATCTTTGGTTACCTCGGAACTCGTTTTCCAGATAAAGATGGACTTACTCCAATCTCGCTCAATCTCTCAACTGTGCGCGATACGAGTATCACCCTTGGCGTAGTACTTGTTGTTATTTGGATTGCGCTCATGGTTACTGCAACAAGTAACGGAGTAAACCTCACCGACGGACTCGATGGATTAGCAACGGGTGCATCTGTCATGACCTTCTTGGCATTTGTTCTGATTGGCGTCTGGGAATTCGGTCAGAGCTGCGCAGTTACTGCTTCTGCAAACTGTTACAACGTGCGCGACCCACTTGACCTCGCAGTACTTGCTGCAGCATTTGCAGGTGCATGTACAGGTTTCCTTTGGTGGAACGCATCTCCTGCAAAAATCTTTATGGGAGATACCGGCTCACTTGCTCTTGGTGGAGCTCTCGCTGGCTTAGCTGCCTCCCTTCGCGTTCAACTCTTGCTCATTCCACTGGGCGGACTCTTCGTCATCATTACTCTTTCAGTTGCGCTTCAGGTGCTTTATTTCCGCATCACTGGTGGTAAGCGACTCTTCAAAATGGCGCCACTACAACATCACTTCGAACTTATGGGTTGGGGCGAAGTCACCATCGTGCTTCGTTTCTGGATCATCGCTGGCCTCAGCGTCGCTCTTGGTCTCGGACTTTTCTATACACAATGGGTAGCAAGCTAAAACTCCTATGGCACATGCTCTCTACACAAACCTCGATGGCAAACGAATTCTTGTTGCCGGCGCAGGGGTTACGGGCGCAGCTTGTGCGCGTGCGTTGGAAAAACGAGGCTCCACTGTCACGATTGTTGACGAGAAAGTAACGTCGCTCGAAAGTTTCTCAGTCATCACACCTGATGCAGTTAGTTTCTCGAACTTTGATCTCTTATTGGTATCACCTGGATGGCGCGAAGATCATCCTGTTGTACTCGCAGCCCGTGCTGAGCGAATTGCTCTGATCAATGAAGTAGACCTTGCCTGGAGCCTTAAGCCAACTGGTCAAAAATGGATTGCGCTGACCGGAACCAATGGCAAGACATCGACAGTTGAACTCACTGCCGCAATGCTTCGTAGCGGCGGATTCCAGGCAGTTGCTTGCGGCAATGTCGGCACAACTGTGATTGAAACTGTTGATTCCATTGAAAAGCACGACTTTCTCGTTCTCGAACTTTCTTCGTTCCAGCTTCACTGGCTAGAAGATGCGCAATTTGTATCTTCTGCAATTCTTAACATCGCCCAAGATCACGTGGATTGGCATGGCTCATTTGATGCCTATGCAAAAGATAAAATCTCTATTCTTGATAAATCAATGACTGCAGTTCTCAACGCTGATGATGGCGAGATTGTTAACCGCACTACACATTGGCAGGGACGTAAAGTCTTCTTCTCACTCGATACTCCTGCACCCGGTGAAATTGGAGTAGTTGAGGAACTACTAGTGGATCGTGCCTTTGTTGCTGATACGCAAGAAGCGTCCATGATCTGCGAACTCGTTGAAGTAACACCAACAGTTCCCCATAACGTCTCCAATACTTTGGCAGCAGCAGGTCTTGCCCGCACAGTCGGAACGTCACACGAAGCTATTCGCGCTGCTATTCAAGAATTTAGCCCTGGCCGCCATCGCATTGAAAAGGTGGGCGAGAAAGATGGAATTGCGTGGATCAATGATTCCAAGGCGACCAATCCGCATGCCGCATCTGCCTCAATCATGTCAGCGCTCTCAGTCATCTGGGTTGCTGGGGGATTAGCAAAAGGTGCATCGATGTCAGAGCTTGTTACTCGTATCAAATCACGTGTGCGCGTCGCAATTCTCATCGGTGAAGATCGAGAACTGATCGCGCAAGAGTTAACCGAGAAGGCATCACACATCGAGATAATTCGAATAGATGCACCGACTGATTATGTTAAAGGCGGAGCAAGTAATTCATTAATGGAAGAAGTTGTGCGAGCAGCACACGCGAAGGCACTTTCCGGAGATACCGTCCTTTTGGCTCCTGCATGCGCATCAATGGACCAATTCATTTCCTACGGTGATCGCGGAGATAGATTTAAAGATGCAGTAGAGAAAGTTGTTCTCAATGGCTAATAAGACCGCTTCAACATTCTTGGCAAAGCCAGTTAATCATCTCTATATGTTGTTAGTTAGCGCTGGTGCGCTCACCTTCCTCGGTTTGATTATGGTCTTCTCCGCCTCATCCATTACAGCCATTGATAACCAAGGCAGCGCTGCATCCATTGTGATTCGCCAACTGCTCTTTGTGGCGGTCTCTATTCCGCTTGCTGCATATCTTTCTAAGCTTCCTATTATCCGATGGGAAATCATCGGTCGTGTCGGTCTGGTTATCTCGATTGGCCTCCTTGGCCTGCTCTTTATTCCAGGGCTTGGCAAGACGGTGAATGGAAATACCAACTGGATTAATCTGAAGTTTTTTGATGTTCAACCCAGCGAATTCGCCAAGTTACTGATGATCTTGTGGGCAAGCTATCTTCTTGCTCGTAAAGAGAAGTCTGGTCGCCACAGCACCAATGTTGTAAAGCTGATTGCGCCAGGATTTCTCATCATCATGGCGATGATCATGTATGGCCGCGATCTGGGAACCACTTCAGTCGTTGCTGCGATACTCGCTGGCCTGCTCTTCGTCTCAGGTATTCAATTGCGAATCTTGGGTTGGATCACTGCAGCAGGGGCACTCGCATTGGCATTTTTGATTGCAACATCGGGATATCGCGCACAGCGCTTCCTAGTATTTCTCAACCCGTTTGCACCTGAGGATTACAAAAATATTGGATGGCAACCTGCTCACAGCTTGCTCGGTTTAGCTACTGGCGGACTCTTTGGTGTGGGTCTTGGTGGCAGTCGTCAGAAGTGGGGAAATCTCCCCGAAGCACATACTGACTTCATCTTCTCTGTCATTGGTGAAGAACTTGGTCTTGTTGGAACTCTTACAGTGCTTATTCTGATGGCAGTTCTCATCTACTCAATTTTCCGAATCGCGCTTCGCGCACAGGATCCAATGGTTCGTTATGCATGTGCCGGAATCGGTATTTGGATAACCGTGCAGGCATTTCTCAATATCGGTTCAGCTACGAGCGTTCTCCCTGTTGTTGGCGTGACACTTCCTTTAGTCTCTTATGGTGGCTCAGCACTGGTGGTAACTCTCTGCGCAATTGGTTTCGTTGCAGGAGCTGCCTTACGTGATCCAGCGGTGCGAAAAGAAATCGTAAAGAAGAAGAGCAAGTGACCCGAGTACTTTTTGCTGGCGGCGGCACTGCCGGACACGTAGAACCTGCAATCGCGGTTGCCCGCGAATGGCGCGCTCACCATGCAGATTCCAAAATCTCTTTTATTGGAACTCGTAGCGGACTGGAATCACGTCTCGTTCCTGAAGCTGGATTTGAAATTAATTACATAACAAAGGTTCGCATTGCTCGCCGACTATCTCCATCTCTGCTCGTTGCACCCTTTTCACTCCTTCGCTCTGTTGCACAATCAGTAGCTTTGATGCGCAAGCACGATCTCGTTGTTGGTTTCGGGGGATATGTCTCAGCTCCTGCCTATATCGCTGCCGCACTTACACGCACTCCCATCGTTATCCATGAAGCAAATGCGCGCCCCGGGCTGGCCAACCGTCTTGGCGCCCTCTTCACTTCTCATACTGCAATTACACATTCCATCGGTTCTGGAAAACTTTCTGAATCACTTCTAGCTGGATTGCCACTTCGTGAAGATGTGATCAGCGCATATCGATCAGCGTCGCACGATTGGCAGAAAGCACGCGCTGAGGCAAAACGTCAGCTTGGATTTAGTGCAACAAAGCCACTCATCTTTATCTTTGGTGGTTCACAAGGATCCGTTGCTCTTAACCAGGTCATTTCAGATTCACGTTCTGCACTGCTTGCCGACGGTGTTCAAATCCTTCATGGAATTGGTGCCCGCAACGAGGAGCCAACAAAGCTCGATGGATATGAAGCGCGCGGGTACATCACCGATATGGCCACTGCTTATTTAGGAGCAGATCTGATTATTTCTCGCAGCGGTGCGGTGACATGCGCTGAAGTTAATACTTTAGGTCGTTATGCACTCTTCATTCCATTGCCAATTGGAAATGGCGAACAAGAACTCAATGCGCGCGATCTCGTTTCTCAATCTCGCGCCGAAATTCTGCCTCAAAAAGAGTTCACGGCCAGCTGGCTCACTTCGAATATCAAGCGTCTTATTTCTCACAGTGCCACCGCGCCCATCGCAGGTTCAGATATCGATATCAACGCTGCATCTAAGATGGTCTCACTGATGGAACACGCGCTGCACGGAGGTAAGTAGTGAATTCGCTTAAGGGCAAGAAGATTCACTTCATCGGCATCGGTGGTTCTGGGATGAGCGGCCTAGCGCGTATCGCACTCTCCGATGGAATCGCAGTCTCTGGCTCTGATGCAAAAGATTCTTCTGTTCTCACAGCTCTTCGCGCACTCGGTGCAGAAGTCTTCACTTCTCACGAAGCAGCGCACGTTCAGGGCGCGGATGTAGTTATTTACTCCACTGCAATCTCTGCTTCTAATCCTGAGATGGCCTATGCAGTCGAACGCTCCATTCCAATCTTGACTCGCGCACAAGCGCTTGCGGCGCTGATGTCCGGAAGTAAGAGCATCGCTGTTGCTGGAACTCACGGAAAGACTACGACTTCATCAATGCTCACCGTCGCACTTCAGGCATGCGGAGTCGATCCTTCATTTGCCATCGGTGGAACGCTCACTGCATCAGGGTCGAATGCACACCGTGGAACCGGTGATTTCTTCGTCGCTGAGGCAGATGAATCAGATGGATCATTCGTTGAGTACCGACCACTTGCGGCAATCGTTACAAATATTGAACATGACCATGTCGACTTCTTCCACACTCCTGAAGCAGTCACAGAGGTATTCGAGAACTTTGCAGCCACAATTTCACCGCAGGGATTTCTCATCTATTGCGCAGATGACGCTGGGGCAACGCGACTTGGAACCTCAGGGCTAACGTGCACACCTATCTCTTACGGTGAATCAGAGAGTGCGGACCTGCGTATCGATCAGATTGAACTTAAAGCGATTGGATCTTCGGCTCGCGTGATGTGGAGAGGAAGAGCAGTAGGTCATCTCGAACTTCAGGTTCCGGGTCACCATAACCTTCTGAATGCAGCGTCCTGCCTTGCGATGGGTCTGACTCTTGAACTGCCAATCCATCAACTCCTTGAGGGACTCCATAACTTCCGAGGCGCAGGCCGCAGATTTGAATTAAAGGCAACTGAACATGGAATCAGAATTATTGATGACTATGGCCACCATCCAACTGAAATTACTGTGACGCTACAGGCGGCACGTCGCTATGCAGGTGATGGTCGCGTCCTGGTTATTTTCCAGCCTCATCGTTATTCGCGTACACAAGCCTTCTTAGATGACTTTGCAGTTTCACTAGACCTTGCCGACGATGTCACTTTGCTTGAAATTTATGCAGCGAGTGAGAAACCTATTCATGGGGTTTCATCGTCTCTCATTGCCGAAAAGATGAGCCGCGGACATTTCATTCCAAACTTCGCTTCAGCGTCAGAGCGCGTGATTGAGATGGCAAAGCCCGGGGACGTCATCATTACTCTCGGAGCCGGAGATGTAAATTCCCTTGCTCCGATCATCGCCGAAGGGTTGCAACGTCGCTTTGCGTAAAGTCTCAAAGATTCCATTGGTTGCAGTCATAGCTGCGGCGCTCTTCGGTGGACTCATCTATCTCTTGGCATGGTCTTCAATCTTTACAGTTTCATCCATCACGGTCACTGGTTCGCCTACACCTGAATCACAATCAGCGATTACACAGATCTCAGCAATTACTTCAGGTGAGAAGCTTGCACGAGTAGAACCTCAAGCCATTGAGAAGCGCCTACTTCATCTTAAGTGGATTGAGTCTGCACATGTTTCTCGTAACTGGCTTGATGGAGCAGTAGAGATAGTCGTGACGCCCCGAACACCTACTGCAATCTTCAATGGCTCAACTATTGATGCATCCGGAACCATCTTTACTTTGCCCGGATTTACGACGGCGGATCTTCCTCGAGTCTCGGCCAAGACACCGGCTCTAGGCCTTGCTGCAATCAAAGTTTTCCAAGATCTTCCACGAGAGTTTCAGAGAAGTGTCGTATCTCTTACTGCCCGCAACAGCTCTAACTTCGCGCTCTTTGTAGATGTCGATGGTCGCAACGTTCAAATTTTGTGGGGCGCTCATGAAGAAACTGCCTTGAAAATAGAGGTTATTAGCGCACTTCTTACACTTGAAGAGAATAAGAAAATTCGTCGCATTGATGTGAGTGCACCACATGCACCCATCGTTAAGTAATAAAAATTCACTCAAGTTGTAGTTGAGAAAATAGTTCGTGGCGGTCTTTGATTACTACCTTCATACGCCATACGTTGCCGCCATCAAAGAGAGTAGAAATGTAATTCTCAAGTAGAGGTTTACAGTTCTAAAGGGGGACTCACGTGGCTGCACCACAGAATTACTTAGCTGTCATCAAAGTTGTCGGTATCGGCGGCGGCGGAGTAAACGCAATCAATCGCATGATTGATGTTGGATTAAAAGGCGTTGAGTTCATCGCAATCAACACTGATGCACAACACTTATTAATGAGTGATGCAGATGTGAAATTAGATATTGGTCGCGCATCAACAAAGGGTCTCGGTGCAGGCGCTGCTCCTGAAAAGGGACGCCAAGCTGCAATCGATCACACTGAAGAGATTGAAGAAATTCTTCGCGGCGCAGATATGGTTTTTGTAACTGCAGGAGAAGGTGGCGGAACCGGAACTGGTGGAGCCCCAATCGTTGCAAAGATTGCACGCGATCTTGGTGCACTCACAATCGGTGTTGTTACAAAGCCATTCTCATTCGAAGGAAAGATTCGTTCACGTCAAGCAGAAGAAGGAATTGAACTTCTTCGCGAACAAGTAGACACACTTATTGTTATTCCTAACGATCGCCTTCTTGCAATTTCAGATCGTTCAATTACAGCAGTGGACGCATTTAAGAGCGCTGATCAAGTTCTACTTTCCGGCGTTCAAGGAATTACCGAAATCATTACTCAGCCAGGTCTGATTAACCTCGACTTCGCAGATGTGAAGACAGTGATGACAGATGCAGGTTCTGCCCTTATGGGTATTGGCTCTGCTCGCGGAGATAACCGCGCATCACGTGCTGCCGAACTTGCTATCTCAAGTCCACTTCTTGAGGCATCAATCGATGGAGCGATGGGAGTACTTCTCTCAGTTGCCGGCGGTTCTGATCTCGGCCTCTTCGAAATTAACGAAGCATGCGAGCTCGTACAGGCAGCTGCTCACCCAGATGCACGCATCATCTTCGGTACAACTATCGATGACGCTCTAGGCGATGAAGTTCGTATCACTGTTATCGCTGCAGGCTTTGCTGGCGGAGAGCCAAAGAAGGTTGAGATGCCTGTCATCAATGCAACCACTCTTGGTGGCGTGGCAGATCCAATCCCTTCAAATGATCCACTCTCTGTGGCACTCGATTTGGATTCATCTCCTCGTAAGCGCATTACATTTGAAGAGCTCGTCTCTGAAGATGAAATTGATGTTCCAGATTTCATGAAGTAATCCACGAACGCACTTCGCATGAAGTATCGCTTTACCAATCGCACCGGTGGCGCAAGCTCCGGTGCTTTTGCGTCTCTTAACCTAGGCACCCATGTCAATGATGACCTCGAAACTGTTTTAGCAAATAGAGCGCTCTTGGCTAGCGAACTTGGCCCGATTCAATATATGTACCAGGTGCACGGCAATCGAGTGGCGATTATTGAAGAGGTAACGGATGAAGATCCCACTGCAGATGCGTTAGTGACAGGAATACCTGGTCTTTCACTGGCTGTACAGGTGGCTGATTGCATTCCATTATTGCTCCATTCAAGTCAGTCAGTTGCCGCAGTGCATGTGGGTCGCAAAGGACTCGTTAATGGTGTTGCGCTTGCTGCCATAGAGGTAATGCGCGATATGGGATCTACACAAATCACTGCAATCATCGGACCTTCTATTTGTGGAACTTGTTATGAAGTTTCTCAAGAGATCCACGACGAAGTTGTTGCTTTACATCCGGCAGCAACTGCGAAGACTGCACAAGGCACGCCTGCGCTCGACCTTCCTGCAGCTCTGCGGGTTCTCCTGAAAGATGCAGGCATTCCGATTGTCGATGAATTCCAATGCACTCATGAGAATTCTGATCTTTACTCGTATCGTCGCGATGGAGTAACTGGACGCCAAGCAGGGATCATCACGCTATGAGACGCCGCGGAGAATTAGCCACAAATCTCGAAGCCGTTAAGGCGCGGATTAAGAACCCCGAAGTCACGCTGATTGTTGTGACCAAGACATACCCAGTATCTGATGTTCAGATTCTCCATGAACTAGGTGTCAGAGATTTCGGCGAGAACCGAAATGAGGAAGGTTTAGAAAAATCTGCAGCAGTTGAAGGTAGATGGCATTACCAAGGAGAGATCCAAAGTCGAAAGTTACGAGACATTGGAGCGTGGGCTGATGTGGTTCATTCACTCGATAACGCCAGCCATATTTCCAAGTTAGCCAATGTCGCCTCCAAGTCTCTCGATATCTTCCTTCAACTTTCACTCGATGGCGACCCTGCACGTGGGGGAGCCGTTGAATCCGAGCTGCCGGCCCTTGCGGATATCGCACTGGCGTCTGCCAATCTTCACCTCGCCGGGTTGATGTGCGTGCCACCAGTTGCTGCAGACCCCCGTACTGCCTTTACTGAAATTGCAGCGATTCATCAAAGGTTTATCAGTAAATATCCAGAAGCTAAATCCCTCTCTGCTGGAATGTCGGGAGACTTTGAAATTGCTATTGACTGTGGAGCGACACATATTCGCGTAGGTAGCTCAATCCTCGGCTCACGCACGGTGCGCTAGTAACCTAGCCATATGTCAGCACTCAATAAAATGATGGGCTTCCTTGGCCTCGTCGATACAGATGAAGAGACCAACGTTTCCGAGGTTCCACAGCGCGCAGCAGTTGCACGTCCAACTCGCGAACGCACCGGAGTAACAGTTCTAGGTTCTCACCAATCTGCACATCCAGTTGCTTCACAGCCTGCGATGATCGAAGAACCAATCTCTTCATACAACATCATCACTCTTCAGCCACGTTCTTACTCTGAAGCTCGCAAAGTTGGCGAGTACTACCGTGAAGGAAATCCAGTCATCATCAATCTCGATGACATGGAAGAGTCAGAGCGCAAGCGTCTTGTCGACTTCGCAAGTGGTCTCGTCTTCGGACTTCACGGACGTATCGAACGCATCAGCCTTAAGGTCTTCCTACTCTCGCCAGCAAATGTCAGCGTGAGCAATGAAGATAAGACAGCTGCACAAGCTTCGTTCTTCAACCAGAGCTAATACATATGCTCTCATCGCTTCTCGTACAGCTTCTTGGACTTTTTAAGTTAGCTCTCTTCGCACGCATCATTATCGATTACGTTCGAATGTTTGCGCGCAACTGGCGCCCCAACGCGTTCTTCCTAGCGATCTTCGAAGTGATTTACTCAATCACCGATCGACCAATGAGATTTGTGCAGCGCTTCGTTCCACCGCTTCGCCTTGGTGGCGTAGCGATTGATCTCTCTTTCATCGTTTTACTTATTGCGATCAATTTTGCACAGACCGCAATCAGAATAATTCTCTAGTTTCTTAAGCTATCGCGAGAGTTACTCCAACGCTCAATTCGTTATCTCCTGCAGTAACTGCTGCATCAAATTCGAACGAAAGCGCCAGTACTTCATCAGAGATATGAGCAGTGTGGGCTGCAATCACTTCAGCTAACTCGGCAGGTGCGCTCCAGCGCACAGAGATGCGATCTGAAATATCAAAGCCATCGCTCTTGCGACGCTCTTGAATTAAGCGGATGACTTCACGAACGTTTCCTGAAGCTATCAACTCTGGAGATAGAGCTAGATCAAGAGCCACGCTCTCGCCATCATGGCTTGCCACCATCCAGCCGCTCTTTGGAACTTCAGTGACCACTAAGTCATCGATATCAATTGCGAATTCACCAAGTGTTGCCGCGCCAGTTGAGCGCAGACCCTTTACAAGAGCAGTTGCATCAGCTGCAGCAACTAACTTTGCAACATCTTGCACAGCCTTGCCGTATTTAGCACCGAGTGATTTGAAGTTCGCCTTCACTGAGATATCTACTAAATCTCCGTCAGCGTTGGCGATATCTTCAAGCTCGATGACATTGAGTTCATCAGAGATCTGAGCCTTCATATCATCTGGAAGGGAAGCCCATCCTTGCGCCGAAATAAGTGCGCGCTGAAGAGGCTGGCGAATCTTGATGGCAGATTCTGCGCGAGCAGATCGACCTAACTCAACAACGCGTCGAGTCATGGCAACCTGCTCGTTCAGAGCAGCGTTGATGAGAGATGAGTCTGCAACTGGAAAGTCAGTCAGATGCACTGAAGCAACTACAGATGAATCCGCTGGGCGCACCAATACCTGCCATGTGTGTTCTGCGATGAATGGAACCATTGGTGCCAAGAGTTGAGTCACGGTTGTGAGGGTCTCATGCAACGTTGCAAGGGCTGCAACATCGCCATCCCAGAAACGTCGGCGTGAGCGACGTACATACCAGTTAGATAGATCGTCAATAAAGCGAGCAAGAACACGACCGGCAGTCTGCGAATCGAAATCGTTATACGCCGTATCTACTTCAACAATGAGTGCATTGAGTTCACTGATGATCCATTGATCCATCATGGAACGCTCGCTCAAAGCTGGGCTCTGCGAAAGTTCAAACTTTGATGCTTCTGCATAGAGAGCATGGAATGAAATGGTGTTCCAGTAGGTAAGTAGCGTCTTTCGTACAACATCAGAGATTGCATCGTGGCCGACGCGACGTGCAGACCAAGGCGAACCGGCGGCCAACATGTACCAACGGACTGCATCTGCGCCATGTTGGTCCATGAGCGAAATTGGTTCTAGAACATTGCCGAGGTGCTTACTCATCTTGCGACCATCTTTATCCAAGATGTGGCCAAGACAGAGAACGCTCTTGTAAGAACTTTCATCGAAGACCAAAGTTCCAATAGCCATCAATGTGTAGAACCAGCCACGGGTCTGATCGATTGCTTCACAGATAAAGTCAGCTGGGTATGCAGCCTTGAACTTCTCAACTGAGCCTTCCTTATGTGGGTATCCCCACTGAGCAAATGGCATCGCACCTGAGTCATACCAACAGTCAATTACTTCAGGAACGCGATTCATAGTTGCTGAACATTCGGCACATGCAAAGGTGATGTCATCAACGAATGGGCGGTGTGGGTCCATTGCGCTGAGCTCTTGACCCGAAAGTGCACCTAGCTCTTTGAGCGAATCAACACAGACTTCATGCTTATTCTCGCAACGCCAGATGGGAAGGGGAGTACCCCAATAACGATTACGTGAAAGTGCCCAGTCAATATTGTTGGTGAGCCAATCGCCGTAGCGACCAGTCTTAATTGTCTCTGGATGCCAATCAGTCTTCTGATTTTCACGGATCAATTCATCCTTGATAGATGTGGTCCGGATATACCAAGATGGTTGTGCGTAATAGATAAGTGCTGTGTGACAACGCCAGCAGTGTGGGTATTCGTGCTCATATGGCTGATGCTTATAGAGAACGCCGCTTGCCTTTAGCTCTTTCACGAGTGGCTTATCTGCTTCTTTAAAGAACATTCCACCAACGACTGGCACATCTGAAAGGAAGGTTCCATCAGGTGCAATTGGGTTCACAACAGGTAATCCATAGGCACGACAAACCTGAAGGTCATCTGCACCGAATGCAGGGGATTGGTGAACAAGCCCTGTTCCATCTTCAGTGGTGACATAGGTAGCCAAGACAATGAAATGTGAATCCGGAATTTCAAGGTAATCAAATGGGCGCTTATAGGTGGTGCGCTCTAAATCCTTACCCTTAATAGTCTTCAGGATTTCATGATCTCCAGCGACCTTGGAAAGTAGAGGCTGTGCAACAACGAGAATTTCACTTACCTCTTCAACAGTTGCCTTCACCACTACATAATCAACATCTGGGTGGACTGCGACAGCGGTATTAGAGACAAGTGTCCACGGAGTTGTAGTCCATACTAAGAATGAAGCGCCAAGTTCTGCGAGTTCCCCTGATGTTGCAGGAAAGCGAACGAAGACTGATGGGTCGGTAACGGTTTCATATCCTTGCGAAAGTTCGTGATCGGAAAGACCTGTTCCACAACGAGGGCAATATGGTGCAACGCGATGGTCTTGAACAAGCAGACCTTTCTTCCAAATTTCCTTAAGGCTCCACCAAACGCTCTCGACATATTCCGGAGCCATCGTCCAGTAAGCCTGATCGAAATCAACCCAGAAGCCCATTCGCTCTGTCATGGTGGTAAATGCATCGACATGTCGGGTTACAGATTCACGACACTTATCGTTAAAGGGTGCGATTCCAAACTTTTCAATATCGCCCTTGCCGGAAAAACCTAACTCTTTCTCAACAGCAATTTCTACAGGTAGTCCGTGGCAATCCCATCCAGCTTTACGAGTGACGTACTTACCCTTCATTGTTTGGTAACGAGGAAAGACATCTTTAAAGACGCGCGCTTCAATGTGGTGAGTGCCAGGCATTCCGTTAGCGGTAGGAGGGCCTTCATAAAATGTCCAAGGAGTTCCATTGGCACGTGATTG
This sequence comes from Candidatus Planktophila sulfonica, assembly GCF_002288065.1. NCBI lineage: Bacteria > Bacillati > Actinomycetota > Actinomycetes > Candidatus Nanopelagicales > Candidatus Nanopelagicaceae > Candidatus Planktophila > Candidatus Planktophila sulfonica. The sequence goes on from NZ_CP016773.1 coordinate 551,000, forward strand.
CATGCTCTTCTGGAAAATCTCATTCTCGCGCCAGAAATCTAGAATCGAGTGTTCCATTGCTGGAAGGTCGATCGCCGCTGGGATTGCGCGAAATGGTGATGACATAAAAAATCCTCCAAGAAGTTAAGAACTTCTGGAGGGACGAAATCTGGCGACTTCGCGGTACCACCCGCCTTGTAGCTTCAGCCGTGATGCTGGAGATACCTCTTTATTACTTACATCCGGCTGGTTCTACCCCGCTCATGTGGCGGATCTTCCAGCGTGCTCCGAAGGTGATGGCCTCATCAACGCACTTTTCCTGCAAGGTCTTGCTCGCAAAGTCTAAACCATGCGTGGCAAAGTTGGTTACGAGGGGAAAAACGCATAAGGTGCGCGGCGTGCCAGGAAAAAAGATTGTGAAGAAGGCGGCTAAAAAAGCCCCTGCCAAGAAAGCGCCTGCAAAAAAGGTCGCTAAGAAGGCTCCTGCGAAGAAAGTTGCAGCGAAGAAGGTTGCAAAGAAAGCACCTGCTAAGAAGGCTGCGGTCAAGAAGGCTCCTGCAAAGAAGGCGCCAGCTCCTAAAACTTCTGTGGCAAAGTCACCAGGTCGCCCATTCCCATCAAAGATTGGTAAGACAACTCTTACCGTAGATGAAAAATCTCAGACAGTTTCTGTGGCAACAGTTGTTGCACCCACTGCAGCTCCTGTTGTTGAAGAGCGCCGCTTAGTAATGCCACCTCCTCCGCGTCCCGTAAAGAGCGGAAAGAAAGTTGCACCATTGAAGCCAATTAAGGCAGCTCCTACTCCTGTTACTGCAGCTGAAGGTGAAGCTCCTTGGACTGCTGCAGAGCTCAAGACAATTCGTGCTGATATTGCAAAAGATCTCGAACGTCTTCGCCACGAGCTCGCACTCGTCGAAGCAGAGATGGATGACCTCATCGCAGATTCTGGTGAAGGCGCTGGCGATGATCAAGCTGATTCTGGAACAAAGACTTTCGAACGCGAGCATGAAATGTCACTCGTGATTAATGCTCGCGACATGGTGTTGCAGACAGAACGCGCTCTCGAGCGAATCGATGCAAAGTCATATGGATATTGCGAAGATTGCGGTTCTGCAATTGGTAAGGCACGACTACAAGTATTTCCTCGCGCTACTTTGTGCATGATCTGCAAGCAGAAGGAAGAGCGCCGCTAACGTGCGCCGATTGTTCGCAATCGCGTGGACTATCTGGCTCTTCGATTTTGTAACAAAGACCTGGGCGCTCTCCACATTCTCAGCATCTCCTAAGCCAGTAATTGGATCTCTTCTGCAATTCACACTCATTAGGAATTCCGGCGCAGCATTTAGCCTGGCAACAGGATTTACGATTCTCTTCTCACTTCTTGCCTTAGCTGTTGTCGTGACGGTTATTTCCTATGCCTCACGAATTACATCCCAAGGTTGGCAATGGACAGCAGGGCTCTTGCTAGGTGGAGTTCTCGGCAATCTGACTGATCGAATCTTTCGCGAACCATCATTTCTCAATGGACATGTGATTGATTGGATTCAGATTCCTAATTGGCCGGTCTTCAATATTGCAGATATGGCGATATCAACAGCTGCGGCGATTGCATTTGTGCTGACGATGCGAAATATCCCTCCCATTACACGGGTAAGGTAGCCACATATGACAAGAGATTTACGACAGTTAACAGTTCCCGAAGGCGTCGCAGGGGAACGCATTGATAGCGCGCTGACTCGCGTTTTAGGCCTATCGCGCACAACAATCGTCAAACTTCTTGAAGATGGTGATATCACCACAGGCAATCAAGCGATGCAGAAATCAGATCGCGTTGCAGCAGGACAAGTTATTGAAGTGCTGATGCCAGCGCCTCTCAACCAAGATCCCATTCCTCTCACTCCGCTCGAAGGTCTGACCGTTGTCTATAACGATGATGACATCGTCGTGATTGATAAGCCGGTTGGATGCGCTGCCCACCCAAGTCCAGGATGGATGGGGCCAACTGTTGTGGGTGCCCTGATGGCTGCGGGTTACACAATTTCTACTTCAGGTCCTGCTGAACGTGCCGGCGTTGTACATCGCCTCGATGCCGGAACTTCTGGCCTCATGATTATTGCAAAGACAGAAGCGGCGTATCTCAAACTCAAAGAGATGTTCCGCGAGCATGAAGTCGAAAAGACATATCACGCACTTGTACAAGGACATATGGATCCATCAACTGGAACAATCGATGCGCCTATTGATCGCCACCCAAAGGAAGATCATCGCTTTGCAGTTGTAGCAACAGGTAAAGAGAGCATCACCCATTACGAAGTCATCGAGTATTACCGCTCTGTCTCATTGGTGAAGGTCGAACTCGAAACCGGACGCACTCATCAAATTCGTGTGCACTTCTCTGCACTCGGTCATCCACTCGTGGGGGACACTACATATGGCGCAGATCCTGTCCTCGGTAAGAAAATGAAGATGTCTCGACCTTGGCTTCACGCTCTTGAACTGCGCTTCAACCACCCTACGAATGGAAACCCGCTCGTGTTAACCGCGCCATACCCAGCCGACCTTCAGGCTTCTCTGGCGTTGCTATCCGAAGCAGTTCTGCCTTAGGCGCTAATGTTGCGCCACCATGTCATCTGAAGATTTTTCAGCTTCACGGGCATCGACGCAAGACTCGTTTGTACATCTTCATGTGCATACCGAGTACTCGATGCTCGATGGTGCCGCGCGCGTTGGAGATCTCGTTAATGAGGTAGCCCGCCAAGAAATGCCGGCAATCGCCATGACAGATCACGGAAATGTCTTCGGCGCATTTGATTTTTATAAACAAGCAACGAAAGCTGGCGTCAAACCAATTATTGGTATTGAAGCCTACGTTGCACCTGAATCTCGTTTTGATAAGAAGCGCGTGCAGTGGGCCGATGGTGGCGAAGATGACGTATCAGGTGGCGGCGCATATACGCACATGACCATCCTGGCTGAAAACAATCAAGGGCTCGCAAACTTATTCCGACTATCTTCTCTTGCATCCCTCGAAGGTTATTACTACAAGCCTCGTATGGACCGCGAACTCATCTCTCGCTACGCCGATGGCCTGATTGCAACAACAGGTTGCCCGGGCGGAGAAATCCAAACTCGTCTTCGTATGGGTAATTACAAAGAGGCGTTACGTGCAGCAAGTGATTACCGAGACATCTTTGGCGCCAACAACTTCTTCCTCGAAGTCATGGACCACCAAATCGATATTGAATCTCGCGTAAAGGCGGATCTTCTTAAACTTGGTAAAGAACTTAAACTTCCGTTGCTCGCCACAAATGATCTTCACTACACACGCCATGAAGATGCAGCAGCGCACGAAGCACTTCTCTGCGTGCAATCAGGATCAACTCTTGCCGACCCCAAGCGGTTTAAATTCGATAACGATGAGTTCTATCTCAAGACTCCCGCACAGATGCGCGAGCTCTTTAAAGATATTCCTGAATCCTGCGACAACACTCTTCTCATCGCCGAACGCTGCAACGTCAAATTACGCGAGAACGAAAACTTGCTTCCCGCATTCGAAGTTCCCAAAGGCGAAACTGAAGATACGTGGCTTCGTAAAGAATCAGTCCGCGGTCTCATCGAAAAACTTGGCGAGAAAGCAACCGAGGAATATCGCACTCGCTTGCAATACGAACTCGATGTCATGGCGAAGATGGGATTCCCGGGTTACTTCCTCGTTGTGGCAGACCTTGTTGGACATGCAAAGAAAGTTGGCATTCGCGTAGGCCCTGGTCGTGGATCTGCAGCAGGTTCACTCGTTGCATATGCACTTGGCATCACAGGTCTTGATCCCATCGAACATGGACTTTTGTTTGAGCGATTCCTTAATCCAGAACGTATCTCGATGCCTGATATCGATCTCGACTTCGACGAACGTCGTCGCTCAGAGATGATCCGTTATGCAACTGAAAAGTATGGCGAAGATCGCGTAGCTCAGATCATCACCTACGGAACTATTAAATCTAAGCAGTCACTTAAAGATGCAACTCGCGTTCTTGGTTATCCCTATGCAATCGGTGAAAAACTCACTAAGGCTCTTCCACCTTCAGTTATGGGCAAAGACATCACGCTCTCCGGTGTATTCGACTCTAAAGATGCGCGCCATGGCGAAGCAGGCGAATTCCGTCAACTCTACGAGACAGATCCTGATTCAAAGCGCGTCGTTGATTTAGCAAAGGGCCTTGAAGGTCTAAAGCGTCAGTGGGGAGTGCACGCAGCGGGCGTAATTCTCTCTCGCGAACCTTTGCTCGATGTTATTCCTATCCATCGTCGTGAAGCAGATGGCGCAATCATCACCCAGTTCGATATGGGTGCTTGCGAATCTACTGGGCTTCTCAAGATGGACTTCCTCGGCCTTCGAAACCTTTCTGTTCTCGATGATGCACTTCTTAATATCAAAGCGAATCAAAATATCGATGTAGTTCTTGAAGATTTACCACTGAGCGATCAGAAGACATTCGAACTTCTTTCACGTGGAGATACCTTGGGTGTATTCCAGCTCGACGGCGGGCCGATGCGCGCACTTCTTCGCAGTATGGCACCTGATTCATTTGCCGATATCTCTGCGGTGATCGCCCTGTATCGCCCAGGACCAATGGGCGAGAACGCACACAATAACTATGCCGATCGCAAGAACGGTCGCAAACCTGTCGAGCCAATTCACCCTGAACTTTCTGAGCCACTTCAAGAAATTCTCGGTGACACCTACGGTCTCATTGTTTATCAAGAGCAAGTAATGGCGATCGCCCAGAAAGTTGCTGGCTTTACTCTCGGCCGCGCAGATCTCTTGCGTAAGGCGATGGGTAAGAAGAATAAAGAGATCCTTGATAAGGAGTACATCCCATTCGAAGCTGGCATGAAGGAGAACGGTTTCTCAGTTAGCGCAATTAAGCGCCTCTGGGAAGTTCTGATTCCGTTCTCAGATTACGCATTTAACCGCGCACATAGCGCCGGTTACGGTGTTGTCTCCTTCTGGACCGCCTACCTCAAAGCGAATTATCCAACTGAGTACATGGCAGCACTTCTCACCAGTGTGCGCGATGATAAAGATAAGTCTGCGCTCTATCTCTCCGAGTGCCGTCGTATGGGAATCAAGGTTCTTCCACCCGATGTCAACGAATCAGATGCCGAATACACCCCTCGTGGAAAAGATATTCGCTTCGGCCTTGCTGCAATTCGTAACGTAGGAGAAGGCGTTGTTGCATCCGTAAAGGCTGCTCGAGAAAGCAAGGGAGCATTCGCATCCTTTGGAGATTTCCTCGCAAAAGTCGATGCCAACGTCTGCAACAAGAAGACCATCGAATCTCTCATCAAAGCAGGAGCATTCGATTCTCTGCAGCATCCTCGTAAGGGGCTGATGGCAATCCACCTCGAAGCTATTGATTCAGTGATTGAAACAAAGCGCGCTGAGGCCATCGGGCAGTTCGATCTCTTCGGTGGAGATTCGATTACACAAGTTGCAGGTCTTGATATTGAGATCCCAACAACCGAGTGGGATAAATCAACGCTCCTTACCTTCGAACGCGAAATGTTAGGTCTCTATGTTTCAGACCATCCACTCTTAGGTGTTGAACACGTTCTTCGTTCACATACAGATATGTCGATCAGCCAGCTCCTCGATGATGGTCCACAAGATGGCATGGTCACTATTGGCGGGCTAATCACTGGCATTCAGCGAAAAGTTTCACGACAAGGCGCATCGTGGGCTGTCGTTAACGTTGAAGACCTGGAAGGCGCTATCGAAGTTCTCTTCTTTTCTAATACCTATAACCAATACGCGCTCTCACTCACCGAAGATCGCGTGGTTGTTGTCCGCGGGCGATTCTCACGCACCGATGAACAAGTTCGATTTACCGCTCTTGAAATGAAGATGCCAGATATTTCTGCAGCTCCTACAGGACCTCTACTTATCTCTTTGCCAGCGGCTCAAGTAACTCCACCGATTGTGGAACGAATGAAAGAGATTCTTCGCTCACATCCAGGAAAACGTGAAGTTCATCTGCAAGTCATCGATCAACAGAAATCAACGACTCTTAAAATTGACGCGCTAGTAACTTCATCGCCAAGTTTGAGCGCAGATCTCAAGGCAATTCTTGGGTCAGACTGTCTCATCAGGATTTAAAGGGTCTTCGCCCTCTCGCTACACAAAGTAGAATCGCGCTGTGATTCGCACCGTTGACCTCCGTGGAAAGTCTCTCGACAAAGCTGGCTATCAAGCCGAGCTTCCACGTGCACAGCTCGATGTTGCCCAAGCGATGGTTCTCATTGAACCCATTCTTCGTCGCGTTCAGCACGGAAACGAATCAGATCTGATTGCTCTCGCTCAAGAGTTTGATGGAGTAACGCCTGCTTCAATCCGAGTTCCACAATCGGCATTGGATCAAGCGCTAGCTCAATTAGATCCTGCAATTCGTAGCGCACTCGAAGAATCTGCTTCACGTATTCGTAAAGTCCATAACGATCAAGTTCGCGGTGAAACCCGAACAACAGTTGTCGATGGCGGAACTGTTACTGAGAAGTGGGTCCCCGTAGATCGAGTTGGTCTCTACGTCCCAGGTGGTCGCGCGGTCTATCCAAGTAGCGTCATGATGAATGTGATTCCCGCGCAGATTGCACAGGTACAGAGCATCGCAGTTGCATCTCCGCCACAGAAGGAATTTGGCGGACTTCCGCACCCAACAATCCTTGCAACTTGCGCACTCCTTGGAGTCACTGAGGTTTACGCAGTTGGGGGAGCGCAAGCAATTGCACTCTTTGGTTATGGAATGAAGGGCGTGGCACAGAAGTGTGACCTCGTGACTGGTCCTGGAAATATTTATGTGGCAGCAGCAAAGCGGGCGTTGCGTGGAATAATCGGTATCGATTCAGAAGCGGGCCCAACAGAGATCGCAATTCTTGCCGATGAGAGTGCAATCGCTGCAGATGTCGCAGCTGACCTCATTAGCCAAGCCGAACACGATGTGATTGCAGCAGCAGTCCTTGTCACAACTTCAACTCAGCTTGCGAAAGATGTTGAAGTTGAACTTGAGAAGCGAGTTGCGGCCACTAAGCACTCCGAACGTATTCGCACTGCGCTTACTGGAATCCAATCAGCAATCGTCTTGGTGGATTCAGTTGAACAAGGTCTCGATGTTGTAAATGCTTATGCAGCGGAGCACCTCGAAATTCAGACCAAGAATGCTGCGCGCGATGCTGCACAGATTCGCAATGCTGGTGCAGTTTTCATTGGTCGCTTCTCGCCAGTTTCACTCGGAGATTATTCAGCTGGTTCAAACCACGTTCTACCTACCGGTGGATGTGCCTGTCACAGCAGTGGCCTCTCTGTACAAACTTTCTTGCGCGGACTTCACTTCATTGAGTATGACCAGAAAGCATTTACCGACATTCTCGATACCGTCGTCACTCTTGCAAACTCTGAAGATCTTCCTGCTCACGGTGAAGCAATGACCGCTCGTTTGGAAAATCTATGAACCAGTGGCCAGCGTGGCTTCCACTTCGCCAAAATCTTCGCGAACTCTCACCGTACGGGGCGCCGCAACTTCCAGCAGATGCTGTGATGAATACCAATGAGAACCCATATGCGCCTTCGCCCGCTCTTGCAAAGGCGATTGCTGATCGAGTCTCAGAAGTAGCGCTCACTCTCAATCGTTACCCAGATCGCGATGCAGTTGTTCTGCGCACCAAGCTTGCAGGGTTCATCAACGGGCTATCTGGAACGGATTTCGATGCAAAGAATCTATGGGCTGCCAATGGCAGCAATGAGATTATCCAGTCTCTCTTTATGGCATTCGGAGGCGGCACCGCTCTCGGTTTTACCCCTTCTTATTCAATGCACCCATTGATTGCCAAGGTAACTCAAGTGCAGTGGCTCAATGGAAGTCGCCGCGAAGATTTCAGTCTCGATATCGACTCTGCAATTTCACAGATTCAGCGCGATAAGCCAACGCTCACTTTCATTACAACACCGAACAACCCAACAGGTTCTGCAGTCACTGTCGATGAAATCGAGAAGATTGCACGTCTCACCTCAGGGCTATTGGTAGTCGATGAGGCTTACGCAGAATTTTCTGAAGAGACCTCAGCGGTAACGCTCATCAAGAAGTATCCGCACGTTGTTGTTATTCGCACCATGAGTAAGGCCTTTGCTTTTGCAGGGGTTCGCCTTGGTTATCTGGTTGCAGACCCTGCAGTCATCGATGCCATGTTCCTTGTTCGCTTGCCGTATCACCTCAGCGCACTCACGCAGGCAGCTGGTGAAGTTGCACTCGATTACAAAGATGAGTTGCTTGGCACCGTTGCTCAACTTCGCACCGATCGTGATCGCGTTGCAGCTCAACTCACTGAAATGGGCCTGAACGTCATTCCAAGCGCATCCAACTTCCTTCTCTTCTCAGGATTCGATATGCCATCGGCGCAGCTCTGGCAGGCGATGCTCGATAGGGGAGTTCTCATCAGAGATGTGGGATTATTGGGTTACTTAAGAGTCACCATTGGCAATGAGGCCGAAAACACCAAATTTATTACAACGCTATCGGCATGCCTGGGAGAAAAATGAGCAGAACATCACGAGTCGAACGCACAACTAAAGAGTCAAGCGTTCTTGTAGAACTCAATCTCGATGGAACTGGCGAGATCTCAGTAGATACTGGCGTCCCATTCTTTGATCACATGCTCAGTCAACTGGGTAAGCACTCTGGCTTTAACCTTACGGTAAAGACAACAGGTGATGTCGATGTCGATTCACACCACACTGTTGAAGATACTTCCCTCGCATTTGGCCAAGCACTTCGCGAAGCACTTGGTGATAAGGCAGGCATTCGCCGCTTTGGCGATGCGATGGTGCCACTTGATGAAGTTCTCGTGCAGGCAGCTGTCGATCTTTCTGGTCGTCCATATCTTGTCCATCGTCAACCTGAAATCGTCGAACTCATCGGAACATTTGATACAACTCTCGGAAAGCACATCTGGGAATCCATCGTTGCTGAAGCGCGCATCGCACTCCACGTGCGAGTTCTCGAAGGCCGTAATGCTCACCACGTCTTTGAAGCGCAGTTCAAAGCTGTTGCGCGTGCACTTCGTGATGCGGTTGCACTCGATGGACGCGTTGCGGGTATTCCTTCTACAAAGGGCTCTCTCTAACGTTCGTGATTGCAATTCTCGATTATGGATCTGGCAATCTACGTTCAGCGCAGCGTGCATTTGAAACTTCTGGCAAAGAGGTAGTGCTGACATCTGATTACGAAGTTGCACTGAAAGCCGATGGTCTCGTAGTTCCTGGCGTGGGTGCATTCGCTGCCTGCATGCAAGGACTTGCCGGTGTTCGCGGAGATCAACTTGTTCGCGAGCGAATTTCCTTAAAGCGTCCTACTTTAGGTATCTGCGTTGGTATGCAGATTCTCTTTGCACGTGGCGTCGAACATGGCAACCATGAAGGCGTTGGCGTCTGGGATGCAACGGTAGAAAAACTTGAAGCACCGATTTTGCCTCACATGGGCTGGAACACCGTTTCTGCCCCAGGCGGAAGTTCACTCTTTAAAGGCGTTGAAAATGAATCGTTCTACTTCGTTCATTCGTACGCAGTAAAGAAGAAGGTGGGTGCAATCGCGACGATGGCGCACCACGGTGAAGATTTCCTGGCAGCAGTTGAAGATGGAGTTATTGCGGCGACGCAATTTCATCCAGAAAAATCCGGAGATGCAGGACTACATCTGATTAAGAATTGGACGGACTCACTATGAGCTACCTCGAACTTTTACCTGCTGTCGATGTTAAAGATGGACGCGCTGTTCGCCTCGTTCAAGGCGAACTTGATGCTGAAACCGCATATGGAAACCCACTTGAAGTTGCCCTCGAATTCCAAGCAGCTGGCGCTGAATGGCTCCACCTTGTTGATCTCGATGCAGCATTTGGTCGTGGAGAAAATAGCGCACTGCTTGCTGAGGTAGTGGGAAAACTTGATATCAAAGTCGAGCTCTCTGGTGGAATTCGCGATGACGAATCACTTCGTCGCGCACTTGCAACTGGTTGCATTCGTGTAAACCTAGGTACTGCTGCGCTTGAAAATCCCGAATGGACTGCGCGCGTTATCGCAGAACATGGAGATCGCATCGCAGTGGGCCTAGATGTTCGCGGACATGTTCTTGCAGCTCGCGGCTGGACTAAAGAAGGCGGCGACCTCTTTGAAACCATAGAACGCCTTGAGCGCGATGGTTGTTCCCGTTATGTAGTTACAGATGTAACGAAAGATGGCACTCTTAAAGGACCAAACCTAGAATTACTTCAAGAAGTCTGCGCAGTCACCAAAAAACCAGTTGTTGCATCTGGTGGTATTTCTTCCCTTGATGACATTGCAGCCCTTGCTTCCCTTAACGCAATCGGTGTTGAAGGCGCAATCGTTGGTAAAGCTCTCTATGCCGGCGCATTCACACTCGAAGAAGCTTTAGAGCTCACACGTCGATGACACTATCTGTTCGCATCATTCCTTGCCTCGACGTCACCGACGGTCGAGTTGTAAAGGGCGTTAACTTCACCGACCTTGTTGATGCTGGAGACCCCGTTGAGATGGCTTCGCTCTACGGACGAGAAGGTGCAGATGAACTTACCTTTCTTGATATCTCAGCAAGTGTCGCAGGTCGTGAAACAACTCTTGATGTAGTTCGCAAAACTGCCGAACAAGTATTTATCCCGCTCACAGTAGGCGGTGGAATTCGCACAGTCGAAGATGTGGATCGCTTACTTCGCGCAGGCGCTGACAAAGTTTCAATCAATACCGCAGCTCTTGCTCGCCCTGAATTAATCGCCGAAATTGCAGATCGCTTCGGTTCACAAGTATTGGTGCTTTCTGTTGATGCGCGTCGCGCACGTACCGATTCAGGTTTTGAAGTGACAACACATGGCGGCCGCGAGTCCGCGGGCGTTGATGCACTCGCCTGGGTAGAAAAAGCCTGCGCACTTGGCGTTGGTGAAATCCTTCTCAACTCTATGGATGCTGACGGCACTCGCGCCGGATATGACATCGGAATGATTACCGCCGTCCGCGCTGTCTCAAAGGTTCCGCTGATAGCCAGTGGCGGTGCCGGCACTCTCGAAGATTTCGCATCAGCGCTCGATGCTGGAGCTGATGCACTCCTCGCAGCCAGCGTCTTTCACTTCGGAATTCACCGCATTGGCGATGTGAAGAAGTACCTTTCTGGTCATAATTATTCAGTGCGCAATGCGCATACGGTCTAAGGCAGAATACGCATATGAGCACAGAACTGAGTCCAGAGATTTCTGCGCTCCTCAAAGATCCCTCAGCTCTTATTCCAGCTATTGCTCAAGATATTCACTCAGGTGAAGTCTTAATGCTCGCCTACGTCAATGCGCAATCACTTGCTGCAACTCTTGCCACAGGGCGCGCAACATATTGGTCACGTAGCCGTAATGAACTCTGGGAAAAGGGCGCCACTTCTGGCCATACCCAACTTGTTCACTCCATCGCTCTTGATTGCGACGGAGACGCTCTTCTATTTAAGGTTGAACAAACCGGGGCTGCTTGCCACACAGGCGATCGCACCTGCTTCCATAGAAATATCGAGATTGCGCGATGAAGCTTGAAGAATTTCGCGAATACGCGAAGAACAACAACGTCATCCCCGTTTATCGCAAACTCCTAGGCGATGGCGAAACCCCGCTCAATATTTATAAGAAGCTTGCCAAGAACTTGCCCGGAACTTTTCTTTTGGAATCTGCCGAGCATGGGGGAGTCTGGTCTCGTTACTCATTTATCGGTGCACATAGCCAGACAACGTTGACTGAAAAAGATGGCGTAGCGGTATGGCTTGGAAAACCACCTGCTGGAGTTCCGCAAGGAATGAATCCACTTGAAGCTCTGCGCAAAACAGTGGCACACCTGAAGTCTCCAAAGATTGAAGGGCTTCCAACTCTTACAGGTGGCCTTGTTGGATATATGGGATATGACTCTGTGCGCAGACTAGAAAAGATTTCAAACCTTTCAACAAAGGATATCGATCTGCCAGAAATCGCATTTATGTTAACGAGTGATTTAGCCGTGATGGATCACAGCGAAGGAACCATCACGTTGATTGCAAATGCCATTAACTGGGATGGCTCAAACGAACGTATCGATGAATCCTATGCAGATGCGGTATCTCGTCTTGATCGCATGCAAGCAGAACTTCTGGCACCCCTTGCTGGAGATGTCTCAAAGATTCCGGCAAAGACAGCGCCTCAATTTGATCGCAACATGAGCGCCGAAGAATTCATGTCTAAGGTAGAAATTGCCAAAGAAGAGATTCGCGCGGGCGAAGCTTTCCAAATAGTTCTTTCGCAGCGATTCTCAATGCCATGCGCAGCCGATGCACTCGATGTATATCGCATGCTTCGTCTCAATAATCCAAGCCCATATATGTACCTCTTCAGATTTGAAGATGGAATCGAAGTCGTTGGTTCAAGCCCGGAAGCGCTCGTCAAGGTAACTGGTACCGAAGTAATGGTCCATCCAATCGCTGGAACACGTCGTCGTTCTGCATCCGTTGAAGAAGATATTCGCCTTGGAGAAGAGCTTCTTGCCGATCCTAAAGAGCGAGCAGAGCACTTGATGCTCGTTGACTTAGGTCGAAATGATCTTGGCCGTGTCTGCGCACCCGGAAGCGTTGAAGTAATCGACTTCATGCACATTGAACGTTACTCACACGTTATGCATATTGTTTCCACAGTCATCGGAAAGCTTGGAAAAGATTCCACTCCTATAGATGCGCTCTTCTCAGTCTTTCCAGCCGGAACACTTTCTGGAGCACCTAAACCACGCGCTATGGAGATTATCGAAACTCTCGAACCAACTCGTCGCGGACTTTATGGCGGCGCTATTGGTTACTTCGACTTCACTGGAAATATTGATGCCTGTATTGCCATTCGTACTGCACTGCTTCACAAGGGGACTGCATATGTTCAAGCGGGAGCAGGACTCGTCGCAGATTCAGATCCAGCATCTGAAAATGAAGAGACTCTCAACAAGGCAGCTGCCGTTCTTGGCGCAATCACGGCTGCTAATGAATTGAAGCGCAGCTAATGTTCAAATTAGGACTCTCCCTCTTCCTTGTCTCCGTTATAGCGATTGCGCTCAGTCGAAGAATTCGTCTCTCTGCACGCTACGAGCGCGAACCCAAGAAGCTCACGCCATGGAATGCAATGGATAAGGGAATAGATCCAACAGAGGACCGCACATGAGCGTTCTTGATTCCATCATCGAAGGCGTTCGCGAAGATCTTGCCGCTCGTCGCATTCCACTGGGGCAAATTCATAAGCGTATGGAAGAGACTGCGCCGGCACTTGATGCGCATTCATTCCTTTCTCGCGACGATATGAATGTGATTGCAGAAGTAAAGCGTTCATCTCCAAGCAAGGGAGAACTTGCCACAATCACCGACCCAGCTTCTCTTGCTGGGCAATATCAAGAAGCAGGCGCTGCTGCTGTCAGCGTTCTGACCGAACGCCGTCGCTTCGGTGGCTCACTCGAAGATCTCGACGCCGTGCGAAAGCGCATCACAATTCCCGTGCTTCGCAAAGATTTTATGGTCGATGAATATCAATTCTTAGAAGCGCGCGCACATGGCGCAGATATCGTTCTTCTTATCGTGGCTGCACTTTCAAAGAGCCAGCTCAGAGATTTCTACGATCTTGCAACTGAATTAGGAATGGCTTCTCTCATTGAAGTACATACCGCGCAAGAACTCGAGAGCGCGATGGATATCGAACCGCGCATCATCGGAGTTAATTCACGGAATCTGAAAACCCTCGATGTCGATAGCGCCGCATTTGCAGACCTCATTCCGCGTATCCCAGCTGATGTGATTCGGGTCGCCGAATCAGGTATCGCAACTCGCTCAGACGTTGAGTTCGCTCAGAACGCTGGTGCAACAGCGATCTTGGTCGGGGAAACTCTTGTGAAATCTGGGAATCCAATTTCCGCCATGCAGGAACTACTGGGTCGCAGGTAGTCTTTCGCCATGACGACTGTCGATGATCTCGCAGGACACTTTGGCCCCTATGGCGGTCGCTTCGTTCCTGAAGCTCTCATCGGGGCGCTTGAAGAACTCGATGCTGCTCGCATCAAAGCGCAGACAGATCCAACATTTATTGAAGAGTTAGCTGAACTACACCGTACATACACGGGTCGCCCAAGCATCATCACCGAAGCTAAGCGTTTTGGCGAACATGCTGGGGGAGCGGGCATTCTTCTTAAGCGCGAAGATCTCAATCACACCGGCAGCCACAAGATTAATAACGTGCTTGGTCAAGCACTCCTTACAAAGCGCATGGGCAAGAAGCGCATCATCGCTGAAACTGGTGCGGGACAACATGGCGTTGCATCTGCAACTGCTGCAGCTCTGATGGGTCTTGAGTGCGTTGTATACATGGGCGAAGAAGATACAAAGCGACAGGCTCTCAATGTTGCTCGTATGAAATTGTTAGGCGCAGAAGTAGTTCCCGTCACTTCAGGTTCGCGCACACTCAAAGATGCAATCAACGAAGCAATGCGCGACTGGGTTACCAATGTTGAAACTACTCACTACATGCTCGGAACCGTTGCCGGTCCGCATCCTTTCCCATCTATGGTCCGCGATTTCCATAAGATCATCGGCGAAGAATCTCGCGAACAAGTTCTCGCACTGACGGGCCGACTTCCTGACGCAGTTCTTGCCTGCGTTGGCGGAGGCTCTAACGCAATCGGAATCTTCCATCGTTTTATTGGTGATAAAGATGTCCGTCTCATTGGACTCGAAGCCGCTGGAGATGGTGTTGAAACTGGACGCCATGCGGCAACTATCACGGGTGGATCACCAGGCGTTCTTCATGGAAACCGCACATATGTTCTGCAGGATGAAAATGGTCAGACCATTGAATCTCACTCAATCTCTGCGGGCTTGGATTACCCAGGCGTTGGCCCAGAACATGCTTATCTTCACGACATTGGCCGCGCCGAATATCGTGCAGTCACTGACGCGGAAGCGATGCATGCATTTGCACTTCTCTGTAAGACTGAAGGAATCATCCCTGCAATCGAAACAGCGCACGCTCTTGCTGGCGCGCTTCAAGTAGGAAATGAATTAGGCAAGGATGCAATCATCTTGATCAATCTCTCTGGGCGCGGAGATAAAGATGTTCACACAGCAGCGCAATACTTTGGAATTCCTCTCTAAATGACAACTGCTCTCGATGATCTCTTCGTAAAAACTCGCGCCGAAAATCGCGCTGCGCTCATCGCATATATCCCTGCAGGTTTTCCCAGCATCGAAGGTTGCAAGAAAGTCATTCAAGCTTTTGTCGATGGCGGAGTCGATGCCATCGAAATCGGATTTCCCTACAGCGACCCAGTTATGGATGGCCCAACGATTCAAGCAGCAGCTGATCAATCACTTGCTCAAGGCACTGGCGCTAAAGAAGTTTTTGAAGCTCTGAAAGTTGCCACCGATGCGGGTGTTCCAGCAGTTGTAATGACGTACTGGAATCCCATTGAAAAGTACGGCGTCGAGAAGTTTGCTCAGTCGATTTCAGATAATGGTGGGTCTGGCGTTATTACCCCCGACCTCACCATTGAAGAATCTGCACCTTGGAAAGATGCTGTTGAAAAGAGTGCAATCAATCCGATCTATGTTGTCGCACCGAGTACAACTGACTCTCGTCTGCCTCAAGTGACTTCACGCTGTGGAGGATTTATCTACGCTGCTAGCTTGATGGGCGTTACCGGAACACGCACCACAGTCTCATCCGGAGCACCTGACTTAGTCGCACGAATCCGTAAGACATCTCAACTTCCTATCGCGGTGGGACTCGGAGTTTCTACGCGCGAACAAGCTAAAGGTGTTGCAGGTTATGCCGACGGTGTCATCGTGGGTTCAGCATTTATTAAAGCCTTACTCGATGCACCTGATGAAGCAACAGGTTTGGAAGCGGTAAAGAACCTTGCCAGCGAATTATCGTTAGGAGTACGTGAAGGTCGATGAAGAAATATCTTCCATGGATTGGACTGGTGGCCCGCCTCGTTCTAGGCGGAACCCTGATTGTTGCCGGATACCTAAAATTTGATGAGCTCGATAAGTCGCAGATGGCAGTTCGCGCTTACGAACTTCTTCCGATCCCGCTAGCGAATTTCATGGGCGTCTTCCTCCCATTCTTTGAATTAGCTGTCGGAATTCTTCTTGTCTTAGGTGCTGCAACTCGTCTATCTGCTCTCGCAAGCGGGTTACTGATGTTCGCCTTCATGATTGGAATCTCACAAGCATGGGCACGCGGACTTTCCATCGATTGCGGCTGCTTCGGCGGCGGGGGACAGGTTGACCCAGGTGAGGCGGATTACTTAACACCGCTACTGCGCGACACGGGCCTCACACTGCTTGCCGTGTACCTAACTCTCTTCCCACACACTAAATTTGGTCTCGATGAAGAACCGAAATCTCTCACCCAACCAGGAGAAGGCAATAATGACTAAACAACAACCAGGCAAAGATAACTTCACTCGCAATCTCGTTGTTGCAGTAGTTGTAGGCGTACTTCTCATCATGTTGGTACCAACACTTCTTTCGAAGCAGACAGATTCATCTGCAAAGACTCCAGCAAGCGTTTCAGCTGATCGCGGTTACGGAATCGTCTTCAATGACGAACTTACGGGTGTTCCGGTAATCGATATCTATGAAGATTTCCAATGCCCGGTCTGTGCGCAATTTGAAGGCCTCCAGGGCGATTACATTGAATCCCTTATCGCTGATAAGAAGGCAA
Organism: Candidatus Planktophila sulfonica; assembly: GCF_002288065.1. Lineage (NCBI taxonomy): Bacteria > Bacillati > Actinomycetota > Actinomycetes > Candidatus Nanopelagicales > Candidatus Nanopelagicaceae > Candidatus Planktophila > Candidatus Planktophila sulfonica. The sequence continues at coordinate 567,791 of NZ_CP016773.1, forward strand.
CTGTTGTTTATCACACCCTTTCATTCCTCGGACAAGAATCTGTGAACGCTGCAAATGCAGCAGCATGTTCAGCTGATGAAGGAAAGTTCTTGCAATACCACCGCGCTCTGTACTCAAATCAGCCAGCTGAAAATACCGGCGTCTGGTCAACCGATGTACTTGTAGTACTTGGTCAGGCCGCAGGCATCACATCGAAGAAGTTCTCATCATGCGTTAATGACATGGCATACCAGGGCTGGGTATCAAATGCTGCAGCTGCCGGAGCCAAGGCAAATGTAAATTCAACTCCAACCGTCTTTATCAACGGTAAAGAGATTGATCGCAATGGCGAATACTTCAACGCCGATAAGTTCAAGGCAGCAGTCGAACGCGGATAAATATGAAGTACGCCTTCCCAACTCCGACAACGTCGGCAGTTGAGATTGGTCCGCTGACTGTTCACTTTTACGCACTCTGCATCATTGCGGCAATCGCCGTAGCAATTTGGGTCGCTGACAAACGCTTTACTTCTGCGCACTCGGGCGTCGAGGGCGTTGTCGGCGATATTGCTGTCATCGCTGTTCCTTCTGGAGTTATTGGTGGACGGCTCTATCACGTCCTTACATCTCCAGAAAATTACTTTGGAAGTAATGGATCAATCTCTAACGTCTTTAAAATCTGGGAAGGCGGTCTCGGAATTTGGGGCGCTATCGCACTCGGTGCAGGTGGTGCCTATCTGGCATATAGAAAGCGCGCTCAGCAGATTCAACTTCCACCATTTTCAGAGTTTGCTGGCGCACTGGCTCCAGGGTTACTGCTTGCACAAGCGATTGGTCGTTGGGGCAATTGGTTTAATGGCGAACTCTTTGGACGCCCACTCACTGCGCCGTGGGCCCTCGAGATTCCTCAATATCTTCGCCCAGATGGTTTTAGAGAGTTCTCAACTTTTCATCCCACATTTCTCTACGAATCGATCTGGTGCGCTGTCCTTGCGATCGTCTTGATTTGTCTCACCCCTCGTCTTTCTGGGAGCTCCATCTTCGCTCTCTACTTCTGCGGATACAGTCTTGGGCGATTCTTCATCGAGGGACTTCGCATAGATGAAGCGCATGCCCTGGGTGGTCTTCGTCTCAATCAATATGTTGCCGCGCTGATTTTTGCTGCAGGGCTCGTTGCCTTCAGCCGAATTATGCGACGCACGAGGTAGGCTAGAAATATGGCGCTCGAAGATGTCTATCAACGCAATCTCCACCACCGCACTCATCGTGCGGGTTGGTTGCGCGCCGCCGTTCTTGGCGCAAATGATGGGCTCGTCTCAACAGCAAGCTTGATGATTGGCGTTGCTGCGGCGCGAAGCGAACAGAGTTTTCTAGTAACTGCAGGTGCTGCAGGAATTGCAGCAGGTGCGATGTCGATGGCTGTTGGAGAATATGTCTCAGTACGTTCTCAAAATGATATTGAAGAATCAGATCGACTTCTTGAAATCGAACACCTTGCCATCGATCCTGAGGGTGAGTTTGAGGAACTCGTACATATTTATATTGAACGCGGATTAACTCGCGAACTTGCAGTGCAAGTTGTCACCGAGATGCATAAGAAAGATCCACTTGAAGCACATTTGCGTGATGAGCTCGGCCAATTTCCCCACACCAAGGCACGTCCAGTTCAAGCAGCAGTTGCTTCGGCTTGCGCATTCACTGCAGGCGGGTTGGTTCCATTTGCCGGAGCATTTGCTCCGACTGCCGGCGCCGCGGCTTCGAGCATTATTGGGTTCACACTTGTTGGTTTACTTGCAACAGGCATCATCAGCGCCAAGACTGCTGGATCAAAGATTCTCATCCCTACTTTGCGCGTGATGGCCGGTGGCTGCCTCGGTATGGCAATCACCGCTGGAATCGGCCAGCTCTTGCATGTGAGTGGCATCTAGCCCACCCCCTTGCTACCCTTTCGCTACTGATTTACCGTTTCACCCACGCTTCACCGGGCCAAAGTTGTCCCTTTTGATTCACTAAAAAAGGACAACGGGTTATGGCACTTTCATCGAACTATCCCGCAGCGCAAGGTCTCTACGATCCTGCAAACGAACACGATGCATGCGGCGTCGCGATGGTGGCTACCCTCAATAAAGTTGCAACGCACGAAATCGTAGAGAAGGCGCTCACCGCCCTTCGCAATCTCGAACACCGTGGTGCATCAGGAGCTGAACCTGATTCAGGTGACGGTGCAGGAATCCTGATTCGCGTTCCCGATGCTTTCTATCGCGCAGAAACAAAGTTTGATTTACCAGCTGAAGGTTCATATGCCACCGGTATCGCATTTATTGCACAAGGTGCAGATGTCACAGCAGAAATAGCAAAGATTGCAGAAGAAGAAGGCCTCACCATTCTTGGTTGGCGCGAACTTCCGATTAACGCTTCTTCACTAGGAAAGACTGCAGTTTCAGTGATGCCCCAGTTCGAGCAACTCTTTGTTGCTGGCAAAAACGGCGAATCCGGAATTGTTCTCGATCGCTTAGCTTTCGCTCTTCGTAAGCGCGCAGAACACGCTCTCGATCTCTACTTCCCATCACTTTCTTCTCAGACAATTGTCTACAAGGGAATGCTTACAACTGGTCAGCTGGAAGAGTTCTTCCCCGATCTCAGCGATGTGCGCGTTGTCTCTCCACTTGCACTCGTTCACTCACGCTTTTCAACAAATACCTTCCCTTCTTGGCCGCTGGCGCACCCTTACCGCTTTATTGCACACAACGGTGAAATCAATACCGTTAAGGGAAACCGTAACTGGATGCGCGCCCGCGAATCACTTCTTGAAAGCGATTTGATTGGTGGAGATCTCAAGCGACTCTTCCCAATCGTTGAAATGTCAGGTTCGGACTCTGCTTCTTTCGATGAAGTTCTCGAGCTTCTCTATCTTGGTGGTCGTTCACTTCCACATGCAGTTTTGATGATGATTCCAGAAGCGTGGGAGAACCATGCAACGATGTCTGCAAAGCGTCGCGAATTTTATGCATTCCATGCTTCCCTCATGGAGCCATGGGATGGTCCTGCATGTGTGACATTTACCGATGGACATCAAGTAGGTGCAGTTCTCGATCGCAACGGGCTTCGTCCGTCACGTTTCTGGGTAACCGATGACGGTCTCGTAGTTCTTGCATCAGAAGTTGGTGTTTTGGATTTCCCTGCAGAAAAGATTGTCCGTAAGGGCCGTCTACAACCAGGCAAGATGTTCTTAGTTGATATCGAAGCAGGACGCATCATCGAAGATGATGAAATCAAGGATTCTCTTGCAGATGCTGCTCCATATGGCACATGGCTCAAAGATGGAATGATCAAGCTTTCCGATCTTCCATCACGCGAACACATTGTGTACCCACATAAATCGGTTATTCGTCGCCAAAAAGCATTCGGCTATACAGAAGAAGAAATCAAGATCATCGTCACACCGATGGCAAAGGGTGGGGGAGAAGCACTTGGTTCTATGGGAACCGATACTCCAATTGCTGCGCTCTCTGCTAAGCCACGACTTCTCTTTGATTACTTCACACAGCTCTTTGCACAGGTTACAAACCCACCACTCGATGCAATCCGTGAAGAGTTGGTAACAAGCCTTGGCGGATCAATTGGTCCAGAGCACAACTTGCTCGATCCAGGCCCAGAATCTTGCAAGCAGATCTCTCTTGCATTCCCAGTTATTGATAATGATGAACTTGCAAAAATTATTCACGTTAACGCAGATGATGACTATCCAGAGCTCGAGGCATATGTTGTTCGTGGCCTATTCCCAGTAACAGGAGATGGAAACACACTTCGTACTCGCCTTGAAGAAATCAAGCGCGAAGTTTCAGATGCAATTTCCAATGGCGCACGCGTCATTGTTCTCTCTGACCGCGATGGCGATGCAGAAGATTGCCCAATTCCATCACTCCTACTTACAGCAGCAGTCCACCACCACCTCATCCGCGAGAAGACACGTACCAAGGTCGGTCTCGTTGTTGAAGCTGGCGATGTGCGCGAAGTTCATCATGTTGCTCTTCTTATTGGTTACGGCGCAGCAGCGGTAAACCCATATCTTGTTATGGAGACTGCAGAAGATCTCGTCAATCAAGGAATCATCACAGGCATTGCTCCTGAAAAGGCAGTTCGCAATGTCATCAAGGCGCTCGGTAAGGGTGTTCTTAAGGTGATGTCCAAGATGGGTATCTCAACTATCGCTTCTTACACAGGCGCGCAGGTATTTGAAGCGATCGGTCTCGCACAAGATGTTGTCGACGAATTCTTCGTTGGAACAACGTCACGACTTGGTGGCGTCGATCTCGATGTGATTGCAGAAGAGACCATTAAGCGCCACCACTTTGCATACCCTGTAGGCGGAGAAATTCCTGGCGCAAAGCGTCTTGCTGTAGGTGGCGAGTACCAGTGGCGTCGCGATGGCGAACCACACTTGTTCAACCCTGAAACTGTCTTTGCGCTTCAGCACTCAACTCGTAATAAGCGTTATGACATCTTCAAGCGCTACACAGATAAGGTCAATGATCAGAGCAAAACGCTCATGACTCTACGCGGACTCTTCAAATTTAAAGATAGAGAACGCGCACCAATTTCTATCGATGAAGTCGAGCCAATCTCTGAAATCGTAAAGCGCTTCTCAACTGGTGCGATGTCATACGGTTCTGTTTCACAAGAAGTTCACGAAACACTTGCCATCGCTATGAATCGTTTGGGCGCAAAGTCCAATACCGGCGAAGGTGGAGAAGATCCTGCTCGCTTTATTCCCATGGCAAATGGTGACTCTAAGAAGAGCGCAATCAAGCAGGTTGCATCTGGTCGTTTCGGTGTAACCAGTAATTACCTCATCAATGCAACAGATATTCAGATCAAGATCGCACAAGGAGCGAAGCCTGGCGAAGGCGGACAGCTTCCTGGCTACAAGGTCTATCCATGGGTAGCGAAAGCTCGTTACTCAACTCCGGGTGTGGGACTTATTTCTCCACCACCTCACCACGATATTTATTCGATTGAAGATCTTGCTCAATTGATTCACGACCTTAAGAACGCAAATAAGGATGCACGTGTCCACGTCAAACTTGTTGCTGAAGTTGGCGTCGGAACAGTTGCAGCTGGTGTTTCAAAGGCGCATGCAGACGTTGTCTTGATTTCAGGTCACGATGGCGGAACTGGTGCATCACCTCTGACATCTCTTAAGCACGCTGGTGCTCCTTGGGAGCTCGGCCTTGCTGAGACGCAACAGACTCTTCTTCTCAACAACTTGCGTGATCGCATCGTTGTTCAGGCAGATGGCCAGCTCAAGACAGGTCGCGATGTTGTTATCGCAGCACTTCTTGGCGCTGAAGAATATGGATTTGCAACAGCTCCACTCGTTGTTTCAGGTTGCATCATGATGCGCGTCTGCCACTTAGATACATGTCCAGTCGGCGTCGCAACACAGAATCCAGAGCTTCGCAAAAAGTTCTCCGGAAAGCCTGAATTCGTTGAAACCTTCTTCGAATACATCGCAGAGGAAGTTCGCGAAATCTTGGCTTCCCTTGGTTTCCGCACATTGCAAGAAGCAATCGGACATGTCGAATATCTCGATACTCGCGATGCCGTCGATCACTGGAAGGCGAGCGGTCTTGATCTCTCTCCACTTCTTGTTCGTCCAGATGTTGATTCACCACTACACAACACAACGAAGCAGGATCACGGTTTAGCTGCAGCGCTCGATAACCAGCTCATCGAACTTTCGAAGGCAGCCCTTGAAAAGAAGGAAGCTGTTCGAATCGATCTTCCTGTCCGTAACGTGAACCGCACCGTCGGAACGATGTTGGGCGCCGAAGTTACTCGTCGCTATGGCGCCGAAGGACTTCCTGTCGGAACAATCGATGTCACTCTGCATGGTTCAGCGGGTCAATCACTCGGTGCATTCTTGCCACAAGGTGTATCAATCCGCCTCTACGGTGATTCAAATGACTATGTCGGCAAGGGCATCTCTGGTGGACGCGTTGTTGTTCGCCCAGATGAGAAGGCAACCTTTAAATCCGAGAAGAACGTCATCGCAGGAAACGTCATTGGCTATGGCGCAACATCAGGTGACATCTTCATCCGTGGTTTAGCTGGAGAACGTTTCTGTGTACGTAACTCAGGAGCCATTGCAGTCGTCGAAGGCGTGGGCGATCACGCACTCGAATACATGACTGGCGGAACTGTTGTCATCCTCGGACAGACTGGTCGCAATATTGCAGCAGGTATGTCCGGTGGTCGCGCATTTGTTCTCGATCTCAATACAGCAGTGGTTAACACCGAGATGGTTGATATCTTGGCTGTTCCTGCAGATCAACGCGAGAATCTCAAAGCAATCGTCTCTTCATTCCATGTTGAGACTGGTTCAGAAGTCGCAGCAGCGTTACTTTCTAACTGGGATACAGAAATCTCACGCTTCTCACTCATCATGCCTCGCGATTACGCAAAGGTACTTGCAGCAATTGAGCGTGCAACTAAAGAAGGTTTACCAGTCGATGAATACATCATGGAGGTAGCAGCAAATGGCTGATCCAAAGGGTTTTATGACCACACCTCGCGAGACTCCAAAGCGACGTCCCGTAGATATTCGTATTCAAGATTGGCGTGAAGTCTACGAACCGCAATCTTTCGAGCACTTGCAGAAGCAAGCTGGTCGTTGCATGGATTGCGGCATTCCTTTCTGTCATAACGGTTGCCCGCTCGGTAACCTCATCCCAGAATGGAATGACCTCATCTATCGTGGAGATAAGAACGAGGCAATTGATCGTCTTCACGCAACAAATAACTTCCCAGAGTTCACAGGTCGCCTCTGTCCAGCTCCTTGCGAAACCGCATGTGTTGTTGGAATTAACCGCGATGCAGTCACCATTAAGCAGGTCGAACTTCGCACCATTGAAGAGGCATTCGATGCCAACAATGTGAAGCCGCTTGCACCAGACCGTCTCTCTGGAAAGACAATCGCAGTCATTGGTTCAGGTCCTGCAGGACTTGCAGCAGCGCAACAACTCACACGCGCAGGTCACACAGTTGCCGTCTACGAGCGCGCTGAGAAAATCGGCGGACTTCTACGTTACGGAATTCCTGAATTTAAGATGGAGAAGCACATCGTTGACCGTCGCCTTGCTCAGATGGAGCAAGAAGGAACTCGCTTCCGCCCAGGCGTAAATGTCGGCGTTGAACTTACAGGTTCTGATCTTCGCTCTAAGTACGATGCAATCGTTCTTGCTATGGGTGCAACCCAATGGCGCGATCTTCCGATTCCTGGCCGCGAAAATAAGGGCATCTATCAAGCGATGGAGTTCTTGCCATGGGGCAATAAGCAGGCGCTCGGTGAAATCGAAGTACCACCGATTAACGTTGCAGGGAAGCACGTCATCATCTTGGGTGGTGGAGATACCGGAGCAGATTGTCTTGGTACATCTGTACGTCAAGGCGCAGCGAGCGTAACTCAACTTGAGATCATGCCTCGTCCAACTGAAGAGCGTCCATCTTCACAGCCATGGCCTACATACCCAATGATTTATCGCGTCTCAAGCGCACATGAAGAACTCGATAACCGAATCTTCTCTGTGAGCACTCAAGAGTTTGTTGGCGATGGAAATGGAAATCTCAAAGCCCTCAAGATTGTTGAAACAAAGTTCGAAAACGGAAAGTTCGAGCCAGTTCCAGGAACTGAAAAAGAACTCCCAGCAGACTTCGTATTCCTCGCAATGGGATTCACGGGTCCTGAAAAGTCAGCGCTTATCGATCAGCTCGAGGTTGAACTCGACGAACGTGGAAATATTCGTCGCGATGAAAACTTCCAGAGCAGCGAAGAAGGAATCTTCGTTGCAGGAGATGCCGGCCGTGGTCAATCTCTCATTGTGTGGGCAATTGCAGAAGGTCGCTCTGCGGCAGCTGCAGTGGACCGATATCTCGCAGGGGAGACTCAACTTCCTGCACCTATCGAGCCAACAACTCGCCAACTCATGGTCTAACTTCTAAGTAACTACTAAGCACAGATAAGGTACCGACATGCGCCGCGCCAAAATTGTTTGCACGATGGGTCCAGCAGTTGAATCTCCCGAGAAGGTTAAGGAGCTCATCGCCGCTGGCATGAATATGGCTCGACTCAACCTTTCCCATGGTGGTTATGAAGAGCACCAGGCTCGCCTTGATCGCGTGCGCTCTGCAGCAAAAGAAGCTGGCAAAGCTGTGGCAATCCTCGTTGACCTACAAGGACCAAAGATTCGTCTCGGTCGCTTTGCTGATGGTCCTCATGATCTTGCTCGTGGAGATATTTTCACAATTACTACTGATGAGATTTCAGGAACAAAAGAGCGCGTCGGAACTACGTACAAAGGTCTTCCCGGAGATTGCAAAGCAGGAGACCGCATTCTTATCGACGATGGAAAAGTTACCGTCGAAGTTATTGAAGTAAAGGGCAACGATGTTGTCACCAAGTGCATTCAGCCAGGAGCAGTAAGCAACAACAAGGGAATCAACCTTCCTGGTGTTGCCGTATCAGTTCCCGCAATGTCTGAAAAAGATGAAGATGATCTTCGTTGGGGACTTCGCGCAGGCGCAGATTTCATCGCGCTCTCATTCGTTCGCGATGCGGCAGACGTTAAGGATGTTCACGCAATCATGGATGAAGTCGGTATTCGCGTTCCGGTCATCGCAAAGATTGAAAAGCCACAGGCAGTCGAAAACCTTGTAGAGATTGTTGCAGCATTCGACGGCATCATGGTTGCTCGCGGCGATCTCGGTGTTGAACTTCCTATCGAAGATGTCCCAATGGTCCAGAAGCGTTGCGTCGAGCTTGCTCGCGATGCTGCAAAGCCTGTCATCGTTGCAACCCAGATGCTTGATTCCATGATCACTAACTCTTCACCAACTCGCGCCGAAGCCACAGACTGTGCAAATGCTGTTCTTGATGGCGCAGATGCACTCATGCTTTCAGGCGAAACTTCAGTCGGAGAATTCGCTATTCAGGCAGTTGAAACGATGGCTCGCATCATCGAGCGCACTGAAGAACTCGGTCTCGATCGCATTCGCCCATTGATGAGTAATCCACGTACAAAGGGCGGCGCGATCACCAAAGCTGCAGCTGAAGTTGGACTGATTGTTGGAGCAAAGTTCCTTGTGACATTTACACAATCCGGTGACTCTGCGCGCCGTATCTCGCGCCTTCGTTCACCCATTCCAATCCTTGCAATTACTCCTGAAGAAGGCACATATAACCGCCTTGCTCTCTCATGGGGCGTTGAACCGTTGGTAACTCCAATGGTCAAGCACACCGATGAGATGGTTCTTCAGGCAGACAAGATGCTTATCGATGGTAAGCGCGCTGAAATCGGTGAATCCGTGATGATCGTTGCTGGTTCACCTCCAGGAATTCCTGGATCTACAAACGCTATGCGCGTACACACAGTAGGCGATGCCGTTAACGGCGTAGTCGCTGCGTATCGCTAGTACACAGCCCAACTCGTTTCTCGTATCCGCTCTTCTCTAATACGATAGGGGAGTACGCCTCGGTACTCCAACGGTAGAGAGGGCAGTCTCAAACACTGCATAGTGTCGGTTCGAATCCGACTCGAGGCACATGAGCAACGAAGCTACATCGAAGATAGCAGTGCGCATTCTCGTCGCCGAGGATGAAGCGCTCATTCGCATGGACCTTGTCGAAATGTTGCAAGAAGCTGGTTATGAAGTTGTAGCGCAAGCAACCAATGGCGAAGAGGCAATTGCACTCGCAACTGAACATCAACCTGACTTAGCAATCCTCGATGTCAAGATGCCAGTACTCGACGGAATTTCAGCAGCGGAAAAAATCATTTCAATCGCACCTGTTTTAATGTTGACTGCATTTAGTCAAAAAGAACTCGTTGATCGCGCACGTGATGCCGGAGTCATGGCCTACGTTGTAAAGCCATTTACTATCGGTGATCTTGTTCCTGCAATTGAAATTGCAATTAGTCGCCATACTCAGATGAGATCACTCGCTGAAGAAGTTGCCGACCTTCACGAACGTCTTGAAACGAGAAAGATTATTGATCGTGCAAAGGGCATCTTGATGAAGGCCCTCAATCTCTCAGAGCCTGAAGCTTTCTCATGGATTCAAAGGGCGGCAATGGACCGCCGCTTGACCATGAAAGAGGTCGCAAATGCAGTCATTTCCCCTGAGGCAGCCCTCGATAAGTAGCCCGTTGTGCAGCTGCCCAGCCCACAGGAAAGTCTCTAAATTTCGTAATCAAAAAGTGACCTCCCACGCCCGATTTAAGACCATTTGACCTTGTCTCAAGGGTGAGTTGAGCATTACTCTTCACACCTCCCTGTCCCGGGACACAAGCAAGAAAAAACAGGAAGGCTATAAATGAACAAGAAGCTCATTAGCGGTCTTGCTATTGCTGCTGCAACAACTATCGCTCTTGGCGTAGTTGCTACAGCTCCAGCAACAGCTGCTGCAAAGAAGTCTGTAACACTCGCATTCCAGGGTCCACTAACAGGTCCTGATGCTCAGCTCGGTCAGGATCAATATCCTGGTGCAGAGTGGGCAATTGCGGTTTACAACGCAAAGAACCCAGCTGTAAAGATCAACCTTATTAAGGCTGACTCACAGTGCGACGGAACAGTTGCTGCAAACATCGCTCCTGGTGTTGCTGCTAACAAGGCAGTTATCGGCGTTATCGGAACATCATGTTCAGGTGAAGCACGTAACTCATTCCCTGCATACAAGGCTGCTGGCCTCACAATGGTCGCACCTTCAGCATCAGCTGTATCACTTACAGATCCAAAGGCTCCAGACCGTGGATTCCCAATCTTCCACCGCGTCGTAGCTCACGATGGATTCCAGGCACCAGCTCTAGTTCGTTACGCAACTAAGGGTGTCTCATCACCAAAGATCTACCTCGTTGATGACCAGACCACATACGGCGCAGGTCTCATCAAGTACGCACTTGCACCAGCAAAGAAGATCGGTGTTGCAGGTACAGATTCAGTTCCACGCGGAACTGCTGACTGGACTTCAGTAGCATCAAAGGTCAAGGCTTCAGGCGCTAACGTTGTTATCTACGGTGGTTACACTGCAGAAGCAGCGAAGTTCTTCAAGGCTCTTCGCGACGGTGGCTACAAGGGCATCCTTGCAGCTGGAGATGGTGTTAACACATCAGACTTCCCAGATCTAGCAGGTTCAGCAGCTGACGGCGTTCGCCTCACAGCAGCTGACGTTCCTTTCGACTCACTTCTTACTGCAGCAGAACTTGCTTCATTCCAGAAGATCACAGGCGTAAAGGTTCCAGGTCTCTACTCAGCAACTGCTTACAACGCAGCACAGGTGTTCATCACATGTATCGAACAGGGCAAGCTAACTCGCCCAGCGATTCAGTCATGTGTTAACAACACAACATTCAAGGGTGCAGGCGGATCAACAATCAAGTTCAACCGTTATGGAGACATCATCGGTGGAGCTGACGTCGGTGGTTACCTTGTAAAGAACGGAAAGATCGTCTACGACGCAATTGCTTAATTAGCAACTGCTTCTAGCAACACTTTCACTATGTAGTAGGGAGTGGCCACTTCCGCAATAAAATGCGGGGGTGGCCACTCCTCATAACACTCTCATTGCTTTCATAGATCGGTAGATATGAATCTTTCAGTCGTAACGACCCAGTTCTGGTCCCTTGTTCTTCAGGGTCTAGCTCTCGGTCTTATTTATTCTCTCGTCTCGCTCGGGTACACCATGGTGTACGGAGTTTTGAGACTCATTAACTTTGCAAACTCAGAAGTATTTATGCTCGGAACCTTTGCGGTTCTCTGGGTTGAAATCACGGTCCTCGGACATCCAGTAAATGCTCAGCCACTACATGGCTTTGAGCTGGTCTACACAATGGTCATCGCCCTCGTTGGTTCGATGATTGCATGTGCGGTACTGGCTGTACTCGTAGAACTCGTTGCATATCGACGATTGCGAGCTCGCGGTGCAAACCGTCTCGCATCTCTGATCTCTGCAATTGGTGTATCAATCTTCCTTCTCGAAGGAATGCGCATGATCACCGAATCACGTCCTGCAACTGCTCCTCGTCTTCTCGAGAAGTGGTCATTCGGCGAGATTGCAGGAGCTAACTTCCGCATCGATACAGTCCTTGCGATTGTTGCTCCCATCATCATCTTCGTTGCCCTCGATCAATTCGTTAACCGATCACGTCTTGGTAAGGCAATCCGCGCTGTATCGATGTCAGAAGAGAATGCGAAGTTGATGGGTATCAACATCAACCGCGTTATTTCAATGACATTCCTTATCGGTGGTCTCACTACAGGAGCCGCAGCATTCCTCTACACAACTGTCTATGAAAACACCGTCTTCAACGTCGGATTCAACATGGGTATCGCAGCATTTACTGCAGCGGTCCTCGGTGGAATCGGAAACCTTCGCGGCGCTTTCTACGGCGGTCTTGCGCTAGGAATGATGGAGCAATTCGCTTCGGCAGTCCTTGGTTCGCAATGGAAGGCAGTAACTGTCTTCGTAGTCCTAGTTCTTATTCTTCTCTTTAAACCTAATGGCCTCTTTGGTGAGGCAGTACAGCAGACGAGGACATGATGAACGCATTAAGAAACTTCAACCTTCGCGATAAAGGCGCCGAGATCTGGTCAGGCTGGAGCCGTCCGGTTCGTACTGCCTTTGTTCTCACAATGATTCTCATCGTTGGCCTGCTTCCATTCTCAGCTGAGTGGGGCCCAACGAGCTTCCTTAATACTCCAATCACTTCATTCCAGAACGTACTTGTCTACCCAGTTGGAATGTTTATCTTGATGGCCCTCGGTCTCAATATCGTGGTTGGTAAGTCTGGTCTTCTTGACCTCGGCTTCGTTGCATTCTTTGCGATCGGTGCCTACTCACAAGCAATTCTTTCAACGCTTTACGGTTGGAATACTTGGGAGATTCTTCCTTTCGGAATCATGTTCGCAATGATCTCTGGTGTCATCCTTGGTCTTCCAGCGCTACGTCTTCGTGGCGATTACCTAGCAATCATCACGCTCGGATTCGGTGAGATCGTACGTATCGTCGCTCTCAACATCTCAGTTACTGGTGGTCCTAACGGAATCGCTGGTATTCCAAACCCACCAACAATCTTCGGATTTGAATTCAATCTGATGTTCCCAGAGCACTTCTTCTGGTTGGTCTTTGCAATGATCTTGCTCGTCATCTGGATGATTCGTCGCTTCACAGTGCGCCGTCCAGGTCGCGCATGGGAAGCAATCCGCCAGGATGAAGATGTTGCAGCTCTTATGGGCGTTAACACCCTCATCTACAAGCTCTGGTCATTCGTGATCGGTGCAGCAGTAGGTGGAGCCGCCGGCGTTCTCTACGCATCGAAGGTCATGGTTATCTCACCAGATATGTTCAAGTTTGATGTTTCGATTTTGATTCTTGCCTGCGTGGTATTCGGTGGAATCGGAAATATCTGGGGCGTAATTCTCGGTGCAGGAATCTTGGCTTACCTGCCAGAGCGCATCCGATTTATCTCTGATGCACGTCAGGTTATCTTCGGCCTTGTTCTCATCTTGATGATGAACCTTCGCCCAGATGGACTGCTCCCACGTAAGAAGCGTGAAAAAATTGAAGAGAAGAGGTCAATGTAATGTCTGAGAAACTTCTCGAACTTAAGAACGTCACCATCAAGTTCGGTGGTGTGACAGCTCTCAACGAAGTTAACTTCCATGTTAACAAAGGTGAAATCTGCGCACTCATCGGACCTAACGGCGCTGGAAAGACAACAGTCTTTAACGTCGTCACAGGTGTCTACCCAATTACTTCAGGCGAAATCACCTTCAAGGGCGAAAACCTTGCAGGCAAGAAGCGCCACCAAGTAACTAAGTCAGGCCTTGCGCGTACATTCCAGAACGTTCGCCTCTTCGGAGATATGACCGCTCTCGAAAACGTCATCACAGCAACCGATGTACATAAGAAGACTGGTCTTCTCCGTGCACTTATCGGAACACCTCTTAACCGTCGCGAAGAGAAGGAGAGCAAGGCGCGCGCGCACGAGCTCTTGGCTCTCATGGGTATCGATCACCGCGCAGACCAACTTGCAAAGAATCTTCCTTACGGAGATCAGCGTCGTCTCGAAATCGCTCGCGCTCTTGGAACAGAGCCTGAGCTTCTTCTTCTCGACGAACCAGCAGCTGGCTTCAACCCTGCGGAAAAGGTAGAGCTCGCGAAGCTCATCAAGAAGATTCGCGATAAGGGCTACACAGTTCTTCTCATTGAACACGATATGTCGCTCATTATGGGAATCTCAGATCGCGTTGCAGTTCTCGACTTCGGTCAGAAGATTGCAGATGATCTTCCATCAGTTGTACAAAACGACCCTCGAGTTATCGAGGCTTACCTAGGAGTGCCAGCAGATGCGTCTTGAAATTAAAGATCTTCGCGTTCACTACGGCAAGATTGAAGCCATCAAGGGCGTATCAGTCGTTGTAAACCAAGGTGAGATCGTCACGCTCATCGGCGCTAACGGTGCCGGTAAGACAACTATCCTTAAAACCATCTCAGGACTTCGCCCCGTATCAAGTGGCGACATCACATTCGATGGCACAAGCATCAATAAGATCCCTGCCCACGAGCGCGTTGATCTTGGTATTTCACAGGTTCCAGAAGGCCGCGGAATTTTCCCAGGCATGACAGTCCTTGAAAACCTAGAGATGGGTAAGTTCAACCGCAAGGATCGTAAGCACGAGATGCAAGAAGATCTCGACCGCATCTACACCTTGTTCCCACGTCTTAAGGAGCGCACAGCGCAAGCTGGTGGAACTCTTTCAGGTGGAGAGCAGCAGATGCTTGCAATGGGTCGCGCACTTATGGCACGCCCTAAGGTCTTGTTGCTTGATGAGCCTTCAATGGGTCTTGCTCCTCAGATGATTGCAAATATCTTCCGCATCATCACAGAGATTAACAAGCAGGGCGTAACGATTCTCTTGGTAGAGCAGAATGCACAGCAAGCGCTTCAGCGCGCACACCGTGCATATATTCTCGAAACAGGAAGCGTTACAAAGGAAGCAGCAGCTTCTGACCTACTTAATGACCCAGCTGTACGCGAGGCTTACCTCGGAACAGGTGCTCACTAAGTAAGTACTTACTCCTTATTTAAAATGAGGCAGGTTATGCGAGCTGTACAAGTTCGCTGACCTGCCTCGTTTGTTATAACGATCTCATAGACACAGAGAGTGCGACCGAGTGAAACTGGTGTCGCAACTGCGGTGACGTAGCCACTCGTTGCTGATTTGTGGTGAGTTGCATTGATATCAACACCAACAATCTTGCGATCAGGCCCGGCATGTAACTGAGTGCCGATAGAACCTAAAGACTCAGCAAGAACTACGTTTGCACCGCCGTGAAGGAGGCCGATAGGTTGCGTATTGCCTTCTACAGGCATGCGAGCAACCAAGCGCTGTGGCGACACTTCGAGCATTTCGATACCCATCTTGATATCGAGAGCCCCTTGGCCGCGCTCTTTGATGATTGCTAAGTAATCAGGTTCAGTCATAGTTGCAGAGTTTATATCTATGATGAGCGCCATGGCTACGAAGAGCAATTCGACGCAAAAGAGATTGCTACTTATCGATGGCCACTCAATGGCATATCGAGCCTTCTTTGCACTTCCTGCCGAAAACTTCACAACAGCGCAAGGTCAGCACACAAATGCAATCTATGGCTTTGCCACGATGTTGATCTCACTGCTCAAGGATGAAAAGCCAACACACGTAGCTGTCGCTTTCGACGTCTCACGAAAGACTTTTCGAACAGAGATTTTTCCAGAGTACAAAGCTAACCGAGCAAAGACCCCTGATGAGTTCCGCTCTCAGATGTCTTACTTGCATGATCTCGTAAAGGGTTTTGGAATTAACCAATTTGAAATCGAAGGCTTCGAAGCCGACGACATCATCGCAACCATTACTAAGCGCGCAGAGAAAGAGGGCGCTGAGGTTCTCATCTGTACAGGAGACCGAGACAGTTTCCAACTTGTAACTCCGCAGACGACAGTTCTCTACCCAAAGCGCGGAGTCTCTGAAATGGCGCGCATGACTCCCGATGCAGTGCAAGAGAAGTACGGGATGTCACCTGATCAGTATCCAGATTTTGCAGCGCTGCGCGGAGATCCCAGTGATAACTTGCCATCGATACCTGGTGTCGGTGAAAAGACTGCAGCAAAGTGGGTTGTTGAATATGGCTCACTCATCGAACTTCTTGCTCAGGCCGACAAAGTGGGTGGCAAGGTAGGAGAATCACTACGGGCGAATATTGATAATGTAAAGCGCAACCGTGAATTGACTCAACTAATTCATGACGCCCCAATTGATTTTACGATTGATGCCTTGGCCTGGAACGGTGTTACTGAATCTGACCTCACGGCGCTCTTCGAGCAACTTGAATTCCGTACTCTCAAAGATCGCCTTAAAGTTATTTCATCCGGTGTAGAAAGTGTTCCTGCAAAGAAATCCGCAAAGAGCGCCGAGCCTGAATTTTCACTCTTTGGTTCAGATATTGATTCAGCAGTGATTACGGCAGATGAAGTGAGCAAGAAAATCTCAGCGTATACAGGCGCTATCTCCATTGCATACGAACTTGTCGATGATCGCCTTCATCGTTATGCAGTTGCCCTCGATAAGAAGACAGCTTTTCTTATTCACACATCTGAAATGGGGGAGTGGGCGACTAATCCAGCCATTGAGAAGATTGCTCATGATGCGAAAGCAATTGCGCGTGAAAACGGCCTCACTGGAATTACCTTCGATACATCCCTTGCCGCCTACCTAGTGAATCCAGGAGTGCGTGCGCAAGAGGTGAAGGATTTACTCGAACGATGGGGCGATGGAAGTCAGATTGATGAGTCTTCACCCGAGCAAGTACTTCTCACGACCGCATGCGCACTCTTCGGACTCCGTGATTCGCTCACCAAAGAACTCGCTGACCGTGGATTAACAAAGCTCTATCAAGAACTTGAACTTCCCATCGCTGACTTGTTGGCGTTGATGGAGAACCGTGGAATCGCAGTAGATAAGAAGGGTCTTGAAACCCTTGCGACTTTCTTTGACGGTGAAGTCGCTCGCGAAACGAAGGCAGCACATGAAGCAGCTGGCCATGAATTTAATGTGGGTTCACCGAAGCAATTACAGGTAGTTCTCTTTGAAGAGCTAGGTCTTCCAAAGACTAAGAAGATTAAGACCGGCTACACAACAGATGCCGATGCTCTCAACTGGCTATTTGAAAAGACATCGCACCCCTTGCTTGCTTCCCTTCTTCGCATCCGAGAAACAAAGAAGCTGGCTACAACAATCGAAGGCTTACTTGTAGAAATCCAGAAAGATAAGCGAATTCATACCCACTTTGCGCAAACTGTTGCAGCTACCGGCCGACTCTCATCGGTAGGTCCTAACCTCCAGAACATTCCCGTGCGCACAGAAGAAGGCCGCAAGATCCGTGGATGCTTTATCGCTGGTAGCGGATACGACGCACTTCTAACTGCCGATTACAGCCAAATCGAAATGCGCATCATGGCCCACCTTTCCAATGACGCACATCTTCTGAAAGCTTTTGAATCCGGTGAAGATTTGCACGCAACCGTTGCTGCTGAAGTTTTTGGCGTAAAGCCAACTGATGTCGATCCCGAAATGCGACGTCAGATTAAGGCGATGTCCTATGGCCTTGCCTATGGGTTAAGTTCTTACGGTTTAGCTGTACAACTTGATCTAACTCCACCAGCGGCTCAAGATCTGATGGATCGCTATTTCGAACGCTTTGGCGGAATCCGTGATTACCTCAAGACTGTAGTTGATGATGCTCGCAAAGTTGGTTACACCGAGACTGTTATGGGGCGTCGCCGTTACCTGCCAGATTTAATGCACGATAACCGCCAACGTCGTGAAGTAGCAGAGCGCATGGCGCTTAATGCTCCAATTCAAGGATCAGCTGCCGACATCATAAAGCAAGCGATGCTCAATGTTCAGAGCGCACTTGTCGCGGGTAAATTCACTTCTCGACTTTTGCTTCAGGTCCACGATGAATTGATTCTTGAAGTAGTGACAAAGGAAATTGATGAAGTATCCGAATTAGTGCGAGTTCAGATGGGTAAGGCGTATCCGCTTCGTGCACCACTTGATGTTTCAGTGGGAATTGGAAAGAGCTGGAACGAGGCCGCTCACTAACTTGTAGTTGGAGAGTTATCTTTCATCGCTTCAAGATCTTCCTCATCGCTTGGGATTCGATCCGCTGCTACAAGTCGTGATTTACCGATTGCAAGGATGATGTAACCAATTCCGATACATGCTGTGGTGATACAGAGCGCAATTGTCGGCGAGAGATGTTCTGAGATAACTCCGCCCGCGGCAGATCCGATAGACATCAAAGTTCCTTCAACAGTCCAGAGCCAACCCATCATGGCAGTCGGTGAACCCTTAGGTCTGATTGCTTCCATAACTTCCCAATAGAAGACCATGATCGCTCCACCAAGAAGACCCAGGAGTGCGGCAGCGATAATCATCGACCAACCCGGATATGAGAGAGCCATTGGAATTGATGCAAAGAACCAAATGCCATATGTGCGTCGCATCGCGCGCAGCGAAGATGTTCGCTTAGATACGAGGCCCGCAAGAAGACCACCCAAAATGTTGGCAATTCCCATTGATGTAAAGATCCACGCGGTTAGATGTGGGACCTTCTCGATAGTTGTAAAGGCTGGAACTGCAACATCGAAGACACCCCAACCGAAGCCAAGGAAACAGCCTTCAATCATTAAGAGTTGAAGTGGCTTATGGCGCCAGAGCGGTTGGTAATCTGCTGCTTTCTTCTCTGGAACCCAACTGCGTGAAACTTTTGTTAGAGCGAGTGCGCCTCCGCCAAGCAACATCAGACCACCAACAATATTAAGCGGAAGAGATGGATTGGATGAGAGCGCCAATGAAGTTGCAACGACCGGACCAACAACACCAGCTGCGCTCATGATTGCTGTATCCATTGCATATGCAGTGCGAAGGAAATCTTCAGGAACAACAATCTTCCACAATGGGCGCACAGATAAATTAATTGGGGGAGCGCTCAGCCCCATGACAAATGCAAGAATCAGCATCCACGGTTTTGACTCCACCGCGTTGAGAGCAAATGCGAGTCCAGCATAAGTAGGAACCATGACGCGAAGTGGCCATGTTTGGCCGTACTTATCCATAATCGATCCGCGAATTCCTGCTGTGAAAGATCCGGCTGCAGCATTTAATCCAATGGCAATACCAGCGAATGCGACGGAACCTGTTGACTGTTCAGCTTTAAAGAAGATCGACAATCCGACCATTCCATATGCAACGCGAGCAGGAAAACAAGCGATGAGCAGGGTCCAGACATTAGGAATCCCGAATAACTCGATATATCGCTTCATTTGCCTGCAATTCTATTGGGTAGGCCATCTTTCTAAGCGGGGATTTGCCTGTAAATCACCCCCGCCCGTACTCTTACGCTCCTGGTAATTCATTATCGGGAAAATTTCATAGTCCTATCCCTACTACTTTCTATCCCTACGGAGCATCTTGACTACACAAATTGCAGTAAATGACATTGGATCAGCAGAAGATTTTCTAGCCGCAATCGAAGGCACAATCAGAAATTTCAGTGACGGAGACCTCGTCATTGGCACAGTCGTTCAAATTGATCGCGAAGAAGTACTCCTAGACGTCGGTTACAAGACTGAAGGCGTAATTCCATCACGCGAACTCTCTATCCGCCACGATGCAGATCCAAATGACATCGTAAAAGTTGGAGATAAAGTCGAAGCTCTTGTTCTTCAGAAGGAAGATAAAGAAGGCCGCCTCATCCTTTCTAAGAAGCGTGCTCAGTACGAGCGTGCGTGGGGAGAGATCGAAGGCAAGAAGGAACGCGACGAAGTTGTCGTCGGTACAGTTATTGAAGTTGTTAAGGGCGGACTTATCGTCGACATCGGGTTGCGCGGCTTCTTGCCAGCGTCCCTCGTCGAAATGCGTCGCGTTCGTGACCTCACTCCTTACATCGGTAAGCAGGTTGAGGCTCGCATCATCGAGCTCGACAAGAACCGCAACAACGTTGTGCTCTCACGTCGTGCATTCCTTGAGCAGACACAGTCACAGTCACGCACTGAATTCCTTAACCAGCTCCAAAAGGGTCAGGTTCGTACAGGCGTTGTCTCATCAATCGTTAACTTCGGTGCATTCGTTGACCTTGGTGGCGTAGATGGTCTCGTTCACGTTTCAGAACTTTCATGGAAGCACATCGATCACCCAGGTGAAGTTGTTGAAGTTGGCGATGAAGTAACAGTCGAAGTTCTCGAAGTTGATTTCGAGCGCGAGCGTGTTTCTCTCTCACTCAAGGCGACACAAGAAGATCCATGGCAGGCATTTGCACGCACACACACAATTAACACTGTTGTGCCAGGCGTCGTAACAAAGCTTGTTCCATTCGGTGCATTTATCCGTGTTCACGAAGGAATTGAAGGCCTCGTTCACATCTCAGAGTTGGCAGAACGCCACGTTGAGATTCCAGAGCAGGTTGTTGCAGTAGATGACGAACTCTTCGTCAAGATCATCGATATCGATCTTGAGCGTCGTCGCATCTCACTCTCATTGAAGCAAGCTAATGAAGGAACTGAAGTTGAGATCGAAGCATTCGATCCAACACAGTACGGAATGGCTGCTCGCTACGATGCTGAAGGAAACTTCATCTATCCAGAAGGTTTCGATCCTGATACACAGGAATGGAAGCCAGGCTTTGATGCACAGCGTGAAGAGTGGGAGCGTCAGTACGCTGTTGCTCAAGAGCGCTTCATGGCACATAAGAAGCAGAAGGCAGAAGCAAAGGCAGCCGAAGAAGCTGCTGTTGTTGCCGAGTAATACTTAACGAAAAATCCGGCTGGGCCGCGAGCTGCTCCTTAACCTCGCGTTACCCAGTCGGATTTTTCTTTGCCCAAAAACAGACAACAACAGCTTATTCGGCTGGAAAAGGTAGAGTGCTCACATGTTGGTGGTGGGGCTTACTGGTGGAATTGGTGCAGGTAAATCAACTGTCGCCGAACTCTTTGCACGTTTAGGTGCGCTGGTTATTGATGCCGATCAACTTGCACGCATGGCTATTGAACGCGGGTCTGATGGATTTGCAGATGTCATGCTTCGTTTCGGTGAAGAAGTCATCATAAATGGAGACATAGATCGTAAGAAGTTAGCTGAGATTGTCTTTAGCGATGTGCAAGCTCGCAAAGATTTAGAAGCGATTATCCATCCGCGGGTACAGGCGCTCTTCGCTGAAGCTGTTGCGGATTTAGACCACGATGACATTTTGATCTACGAGATCCCGTTACTTGTTGAGACCGGTGCTGCTGAGAAATTCGACTATGTCATCACTGTCGAATCCGAGATTGAACTCCGTAAGTCACGGCTTCTCAAGAAGGGGCTCTATATCTCTCAGATTGAAAAGCGGATGGCTTCACAGGCTTCCGAGGAAGCCCGCACTGCGGTTGCGGATTCGGTAATTCGTAACGATGGAGATGAAGACTCCTTGCTCAGACAGGTCGAAAATCTCTGGGAGAGCGTTCTCGTTCCGCAATCGCTAGGCTAACCACGTGCGCCCAGTAACCGATTTACAGCGAAAGGTCGCACCCTTTCAAGTCATCAGCGATTACGTTCCTGCCGGCGATCAGCCCGCTGCAATTGAAGAAATCACACGCCGCATCAATGCCGGCGAACAAGATGTTGTTCTCTTAGGAGCGACAGGTACTGGAAAGTCAGCAACAACTGCATGGTTGATTGAACGCCTGCAGCGCCCCACGTTGGTGCTGGCTCCTAACAAGACTCTTGCTGCTCAGCTTGCAACCGAGTTCCGCGAACTTCTTCCTAACAACGCTGTCGAATACTTCGTCTCGTATTACGACTATTACCAACCCGAAGCCTACGTTCCACAGACCGATACCTTTATCGAGAAGGACTCCAGCGTCAACGATGAAGTCGAGCGCCTACGTCACTCTGCTACTAACTCACTTCTGACTCGTCGCGATGTCATCGTTGTCGCAACCGTCTCGTGTATCTATGGTCTTGGAACCCCGCAGGAGTACATCGACCGCATGATTCGCCTCAAAGTTGGCGATGAAATCGAGCGAAATGCTCTCTTACGTAAATTTGTCGATGTTCAGTACAAGCGAAACGATATGGCTTTCGAGCGTGGAACATTCCGTGTCCGTGGAGATACTGTCGAAATCATTCCGATGTATGAAGAGCTCGCGGTTCGTATCGAGATGTTTGGCGATGAGATCGAAAAGATCATGACTCTCAATCCGCTCACCGGTGAAATCGTGCGTGATGAAGAAGAGATCTACATCTTTCCTGCTACGCACTATGCAGCAGGTCCTGAAACTATGAAGCGCGCGATGAGCGATATTGAAGATGAACTTCAAATCCAGCTCAATCTCTTTAAGAAGCAGGGGAAGTTGCTGGAAGAACAGCGCCTTCGTATGCGCACGACCTTTGATCTTGAAATGATGCAGCAACTGGGATTCTGTTCAGGGATCGAGAACTATTCACGACATCTCGATGGTCGTGAACCTGGGTCAGCACCTAACTGCCTGCTCGACTACTTCCCAGAAGATTTCCTTGTCGTCATCGACGAAAGCCACGTCACCGTTCCACAGATCGGTGCGATGTTTGAAGGCGATTCAGCACGTAAGCGCACACTTGTTGAACATGGTTTCCGCTTACTAAGCGCGCTCGATAACCGACCACTGAAATGGCCTGAATTTCTAGAACGCACTGGCCAAACTATTTATCTCTCGGCAACACCTGGAAAGTATGAGATGGCGAAAGTAGATGGAGATGTTGTCGAGCAAGTAATTCGCCCTACAGGTCTGGTCGATCCACAAATCGTTATCAAACCAATTAAGGGTCAAATCGATGACCTCTTGCACGAGATCAATATTCGCGCCGAGCGCAATGAACGCGTTCTTGTCACAACGCTTACTAAAAAGATGTCAGAAGATCTCACCGATTACCTTCAAGAGAAGGGTGTGCGAGTTCGCTATCTACACTCAGAAGTAGACACCCTTCGCCGCGTCGAACTTCTGCGTGAACTTCGCAGTGGTGAATACGACGTTCTTATCGGTATCAACTTGCTCCGTGAAGGACTCGATCTTCCTGAAGTATCTCTCGTGGCAATTCTCGATGCAGATAAAGAAGGCTTCTTGCGTTCTGCAACATCTCTCATTCAGACTATCGGTCGAGCTGCTCGAAATGTTTCGGGTGAAGTTCATATGTATGCCGACAATATGACCGCATCAATGACTAAGGCGATTGATGAGACCAACCGCCGCCGCGCAAAGCAGGTCGCCTATAACCTTGAACGAGGCGTCGACCCTCAACCGCTACGTAAGAAGATTTCAGATATCACCGATCTCATCGCGCAAGAGAGCGATGACACAGATGACATCATGGCCGCGCTCAAGGGAAAGAAATCCAGCTCCGCTCTTCCGTTCTCTTCGAAGCCAACCGACTCTATGCCGCGCCAAGAACTCATTGCGTTGATAGGCTCCCTCACCGAGCAGATGCGTGCCGCCGCTGATGAACTTCAATTTGAACTCGCAGCGCGCTTACGTGATGAACTGAAAGATTTAAAGCGCGAACTTCGCGGAATGGATGAGGCTGGCACATGAGCATCGATAAGTTGGTTGTCCGCGGAGCCCGCGAACATAACCTCAAAGATGTCTCTATCGAACTTCCACGCGATGCGCTGATTGTCTTTACTGGCCTTTCAGGTTCAGGTAAATCAAGCCTTGCCTTCGACACAATATTTGCTGAAGGTCAGCGCCGCTATGTTGAATCACTTTCCGCTTATGCGCGCCAATTCTTGGGCCAAATGGATAAGCCCGATGTTGATTTCATCGAAGGACTTTCACCTGCTGTCTCAATCGATCAGAAGTCCACGAACCGCAACCCTCGTTCGACAGTGGGAACCATCACCGAGGTCTATGACTATTTCCGCCTGCTCTTTGCGCGCGCAGGTCGTCCGCACTGCCCAAAGTGCAGCAAGGCCGTTTCTCGGCAGAGTCCACAGCAAATCGTTGATCAGATTCTTACAATGCCGGCAACCACAAAGTTTCAGGTTTTAGCTCCTGTCATTCGCGAACGTAAAGGTGAGTTCGTCGATCTCTTTGCAGATCTCGTAACGCAGGGCTATTCCCGTGCTCGCGTGGATGGCGAAACCATTCAGCTCACCGAACCTCCCAAGTTGAAGAAGCAAGAGAAGCACACCATCGAAGTCGTTATCGATCGACTTACAGCGAAAGCTGAGAGCAAGTCTCGCCTGACTGATTCCATTGAGACGGCTCTCAAGCTCGGTAATGGTTTAGTGCTTCTCGACTTCGTTGATGCCAAGGGTCCTGATAAAGAACATACATACAGCGAGCACCTAGCTTGCCATGATTGCAACCTCTCCTTTGAAGAGCTCGAACCCCGTTCATTCTCATTTAACTCACCCTTCGGTGCATGCGCTGAGTGTTCAGGTATCGGAACCAAGCTAGAAGTCGATGAAGATCTCATCATTCCCGATGACACAATCTCAATTAATGAAGGTGCAATCGCTCCGTGGGCTGGGGGACAGTCATCTGAATACTTCCTTCGTCTCCTCGAAGCCCTCGCTGAGGAACTTCGCTTCTCTCTCGATAACCCTTGGAAGAAACTTTCCGCAAAAGCCAAAGATGCAATCATCAATGGTTTTGAGTATGAAGTGCACGTTAAATTTAAAAACCGTTACGGTCGCGTCCGCAACTACTCAACCGGTTTCGAGGGCGTAGTTCCATTTATTCATCGTCGCCATAGCGAAACCGATAGCGATTACAGCCGTGATAAGTACGAGGCTTATATGCGTGAGACCCCATGTCCTGCATGTAAGGGAGCTCGTCTTAAGCCTGAAGTTCTTGCCGTAACTCTTGGCGGAAAGAGCATCGCCGAAGTCTGCGCGCTCTCCATCGATGATTGTGCAACCTTCCTTAAGCAAGTAACTCTCAATAAGCGTGAGGCACAGATTGCTGAACGCGTGATGAAGGAAGTCCATGCGCGCCTCGGTTTCTTGCTTGATGTTGGACTTGATTACCTTTCACTTGATCGCCCAGCGGCAACGCTCTCTGGTGGTGAGGCGCAACGTATTCGTTTAGCAACACAGATCGGTTCAGGTCTTGTTGGCGTGCTCTACGTTCTCGATGAACCTTCAATCGGACTTCACCAACGCGATAACCGCCGCCTGATTGACACTCTTACTCGCCTTCGCGATCTTGGAAATACTCTCATCGTTGTTGAACACGATGAAGAAACGATTCGCACCGCTGACTGGGTGGTTGATATCGGCCCAGGAGCTGGCGAACACGGTGGCAAAGTTGTCGTCTCTGGCTCTTACGAAGAACTTATTGCATCCGAAGAATCAATTACTGGCGCCTACTTGTCAGGCCGCAGATCTATTGAGATTCCTGATTCTCGCCGGCCTGTTGATCCAAAGCGACAGCTTGTCATCAAGGGTGCAAAAGAGAATAACCTGAAAGATATCGAAGTATCGATTCCTCTCGGACTCTTTGTATCTGTCACTGGCGTTTCTGGTTCCGGAAAATCGACACTGGTAAATGACATTCTCTATACAACTCTTGCCAACAAACTCAATGGTGCTCGTCTTGTTCCTGGTCGTCACCGCACCGTTACCGGAATCGATCAACTCGATAAAGTTGTACACGTTGATCAATCTCCAATCGGTCGTACTCCGCGTTCAAACCCAGCTACCTACACAGGCGTCTTCGACAAAGTGCGCGCGCTCTTCGCTGAAACAACTGAAGCAAAAGTTCGTGGATACCAGCAAGGCCGCTTCTCATTTAACGTCAAAGGCGGCCGCTGCGAAAACTGTTCAGGTGATGGAACCATCACAATCGAGATGAACTTCCTGCCAGATGTCTATGTTCCATGCGAAGTTTGTCACGGTGCGCGCTACAACCGCGAGACACTTGAAGTTCATTACAAGGGTAAGACAATTGCTCAGGTTCTCGATATGCCAATCGAGATCGCACATGAATTCTTCGAATCTGTTCCCACTATCGCGCGCTATCTCAAGACGCTCTGCGACGTGGGTCTTGGCTATGTCCGTCTAGGGCAATCTGCACCAACGCTTTCGGGAGGAGAAGCGCAACGCGTCAAGCTTGCTACCGAACTGCAGCGACGTTCTACCGGTCGCACTATTTACGTATTGGACGAGCCAACGACGGGACTTCACTTCGAAGATGTCAATAAACTCTTAGGAGTTCTCAAGCGCCTTGTTGAGTCAGGAAATACAGTCATTGTGATTGAACACAACCTTGATGTCATCAAATCATCCGACTGGGTTATCGATATGGGACCTGAAGGCGGTTTCCGTGGCGGAACTGTTGTTGCCGAAGGAACACCTGAAGAAGTTGCGAAGGTAAAGGCAAGCTACACGGGTCAATACCTTGCCGAAATTCTTGCGACCAATTGCAAGGCAACTCCTACAAAGACTCCAGCAAAAGCTGCAGCTAAGACTCCTGCAAAGAAGTAACAATGGCTGAGCCATCCAGTTATCGCCCCAAGGAGATTCCTGAAGAGCCTGGCGTCTATCGTTTCTATAACGGCAGCGACAAAGTTATCTATGTCGGTAAGGCAAAGAACTTAAAGAATCGACTCACAACCTACTTCGGATCAAATCTGGCACAGAAGACGTACCGCATGGTTCATGAAGCAGTACGCGTCGACTGGACAATTGTTGGCACCGAACTTGAAGCACTCGCTCTCGAATTCTCTTGGATCAAGCAGTATCACCCGACCTATAACGTGCAATTTAAAGACGATAAGTCATATCCATATTTAGCCATTTCCATGGCCGATGAATTTCCTCGCATCTTCATTACTCGTAAAGAGAAGCGACCTGGGCTTAAATACTTTGGACCATATACAAATGCTTGGGCGCTTCGAAATACGTATGAAGTACTTCTCAAGGTATTCCCAGTTCGTTCTTGCAGCGCCGGAAACTTTCAGCGAGCTCAACGCACCAAGCGCCAATGTCTCTTGGGGGATATCGGAAAGTGTGCAGCTCCATGCGTTGGTTGGGTGACCCCAGAAGAACATAAAGAGATTGCCGTAAAGCTCGATGCCTTTATGGAGAAAGGTATGGAGAACCTTCTTCCAACCCTGCGCGCCGAAATGGCGACAGCATCTGAAAAGGAAGAGTTTGAACGTGCAGCTCGTCTACGCGATCAGATCGAATCATTCGAAAAGGCGCAACGATCTACTCAAGGAAATCTCTCTGATGATCTCGACGGAGATTTCATCTCGCTCCATGAAGAAGGCCTGCATGCCGCTGGCTCAATCTTCATTGTTCGTCGCGGTTCGATTAAGGGATCGCGCTCATGGATTGTTGATCAAGAACGTGCCCTTGAAGGTGATGATCAAATTGGCTCGCTCTTCTTCTCAATCTATAGCCAGAGCGCACCTGCCGATATTCCATCTGAAATTTATCTCAACGCCGAACCTGCTGATCGCATAGCGCTAGAGGAATGGTTGACCTCTCTGCGTGGTGCGCGAGTATCAATCAAGGTGCCGCAACGTGGGGAAAAGGTGGAACTTCTGCAAACTGTCGAGCGCAATGCTCACTACGCACTCGTCCAATACTTGAGCAAGCGAGCAACAGATGCAGCCGTATCTGGCAAAGCCCTTCTTGAACTTGAAGAAGAGCTCCAACTTTCTCGGACACCACTTCGCATTGAGTGTTATGACATCTCAAATATTTCCGGTACAACTGTCGTTGCATCTATGGTGGTCTTTGAAGATGGCCTAGCCAAGAAGAGCGAATATCGCAGATTCATCATCGATACCGATACTGCCCAAGATGACACTCGTGCGATGCATCAGGTGATTACGCGCCGCATGAAACGACTGCTGGCTGATCGCAATGTAAATCAAAGTGAGGTGGCTGAGACCGGTGGCAAACTCGGTAAATTTGCATATCCGCCACAACTCATCGTTGTTGACGGTGGAGCGCCACAAGTTGCCGCCGCGCAGCGAGCACTTGATGAACTTGGAATAACAGATGTCGCTCTCTGCGGTTTAGCTAAGCGACTTGAGGAAGTGTGGATGCCGGGGGATAAGGACCCACTGATCTTGCCGCGCACATCTGAAGGAATGTATCTACTTCAACGCATCCGCGATGAGGCGCATAGATTCGCCATCACTTTCCATAGATCGCGTCGCTCAAAGGTTATGCTCGAATCTCTGCTGGATGAGATTCCACAACTAGGAGAAACACGGCGCGCAGCGCTCCTCGATAGGTTCGGATCAGTAACTGCAATGCGCAAGGCGACCGCCGACGAGCTTGCATCTACTCCCGGCATTGGCGCAACGATTGCATCCATCATCTTTACCCACCTGCAGAGCTTGTCCCAGTCGGGCGTTGAATTGGCAGGCGTTGATATGGCAACAGGCGAGATACTTGACACCTAAGGCAGAATGTTAGGTATGGCGACACAAGAACTTCTGATTCTTACAGGCATGTCAGGTGCTGGGCGCTCAACAGTTGCCCACGCACTAGAAGATCTCGGTTGGTATGTCGTCGATAACCTGCCTCCGGCGCTTTTGCCGCAACTCACCGAACAGAGCCTTGATACCCATGCTGCTCTCGCTGTCGTTGTCGATGTTCGCGGCGGAAAATTCTTTGATGAACTCAATAACGCACTTTCACAGCTGAAGAGTTCATCTACTCCCTACCGTCTACTCTTTCTCGACGCCACAGATCAAGCGCTCGTTCAGCGCTTTGAATCAACGCGTCGTCCCCATCCATTGCAGGCAAAAGATCGCATCGTTGACGGAATTGCACGCGAACGCGCAAAGCTTGAGGAAATCCGCGCACAAGCCGATGTCGTCATTGACTCTTCCAACCTCAACGTTCATCAACTAGAAAAGCGCACTTCTGAGATCTTTGCAGCAGGAATGCTGCCAAGCCTTCGCGTCAATGTTCTCTCATTCGGTTACAAGTACGGAATTCCGGTTGATTCAGATCTCGTTCTTGATTGTCGCTTCATTCCGAATCCGCATTGGATTCCTGAACTTCGTCCATTGAATGGTCTGGATAAACCTGTCTCTGACAAAGTCCTCGGCAGTGATGGTGTCGAAGATTTCGTGAAGAGTTACGTCGGCGTCGTGCAGAAGATGATTCCTGGATATTTCCGCGAAGGTAAGAAGTACGTAACAATTGCGATTGGTTGTACAGGTGGAAAGCATCGCTCTGTCGCAATCGCTGAAGAAATTGCTCGTCAGTTGACGACCTCATCTAAGGATCTTGAGATCACAGCTCATGCAACACACCGCGATGTAGGACGGGAATGAGTCAAGAAAGAAAAGTAGTAGCCCTCGGTGGAGGACATGGCTTAGCCGCAACTCTCACCGCGCTCCGTAGTTTTACTTCGAGCATCACTGCAGTTGTTACCGTTGCAGATAATGGTGGATCTAGCGGGCGTCTTCGTACTGAGTTTCCTATTCTGCCTCCAGGTGATTTACGTATGGCACTGGCAGCGCTCTGCAGCGATGATGAGTGGGGCAGAAGCTGGGCTGAGATCATGCAATATCGCTTTACCAGCGAAGGCGAACTCAATGGCCATGCAGTTGGCAATCTTTTACTCGCAGCGTTATGGGATCGCGATGAAGATACCGTCGCTGGTTTAGATCGCGTTGGAGCACTTCTTAAAGTGATTGGCCGCGTGCTGCCGATGGCATCAGAACCTCTGGATATCGAGGCCACCTTTGAGAATTCCATCGGGACAAAGATTGTTCGTGGCCAAGCTGAAGTTGCCACAACAAAGGGAAGACTTAAATCAATCCGCATCATTCCTGAAAATCCAACTGCTTATCCAGAAGCGCTCACTGCAATCGCTGATGCTGAGTGGATAACGATGGGACCTGGTTCTTGGTTCTCGAGTGTTATTCCGCATCTTCTGGTTCCCGCACAACGTGATGCCATCGTTGCATCTCAGGCAAAGAAGATTCTGCTACTCAATCTCGATACTGCAGATAAATCAGCAGGGGAGTACGCAGGTTATTCACCACTCGAACACCTTCGCATCTTGTCCGAATATGCCCCGGAACTTCACTTTGATTGCGTTGCGATCGACAGCTCTGCCGATGGGCAGGACGAATTACGTGCACATCTTTCAACCATAGGTTCAGAGTTGGTGGTCGCAGATTTACGCAGTGCAGGGTCGCCTCTGCACCATGATGTGAAAAAATTAGGTCAACTTTTCTCACACATTGACTCCGAAATACTGGTTGGATAACCCCCATGGCAATGACAGCGGCAGTGAAGGATGAGCTCAGTCGTCTCTCCGTGACCAAGCCTTGTTGTCGCAAAGCTGAAGTTTCCTCACTCTTGCGTTTCGCTGGCGGACTTCATATCGCGGCAGGAAAAGTTGTTATTGAAGTCGAGCTCGATACCTCACAGAGCGCACGACGTCTTAAGAAAGATATCGCCGATATTTACGGCCACGACAGTGATTTAGCGGTGCTTTCTTCAAGTGGGCTTCGTAAAGGATCGCGCTACGTGGTTCGGGTTATTGAGGCAGGAGATGCTCTTGCTCGCCAGACAGGCTTGATTGATGCAAATGGTCGCCCAGTTCGTGGACTCCCACCGCAAGTTGTTGCAGCAAATGTCTGCGATGCCGAAGCTGCATGGCGTGGCGCATTTATTGCACATGGTTCATTGACTGAGCCAGGTCGCTCTTCATCTCTCGAAATTACCTGCCCAGGTCCAGAAGCAGCTCTTGCTCTTGTTGGCGCAGCGCGTCGACTCAATATCGTTGCAAAGGCACGAGAAGTTCGTGGCGTAGATCGTGTTGTTATTCGCGATGGAGATGCGATTGGTGTTCTGCTCACTCGCCTCGGCGCACATGAGAG
Source organism: Candidatus Planktophila sulfonica (assembly GCF_002288065.1). Lineage (NCBI taxonomy): Bacteria > Bacillati > Actinomycetota > Actinomycetes > Candidatus Nanopelagicales > Candidatus Nanopelagicaceae > Candidatus Planktophila > Candidatus Planktophila sulfonica. The sequence continues at coordinate 598,750 of NZ_CP016773.1, forward strand.
CGTCCTTGCCTGGGAAGAACGTCGCATGCGTCGTGAAGTGCGGGCAACAGCAAACCGTCTTGCCAACTTTGATGATGCAAACTTGCGCCGTTCTGCGCGAGCAGCTGTTGCAGCTGCAGCACGAGTACAACGTGCCATGGAAATCCTCGGTCCAGAAATTCCAGATCACTTGAAGGAAGCTGGCGAACTTCGAATTTCTCACGGACAAGCAAGTCTTGAAGAACTCGGTTCACTTGCGACCCCGCCAATGACTAAGGATGCAATCGCAGGTCGCATCCGCCGCCTCCTTGCTATGGCAGATAAGCGCGCACAGGAGCTCGGAATTCCTGACACTGAAGCGGGACTTTCTCCAGATCTACTCGGCGAGTAATACTCAACTCGCATCGAAAGTGAGCCTTCGCACGCTCACTGACCGGCCAGTAGCAATCCACAGGCTGATAGACTTCGGACCAAGCCCCCAATGTTGTGGTGTAACTGATAGCCACCTATATGCGGGGCATTTCACTTTCTAGAAGAGGTTCTCATAATGATTAATGTCGGAATTAATGGTTTTGGACGTATTGGCCGCAACTTCTTTCGCGCAGCGCTCACAAACCCAAACATCAATATCGTAGGTATCAACGACCTCACAGATAACGCAACTCTTGCTCACTTGCTCAAGTACGACTCAATCTTGGGACGCCTTGGACTTGAAGTATCACACACAGAAGACACCATTACTGTCGGCGGAAAGACCATCAAGGTATTTGCAGATCGCGATCCAGCAAACCTTCCTTGGGCATCAGTCAAGGCAGATATCGTCATTGAATCAACAGGCCACTTCACAAAGGCAGCAGATGCGCAGAAGCACATCACAGCTGGAGCTAAGAAGGTCATCATCTCTGCACCTGCAACAGATGAAGACATCACAATCGTGATGGGTGTAAACCACGAGAACTACGACCCAGCAAAGCACAACGTGATCTCAAACGCTTCATGTACAACTAACTGCCTTGCTCCAATGGCAAAGGTTTTGGATGAGAAGTTCGGAATCGTCCGTGGTCTCATGACAACAATCCACGCGTACACAAACGACCAGGTTATCCTCGACTTCCCACACAAGGATCTCCGTCGCGCACGTGCTGCAGCGACAAATATCATCCCAAGCTCAACAGGTGCTGCAAAGGCAATCTCTTTGGTACTTCCACAGCTCAAGGGCAAGCTCGATGGTTTCGCAATGCGCGTACCTGTACCAACAGGTTCAGCTACAGACCTCACAGTCGAGCTTGCAAAGGAAGCAACAGCTGCTGAGATCAACGCAGCGATGAAGGAAGCAGCAAACGGTTCACTCAAGGGCTTCCTCACATACACAGAAGATCAGATCGTTTCTTCAGATATCGTGACAGATCCTTCTTCATGTATCTTCGATGCAGGTCTTACAAAGGCAATCGGATCAACAGTCAAGGTTGTTGGTTGGTATGACAACGAATGGGGCTACTCAAACCGCCTCGTTGACCTTGTTGGATATGTAGGTAAGTCCCTCTAATGTCTTCTTTGGCTGACCTAGATGTAGCTGGTAAGCGCGTATTTTTGCGTTGCGATCTCAACGTTCCTTTGAAAGAAGGAAAGATCACTGATGATGGCCGTATTCGCGCTTCACTTCCGACTATCAATGCCCTCCTTGCAAAAGGTGCAAGCATTGTTATTGCAGCTCATCTAGGTCGACCAAAAGGCGAGGCAAAACCTGAACTTTCACTTGCACCTGTTGCAGTTCGACTCTCTGAACTTCTTGGAAAGCCTGTGCAATTCGCAGGTGCAATCACTGGTGCAGATGTCACAGCAAAAGCTGAGGCACTTGCAGCAGGTGAGGTTCTCCTCCTAGAAAATATCCGATTCAGCTCAGCCGAGACATCCAAGGATGAATCAGAGCGCGCTGCACTTGCTTCAGAGCTTGCAAAGTTAGCTGACTTCTACGTCGGCGATGGCTTCGGCGCAGTGCACCGCAAGCACGCCTCTGTATTTGATTTAGCGAAACTTCTCCCGCATGCAGCAGGAACTCTCGTTGCCGCAGAAGTTGAAGTTCTCAAGAAGCTCACCATTGATCCTGTACGTCCATATGGCGTGGTTCTTGGTGGTTCAAAAGTTTCAGACAAGATTGGTGTTATCTCAAACCTTCTTGGAAAAGTTGATGTCATGGCTATCGGTGGCGGAATGCTCTTCACATTCCTTGCAGCGCAAGGCAAAGAGATTGGTTCTTCACTTGTAGAACGCGATCTCATTGATACCGTCAAGGGCCTCATTAAGCAGGCCGAAGATTCTGGCGTAAAGCTCTTGCTCCCAACAGATATCGTCGTTGCTCCAACGTTTTCTGTAGATGCGACACCAACTTTGGTAAGTGCTGATGCAATTCCTGCAGATCAAATGGGCCTCGATATTGGACCTGAAACTGCAGCCGCATTTGCTGCAGCAATCAAAACATGCAAGACAGTCTTCTGGAATGGTCCAATGGGCGTCTTCGAATTTCCTAACTTTGCACATGGAACAAAGGTTGTCGCGCAGGCACTGACTGAGGTTCCTGGAATCTCCGTTGTTGGCGGTGGCGACTCAGCAGCAGCTGTTCGTGCACTTGGTTTTGCAGATTCTGCATTCGGTTACATCTCAACTGGCGGTGGAGCTTCACTTGAATACCTCGAAGGCAAGGAACTTCCAGGTCTGACAGCGCTCGATCTCTAATCATTAATTTTCACGTAACAACGACGAAGGAGTAACAATGCGTAAACCACTCATGGCTGGTAACTGGAAGATGAACCTCAATCACCTCGAGGCGATTGCAGTTGCACAGAAGCTTGTCTACTCACTCGAAGATAAGGATTACGACGCAGTAGATGTCGCAATCATTCCTCCCTTTACAGATATCCGCTCAATCCAAACTATGGTCGACGGTGATCGCCTCCGCCTGCAGTATGGTGCGCAAGATCTTTCACCTGAGGCATCCGGTGCATTTACTGGTGATATCTCTGGCTCAATGCTCGCAAAGCTCGGCTGTACATTTGTTGTCATTGGACACTCAGAGCGTCGCGCAATCCATCATGAAGATGATGCACTGATTAATCGCAAGATTAAGGCCGCCCTTGCCAATGAACTCACACCTATTTTCTGTGTTGGTGAAGAGCTAGCAATCCGCGAATCCGGAACCCATGTGTCACATGTCATCCGACAGGTACGTGCAGGCCTTGAAGGCTTCCATAAGCCAGACCTCAAGAAGATTGTTATTGCATACGAACCTGTCTGGGCAATCGGTACAGGCAAGACAGCAACACCTGAAGATGCACAAGAAGTATGTGCAGCTATCCGCGAAGAAGTAGAGCAGATCGGCTCATCCGAGATCGCAGCAAATATGCGCATTCTTTATGGCGGTTCCGTGAAGTCTGCAAATATCGTCGAAATCATGAAGCAGACCGATGTCGATGGCGCCCTCATTGGGGGAGCAAGCCTTGACCCTGAAGAGCTGGCAAAGATCGTTAAGTTCCACGCTCAGGCGTAGTTCGTATCTAATTCCTATCTAATTCAAAGCTTTCCAGTTCATTCGGGTATCCTGTACCCCTACCTCTAGAGGAGTTTTACGCATGGCTTTAGCTCTATCAATCTTTCTTGTCATCACAAGCGTCTTGATGATTCTTCTCGTCTTGCTTCACAAGGGCAAAGGTTCAGGCCTCTCCGATCTATTCGGTGGTGGCGTCTCATCAAATTACGGCGGATCATCTGTCGTCGAGCGAAACCTTGATCGAATCACAATCGTTGTAGGCGGACTCTGGTTCGCTGGCGTTGTTAGCCTCTCACTCGTTTTGAAGGGTTAATCCATGGCAAGTGCAATTCGCGGAAGTCGTGTCGGCGCCGGCCCAATGGGCGAAGCAGAGCGCGGAGATCAAATTGAGCGCGCAACAGTTTCGTACTGGTGTGCCAATGGCCATGAAGTTCGTCCATCATTCGCAGTTGAAGAGACCGTCGTAATTCCAGATCAGTGGGATTGCCCTAAGTGCGGTCTTCCTGCAGGTCGCGATAAGAACAACCCACCGAGTGCTGTAGTCAATATTCCTTACAAGACTCACCTTGCTTATGTAAAAGAGCGTCGCTCAGATAAAGAAGGCGAGAAGATTCTAGAAGATGCTCTTCGCAAACTTCGTGGAGACGATATCGAGTAATCGATCTCTAAAGAGATCGGGCAGCTGCCAAGATTTCATCAATACCCGCACTTCGTTTCTGCAGATGCAGACGAAGGAGCGGGTATTTTCTTGTAGCTAGCGCACGGTTATCACCGATTGCCTGAGCAAAGAGAAGAGTGCGAAGGCTGTAGCGACGACCTGGAATCTCGTAATCAATGGAAGTCTCACCCGTAATTTGAAGGAAGGATCCGTTCTTCTGTCCACCTTTATGGAATTGACCTGTCGAGTGCATGAAACGTGGACCCCAACCAAATGAAGTTGGATGGCCAGATTTTTCTGCAAGTATCGAACGAAGCTCTGCAATCTTTACATCATCGCGGCGATCCAGATACGCCATGATTGCGATGTAACCACCATCTTTCACATCTTCAATAAAGGTAGCAAGTGCATCCTTAAGTGATTGTCCATCGCCGAAGATTTCAACAGACTTCTCAGAACAGGCAGGAGTAAGTACAGGTACAGAGTTATTCCATTCAGTTAAACAAGCCGCTGTCTGCTCTTTTGCTTCAGTCACATTTGGTTGATTGAAGGGATCGATCTTCAGCGCTGCTCCGATGAGAGCGGTGACCCACTCCCAAAAAATAAAGTGTGCTCCAAGTGGGCCTTCAACAGTGAGATCGGTAGATGATCCTGCGTAGGCCACAGTGAAAGATCCACCAACTTTGGCTCGAGGACTATCTTCGGTAGCGATAGGTAAGCGCCCAATCGAATCTTTACCGGTTGATTCAGCAATCAACTGTTCAATCCAATCGGAAAGTCCAGGAACTGTTGAACCTGCATCTGTGAACGCTATGTACTGCTCTGCTTGGGTAACGAGAAGGTATGCAACGTCGAGAATCGCTTGATCCTCTTCAAGAAAGGCGCTTTTTTCGGCACGAGCATCTGCAAGTAAGTCAGCAATGGGTGCACCAACAAGAGCAGATGGAAGCAACCCAAATGCGCTCAATACGCTAAATCGTCCACCAACATTGGGATCTGCATTGATGACCGAATATCCACCTGCGCGAACTTCGATATCAAGCGGAGAGTCAGGATCGGTAACAAAGAGCATGTGGTCTACAGGGCTAAGTCCTGCCTTTTCGAATTGTGATTGAAAGAGTGCGCGCTGAGATGAAGTTTCAATTGTTGAACCAGATTTCGAACTTACGACAACGACCGTCTTAGCTAAATCGCTGCCGATTGCATGCTGTGCATAGTTGGGATCTGTTGAATCGAAGATGAAGATATCTTTCTTATAGGTAAGAGCAATTACTTCAGGCCCGAGGGATGAGCCACCCATGCCACAGAGAACCACTCGTGAATGTGAAGAGAACTTCGCAACAAGATCTGCAATCTGGGGGAGTAGCGCTTGCGATGCTTCAGGTAGATCGATCCAGTTAAGGCGAACGGCAGCTTCAGCAGCTGCCTTCGAACCCCACGTCTGCGAATCCTTCTTTGCAATACGTGGGTGTGTTTCGCGAAGCTTGCGATAGATATCGCTCTCGCGATCAACTGCAGAAAGCGATGGACCCGAAATCTTCATTACGCAAGAGCCTTCTTTACATCTGACACCACGCGCTCTGATGTAAGGCCGAACTCTGTGAAGAGCTTGCCAGCTGCAGCCGATGCGCCCCAATGATCGAGTGAGACGATGATTCCTGAATCGCCGACATATTCACGCCAACCGAGTGCGATACCTGCTTCGATACTGACGCGAAGAGTCGAAGTCGAAATAACCGACTCGCGATAAGAGACAGGCTGTTCGTTAAACCATTCAAGACATGGAGCGCTCACTACTCGTGTTGCCACGCCTTCTGCTTCTAGAGCGATCTGGGCATCGAGTGCGATTCCAACTTCAGAACCTGTCGCAATGATTGTCACCTTTGCAGCAGTCGATGACTCTTTGAGGATGTAAGCACCCTTTTCTACGCCGCTTGCCGCGCCATGTGTTGTGCGATCGACGGTACGAAGATTCTGACGTGAGAGCAGGAATCCAGCAGGCTTATTTCGCTTAATGACAGCTTTCCAAGCTTCAGCAACTTCATTGGCATCAGCCGGACGAAGCACTGCAAAGTTAGGGATAGCGCGAAGGGCGGCAAAGTGTTCGATTGGCTGGTGTGTTGGACCATCTTCACCAACGCCTATTGAATCGTGAGTCCATACAAATGTTGATGGAATATCCATGATTGCAGCAAGGCGTACCGATGGACGCATGTAATCGCTAAAGACAGCGAAGGTTCCGCCGAATGAACGCGACAAACCGTGAAGTGCAATTCCATTGAGAATCGAACCCATTGCATGTTCACGAATACCGAAGTGGATGATGCGACCGTATGGATCTGCGCTCTTCATATCACTCGTTGCGGGCAAGAATGAATTGCCGCCTTCGATTGTTGTCATATTTGAATCAGCAAGGTCTGCCGATCCTCCCCAGAACTCTGGGAGCGCCTTAGCAATTGCATTAATGACATGACCTGATGCAGTACGTGTAGCAACATCTTTTCCGGATTCAAAGACCGGAAGAGTTGCTTCCCAACCTGCTGGAAGTTCACGAGCGACAAGTCGCTTGAGAAGTGATGCGCGCTCTGGATGAGCGCTCTGCCACTGTGCAAACTTTCCATCCCATTCCTTGCGAACTGCAGCGCCGCGCTCTTTGACCGAACGAACATGGGCAAAGACATCTGCCGGCATTGCAAACTTCTCATCAGGGTTAAGGCCTAATTCCTTCTTTGTCGCCGCAATCTCTTCATCGCCGAGGGCTGATCCATGTGACTTTGCAGTGCCGCGAAGTTTTGGTGCTGGCCACGCAATAGTTGAGTGCATGCGAATAAGTGATGGTTTTGTCAGTTCAGCTTTTGCCGCCAACATCGCCTTGTCGAGAGATTCCAAATCAACGTTTCCATCAGCAAGTGCCGCAACTTCAATAACGTGCCAGCCATATGCGCGGTAGCGAGCTGCAACATCTTCTGTAAATGAAACGTGTGTGTCGCCTTCAATTGAAATTCTATTGTCATCATAAATAACGTTGAGATTACCGAGCGCTTGAGTTCCGGCGAGAGATGATGCTTCTCCTGATACGCCTTCTTGCAGGTCGCCGTCAGAACAGATGACCCAGATTGAGTGATCGAAGATAGATTCGCCAACTGCTGCTTCAGGGTCAAGCAAGCCGCGTTCATAACGTGCCGCCATTGCAAAACCAACAGACGTAGCAACGCCTGCGCCCAATGGACCCGTTGTCATTTCAACGCCTGCGGTGTGGCCAAACTCTGGGTGTCCGGGAGTGAGCGAGCCCCAGGTACGGAAAGACTGAATATCTTCCATCTCAAGTCCGTAGCCGCTGAAGAAGAGTTGTGTGTAGAGCGTCATGGAAGAGTGACCGCATGACAAGATGAAGCGATCGCGACCTAGCCATTGTGGGTCTGATGGATCGTGGATGAGATGACGTTGAAAGAGGTTATAGGCAACAGGAGCAAGTGCCATCGCTGTACCTGGGTGGCCATTGCCAACCTTCTGAACCGCATCCATTGCAAGTGCGCGAGCGTATGCAACTGCGCGATCGTCTAGTTCGGTCCAACCATTGATCTTTGTCATCTTCTTCTCCTTATGCCGCTTTACGAACCACTGAAAGTCGGATGCGCCACGCTGCGATCCATACGAGTACTGAACCAAGTAAATGAAGGACTACAAGCCCTTCGGGAACACCGAGGAAATATTGAATGTAGCCAAGACCGCCTTGTGCAAATGCAAGAACGAGAAAAACTCTTAACCAACGCTTAGTCTCGAAGTTCAAACTTTTTGAAAGTAAGAAGACAATCGTGATGCCCATCAAAAGCCAGACAAAAGCGCTGTGAAAACGTGTGATGGTGGTGATTGCAAAATCTAACCGGGGTGCATCGACATCGCCAGCATGAGGACCGCTACCAGTAACCAAGGTTCCGATGCTGATTGCAATAAATGCGACGTTGATGTGCGCAAGTGATAGACGTGAAATTCGAACTTGAGAAGATGAAGTTCGTACATATGGATGATGACGTCGTGAGTGCAGAGATGTTGCGGCTGCGATGAGAAGAATGGAAAGAAGTAGATGTGAACCAACAGCTAACGGGTTGAGATCGGTTAAAACCGTGATCCCACCCAAAACGCCTTGACCGAGAATTCCAAGAACTTGTGTTGCTCCAAGGAATCTGAGATCGCGCCGTCCAGCTCGGAAAATTGCAATGACTGTTGCAAGAGCTGCAAAGAGCAGTGCGAAGGTCAGCAACCTATTTCCAAATTCAATCCATGCGTGCAACGCACCTTCAGCTTGTCCCGGAACCGGTGTGTACGAGCCTGGGGTGCATTCAGGCCAAGTGGGGCAGCCAAGTCCAGAACCAGTTACTCGAACGGCACCGCCAGTAATAACGAGCGCCGATTGAAGAAAGAGAAGTAATCCAGAGAGCGCAGGAAGGGCTCGGGTGGCTAACGATCTGGTTCGACTCACGCTCGTAGCCTATGACCCGTAGCCGTACGACGCGGACCTTTTGGATTGGCGAGGCTCAGCGAATTACGACACAATACTGTTGTGAAAATCGATGACCTCAGCACCCGCGAAGCTATCGCGCGTTCCGTCCTCGAAAATGGCCCCTCTACAGCGGTCGTTCTGGGGGAGCGCCTTGGGCTGACTCCCGCTGGTATCCGCAGACACCTCGACCTCTTGGTCGCTGACTCAATTCTCGAAGCCCGCGAACCGCATCAGGCGATAAGCCGTGGGCGCGGACGACCATCCAAGGTATTTGTGATGACCGATTCTGGCCGCGAAAAGTTTGAACATTCCTATGACGATCTCGCAGTTGCAGCCTTGAAATTTATGTCAGCACAATCTGGCGAACATTTAGTCAAAGCATTTGCGCAATCTCGCGCCGACGATATCGAACGTAAAGCAACGCTCGCTCTGGCAAAACGTGCCAATAAATCAGAAGCACTCGCAACTTTTCTTACTGAACAAGGTTACGCAACAAGCATTGAAAGCCGTCCTTTAGGCGAGCAGTTATGTCAGCACCACTGCCCAATTGCGCACGTTGCCGCAGAATTCCCGCAACTCTGTGAGGCAGAGACTGAAGCTTTCTCCCGTGTTCTTGGAACACACGTTCAACGTTTAGCAACTATCGCTCATGGCGATGGCGTTTGCACTACTTACATCCCCAACCTCACCAAGCAACCAAAGAAGATCAATTCAGGAAAACTAACCGCTGGAAAGGCGTCCTCATGACAACAGCACACCCAGAGCTCGATGGCCTCGGAAATTACGAATACGGTTGGTCAGATAATAATGAAGCCAGCTCTAACGCGAAGCGCGGTCTCAGCGAAGAAGTTGTTCGTGACATCTCAGCGAAGAAGAGCGAACCTCAGTGGATGCTCGACCTTCGCCTCAAGGGCTTAGATCTCTTCTATAAGAAGCCGATGCCATCATGGGGATCAGATCTTTCCGGAATTTTCTTCGACACCATCAAGTACTTCGTGCGCTCAACTGAGAAGCAGGCGACAACATGGGATGACTTGCCTGATGACATCAAGAACACATATGACCGTCTTGGAATTCCAGAAGCAGAAAAGCAGCGCCTTGTTTCAGGTGTAGCAGCTCAGTACGAATCAGAGGTTGTTTACCACTCAATCCGTGAAGATCTTGAGAAGCAAGGCGTTATCTTCCTTGATACAGATAGCGGTCTAAAGCAGCACCCAGAACTCTTCAAGGAGTACTTCGGTTCAGTTATTCCTGTTGGCGACAACAAGTTTGCAGCTCTCAACACATCTGTATGGTCTGGTGGATCATTTATCTATGTACCAAAGGGCGTACATGTAGATATTCCATTGCAGGCTTACTTCCGTATCAATACCGAAAATATGGGTCAGTTCGAACGTACTTTGATTATTGCGGATGAAGATTCATACATTCACTATGTAGAAGGTTGCACAGCTCCAATCTACAAGTCAGATTCACTTCACTCAGCAGTTGTTGAAATCATCGTCAAGAAGGGTGCACGTGTTCGTTACACAACCATCCAAAACTGGTCGAACAACGTTTATAACTTGGTAACAAAGCGCGCAACATGTGCAGAGGGCGCAACCATGGAATGGGTCGATGGAAATATCGGCTCGAAGGTCACCATGAAGTACCCAGCTGTCATGTTGATGGGTCCACATGCAAAGGGTGAAACTCTTTCACTCGCATTTGCAGGTCCTGGTCAGCACCAGGATTCAGGAGCGAAGATGGTTCACGCAGCTCCTTACACATCATCTTCAGTTATCTCTAAATCTGTAGCTCGCGGAGGCGGACGTACTTCATACCGCGGACTTGTTCAGGTACAAGAAGGCGCTCACCACTCTGCCAGCACAGTTAAGTGCGATGCACTTCTTGTCGACACAATCTCTCGTTCAGATACATACCCTTATGTTGATATCCGCGAAGATGATGTCTCTATGGGTCACGAAGCAACCGTTTCGAAGATCTCCGATGACCAACTCTTCTATCTCATGTCACGTGGACTCAATGAAGATGAAGCGATGGCGATGATCGTTCGTGGATTCATCGAACCAATCGCTCGCGAACTTCCAATGGAGTACGCACTCGAACTTAACCGCCTCATCGAACTTCAGATGGAAGGCGCAGTCGGATAATGTCTACATTGCAATCAAATCTTCTTGAAAACCATACGCCTACGGGCCGTGAAGAAGCGTGGCGCTTTACACCGCTCAAGCGTCTCGGTGGAATGCACGATGGAACAGCAACAGCTGTCGAACGTAATTCACTTGCGGTTAAAGGTTCACTTCCAACAGGTGCAACATTTACTCATCAAGATATCGATGCTGTTACCGAAAGCGATGATGCAATTGTTAACCGTATTCGCCAGTTCACAAGTAAAGGTGCAGTTCTTTCGATCGCTGCTAATGCAGAGATTGCAGAACCAGTCTTTCTCAATCGCGCAGCTTTCGGTACAGATTCAGCTGAACTCTCACGCGTACTGATCAAAGCTGGCAACCACTCGAAATCAGTAGTTGTTATTGAGAACTCGGGAGATATGCACCTCGCTGAAGACCTTGAAATCGTGGTCGAGCCAGGCGCTCATCTGACTCTCATCGCTCTACAAGAATGGGGATCAAAAACCATTCATGCAGCGCGACACCATGCAATCGTTGATCGCGATGCCACATTTAAGTCAATCGTTGTCACTGTTGGGGGAGATGTAGTTCGTCTACTTCCAACCGTTGACTTCATTGCACCAGGCGCGTCTTGCGATCTCTCAGGTGTTTACTTTGCAACAGCCGGACAATTCTTCGAACACCGCATGTTCGTTGATCACAAGGTTCCCAATGCAAAGTCACGCGTTAACTACAAGGGCGCACTTGCTGGCGATAAGGCACACACTGTCTGGATCGGCGATGTCTTTATCCGCGCCGCCGCTGAAGGCACAGATACCTATGAGCTCAACCGCAACTTGTTGCTCTCTGATGGAGCACGCGCGGATTCAGTACCTAACCTCGAAATCGAAACTGGTGAAATCGTTGGAGCAGGTCACGCCTCTACAACTGGTCGCTTCGATGATGAACAACTCTTCTACTTAATGTCACGCGGAATCAATATGGACGATGCGCGTCGTCTTGTTGTTCGTGGCTTCTTCAATGAGATTGTCTCTGAAATCGGTATCGAAGAAGTTCAGGAGCGCATCATGGCTCGCATCGATGATGAACTGGCAAAGGCAGGTAAGTAATGTCTGATTTAGCTTTCTCATCACTTCAAGCGGGCAAGCCTGTCCGTATCGAAAAGAATGGTGAATCCATCTGCGTCACTCGCGTGGGCGATGAAGTATTTGCTATCAACGATATCTGCAGCCATTCGGATGCATCCCTTTCAGAAGGCGATGTCACAGATTTCAAGATCGAATGTTGGCTCCATGGCGCTGAGTTCGATCTACGCACAGGAGAGGCGCTAACACCTCCTGCAGTAGCCCCAGTAAAGACCTATTCAGTAACTGTCGACGGAGACTCCGTCACGGTAGAGATGTAACGGAGATAGATATGAGCACTCTAGAAATTCGCGGATTGAAAGTATCTGTCGATACCGAACAAGGTTCGATTGAAATCCTTAAGGGCGTAGACCTCACCATCAAGTCTGGTGAAACACACGCAATCATGGGACCAAACGGTTCAGGAAAGTCAACACTTGCTTACTCAATCGCCGGGCATCCTAAGTACACAATTACAGGTGGAACAGTCACACTCGATGGCGCAGATGTTCTCGAGATGTCTGTTGATGAGCGCGCTAAGGCGGGCCTCTTCCTAGCGATGCAATACCCAGTGGAAGTTCCTGGCGTATCAGTTTCAAATTTCTTGCGTACAGCAGCTACAGCACTTCGCGGAGAAGCTCCAAAGCTTCGCGAGTGGGTAGGCGAAGTAAAGAGCGCAATGGAATCACTCAAGATGGATGCATCTTTTGCGCAACGTAACGTCAACGAAGGATTCTCTGGCGGCGAGAAGAAGCGCCACGAAATCATGCAGCTTGAGCTCCTCAAGCCAAAGTTTGCGATCCTTGATGAGACAGACTCAGGTCTCGATGTTGATGCGCTACGTATCGTCTCTGAAGGTGTTGTCCGCGCAAAGGCTGCCAACAACCACGGAATTCTCTTGATCACTCACTACACACGCATCTTGCGTTACATCAAGCCTGACTTCGTACATGTATTTGCTAACGGTCGCATTGTTGAAGAAGGCGGACCAGAGCTTGCAGATAAGCTCGAAGCTAATGGTTATGCGGAGTACGTCACCGCTTAACTATGACATTTGACGCTCACACTATCGCTAAGGATTTTCCGATTCTTGATCGGACAATCCGCGATGGCAAGCGCCTTGTTTATTTAGATTCTGGAGCAACGAGCCAGAAGCCAAATGTGGTGATTGATGCAGAATCTGATTTCTACAGACTTCACAACGCCGCTGTCCACCGTGGCGCCCATCAATTAGCTGAAGAAGCTACTGATGCCTATGAAGGTGCGCGCACCATCGTGGCCAACTTCCTCAACGCACATGTTGATGAAGTTGTCTTCACAAAGAGCGCTACTGAATCACTTAACTTAGTTTCCTATGCGATGGGTAATGCCGCTCCTGGTAATCGCTTCCACCTGAAGGCAGGGGATTCCATTGTCATCACCGAGATGGAACACCATGCCAACCTCATACCTTGGCAACAGCTTGCAGCGCGCACAGGTGCAACGCTTAAGTGGTTCTCGGTAACTGAAGAGGGTCGTCTAGATCTTTCTAATATTGATTCAGTGATTGACTCGTCCACCAAGGTTGTTGCACTCACTCATCAATCAAATGTTCTCGGAACCATTAACCCACTTGATGTAATCACGCGCCGTGCGCACGAAGTTGGCGCTGTTGTTGTGCTTGATGCCTGTCAGTCAGTTCCACATATGCCAGTCGATGTGAAGGCACTCGATATTGATTTCTTGGCATTCTCTGGGCATAAGGCAGTGGGGCCAACTGGAATTGGAATCTTCTGGGGGCGTTTAGAACTACTGGCAGATCTTCCACCGTTTCTTACTGGCGGTTCCATGATCGAAAACGTCACTATGGAATCTGCATCATGGGCTCAGGCTCCGAAGAAGTTTGAAGCAGGCGTTCCTAATATGGCGCAAGCCGTTGGATTGGGCGCTGCACTTAATTACTTAACGCAGATTGGCATGGATAACATCCATCGCCACGAAGTTGAACTCACTTCATATCTTCTCAATGGACTTTCAGAGATTAAAGATCTGCGAATCATTGGACCAAAGACAACAGAGTTACGTGGGGGAGCCATCTCATTCACTCTCGGAGATATTCACCCACATGATCTAGGACAGTATCTCGATAGCCAAGGAATTGCCGTTCGTACTGGTCACCACTGTGCGTGGCCGCTTACTCGCAAACTTGGCGTTCCTGCAACTACTCGTGCTTCCGTTTATTTGTACAACACAACCGATGACCTTGATGCGCTCGTTGAGGGCGTACAAGGCGCACAGAAATACTTTGGTCGCTAATGCAACTAGATAATCTCTATCAAGAGGTAATTCTTGATCACTATAAGAACCCACAGAACAAGAAGCTCAATCCGGTTTTCGATGCTCAGGTGCATCACATCAATCCAAGTTGTGGTGATGAAATCACTCTCAATGTGACGCTCGACGGCCAAACAGTGAAGAGCGTTTCATGGGATGGCGTCGGTTGCTCTATCTCTCAGGCAAGTGTTTCGATTTTGACCGATCTCTTGATCGGTAAAGACCTCACGCAGGCGCAAGTGATTGCTGATTCATTTATGCATTTGATGCAGAGCAAGGGCGCTGAAAAAGGAGATGAAAACCTTCTCGAAGATGCCGTAGCCCTGGCTGGTGTTTCTCAATACCCGGCACGAATTAAGTGTGCCCTCCTTGGTTGGATGGCCTTTAAAGATGCAAGCGTCCAAGCGCTAGCGAAGCAGAATTAACCAGCACCGTAAAAAGAAAGTAGGATGGCCACATGGTTGCAAAGATTGAAGATATCAACGAGGCGATGAAAGATGTTGTCGACCCAGAACTTGGTATCAACGTTGTTGACCTTGGTCTCATCTACGACATGATGGTCGACGATAACAACATTGCAGTACTCAATATGACCCTCACTTCGGCGGCTTGCCCACTTCAAGATGTCATTGAAGATCAAACTCGTCAGGCACTTGCTCCATTTACCGACGATGTAAAAATCAACTGGGTATGGATGCCACCCTGGGGCCCTGACAAGATTTCAGACGATGGTCGCGAACAACTTCGCGCTCTCGGCTTCACTGTCTGATCCGCATAAACTTTTCTTATGTCACAACATGCAGTCTGGATGACCTTTCGGTCGATGACTGCAGATCCTTCAGTGAAATCTCAAAAGCTAAAGCCAGGCACAATCAAAAGAATCATTTCCTATGGTCGTCCCTATAAATCTCAGATCACAATCTTTCTTATCACTGTTGTCATTGAGGCGCTCTTGGTTGTCTCATCACCTCTCTTACTGCGCGAACTGATTGATAAGGGCGTCATTCCAAAGGATGCAGGTTTAGTAACAAAGCTTGCTCTTGCTGTTGGACTTCTTGCAGTCGTTGATGCCTTCTTCAATATCTTCGGCCGGTGGTACTCAGCTCGAATTGGTGAAGGCCTCATTTACGATCTTCGTTCCCAAGTCTTTGCTCATATTCAACGGCAATCCATTGCATTCTTTACTCGCACCCAAACAGGCGCTCTCATTTCACGTATCAACTCTGATGTCATGGGCGCACAGCAAGCCTTCACCGGCACCCTCTCGGGCGTCGTTAGCAATGTGGTCTCACTCGTTCTTGTAGTGACGACGATGCTCATTCTTTCTTGGCAAATCACAATTGTTTCTCTCTTGCTCTTGCCTGCTTTCTTGCTGCCAACTAAATGGGTTGGAAAGCGAATTCAGGCTTTGACTCGTGATGCTTTCAATCTCAATGCGACTATGTCGAGCACAATGACAGAGCGATTTAACGTTTCTGGTGCGCTCCTGGTCAACCTTTATGGAAAACCTGTGAAGGAGGAGAACTTCTTCCGTACGCGCGCACGAAAAGTCGCTGACATCGGAATTCAGACTGCGATGCTCAACCGGGTCTTCTTTGTTGGAATCACCAGCGTTGCAGCAGTTGCCACCGCTTTTGCCTATGGCATTGGTGGCCACCTCGCCATTAGCGGATCAATTTCCGTCGGAACTTTGCTTGCTATTACTGCCCTGTTGGCTCGTCTCTATGGACCGCTTACTGCGCTCTCAAATGTTCGTATCGATGTCATGACAGCACTCGTCTCATTTGAACGAGTATTTGAAGTGCTCGATCTACATCCCATGATCACTGATAAACCAGGCGCAAAAGAACTTAAGGATAAGAACTTACAGATTGATTTCGAAGATGTTGTCTTCACTTATCCAAAAGCTGAAGAAATTTCATTGGCTTCTCTTGAATCCGCTGCTAAGCCAGAAACCATTGATAGTGGCGAAGTCCTTCAAGGAATTTCATTTACTGCCCCCGCAGGCACGCTGACAGCGATTGTTGGTCCGTCAGGTGCTGGTAAAACAACGATGAGCGCGCTTCTTCCACGTTTATATGATGTAACGCGTGGTGCGATAAAGATTGATGGTCAAGATATCCGTGACTTCACGGCCCAATCACTTCGAGATTCCATCGGCGTAGTAATGCAAGATGCGCACTTATTCCACGAGACGATCGCCGAGAACCTTCGCTACGCAAAAGAAGATGCGACTGAAGCTGAAATGATTGAAGCGTGTAAGGCTGCGCAAATCTGGGAACTAGTCTCATCCTTACCCAATGGATTCGACACCATGGTGGGCGAAAGAGGACATCGTCTTTCCGGGGGAGAGAAGCAACGTTTAGCGATTGCCCGACTTCTGCTTAAGGCTCCTGCGATAGTTATTCTCGATGAAGCAACGGCACACCTCGATTCTGAGAATGAATCGCTCGTACAAGCTGCTCTTAAGGAAGCGCTCAAAGGTCGCACATCAATCGTTATTGCACACAGACTTAGCACTGTGATGGAAGCAGATCAGATTCTCGTTCTTGAGAAAGGTCTGATTGTCGAACGGGGCAAGCACGAAGAGTTAATTACCACTAACGGCCTTTACTCAGAGCTCTTTAACCGACAGGACCTCACGGCGAATTAAGTAACGGCCATATACAACAAGGCCACCGAAGAAAACCCACTGCAGCGCATAGGCCATGTGTGGTCCATCAGAAAGTTCAGGTAGTTGCGCAGGCACTGCCGGAGTAAGTGAGCTTTGCGATCCTTCGAGTAAATCAATATAGAAGTTTTCAGATGTTGAATTAGATCGAGCATTGGCCATCGATATCAATCCATCGCTTTTGTCGGCAGGAAGTGCGAAGAAGGAGCCCCGGGGAAGTGAAGAGTCGAGACGCAAGCGGCCCACGATACTGATTTGGCCAGTTGGCAGTTCTGGAAGTGTTGGAGCAGTCAGTGCGTTGATGCCAGCTTTGACCCATCCGCAATCAACCCAGAAACTCTTTCCATCTTCCGAAGTAAATCGCGTCAGTAATTCAAAGCCATAGACGCCTTCGAAATATCTATTGCGAAGCAAGATTTGTTTGCTGATATCGAATTGCCCCGTAACTGATACCGGCTTCCACTCGTGTTTGACTGGTTCAGATTGGACGAGGGCAAGAGCAACGGGCGCTAACGACGAGTTGGTTTCGATAATTGAGTTTCGTGCGTGTCGATCAAGACCTCTATGGAATTGCCACTGTGCGGCCCATAAGCAAGCTGCGATTAAAAGTAGAGCGACAAGCGATTTGAGAAGCGAGAACTTCTCTTTCTTCTGAGACTTATTCAATTCCTCGCGGCCTCTTCTTCAAGATGGCAGCTCCTGGAAGTACGGTTTCACGTCCGGCATTTGCAACAACAACTGCAATATATGGAAGCACTACAGCTCCAAGAAGAGCGATCCATCGATATGGGCTTGGAAGAACGACGGTGAGAATGAAACAAGCCGTACGCAACATCATTGAAAAGAAGTAACGGCGTTGTCTCGCAGACTGGTCAGTAGTTAAGCCTTTAGGCGCACTTGTGATGTCGTAAACGTCATCTTCTTTAGCCATAGCGCAACAGTAGGGTAGTTTTCTCTCATGAGCGACTCGACATCAATCGCACTAGTAACCGGCGGAAATCGCGGTATCGGTTTAGCAATCGCTACCGCCCTCAAGGCTGCAGGTCACCGAGTTGTCATCACATACCGAAGCGGAACTCCACCCACTGGATTCGATGCAGTTCAGATGGATGTTACGGATTCAGCCAGTGTTGATGCCGGCTTTGCAAAGATTGAAGCCGAGATTGGTCAACCAGAAATCATCGTGGCTAATGCGGGAATAACTAAAGACACTCTTGTAATGCGAATGAGCGATGAAGATTTCGAAAGCGTCATTAACGCAAATCTCACTGGTGCATTCCGCGTTTCAAAGCGAGCGACCAAAGGGCTACTGAAATTAAAACGCGGTCGTCTTATTTTTATCGGCTCAGTAGTCGGGGGAGTAGGCGCTGCCGGACAAGTAAATTACTCGGCTTCGAAATCTGGTCTCGTTGGAATGGCGAGATCATTTGCGCGCGAACTCGGAAGTCGCGGAATCACTGCAAACGTTATCGCTCCAGGGTTTGTTGAAACTGATATGACAGCCGAGCTCGATGAAAAGCGCCGCTCAGATATCGCGGCGCAAGTTCCGGTGGGTCGTTTCTGCTCAGCTGAAGAGATTGCAGATGTTGTTGCATTTATTGCATCGCCACAAGCAAGTTATATAACGGGTGCCATCATTCCTGTCGATGGCGGATTAGGAATGGGTCACTAAATATGGGCATACTCCAAGGAAAAAATATCCTCGTTACCGGTGTTCTCACCGATGGATCTATCGCTTTCCATATCGCCAAGATTGCCCAAGAAGAAGGCGCCAACGTTGTGCTTACTGGCTTCGGTCGCGCACTCAGTCTTACGACTCGCATCGCGGGCCGCCTGCCACAACCTGCGCCAATCATCGAACTCGATGTCACGAGCCAAGAACACCTCGATGGTTTGGCAGATGAAGTGCGCAAGCATGTTCCTCATCTCGATGGTGTAGTGCACTCGATTGGTTTTGCTCCCGAAGCAGCACTTGGGGGCAACTTCCTCAACACTGCTTGGGAAGATGTCGCAACTGCAGTTCATATCTCTGCCTACTCGCTCAAATCTCTGACAATGGCATGTCGTCCAACATTTAAGGATGGCGCATCTGTTGTGGGCCTCGATTTCGACGCTCAGGTTGCATGGCCCAAGTACGACTGGATGGGTGTTGCTAAGGCAGCGCTTGAATCAACTTCACGCTACTTAGCTCGTGATCTCGGTGCTGAAAATGTTCGCATCAATCTCGTTGCCGCAGGCCCAATCCGCACCATGGCTGCAAAGTCGATTCCGGGCTTCGATGAATTTGAAAAGGTCTGGAACGATCGCAGTCCACTTGAATGGGATGTCACAGATCCAGTTCCTGCAGCTAAAGCTGCTGTTGCCTTGTTGAGTGATTGGTTCCCAAAGACCACAGCCGAGATCATCCATGTCGATGGCGGGCTTCACGGCATGGGTGCCTAGTTACGCTCGGATTTTTCATTCCCAGCCCCCTCAGGTAACCTTTACCCCAGACCAGTAGCCCAGCTACTGCAAGAGGAGCTCACCGCTCCCACCTCTTCTGCTTAGGCGGATTGGTTCGTCGGTAAGTAATTCGGTCCTTGCGGGCCAATTGCTTCCTATGTGCGGTGCGCAATTTCATGCAGCGACTTGGATACTCAAGAACAAACATAGGAGCAGAAATCACAACAGAACCGCGCATCAATGACCGTATCCGCACACCCCAAATTCGTCTCATCAATTACACCGGTGAACAAGTTGGAGTTGTAGATATCGAAGCAGCGCTAGCTATGGCAGATGAAATCGGACTCGATCTCGTAGAGATCGCACCCGAAGCTAATCCACCAGTGTGCAAGATCATGGACTTCGGCAAGTACAAGTACCAGGAAGCACAGAAGGCTCGCGAAGCACGTCAGAACCAGACCCACATCGTGGTGAAGGAAGTGCGCATGACGCCAAAGATCGAAAATCACGACTACGAGACAAAGCGCTCAGCAGTCGAGAAGTTCCTCAAGGGTGGCGACAAGGTGAAGATCACGATGAAGTTCCGTGGCCGTGAACAAACACGTCCAGAGCTTGGATTCAAACTCTTGCAGCGTCTTGCAGAAGATGTGAAAGAGATTGCATTCGTGGAGTTCGCTCCTAAGCAAGAAGGTCGTCAGATGACGATGGTTCTAGGACCAACGAAGAAGAAGACCGAAGCGGTAGCTGAACAGAAAGCAGCGCGAGCTGCCAAGGAAAAGGCTGCTGAAGAAGCAGCTGCACAGTAGTTTTTAACAACGACGAAGTAACAGGAGAAGATAAATGCCAAAGATGAAAACCCACAGTGGTGCGAAGAAGACCTTCCGCGTCACAGGTTCAGGAAAGATCATGCACGAGCGTGCAGGCAAGCGCCACCTTTTGGAGCACAAGTCATCACGCGTTACTCGTCGTTTGAGCCAAGAGTCATCAGCAAAAGCAACAGTCACAATGACAGCCAAGCGCATGCTTGGTTTGAAGTAAGGGAGTCGACCAATGAGAGTAAAGCGCGGAGTACACGCAGCAAAGAAGCGTCGCACAACCCTCGAGCGCGCAGCCGGATATCGCGGTCAGCGTTCACGTCTTTTCACAAAGGCGAAGGAGCAAGTAACGCACTCAATGGTTTATGCCTTCAATGACCGCAAGGACAAGAAGGGCGATTTCCGTCAGCTATGGATTCAGCGTATTAACGCTGCAGCTCGCGAAAACGGAATGACATACAACCGCTTCATCCAGGGCCTTAAGGCATCTGGTCTTGAAGTAGATCGTCGCGTTCTTTCGGATATCGCAACAAACGATCCAGCAGCATTTAAGGTTCTCGTGGATGTTGCACGTAA
Organism: Candidatus Planktophila sulfonica; assembly: GCF_002288065.1. Lineage (NCBI taxonomy): Bacteria > Bacillati > Actinomycetota > Actinomycetes > Candidatus Nanopelagicales > Candidatus Nanopelagicaceae > Candidatus Planktophila > Candidatus Planktophila sulfonica. The sequence continues at coordinate 619,508 of NZ_CP016773.1, forward strand.
GAACCTTCCTGCAGCTTAAGTAATTCATACCAATGATTGAGAGCCTTCATTCGCCGCACGTTGGGCGAGTGAAGGCTCTTATTGGTTCTAAAGGCGCAAAAGAACGTCGCGAACAAGGACTCTTCGTTGCCGAAGGTGTGCAATGCGCACGAGAAGCATTGACCTCAAGTAACGGTCCGCAGCTCAAGATTCTCTATGCAACTGAAAATGGTCTCTCGAAAATTTCTGAGTTAGATTTTGGCTCCGTTGAAATCGTTGAAGTAAGCGATGCGGTCATGAAGGCGATGTCTGACACCGTCTCACCACAGGGTCTTATCTCACTCTGCTACAAGCCAGAATCTACTTTCTCTGAACTCGGTGCGACCGGAAGATCGACTTTTATTTATCTCCATGAAATTCAAGATCCAGGAAATGCTGGAACCATTCTTCGTACTGCAGATGCGATGGGCATTTCGGCCATCATCACTTCCCCTGATTCAGTCGATATGTTTTCGCCAAAGGTGGTGCGTTCAACTGCTGGTTCTTTATGGCACATCCCGGTCTATGAAGGCGTTGCATTCGACCGTGTCGAAAAGCAATTCCCAGGGATTAAAAAGTTTCTACTCTCTTCACATGCCCGCACTTCAATTCTTGATCTCACAATTCCAGGAGATTGCATCGCAATCTTCGGAAATGAAGCAAGGGGAGTAAGCGCTGCAGATCTTGGCGTAGAGGTAACTGAAGTGACTATTCCTATGGCAGGACGTGCTGAAAGCCTCAACTTATCTGCAGCCGCTTCCATCGTAATGTTCACCCTTTCTTCAAAGGTCGCAGGTTAGAATTACCCCCATGAATCCGGCAGATATTGCATCGTGGATAAGCGATGCCCAGAAGGCTTTTGCTGCCGCGCCTGATCTCGACGCTCTCAAAGTTGCCCGCCTTGCACATACAGGCGACAAAGCCCCGGTCTCTCTGGCTAGTCGTGCACTCGGCTCATTGTCACCTGAGGAAAAAGCATCCGCTGGAAAGCTCATAGGAGATGCGAAGGCTGAAATCGCAAAGGCGCTTGCATCAGCAACGGAAAAGCTTGAAGCAGAGCGCGATGCCAAGGTTATTCTTGAAGAAGTCGTAGACATTACATTGCCAGTTCAACGCACGCATCGCGGGGGACTCCATCCCATTTCCATCATTAAGAATGAGGTTTCAGATTTCTTTATTGAACAAGGATTCTCAGTAGAAGAAGGTCCTGAACTTGAATCGGGTTGGCTCAACTTCGATGCTCTCAATATTCCAGCAGATCACCCAGCTCGAACCATGCAAGATACATTCTTCATCGAGCCCATTGATTCGGGTGTAGTTCTACGTACTCAAACTTCGCCGGTGCAGATTCGATCAATGCTTACTCAGGAACCACCGATTTATATGATCTGCCCTGGTCGCACATTCCGTGCCGACGAACTCGATGCAACTCATAGCCCCGTCTTTCATCAGGTTGAAGGTCTAGTCATCGATAAGGGCATCACAATGGCGCACCTCAAAGGGACTCTCGATAACTTTGCTCAGCACATGTTTGGTCCTGATGTCGTAACTCGACTTCGTCCATCTTTCTTCCCATTCACCGAGCCAAGCGCCGAAGTAGATATCTTCTTCAACGGCCGTTGGATCGAATGGGGCGGATGTGGAATGGTTAATCCAAAGGTTCTTGCAACCTGCGGCATCGATACAGAGGTTTACACCGGCTTTGCTTTCGGAATGGGCCTTGAGCGCACTCTCATGGTTCGTCACGGAATCACAGATATGCACGACATTGTCGAAGGCGACCTCCGCTTCACACGCCAGTTTGGAGTCGGACTCTAAATGCGCGCACCGTTATCTTGGATTAAAGAGTTTGTTGAAATTCCAGCATCAATCACCGCTGAGGAAATTTCCGATGCGCTCATTCGAGTGGGTTTTGAAGTCGAAGAGATCATCAAGCAAGGTTCTGATCTCACAGGTCCTCTCGTATTTGCAAAGGTTCTCAGCATTGAAGAACTCACTGAGTTTAAGAAGCCAGTTCGCTACGTCGGCCTCGACTGCGGTGAAAAGGAGACCCGTTACGTCATCTGTGGCGCTACCAACTTCGTAGTTGGTGATCTCATTGTCGCGGCCCTCCCGGGTGCCGTACTTCCTGGTGATTTTGCTATCGGTGCGCGCGAGACATACGGCAAAACTTCAAACGGGATGATCTGCTCAGCTCGCGAACTTGGCTTAGGCGATGATCACTCAGGAATCATGACTTTCGCAGAAGGCACAGTAAAGATTGGCGATGATGCCATTGCTGGTCTGATGATTAACGATGTCATCTTCGACGTTGCAGTTAACCCTGATCGTGGTTACGCACTGAGCATTCGCGGAATTGCTCGCGAAGTAGCTGGTTCATTGGGTCTGAAATTTACCGACCCTGTTGATGCACTTCGCACTCTTACCTTCCCAGAAACAGGAAAGGGAGTCAGCGCGAAGATTGCAGATACCTCAACTGCCTCCGTCTTCTATTTGCGAACACTGTCGAATTTCGATCCATCGGCAACAACGCCTCTCTGGATGCGTCGCCGCATCGAGAAGATGGGGATGCGTTCAATCTCGCTCGTTGTAGATGTGACCAACTACGTCATGCTCGAACTCGGTCAACCGCTTCACGCTTTCGATAAGTCAAAGATTCAGGGCGGTCTTACGATTAAGCGCGCAGGTAAGGCGCAACCATTTACCACTCTTGATGGCCAAGTGCGTCAACTAGATCCTGATGATCTTATGGTCTGTGATGATGCGCAACCACTTGCTCTCGCTGGAACAATGGGTGGAGCGTCATCTGAAATTTCTGAAACAACGACAGATATTGCGCTAGAAGCTGTTCGTTTCGATCCAGTATGCGTCGCTAAGAACTCACGCCGTCATAAGTTGTCATCTGAAGCTTCGCGTCGTCTCGAACGAAGCGTTGATCCATCACTTGCTCAATTCGCATCAGCTCGCTTTGTTCAATTGCTTACCGAGAATAGCTCCGCACAGCACGTTGCAACCGTGGTTGATGGTGAGCCTCGCTTCGCACCTGTTGTGAAAGTGGACCCTGCCTTTATTTCGCGCATTCTCGGCGTAGAAGTAACACCAGCGCAGATTGCAGAGATCCTTCGCACACTTGGCTGCGACGTTGATGAAAAGACTTTTGAAGTTGACCCACCATCATGGCGTTCAGATCTTCTGACATCTGCAGACTTCGCTGAAGAAGTTGCGCGCATGATCGGTTACGACAAGATTCCATCAATTCTTCCACCGCGCCCTAAGCACGCATCTTTGACTTCGACACAGAAGCGACGTCGCGCAGTTGCGCAGATGCTGGCAAGTCGAGGTTTGGCTGAGGTGCAAACTTTCCCTTTCACCAACCAAGAGACAATCGATTCGATGGGCTTCGTTGGCGAACGCGCTTCCACTTATCGCATCGCTAATCCAATGTCTGAAGAGTTCCCGTTGATGCGTGTGCACCTCGTTCCTGGACTCATTGAAGTAGCTCAGCGCAACATCAGCCGTGGCGCAAAAGACTTTGCAATCTTCGAAATGGGTTCAATTTTCCGTAGCTCACAGAAGCTAGTGCCATTCATTTCACCCGACTTGTCTAAGCGCCCAGACCAGAAGGTTATCGACGAGATTTTTGCCAGCGTTCCACCTCAGGCTTATCACGTTGCCGGTTTGCTAGTTGGAAAGGTAGAGAATGAAGATTGGCAAGGCAAGGCTCGTGCCTACAACTGGCAGGATGCGATTGCTTATGCCCAAGACATTCTCCAACTCTGCAATCTCGAGTGGACAGTAAAGCGATCTGATTTCGCACCATGGCACCCAGGTCGTTGCGCCGAACTTATTGTCGACGGAAAAGCCGTGGCTCACGCCGGTGAACTCCACCCACGTATCGTTGCTAAGTACGGTCTGCCTGAACGATCAGTCGCATTCGCAGTTGGATTAAGCGCGCTTCCAGATTCAGAACTCATTCGCCCAACAACGGTTGGCACTATGCCGGCTGCTCTTCAGGATGTAGCTCTGATCGTGAACGCTGATGTCACTGCATCTGAGGTCGAAGCGGCGCTACGCGATGGAGCAGGCGAACTTCTCGAATCCATCACTCTCTTTGATCGTTACGACAAGCTAGGGGACGGCAAGATTTCTTTGGCTTTCTCACTTGTCTTCCGCGCACCTGATCGAACACTGACTGGCGCAGAGGTAACCGAGATGCGTGAATCCGCAGTGGCTGCGGCAGTAAAGGCGACTGGGGCCGTTCTGCGTACTGCATAAATATGCATGCAATTGCATAATTATGCTATAGTTGCCCCATGAAAATCGGTGTTGTAGGGGCTAGTGGCTACGCAGGAGGCGAACTTCTTCGTCTTTTAGCTTTCCATCCTCATTTTGAAGTAACTGCCATTACGGCTCACTCCAACGCGGGGGAGTTGATCACATCGGTGCACCCACAGTTGCAGAGTTATGTGGGCAAGAAGTTCAGCGCATTTGCTCCGAACGATTTTGCTTCATGCGATCTCATCTTCTTGGCTCTTCCGCATGGCGAATCTGCCAAGGTGATTGCGCAACTTCCGACAACTTCAAAGATCGTAGATCTCGGTGCTGATTACAGATTAGAGAGTGCCGATCAGTGGAGTAAGTATTACGGTGGCGGTTATGCAGGCTCTTGGACATATGGCTTAGCCGACATCGAACCATTTAAGTCTCAGATCTCGCAATCAACTAAAGTTGCAAATCCTGGTTGCTACGCAACATCCATTGCGTTGGGCGCGGCACCAGCGGCTTCTATCGCAGATCTTTCAGATCTTGTTGTCGTTGCAGCCTCAGGCACAACTGGTGCAGGAAGAAGTGCGAAAATTAGTCTCATTGCAAGTGAAGTGGCTGGGTCGCTCACCTCTTACAAGTTCGGGGGAGTACATCAACACACGCCTGAGATTGAGCAAACGCTCACCAAGATTTCTGGAACACAAGCAAAAATCTCCTTCACCCCAATCCTTGCGCCAATGCCGCGCGGAATCCTTTCAACAATCACTGCTAAGTTAGCTAAGAAAGTGACAACCGAAGAGGCTCATAGTCTCTATGTGAAGTACTTCGCTGACTCGCAATTCGTTACCGTTCTACCAATCGGAGTTATGCCAAAGACTGCAGCTCTTACCGGATCAAATTATGTTCAGATTCAAGTTGCAGTCGACGATCACACATCACGTCTAGTTATTTCAGTGGCCATCGATAACCTCGGAAAAGGAGCTGCAGCACAAGCAATTCAGAATGCGAACCTTATGTGTGGTCTCGATGAGGCAGCAGGGCTGCGTTTCGATGGTCTAGGCGTATGAAGTCGCTACCTAAAGGATTTAGAGGTGCTGCAATCGCTGCAGGACTTAAATCTTCGGGCACACTTGACCTCACAATTATTGAAAATTTAGGACCACATTTCGATGCAGCCGCCGTCTACACAACTAATAAAGTCGTTGCGGCACCCGTTATTTGGTCACGTGAAGTAACTAAGGGCAAGCTCGTACGCGCTGCTGTTCTCAACTCAGGCGGAGCCAATGCGTGCACAGGTCCTCAAGGATTTGCAGATACTCATAAGACTGCGGAAAAAGTCGGCGAATTGCTGGGAGTTTCTGCTGGCGAGGTAGTTGTCTGTTCCACGGGTCTTATCGGAGAACTTCTACCAATGCCAAAGATTCTCTCAGGACTTGAATCGATTGCCACAAATCTCAAACCAGATTCACTTGATGATGTATCTCGAGCAATCATGACCACAGATAGCGTCCCAAAGGTTGCGACAACTTCAGTGAATGGCGTTGAGTTTGCTGGAATTGCAAAAGGTGCCGGAATGTTGGCGCCTGCATTGGCAACAATGCTTTCAGTTGTAATGACAGATGCGCTATTACCTAACAATGCGCAAGAAATTTTCACCCGGGTAACTGACCGTACTTACAACCGCATCGATTCAGATGGCTGTACCTCAACAAATGACACAGTGCTTCTCATGGGTAGCGGAGCCTCAGGAGTATCACTTTCAGAGAGCGAGTTTGAGAACGCTTTGATGGATATCTGTGGCTCTCTTTCATCTCAACTTATTGCCGACGCTGAAGGATCGACAAAGACTGTAGCAATCACCATCAAGGGCGCTGTAACTGAAAGTGAAGCTGTAGAAGTTGCGCGTGCTTGTGCAAGAAACAATCTCCTGAAGTGCGCAATCTTCGGAGCGGATCCAAACTGGGGTCGCGTGCTTGCCGCTGTCGGGACTGCAGATGCTCAAATGGACGCGCTGAACATTGATGTGATTCTGAATGGCATTCATGTGGCTAAGGAATCAGCGCCAAACGAGGATAAGAATTTGGTCTCATTTGCAGAACGCCTGGTAAACCTTGAAGTAAATCTCAATATGGGTAGCGCTACGGCCACAGTAATGACCAACGACCTATCGCATGATTATGTTCACGAGAATTCGGCATATTCAACATGATCGTCATCAAATTCGGTGGTCACGCAATGACTGATGAGCATGGAGGTTTTGCTAAGGCTATAGCTGAAGCAATTTCATCTGGCGTTACTCCTGTCATAGTTCATGGCGGGGGTCCTCAAATTGGTGAGGCGCTCAAATCGGCGGGAATTGAATCTTCTTTTGTCGGCGGTTTTAGAGTCACGACTTCAGAGACATTTGCTGTCGTTGAACGAGTCTTGGTAGGCGAAGTTGGACCGTCTGTGGCGCAATCGCTTAAGGAACATAGCGTCAATGCTGTTGCTATTTCTGGCAGAACATCAGGAACTTTGGTTGCCACGGCTCTGACGACACTCGTCGATGGAACACCGGCGGACCTCGGTTTAGTCGGTGTTGTTACTTCAGTAAACCCAAAGGAAATCAAAGAGCTTGTATCTACTGGCAGCGTTCCTGTCATCTCGCCGATTGCCACGAGCGAAGATGGCACTCATGGATTTAACGTCAATGCAGATTTAGCTGCTGCAGCGATAGCAGGAGCACTTGATGCCCAGTGGTTGATCATCATGACTGATGTCGAAGGTATCTACAGGAATTGGCCGGATAAGAGTTCACTAATTGAATCAATCTCTGCAGAAGAACTTGATTCGATTAAGGGAAGTTTTGCTGAAGGAATGGCGCCAAAGGTTCAGGCCTGCCTTGCAGCAATTGAAGCAGGCGCGAAAGCAGTAAGGATTATCGATGGAACAAATCCATCGGCTCTCAAGGATGCCCTCTTAGGTGTGGGCGGAACGTTGGTGGTTGCATGAAGCGTTGGCAGAAGGCACTTCAAGATAATTACGGAACTCCGACAATCGAACTTGTCTCTGGCAAGGGATCAGTCGTAAAGGATGCCAATGGCAATACTTATCTTGATTTCTTGGCAGGAATTGCGACCAATGTATTGGGACATGCACATCCTGCAATCGTTAAATCAGTAACCAAGCAGATTTCTACGTTGGGACACGTCAGTAATTTCTACGCTCATCCCAATGTTCTAGAACTTGCTGAAAAACTTCAGAAGTTAACCGGCGATAAAGGCGCACGCGTCTTCTTCTGTAATTCAGGAGCTGAAGCTAATGAAGCCGCCTTAAAACTCTCTCGCAAGACAGGTAAGTACAAGGTGGTTGCAACTCAAGAGGCATTCCATGGTCGCACCATGGGTGCGCTTTCACTTACTGGGCAACCTTCAAAGCGAAACCCTTTCAAGCCTCTCATCAAGGGCATCAAGCATGTTCCATTCGGTGACTCTGCTGTGATGAAGCGCGTCATCACAAAGAAGACTGCAATGGTCATTGTTGAACCGATTATGGGTGAGGCGGGTGTCATCGTTCCGCCGAGCGATTATCTTAAGAATTTACGCCAATACTGTGACGATAATGGTGCGCTCTTAGTTTTCGATTGCGTCCAAACAGGTATGGGTCGCACCGGAGATTGGTTCGGTTATGAATATTCAGGCATCAAACCTGATGTGATCACTTTGGCTAAAGGACTTGGTGGGGGACTGCCGCTTGGCGCAATGATTGCACTTGGTTCAGCTTCAAAACTTTTTGTGGCCGGCGATCACGGCTCTACTTTTGGAGGCAACCCGGTTGCAACTGCAGCAGCGCTTTCGGTGATCTCCGCTATCGAGAAAGAGAAGATTCTTTCTCATGTTGATGAAGTTGGCGAGTACCTACTGACCGAGCTCGCTCTTATTCCAGGTGTAACTGAAGTACGAGGAGCAGGACTACTCATCGGATTAACGCTCAATGCACCGGTTGCAAAAGCGTTAACGAAAAAGTGTCAGGATCTTGGCGCGCTTATCAATGCACCAGGAGATTCAACTATTCGCATCGCACCTGCTCTCAATGTCTCAATGAAACAGGCCCAGAAATTTGTCGTGATTTTCAGCCAAGCCATGAAAGAGGTATCCCATGTCTAGCGTGACCGCTCGTAGAGCAAAGGCGATTTCACTCATCAAGGCAGGCCTCATTCATTCGCAATCCGATTTGGTGAAGCAGTTAAAGAAGGCTGGCTTTGCGGTCACTCAAGCAACGGCAAGTCGAGACCTTGAAGAGATTGGCGCGGTCCGCGGACGTTCTTCATCCGGAGAATCTGTCTACAAGATTTCAAATAGTGACGACGAATCAATCTCGCGCACTATGCCCGTTCCTTCTGATTTGATCATCTCTGTTGAGGCGAGCGGAAATCTGGCGGTAGTTCGCACCCCACCTGGGGGAGCGCAGCTGCTTGCGAGTTCACTCGATCATTCTGGAATTTCCGAGATTATTGGCACGATTGCAGGCGACGACACGGTTCTCGTTGTATCGAGAAAAGCGACGGGTGGAGCCCAACTCGCGAAAGAATTGCTCGCTTACGGTGGAATCAAAAGAAGTGGAAGAGGTAGCAAATAATGGCGCTCTGGGGCGGACGTTTTTCTGAAACACCAGCTGATGCTGTCTTCGCACTCTCTCGCAGCGTCCACTTTGATTGGCGACTAGCGCCTTATGACCTACGTTCTTCACTTGCTCACTTAGCCGTTCTTCAGTCGAGCGGCCTGCTCGAAGATTCCGTGGCTGAACCTATTCGCGGAGCTTTGAACGAACTCATCTCTGAAGTTGCTGCTGGAAGATTCGTCGCAAACGAGACTGATGAAGATGTACATAGCGCTCTTGAACGTGGATTAACTGAGAAGTTGGGCGCCATTGGAGGCTCTCTTCGTGCTGGTCGTTCACGTAATGACCAAGTAGCAACCGACCTTCGCCTTTACGCCATCGATCACATGATCGAAGTTGCTCAACAGATTCTGGCGCTACAAAGCGCACTTATTGCAAAGGCATCTGAATATGGAGATGCACCAGCACCAGGATTTACTCACTTGCAGCATGCTCAGCCAGTTCTCTTCGGACATGAAATCGCAAAGCATGTACAAGGATTTTCTCGCGATCTCGATCGCATCCACGATTGGCTAGATCGCGCACTAGTAAGCCCGTTGGGCTCAGGTGCACTGGCTGGATCATCACTTCCGCTCTCACCTGAGGTAACTGCCAAGAACCTTGGCTTCACATCAAGTGCGGCAAATTCAATTGATGGCGTATCTGACCGCGACTTTGTTGCTGAAGCGCTCTTCACTCTTTCAATGGTTGGAATTCATCTTTCTCGAATCGGCGAAGAATGGTGCATCTGGGCCACAACTGAATTTGGTTGGGCGAAAGTTGCAGATGCCTATTCAACCGGCTCATCAATCATGCCTCAGAAGAAGAATCCGGATATGGCAGAACTTGCTCGCGGAAAAGCGGGACGTTTAGTTGGAAACCTCACTGGAGTTCTGACGATGCTGAAAGGTTTGCCTTTCGCATACAACCGCGATCTCCAAGAAGATAAAGAACCTCTCTTTGATTCCATCGATACCGTGCTTCTAGTTCTTCCTGCAGTTACAGGAATGGTTGCTACAACAGATTTCGATCGCGAGAAGATGGCACTTGCTGCTCCTCTCGGATTCTCACTTGCAACAGAGATTGCTGATTATTTGGTTCAAGCAAAGGTTCCTTTCGCTCATGCCCACGAAGCAGCCGGTAAGTGCGTTGCGATGTGCGAAGCATCAGGGCGCCAACTCCACCAATTAACTGACGAAGAGTTTGCATCGATTCATCCATCGCTCAAGGGCGATGTGCGTGATGTATTAACGGTCCATGGCGCCCTTGAATCGCGCACGACTGTGGGCGGAACTTCACCTTCATCCTTTAAGCAGCAGATCAAAGAGTCGACAGCAATTACTGCTGCCTACTCGAAAGAATTCACCGACAAGGCAAAGGCTTTCTCAGAGATGATGGGTGCGTGAAAAACGACATGACTGACCTAATCGATGACCTTAAATGGCGCGGGCTTATCTCGCAGACCACAGATGAAAAGGAGCTTCGTGAAGCTCTGAAGAAGCCGATCACTCTCTATTTAGGCACTGACCCAACCGCACCCAGCATTCACGTAGGAAACCTTGTAGTCCTCCTCGTTCTCCGCCGCTTCCAGTTAGCTGGCCACCACACGCTTCCATTGATCGGGGGAGCGACCGGTCTTGTGGGAGATCCCAGCGGAAAGAATGAAGAGCGCACACTGAATACAACCGATGTTGTCGAACAGTGGGTTAAGCGCATGACGGCTCAACTCTCTAAGTTTATGGATTTCGAAACCAAGGTAAATCCAGCAAAGATGGTCAATAACCTTGACTGGACTGCGCCGATGTCAGCGATCGAATTCTTACGCGATATTGGAAAACACTTCAGTATCAATCAGATGCTCAATAAGGATTCAGTTTCAACGCGTCTTGAGAAAGATGGAATTTCGTACACGGAATTTTCTTACCAAGTGTTGCAATCAATGGATTTCCTTGAGCTCTACCGCAGTTATAACTGCACACTTCAAATCGGTGGTTCAGATCAGTGGGGAAATATCACTGCGGGTCTTGATCTCATCCGTCGTGCAGAAGGAGGATCTGCACACGCACTTACAGTTCCACTACTGACTAAAGCTGACGGTTCCAAGTTCGGTAAGACTGCAGGTGGTGCTGTATGGATTGATCCTGAAATGACATCGCCATATGCCTTCTTCCAATACTGGTTGAACTCAGATGATAAAGATGTCATCAAGTTCCTTAAGGTCTTCTCATTTAAATCTCGTGAAGAGATCGAAGCACTGGAAAAAACACATAACGAAAACCCTGGTGCACGCGAAGCGCATCGCGAACTCGCGCGTGAATTAACATCACTTGTGCATAGTCCCGAAATTGCGCAGCGCGTTGAAGCTGCAGCACGTGCGTTATTCGGACAAGGTGATATCACCGAACTCGATGAAGCGACGTTATCTGCAGCCCTTGCAGAACTTCCACGAACTCAAGTGAAAAGTGGCGAAGAGATTCCAACATGGGTAGATCTATTGGCAGCCACTGGTGTTGTTGACTCTAAATCGGCCGCTCGACGCATCGTTAAAGAAGGTGGCGCATATCTCAATAATGAGAAGATCTCTGGCGAAGATTTCCGCCTCGAAAAAAGCCACTTTTTATGCGGAAAATATGCAGTTTTACGTAAAGGCAAGAGAGACTTGGCGGCTGTCGAGCTCATTTAAGTAAATTCTTACCCCGAAAAACCTCACTTTTTACGCATAAAAGTGAGGATTTTTCGTATTTCGACCCAATTTGGCCATTTCGGGGTGATTGCCAGTAGCCCGATTTGACCTGTATGGGGGAGAGACCTATAGTTACGCTCCTTGCTGTGGAACGGACACGAAAGTGGTCGTACAGCATTTCCTCCAGATTAAGGCCATTACCGCCGTTTTGACGTGCGCGTAGCCATGGACTAGATTTGGCGGTCTGCCCTGAAAAGTGGAAGAGATTCCGCAAAGCAGTGCGCATCCGTACCTTGAGAACTCAACAGCGTGCCATAAGTCAATGCCAGAGAATGGTGTTAATTCGCCATTCTCTAAATAAATACTTCAATGAAGTATGTACCAGACACTATTTATAGCGTCTGGAAATACTCGTTGATTTCCTTTGGTAAAGACAAAATAAACGACAGTTTGTTTGTCTCGTAAGCCATGAACAAAACTTTCTATGGAGAGTTTGATCCTGGCTCAGGACGAACGCTGGCGGCGTGCTTAACACATGCAAGTCGAGCGATGAAGCACCTTCGGGTGTGAATTAGCGGCGAACGGGTGAGGAACACGTGAAGAATCTGCCTTCAACTCTGGGATAACTCCGGGAAACCGGGGCTAATACCGGATATGAGCCTTGATCGCATGATCGGGGCTGGAAAGTTTTTCGGTTGAAGATGACTTCGCGGCCTATCAGCTTGTTGGTGAGGTAATGGCTCACCAAGGCGACGACGGGTAGCCGGCCTGAGAGGGCGACCGGCCACACTGGGACTGAGACACGGCCCAGACTCCTACGGGAGGCAGCAGTGGGGAATATTGGGCAATGGAGGAAACTCTGACCCAGCGACGCCGCGTGAGGGATGAAGGCCTTCGGGTTGTAAACCTCTTTCAGTAGGGAAGAAGCGAAAGTGACGGTACCTACAGAAGAAGCACCGGCTAACTATGTGCCAGCAGCCGCGGTAATACATAGGGTGCAAGCGTTGTCCGGAATTATTGGGCGTAAAGAGCTCGTAGGTGGTTCGATACGTCGGATGTGAAAATCAGGGGCTCAACCCCTGACCTGCATCCGATACGGTCGAGCTAGAGTTTGGTAGGGGAGACTGGAATTCCTGGTGTAGCGGTGGAATGCGCAGATATCAGGAGGAACACCGATGGCGAAGGCAGGTCTCTGGGCCAATACTGACACTGAGGAGCGAAAGCGTGGGGAGCGAACAGGATTAGATACCCTGGTAGTCCACGCCGTAAACGGTGGGCGCTAGTTGTGCGAACCTTCCACGGTTTGTGCGACGCAGCTAACGCATTAAGCGCCCCGCCTGGGGAGTACGATCGCAAGATTAAAACTCAAAGGAATTGACGGGGCCCCGCACAAGCAGCGGAGCATGCGGCTTAATTCGACGCAACGCGAAGAACCTTACCAAGGCTTGACATATACAGGAATATGGCAGAGATGTCATAGCCGCAAGGTCTGTATACAGGTGGTGCATGGTTGTCGTCAGCTCGTGTCGTGAGATGTTGGGTTAAGTCCCGCAACGAGCGCAACCCTCGTTCTGTGTTGCCAGCATTTAGTTGGGGACTCACAGGAGACTGCCGGGGTTAACTCGGAGGAAGGTGGGGATGACGTCAAATCATCATGCCCCTTATGTCTTGGGCTGCACGCATGCTACAATGGCTGGTACAAACGGCTGCAATACCGCAAGGTGGAGCGAATCCGAGAAAGCCAGTCTCAGTTCGGATTGGGGTCTGCAACTCGACCCCATGAAGTCGGAGTTGCTAGTAATCGTAGATCAGCAACGCTACGGTGAATACGTTCCCGGGGCTTGTACACACCGCCCGTCACATCACGAAAGTCGGTAACACCCAAAGTCAGTGGCCCAACCGCAAGGAGGGAGCTGCCAAAGGTGGGATCGGTGATTGGGATGAAGTCGTAACAAGGTAGCCGTACCGGAAGGTGCGGCTGGATCACCTCCTTTCTAAGGAGCATCGAGTAGAGAAGCTAATAGTTAGCTTCATTAAACTACTCGGCTCATAAGTGGAGCATTGACTTAGGTTTATTTAAGATTTCGCAATTAGTACAGCCTTCGGGAGTGGAAAATTAGCGTTTATCGAATTTCAACTAGGCACGTTGTTGGGTCCTGAGGGGACGGCTAGCGCCAAACCTCTGGACTTAATAAGAAGAGATACTGCGAATTTATTCGTAAGTCTCAACTCTTATTGAGTACCGCCCGTATTTTGAGAACTACACAGTGGACGCGAGCATCTTTGTGGAAAAATTATTAAGCGCACATGGCGGATGCCTTGGCATCAGAAGCCGATGAAGGACGTAGTAGGCTGCGATAAGCCTCGGGGAGCTGTCAAACGAGCTTTGATCCGAGGATTTCCGAATGGGGAAACCCAGCTGGAGTAATGTCCAGTTATTTCCGCCTGAATATATAGGGTGGATAAAGGGAACGTGGGGAAGTGAAACATCTCAGTACCCACAGGAAGAGAAAACAACCGTGATTCCGTTAGTAGTGGCGAGCGAAAACGGAAGAGGCCAAACCAATACTGTGCCAAGCCGGCAGGCGTTGCAGTATCGGTGTTGTGGGACCAGTTAGATCAGACTGCCGTTTGATCAAAGAGTCAAAAACTAGCTAGGTAGATGAATGGTGTGGGAAAGCCAGTCATAGAGGGTGAGAACCCCGTAGTCGAAACTTAGTTAACTCTTTACTGGTATCCCAAGTAATACCGAACTCGAGGAATTCGGTATGAATCTGGCGGGACCACCCGCTAAGCCTAAATACTCTCTGATGACCGATAGCGGACTAGTACCGTGAGGGAAAGGTGAAAAGAACCCCGTAAGGGGAGTGAAATAGAATCTGAAACCGTGTGCGTACAAGCCGTTGGAGCGACGAAAGTTGTGACAGCGTGCCTTTTGAAGAATGAGTCTACGAGTTAGTGTCGTGTTGCAAGGTTAACCCGTCGAGGGGAAGCCGTAGCGAAAGCGAGTCTGAATAGGGCGATTCAGTAGCACGATCTAGACCCGAAGCGAGGTGATCTACGCATGGCCAGGTTGAAGCGCGGGTAAGACCGCGTGGAGGACCGAACCCACTAATGTTGAAAAATTAGGGGATGAGCTGTGTGTAGGGGTGAAAGGCCAATCAAACTTCGTGATAGCTGGTTCTCTCCGAAATGCATTTAGGTGCAGCGTTGCGTGTTTCTTACCGGAGGTAGAGCTACTGGATGGTCGAGGGGTCCTACAAGATTACCAACATCAGCCAAACTCCGAATGCCGGTAAGTGAGAGCGCAGCAGTGAGACTGTGGGGGATAAGCTTCATGGTCGAGAGGGAAACAACCCAGAATAGCAACTAAGGTCCCAAAGCCTGTGCTAAGTGGAAAAGGATGTGAAGTCGCATAGACAACCAGGAGGTTGGCTTAGAAGCAGCCACCCTTAAAAGAGTGCGTAATAGCTCACTGGTCAAGTGATTTCGCGCCGACAATGTAACGGGGCTCAAGCACAGCACCGAAGTTCTATCATTCAAGCACTACCCCGATCGCAAGATCCAGGGGCTTGGATGGGTAGGAGAGCGTTGTGTGGCTGGTGAAGCGGCAGAGGAATCTAGCCGTGGAAGCCACACAAGTGAGAATGTAGACATGAGTAGCGAGAGAGGGGTGAGAAACCCCTCCGCCGAAAGACCAAGGGTTCCTGGGCCAGGCTAATCCGCCCAGGGTAAGTCGGGACCTAAGGCGAGGCCGTCAGGCGTAGTCGATGGACAACTGGTTGATATTCCAGTACTCGCTTATTTTCGCCCAGGACGAGGCAACTAATGCTAAGGCCGTGAAGTTGATCTGGCTTTTGTCAGATTGATGGAACCGCTGACCCAGTGTTGTAGTAGTTCAGCAATGGTGTGACACAGGAAGGCAGTCCAGCCCGGGCGATGGTTGTCCCGGGGTAAGGTCGTAGGGCGTTACGTAGGCAAATCCGCGTAACACATGCCTGAGAGCTGATGCCGAGCCGTAAGGCGAAGTGGATGATCCTATGCTGTCAAGAAAAGCATCTAGCGAGAAAATAAGTGACCCGTACCCGAAACCGACACAGGTGGTCAGGTAGAGAATACCAAGGCGATCGAGATAATTATGGATAAGGAACTCGGCAAAATGCCCCCGTAACTTCGGGAGAAGGGGGGCCCTTTGACGTGTAGGAGTTTTCCTCCGAAGCGTTGGAAGGCCGCAGAGACCAGGCTCAAGCGACTGTTTACCAAAAACACAGGTCCGTGCGAAGTAGCAATACGATGTATACGGACTGACGCCTGCCCGGTGCTGGAAGGTTAAGGGGACTGGTTAGCCGCAAGGCGAAGCTGAGAACTTAAGCCCCAGTAAACGGCGGTGGTAACTATAACCATCCTAAGGTAGCGAAATTCCTTGTCGGGTAAGTTCCGACCTGCACGAATGGCGTAACGACTTGAGCGCTGTCTCATCCGTAAACTCGGCGAAATTGCATTACGAGTAAAGATGCTCGTTACGCGCAGAAAGACGGAAAGACCCCGGGACCTTTACTATATCTTGATATTGGTGTTCGGAACGGTTTGTGTAGCATAGGTGGGAGACTTTGAAGCGGGCACGCCAGTGTTTGTGGAGTCATCGTTGAAATACCACTCTGATCGTTTTGAACTTCTAACCTCGGTCCGTAATCCGGATCAGGGACAGTGTCTGGTGGGTAGTTTGACTGGGGCGGTCGCCTCCTAAAAAGTAACGGAGGCGCTCAAAGGTTCCCTCAACCTGGTTGGCAATCAGGTGTCGAGTGTAAGTGCACAAGGGAGCTTAACTGTGAGACAGACATGTCGAGCAGGTGCGAAAGCAGGAACTAGTGATCCGGCGGTGGCTTGTGGAAGCGCCGTCGCTCAACGGATAAAAGGTACCCCGGGGATAACAGGCTGATCTTGCCCAAGAGTCCATATCGACGGCAAGGTTTGGCACCTCGATGTCGGCTCGTCTCATCCTGGGGCTGGAGTAGGTCCCAAGGGTTGGGCTGTTCGCCCATTAAAGAGGCACGCGAGCTGGGTTCAGAACGTCGTGAGACAGTTCGGTCCCTATCTTCTGTGCGCGTAAGAAACTTGAGAAGGGCTGACCCTAGTACGAGAGGACCGGGTCGGACGAACCTCTGGTGTGTCGGTTGTTCCGCCAGGAGCACCGCCGATTAGCTACGTTCGGAAGGGATAACCGCTGAAAGCATCTAAGCGGGAAGCTCGCTTCAAGATTAGGTTTCTCATTGGTTTACCAAGTAAGGCCCCCAGGAGACTACTGGGTTGATAGGGTGGAAGTGGAAGAGCCGTAAGGCTTGGAGCTGACCACTACTAATAGGCCGAGGATTTAACTACAAAGTTGCTACGCGTCCACTGTGTGGTTCTCGAGATACGGTCGAGAACCACGAACATAAGAAGATCAAATTAATTTTTGATCAGACTTACTTTTCGTAGGTTCATGCCAAAAACTCAATAGCGTTTCGGCGACCATAGCGAGAGGGAAACACCCGGTCCCATTCCGAACCCGGAAGTTAAGCCTCTCAGCGTCGATGGTACTGCACGGGTGACCTTGTGGGAGAGTAGAACGTCGCCGGACTTCTTTTATAAAAAGGGGCGCTTATTTTTAAGCGCCCCTTTTTTATTTCTCAAACGTTTTTACAACGCTTTAGAAATGTAGAAGTTAAACTTAACTAGATGCCAAAAGCATCAAAAAATTGGAGTGAGCAATGGAAGAGCGTCCACGCAACAGCGATCGATCAAGCAGCGATCGACCAGCGCGACCATCAAACGGTCGCCCTTCTTCACGCCCATCCTCATCAAGACCATCGAGCGGCCGTCCATCATCGGATCGTCCAAGCTCTGGCCGTCCATCTTCATCCAGACCTTCATCTTCTCGCCCGCAATCTCGCGAAGATCGTCCAGCTCGTGGCGGTCGCGATGACCGCGCTGGCGCAACGCGCCAAGTTTCACAGGGCCGCGATGTCAGCGATCCACGCGGGTTTCGTCCAGCTCCACAAGAACGCGATCAATCGCGAATTCGTCCACGCATCTTTGAACCAGATATTCCTGAAGATGTTACAGGCGAAGAGCTCGAGAAGAGCGTTCGTGCAGAGCTATTAAGTCTCTCTGCTGAAAATGCAAAGGTTGTTGCGCGTCATATGGTCTGCGTCAATCTGTATATGGATATTGATCCAGAACTTTCACATAAGCATGCAGTTGCTGCAGCACACCATGCAGGTCGTCTTGCAGTGGTTCGCGAAACTGCGGGTTATGCCGCATATCGCGCAGGTCATTATGAAATCGCACTGAAAGAGTTGCGCGCATCAAACAGAATCTCCGGCGATGTTTCGATGTGGCCAGTAATGGCTGACTGCGAACGTGGCCTTGGAAACCCTCTAAAAGCCTTGAATTTGGCTGGTTCAGACGAGGTCAAACGATTGGCAAAGCCTGAAGAAATCGAAATGCGCATCGTCGCATCCGGTGCACGTCGCGATCTCGGTGAATTCGATGCAGCCGTTGTTACCTTGCAATGTAAAGAGTTAAAGAATGAGAGCGAAGATTGGGCATTCCGTCTTCGCTACGCATACGCAGATGCGCTCGAAGCTGCAGGACGCTCAGAAGAAGCGCGCGAATGGTTTTCGAAGTGTGCAGATCTCGATCCTGAAGACGAGACCGATGCGCGCGAACGTTCACAGCAGTAGAGATATCCACATACTTCTTTAAACTCTGAAAGTTCGTCAGAGCAATACTCAATCATCGCCCCTTCATCTATTGAAAGGGTTTATATGGCTGCCACAAAGAGCGTTGCAAAGAAGACAGAGAAGAAGAGCGAGCAGATTGAAGAAGAAGTTGATTATTCACTCAACGATTTGCTCCTTCGAGGCCGTGTCTCAGCTCCTGCGACAACTAAAGAATTGCCAAGCGGAGATAAGGTCGTTGAATTTCGTTTAATTGTCACTCGGTCTGAACGCGAAGGCGTCGACACCCTCGATATCGCAGCCTGGAGCGCAAAGATGCGAAAAGCAGCCCTGACCCTCGAAGGGGATGAATGGATTGAAGTTTCAGGCTCGATTCACCGTCGTTTCTGGCAGAGCCCAACAGGCGTTGCCAGCCGTTGGCAGATTGAGGCTGCTGAGATTGTCCGCCTCTAGTCGTATGGAATCGATACTCTTACGTCATGGCAAAGGCCCCTATTACCGAGATCTTCTCAACCCTCAAGAGCTATGCCCAGAAGCTCTCTGATGGCGAACGCACACCTGCTGAGATCGCCACCGCCCTCAACGATTGGGCGCACGAGAGCGCAGATTCTGTGCGAGCGAAGATTCACGAAGAGGTAGAAGCTGCTGTCCTTAAGATGGGTTTTGTAAAGCGCGAAGAGTTCGATGCCCTTGCAAAAGAAGTCGCTGCTTTGAAGAAGAAATCTCCAGCCAAGAAAGCTGCAAAGAAATCTCCAGCTAAGAAGATTGCTAAGAAGGCACCTACAAAGAAGGCGGCAAGTCGATGACAGAAGAGAATGAAGTAGACCTCGTTCAAGAAGTTCGTACAGAACTTGATGAGATTGATGCCAGCGACCTCTCTGAACATTCAGCGCGTTTTGAGGCGCTCCACGAAAAACTTCAAGAGTCACTCAAGTCAATCGATAACCTCTAAGAACTCACATAATGAAGACTCGTCTCGATGCAGAACTAGTTCGTCGCGAACTTGCACGTTCGCGCGAACATGCTGCTGATTTAATCGAGTCGCGTTCTGTACTTGTTGGTGGAATTCCAGCCACAAAGCCAGCGACCCAAGTTGATGCCGAAACTTCCATCACCATTCAAGGCGATCGCGATGATTTCGTATCTCGCGGTGGCCATAAATTGGCAGGCGCTCTTGATGCATTCACTGGCGTTGCGGTTGAAGGAAAGACTTGTCTCGATGCGGGTGCGTCCACTGGTGGTTTCACCGATGTCTTATTGCGACGTGGTGCAGCACTCGTGGTCGCAGTAGACGTTGGTTACGGACAGCTGGCGTGGGAACTCCGACAGGACCCACGAGTGAAAGTCCTTGATCGCACCAATATTCGCCACCTCACCGGTGAACAAGTCGGTGAAGGTATTGATTTAGTTGTAGCAGACCTCTCTTTCATTTCACTCTCACTCGTATTGCCTGCCCTGGCTGCGGTATCAAAGCCAGAAGCAGATTTTGTTCTGATGGTAAAACCACAATTCGAGGTTGGCCGCGAAAAACTTGGTGCTGGGGGAGTCGTACGTGATCCAGCACTTCGTCGCGGAGCTGTTCTCGATGTCGCAGAGTCCGCTTACGACGTTGGTCTTGGAACTATGGGCATCGCTGCAAGTCCGCTTCCAGGTCCTGCAGGTAACGTTGAATACTTCTTATGGTTACGTCGCGGAGCACCTGAAATTGATGAGGCCGCCCTCGATACTGCGATTGCTATGGGACCTGCCTAATGACTATTCGTTCAGCCGCGCTAGTAATTAGCCCATCACGCGCCGAAGCAATTGCTGCTGCGAAGGAACTTGCACCACTTCTCTATTCTGCGGGTTTCTCGCTCTACACAATCTCTGATGTCTCAATCGAAGGTATCAAGAAGGTTGCTCCATCTGATCTTCCAGAAATTGAGATCGCTGTTGTTCTTGGTGGCGATGGCACCATTCTTCGTGCTGCTGAAATTACTTTGAGCAGAAATATTCCATTACTCGGAATCAATATGGGTCATGTCGGTTTTATGGCAGAAGTACAGCGACCAACTATCTCTGCAATCGCAGAAAGCATTATCTCTAAAAGCTATGTCTCAGAAGATCGCATGATTCTACGTTTCTCCGTCGAACGGGCTGGCAAAGAGATCGGAAAAGGTTGGGCACTTAACGAAGTGACAGTCGAACGTGATGGCACAACCATGGTCGAACTCTTCGTTGAAATCGATAGCCGCCCACTTTCGCATTGGGGTTGCGATGGGCTCATCTGTTCAACTCCGACTGGTTCTACCGCCTATGCATTTAGCGCAGGTGGGCCAGTGCTGTGGCCTGAAGTCGATGCACTTGTCTTGTTGCCAATCTCTGCTCACGCACTCTTCTCGCGTCCTATGGTCGTTTCGCCAAAGTCTGAAATTGTCGTCACCATCGAATCAACAGAGGCGCTTCTCTCAGCAGATTCTCTGCGCAAAATTCCACTTCAGAAGGGTGATCGCGTTCTCATTACTCGCGATGTTCAGACAATCAAGCTCTCACACGTTTCAAAGACGCTTTTCACAGATAGATTGGTAGCAAAGTTCAAACTTCCCGTTGAAGGTTGGCGCGGTGAGTGAACGTTCTTATCTAGAAGAGATTTCTATCCGCAATCTCGGAATTATCGAACAATCTGAACTCGAGCTCGGTCGAGGGCTTAATGTTCTCACTGGCGAAACCGGTGCTGGAAAAACAATGATTTTGACAGCTCTCAACCTTGTGCTCGGAGGCAAGAGCGATAGTTCGCTCGTGCGACATGGTTCTGAACGACTCGTTGCTACTGCGCAATTTTCGGTAACGAAGGATTCTAAAGATCAACTCGATGAAATCGGAGCCGAAGTTGATGGATCTTCACTCATCGTTACCCGCACGGTCAACAGCGACGGCAAGAGCAAAGCATCATGTGGGGGAGTTACGGTTCCGGCAGGGACTCTCGCCGATGTCACTGAGCCTCTGATCGAAATTCATGGGCAATCAGCGAACTCGCAGATCGTAAAACCCGCCCGACAAAGAGAGCTCCTTGATCGTTTTGGTGGAACTGCAGTGGCTTCATCGCTCTCTGATTACCAAGAGAAATACTCCGAATATCTAGAACTTAAAGAGCGCATCAAAGCGATGAAGGCATCTGCCAATAAGCGAGATGGTGAGATTGCAGAACTCGAAGAATTCCTAGCCGCCTGGGTAAAACTCAAAGCTGTACGCAACGAACCTTCTAGCGTTGAAGATGAGATCAAGCGACTTTCTAGCGTTGAAGACTTACGAATTGCATCAAGTGGCGCAATGTCGGCTCTCGATTCTGAAGAATCCGGAGCCTTGACTCTGCTTCATTCCGCCCGACGTTTCCTTGATGCCGCTAAGGGAAAAGATTCAAAGCTGGAAGAGATCGCAGAACGCGTAGCAGAATCACTCTTCATCCTCGATGATGCGTCATCTGATTTGGCATCGTATGCAACATCTCTTGAAGCGGACCCTGAACGTCTGGATTTCCTGCAGAATCGAAAAGCAGAGCTCAATCTCTTTATTAAGAGATGGGGCGGCGCCGAAAGCGCTGATGAGGAACTTGTTCTCCTTGCCGCAAAAGCTAAATCAGGTAAGGAATCAATCGCAGATCTTAAGGGTGGCGACGAACGCATTGCAGAGTTAGAAACTGAACTCGCAAAAATAAAGAAGAGCCTTTTGGCCGCTGCGCAAGAATTATCTAAGGCAAGAAGCGCTTCTGCTGAATCACTGTCACAATCAGTGACATCTGAGATTCAGGCACTTTCTATGCCGCACACTCGATTCTTTGCAGAAGTTATCTCTCCGGATTATTCCGGCGCTCTAAAGGAAAGTGATTTCACACAATTAGGTTGCGATGAAGTTTCTATGCAAATCCAGGGACAAGTTGATGGACCGAAGATTGCACTTGGAAAAGGCGCAAGCGGTGGCGAAATGTCTCGCATCATGTTGGGACTTGAAGTTGTCATCGCTAAATCACATCCAGTCGGAACCTATATCTTCGATGAAGTCGACGCAGGTGTTGGCGGAAAAGCTGCGATTGAAGTTGGTAAGCGCCTGCATGCACTTGCACAGAACTCTCAAGTTATTGTCGTTACGCATTTACCTCAGGTGGCGGCATGGGCCGATACTCACTTTGTCGTAAAGAAGAGCAGCGATGGATCCGTTGTTCAGTCTGGCGTCTCGAAACTTGGACAATCCGAGCGCGTTGAAGAGATTGCGCGCATGCTGGCAGGGCTTGAAGAATCCTCAAGTGCGCGAGAACACGCCGCCGAATTGCTAGCTATGCGAGGCTAAGCCTCAGAGAGCTATAAGATGGTCTTCCATGAGCCAAGCGCATGTGACTAAACATATTTTCGTAACAGGCGGAGTCGCCTCAAGTCTTGGCAAGGGCCTCACAGCTTCATCATTAGGTCGCCTTCTGGTCGCGCGCGGTATCCGCGTCACCATGCAGAAGCTCGATCCATATCTCAACGTAGATCCAGGCACCATGAATCCTTTCCAGCACGGTGAAGTATTTGTCACCGATGATGGCGCTGAAACGGATCTTGATATCGGCCACTACGAACGTTTTCTCGATCGCAACCTCGAAGGTTCAGCGAACGTCACGACAGGCCAGGTTTATTCACGAGTCATTGCGCGCGAACGTCGCGGTGAATATCTAGGTGAGACTGTTCAAGTTATTCCGCATATCACCAATGAAATTAAAGAGCGCATGCTCGCAAATGATTCAGCCGATGTAGATGTGGTCATTACTGAAATCGGTGGAACTGTTGGTGATATTGAATCGCAGCCATTCCTTGAAGCTGCTCGCCAACTTCGCCAAGAAGTAGGCCGCGATAACGTTTTCTATCTGCACATTTCGCTCGTTCCGTATATTGGGCCATCAGGAGAGTTGAAGACAAAGCCGACACAGCACTCAATCGCAGCTCTTCGCAGCATTGGTATTGCACCAGATGCAGTGGTTCTCCGTTGCGATCGACCAATCCCTGAAGGCATCAAGAAGAAGATTTCGCTGATGTGCGACGTCGATGTTGAAGCGGTAGTTGCAGCCGTCGATGCTCCATCAATCTATGACATTCCGAAGGTTCTATTCACCGAAGGCCTAGATTCCTATATCGTCCGTCGACTTTCACTCGGTGGACATGAGGTTCAATGGGGAGAATGGGATGACTTGCTTAAGCGTGTTCACTCTCCAAAGCACCACGTAAAAGTTGCTCTCGTTGGAAAGTACATCGATCTTCCAGATGCTTATCTCTCTGTTTCCGAAGCTCTTCGCGCAGGTGGATTCGCCAATGAAGCGAAGGTTGAAATTGTTTGGGTTCCAAGTGATGAATGTGAAACACCGGAAGGTGCGAAGAAATCACTTGGCGAAATCGATGCAATCTGCGTTCCTGGTGGATTCGGTATTCGCGGAATTGAAGGAAAACTTGGGGCGCTTAAATTTGCTCGCGAAAACAAAATCCCGACTCTTGGACTCTGTTTAGGTTTGCAGTGCATGGTTATTGAAGCTGCTCGAAACCTTGCCGGAATCAAGGATGCAAACTCTGCAGAATTCTTAGGCGATAGCGGAACACATGTCATCGCAACTATGGATGATCAGAAAGATATCGTTGCCGGTGGGGGAGATATGGGTGGCTCGATGCGCCTAGGTCTCTACAAAGCAACACTCACACCTGGCTCAATTGTTGCCGGCGTCTATGGTGCGACTGAAGTTTCTGAACGTCACCGCCATCGCTATGAAGTGAATAATCAGTATCGCGATCAAATTGCAGCGGCTGGCCTTGTCTTCTCTGGCATGTTTGCAGATCGTGACCTTGTTGAGTTCGTAGAACTACCTCGCGAAGTTCATCCATATTACGTTGGTACTCAGGCTCACCCAGAGCTTCGATCTCGACCAACGCGTCCACATCCGCTCTTTTCAGGGTTGATTGCAGCAGCACTCGTCCGTAAGGGCGCTCACTAAATTACAGTTGTGCAATGAAGTTCGAGGCAGCACGCAGCTCTTATCTCGATCAACTGCGTATTGAACGAGGGCTTTCTAGTAATTCAATATCTTCCTACACTCGTGATCTAGCAAAGTTCGAGCTATTTCTTCAAAACTCACGTAAAGATTTTGTGAACCTCACGGCACAAGACCTCACCGACTTTGAAGTCTCACTCAAAGCTATGGGACTGGCGCTTTCGAGCATCAATCGGACCTTGTCTGCCGTTAAGGGCTTCTACAAGTACGCATCTGTTGAATTTGATATCTCTAATCCAACTCTTGAGATAGTCAGTGCGAAGATTGCAAGGAAACTTCCTAAAGCGCTTTCAGTAGATGAAGTAACGAACTTGATTGAATCTGCAAAGCGAGAAGGTGATCCCATTTCACTTCGAGATTTCGCGATGTTGGAACTGCTTTACTCATCGGGTGGCCGTGTAAGTGAAATAGTAGGAGTAAATACCGGTGACATTTCTGTCACGCAGACCGATGATGGTGATGTAACGGTCTTGAAGTTGCGGGGGAAAGGCTCCAAAGAACGCCTTGTTCCACTCGGCAAATTCGCAGTCGCAGCAATTGAAGACTACTTCACGCGCACTCGACCAGCGTTAGCCGCTAAGAATTCAAAATCCGAACCAGCTCTCTTTCTTAACGCTCGCGGAAAACGATTATCAAGGCAGAGCGCATGGCAGATAGTTCTAGATGCTGCAGTTGCAACAGGGCTCGAAGGCAAAGTTAGCCCTCACGTTTTCAGACATTCATATGCGACACATCTACTTGATGGAGGCGCAGATATTCGCGTGGTGCAAGAGTTGTTGGGCCATTCATCAGTTACAACAACACAGATTTACACACTGATTACAATCGATAAAGTGCGCGAGACGTACAGCACCGCACACCCCAGAGCAAAGTGAAGCTAAGGAGTTATTAAATCCCGCGAAGGCGACGAGCAAGAATGCTCTGATCGCCCTTTGCTTCAAGGTCAGCGATTATCACTGCGATTGATTCGCGAACGATACGGCCGCGATCTACTGCAAGCCCTAGATCTCCGCGAAGCATGAGGCGCGCTTGATCGAGATCGAAGAGTTCATCTGTAGATAGATAGACAGTGATCTTCTCTTCATGAAGTTCGCGACCAGAAGGTGACTTCTCGGCGGCTGTAACGCGACGACGAGAAATGGTGCGAACACCCTTCTTTGTCTTCGGTGCAGCGCTCTGTGTTACCGGTGTAACTGGAGCTGAAGTTTGGATTGGTTCCGCAACTTGGCGAACTGCGCTCAGTGCTGGTGTGTTTGCACGGAAGAGTTCATCCGCACCTGGCAAGCTAGCTCTACGTGTCATCGGGCGCCTCCTCGGGCAATTAGTTCACGGGCAAGACGGCGGTATGACTGCGCACCACCTGAAGAAGATGCATAAGCAGTAATCGGTTCGCCTGCAACGGTTGTCTCAGCGAAACGAATTGTCTTTGCAATGATTGTTTCAAATACATCTTCAGGATATTTCTCAAGGATTGCCGTAAGAACCTCGCGGTTATGTAGAGTCTTACGGTCGTACATAGTTGCGAGGATTCCAATTAACTTAAGTTCAGGGTTAAGGAAGCTACGAACCTTGTCGATATTTCCCTTAAGTTCGATAAAGCCGTGCAGGGCGAAGTATTCGCATTGCAATGGAACGATAACTTCATCAGAAGCCACGAGTGCGTTGATTGTGAGTTGACCCATTGTTGGTTGGCAGTCAATCAAAATCACGTCGTACTCTGAGCGAAGGCGACCGAGTGCGCGCTTTAGATATTGCTGGCCACCGATTTCAGCGCCGAGAGTTGTTTCAGCTGTTCCCAAATCGCGGTTAGCTGGAAGAAAATCAAGACCGGCAACTGATGACTTCAGAACAATCTCATCGATATTTGCATCCGGTGTCATGAGTGCGTAATAAACAGTGTTCTCAAGTGGAAGTGCGTGTGCATTTACACCGAGACCAAGAGAGAGACCGCCTTGCGGGTCGAAGTCCACGAGAAGAACGCGACGTCCTAGTTCTGCGAGCGCTGCACCTAGGTTAATAGTTGACGTTGTCTTACCGACTCCACCCTTTTGGTTGAAGATCGAAATGACCTTTGCATCGCCATGTTCTGCAATAGGAGCAGGGATTGGAAAATTATGGGGTTCGCGCCCGAGGAGAGTGGCGGTAGTGGCCACATCATCATCAAATGTCGATTTAGCGTTCAAGCGAGAAACCTCTTTTCAGTTGTCGCGACTCTACGCGTAAAGCGCGACGAACTGCAAGTAAGACAAGTATGGTTCGCCTCGTGGAAAGTCTCGTGACTCCTGAGGAAATTACCTCAGAGCAAGCTGAATCAATCGCTCCTGAGAGCGGTTTTAGCGTCCACCTCGATAACTTTGATGGCCCCTTTGACCTCCTGCTTCAGCTGATCTCACGCCACAAGCTTGATATCACCGAAATCTCGCTCAGCATCGTCACCGATGAATTCATCGCCTTTATCCGCGCCCTCGAGGCTAGCGGTGAGGGTTGGCGCCTTGATCAAGCTACTGAGTTCTTAGTTATCGCCGCCACCCTTCTAGACCTCAAGGCAGCCCGACTCTTGCCTAGCGGCGAGATCGAGGATGAAGAAGACCTCGCTCTACTCGAGGCCCGAGACATCCTCTTCGCTCGTCTGCTCCAATATCGAGCTTTCAAGGAAGTTGCCGCTTCATTCCAGGATGCGATCGCCAACGCCGATAAGTCATTCCCTCGCGTGGTGGCCCTGGATCCAGCCCTAGCCTCACTTTTGCCTGAAGTCCTCATCGGGGTCGGTGCCCAGCGCTTTGCCGCTATCGCCGAGCGTGTTTTGACCCCAAAGTCCCCGCCTGTGGTGGCAGTTGAGCACCTCCATAGCGCCCTTGTGAGCGTGACTGAAGAGTCAAAGCTGGTCGTCGAAGCCCTGCGAAAGGGTCGAACCGTCTCCTTCAGAAACCTTGTCCAGGGCGCCGATTCCACCCTCGTGGTTGTCGCTCGATTCCTTGCTCTGCTAGATCTTTATCGACAGGGTGCGCTCCGTTTTGAGCAGGTTATCGCCCTTGGAGAGCTCCAGATCAGTTGGGTGGGCTCCGATGAAGGCGACATTCTGGTCACTGATGAGTTTGACGTACCCGTTGTGCTTGATGAGACCGTTGTAGAAGAGCTCGAGACTGCCTCGCAGGCGGTATCTGAACAGATTTCTGATGAATATGAGACAGAAGAGGATGAAAATGTCTAATCCAGAGGTAGAGACTCCTGAGGTTGAGGTCGCTAAAGATACCCAGCTTTCCCATGTATTTGATCCAGCTGCGCTAGCTCGCTCAATTGAAGCGATTCTGATGGTCGTTGACGAACCGGTCACCGAGCTCGCCCTGGCATCTGTTCTTCAGGTGACCGTCGATCAGGTCGTGGATTCCCTTGAAGCCCTCGTTCCAACCTACGAAGACCGAGGATTCACGCTCAAGGCGATCAATGGGGGATGGCGCTTCTATAGCCACCCAGATTGCAGCGCAGTGGTCGAGAAATTTGTCCTTGATGGCCAGCAGAATCGCCTCACGCAGGCAGCTCTCGAAACCCTGGCGGTGATTGCATACCGTCAGCCAGTTTCTCGCGCCCGCGTCTCAGCCATCCGTGGAGTGAACGTTGAGGCCGTTATGAAGACTCTCATTACTCGCGGCCTCGTCGAGGAATATGGGGTCGAGAACGAGACTGGAGCGATCTTGTACAAGACGACCAGCTACTTTCTCGAGCGCCTTGGACTCAACGCCTTGACCGACCTTCCTCCTCTGGCGCCACATCTGCCAGATCTCGATGGTCTCGATGAGATCCTCGATTCGCTAACTGACTAAGTAACGCCCTACACTTCTCGCCTAAGCCTCCCGCGCCTTTTGCCGGGGGAGTTGACTGTCGAGAATGGATAGCCACATGGCCGAAATGCGCCTTAATAAGATCATCGCCGATGCCGGAATTACTTCGCGTCGAGGCGCTGATGAGCTCATCATGGACGGTCGAGTCACCGTCGATGGACATCAAGTTCGCGAGCTCGGAGCCAAATTTGACCCTGAAAAGGTTAAAGTCGAGGTTGATGGCGAGACAATTACTCGCTCTTTGTCTAAGACTTATTTGGTACTACATAAACCTAGAGGCGTTCTGTCTACGATGTTCGACCCCGAAGGACGCCCTTCACTAGCTGACTTCATCGACCTCCGTACCGAGCGCCTATTTCACGTTGGCCGCCTCGATAAGGATTCAGAGGGCCTCATTTTGCTGACAAATGATGGGGATCTGACCTTCCGTGCCACCCACCCATCTTTTGGCCTAGAGAAGACCTACATCATTGAATTCGATGGAAAGCTTCCAACGGGGGTCGATAAGGTCCTTTTGAAGGGTATTGAACTAGAAGATGGAATGGGTCGAGTTTTGAGCTTTAAGCACTTATCTCCTCAGTGGATTGAGGTCACGATCCATGAAGGCCGATATCACATCATCCGTCGCCTTATGGAAGCTGTGGGTGTCGATGTCCTCAGACTGATCCGCACCAAATTCGGACCCATCTCATTGGGAGAAACCCTTGAAGGAAGATGGCGAGATCTCAATAGTAATGAATTGATTAGCCTCCAAAACGCTTTAGATATAAAACTTTAAATCGTTTCAGCATACACAAATAGATTTGTCTACAAATAGATACACGAGGTTTGGAAATTTGATAATAGATATATATCGATAATTGCACGCTCAATAGATACCCAAAAAAATGGCTTTATCGATATTGGTTCAGGTTGGAATGTTAGTAAGATTATGGGTCGAGAATATTACGATCCTATTGATGTGAAGAAAGATTGAAAGAGATTTATCGGCAAAACGTTAAATATATAGAACCAAGATATTAAGTAGAAGGGTACGATTGCGGAATGTCAGTGCGCGCAATTCGTGGGGCAACCCAAGTCGAGGCCAATACCGCCGAGGCGATTACAGCTGCAACGCAGGAGTTGATCCTAGAGATTCTCAAGGTCAACTCGCTTACCCCTGACGATGTCATCTCCGTCCTCTTCACATCTAGTCCTGATTTAGATGCCGCATTCCCGGCAGCTGCGGCACGCTCAGTTGGCTTCGAGAACACTCCTCTGATCTGTTCTGTTGAAATCGATGTTGCTGGAGCTCTCCCGCGTACTGTTCGAGTGATGGCGCATGTCGAAAGTGACCTTTCGAAGGACGATATTGCCCATATCTACCTCCACGGAGCTAAGGCGCTTCGACGAGATATCGCCCAGTAATCTCGAGGCCCACAATGACTCTTTCTCACGTACGAATCGTCGGCTCAGGGCTGATAGGAACTTCTATCGGACTCGGTTTAGCGCTCAAGGGCGTGGGCGTCACCATGAGAGATTCCGATTCCAGGGCTCAAGGCTTAGCCGAAGACCTCATAAAGAGTCCGTCAGATCTTCCGGTTGACTTGGTTATCCTCGCAACGCCAATCGGAGCGCTGAAATCGGTGATTGAGGGCGAGTTTGAGGCCAATCCAAAGGCAGCATTTATAGATATAGGGTCAGTTAAGTTTAAAGTTAAGGTTGAGGTATCGACATCATCGCTTCCTTCGAGCCGTTTTCTTCCTACTCATCCGATGGCCGGGCGTGAAGTAGGCGGCGCTGAATCTGCGCGCGCTGATCTATTCCAGGGGCGACCTTGGATTGTCGACGCCCAAGGCGTCGATAGCGATGTTCTTGAAAAGGCGTCAGAGCTGATTGAACTTCTGGGCGGTCACAAGATTGATCTCGATTCATCTGAGCACGACAAGGCGGTCGCACTCGTTTCTCACCTGCCTCAACTTGTCTCATCACTTCTTGCCAAGCAGCTGACCGGGGGAGAAGAGCGCTGGCTCGACCTGGCAGGTGCTGGCCTTCGAGATACCACCCGAATCGCGGGATCCGATGCCAAGCTCTGGCGCGAGATCGTGACGGCAAATAGCCAAGCGCTCACTCCATTACTTAAGGCGCTACAGCGCGATTTAAACAAACTCATCGACTCACTTGAGGATGAGAATTCAGTTGCAGATTTAATCAACGAAGGCCAGAAAGGTCGCACCCGAATTCCAGGTAAGCACGGTGGAAAAGCTCGCGAATACACCTTCCTTCCAATCGTTATTGAAGATAAGCCAGGTCAATTAGCTGCGCTCTTCGAAGAATGCGCGCAAGCATCAGTCAACGTTGAAGATCTGACGATCGAACATAGCCCGGGTCAGTTCACTGGATTAATCACGTTGGCACTCTCTGAGAGCGATGCGATAAAACTTTCTGACCATCTAAAGAGCAATGGTTGGAGCGTTCACGCACCAAAGAAGTAAATGCTTCGAAGCAATTGCCAATAGAATTAACTAACTAAAGATGGGCTGTGAAAATGATTGTTGTAGCGCTAGATGGACCAAGCGGCTCAGGCAAATCAAGCACATCTAAATCAATCGCAATTCGCGCTGGTTGGAATTATTTGGATACCGGTGCGCTCTACCGAGCGATGACATTTCTTGCTTTATCGATAAAGAGTGAAGATCCAAAAGAAATTATCTCAGCCGTAATCGATTCACCTATTTCCTTCAACTCTGATCCGCGCGATCCTAAAGTTTTCCTTGATGGACGCGATATCTCAAAAGAGATTCGATCACATGAAGTGACCGAGAAAGTTTCTGTCATTAGCGCCCTGCCTGAAGTTCGCGCGGAACTCCTGACTCTTCAACGCTCGATCATTAACAAGGCTGATCGTGGCATCGTTGTTGAGGGCCGCGATATCGGAACAGTTGTTTGTCCTGATGCTGCGCTCAAAATTTATCTCACTGCAGATATTGCTGCTCGTGCTAACCGTCGCGATGCTGAACTCGCAGAAGATTCACGCGGCGCAGAAGCGGTTGCACAATCACTTGCAGCGCGCGATGAAATCGATTCAACTCGCACTGTATCTCCGCTAGCGATGGCTACGGATGCTGTTCATATCGATTCAACTGAACTTAATCTTGAAGAGACCGTTGATCGCATCTGGGAGCTACTTTCACAACGTTCTTTGCTCGGTCTTCCGATCGTTGCAATCCTTGGCCGACCTAACGTTGGTAAATCAACTTTGATTAACCGATTTATAGGTCGACGTGAAGCGATTGTTGAAGATACTCCTGGTGTTACTCGCGATCGAGTTCAATATGAATGCGAATGGGCTGGTCGTCGATTCATCATTATGGATACAGGCGGCTGGGAATCAAAGCCTGACGGAATTTCTGTTCAAGTAAGTGCAAGTGCCGAGCTCGCAATGGATGAAGCTGATGTTCTCTGTTTCGTTGTTGATGCGCAGGTTGGCGCACTTGATGAAGATGACATCTTGGTTCAAGAACTTCGCAAAGCGAAGAAGCCAACAATTCTTGTCGCAAATAAGGTTGACGGAGATAACGATGAATCTGATGCTCACGCACTCTGGAATATCGGATTGGGCGAACCGCACTTTGTTTCAGCTCTGCATGGTCGCGGTAGCGGAGATTTGCTCGACACAATCGTTAAAGAACTTCCTGAAGTAGGAGCTGCTCAAGTACAAGATGGTTATCGCCGTATTGCCTTGATCGGTCGCCCTAACGTCGGTAAATCAAGTTTGTTCAACGCACTTGCTGGTGAAAGTCGCTCTATTGTTGATGATGTTGCAGGAACAACTCGCGACCCAATCGATGAATTGATTGAATTCGGTGGAAGCATCTGGAGATTCGTAGACACAGCAGGTTTAAAGAAGCGCGCGAATCAAGCAAGTGGAACTGATTACTACGCAACGCTTCGCACGCAAACCGCTCTCGAACGTTGTGAGTGTGCAGTGATTGTTCTCGATGCCTCGGTGCCGATTTCTGAACAAGACCTTCGCATCATCACGATGGTCGAAGAGGCTGGAAAAGCGATGGTCATCGTGATGAATAAATGGGACCTCGTTGATGAAGATCGCCGCACCCAGTTAGATAAAGAGATTGAACGCCACCTTGACCAGGTTGAGTGGGCACAGATTGTTAACGTTGCAGCTAAGACCGGTTGGCACCGTGATCGTCTAGCTCCTGCACTTCGTACCGCAATCGATTCATGGGAACGTCGCGTTCCGACATCAAAGCTCAATTCATTCTTGGGTGCCCTCATCGGCGCTACACCGCCACCAGTTCGTGGAGGAAAGCAGCCTCGCGTCTACTATGCGACCCAAGCAGGAATCGCGCCACCGAAGTTTGTGGTCTTCTCATCCGGCTGGATTGAAGCTTCTTATCGTAGATTTATCGAACGTCGCCTCCGCGAGGAGTTCAAATTCCCAGGAACTCCTGTTCAGGTGGCTATCCGAGTGAAGGAACGAGATAAGGAGCAGTAAGTGCTGACTATTCCCAACGCGCTTACCTTCCTACGATTCCTCGGAATCCCGATCTTTATCTATCTTGCCCTCGGCAAAGAAGCTGACGGTTGGGCAATTCTCGTTCTCGCCATCGGGGGAGCTACCGATTACTTCGATGGAAAACTAGCTCGCGCCCTTAATCAAGAATCTAAATTTGGCGAAATCGCCGATCCCACCATTGATCGCTTGTACATCGCAGCGACATTGGTTGTTCTTTATATGCGCGAGGCGATTCCGTTGTGGCTCATTGCGATTCTGGTTGCTCGCGATCTCTTCATGGCAGGGGTTGCACTTCTACTTCAAC
Organism: Candidatus Planktophila sulfonica; assembly: GCF_002288065.1. Classification (NCBI taxonomy): domain Bacteria; kingdom Bacillati; phylum Actinomycetota; class Actinomycetes; order Candidatus Nanopelagicales; family Candidatus Nanopelagicaceae; genus Candidatus Planktophila; species Candidatus Planktophila sulfonica. The sequence goes on from NZ_CP016773.1 coordinate 652,546, forward strand.
TCAAGGGTTACCAACCTCTTAAGGTCACGTATCTCGGCAAGGCTGCGACATTTAATCTTCTCTACGCCTTTCCGTTCTTGCTACTTGCACTGAGCCATACCTGGTACGGAACTGCTGCATTTATCTTCGGGTGGGCTTTTGCTATCTGGGGCGTGACTCTCTACGTAGGTACGGCCGTGGGATATTTCCGAACCGCGATAAAGACCATTACAGTTCGACCACACATCATCGAGGGCCAGTAGGAGCGCGCAATGTCAAACATTCCGTCAGATCTTCAGTACACAAAAGAGCATGAATGGGTTGCACCGACATCGACTGCACTTCGTATCCGTATGGGAATTACTGATTACGCACAGGGCGCGCTAGGTGACATCGTTTATGTGCAGATGCCTAAGGTCGGCGAGCCAGTTGTCGCAGATAAAGTTTGTGGAGAAGTTGAATCTACCAAGAGCGTCTCTGAAATCTTCGCACCAGTTACCGGAAAAGTCGTTGCAATTAACGAAGAGCTGACAAATGCACCAGAACTTATCAACTCAGATCCTTACGGGGCCGGCTGGTTGGTCGAGATCGAGGTTCCAACTGAGCCATCTGGCTTGCTCTCTGCCGCAGAATACGGAGCAATTACCGCGTAAATCCGGGCTTGATTTAATTTTCTTAACTCTCTAGTGTCACCCTTAAGTTGACGTCCAAAGTCGAGGCGTTCTTTTGGGTAAAGGGGGAGTTCAATGCCATCAGCAGATGAAAATCGCGAACTCACCAGCACCCTCCACCTCGGCCTTCGCTCAGTAGTAGGCAATTCCCCAGCCGATCTCATCAGCGAGCTCATTAACCAAGCCTCAGCAGAAGAGCGTCAGATTATTGATGGCGTCCTTTCTGGCGATGGCAACTCAGCGATGGTCTTTATCCATCGTGGAGCGCAGAAAGGTTCACGATTCCACGTTAGCGCCGAAGGCGTTTCGATTGGTCGCTCACCTGAAAGCTCAATCTTTCTCGATGATGTCACTGTTTCTCGTAAGCATGCATCTATTGAAAAGGTTGGAACCAACTTCACCTTCAAGGATTCTGGAAGTCTCAACGGTTCATACGTCAACAACGAATCTGTCACCGAAAAGGTCTTGACCTCAGGAGACGAAATCCAAATCGGAAAATTCCATCTGCTCTTTATCGGCAGCAAACTAGGGGAGAAGTAAGTTGAGCGTTCCAGCACGTGCTTATCTAAGTATTGGTGAAGTACTCACAAAGTTGCGCGGCGACTTTTCAGATATAACAATCTCAAAGATTCGCTTCCTTGAATCAGAAGGCCTCATTGAGCCGCAGCGCACTCCTTCGGGATATCGCAAGTTCACAACAACAGATCTTGATCGACTTCGCTATGTGCTTCTGGCACAGCGCGACCAGTACCTCCCGCTCAAAGTAATTAAAGAGAACCTCGATGCCCTAGATCGCGGACTTCAGCCAGCAGCGCAAGGCGGGGTTCCATCTCCACGTCCAACACTCGGTTTAGCAACAATCGATGGCGAATTCGCACCAGCTGCCTTCGCTGAGCAGTCAGAGATGCGTCTTTCCCGCGAAGAGCTTTTGAAGGCTTCAGGTCTTGAAGATTCACAACTCGTCGAACTCGAATCATTTGGATTGATCACAATCCGCGGTCGCCACTACGACAGCGACGCGCTCTCTGTCGCAAAGGCTGTCGCTGAAATGGCTGGATTCGGAATCGAACCACGCCACTTGCGTTCATTTAAATCTGCCGCAGATCGTGAAATTGGTTTGATTGAACAAGTCATCACACCCTTTACACGCCAGAAGAGCACCGAAGCAAAGGCTCGCGCCGAAGAAGTTCAGAAAGAGATTGCATCTCTCTCAGTACGTCTGCACGCAGCACTTGTGCGCGGTGGACTTAACCGTCCTCGTTAATCGATCTCGGTTAGGTATTCCACGTGTTTGTTCAGGTTGAAGTTGTTGGTGTCCGTATTGAGATGCCGTCTAACCAACCAATCGTCTTACTAAAAGAGCTAGACGGAACTCGCTTTCTTCCCATCTGGGTCGGAGCTGTTGAAGCCACCGCCATTGCCTTTGCTCAGCAAGGCCTTGAAGCCCAGCGCCCCTTAACCCATGACCTGATTCGCGACCTTCTGGACCGAGTAGACATAACTCTGACAAGTGTCCACATCACTGAGATCAAGGAGGGGGTCTTCTATGCCGATCTTCTCTTGCGAAATAGCGAGGGAGCACTTGAGCCGCTATCTGTAAGACCGTCTGATGCCATCGCAGTAGCTCTTCGTACCAAAAGCAATATCTTGGTCAATAGCGATCTGCTCGATGAGGTAGGAATCGATATCCCAGAGCAGGTGACCAATGAGGCATCGGCTGCGGGAGACCAGGAGCTAGAAGCTTTCCGCGAGTTCCTCGATGGGATTAACCCTGAGGACTTCGCTGGGTAAGCGTCAGCGGTTCCAGCGCGAAAGCATGGCTGGGTAAGGCTTAGAAGTCTCAACCTCAAGTAGAGGTTATGTTCGTGTCGGTCTGCCATATCAAGGGCACGCAGGCGTAGCCTTACGCCAACCCCACTACGTGAAAGCGAGCCCCCTCTCGTGACAGATCAAGAATTTGAAATTGGTTACCGCGGCGCAACTGCATGTTCAGCTGCAGGTATTTCTTATCGGCAACTCGATTATTGGGCACGTACTGGATTAGTCGAACCTTCAATTCGCACAGCAACAGGTTCTGGAAGTGCGCGCCTTTACGGCTTCCGCGACATCCTCGTTCTCAAAATAGTTAAGCGACTTCTTGATGCAGGTGTTTCTCTTCAAAATATTCGCACCGCTGTTGATCATCTTCGCAGCCGTGGCGTAACTGAACTCGAGCGCATCACACTCATGAGCGATGGCGCATCAATCTACGAATGTGCAAGCCCTGACGAAATTATCGACCTTCTAGCTGGTGGCCAAGGTGTATTTGGTATTGCAGTAGGCAAGGTCTGGAACGAAGTCGAAGGTTCACTAGCCACACTTCAAGGTGAGGTTAACGGTGAGGTTGTTGGTGGCGAAAATAACGATGAACTCTCTCTCCGTCGCAAGGCGAAGGGCGCTTAACACTTCTATATTCCTCTCCTAGAGCGCATTAGCGCACCTTTTAGGGGAGTAGCTCGTTGAGTAATTATCAGGACTTCGAAGATCGCCACATTGGTCCATCAGCATCTGATGAATCTGAGATGCTCGGAGTACTTGGCTATTCAGATATTAAGAAGTTCATCGCCGATGTAGTTCCTGAAAATATACATATCGAAAAGCAACTTAAAGATGTACTCGATGGTGCAAAGAGTGAAGTTGAAGTTATCGCTGAGCTTCGCGAAATTGCTTCGCAGAATGAAGTATTCACGTCGCTGATCGGTGGGGGCTATTACGGAACCATCACTCCACCTGTTATCAAAAGAAATGTTTTAGAAAATCCTGCTTGGTACACCGCTTACACCCCTTATCAACCTGAAATTTCTCAGGGTCGCCTCGAAGCACTCTTCGCTTTCCAAACAGTAATTTGCGATATGACAGCACTCGCTCTATCGAATGCTTCGATGCTTGATGAAGGTACAGCAGCAGCTGAAGCTATGACGCTCGCTCGCCGTAGTTCAAGGGCATCTGATGATGCTGTGTTTCTCATCGAAGAACACGTTCACCCACAGACAAAGGCAGTCGTCGCCACTCGCGCAAAGCCGCTAGGAATCACCGTGGTTGAAGTTGATTCTGGACATGTTGCCCGCGATGGTTATGACGGAGAATTTTTCGGTCTGCTCCTTCAATATCCAGATACAACCGGTGAAGTCTGTGATTATGCGAAGGTAACTGAATTCGCACATTCAAAGGGCGCACTTGTTATTGCCGCAACAGATCTTTTAGCGCTTACTCTTCTGAAGGCGCCAGGGGAGTGGGGCGCTGATATCGCCGTCGGTTCTGCTCAACGCTTCGGAATTCCCATGGGATTCGGTGGACCACATGCAGGTTTCATGGCGGTACGTACAGGGCTCGAGCGTTCTCTTCCGGGACGTCTAGTGGGACAGAGCGTTGATGCCCACGGTAATCCAGCATTTCGTTTAGCTCTGCAAACTCGCGAGCAACATATTCGTCGCGATAAGGCCACGAGCAATATCTGTACTGCGCAAGTGTTGTTGGCAAATATGAGCGCGTTCTATGCGATGTGGCATGGACCAAAGGGTCTGCAACAGATCGCGACGCGTATTCATGGATTCGCTTCGCGCCTACAGAAAGCGTCATCATCGCGCAATGGAATCGTTTTCGACACTGTCACAGTTGATGTGAAGAACGCTGATGTGATTCACGCAGCGGCAAAGGCTAAGCGCATTAACTTCGGCCGAGTATCCGATACTGAAGTTCGTATTTCTTTCGATGAAACAACGACCGAGAAGACCTTTGCAGACGTTCTCGAAATCCTAGGGCTTTCAGATGCTGCAGCCACTCCAATTGCAGTTTCTGTATTACGTTCTAGTAAGTATCTTCAACATCCAGTCTTCAATACTTATTTCTCTGAAACTTCAATGTTGCGTTACTTGCGCACACTTGCAGATCGTGATTTAGCTCTAGATCGCACAATGATTCCATTGGGTTCTTGCACAATGAAGCTCAATGCAACTACCGAGATGGAAGCTGTAACCTGGCCAGAGTTTGCTTCCCTTCATCCATTTGCACCAGTTGAACAAACTCGTGGCTCACGATTACTCATCGACCAACTTTCGAAGTGGCTCGTTGAAATTACTGGCTATGACGCAGTTTCATTGCAGCCAAATGCAGGAAGCCAAGGCGAGTTTGCAGGTCTGCTTGCCATTCGCAACTATCACGATTCACGCGGTGACCAAGCCCGTAATATCTGCTTGATTCCATCAAGTGCACACGGAACAAATGCAGCAAGTGCGGTGATGGCTGGCATGAAAGTGGTCGTTATCGAATGCGATGAAGCCGGCAATGTAAGCGTTGACGATCTCAAAGCAAAGATTGCAGAGCATGGTTCAGCACTTGCGGCGCTGATGGTTACTTACCCTTCGACTCACGGGGTATTTGAATCCGCAATCAGTGAAATCTGTGGACTTGTGCATGATGCGGGCGGTCAGGTTTATGTTGATGGTGCAAACCTCAACGCACTTGTAGGAACTGCGCAGCCAGGAAAATTTGGCGCAGATGTTTCACACCTAAATCTTCACAAGACTTTCTGCATTCCTCATGGTGGTGGGGGACCAGGAGTAGGACCGGTTATCTCTAAGGCGCACTTAGCTCCCTTCCTTCCGAACCATCCGATGGATGCTCTCGCCGGCCCAGCAACAGGACCAGGACCAATTTCCGCCGCTCCATTTGGTTCAGCAAGCATCCTGCCGATTTCATGGGCTTACATTCGTTTGATGGGGGGAGAAGGACTCACTCACGCCACCGAGGTAGCGATTCTCAACGCTAACTACATGGCTCATCGCCTAAAAGATGCGTATCCAATTCTTTACACCGGTAATAAGGGTCTTGTAGCCCACGAGTGCATCTTGGATGTCCGTGAAATAACCAAGGTTTCTGGTGTGACCGTTGATGACATTGCAAAGCGTTTAATGGACTTCGGCTTCCATGCTCCAACCATGTCTTTCCCTGTTGCAGGAACTCTGATGATTGAGCCAACTGAGTCAGAAGATGTCTTAGAAATGAACCGCTTCATTGATGCGATGATTGCAATCCGAGGCGAGATTCAAGAGATCATCGACGGCAAGATTGCAGTTGAAGAATCCGCTCTTCGCCATGCACCCCACACCATTGGAGCTATTGCAGGCACAAACTGGGAGAGAAGCTACCCACGCGAACGTGGAGCCTTCCCAGCGACCCTCACGGGCCTGATTCCAGGTGAATTGATTGGCGCTAAGGGAAAGTATTGGCCGACTACAGGGCGTATCGATGGAGCGTACGGGGACCGAAATCTGGTCTGCTCATGCCCACCGATAGAGGCCTTTGCATAGTCTGATTCTTCTTACTTTACATAATGTAACTTATCGGCGTTAGGCCGTAAGCGTCTAGCAAAGCCCCACAGAGTTGTCTGCCACAGAGCTTCAATGACGATCGCTCGGCTCATCTTTGAAACTCCATTAATGCGTTCCACAAAGGTAATTGGAACTTCGACCATTTCAGCGCCAGCTAATTCAGATGCCATCGCCATTTCGATCTGAAAACAATATCCGGTGGCAGTCATATCTTTAAGATTTAACTTGTTGAGTAAAGCTGCACTGTAGACACGGAATCCTCCAGTTAAATCATTTAAAGGAATGCCGAGCGCAATACGTGCATATTTGGTGCCAGATTTAGATAGCAATTGTCTACTTTTTGGCCAATTAACAACTGATCCGCCAGCCATCCAGCGAGTACCTAAAGTGATTGAAACCAGTGAATCGGTTGCATCAAGCATTGCCGGTAGATCCTCAACTCGATGCGATCCATCAGCATCCATAGTGACAATTTTTGAATACTTGTTCATGGATAAAACATGTTCGAAGCCAGCTCGATATGCAGCACCCAACCCAGCTTTACCTGGACGCTTGAGAACACTGACCCACGAAAAATTCATGGAATCGACAATATCTGCAGTCTTATCTGGTGAATTATCGTCAAGAACGACAACATCGAAGTCTCGTACATTATGTAAAGTCGATAATTGATTAAGAAGTTCAACAATCGCAATTGACTCGTTGTAAGTCGGAATCAAGATAACCGGCTTCATATTCACTCACCTTACCAACCTAACGCTGATATTAATCTATCAACGCTGGCGCCAAGGCCGTACTCATCCTTCATCTGATAAATCGTAGACAAATCATCGGGTTTCTTTGGCATCGAGATATCCATTTTCGGAATAGCGACATCTTTTGCGCAGTGCACCAGTGTTGGTGCAATCTTTAAATAGTCAGCGCCATCAATGATTTTCTTTGCAAGTGACTTAGTGAGAGCTTCATGTTCGGCCTTAGCTCCAGCAAGTGCCTCATCCACCGTTGAGAAGTGGTTGGCAATGAGAGCAGCCCCCTTCTCTCCGATTCCACGAACGCCAGGTAAACCATCTGATGGATCTCCACGGAACATCGCAAAGAGTGCGTACCTATCCCCTGGTATCCCATATTTTTCTGCGACCCATTTGCTATCAACTAAATCGTGTTGAGAAATTCCGCGTGCGAGATAAACAATTTTTACATCGCGCTTATCGTCAACCATCTGAAAGAGGTCCCTATCCCCTGTCACAACACGGATTGGCCCCTTCTCTTTAACGGCGAAGGTCGCCATGACATCGTCAGCCTCGTAATCATCAACACCAAGCATTGGGATACCGAATGCATCGAGTAGATCGAGAAGAACTGGAATTTGAGGTGTCAGGGTTTCTGGCTCTTCCTCTTCATCGCTCTCATCCTCGAGACGGTTAGCTTTGTAATCCGGAAATAGATCTACGCGCCACGATGGACGCCAATCACCCTCGATGCAGGCGACGATGCGATCTGGTGAATACATACCGATGAGACGAGCAGTCATATCAAGATAACCGCGGATCGCATTGACCGGCATACCTGAAGGTGAGAGCAAGGTGTCAGGCATTCCGTAATAAGCGCGATACCAAAGTGAGGCGCTATCTAAGAGCATCAGTGTCATAGATCGCCCAACATATATGAAATGACGCCTCTATCCAAGCGCTTAATTCCTTCACGGCAGGCAGGTCGAAGTTCTTCTGCCGCTCCGCCAATTTGAGTAAGCAAGTCGATAAGTTGTTTAATGCTTCGCACAAAGTCACCAACTGTCATATCAGTTCCCTTGAGAATGCTACTGAGAGAGTGTCCATTAGCCCACCGGAATGATGCGTAACAGAAACCAAAATCAGGTTCACGTTGTGTCTTTACATCGAACTCATTTTCAATTGCTTCAAGTTCGATCCAGATCTTCGACACTGCAACAAGAGCGTTTGCAACATTGTCGTTCGGCATTTTTGGCGCATACGGTTCAGAGCTTCTGCCCTGATAAATCATCGCTGATGCAACCGATAACAACTCGGGCGGTGTAAGAGAGTCAAATACTCCGCGTCGAATAGATTCGGTAAGCAATAAATCAGATTCAGCAAATATTTTCGCCAGAATCTTGCCCTGTTCTAGCGGCTTCTCCCCTTCGATATAACCAAGGTGGGTCAATACATCGCAGATACGATCGAAGGTCTTGGCGATTACGTGGGTACGGTTTTCAACTCGTGCACGTAAACCCTCAGATTCACGATTTAAACGATCAGCCTTCTCCGCAAAACGAGCGTGGGTTTCACGATCATTGCAAGAGTGACATGAATGTTGGCGCAGTGAACGACGCATTCCATCAAGTTCGTTCTCTAATTTCACACGCTGGCGTTGGTCGATACTGCGTCGACCATCACGCTTACTCAATAGACGCTCTAGCTCCTTGATATCGATTCGTATCCGCGAATACTCTGAAAAGTCACCCAAGTGACATTGCGCAGAATCGGTGAGCTCTGCCGCAGCAGAATTATTCTTCTTAATTTGACGAACTAAACCGACAACAGCGCGGTCCGCTTGGAACTGAGCAAAGGAAGACTCGAGACTTCCGTGGGCACGCTCTCGACCGAACCGGGCAATCAGATTGATAGACATGTTGTATGTCGGAGTGAACGATGAACGAAGAGGATAAGTACGAGTTGAAGCAAGTCCTGCCGCAGTCGCTGAATCAACAGTTGGAGACCACTGCACAACAGCATTACCCTCGATATCGATACCGCGACGACCAGCTCGCCCTGTTAGCTGGGTGTACTCCCCTGGCGTGATCGAAACGTGAGCTTCACCGTTCCACTTGGTGAGTTTTTCAAGCACGACAGTCCGCGCCGGCATATTGATTCCTAGTGCAAGCGTTTCTGTAGCAAAAACAGCCTTAACTAAACCTCTCTTGAAGAGATCTTCAACCGCACCCTTAAAGCTCGGCAGTAAACCGGCATGGTGGGCTGCAATTCCGCGCTCAAGTGCAATCAACCAATCGCGATACCCAAGTACTTCAAGATCCTCTTCTGCAAGGTTCTGCGTATACCTTGCCGCAGTCTCAGCGATCTCTAGGCGCTCTTCCGTATTGGTTAACTTGATTCCAGCAGCCAAACATTGTTTCACTGCGGCATCACAACCGGCGCGAGAAAAGATAAAGGTAATTGCCGGAAGTAAGTTTTCGCGCTGTAACTTTTCAATGATGTCCGGTCGTGTCAATCTGCTGTCGCCATCACCGAAGCGCTCACGTCGATGGCGTGGAGTTCGTACTTGTCGTAGCGCTTCACGCTCGAGTCCCAAGATTTCGGGGTTGATACGCCCTTGCTCGCGGAATAGATCTACGAGGCGATCTCCGATAAGAACATGCTGGTACAGAGGAATTGGTCGAATCTCAGAGACGATGACTTCGGTTGACCCCCGAACTTCGCCGAGCCAGTCACCAAATTCTTCAGCGTTGGAAACGGTTGCAGAGAGTGAAATTACCTGAACACTTTCCATTAAGTGGATGAGAACTTCTTCCCATACTGCGCCACGTGACTTATCTGCCAAGTAGTGGACTTCATCCATAACAACAGAGCCAAGATTCTTCAACGTTGTTGAATTTGCGTACAACATGTTGCGAAGTACTTCGGTAGTCATCACCAAGACATCTGCTTCGGAATTGATGTTGGTATCGCCTGTAAGAAGACCTACGCGATCCTCGCCGAAGCGCTCTACAAACTCCTGGAATTTCTGGTTTGAGAGAGCCTTAATTGGTGTTGTATAGAAACATTTCTTACCTTGTGCGAGTGCGCTAAATGCTGCGAACTCTCCGACTACGGTCTTGCCAGCTCCGGTAGGTGCTGCGACGAGAACGCCTTTGCCATCTTCAACAGCTTGGCAAGCTTTGATTTGAAACTCGTCGAAACCGAAATCAAACTGCTCGATAAATGCAATGGTGAGCGGATGCTTTCCACGTTGCTTCGCAGCGGCGTAGCGTTCTGCAGGAGTTGTCATAGCGCCCACGTAAGTCCTGCATTACTCACACATTCAGCTGAAATAGGTGCTGCACCGATTCTCTCGCCGTCTGCGTAAGCAATCGCATTAGCTACAAGTTTGACTCGCTTTGATCTGTAGATCTTCACCTTTGGATGCGTGATATGAGAGCCCGAATAGACCTTTGGAAATACCTTGAGGAACTCAACCTTTGAGACCGGTTCTAAAACCATCACATCAAAGAGCCCGTCATGAAGTTGCGCCTGTGGACATACATACATTCCACCGCCGTAAGAACGGCCATTACCAATGGCGATGAGCATCGCCTCAGTCGTAATCGAGTGCGTATCCAGAGTGATCTCGTAAGACAGCGGTTTAAACTTCGGAAGTTCTAGAGCGATTGCGACGTTGTATCTCTGTGGCCCTTTTGGCCAAGCGAGTGCATTGGCTCGCTCATTTACTACTGAATCAAAGCCTGTTGAAAGGATCGCTGCAAACCATTCGCCATCAACATTTCCAAGATCAATGGGTTTAGCCGGTACCGAGGTGACTCGATCAAGATATGAATCAACGTCATCAAGAGACCAACCGAGAGTGCGAACAATGTCGTTTCCTGTTCCTGCTGGCATCACTGCAAAGGGAATATGACGCGGCACGGCAATCTGGAGAACCAGGTGCGCTAACCCATCTCCCCCGACGCTAACCATTCCTTCACAAGCGTGTGAATCGAGGAAAGTTTCGAGATGTTGTTTTAAATCTGCGGCGCTATGTCCTGAGAAAACTTGATAATCAAGGCTGCGTTCTGAGAAGTAACGTACAACCGATTGGCCAACAGTAATTCCTTTGCCATGGCCAGAGGTTGGATTGATCGCTATCGCCCACATTAGAGGCTATCTGCTAATTCTTTTTCGCGATCTCTTCGAGCACGTCGTCGGTCATTGAGAAGAGCGATTACACCTGCCATCAAGTAGAGAAGTATCAGGGGAACTGCGAGAGCCAGCATCGAGAGTGGATCTGCACTTGGCGTAAATCCTGCAACGAAGAGGACGATGCCAAATACCCACATGCGCCATGGTTTCAAGATTGCCTTACCGGAAAGGAAACCAATGGCATTGAAAGTTACGAGGAATACCGGCAACTCAAAAGCAATACCGAAGAGAAGAATCGCTCGAAGAACGAAATCTAAGTAATCATCAAACTTGACCAAGTTAGCAAGAGATGTTGGCGTAAATCCGAAAAGCACGCGAACTGCGATGGGAAGAATTGTGTATCCAAGATATGCGCCGACTGCAAAGAATGGTGTCGCTGCCGTAAAGAAGAGAATTGAGTTGCGCTTCTCCTTGCGATGCAGTGCTGGTGCAATGAATGCCCATAGTTGATAGAGCCAGAGCGGAGCGGTGATAATGATTCCGCTCAGAATCGCTACCTTGATCTGTAAGTTCAGCGGACCAAGTACACCGTTGATATAGAGCGCACCGCAGCTGGCGGCACCGCTCTCCTGTGCTGCGCGAAGATCGCAGACAGGCTCGGCTAATTTAGTGATGATTTCGTTGTAGAAGAACCAGCCGATTACAGCGCCGAGTGAAACTACAAGCGCTGATTTAACTACTCGACTACGTAGTTCCCTGAAATGTTCTAAAAGCGGCATACGACCGCCTGAGGTGGCCGCCATAGAAATTACTTCTCGTCAGATCCCTTATCAGGATCCTTGGTCTCGTCCTTCATCTCTTTCATCTCGCTCTTGAAGATGCGCATTGACTTGCCCAATGAGCGAGCTGAATCAGGTAGACGCTTCGCTCCGAAGAGGACGACTACAACGATGAGGAGGAGGAGGATGTGGCTAGGTTCGCGTAAAAACATGTCTGAACACTATCGCAAAGGCCAGATTTCAGCGATATTGCTGAAGGGTTCTTGCGGCAAGTTCTGCGACCTGGATTCGCATCTGGCTAGGTGCAGTCACCTCGATAGCGCCGGCTGCTGAGATAACAGTTCGTGATAACCACTCGGAGTTATAGGTAGAGACGGTGACTTCGGAGCCCTCCCCAACGACAAATGCGCCGAGTGACTCGCGTGACTTTCGAAGGTTGCGAGAAATCTTTACCTGCGTTGAAAGTAACTGGGGATCACTTGTTGCGGAGGAGATATATGTAGCTTGGGCTTCCAAAAGTGTCGCACTCTTTATTCGATCGACCCTAAAGGTTCTCTCGGCCTGAGCTTTCTCACAATATGCAGTGAGGTAATCGAGATTATTCTCAACAGAAAAATGTAAAGGAGTAATTTCTCGATCCGAAATTTCATCTCCGGCGGGAGAAAAATATGAGATTAATACTCTTCGCTGATCACGTAAACCATCGTTGAGAACCGGGATCAGCTGACCATCTGTTGAAGGACTGGCGTCTAGGATTCGAGAGATACTCTCCCCTAACTTTGATCTAAGGTTCGATATTTCTTCGATAAGAGGTAGTCGATCAGCAGACAGTGACTTCTCAAGTAAATCCAACCCCAGAATGATTGAGATAATCTCTTGTTGAGAAAGCGAGCGAATCAGATTGAGTGTTTCTGCATTTCTAATGGTTACATATCCAGAGTCAAATTGAAGATCGATGAGATCGAATCGATTATCACCACACATCCAGAGCGAATTTAGGTCACTCAGTAACTCTTCTTCAGAGATGCCGAACTCTGACGCTAGTTCTGGAGTACCAATCCCCTGGTGTGAAGTTATATAGGGAACTAGATCAAGCATACGAGCTGCTTTTTCAATTGGAGTCGTCTTCTTAGCCATGGATTCTTACAATCTCTTCAAGTGCGCTAATCGTTGATTCACGAGCGCTTCGAGGCGAAATCACTACGACATCAGTGCCGTGCCAGAGAACTTCGTTAATGAGCTCTGCTTCATCGATGAAAGGAACTGTAATCTCCGACCAATCATCGCCGTCTTCAACTGAAGTGGCTTTGAGGCGTAGAGAGTGAGCCTTACCTCGTCGCACTTTGAGTGTCGCGATCTGGGAAGTTTCCGGCGCAGCCAGAACCTCCTTCATTAAAAAATCTTGAGGAATTTCATAAGAACCAGCCTTGCCCTGCGCTTTCACTTCTGAATGGAAGCGATCAAGACGGAAGAGTCTCTGCTCTTTGCGATCGAGATCGCGTCCTGCGACATACCAGTGACCAGATTTTGTTCCGACTCCATAAGGTTCAAGGGCGCGATTGTCGGAGTCGAGCTCAGGACCAAGATATGAGAAGGAAATCACTTGTCGTTGTGCAATGGCATTAATGACTGCAAGAAAATTTGAATCCGAATTATGCAAAGTAGGCGTAATCGCGGGAATCGAATCAAAGTCCGAATCGATACCTAAGGATTTAAGTTTTACGAGAGCAGAAAGGGCAGTTGAATCAAGAACTGCGCCTTGCCAAGCTTGTGTTGCGACAGAGATCAACGAGAGTTCTCGAGGGGTAATTGATGAGATATCTGTCCGATAGTTTTCAGGTCGGATGCGATACCCAACTTCATCTTCAAAGAGAGGATCAAAAGTTCCGACCTCAATGGTGATGCCTAGATTGCGAAGATCATCTTTATCGCGTTCAAACATGCGCTCCATGGCATCGGGTTCACCTTCGTAACCATCGACGGTATTGAAGATTTGAGATTTAGTAAGCCAACGTTTTGTGGCAAGTAGGGCGATAGTTAAATTAACTAAGCGCTCACTCTTCCGCGACACCGTAGGCACCCTTTGCTGGACGTCTACGTCGTGGTAACACATCGACGCCAGGAGCCATGCGACGGCTTTGAATGAGGAAACCGGTGTGACCAATCATTCTCTGCTGCGGACGAACTGCCAGACCCTCGTGATGCCAACCGCGCACGATTGTCTCTGAACTTTCTGGTTCAGTGAAATGTCCATCTTCTTTAAGTGCTTCGGCCGTCGCCGAAAGCTGAGTAGTGGTTGCAACGTAGGCAAGGAAAACTCCACCAGGACGCAATACCTTTGCAGCCATTTCAACGCATTCCCATGGTGCGAGCATGTCTAAAATGACGCGATCGAATTCATGAGCGAACTCTTTCTCTTGTACAGATCCCACATCGAGTGACCAATTGGCTGGCTTTTCCCCGAAGTAGTCCGTGATATTTGCGGTGGCATTGTCGGCAAAATCTTGGCGACGTTCGACAGAGTGAACTGAACCTTCAGGACCGACTGCGCGAAGTAAAGAAAGAGTTAAAGCTCCGCTTCCAACGCCAGCTTCGAGAACACGTGCGCCAGGATAAACATCGGCAACACCAACAATCATCGCTGCATCTTTTGGATAGACGATGGTGGCACCGCGAGGCATTGAAAGAACGTAATCAGCGAGTAGCGGAATGAAGGCGGTGAATTTCAAGCCAGCAGTAGTGCTTACTACCGATCCTTCAGGTAATCCGATTAAATCATCGTGAGTAATCCAGCCTTTATGGGTATGCCACTCTTTGCCTGGCGTAATCGTGAAGCTATAGAGCTTGCCCTTTGGATCGGTAAGTTGAATTCGATCGCCTGCTTGGAAATACCCTTGTTTAGACACATGCGCATCTTAGGTGAAAGTAACCATCCTGTCGGAACCTCGCTGTATCGTCCGTGCGATGGAACCGTTACGCCTCTCCCCCAGCCGCATGAACGATTTCACAAATTGTCCACAGCTCTACAAATATCGCGCTGTAGACCTGTTGCCCGAACCACCAAGTATCGATGCCGAACGCGGCAAATTGATTCACTCAGTACTTGAAGATCTCTTCGAACTCCCCGCAGGCTCTCGCACCTTTGAATCAGCGCTCGAACTCCTGCCTACAAAATGGCGTGAGCAACTCGAAGGTAAGCCTGAACTAGCAGCTCTCGTACTCGATGATAAAGAGTGGTTTGATCGAGCCCAGGCGTTGCTCACCAATTATTTCTCATTAGAAAGACCCTCCACCTTTGAATCTACATATCGCGAACTTCATTTAGAACGAGATATATCTGAAGAGATCTATCTGCATGGGTATGTAGACCGACTCGATGTGGCACCAACCGGTGAAGTTCGTATCGTTGATTACAAGACTGGTAAATCTCCAAAGCCTGGTTGGGAAGAGAAAGCGCTTTTCCAATTACGCGTCTACGCACTCCTGTATTGGCAGAACGAAGGCGTCCTACCGAAATTACTTCAGCTCATCTATCTCGGTGATTCACGGGTAGTAAAGAGTGAACCCACCGAAGCTCAGTTGAAATCGACAGAGAAGATTTTGAGAAACATTGGTGATGAGATTCTGACCGCTCTTGAGACCAATCATTTTCCAACGAAGAAATCTCGGCTCTGCGATTGGTGTTTCTTCAAAGCAATCTGTCCTGCCCACAACTAATTTCTTAAAGGATTAGTTGGCGTTGAAGTACTTAGCCTCTGGGTGGTGAACGATGATTGCAGATGTTGACTGCTCAGGATGCAGTTGGAACTCTTCTGAAAGTTCGACGCCGATGCGCCCTGGTTCAAGAAGTTCGCAGAGCTGTGTCTGCTGTTCGATATCGGGACACGCTGGATAGCCAAATGAGTAACGTGAACCGCGATATCCCTGATCCAGAATTCCCTGCAAATCAGGTGAATCTTCACCACGAACTGCCATCTCTTCACGAATACGGGCATGCCAATGTTCAGCAAGTGCTTCAGTGAGCTGTACCGATAAACCGTGCAGCTCTAAATAGTCACGGTAAGCATCAGCTGCGAAGAGTTCGTTGGCCGCCTTGCTTACAGTGTTTCCCATTGTGACAACGTGGAAGGCAACAACATCTGTTTTGCCCGAATCCTTCGAGGCAAAGAAGTCGGCGAGACATAATCTGCGATCACGAGATTGGCGAGGGAATGAGAAACGAACTCGCTCTTTACCTGCATCCGGTCCCTCGTGATGAAGGATGATCAAATCGTTTCCCTCTGAAACACATGGGAAATATCCATAGACAACAGCAGCTTCTAGCCAGCCATTGGATTGCACTTCATTAAGAAGTTTGCGAAGACGTGGGCGTCCTTCTGTCTCGGCCATCGCTTCGAATTCACCACGGGCGCCCTTAAGACCCCACTGCCCCATGAAAAGTGCACGTTCGTCAAGCATTCCGACGTAATCTGCAAGAGGAATGCCCTTAACGATTCGGGAACCAAAGAATGGTGCTTTAGGGATATCGATATCAATTGCGACATCACTGCGCACTGTATCGATTGGTCGATCCTCTGACTTGCGAGCAACTGCCTTCACTTTACGTTCACGAAGAGCTGGAAGTTCAGCACCTTCATCTCCGCGTTTTACGGCCATGATTGCATCCATCAGACGCAATCCTTCAAATGCATCTCGGGCGTAGCGAACTTCACCTGGAAATATTGCGGCAAGATCTTGTTCGACGTATGCGCGGGTAAGGGCTGCGCCACCAAGAACGACTGGCCACTTATCTGAAAGTCCTCGTGATGTAATCTCTTCGAGGTTCTCTTTCATGATGACTGTGGATTTAACCAAGAGACCTGACATACCAATTGCATCGACTTCATTTTCTAGCGCAGCATCGATAATCTGATTGATTGTCTGCTTGATTCCAATATTGACAACCTGGTAACCATTATTGGAAAGAATGATGTCAACAAGATTCTTGCCGATATCGTGAACATCGCCCTTAACGGTTGCAAGCAACATGCGTCCACGTCCGGCATCGCTGGTCTTCTCCATATGAGGCTCGAGATATGCAACTGCTGATTTCATCACTTCAGCGCTCTGTAGAACGAATGGAAGCTGCATCTCGCCTTTACCAAAGAGCTCGCCCACAACCTTCATGCCCTCGAGAAGATGGTCATTAATAATCGCCAGAGGTGCAATTCCTTCAGACATTGCTGTATCGAGATCTTCGTTGAGACCTACCTTTTCGCCATCAATGATGCGGCGTTCAAGGCGCTCACGTAGCGGAAGAGCTGCAAGCTCGGAGGCTCGAATATTTCTTGAGGCTGCAAGTTCGACGCCCTCAAAGAGCTGCAGGAATTCTTGCAAAGGATCGTATGTGCAGACATCGCCATCGTAGGTGCGACGATCGTAGATGAGGTCTAGAGCAACCTCTTTTTGACGGGCTTCAATACGCGCCATCGGCATAATCTTCGAAGGATGCACAATCGCTGAATCAAGGCCGGATTCAACGCACTCGTGGAGAAAGACTGAGTTGAGAACAACTCGCGCAGCAGGGTTAAGTCCGAACGAGACGTTACTGACTCCAAGAGTTGTCTGAACCCCTGGATATTCGGTCTTTAAGGTTTTAATTGCGCTGATGGTTTCAATTCCATCACGACGAGTTTCCTCTTGCCCAGTTGCAATTGGGAACGTCAAAGTATCAATCAAGATATCTCCGACATTCATTCCCCAGTTGCCAGTCAAATCTTCAATCAGGCGACGGGCAACACGAAGTTTCCAATCGGCAGTACGAGCTTGTCCTTCTTCATCGATAGTGAGTGCCACTACAGATGCACCATGTTCTTGTACCAACGGCATGATGCGGGCAAAGCGTGATGTAGGCCCATCACCGTCTTCATAGTTGACTGAGTTAATTACACAACGTCCACCTAGTGCTTCAAGACCTGCCTTTAAGACCGCTGGTTCTGTTGAATCAAGAACGATGGGAAGCGTTGAGGCAGTTGCAAAACGTGAAGCGATTTCAAACATATCGCGTGCGCCATCTCGACCTACATAGTCAACGGAAAGGTCGAGCATATGAGCGCCGTCGCGAATTTGATCGCGCGCGATTTCAACACACGTTGCCCAATCCTCTGCGACAAGTGCATCGCGGAAGGCACGAGAACCATTGGCATTGGTGCGCTCTCCAATTGCTAAGTAGGTCTTATCTTGTCTAAACGGAACGTATTGATAGAGCGAAGAAGCACCTGGATCTAGTTCAGGTACGCGTGACTTAACAGAATGGCGGTCGAGTCTGTCGACAACAGCCGCAAGATGGGCAGGCGTTGTTCCACAACATCCACCAATGAGTGAAATTCCATAATCGTTGACGAAGGTTTCAAGCGCTGTAGCCAACTCTTCAGGTCCAAGCGGATATTCCGCACCCTTTGCACCCAGAATCGGCAATCCCGCATTAGGCATTACTGAAATTGCACAGGTCGCGTTCTTAGAGAGATAGCGAAGGTGTTCTGACATCTCAGCCGGACCAGTCGCACAGTTGAGGCCGATCAAATCGATATCGAGAGGTTCAAGTGCGTTGAGAGCGGCTCCAATTTCAGAACCGAGCAACATCGTGCCGGTTGTTTCAACAGTTACTTGTGCAATCAACATGACGTCTCGCCCGGACTCTGTAATTGCCTTGCGCGCACCATTGACGGCAGCTTTTGCCTGTAGCAGATCTTGAGTGGTCTCGATTAAAAGTGCGTCAGAACCAGAATCTACGAGTCCTTTGGATGCCGTGTAGTACGCATCCCTCAAATGTGAATACGTTGTGTGGCCAAGGCTAGGCAATTTTGTGCCGGGCCCAAGTGAACCTAAGACGAAGCGAGGTTTATCTGCAGTACTGAATGCATCGGCAGCTTCACGTGCAATCTTTCCTCCTGCAAATGCAAGTTCGTAAATGCGATCTTCAATTCCGTACTCTGCAAGATTTGCCCAGTTTGCGCCGAAGGTATTGGTCTCGATGGCATCAACGCCAACCGAGAGGTAAGCATCGTGAACCGAACGCACTAAGTCAGGACGAGTAACGTTGAGAATCTCATTACAACCCTCGTGGTTTTGGAAATCTTCGAGAGAAGGATCTGCCGCCTGGAGCATGGTTCCCATGGCTCCATCAGCAATCACGGTGCGGCTAGAAAGTGCTTGACGGAGAAGGCCATCCGCTACAGATGGTGCCTTCTTATCGCTCGTCATGGTGCAGAGGTTATCGTAAGGTGTACGTCATGGAGATTCATAAGATTCCTGACCTGCGCTCACCTGTGATGGTGATTGCATTTTCCGGTTGGAATGATGCTGGTGAAGCTGCTACCGGCGCAGTCTCACACTTACTCTCCTCTTGGACCGACCCATCAACAGATGTTGTCCCCGAACTCATTGCAGATGTTGACCCAGAAGATTTCTATGATTTTCAAGTAAACCGCCCCATGGTTGAAGTTGATGATTCAAGTATTCGCAGCCTTACTTGGCCCGGCACACAGGTCTTTGGATTACGAACTCCTGATCTCAAACATGATTTCGTCGTTGTTCGTGGCGTTGAGCCATCTATGAAGTGGAAGACCTTCGCTGCTGACATCTTGGATCTCGCTGATGATCTTGAGGTGGATATGGTCATTACCTTGGGTTCGATGTTGGCCGATACACCGCATACACGTCCGATTACAGTTAGCGGAAGTGGTGCGCACCCAGAGATTGCCCGTCGACTTGGTGTTGAAATAAGTAAGTACGAAGGACCGACAGGAATTCTCGGGGTACTTCAGGATGCGTGCGTGCGACGTGGCATTGATGCAATCTCTCTATGGGCAGCAATTCCACATTACGCCTCAAGTTCTCCATCGCCCAAGGCAACTCTTGCGCTCGTGAATGCACTGGAAGACTTCCTTGAAATTTCTCTGCCGCAAGGCGATCTACCTGAAGAATCGGCGTCATGGGAAGAAGAAGTAACCGAGATGGCTAAGGAAGATTCGGATGTGGCCGAGTATGTGAAAGCTCTTGAAGAGAGCAAAGACTCATCCGACCTTCCCGAAGCAACAGGTGAATCTATTGCTCGAGAGTTAGAACGTTTTCTTCGCAGACAGAGCGAGAACTAAAGAGTAATTCCCAGCAGAGTATCGAGTGCACGAGAAAGTTCGCCGGCTACTCCCCCTGTTACTCCAGCTTCAGTCTCATCCATCCACGTCTTGATTGATGCAATAACATGCGGTGTATCTAGATTATTTGAAAGCGCATCAAGGATTCTCTGAATCACCGAATCAGTAGGCGCGACTTCCATTCGCGCAAGGTTCAGTTGCAATCGTTCGATATCGACTGTCGCATTCTCAATGAGAGAATTGCTCCACATAAGGTCGCTTGAGTATGGATGCCCCATTAGCGCCCACCGAATAGCAGCGGGATTAACACCTGAAGAAATTAGTTTTGATACGAAGACCAAGTTTCCGAGAGATTTACTCATCTTCTCGCCATCAAGACCAATCATCCCAGCGTGCACGTAACTACGTGCGAATCTCTGATTGCTGATGCTCCGGCTCTGTGCTGCAGACATCTCGTGGTGAGGGAAGATTAAATCGCTTCCGCCGCCTTGAATATCGATAGCGAATTCATCGTTCAAATCGGGGTTCAGGTAATGAAGCGCGATCGCGCAGCATTCGATATGCCAACCAGGACGGCCTGCCCCGAATGGACTTGGCCAACCTGGTTCACCGTCGCGTCGTGAAAGCCAGACCAAAGCATCGAGTGGATCTTCTTTTCCAGGTTTCTGGGGGTCTCCGCCGCGTTCGGCAAATATCTCGAGCATCTTCTCTTGCGAGTAATGCGAGCGTTCTCCAAATTCGGAGTCAGAGTGGACGCGATAGTAGATATCTGAACCAACTTCGTACGTTGTGTCCGCTCTCTTCAACTTTTGAACTGCTTCAACTACGAGAGGCATGGCCTCGACAACTCCAATGTAATCATTTGGTGGAATCACGTGTAAGTCGGTCATATCGCCTTTGAAGAGATCAATTTGCGATTGCGCAAGGTCCTTCCAATCAACACCATCGCGGTGAGCGCGTTCTAAAAGCGGGTCATCGATATCGGTGATGTTTTGAACAAAATCAACTTGTGCGCCCGTCGCACGTAAGAATCGATTGATGAGATCAAAAGTTAGGTATGTTGCTGCGTGGCCAAGATGCGTCGCATCGTAAGGAGTGATCCCGCAGACATACATTCTGTAAAGAGACTTCTTCGGAAGTGGTTCAACCTTTTGGGCTGCCGTATTGAAGAGTGAAAGTTGCGGAACGCTAAAGCGAGCAGGAAGTTCAGGTAGATATACATCTGGCCAGGCGCGCATATTTCACACCCTAACTTAAAACGGTGGCCATGGGACAGCAGGCCACTCATCGCTCGGAGACGGATATTTCTTTTCGCTCAACAGTCTATTAATACGTGCCAAAAGCGCTGAAAACTCGTTCTCAGAAATTAGTTGAAGCAGTTGTTCTGATGAATCGCGGACGGCGATCTCGAGTTTCTCTAGTCGATCGATCTCTATTGGAGATAGCGGTTTATCTGCCCACTGCCAAAGAACGGTGCGCAGCTTGTCATCTTCATGAAAAGTTACCCCGTGGTCACAGCCATGTACGAGGTCTTCACTTATTGGGAGCAAGTGGCCAATCTTTCGGTCGGTGTTATTCACTACCGCATCAAAGAGAGCCATCTTGCGAAGCTCAGCGTTATCTTCCCGGTAGAACATCGCTAGATCGATATCTTCGTTGATATCAATCCATTGTTGAACCATTCCAATTCCGAATGGGCCCTCTCGCAAAACAGTAGGTGGGACGACTCCGAATTCTCCTAGTTCACTAATGAAATACGCAGCGAACTCACGTTGGGCGAGATTGCCATCCTGGAAATCCCATAGTGGTCTTTCGCCAGCAACCGGCTTATAGATGACCGGAATTGTTGAGCCATTGAAAGTGCAGTTTGCGTAGAGCGTTGCGTTGGAGGCATCAACAAGACGACCAGTAACTTCTAAATCCCCTAGGGTTAGATGTTCAATGATTTCACTCATCGGCGATATCCGTTTGCTCTTGGACAGAGGTGACCGCGAATATCAATAGGTCCACCACAGAATGGACATGGCAATCTTCCTGCGCTTACAACAGTGAGGGCACGTTTGGAGAATTGATCTGCTACTGATGGAGAGATGAGGACACGCAGAATGTCTTGATCGCCGCTGAGGTCATCTACATCGATGAAATCGGGTTCTTCCTGATCATTATCTGAGACAGCCTGTAGGTCGATCTGAATCAACTGACGAGAGTCATCAAAAGCAATCCCGATCACACCGACTCTAAACTCCTCTTCAATCGGAGTATCCAGCGGCGCGTCATCACGAGCGATTTTCGGAATCGCAATTGTGGGGTCACTCTGCTTAATCTCTCGCAGCATGTAAATCAGTCGATCGGCGAGGGCTTGTACTTGCGATTTTTCGAGTGAAACAGAGATCAGTCGGGAACCGTTGCGAGCTTGAATGAAGAAGGTGCGCTCCCCTGGTTGCCCAACAGTTCCGGCTACGAAACGTTCAACTGGATCGAAGAGCAATATTCGAGATGTCATGACTTTTTGCTCATGGATTTCCGCGAACCGCCACCGAGTAGCGCCTTAGTCGTTTTCTCCATCGCTGTCATTGGCGCTAACGGACTATGAGAATCGTTAAAGGCTAGAAGACGAGATTTGTTACCGTCAAAATCAATAACTGTTACTGATGCTGGGTCGAGAACGAGAGATTGAAAATCATCCAACTTCATCTTAAGAAGGGAGGCAATAAGCGCTTTGAGTACATCGCCATGGGAAACGAAGAGATGAGTGCCGTTCTTCTTCTCGGCCAGGGCGCTAGCAACGCTTGTGAGAGCTCGCTTCTGCATTGCTCTCATTCGTTCGCCGTCAGGAAACTGGACGGTGCTTGGGCGGTCTTGAATTTCTTTCCACATCTTCTCGCGTGCGAGAGATGATAATTTTCGACCACTCCAGGATCCGTAATTCATCTCAATCAGAGCATCATCAATCTGATAACTCTTAAGACCCTTGGAATACTTGGAGTTAAGCCAAGGCGCAATGGTCTCTTCACAACGTTGCAATGGACTTACTCGAGCGCTATCAAATGAACTTGCGCCGATTCGCTCGACTAAATCTTGGGCTTGCTTCACTCCCTTTTTGCTCAGCGAGACACCAGGCAATTGCCCGCTGAGAATCCCTGCATCATTCGCTGTTGAATGAGCATGTCGAATAAACACTAAGCGAGCCACAACACGAAGATTATCGTGCTATTTCTAATAACGAACTTTGAAGGCCGCTATTGCTAGGGTTGCCAACCATGGAGATGAGAAGAGCAGGTAATTCAGGGCTCTCGCTCTCCCGTTTAGGGCTCGGAACTATGACGTGGGGTCGCGACACGGATACCCACGAGGCAGCCGATCAATGCAGAGCATTTATCGAAGCAGGTGGAAATTTTCTTGATACTTCTTCAACCTACGGAGATGGAGATAGTGAAAGAGTTATCGGCGGTCTCATTGGAACACTCTTTAAGCGTGAAGATGTCGCAATAGCATCGAAAGCTGGAGTTTCATTCCCTGACGGCGTCAGAACCGTTAACAATTCACGGCAAACCCTGATTGCAGAACTTGATCGATCGCTGTCACGACTTGAGACTGACTATCTAGATATCTGGCAGATTCATTCGTGGGATCCTCACAATCCACTCGAAGATACGCTCTCCGCTCTCGACTATGCATATTCATCGGGCAGAGCTCGCTATGTAGGCATATCGAATTTCTCTGGATGGCAGAGCTCTCGCGCAATCACGATTCAAGAGACCAACTCCGCAAAGGCTCCGATTGTCACCCATCAAGTTGAGTACTCATTACTCAATCGTGAAATTGAAAGCGAAGTACTTCCTTGTGCCGATGAGACCGGAGTTGGAATTTTGGCGTGGGCACCACTTGGCCGAGGAGTTCTCACAGGCAAGTACCGTCGTGGAGTTCCCAGCGATTCACGTGCCGCAGCTCCACACTTTGTAAAACACGTCGAACCCTATCTTCGTGAAAAACCACAGCGCATCGTCGAAGCAGTCTGCGTTGCGGCTGAAGGTTTAGGTTTCGCACCTCTTGAGGTTGCCCTAGCTTGGGTGCGAGATACACCAGGTATTACTAGCGCGATTGTGGGCGCAAGAACTGGCGCGCAACTGCGTGGGATTCTTGCTTCTGAAGAAATCTCACTTCCTGACGTTGTTCGTCAGGCGCTCGATGAGGTTTCAGCTCCCTAACAAGAAGTCAGTTAGCAATTCTCCAAGAAGTCGGCCAGAACATTAACTCCGAATTCGAGTCCTGAAATTGGTACTCGTTCATCAACACCATGGAATAGCGCCATGAAATCTAAATCGGCAGGTAGTCGAAGCGGACTAAATCCATAGCCGATGATTCCAAGCTCTGAGAGCGCCTTGTTATCCGTTCCCCCACTCATTAAATATGGAACCGGGATTCCTTCAGGATCGTGCTTTGTAATGGCGTTACACATCGCATCAACTAGATCACCTTCAAAGTTCACTTCTAAGGCAATATCTCGAGAAACGGTTTCGATTGTGATATCTGGACCAATAATCGAACGGATAGTTTCATTCAATTCATCTTCATATCCTGGAAGGAAGCGCCCATCAATGACTGCGCTGGCACTTCCGGGGATTACATTTGCCTTATATCCAGCCTCAAGCATTGTTGGGTTGGCAGTATTTTGCAGCGTTGCGCCAATCATGCGCGCTGTGGGTCCGATCTCTTTGAGCAATGGTCGCAAATCCTTTTCGTCATAAGGTTTGCCTGTTGCTTGCGCGATCTTCTTAAAGAGAATTTTGACTGTATCTGTATAACGCTGTGGCCAATTGAATTTACCAATTTTTGCCACAGCCTCTGAAAGGGCTGTCAGCGCATTCTCATCGTTCATCATGGAACCATGCCCAGCTCTACCGGCTGCGGTCAGTTTCATCCAGTGAATTCCTTTTTGCGCAGCTTCAAGGAAGTAGAGTCGTTTTCCATCTCCCACAGTTACAGAGAAACCGCCAACTTCTGAAATTGCTTCAGTGCATCCAGCGAAAACTTCGGGATGTTCAGCAGCCATCCATCGTGAACCGAATGTCATCCCCGCTTCTTCATCAGCAAAGAATGCAAGAACGATATTGCGTGGCGGCTTGTAGCCAGTTCGGGCCCACTTGCGAACAATTGCAAGAATCATGGCATCAACATTTTTCATATCAACTGCGCCGCGACCCCAGATCATGCCATCGCGAATTTCGGCAGCAAATGGATCGACAGACCAATCAGCTGCATTTGCGGGAACTACATCGATATGACCGTGGACTACCAATCCCGGACGTGAAGTATCTACACCTTCGATATTTGCAATCACGTTACAGCGATTGGGGGCTGACTCGTAGATAGTTGCCTTGATTCCGACCTCTGCAAGAGATGCAACCACATATTCGGCGACAGCTTTCTCATCGCCTCTTCCTTCTCCATAATTAACCGAAGGGATACGGATGAGATCCTGGCAAATCTTTACAACTTCTTCTTCGAGAGTCATATCCCTATTCTGCCTCGTTTCGCACTCTCTCGGTTAGATGGCTTGGCTCACTTTTGCGCGAGGAGGCGTGGCTAGATATAGTTATCCAGTTATTTCGGCCCGAACGCTTAGACTCACATCTTGAGCGAGCGGGTTACTCGTCCGGGTGGCGGAATTGGCAGACGCGCTAGCTTGAGGTGCTAGTTCTCGCAAGGGATTCGGGGTTCAAGTCCCCGTTCGGACACAGTTACGGTGGTTGGATACAGCAATGGATTTACCCTGGTGGAATTCACGATGATGGATTTAGGTCGCGCGCTTTCACTGATTCGCCCTATTCCTGATTATCCGAAACCAGGCATTCTCTTTCAAGATATCACTCCACTTCTTGCAAATCCTGAAGCCTTTCATCGAGTTATCTCCGAGATCGCTTCACTTGATGCTCAATCCGAAATCGCTGCAGGAATTGAAGCTCGAGGATTCATCTTTGCCAGCGCTGTTGCCTTGCAGAAGAAGATTGGCTTCGTGCCAGTGAGAAAGAAGGGCAAACTTCCTTCGGCTACCTATTCGCGTTCATATGGACTCGAGTACGGAGTTGATGAGATTGAAATTCATCAGGATGCTTTAACACCTGGTTGCAAAGTGACTCTCATTGATGATGTCTTAGCAACCGGTGGCACTTTAGAAGCCGCCGTCGCACTGATTGCAGATGCTGGTGGCGTGGTTTCAAGCATTGTGGTTCTTCTTGAAATCGCCTCGCTCGAGGGTAGAACTAGAATCGAGAAGATTGCACCAGACGTTCCACTACATGCTTTGGTGACCATCTGATGCGCATCCCCCAAATTCAAGCTCTACGCGCTTTTGCTGCAACTCTTGTAGTTGTTTATCACGCTGGAATCACATCGGGTGGATATATCGGCGTCGATATTTTCTACGTAATCTCCGGTTACCTGATCACAGGATTGCTATTACGCGAGTTAGATAAGACCGGAACTCTTGGGCTTAAGGCCTTCTATCTCCGGCGCATCAAGCGCCTCTTGCCGACATCTTTCTTCGTTCTCTTTGTAACAGGCGTAACTGCTTGGTATCTATATCCCGCGACAATGCGCGCAGATCTGGGTAAAGATATTGCCGCTGCCAGTATTTACATCTCTAACTATCTGTTCGCTTTCTGGCAGATGGATTATCAAAATCTCAGCGCTGTTCCACCAGTAGTAATTCACTATTGGTCGTTGGCTGTTGAAGAACAGTTCTATCTCTTCTGGCCATTCATCATTCTCGCCCTGTACAAACGTGGGGGTCGCCGAACAGTTGGATTTGGAATTCTTGCAATCTCCATTGCATCGTTCCTCTTTAGTTTGTTTCAAACATCTACAGAACCAATCTGGGCTTTCTACTCGCTACCTACGCGCGCTTGGGAACTCGGAGTAGGTGCGCTACTTCTCTATATCCCTCAGCGAATAAAGTTCTCCCAGAACTACCTTTGGATCGCTCTCGCACTCTTTATCTACGGAACTCTTCAGTTCAGAGATAACACCCCATTCCCAGGAACGGCGGCACTCGTACCGGTTCTGGCTACAGCTATCTCCATTGCGGCAGTGCATTCTTGGCCGAAAGTTCTTAACTCCATCGGAAGCCACCGAATAGTTCAGTGGTTAGGCGAGATTTCATATCCTCTCTATCTATGGCATTGGCCTCTCTTGGTTATTCCGGCGATTTACTTTGGTCGGAATTTAACGATTTTTGAACGCGTCCTCGCTGTATTGGCAACGCTCCTTTTTGCCGAACTCACACATCGATATATAGAAGAGCCACTTCGTCACGCAAAACTTCCACAAAAGACGGTCATTCGTGGAGGCGTTGCAGCAACGGTAATTTCTCTCACGTTAGGTCTTGCGATTAATTCATCGTATTCAGATATCGTCACCTTGAAGGATGGCAAGAAGATTTCACTACAAGAAATCATGAAAAAGCCAGTTGTCTATGACGATGGATGTCATGTGAATAATGGTGAAACAACATCCCCAGACTGCACTTACGGAGTTCGAGGGTCATCGCGCAAGATTGTTCTCTTTGGAGACTCTCATGCAGCGCAATGGTTCCCAACACTCGAGAAGTTAGCCCGTGAGCAGAGATTCGAATTGATTTCGCTTACCAAGTCGGCATGCCCAGGGGCTGCGGTTACGAAGGTAGATACTGGCGAATATAAGAACTCTGATTGCTTTGCGTGGCGTGATTACGCGTATAAGCGAATAAAGTCGATTAATCCTGATGCGGTTCTTGTGAGCGGGTTCCAACACTTCGAAGTTCCATCACAGTACTCAAGTCGTGAATCTTGGTGGCGTGAAGGTCAAGGCAAGACTTATAACTCGCTTCGCGGAAGTTCACCGCGAATCATCTATATCTCCGACACTCCACATCCAAACCGCGATATTCCAAGCTGTATCGCTTCTGGAAGTCTTGACCGATGCAACGGTTCTGAACGTTCAACTCCGATCTTCTCCCCTGGATTCTTGAAAATCAATCCGACTTCTTGGCTTTGTGAACGCAATTGCCCTGGGGTTATTGATGGCGTTGTTGCTTATCGCGATGCTTCGCACCTATCGGTCGACATGGCGCGTGCGCTCTCACCTAATCTGCTGCAAGCTCTAAGAAATCTTGGTGCGCTCAGCAAGACATCTGATGAGCAGAAGTAGTCAAAAAGTGGCAGGATGCCGCCGTGGCTGAATTGGTGTATTACTGCGGAACAATGGATAGCGGAAAATCAACTCTTGCTCTCCAAACTGCGCATAACCATAAAAGCCGGGGACGTTCAGGTCTGATCTTTACCAATAAGGACCGAGCTGGTTCCGGTGTCATTAGTTCCCGTTTGGGACTGAAGTCAGATGCGATTGAAGTAGAACCTGAACTCGATATCCATAAATTTGTAGTTGAACATCTCTCCATGGGCGATCGCATCGATTACATCATCTGCGATGAAGCTCAGTTCTATCAGCCAGATCAAATTGACGGCTTGGCCAAGATTGTTGATGGACTTGGCATTGATGTCTACGCATTTGGGATCCTTGCTGATTTCCGAACGAAACTCTTTCCGGGTTCCGCCCGACTCGTCGAGCTAGCCGATCGCGTAAATACTCTTCAGGTTGAAGCTCTCTGCTGGTGCGGTTCACGCGCTACGCACAATGCCCGTACCGTCAACGGCGTCATGGTTACTGAGGGCGAGCAGGTTGTTGTTGGCGATGTTGGTAAGAGCGATGAAGTCGCATACGAAGTTCTCTGCCGTCGCCACCATATGCGACAAGTTACAGCGCGCGCATCGCGTGCAGGTCATATAAGTTCTGATCCCCTCCCATTCAACGAGTAGAAAAGGTTCCACTTATGAATACACGCTCCTACGCAGTGATGGAAGCAAAGAAGCCTCTCGTTCCTTTCGAATTCAATCGTCGCGACCTTGGGGCGCACGATGTCGCACTTGATATTGCATATGCGGGTATCTGCCATAGCGACATTCACCAGGCACGTGAAGAATGGGGTCCCGCGATTTTCCCAATGGTTCCGGGGCATGAAATCGCCGGTACTGTCACATCAGTTGGATCGTCTGTTACGAAATTCAAGGTTGGCGACAAGATTGGCGTTGGCGTATTCGTTGATTCATGCCGCACCTGTGAAAACTGCAAGCAAGGTTTGCAGCAGTACTGCCTCGAAGGAATGACCGGCACATATAACCAACTAGAACGCGATGGCAAGACCGTTGCCATGGGTGGTTACTCAAATTACTTCGTGATTAACGAAGATTACGCCGTACACATTCCTGCAAATCTTCCACTCGAAGGAGTTGCACCGCTTCTGTGTGCGGGAATCACACTTTATTCTCCAATTAAGCATTGGAACGTTGGACCTGGCAAGAAAGTTGCCGTCATGGGCCTCGGAGGTCTTGGCCATATGGGAGTTAAGTTCGCTGTCGCTATGGGCGCAGAAGTAACTGTTCTCTCTCATTCACCTCATAAGAAGGATGACGCTCTTGCAATGGGCGCCCATCACTTCGTTGCAACTAATGATGACTCTGTATTTGCTGCGCATTCAAAGACTTTTGACGTCATTCTAAACACAGTCAGCGCTGAACTTGATATCAATAAGTACGTCTCGCTCTTGAAGCTCGATGGGACTTTGGTGGTAATCGGTCTTCCTGGTAAGCCTTATGCAGTGCATGTGGGATCACTTCTTGATGGTCGACGCTCAATCGCGGGCTCAATGATTGGTGGCATTCCGCAATTACAAGAGATGCTCAACTTCTGCGGAGAAAAATCAATAGTGAGCGATGTTGAAGTCATCAAGGCTGATTACATCAACGAGGCATACGAACGAACAGTTGCAAGTGATGTGAAGTACCGATTTGTAATCGACGCTTCAACAATCTAGTTCAGACTAAGTAAGCTCGTTCAAATAAATTGATGTAGCAGTGTGGCGATTACTGGCGCGATAATGAGCGCCGGCAATATGTTTGCTACTGCGATCTTCTTGATATCCAAAAGGCGTAATCCAATGCCCACGAGCATTAGGCCTCCACAGATAGTCATGGCATCGATTTGATAAGGCTGAAGGACTGAGCCCAAAAAGAGTCCGACCAAGGTCCAGGCGCCTTGATAAATCGCAACGGGAATAGCAGAGGCCGCAACTCCCCATCCCAGTGATGAGGCAAAAGCCATTGCCGCAAAGAAGTCGAGAGAGGATTTCAGAATCAATTGATCCAAGCCCTCTGACATTCCGTCGCTTACGCTTCCGAGTATTGCAAGTGGTCCAATCACAAAGAGAAGCGAAGCTGAAACAAATCCTTCAATAAAGGGTCCGTCACTTGATGCCTTGAATTTCTGGCGCAGAGTTTCGCCAAACTTATCCAATCTATTTTCAAGAGAGAGCGCAGATCCGATAAGTCCACCAAGCAACATTGCACCCAGAATAACGAGGAGGGTCGATCCATTAGGAAGTGAATCAATAAAGGTCGATGACCATAGCGGCATAAGCGCTGATGCCGCCCCGAGCAAAGTGATGAGACCAAGAATGTCGGTGATGAGGCTCAGCGATTTCTTGGTCAAGCGACTTCCGGCACCGATACCAATGGTGGATCCAATGATAATTGCAATGACATTGATGAGCGTTCCTAGACCTGCAAACATTGTTTAACTATAGACTTTACTAATGAAATTTTCCGAACTTCTTAGCGTTCTCAAGCCACATAAGACAGTTCCGGTTACTCCTTGGCGCGCAGAACATAGATGGCAACTCTCCCCCACTCGTGTACTCATTCTCTTCTTTGGCCTTGCAATCTTCGGTCTCGGTGATTCACTTTTGGTTCAGGGCAACGTCGGCAACGCTCCATGGACTGTCTTCTCTCAGGGTTTAACGTTGAAAACAGGAATGAGTATTGGGTGGGCAACATTCGTTATAAGCGTTTTCGTTCTTCTTATCTGGATTCCGCTCAATGAGAAACCAGGTTTTGGAACGCTTTCAAATATTGTTCTCATCGCCACTTTTATTGAAGTTGGCACACATATCTTCCCTAAACAGAACTCAACCTTGTCAGGCGTCTTCTTTTCACTCCTTGGAATCGCGATGGTTGGCCTCGGCTCAGCGCTCTACATCACCTGTGGACTTGGGCCTGGTCCACGCGATGGAGCTATGACTGGAATTCACTACAAGACCGGAATCAGAGTCGGCCGAGTTCGCCTCGGCATCGAGGTCCTCGTTCTGATCATCGGATGGCTCATGGGTGGGACCGTCGGCATCGGAACAGCGCTATTTGCCCTCTTGATCGGCCAATCTGTGGCAATTTTCCTTGGGGTCGTGGCGCGTTTAACCCATAAGTAGCCTTACGGCTGAACTAGCCTTCAGACATCTTCCCTCGGTCTGTGAGCCGTCATTTCACACGGGGTCGCAAACACCCCCGTTACCAAAATCAGGAAGGTTCGTCATGCTCGATAGTTTCTTCAAAATATCTGAACGTGGCTCCACTGTAGGTCGTGAAGTTCGTGGCGGTCTCGTCACATTCTTCACCATGGCTTACATCGTGGCGCTTAATCCACTCATCATTGGTCTTAGCAAGGATGCAGATGGAAAATTCCTTGGTGGTGGAGATGCTCCTAACCTAGCTCTCGTCGCCGCAATGACAGCTCTTATGGCTGGCGTACTGACGATCCTTATGGGAGTTGTCGGTAACTACCCACTTGCGCTCGCAACAGGACTCGGTCTCAACACCTTCGTCGCAGTTGGAATTGCATCAAAGATGACATGGGCAGATGCCATGGGCCTTATCGTTCTTGAAGGAATCATCATCACAATTTTGGTTCTCACAGGATTTAGAACTGCTGTCTTCAAGGCAGTTCCAGCACAGTTGAAGATCGCTATCTCAGTTGGTATCGGTCTCTTCATCGCCCTTATCGGTCTTGTTGACGCAGGCTTCGTTCGTCGTACAGGAGCTGGTCCAGTACCAGTAACTCTCGGCGATGGCGGAACCCTCGTCGGCTGGCCAATTGTCGTCTTCGCACTTGGTCTCTTCCTTACTATCGGTTTGATAGTCAAGAAAGTTAAGGGTGCAATCCTTATCGGTATTGTTGTTGCAACAGCAGTTGCTGTCTTCATTGAAACAACTCTGAAGGTTGGTCCACTTTTTGACGGAGCTACAGGTAAGGTCAATCCAAAGGGATGGAACCTCAACGTTCCTGCAATGCCTGAGAAGGTAGTCGCAACACCTGATTTCAGCCTCTTCGGCCAATTCAACCTCTTCGGCTCACTCGATCGCGTTCCATTGATCACTGTGATCCTGCTTGTCTTCACCCTTTTGCTCTCAGACTTCTTCGACACTGTCGGAACAGTTACAGCAATTGGTCACGAGGCAAACCTCATCGATCGCGATGGAAATATTCCTAACAACGATCGCATTCTTCTCGTTGACTCACTCGCAGCAGTCGGCGGCGGCGTTGGAAGCATCTCTTCTAACACCAGTTACATCGAATCAGCTGCTGGCGTTGGCGAAGGAGCTCGTACAGGTCTTGCATCCGTGGTCACAGGTGTGTGCTTCTTGCTCACAACCTTCCTTGCGCCACTCGTAGCAATCATTCCTTACGAAGCAGCTACTCCGGCTCTTGTCATCGTTGGTTTCTTGATGATGACTCAGATTAAGGGTATCGATTGGGAAGATTACGGAATTGCAATTCCTGCATTCCTTACAATCATCTTGATGCCATTTACCTACAACATCTCAGTTGGTATCGGTGCTGGTTTCGTAACTCACGTTGTGATCCGCTATATCCAAGGTCGTCGCAAGGATGTACATCCATTGCTTCTCTTAGTATCAGGTCTCTTCATGATTTACTTCCTCACATCACCTATCAACCAGTGGGTTGGTTAATTAGATAGTAAGTAGAAAGACCCCCACTTCATTATGAGGTGGGGGTCTTTTCTTTTATAGCTTCCAGTCGATGGGTTCTCGCCCTTGTGCAACCAAGAGCTGATTTACTTGAGTAAAAGGTTTAGATCCAAAGAATCCTCTATAGGCGCTCAGCGGACTTGGATGAACGCCCTCAATTTTGTAGGTGAAGAATATTGAAAGTTCTTGAGCTTGCTTGCCCCAAAGAACTGCAACGACATCTCTCTTACCTAACTCGGAGGCAATGTGATCAGTTATTCGTTGCCATCCAATATTGGTATGAGCATTTGATTCCCCTTGCCGCGTTGTCAGCACCCGATTGAGCAACAGGACACCTGCAGCACTCCAGGCAGAAAGATCACCGCTGGTTGGCGGTGTGATTCCTTGATCATCTTCCAATTCCTTAAAAATATTTCTCAAACTTTGTGGAATCCTTTCCACTGATGGTGGCGTTGAAAATGCAAGCCCCATGGCATTACCCGGCGTTGGATAGGGATCTTGGCCGACAATCACGCATCTGATTGAGTCGAGGTCGAATTGAAAGGCTCGAAAAATTGAATCGAGAGAAGGTGATAAATCCTCACTTGCAATCTTCGAGAGCAACTCTGCAATGAGTGGATTTATCGGTTCAAAGACCGTTTCCCAACTAGAGTGCACGTGCGAAGAAGCGAGATCCTTCATTGCGAACTTCCATAGGTAGTTCAAAGACTGCTGACATATGTTCCGAAGTGATGACTTCATGAATTGGGCCCGAGACAGCAACTGCGCCATCTTTGAGAATAAGGGCATGCGTAGTTCCACTTGGAATCTCTTCGATATGGTGCGTCACAAGTATGGATGCCGGCGCAGCAGGGTCTGAGGCGAATTGCGAAAATCGTTTCAGCAAATCTTCTCGACCACCTAAATCGAGCCCCGAGGTTGGTTCATCAAGTAATAGCAGTTCTGGGTCAGCCATAAGTGCCCGAGAAATCTGAACTCGCTTCTTCTCACCATCACTCAAGGTTCCATAATCTCGATCCGCAAAATCTCTGACACCAAATGTGGTTAAAAGCGCAACTGCGCGAGATTCATCCCAGAGGTCATAAGCCTCATTCCATCTTCCAAGAACAGCGTAAGCCGCTGTAAGAACAACATCGCGAACTTTCTCGTCGTATGGAATATCTTCCGAAATCAAAGTTCCGCAGATGCCGATGCGATTACGAAGTTCCCAAAGATCTACGCGGCCCATCTCTTTATCTAAGACTTTTACTTGGCCTTGCGTTGGGAAAATTCTGGTTGCAAGAATTTGAAGGAGCGTGGATTTGCCTGCTCCGTTGGGTCCAAGAACAACCCATCTCTCCCCCTCAGATATTGCAAAGTTGATGGGACCGAGAATGGTGCGAACGCCACGGCGGACAGAAACATCCCTCAATTCGAGGACGCGTTGGCTACTCATAGGGCTAAAAGATATATCGTCGAGGTGCAAAATCACTCGCAATTGTCAGCGTTAGGTAAGTGATTCGCGATAACCTGCGCCATATGAGCGATGAAAAGAGTGAATTCACTGGCCTAATTCTCGTCTCTGGTATCGATACTCCAGGCATTACCCAGGCGCTCTTTGAGACCCTGGCACCATTTGCGATCACTGTTCTCGACATTGAGCAAGTTGTCATCCGCGAGCGATTGATTCTGACTGTCCTTATCTCACTCAACCCGGCGCATTCCGAAGCAATTGAGGAAGATCTTCAACTGTGTGGGCAGAAACTCGGCGTTGATATCGCGACTTCATTCCTTGAACAAGGTCAATCTTCCATTGCAGCGAAAACTGGCCTAGTACATGTTGTTGCACTCGGCAGCCCATTGGCACCAACGGCCATAGCTGCAATCGCATCGGCCATTGCATCTCGCGGCGGAAATATCGAACGAATTCATCGCACTGCAAGCTACCCAATCACTGCGATCGAATTCATCGTTTCAGATGCGGACCAAACAGATATCCGCGCATGCCTTGCTGAAGTTACGACTGCGCACTCTGTTGATATTGCCGTGTCCCCCGGCGGTCTGATGCGTTGGGCTAAGAAGCTCGTTGTCATGGACGTTGATTCAACCCTGATTCAACAAGAGGTCATCGAACTACTCGCCAACAAGGCAGGAGTTCAGGAGAAGGTAAAAGAGATTACCGACTCAGCAATGAGAGGCGAGCTCGACTTTAACGAGAGCCTTCGTGCACGAGTGGCTCTGCTTGCAGGTCTACCTGAATCTGTTATTACCGAAGTTCAAAAGGAAATCGCGCTTACACCTGGTGCGCGAACACTTGTGAAAACTCTCCATCAACTCGGGCATAGCGTTGCTGTCGTCTCAGGTGGATTCGTCTCAGTTATCGAGCCGCTCGTTAAAGAGCTAGGCATTGCCCATTACCGTGCCAATACCCTTGAAATCATCGATGGGAAGTTAACAGGTAAGGTCATTGAGCCAATTATTGATCGAGCAGCCAAGGCAACCGCTCTCAGAGATTTTGCTGAAATCGAAGGCGTCCAACTTGAGCAGACTGTTGCAATCGGTGATGGTGCAAATGATCTCGATATGATTTCGATTGCGGGACTTGGAATAGCATTCAACGCGAAGCCAGCAGTTAAGGCAGCGGCGGCAAGTTCTGTCAGCGCGCCATACTTGGATTCAGTTCTCTATCTCCTCGGAATTTCGCGTGAAGATATTGAAGAAGCTGGCGCGCAGCGAAAGTAATTAGAGTCTGCAGGCGTGAATATCTGTAACAAGAATTCCGCGAGCACCAAGTGCCCACAGTTCATCCATCAGACGATTAGTATCTTTACGAAGAACCATTGCACGAACAGCCACCCAATCCGCCTTCTGTAATGGTGAGATTGTGGGAGATTCAAGACCTGGAGTAATCGCACAAGCTTTATCAACGCTCGATGTTGGAATATCGTAATCAAGAAGAACATATTGACGCGCAGTGACAACGCCCTGCAGGCGTCGAATGAGAATTTCAAGTCCAGCCGGTAACTCTGAACCTGTTCTCTTAATGACAATTGCCTCTGAGACCAGAATAGGTTCGCCGAATACTGCTAAGCCAGCCTGTTTCAATGTGTTTCCGGTGCTTACAACGTCAGCGATGAGATCTGCGACTCCGAGACGAACGCTACTTTCGACTGCGCCATCGAGGCGTACAACAGATGCTGAAATATTCAAATCAGCAAGGTGTTTTTCAACTAGCCCTGGGTAAGCAGTTGCAACTCGCTTACCGGCTATATCTGAAGGCTTCCACTGGGTGCTAGCGGGTGCTGCAAACCTAAAAGTAGACGAACCAAAATCTAGTGCGAGAACTTCCTCAGCTTTAGCCCCTGAATCAATCAGCAAGTCACGTCCAGTTATCCCAGCCTCTAGTTCGCCAGAACCAACATAGATCGCGATATCGCGTGGGCGAAGATAATAGAACTCAACCGAGTTATCTGGGTCCGCGAGAACTAGATCGCGAGAATCGGTGCGTTGTCTATAGCCAGCCTCTTTGAGAATTGCGATGGATGCATCGGCGAGTGAGCCTTTATTAGGAACAGCTATACGTAACATCTTCTCCCCTAGCAATCATTAAAGAAACTTATAGATATCAGCAGGCGTTAAGCCTCGTGCGAGCATCAAAGTTTGAAGATGATAAATGAGCTGACTGATTTCTTCAGCTAACGCCTCATCGGTCTCATGTTCGGCAGCAAGCCAGACTTCGCCAGCTTCTTCAAGAATCTTCTTACCGATGCTGTGGACTCCTGCATCGAGAGCGGCGACCGTGCCAGAGCCTTCAGGGCGGTCTACCGCCTTCTGTGCCAACTCTTGCCAGAGCTGATCAAAAGACTTCATGGTGCGAGTTTACTGGAGATGGCTCGCTCGCGAAGAGCATTTACCATCCTTGCAGGATCCTCAGCGTTAAATACAGCGCTTCCAGCGACGAAGGTATCAGCTCCGGCTGTAACTGCTATTTCGATGGTTTCAAGTGAAATTCCACCATCTACTTGGAGCCAGATAGGGCGTGAACCAATAATTTTACGAGTTATCCGAACCTTCTCCATCATCGATTCCATGAATTTCTGTCCGCCAAAACCAGGTTCGACTGTCATGATTAAGAACATATCGACGTCGTCGAGAAATTCGGAGTATTGATCGATCGCTGTTCCTGGCTTTACTGCAAGCGCTGCTCTCGCGCCGTGGCTTTTGATTCCTTTAAGGGTTGAAGAGATATCAGAAGTAGCTTCAGCATGAATCGTCACACTGGCGGCTCCTGCAACTGCATAATCAATAGCAATCGAATCAACATTCGCCACCATTAAGTGGGCATCAATAGGGATTGGTGAGGCGGCAATAATCTTTGCAGCCGAGGAAAAATCAAAGGTGAAGTTGGGGACGAAGACATTGTCCATGACATCGAGGTGTATGAAATCACTAACCGGGGCAATCTTGGCTATCTCTTGATCTAGGTGTCCAAAGTCAGCGTTAAGGATGCTTGGAGTTATGCGAATGTGCCCACTCATGTCTTCAGCCTAAGCCTTCTTCTTAAAGAGCGCGAGAAACATTGAATCCGTTTCATGCACACTGGTCCAGAGAGCCATCGCTCTATCGCGCACGGCACCTTGCAGGTTTGCCGGCAAGAAAGGGGCAACATCAATTTGCTCCAGCTCAGGATGCGCCTTAAGAATCATCTTTACCTGACCAAAGGTTTCAGCAAAGTGAGGACTACAGGTTGCATAGCCGAAGATGCCAGCATCAGAGAGATTGGCGATGGCCGAATTAGCGAGCTCTAACTGTAACTCAGTCAGTGCACGCAAATCTTGAACAGTTCTACGCCAGCGAACTTCAGGGCGTCGACGCAAAGCGCCAAGACCAGTACAAGGAACGTCAGCGATAATCGCATCGAACTTCTGTCCATGTGAGGAAATTTCTCGACCGTCTCCCACCCAGACCGGAAACTTTCCAACAACATTCTTCACTAGCTTTGCTCGCGCCTCAGATACTTCGTTTGCTACGAAATCTCGACCTTCTACATCACAAATATGAGAGATGAGGGCGGCTTTACCGCCAGGACCAGCACAGAGATCGAGAACGGTTTTGGCAGATTTGGTTGCTTGCGAAAAGGCAAGAGCAACTAACTGTGAGCCTTCGTCCTGAACTCCGGCCTTGCGATGACGAATCAAATCGAGGGAACCAGGCGCTCCTTCAAATTTCGCACCATAAGGTGAGAAACGAGTTGCTATTGCGCCTTCAGAAACAAGTTCTTCTTGAGTTGAAGATCCTGGCCATGAAACAAGCGTTGGCGTTGCCGGGATGTTATTTGCACCCAACTCTTCCTCGACTCTTGCGTAATCTTTAAGAAGGTCAAAATAGGCAGAGACAATCCATTCTGGATGTGAATATTGAATTGAAAGTCTGGACACCGGGTCCTTCATGGCTAAGACAGGCTCAAGCCACTCTTCTAACGTCTTGGCACTGACTTTACGAAGAATCGCGTTGACGAAAGAGGCTTTAGATTCACCGATGACCTTACGTGCAAGCTCGACAGTTGCAGATACTGCAGCGTGAGTAGCAACGCGCATTTCAAAGAGTTGATGAACACCTAATCTGCAGATATCAACGATTCCTTCATCGACTTCAGACCAAGGCCGATCAGAGACTTGGGAGAGTATGTAATCGTGACGCCCTTGCATACGCAAAGTTCCGTAAAGAAGTTCAGTGATGAAACCTTTATCTCGCTGTTCGAAATTACTTGCGTTAAGCGCTTGCGGTAGAAGTAGGTTCGAATATCCCCCGCGTCGGTTTACTTCAGAGAGAATGTCGTAGACCAAGACGCGAGGTGCATCTGGTTTAGGAGATTTGAATGAGTCTCGGCGTGCTTTAACCAAAGAGTTCACCATCACCTAAACGCGCACCGTTGAGCCAGGACTTGGCATCCATTCGCGACTTCCCCGCTGGAGTCAAGAAACCTATTGAAACTGCATTGGAGGAAGTTCCTACAAGGAGCTCCTTATTGACTACCTTTAACACGCCAGGTTGAAGAGTCTCTTTGGAAATATTCACCGAATCTATCTTTACTACTTCGCCGCGGAATCGAGTCCAGGCACCCGGTGAAGATGTGAACGCTCTAATCTTTTGAGAAATCAATTGGGCATCGAGGTTCCAGTTAATTTCACATTCCTCTTTAGAAATCTTCATGGCTCGAGTGGCGCCGTCGCTCTTCTGTGGTTCAGGGCGAATTCCAGCCTTGATAGCGTTCAGAGAATCTTCGACTGCTTCGACACCAAGTGCGCCTAACTCTGAAAATAGTTCATCACTCGTGATATCTGAATCAAGCGCAAATCTCTTTACTGAATAGATGGGGCCAGTATCCATTCCAGGATCTAATTGAAAGACCGTTACTCCAGAAACAGGATCTCCGGCCTCGATTGCTCGCTGGACTGGAGCAGCTCCCCGCCAGCGTGGAAGGAGTGAGAAGTGAAGGTTGAGACAACCATGCATAGGAATGCTCAGTAGTTCTTTGGGAAGAAGCACGCCATAACCAATCGTCAAAAGAACATCAGCACCTTCTATGAGAGTGGCTGTTTCCGTTACCGAAGCAGGCTTGAAGCAAGGTACATCGTTATCACGAGCCCACTCGGAAATCACTGACTCCTTGAGAGTTCGTCCTCGTCCTGCAGGGCGGTCGGGCTGAGTAATAACAGATAGCAATTGATGCTCTGAAGTGATCAACCAATTTAAAGTGGGAATAGCCACATCGGGCGTTGCCGCCACAATTATCTTCAATTAAAGCCCTCTGCCGAAGGGATCGTGCGGTGAGACTTTAATCTGCGGCTGCATGCCTGCTGAATTAGCCATGCCGAACCAATCTGATTCACGAATCTCTTTCATGGCGAGCTTTCGATCTTCCTCGGAGAGGCGATCAATAAAGAGAATTCCATTGAGGTGATCTGTTTCGTGTTGCAAAGCTCGGGCCAGTAACTCAGTTCCTTCAACAGTAATTGGTTCGCCGTGCATATTGAAACCCTTTGCAACAGCTCTAAATGCGCGAGGTGTTGGGTAAACCAGATCAGGAAAGCTCAAGCAACCTTCATCTCCGTCTTGGAGTTCTTCACTAAGGTCGAGAGTTGGATTGATGAGATGTCCCAACGCTTCATCGACATCCCAGACAAATACGCGAAGTGGAACACCAATTTGAGGGGCGGCGAGACCCGCACCTGGTGCATCGAGCATCGTTTCGGTGAGATCTTTTACAAGAACGCGAAGTTCCTTATCGAAATCAATTACCTCAGAGGCCGGTGTAACGAGTACGGGATCGCCAAAGTGGCGAATCGGCATGATGGACATGTGCTTATCCTACTATCGAGATAGCGAATAAGGGTCAATGCGAATTGATGCAAGGCTCTTCTTAGACGAACTGCGACGACGTTGGAACTCATGCAGTAACGAGATGAGAGCCTCACCATCAATCAGTGGAACCAGAACAACGATTCGATCTATATCGCCCTTGAGTTGTGATGGGCCAAGGAATTGAGTTGATTCGGGCAAACGGGAGTCATCTTGAGCTTTCTTTAGTCCGCGCAAAAGCGATTGGGACTCAGTGGCTGCAATATCCATCGTGACAGCCCTAGTAAACGGAGGAAGATTTACTTCGAGACGTTCACGTAGTTCACGTTGCGAAATCAGCGACGGCTTCCAGGCAGAGACGGCGCCAATGATCGGGCTATCTGCTGACATGACAAATGCAACTTTTCCCTTTTGCGAAGCCGAGGCACTGGTTGAAAAGAAGAGCTCGCGGGTTCGTTCGTGAGCTCGGATATCTGCCTGCATGAAGAAGCGATCTGCCTCGAGAATAATCACAAGGGCATAGCCGTTCTTGGTGATCGGAATGGCGCCAGGAGTGGCGATGACTAACCCTCGTTCATCGTCAAAACTATCAATCATCAATTCCGATGACGATTGCACCACCTTTACTCCAGGAAAAGCCGCTCCAATCTCATATGCGAATCTTTCTGAGCCGCGACCCAAGAGATAAGGAGTTGAACCTTTACACCACACGCATCTCCACTCCGAATGAGCCTTGCCGCATATGGTGCATTCAAGGGATGTTTCTGAACCACGCTTGAGTAACTTGCCACCGCATTCACAGAGAGCAGAGTTTTTGCATTTAGAACACACGACACTTTGCGAGTAACCCTTTCGAGGCGCGAGGAAAAGTACGGGTCCCGAATTCATTGCCTTGCGAACCTCCCCCATTAACCTGCTGGGAATCAGCTCGCCATGCGATTGAGGATAAGCTGAAACATCGATGCGAGATTTACTTGATGAAAAATCGATCCATTTATTCTCAATAAGTCGAGCGACTTCAGAACTCGGTGAATAACCGACGAAAGTTAGATTGAGCTCTGATTTCATCGCTCGAAGGATGGCGACATCGCGGACATTCCATCCTGGAGAACGAACCTCATAATGTTGCTCAGAACCTTCATCCATAACGATGATTGACTCGAGATCGGTAATCGGTGCAAAGATTGCGCTTCTGGTTCCCAGCACAATCTGGCCTCGTCCATAACGACATAAAAGGAAATTGCGATATCGCTCAGATCTATCGAGTGCTGAATCGAGAACCACCGCTTCCGGTATCAGGGCGACCAGCCTCTGGACGGAGCGATTGTCGGGAACTATGACGAGTGTCGATCCCTTTCCTGAGTACCTGTCAATCGTCGAAAGCAGGAAGTTGAAACGATTAACAGCTGGTGGAATATGAATATAAGTGCGATTTGGCTTCGTTTTTAACTGAGGCAATGCTGCCTCGACCCAGTTCTCTTTATCGACTGATGCAACCCGAGGAGGGATGGCTGATCGAATAACGTCGAACGGATGGGCCGCCCAACGAGCTGCTACAGCCGAAATAAGTTCAATCGATTCAAGCGTCGCAACGCTATGCAGGGATATTGCTTTCGAGATTGATTTCAAGACGGGTGAATCCGACGTACTCTCTCGAGTAAGAACTAGCCCTTCAACTTCTCGGCCATGAAAAGGAACTTGAACACGAACGCCCGTTGAGATAACAGCTGAGAGATTATCGGGTATTAAATAGTCATAACTTTGATCTAGATGAAAGACCCCAGAATCTACCCAGACCCGGGCAATCGGCAGATCTGATGAACTGCCTTCCGGTTTGAGCTTCGCTATCTCAGCTTTGAGACGAAGTGGCCTCGTAAGTGCCACGTCAGTAAAGCCTTCGACTATTTAACGGCTGCTTGGAGTTCTGATACGCGATTAGTTGCTTCCCATGTGAAGTTAGGAAGCTCGCGACCAAAGTGACCGTAAGCAGCAGTCTGTGAATAGATCGGGCGCTTGAGATTGAGATCGCGAATAATCGCTGCAGGGCGAAGATCGAAGACAGTTGTTACTGCATTTTGAATCTTTTGAACAGGAACTGTCTCTGTTCCAAAAGTTTCAACAAATACACCCACAGGCTGCGCTTTACCGATTGCGTATGCAACCTGAACTTCGCAACGACGGGCAAGGCCTGCTGCTACAACATTCTTAGCCACCCAACGCATTGCATAGGCTGCAGAACGGTCAACCTTTGAAGGGTCTTTACCTGAGAACGCTCCGCCGCCGTGGCGAGCCATTCCACCGTATGTGTCAACAATGATCTTGCGTCCTGTAAGTCCTGCATCTCCCATTGGGCCACCAATTACAAAGCGACCTGTTGGGTTAATGAGCGTGCGCATATCTTTGCGAGGCAGATCAATCTTTGCCAAAACAGGATCGATTACTTGAGCAATGATTTCTGGTGTCAACTGCTTGATGACATCTACTTCTTCTGCATGCTGACTTGAGATAACAACTGTATCGAGAGCCACAGCCTTATCGCCGTCGTACTCAATAGTTACCTGTGTCTTGCCATCAGGGCGAAGGTATGGAAGTGCGCCTGACTTACGAACCTTAGAAAGTTGTTGAGCTAATTCGTGAGCCAACCAAATTGGAAGTGGCATGAGCTCTTTGGTGTCATCACACGCGTACCCGAACATGAGCCCTTGATCGCCAGCACCTTGAAGATCTAATGGATCTGCTGCAGATGAAACGCGGTGCTCAAATGCATCATCGACGCCTTGTGCGATATCAGGAGATTGCTGTCCGATGGAGATTGAAACGCCACAGCTATTTCCGTCAAAGCCCTTTACAGATGAGTCGTAACCGATACCAATAACTGTGTCACGGACAATGCCCATGACATCTGCGTATCCGTTGGTGGTTACTTCACCGGCAACATGTACCTGACCTGTTGTGATGAGTGTTTCAACCGCGACGCGACTTGTTGGATCCTGGTCTAAGAGTGAATCAAGGATTGCATCCGAAATTTGATCAGCGATCTTATCTGGATGGCCTTCGGTAACTGATTCTGAAGTAAAGAGGCGTTTTGACATTGTCCTAACCTAACTGAAGAAGGGCTTCATCGAGTAGTTGGTGAGCTAGCGTGTCTTTGGTGGTCTCTGCCACCTTCTTGGGTTCCTTACCTCGAACCAAGATAAATCCATGAGTTGTCTCGCTATTGAAGATATCTCCCCCAGAAATATCATTGAGATAGAGAATATCGGCTCCTTTAGAAACCATCTTCGCCTGGGCGGTTTCGAGATTTTCGGAAGTTTCAGCTGCAAATCCGACAATAACTTGTCGAGACTTCTTTGCTGAGATTGTGCGCAAAATATCTGGATTTTCGACAAGGGCAATATTTGTGAATTCGTTCTTCTTAATCTTCGCATCCGCTATCTGCTTGGGGCGAGCATCTGCAACAGCGGCTGACATCACAAGAATATCTGTGTGAGTGAATTCTGCATCGAGTGCTGAGAGCATCTGTGATGCGCTCTCAACCTTAATTGTTCTTATGCCTTCAATGTCGGCAAGATTCGAATTTGCTGAAATGAGAGTTACTTGAGCGCCACGTCGCTGGGCCGAGCGTGCAACTGCATACCCTTGTTTGCCGGATGACTGATTTCCAATAAATCGAACTGGATCAATCGCTTCACGAGTACCGCCTGCGGTAATGAGCACTTTCTTTCCAAGAAGATCTGAACGTGAGCCCGTAATTTCGGCGAACTCCCCCAGAATGCGTGATGTTTCAGGAAAACGTCCCTGTCCCACATCTCCTGATGTGAGTGCGCCAGTATCTGGATCCATCACGTGATAGCCGCGGCTACGTAGCGTTGCAACGTTTGTCTTGGTGGCTTCGTCGTTCCACATCTCAGGGTGCATGGCCGGCACAATCAGTACAGGTGAGTTGGATGCAAGAATTACATTGGTAAGGAGATCATCTGCACGTCCCGCCGCAATTCTCGCCATGAGATCGGCAGTAGCAGGTGCGATGATGATGAAATTCGAGTTCTTTGCAAGAGAGATATGGCGGACTTCCTCTACGCTTTCAAAGACTTCCGTAGTGACCTTACGCCCTGAAAGCGCTTCCCACGTTGCCGACCCGACGAAGTTCAAGCTCGAAGGGGTAGGAACAACAGTTACGCCAAAACCGAGATCACGGAGACGACGGAGAAGATCGCAGGATTTATATGCCGCAATGCCGCCACCAACGCCGAGAATTACTTCACGGCCAAAACCTTGCATGGTGGTTTACCTAAAAATTAGGCGGTTGGTTCTAGATTTTCAATAGTCAAAAGACCTTCGTTGATTTCGCGAAGTGCAATTGACAATGGCTTCTCGTGAACGTGTGTATCAACTAGTGGCCCAACGTATTCAAGAAGACCTTCACCAAGTTGTGAGTAGTACGCATTAATTTGGCGAGCACGCTTTGCTGCATAGAGAACGAGGCTGTACTTAGAACCAGCCTTATCGAGAAGTTCGTCGATAGGTGGGTTTGTGATTCCATCCATATGTGCGCTCATCTGTACTCCTGTGTTTCGTAGCAATTAATGCTCTGCGGGTCTTGCAGCCTATTTAGGCAGATACGAATTCTATCAGGGATGCGACTACCCCATCGACCTGGTCATTGATGAGGACTTTATCGAAGAAAGAGGCGGCAGCCATCTCTTCTTGAGCCAAAGCCAAGCGGGCGGCTCTACGTTCTGGGCTATCGGTGCCACGACCTTCGAGGCGAGAAACGAGCTCTTCCCATGTAGGGGGCTCGAGAAATACGAGTATTGCTTCCGGAACCTTTGCCTTAACTTGCTTAGCTCCTGCGATCTCGATTTCAAGTAGAACGCTTTTGCCTACACGTAGTGAATCTTCAACAGCTCTTCGTGGAGTTCCATAACGGTTAC
Organism: Candidatus Planktophila sulfonica; assembly: GCF_002288065.1. NCBI lineage: Bacteria > Bacillati > Actinomycetota > Actinomycetes > Candidatus Nanopelagicales > Candidatus Nanopelagicaceae > Candidatus Planktophila > Candidatus Planktophila sulfonica. The sequence goes on from NZ_CP016773.1 coordinate 697,536, forward strand.
CTGCAAACTCTGCCCATTCGAGAAATTCATTGGATGCAATGGCTGCATCAAATTCTTCATTTGAACAGAAGTGATAGTCAATTCCATTTACCTCATTAAAACGAGGCGCCCGAGTTGTTGCTGAGACACTGACAAAGAATGGTGATGATTCTTTCAAAACCTTTGCGACAGTGCTCTTGCCGACACCACCGGGTCCCGAAAGTACAACCAACTTCCCAGGAGTGAGGCCGGAAGGAATCTTGAATTCATTATCTAAAGATTCCAATTGATGTCTTCCAAGCCCTTGGATACGACGAGTTAATGAAATTCCAAGACGTTCCAGAATCGATTTGCCGCGAATTTTACCAACACCACTGATTGACTCAACGAGTTCAAGTACACGCATCTTGGCGATTGCTTCATCATCTTTCGACATTGATACAACATCGGTTATCGACAGTTCGCCACTCTTTACGCGCGCTTTAACAGCGGCTCTAATCTGACGCGACTCTTTAGCCTTTGCCAGCGCTCGGGCGCGCTCTTCCGGTGTCAGTTGTGGAGGTGCGCCCATGGGATAAATCTAGTTGAGAATCTCGTCAGCGATGAATCGCGCCTTTGACTTCATTGCCTGCGCCCCATCAGACCATGCCTTGGTAATTGGACGACCAATCACCACGAAAGAAGCACCCGCGGAGATTGCATCCTTCGGTGTCATGGTCCGCTTTTGATCATCGCTTCCTACTTCAGAGAGAGGGCGAACTCCTGGGGTAATAATGTGAGGCGTTGGTCCTACTGCCGAACGGATTGCCGCGATTTCAAGTGGAGAACAGACAATTGCTCGAGCACCAGCATCAACTGACATTTTCGCTAGAGCTACTGCGCTCTCTAGGGCTGGATTTGCGTAGCCGATTTCAAAGAGATCCTCTTCTGAAAGTGAGGTCAAAATCGTTACAGCAGTGACATCGGTTGCAGGAACTGCATCCACCGCAGCCTTCACCATTGCTCGACCACCAGATGCGTGAACGGTAAGGAATCTAGGTTTTAAGTTTTCGATTGCCTTAGCTGCCCCTTGAACTGTGTGAGGAATATCGTGAAGTTTGAGATCGAGGAATATGTCCGCATCAGTCTCGGATTGGATGGCACGGATTCCTTCTTGGCCGAAGGATAGAAAGAATTCAAGGCCTAACTTATAAACACTGACAGAATCTTGGGTTGCCGCAACCCATTGCTTTGCGATCTCGATATCTGGTGTATCAACAGCTAGAACTATTGGGGCTTTCATTACGCCTCTTCTCTATGTGCGTAGCCGATGGCTTGTTGCAGAGTGGCAAAACCACGAGCTGCAAGAAGATCGCGCAATTCATTCTGAATCTCAATAAGAGCTGATGGGTTTCCGAAACTTGCAGTACCAACAGATACTCCTGAAGCACCTGCCAAAATTAGTTCAAGTGCATCCCGGCCTGATGCGACTCCCCCCATTCCAAGAATTGGAACTTTAGGAAGAGCAGCATGCACCTGATAGATCGCACGTACTGCAACAGGTTTAATCGCAGGACCAGAAAGTCCGCCTGTCTTGCCACCAAGATGTGGTCGCATTGAGTCAATATTAATAACCATCCCTAAGACCGTATTGATAAGCGCTAATCCATCAGCGCCAGCATCGACTACGCCTCGTGCGATTGATGGTAGATCAGTTACATCAGGTGAAAGTTTCGCGATGATGGGTAAGTCGCCACCAATTGTCTTTCGCACGCCATCGATAACTCGCCTTGAGGCATCAGGGTCACACGCAAAGACAAGGCCACGGTTTTCAACGTTCGGGCACGAGATATTTACTTCGACAGCGCTAATGCCTGAAACAGATCGAAGCTTACGAGCGAGAGTTGAGTACTCTTCTACGGTTTCACCAGCGATTGAAACAATGACTCTTGCTTTCTGCTCCAATAACCAAGGGACATCGTTAGCTAAAAACGAGTCGATACCTGGGCCTTGCAGACCGATTGAGTTCAACATTCCTGACGGAGTCTCAGCCATACGCGGCGTAGGACGTCCATGGCGCGGCTTGCTCATCACAGACTTGGTGACAACAGCACCAATCTGGTTGAGAGGGAAGAATTGAGCTAGTTCTTTACCGCTGCTTGCACAACCACTGGCTGTAAATAACGGAGCTGGAAACCATGCATTTCCAAGAGTTGTAGACATATCCACTGGAAGCGTCATGCGAGTGCCTCCGGAACTTTGCCGACAAGATCCCAACGAACATTGGCGCCATCCATAACAGGACCATCGATACATGATCGCAGCATCGATGTTGTTCCATCGTCATTTTGTACTGGCAATACGCAGGTCATGCAGATACCAACACCGCACGCCATTGATTCTTCAACAGCGCATTGATGAATTACTTCGGTGTCAGCGACTAGGGCAGTAATTGCGGAAAGCATCGCCATTGGACCACATGAATAAATAACGTCGATGTTTCGATCTCTAACAATTTCCAGAAGATTCTCAGTCACGCGCCCGGTTTCACCCATAGATCCGTCTTCTGTATAGATCTTTAGCGAGTTAACAGACCTCTTACCTTCCATCGGTGCATAAATCTTTGTACCAACGCTCGCACCCAACAACATGTCAACCTTGCAGCCACGGCCTTTAAGAACATCTGCCAATCCGAAGAGCGGAGCTGAGCCATAACCACCACCAATAAGAAGGGCGTTGATTGGTTCTGTAGGAATTCCGAATGCGGTTCCAAGGGGTGCAATGATGTCAATCTCTGCTCCTTCTTGCTGAGAACAGAGCCACTTACTGCCCGAACCATGTGGGGCAACAATTAATTCCATTGTGCCCCCGTATTGGGAATTGTCTGCGACTCGAGAGATAGCGAATGCGCGACGCAAAATCATCTTAGATGTATCGCCTCCAACGCGAATGGCAACGAAGTTACCCGGACGACAGCTCTTCACAATATCTCCGACATTGAGAAGAATCTGGTGATAGGCACCGATACGTTTATTTGAAACGATGGTTACAACTTGCTGAAGTGCGCTCTTATTTATCGTAGCCATTAGCGTTTCAACCACTCTTGAATTGGCGAAACGCTCAATTCGCCCGCCTGTAAGGCCTTGATTCCTTCGACAGCAGCGCTGAAACCAGCTGTCGTCGTGATGATAGGAATAGAACGCTGAACAGCCGCTGTGCGAATAGCCCAGCCATCTGCTCGGGTACCACGACCAACGGGGGTATTGATAACAAGATCAATGTGACCTGCGTTGAGCATTTCGACAATTGTCTTCTCACCCATTGGTCCAGTTCCTTGCGAATTCTTTCGGACGACAACAGTCGATACTCCATGTTCTGCAAGATATGAAGCTGTTCCATCGGTTGCAAGGAGTCTAAATCCGAGCGCCGATAATCCTTGTGCAGGTGCAATCCCGTGCTTCTTATCTTTATCCGCCAGTGAGATAAATACAGTCCCTGACTTAGGAAGTGGTCCAAAAGAACTTATCTGCGACTTGGCATAAGACTCACCGAATGTCGCTGCAATGCCCATCACCTCACCAGTCGAACGCATCTCAGGTCCAAGTACTGCATCGACTCCGCGACCATCTGCTCGTCGGAAGCGGTTCCATGGAAGCACAGCCTCCTTGACGCTAATCCCCTTTGCAACGGCATCGCCTTGTGCTGGAAGTAGACCTTCTGCGCGCAACTCTGCAATTGTCGAACCAAGAGAGATTCGCGCTGCAGCTTTTGCGAGAGGGACGCCTGTTGCCTTGCTGACGAATGGCACGGTGCGCGATGCGCGTGGATTTGCTTCGAGTACATAAAGAACTTGATCAGCCATTGCGAATTGAATATTGATGAGTCCGGAAACCCCAACGCCTTGGGCAATCTTTAACGTTGCTTCGCGGATCTGCACTCTTTGCGAATCAGAAATCGTCATTGCAGGCAATACACATGCGCTATCGCCAGAGTGAATTCCAGCTTCTTCAATATGTTCCATGATTCCACCGAGGAAGAGCTCAGTTCCGTCATAAAGTGCATCGACATCAAGTTCGATTGCAGAATCTAGGAATCGATCAACAAGTACTGGGTGGTCCGGAGTGATATCTGTAGCGCGCGAAATGAAGCCTGAAAGGGCCTCATCATCGTAAACAATCTCCATGCCGCGACCGCCAAGAACAAAACTTGGGCGAACCAGAACTGGATAACCAATACGTTGTGCGATGGAGAGAGCTTCCATTTGAGAAGAAGCCATTCCGAATTCCGGTGCTGTCAGTCCTTGATCCTTAAGAACCTGACCAAATGCACCTCGCTCTTCAGCCAAGTTAATTGCATCAGGGCTTGTTCCAAGAATCGTGACGCCTGCAGCTTTGAGCCCTGCAGCTAAACCAAGCGGCGTCTGCCCACCCAGTTGTGTGATGACACCAAGCACTGGACCAGCCTGTGATTCGGCATGAACAATTTCAAGAACATCTTCAAGGGTAAGCGGCTCGAAGTAGAGGCGATCTGAAGTGTCGTAGTCAGTCGACACTGTCTCTGGGTTGCAGTTAATCATGATGGTTTCATAATCTGCAGCACGTAAGGTGAAGGAGGCGTGAACGCACGAATAATCGAATTCAATTCCCTGACCGATTCGGTTAGGACCACTGCCAAGGATTATGACGGCAGGCTTTGTTCGTGGACGAACTTCCGTCTCTTCCTCATAGCTTGAGTAATGGTATGGAGTAAAGGCCTCGAACTCTGCCGCACATGTATCAACCGTCTTGTATACAGGACGAAGATTTACTTGATGGCGCACTTTGCGGACATCTGCCTCAGCCATTCCGCGAACAGTTGCAATCTGAGCATCTGAGAACCCAGTCGATTTTGCTAACTTCAAAAGATCAAAAGTGAGTTCGCCTGGTTCACCAATAGTTCGCGCTACATCGTTAATGATTTCGATTTGGCGCAAATACCAACGATCTATCTTGGTTGAGGCGAAAACTTCATCCATCGTTGCACCCAACCAGAGTGCGCGTTGAACTTGCTGAAGTCGATATTCAGTCGGCATCTTCATCGACTCGAGAAGGCTGGACTTTTCGTCTGTTGAACGTGCATCCGTAAAGGTGAAAATTGCTTCCTTACGTTCTAGTGAACGTAGTGCCTTCATAAGAGCTTCAGGGAATGAGCGTCCGATGGCCATCGCCTCGCCAACGCTCTTCATCGTGGTCGTTAAGCGTGGATCTGCATCCTGGAACTTTTCAAAGGCAAAACGTGGAGCTTTCACAACGATGTAATCGAGTGTTGGCTCGAATGATGCTGGAGTTACCTGCGTGATGTCATTCTTAATCTCATCGAGGGTATAACCGATTGCTAGTTTGGTTGCAATCTTGGCGATGGGGAAACCTGTCGCCTTTGAAGCAAGTGCACTCGATCGAGATACGCGTGGATTCATTTCGATGACGATGATGCGACCCGTGTCAGGGTTAACTGCGAATTGGATATTACATCCACCCGTATCGACACCGACTTCACGAATGATTGAGATCGATAGATCGCGAAGCTTCTGGTACTCAACATCAGTCAAAGTCAGAGCTGGGGCGACAGTGATCGAATCTCCGGTGTGAACACCCATGGGATCGATATTCTCGATACTACAGACGATAACAACGTTATCGACCTTGTCGCGCATTACTTCAAGTTCGTACTCTTTCCAACCAATGATTGACTCTTCGATGAGAACTTCAGAAGTTGGGCTATGTCGAAGACCAGCACCGGCAATCTGACGAAGTGTTTCCTCATCAAAGGCAATACCTGAACCAAGTCCGCCCATGGTGAAAGATGGACGAATAACCGCCGGATAGCCAAGTTGCCCAACTGCGCCCATGACATCATCCATTGTGTGACAAATAATGGAACGAGCTGATTCTCCCCCGACCTTTTCAACAATAGCTCTAAATAGCTCTCGGTTCTCGCCTCTTTCGATAGCCGCCACATCAGCGCCAATCAATTTCACGTTGTACTTATCAAGTGTTCCGGCTTCGAAGAGTCCTATCGCAGCATTGAGTGCGGTCTGACCACCAAGCGTTGCAAGAACAGCATCTGGACGTTCTTTGGCAATGATGCGTTCGATGAATTCAGGGGTAATCGGTTCGATATAGGTTGCATCCGCAAATTCAGGATCCGTCATGATTGTTGCAGGGTTTGAGTTAACCAAAATGACACGGATGCCTTCGGCTCGAAGAACTCGACAAGCTTGTGTGCCTGAGTAATCGAATTCGCACGCTTGACCAATCACAATCGGGCCTGAACCAATAACGAGAACGCTCTTAATCGAAGTATCGCGTGCCATTAAAGAGCCTCAACTTTTCTTGGATAAGCAACCATGAGGTCAACGAAGCGATCGAAGAGATAAGCGGCATCATGAGGACCGGCTGCCGCTTCTGGGTGATACTGAACGCTGAAAGCGCCGCGTTCTGTGAGTTCTAGACCTTCAACAACTCCGTCATTAAGCGATACGTGCGTCACCTGGCCGGGGCCATAAACAGTCGAGAATCCTGAATCGGTTGGAGCTTGGAGCGCAAACCCATGATTATGCGCAGTGATTTCCACTTTTCCGGTCTTGCGATCCAAAACAGGTTGATTGATTCCACGATGACCGAATTGCAATTTATAGGTTTCGAAACCAAGAGCGCGACCAAGAATTTGGTGGCCGAAGCAGATACCAAAGACTGGAATCTCTTCACCGAGAACTTCACGTACCAAATCAATGGTCTCGGTCATCGTTGCTGGATCTCCGGGACCGTTAGAGAGAAATACACCATCCGGATTTATAGCTTGGATATCTGCAAATGATGAGTTGTATGGCATGACATGAACTTCAATCCCACGTTCAGCCATGGCACGAGGTGTTGCGCCTTTGATACCTAGATCAAGTGCTGCAACGGTAAATTTCTTTTCACCGATTGCTGGAACTACATAAGTTGTGTCCGTAGAAACATCATCACTCAAGTAAGCGCCGCTCATTGCCTGTTGCTTACGAACCTCTATAACCATCTCTTCGCGAGATAGTTCAAGACCTGAGAAGATGCCTACGCGCATTGCGCCTCGATCGCGTAAATGGCGAGTAATTGCTCGAGTATCAACGCCTTGAATTCCAACAATGCCCTGGCTAATCAATTCAGCCTCTAAGTCATTCTCGCTTCGCCAATTGCTTGTCAGCGTCGAAGGGTTTCGTACGACGAAACCAGCAACCCAATACTTCTTAGATTCATTGTCATAGGCATTGACGCCGGTATTGCCGATATGGGGCGCAGTCATCACAACAACTTGCTTGTGATACGAAGGATCCGTCAGAGTCTCTTGATATCCCGTCATTCCTGTCTGAAAGACGGCCTCACCAAAAGTTTTACCGGTAGCTGCCCATGATGTTCCCTCGAAGATTCGGCCATCATCGAGTACGAAGAAAGCTTTACTCATGAACGACCCCCTTCAAAAACAACCTCACCGTTAAAGATTGTTGCGACAATCTGGCCTGGCAGCTCCATGCCATGGAACGGAGTATTGCGACTTCTTGAGGCTACTAGGTCTCTATCGACCCTGAACAGTGAGGTTGGGTCCATCACAGCAATGTGCGCAGGCGCACCTACCTTGAGCTCTTGGCCATGGTTTTCATAAAGGCCGATTCGCGCTGGCGCATAGCTCATGCGTTCGGCCACTGTCGCCCAATTGATGAGACCTGTCTCGACCATGGTCTTGTTCACAATACTGAGCGCCGTCTCGAGGCCAAGCATTCCGAAGGATGCTTCTTGCCATTCGCACTCCTTGGTCTCTGCAGGATGCGGTGCGTGATCCGTTGCAACAATATCGATAGTTCCATCGGCAAGAGCTTCACGAAGTGCCATCACATCTGCTTCAGTGCGAAGAGGTGGATTTACTTTAAATACCGGATCGTAGCTGCGTGCAAGTTCATCGGTAAGAAGTAAATGATGCGGAGTAACTTCTGCAGTCACGTTTATGCCACGAGCTTTCGCCCAACGGATAATCTCAACACCGCCGGCTGTAGTTAAGTGGCAAATATGTAAGCGAGCTTGAACGTGATCTGCAAGAAGAACGTCGCGGGCGATAATTGCTTCTTCAGCAATTGCTGGCCATCCCTTGAGGCCAAGTTGCGATGAAACAATTCCCTCGTTCATCTGTGAACCTTGGGTCAGACGTGGTTCTTGCGCATGTTGTGCTATCACGCCATTGAACTTCTTCACATATTCAAGAGCGCGACGCATCACCAGAGGATCAAAGACGCAATGTCCATCATCACTGAAAACTCGAACGCGGGCAACAGAGTCAGCCATTGCTCCGATCTCGGCTAAATGTTCGCCTTCCAGTCCGCGAGTGACAGCTCCAATAGGAAAGACATCAAGCAAACCTGTTGATTGACCGAGGCGGTAAACCTGTTCCACAACTCCAGCGGTATCTGCAACAGGTGAAGTGTTTGCCATGGCGCTCAGCGCGGTAAATCCACCCTTAACGCCAGCTTGCGATCCGGATTCCACAGTTTCAGCATCTTCCTTACCTGGCTCACGTAAGTGAGTATGTAGATCTACAAGACCTGGAAGTACAACTGATTTCGAAGCATCGATGATCCGAGCATCGCTTGATTCAATCTTTGGTGAAATCTCAGCGATCTTTCCATCCTTGATAAGAAGATCAGATTTCTTTCCATCTGGCAGCGTGCCTCCCGAGATGAGAATTGTTGAACTCATTCTGATGCTCCAATCTCTTGAGACCCTGCGAGAAGTAGATAAAGAATTGCCATTCTGACGCTGACACCGTTGGTTACCTGCTCGAGAATTACCGAACGGGCGCTATCGGCGCTATCGGCTGTGATCTCAAGGCCACGGTTCATCGGTCCTGGGTGCATCACGATTGCAGTGGGTTTCATCTTCTTGAGACGATCCTTATTGAGTCCGAAGTAGCGCGAATATTCGCGAGCATTTGGGAAGAAGAGTTCTGTCATTCGCTCCATCTGAATTCGAAGCATCATTACGGCATCCACTGATTCGATAATTGAATCGAAGTCGTAAGAAACCTTCACCGGCCATGACTCGACTCCGACCGGAAGAAGTGTTGGCGGAGCGACGAGTGTTACCTGTGCGCCAAGCTTTGTTAGCAAGAGGACATTTGAACGCGCAACGCGTGAGTGCAGAACATCACCCACGATGGCAACATGTAAACCAGTAAGGTCGTCTCCCCCATGCGCCAAGTGTCTACGAATCGTGAAGGCGTCGAGCAACGCTTGACTTGGGTGTTCGTGCGTTCCATCGCCTGCATTCACGACAGACCCAGTCATCCATTGACTGTCTGCTAGGCGCTGTGCGGCGCCAGATGCGCTATGACGAATGATTACTGCGTCTGCTCCCATAGCTTGCAAAGTTTGCGCAGTGTCTTTCAGGGATTCACCTTTACTGACACTCGATCCCTTTGCAGAGAAGTTAATGACATCTGCAGACAATCTCTTTGCCGCTGCTTCAAAAGAGATGCGAGTACGAGTCGAATCTTCAGCAAATAAATTTACAATCGTGCGACCTCGAAGAGTCGGCAACTTCTTCATTGGCCCATCAGAAACTCTTGCGAGTTCTTCTGCTGTATTGAGAATTTGAAGTGCTTCGACTTTACTGAGATCTGAGATCGAGAGAAGATGGCGCATTACTTGCCTCCTTCTTCGAGTGAGACAGCATCTACGCCATCGAGTTCAGTGAATTGAACTTTGATGATCTGCGTTGGCGAGGTAGGAAGATTCTTGCCGACGTAATCAGCCTTGATCGGAAGTTGTCTATGTCCACGATCTACCAGAACAGCTAACTGGACTGTCTTTGGGCGACCAATTTCACCGAGTGCATCGAGGGCGGCACGGATTGTTCGGCCAGAGAAGAGAACATCATCAATCAAGATGATGTTGCGATCTTCGACTCCAAGTGAAGGAATAGTTGTGGGCATCAGGGCTCTTGGTGGGCGCATGCGGAGATCATCACGATGCAAAGTGATATCTAAGGTTCCGGATTGAACCGGCTTCCCTTCGATAGCTTCTATATTGGCAGCGATGCGAGCGGCGAGATGAGCTCCTCGTGTAGGAATTCCTAGAAGAGTGATTGAGTCCGAACCAGAGTTACGTTCGAGGATCTCGTGGGAAATACGGGTAATAGCGCGTGCCATATCTGGCGCCGGCAGGGCAAGGCTCATGTAAATCTCCTTCCCCGCCTCGCAGAGCGGGTCGTTAAAGGATGTTGGCGGGAGTTTAGCACTTAAGTTCACCGGCCTGTGGATAGGCGAAGTAGGCGTGGCAGTAGCTCACATACCGTCACGCCATGAATACACAGGTCACCATCCAAGAAGTCTCATCCAAGTTACGTGCCATTAGAACGGCTAAATCGCTCTCATTGAGCGATGTCGAGGTTTTGAGCCAGGGCGCACTTAAAGCGGTCGTATTGGGTTCTTATGAAAGAGGAGCCAGAACACTGAGCGTCAAGCGTGCCATCGCAATTGCAGAGCTATACCAAGTTCCGGTCTCTCAGCTATTCACTGATGAGAAACCCATCGAGTTGGTGACTTCTGGAAAGACCGTCATAGATCTTCGCGCTATCAATAGGCGAGCCCATGACTCTTCGCATCCTTCACACCATCGTTATCAATTGCTGGCCCGCGTAGCGCAGCGAATTGTCCGCTCTCGACAAGATTGGAATGGCGAAGTACTTTCTCTACGTCAGAGCGATCTAGAAACTATTGGAATCCTCTTTGACGAGCCAATTTCAGAAGTACTGAATTGGCTGGAAGATGAACGAATTCTTCTCAAGAAACGAGACGGTTAAATTGCAATGCTTTCCTTGATTGAAGAGATGCGACCTAGGACGCCGTGGATATACCCGGCAGATTCATCGGTTGAAAGTTCTTTTGCAAGAGTGAGAGCTTCATCAATCGCGATTCCATCATCGAGATCAGAACTCCACACAATCTCATAAATTCCCAGACGCAATATATTTCTATCGACTGCTGGAAGACGATCCATATCCCAGCCTTGGGCATAAGTAGCAATGAGCTCATCAATCTTGCGCTTGTTATCTGTTACGCCAGCAATTAGCGTCTTGGTGAATTCACGGATTGGACGTGCATCCGGACCTTCTTCAACAACATCGCGAAGAGTAAGGAGTTCAGCAGCCGAAGCGCCGCGAATATCAGCCTCGTAGAGTAAATCTAGAGTCTGTTTGCGAGCTTTACTGCGTGCTGACACTAGTTGGCGCGACCCTGGTAAGAGCCATCGCGAGTATCAACAAGAACGATTTCATCCTGCTTGATAAAGAGTGGCACTTGAATCTGAATACCAGTTTCAACTGTTGCAGGCTTCGTTCCACCAGATGAACGGTCACCCTGAAGTCCTGGCTCTGTGTAAGTAATCTTGAGTGGAACTGATGCAGGAAGATCGATGTAGAGCGGATTTCCCTCGTGAATTGCAACGATGGCTTCAGTGTTTTCGAGCATGTAATTCGCTGCATCTCCGACAGTTGCTTCTGAAATTGTCATCTGATCGAAGTTAACGTTATCCATGAAGACGAAGTCGTCGCCTTCCTTGTAGAGGAAGTTCATTTCGCGCTTTTCAAGGATTGCGATTTCAACCTTGACGCCTGCGTTGAAAGTCTTATCTACTACCTTGCCGGTCATTACCTGCTTGAGCTTGGTACGTACGAAAGCAGGACCCTTACCTGGCTTTACGTGTTGGAATTCAACGACTGTCCATAACTGACCTTCGATGTCGAGGGTCATGCCATTCTTGAGATCGTTTGTTGTTGCCACGGTAACTCCAGTTCATGCCTTCGCCTATCGAAGGTCAATAGAGAACGGAGTTTACAGTATGAAATTAGGCGACAAGCGCCTTGAGCGCGATAAGCGCCAGAACGTAAGAATTTGGTCCGAAACCACCAATCGTTCCATTGGCCACACCAGAAATTACCGATGTATGACGGAACTCTTCGCGCGCCAAAGGATTTGAAAGATGAACTTCAATCAGCGGAGCCTTGACCAACTCTGCAGCATCACGGATCGCATATGAATAGTGCGTGAAAGCTGCTGGATTGATAATTACTGGGGTGTTGGTATCTGCGGCTTCATGAAGCCAACCAATGATTTCTGCCTCGTCATTACTTTGACGAACATCCGCATCAAATCCATGTGTCTTTGCCGCACCCTCAATATGTGAAACAAGAGCTGGGTAAGTCATATCTCCATAGATCGAAGAGTCGCGAATATCGAGGCGCCCTAAATTAGGACCATTGAGAACGAGAACCTTCATTGGCAAAGCCTCTCATAAGCAGCATGCAGCGCGCTCTCAATTGGGTTTTCAAGTCGTTGTGTCTTTCCAACTTCTGAAATCACGACGAAGCGTAGAGAGTTACCACGACTCTTCTTATCAAGTTTCATCGCTGCGAGAAGTTCAGGCCACTCAGCACCTTTATAGATAACGGGCAGTCCAAGGGCAACCAGGGTTTCGATATGCAATGCGCGCAATTCAGGAGTGATTAAATCCAGGCCTTCTGAGAGATAAGCGATGTAAGCCATTCCGATGGAGACACATTCTCCATGGCGTAGTGAGTATTTTGAGAGAAGTTCAACGGCATGACCAAAGGTGTGTCCGTAGTTAAGGATTTCTCGATCGAAGCTCTCTTTAAAGTCGCCAGAGACCACGAGCGCCTTCACTGCAACAGATCTCTCAATTAACTCAAGAGTTACCTCGCGAGAGGACCGAATATCTGCAAGTGACTTTGATTTGATGAGATCAAGAATCTTCTGATCGCGAATAAATCCGCACTTAACTACCTCAGCAAGCCCTGCTGCAAAATCACGATCCGAGAGAGCGTCTAACCACTTTGGATCGATCAATACTGAGATTGGCGAATGGAATGCCCCAATAAGGTTCTTTCCATAGTCGCTATTGATTCCGGTCTTTCCTCCAACTGCTGCATCAACCATTCCTGCAACAGTTGTAGGAATGGCTACCCAATCAACTCCACGAAGCCAGCTCGCTGCCAGATATCCAGCAAAGTCCGTTACCGCTCCCCCGCCAATTCCCACAATTAAATCGGTACGAGTGAAACCTGCAGCGCCTAACCAATTCCACGCTTGGGATAAAACGTTGGCTGACTTTCCTGCCTCACCATCTGGGATAGGAAGATAGAAGAATTCGGTATCTCCTGAATCGAATGTAGGAATCCGATCTTTCATCGATTCGCTAAAAATAATAGCAACGCGAGTTCTCTCTTTGGTTAATTCAACGAGCTCTGCCTTGAAATCAACGTCGACGCAGACGTCATATTCACGGTCGGCACTTACATGAATTCTCTTCACTTCAGAACCTCCAAGACGAGGGAGACAATCTCTGACTCAGACTTTTCATTCACATCTATGACGCTATCTGCAATTGATTCATAGATAGGTCTACGCGCCTCCATAAGAGTCTGCCACTGACCACGCGGATTGTGCAGCAGTAAAGGGCGATCGCGATTAAATCCAATGCGCGGTGCAACCGTTGCAAGAGATATATCTAGGTAAATAACCGGTGAAGCGATTGCTCGCAGAGCAGATTGCGCATCCACTGAAATAGGCGCGCCTCCACCCAACGCAAGAACTGTGTCATCTGAGAGCAACTCATCCCGTAGAACTTTCTTCTCAAGAATACGGAATTCATCTTCGCCATCTTCCAAGAAGATATCCGATACTGATTTACCGGCACGTTCTTCGATGACATGATCAGTGTCGCGAAACGCGATTCCTAAATTGCTCGCTACAAGCTGACCGATGGTGGTCTTTCCAGATCCCATCGGACCAATCAGAATAACGCGAGGAGCCATGAGAATTACTTGAAGCGCAGATTCTTCATATAGGACTCGTAATTACGACGAACTTCCTGAACTGAATCGCCACCGAACTTTTCAAGTACAGCTTCTGCCAAAACAAGTGCTGCCATAGCTTCTGCAACAACACCCGCAGCCGGGACGGCGCATACATCAGAACGCTGATTGATGGCCTTTGCTGCTTCACCAGTCTTTACATCAATTGTGTCGAGCGCTTTAGGAACCGTAGAAATTGGTTTCATAGCAACAGAGACTCGCAAGATCTCTCCGTTGGACATGCCGCCCTCTGTTCCTCCTGCACGATCTGTACGACGATGAATTGCGCCATCAGTTCCGCGTTCAATCTCATCATGAGCAACCGATCCACGGCGTGTGGCTGTTCGGAAACCGTCACCAATTTCAACGCCTTTAATTGCTTGAATTCCCATCATTGCAGCGGCTAATCGCGCATCTAATCTGCGATCCCAATGAACGTGTGAGCCAAGTCCAGGAGGCAAGTTGTAGGCAAGTACCTCGCATACTCCGCCGAGTGTGTCTCCATCAGAGTGAGCGGATTCAATTTCAGTGATCATGAGTGCACTCGTTGCAGGATCTGAACAACGAACAGGATCTTCATCAATGCGTTTCATATCTGTTGCATCTGGAAGCTCGTAATTGTCAGGGATACGAACCGAACCGATAGAGACAACGTGGCTCAAAATTGTGATGCCAGTAGCCTGCTCGAGGAAATTACGTGCGATTGCACCGAGTGCAACGCGAGCCGCTGTTTCACGAGCACTTGCACGCTCAAGGATTGGTCGTGCGTCATCAAAATCGTACTTCTGCATACCTACAAGATCAGCATGCCCAGGGCGCGGACGCGATAGCGGTGCATTACGAGCAAGGTTTTCAATCTGGTCTGCAGGAACTGGATCGACAGACATTACCTTCTCCCACTTTGGCCATTCACTGTTACCGACCTGAACAGATATCGGTCCGCCTTGTGTGGTGCCTAGACGCACGCCGCCAAGAATGGTGACTTTATCTGCTTCGAAATTCTGTCGAGCACCACGTCCCACGCCGAGTCGGCGGCGGGCTAAGTGGAAATCGATATCTTCAGTCGTAATCGCAACATGAGCTGGCATGCCCTCGATGATTGCTGAGAGAGCTTGGCCATGAGATTCACCTGCTGTAATCCAACGCATGAGCCTATTCTTGCAGATACCGAGTGATTCTCGCTCACCTTTAGAAATTACTCCAAGGGGCAAGAATCAAAGCCGCACCGCAGAGCGCGGGAGCAAAGGCCATATCACCACGCATTGAACGGTTTCGAATCAGATGCACCAGCACCAGGAATGAGGAGGCCACCAAGAGCGCCAGTAGGTAATCCGAAAACTGACTACTCGGTACAACAAAATTCAGAAGAACTAACAGGAGTTTGGAGTCGCCGTAGCCGCAGCCGGATATCCAAGTGAATAAGAAAATAAGACAAGAAGTCAGGGCCAAGGTTCTGAGATCGAGATTGAACCCTTTTTTGAAGATAGAGGCGATCACAAGGAGAAGAAGTGCTGAATTTGGTATGCGATGGGTTCGAATATCAAAGGCTGCGATGAATACAAGTATTGACGAGACAAGCACCTAGTCAAGATAACGAGGTTATTTAGCGTTTGAATCCCGCTTGTGTATTACCGCGAGGCCTTGCGCAAAAGAGGACGTATATGTTCGGCAAGAGCGTTGCGATCCAATGGTTTTTCTAGAACAAGCTCAAGCTGATCAATACCCTGATACAACAAAAGTTCTAATCCGTTGAGGACGTTTCCACCGCAATCACTCCATCGTTGCGCTAGCTCAGTCGGCCAAGGCTTGTAAATAACATCGAAAAGTGTTGTCGAAATTCCAGGTTGCACTGAATTGGCGAGAAGATCTGCGGCTCCCGCTGGCGTGGTATTCACAACTAAGTCGTAATTGCCGAAATCAACATCAAGGTTCCATCTGTGATATTCGAACTTTGTATGAACCACAGCAGATTCAAGTGCTTCTTGTCGCACGCTCGAGCGCCCAAGCACGTGCAAATTCTTTGTAATGGAATCAAGGGCACCCGCCACTGCCCGCGCAGTTCCACCTGCGCCAAGAATTAAAACGGAGTCGAATTCCTTCAGCTCTGCATGAGCAAGAGCAGCAACGAGCCCACTTCCGTCGGTACTGGTGAGTGACCACGTGTTATCGCGATTGATTAAGGTATTTCCGGATTGAATTCTGCGAGTTAGTTCATCAACTTCAACGTCTAGGGCGAGAACCTCCTCTTTAAGAGGCATGGTCAGCGATAAGTAATCGAACTCAGAGCCACGTGTTTGTACAAACTCTTGCAAAGTGCCGGACGTAACTTCAATTGCAGAGTAAGTGCCTTCTAGACCGAGGAAATCAAAGGCAGCTTTATGCAAAACGGGAGATAAAGAGTGGGAAATCGGAGACCCTAATACTGCGCCTTTCATTTCTTTTCACTCCTAAATTTTCCTGCTCGTAAATTCTTCTTGTACTCAACTTTCCAGTCATTGAACTGGTTGATATCGCTGGTGAATCTGGTATCAAATGGCGCGACAGTGATGAAATATAACCAATCACCAGGCGTTGGGTTCACTGCGGCGCGCAGGGCATCCGCACCCGGATTATTAATCGGTCCAGGAGGCAATCCGTATTTACGATATGTGTTGTACGGTGAATTCAGCAAGGTTGATTGAGTACTAAGGAAGATGCTTCCTCGTGTCTTCTTGACGTAATGAACAGTCGAGTCAAACTGCAACGGCATACCTTTGACAATTCTGTTGCGAATTACCTGAGATATCTTGGCAAAGTCCTCGGTATTTCCTTCGGCCTGAACTAGCGACGCAATGATCAGCAATTGTTGCGGCGTGAATTTCTCCCGTGAAGAGTAGAACCCGGCCGCCTTCATCTCTCTTAAAGCTCTATCGATCATGCTCTGTAAAGCCACTTTCGCTGAAGTATCAGTTGCGAAACTGTACTGGGCAGGAAAGAGCAGACCTTCGATTGATGAGAATCCAGATGGTTTAACAACCTTACTTAACGCACTGGCTACATCTGATTTCGTAAAGTTAGCAGCGTAGAACTGCGGAAGAATCTCAGATAACCAAGCGCCTTCAAAAATATTGATAAGCCCGGTGATGCGTGCTGAATCTAGAAGCTGATTGAGGGCTTCTGTCGCACAAAGATTTAGATCAATCTCATGGTTACCAGGTGCGACTTTCTGAGAGCGAGGATCTCCGACTGCAACCCGGAAATATGACCCGGATGATTTGACGACTCCGGCATCAAAAAGGGATTGAGCTATCTCTGATCCTGATTCACCTGCTGCAATGTTTATATTGGCTCTAGTTTGCGACGGTGAGCCACAAGGGAAATCAGGCGCGGAACTGCCAGGAACTCGAAGAAAGTGGAGGGAAAAGGTCACAACGCCAACAAGGCCCAGGGCTATGAGAATTCGAGAGAGAGGTGAGTTATTCCAGAGTTTCACTCAGTAGCCCTTGTTCCAATATCGCTACGGCAGCCATCGCATCAATAAGTGACTTCGAGTCACGCATCGATACCCCTGCCTCCTTCAACTTCCTCTGCGCACTCACTGTTGAAAGTCTTTCATCAACTAGTTGAATCGGAAGGTTGGTAATGGATTGAACCTGTCCTACAAATGCTTCGACTTTCTCCGCACTCTCCCCCGTAATTCCGGACATGTTCAGGGGCTTGCCAATAAAAATTCGAATTGGTTCATGTTCAGAAAGAAGCGATGAAATCTCAGTAATGAAGTTCTTCGACTTCGTCTCAAGAACGCAGAGCGGTGAAGCGAGAATGCCATCGGGATCACAGAGCGCTACACCAGTGCGGACATCTCCATAATCGAAGGCGATACGTCGGCCTCGCATATGCGTTACTTACCGGATATGGAATCGGCGATAGCGAGAAGAGCTGCCTGTGACTTAGATGCATCTGTTCCGCCACCTTGGGCGAAATCATCTTTACCGCCGCCTCCGCCACCAAGGATGGTTGAACCAATCTTTACGAGCGCGCCTGCCTTAAGTCCAGTTGCCTTGGCAGCATCGCTGACTGCAACCACGAGAACAGGTTTTCCTTCGTTGGCACTAATAAGTGCAACAGCAGATTGCGGTGCGCGAGCTTTGAGGTCAAGAGCGATCTTGCGCAGGTCATCACCAGTAATGCCATCTGGCAGAACCGCAGTGACAGTCGTCGTTCCATTAAGAACTTGAGCGGAATCTGCAAGTGCACCGATTTGACCCATCGCCTGCGCAGAGCGAACTGCGGCAAGCTCCTTCTCAATATCCTTAATCTTGTTAAGTAGATCAGAGATACGTTCAGGAAGTTCTTCGGTTCGGGCGCCCTTGATAATTTCGGTCAGTGAATTCAACAGCACGTGCTCGCGCGCCAAGAATTTATAAGCATCGACTCCGACAAGTGCTTCAACGCGACGAACACCAGCACCTACAGATGATTCGCTGAGCAACTTCACTACGCCAAGTTGGCCTGAACGTTCGACGTGAGTTCCGCCGCAGAGTTCGCGAGCCCAATCACCAACACTGACGACGCGAACTTGGTCTCCGTACTTTTCGCCGAAGAGCGCCATCGCGCCGATCTTCTTTGCCGCATCTTGAGTCATAGTTTCGGCGGTGACTGCCAAGTTATCGAGCAAGAGTGTGTTGACGCGAGATTCAACTTCATTAAGTACTGAATCAGGAACTGCACCTGTCGATGGGAAGTCGAAACGGAAACGGCCTGGTGAATTCTCAGAACCTGCCTGCGTTGCTGTTTCTCCAAGAATTTCGCGGAAAGCTTTATGGACCATGTGCGTTGCGGTGTGAGCACGCGAAATTGCATGGCGACGCTCCATATCGATCGCAGCAAGTGCCTGCGAACCAGTAGTTACCTCACCTGAGATAACGCGGCCGCGGTGAACAGAGAGTCCATTAACCGGCGTCTGAACATCTTCAATTTCAACAACTGCGCCATTAGAAAGTGTGATGCGACCGCCATCGGCAAGCTGTCCGCCACCTTCTGCATAGAAAGGTGTGCGGTCTAGAACAATTTCAACATCTTGGCCTGAATTCGCTGAAGCTACGCTCAGTCCATCCACCAAAATTCCATTGATTACCGATTCAGTTTCACTATGTGTGTAACCCACAAATGAGGAAGCGCCCTTTGAATCTGCGATCTTCTTATATTCGGAGAGATCTGTATGGCCGCTCTTCTTTGCTTTCGCATCGGCCTTTGCGCGGTCGCGCTGTTCGTTCATGAGACGGCGGAAACCATCTTCATCTACTTCAAGGCCTTCTTCGCGAGCCATTTCGAGCGTCAGATCAAATGGGAAACCGTAGGTATCGTGAAGCTTGAAGACTTCTTCTCCTGGAAGGACGTTCTTCTTCGTAGATTTCAACTGAGTTGAAGCCATATCAAAGATCTGTGTTCCGGCCTTGAGTGTTTGCAGGAATGACTCTTCTTCAGCCACAGAGACAGCGAGAATGCGCTTTTGATCTGCAATAAGTTCAGGGTATTGAGGTCCCATTGCGCCAATTGCTGCAACAGTGAGCTCGGACATAATCGGATCGTTAACGCCCAATAAACGCATATTACGAATCGTGCGGCGCATCATGCGACGAAGAACGTAACCACGACCTTCATTGCCTGGGGTAACTCCATCGCCAATCAACATCGCTGATGTTCGCGCATGGTCTGCAACTACGCGCAGTGAAACATCTGTGTTCTGAGACTTTCCATAGTTAACGCCAGCGAGTGCCGATGCCTTCTTGAGAATCTGCATCGTTGTATCGATTTCATAGATATTTTCTACGCCCTGCAACAAAGCTGCAGTACGTTCTAGACCTAAACCAGTATCAATGCTCTTTGCAGGAAGTTCGCCGAGGATTGGGTAACCATCTTTACCGCCACCTGCACCGCGTTCATTCTGCATGAAGACAAGGTTCCAGACCTCCATGTAACGGTTCTCGTCAGCGATTGGTCCGCCTTCGACTCCGTATTCAGGTCCGCGATCGTAGTAAATTTCAGAGCAAGGTCCGCAAGGTCCCGGAACACCCATCGACCAGAAGTTATCTGCCATGTCGCGACGTTGAATGCGTTCGCGTGGGATGCCGATCTTCTTATGCCAAATATCAGCTGCTTCATCATCATCAAGATAAACAGTTACCCAGAGACGTTCTTCAGGGAATCCATATCCGCCGTCCGCAACAGGACGAGTGAGAAGTTCCCAAGCAAGTGAGATTGCACCTTCCTTGAAGTAATCGCCGAATGAGAAGTTTCCGCACATCTGGAAGAAGGATGCGTGACGTGTTGTCTTTCCCACTTCATCGATATCAAGGGTTCGGACGCACTTTTGAACCGAAGTTGCGCGCTTGTATGGAGGTGTTACCTCACCCAGAAAGAATGGCTTAAACGGAACCATTCCTGCGTTAACAAGAAGAAGGTTTGGGTCATCAGCGATGAGAGATGCTGAAGGAACGACAGTGTGAGTTAAACCTTGACGGTTTTCGGATTCAAAGAAGCGCAGCCAGCGCGAACGGATCTCGGCGGAGTCCACTAGTCAGATTTTTTCTTCGACTTGCGGCCCTTGCTGAGAGTTGCAGCGCCAAGGAGCGCTCCAGCAACTCGTCCAGTAGGACTTTCCATAAAACCAGTCGTTGCACCGGTCACCTTTGAAGTTACTTCTTCAACATTCTTGGTGATCTTTGCAAAACTTTCGAGAGGGCCATTGATAAGTTCCAGTGTGCGTGTTGACTCCGAGAGAAGCGGAGTTGTGTCATCGGTAAATGCTTTGAGGGAGGTTTTTGCCTCGTCGATGAACTTGCTTACTCGAAATACTGTGTAGGCAATCGCTACAGCGATCACGAAGAGTGATGCCGCTGCAATTATCGTTGCAATTCCGCCTGGACCCATGTTGTTAGCCTACCTGACTTACTCCTTTGGAGGAGTCCAATCGATGGCAGCTTCCTTTCGTTGCGCAGGAGTAATTGGAGTTGGTGCACCAGTAAGAGGGTCGCCACCGCTTGCAGTCTTAGGGAATGCAATTACCTCACGGATTGAATCAGAACCGGTGAGTAGTGCGCATACGCGATCAAGACCTAGAGCAATTCCGCCATGTGGAGGTGGACCGTAATTGAAAGCTTCGAGTAAGAATCCAAACTTGCTCTGTGCTTCTTCATCTGAAAGTCCAATTACAGTAAATACATCCTTCTGAATATTGCGATCGTGAATACGAATCGAGCCACCGCCGAGTTCAGTTCCATTAAGAACGATGTCATACGCATAAGCAAGTGCAGATGCAGGATCTGATTTAAATGTCGCTGCAAATTCAGGCTTAGGACCCGTAAATGGGTGGTGAACTGCAGTCCATCCCCCGTTATCAGTCGGTTCGAACATTGGCGCATCGACGACCCAAACGAATTCCCAGGCTCCTTGATTGATCAAGTTGCAGCGCTTGCCAATTTCAAGACGCGCTGCACCTAGAAGCTGTTGAGAAGATGATCGATCACCAGCGGCGAAGAAGATTGCATCTCCTGGGTTTGCGCCAACGAGTGCTGCAATTCCTGCTTGTTCTTCTTCAGAAATGTTCTTTGAAACAGGGCCACCAAGAGTGCCATCAGCATTTACAAGAATGTATGCGATTCCCTTTGCACCTCGCGCTTTTGCCCAATCCTGCCATGCATCGAGTTCGCGACGTGGTGAATCAGCTCCGCCAGGCATAACAACTGCACCAACATATGGCGCTTGGAATACGCGGAAAGGAGTGGACTTAAAGAATTCAGTAACTTCTGTTAATTCGTATCCGAAGCGAAGGTCAGGTTTATCTGAACCGTACTTATCCATCGCATCTGCATAGGTCATATGTTTGATCGGAGTTGGAATGTCGTAACCAACAGCTTCCTTCCAGACTTTGACCAAAATCTTTTCTGCAACAGCCAAGATATCTGCCTGATCGATAAATGACATCTCGATATCTAGCTGAGTGAATTCAGGTTGGCGATCAGCGCGGAAATCTTCATCGCGGAAACAACGAGCGATCTGGTAATAACGTTCCATGCCAGCAACCATCAAGAGTTGTTTAAAGAGCTGTGGCGACTGTGGAAGTGCGTACCAGCTGCCTGGCTGCAAGCGGACAGGAACTAGGAAGTCGCGCGCACCTTCAGGAGTTGAGCGAGTCAGGTAGGGAGTTTCGATCTCAAGAAACTCAAGGTTCTCCATGACATTGCGGATGGCTGATGTGACTTTCGAACGAAGACGTAAGTTGGCAGCTGGACCTTCACGGCGGAGATCAAGATAGCGATAACGAAGACGGACTTCTTCAGAGATATCAACTTCACTTCCGGAATCAACTGGGAATGGAAGAGGTGCAGATTCGCTCAGGACCACAACATCATCGCCCATAACTTCGATTGCACCGGTAGGAATATTTGAGTTTTCATTTCCCGCAGGACGTAGCGCAACTTCGCCAGTAATTTGAAGACACCATTCAGCGCGGAGTTGTCCGGCCATCTTTTCGTCGCGAATAACTACTTGAACAGAACCAGTTGCATCGCGGAGATCGATAAAGGCAACTCCCCCGTGGTCACGTCGACGTGCGACCCAACCAGCAAGGGTTACGGTCTGGCCTGCGTGGGAAGCGCGAAGTGCTCCTGCATCCTGATTTCTTAACATTGTGAAAAGCCGCCTTTAATTGAGGGTGGATTACAACGAGAGAGCTCGCTGCAATTCCTCCTGTAATTGGTCAATCTTAACGGAGGTTGTTACTCCATCAGACATTCTCTTGAGTTCAACAGCGCCCTCTTTAAGTTCAGATTCGCCCAGAACGATGACAAATCTTGCTCCGGACTTATCGGCAGCCTTCATGGCTCCCTTAAGAGCTCGATCTCCAAAGGCAATCTCCGTTTGGATTCCAACGCTTCGTAATTGCGATGCCATAACCAGTGTCTGCTCTTTTGCACCTTCGCCGAGAGGAATGATGAAGAGATCAGATGTGAACTCTTGGGATGGGACGGTTGATTCTGCAATGGCAGCTAACAGCGCTCGATCTACTCCGAGACCAAAACCAATTCCGGAAAGAGATTGCCCACCGAGGGTTTCCATGAGGCCGTCGTAGCGACCACCGCCACCGATGCCGCTTTGCGCACCCAAATCAGGATGTACGAATTCAAATGTTGTGCCGGTGTAGTAATCCAAACCACGGACCATGCGCGGGTTGATGTTAAAAGCGATTCCCATTGCCGTGAGGTACTTCTGTACAGCTGCAAAATTCGCTGCAGATTCGGGCGACAAATAATCAAGAAGCAACGGGGCTTTTGCCATCGCAGCTTGCATATCAGGACGCTTATCATCGAAGAGGCGTAATGGGTTGATCTGCGCGCGAGCAGCAGTCGCCTCATCCAGATCAAGTGTTGTTATATATGAAAGTAAATCAACGCGATGAGCTGCGCGCGATTGCGCATCTCCTAGAGAAGTGATCTCGAGGCGATAGTTTTTTAGTCCCAAGTTCTTAAAACCACGATCTGCAATGGCAATTACTTCTGCATCGAGAGCTGGATCTTCAGTACCAATTGCTTCGATGCCCACTTGGTAGAACTGTCGATAGCGACCAGCTTGTGGTCGCTCGGCTCGGAAGAATTGGCCGGAGTACCAGACCTTGACTGGAAGCTGACCGCGATCAAGATTCTGTTCAATGACTGCTCGCATAACACCAGCAGTTCCTTCGGGACGCAAAGTAATTGAGCGACCACCTCGATCTTCAAATGTATACATCTCCTTAGAGACCACATCTGTGGATTCACCAACTCCACGACTAAAGAGATTGGTATCTTCAAAGACTGGAAGTTCCATCAATTGATAACCAGCGTTCTTCGCAGGCACGATCAACTGCTCGCGAACCCATTCGAAAGACTGGGATTCAGGAGGCAGATATTCGCGGACCCCTTTGGGCGCTTGGATCTTCTCGAACTTCATGAGGTCAATTCTTTCAGATAAGGGTTGTTTTTTCGCTCGAATTTAATTGTGGTTTCAGGTCCATGTCCTGTCAGAACCCGTAAATCATCAGAAAGTGGCAACACCTTGGATTTAAGGGTCTGCGTCATATCTTTTGCGCTGCCTGTTGGTAGGTCTGTGCGCCCTATCGAGCCAGCAAAGAGAACATCTCCGCTAATCAAAATCTCGTCATTGATGGTGAACATCAATGAACCTCGTGTATGACCAGGTGCATGGATTGCAGTGATATTCATATCGAGTAACTGCACAGTGGAACCATTCTTCAGTTCTTGCACTTTCTTAGGTTCAGTGAAATTCATGCCTTGCAGTTGAGAAATAAATTGCTCGCCATGTATTCCAGCAGGATCTGCAATAAATCTGCGGTCTTCTGAGTGAATATATGCAGGGATGTCATAACCATCGGCCAGCGGAGAGATTGAGAAGGTGTGATCAAGATGGCCGTGAGTTAAGAGAGCAGCCACAGGCTTCAGATTATGTTCTTCGATAATCATCCCGATCTCGTGGGAGATGTCGGGCATACCGGGGTCAACGATGATGCACTCTGAGCCTTCTGAAGGGGCGATAACCCAGCAATTGGTCGCAAACATGGGTGCCGGAAATGAACGGACAAGCATCTATATGACCCAATTTCTAGCGTGGATTTACGACTCGCGGAAGCACAGGGTACCTTTGACCACGTAAACACTCGCACATATCAACGAAGGTCGCGTTCACACTGAACTCAACCGACGCGCTGAAGGGGAAAAAGCCATGACCGATATCAATCCAACTGCTCTAGCTCAAACACACTCCACGCCAAGTGCTGCATCTGCACTCGTCGGAGACCCTTCACGATTTGGTCGCGTTGCCGAGGATGGCACTGTTTTTGTTCGAACCAACGATGGCGAGAAGCCTGTTGGTTCATACCCAGGAAAGACTGCCGAAGAAGCGCTCGCTTACTTCGTTCGTAAATTTGAAGCGCTCGCTTCTGAGGTTGCGCTCACTGCAGCGCGCATCACAAGTGGTGCAATGGTTCCGCAAGATGCTTATGAAGCAGTGAAGAAGCTGCGCCAGCAGGTTCGCGAACTCAATGGCGTTGGCGATCTCGACGCACTTGCTGCATCCGTTGAGCAGATTGAGCCACTTATCGAAGGTCATCGCGAGGCATATGAGGCAAAGAAGGCTGCCGAGTCAGTTGCTAAGGCCGCTCGTCGCGAACAAATTTTGGTTGAGAAAGAGAAGATTGTTGCTGAAGCTGAATCACTCGCTCTCTCAGAGAATTGGAAGGTCACTGGCGATCGTCTTAAGGCGCTCCTCGACGAGTGGAAGGCTGCTCCTCGTTTAGATAAGAAAGCAGATGCTGAGTTCTGGAAGCGATTCTCAGCTTCTCGCAATAAGTTCGATAAGCGTCGCCGCACTCACTTCGCTGCGCTAGAAGCAACTGCCGGCAAAGTCTCAGAGGCAAAGACAGCGATCATCGCCGAGGCTGAAAAACTTGCAACATCAACTGATTGGGTAGCAACTGCTCGTCGTTTCAAGGTTTTGATGGATCAGTGGAAGGCAGCAGGTCGCGGAAAGAAGGGCGACGATGCAAAGATGTGGGCTCGCTTTAAAGCAGCTCAGGATCAATTCTTTACTGCAAAGAACGCAGATCTCGAGAAGCGCGAAGTCTCAATGGCTGCAAACCTCATTAAGCGTGAAGAAATCATCGTTCAGATCGAAGCACTTGTTCCGTTCACTGATGTGAAGCAGGCAAAGAACGCGCTCCGCGAACTCATGAATTCTTGGACAAAGATTGGCATCACGAACCGCGATAAGCGCGCAGCTCTCGATGCTCGCGTCTCTAAGGTTGAGGATGCAATCAAGGAAGCTGAAGCTGAGATCTGGCGTAAGACAGATCCAACTGCGAAGGCTCGTGCAGCTGAAGTTGTTAAGCAGCTATCTGACTCTATTGAAAGCTACGAGAAGGCTGCTGCTAAGGCAAAGGCTGCAGGCAATGAGAAGAAGGCTAAGGAAGCCGCTGAATCTGCTGAGGCTCGTAAATCTTGGCTTGCAGAAGCCCAGAAGCATCTCGCTGAATTTAACTAACAGTTAATTCTTAGGTTCGATAGACGTCGTAGACGCCTTCGATACCGCGCACTGCTGCCAATACTGAATCAAGGTGCTTGGCATCTGCCATCTCAAAGGTGAAGCGCGAAATAGCAACGCGATCTTTTGAAGTACTCACTGCTGCGCTCAAAATGTTCACATGTTGCTCTGAAAGCGTACGAGTGACGTCAGCTAACAAGCGCGCACGATCGAGTGCTTCGACCTGAATATTGACCAGGAAGATGCTGGCCGCGCCAGCAAGCCAAGAGACCTTTACTACTCGTTCATTCTGATGGGTACGCAAATCAGATGCGTTGATGCAATCATCACGGTGTACAGAGATTCCAGAACCTTTGGTAATGAATCCCATGATGCTATCCCCCGGTACTGGAGTGCAGCAACGCGCAAGCTTTACTAAGACATCATCTACGCCTTCCACTTCGATAGCGCTCGATGTTCGTTTCGCTGCCTGAACGCCTGTTGGGATATGTTCAAT
Organism: Candidatus Planktophila sulfonica; assembly: GCF_002288065.1. Taxonomy (NCBI): domain Bacteria; kingdom Bacillati; phylum Actinomycetota; class Actinomycetes; order Candidatus Nanopelagicales; family Candidatus Nanopelagicaceae; genus Candidatus Planktophila; species Candidatus Planktophila sulfonica. The sequence continues at coordinate 723,999 of NZ_CP016773.1, forward strand.
CGTTTGCTCAGGGTGCGAATCTTCAGCTCCCATGCTGGCGACAAGCTTCTCGATGATCGACGCTGCTGAAACGTGGCCATCACCAACGGCGCTATAGAGCGCATCGATATCGGCGTAATGCATATCGTGAGCAAGCTCGAGTAGAGAATGTCCTGCAAAAATCTTTTGAAGTGGCAAACCTGCTTTGCGCATCTGGCGCGCAATGGATTCACGGCCTGCATCAATAGCTTCTTCACGGCGCTCTTTGCTAAACCAGGCCTTAATCTTTGATCGCGCTCGTGGGCTCTTTACAAAGTTGAGCCAGTCGCGACTAGGACCTGCATGTTCACCCTTATTGGTAACAATCTCAATGACGTCGCCATTATTTAACTTTGATTCGAGTGGAACAAGGCGTCCATTGACTTTCGCTCCCGCGCAACGAAGTCCCACATCTGTATGAACTGAGAAGGCGAAGTCGACTGGAGTAGAGCCACCAGGAAGTGCGACCACTGAACCTTTAGGAGTGAAGACGAATACTTCAGGGCTGCCAAGATCAAAGCGCAGTGCTTCTAGGAATTCAGAAGGATCTTCTGTCTCTTTCTGCCACTCGTGTAGTTGACGCAACCAGAGCATTTCAGGAGAGCTGCTCTGTGGATCTCCCCCTTGCTTGTACTTCCAGTGCGCAGCGATACCGAACTCTGCACGAGAGTGCATGTCATAGGTGCGAATCTGAATCTCGATTGCTTTGCCATTAGGCCCAATTACGGTTGTGTGAAGAGATTGATAAAGATTGAACTTAGGCATTGCGATGTAATCTTTAAAGCGTCCTGGTACCGGGCTCCAGCGAGCGTGAATTGAACCAAGGACGGCGTAACAATCGCGAACATCATTTACCAGCACGCGGATACCAACAAGATCGTAGATGTCATTGAAGTCTCGCCCACGCACAACCATCTTTTGATAGACGCTGAAGAAGTGCTTCTTTCTGCCAGTTACGGTTGCTGATATTTCGTCTTTGGCAAGATCTGATTCGACAGCAGAGATTACTTCAGCTGTTAACGCATCTCGCGAAGGAGAGCGTTCTGCGACGAGACGAGAAATTTCCTCGAATTTCTTAGGTTCGAGAACACCAAAAGATAGATCTTCGAGTTCCCATTTAATTGCGTTCATACCTAGGCGGTGAGCAAGAGGTGCATAAATGTCGAGCGTTTCGCGTGCCTTTCGAGATGCGCTTTCGCCGGATACGAAACCCCATGTGCGCGCGTTGTGAAGGCGGTCTGCAAGCTTGATTACCAAAACACGGATATCTCGTGACATCGCGATAACCATCTTACGAACAGTCTCTGCCTCAGCAGTTGGTCCGTAGGTCAACTTGTCGAGCTTCGTTACTCCATCTACGAGATTTGCAATCTCGTCGCCAAAGTCGGAACGTAATTGATCGAGCGAGTAAGGGGTGTCTTCAACAGTGTCGTGAAGAAGGGATGCAATGAGAGTTGTTTCATTCAGGCCAAGTTCGGCAAGGATCTGGGTAACAGCAACAGGATGAGTTATGTAATCTTCGCCAGATTTCCTTAGCTGACCTTTATGGGCATTTTCGGCAACAAGAAAAGCGCGTTCTATTTCAGCGGTATTTGCCTGCGGATGATGCTCCTTAAGCGCACCAATGAGAGGTGCGATTAAGGGCAACGTCTGCATATTTAAAGGGTTACTTGCGACCCTTGCGCTTTGGTTGGTTACGAGGACCGCTACCTGTTGAAGGACGAGCCGCCTTAACTTCAGCAACTACAGGTGCGCCACCACGAGCTGCAACTCGCTTTGCAAGAGCCTGCATTGCTGGCTCCTTCTCGCGAAGTTGAGCAAGGAATGGAGGTGCGATAAATACAGATGAGTATGTTCCCACCGCAAGACCGATGAAGAGTGCGAGCGAGAGATCCTTAAGAGTTCCTGCACCAAGAAGTCCTGCGCCCACGAAGAGAATTGCTCCTACTGGAAGAAGAGCGATAATCGATGTGTTAGCAGAGCGAACAAGAGTCTGGTTTACAGCCAAGTTAGCTGCCTGCGAATAGGTCATCTTGCTATTTGCAGCAACTGACTTTGTATTTTCGCGGACCTTATCGAAGACAACCACGGTGTCATAGAGCGAATATCCAAGGATGGTGAGGAAGCCAATAACCGTTGCTGGCGTTACATCGAATCCAACAAGTGCGTAAATACCCACTGTTATGAATACGTCGTGCACCACGGCAACGATCGCAGCAATAGCCATCTTAGGTTCGAAGGCCATAGCCAGGAAGAGCATTACTGCAAGAAGGAATGCGATCAATCCGTAAAGAGCCTTCTTGGTAATTTCCTTACCCCATGAAGGTCCAACTAATTGAGTATCAATTGATTCTGCAGTTACGTTAAAAGTTGAAGTCAAAGCGTTCTCGACGGCTTGAGATTCAGCTGAAGTCAAAGATCCAGTTTGAATGCGAATCTTTGAATCACCGATCTTCTGGACGATAACTTCACCCGGAATGCCGATATTTTCAACTGATGCGCGCGCCTGTTCTACAGTGACGGAAGCCTTATTGATTGTGTAAGAAGCTCCACCCTTGAACTCGATACCTAGGTGTAGGCCTTGAAAACCAAGGGCTGCCATTGAGGCGATGATGAAGACAGCAGAAATTGAATACCAACGCTTGCGGTTCTCAACAATGTTAAATGAAATCTCGCCTGAGTAGAGACGGCCACCGAAACCTGAAAGTTTAGCCATGTGATTATGCCTCCAATGGTGATGCAGGGTTAGATTTTCCGATGCTCTTGGCTGAGAAGCCTGAGAGCGGATGACCTGATGAGAAGAAGTTCGTCTTCGCGATCAGCGTTACCAGCGGCTTGGTAAAGATGAAGACGACAATAAGGTCGATAAGAGTTGTGATTCCGAGTGTCAGCGCGAATCCACGAACTCCGCCTACAGCGAAGAAGTAGAGAAGAACAGCGGAAAGAATCGAGACCATATCCGCGACGATGATTGTGTGACGTGCTCGCGCCCAACCACTTTCTACTGCAGATCGAAGTGAGCGACCTTCACGTGCTTCATCTCGAATACGTTCGAAGAAGACGATGAACGAGTCAGCTGTAATACCGATTGCCACGATTGCTCCAGCAATTCCAGCCAAGGTGAGCGTAAATCCGATTGCTCCTCCAAGAACCAGGAAGATGAGATACAGGAGCAACCCTGCGATGAGCAATGAGCCAACAGTTACTAATCCGAGTGCACGGTAATAAAGAAGAGAGAAGATGAATACAAGTCCGATACCAAGCGCTCCTGCGAGAAGACCTGCTTCAAGCTGGTCAGCGCCCAGTGTTGGTGAAACTTGCTGTACTTCACCACGATCGAATGCCAGTGGCAGTGCACCGTACTTAAGAACGTTGGCAAGGTCATTAGCCTCAACCTGTGAGAACGAGCCAGTGATCTGAGCATTTCCTGAAGGAATAGCTTCATTAATAACTGGAGCAGATACAACAAGTCCATCGAGAACGATTGCAACCTGATTCTGCGGTGATGGCAAAGTTGTCACGCGTGAAGTAAGCGCACCAAATGCTGAAGTTCCTTCGCCGTTAAATGTGAGCATTACATACCAAGCGCTGGTTCCCTGCTGATCTATTCCAGCAGATGCCTTTGAAACTTGGCGACCGAGTACTTCTGCAGGAGCCAATATGTACTTGCTCGCACCTGAGCGCGCACAAGCAACAATGACATCTGATGGTGAATCAGCGCCTGAACCTTGGAGATTTGCAGGGTTTGTACAGTCAAGAGCAGCAAAGCGAGCATTTACTTCTGCAGATACTCCACCGACAGGTGTTGCTGCAGATGCGCTTGTTCCGCCGAGTGCAGCAGATTCAGCCAATACTTGGCGGAAGCGAAGTTCAGCTGTCTGACCAACAAGATCGACCACACGTCGACCTGAATCTCCTGGAACAGAGATAACGATTTGGCGGTTGGCTCCACTTCCCTGTGCTGTTACTTCTGATTCAGCAACACCGAGTGAGTTAACACGCTGGCGAATAATTGAAACAGCTTGGTCAATCGCTTCGGATGTGACCTTATTCGAATCATTAGATGCGCGAGGTTGCAGCGTGACGCTTGTACCTCCGCGAAGATCGAGGCCGAGGCGAACCGAAGTCGCTCCCTGGATCAGAGCTGTGGCTAGTAGGCCGAAGATAATGACGGCCAAGAGAGCCAAGGCACGAACTGGGCGGCCCGAAGTCTTCATAGGTTTTGTAGGTGTGGACATAAGGGCAGAGTCTATGCGTCGGGCGCAGGCGTGTCGAAAAGGGTGGCGATTCCAGCAGGTGGTGTTCGTCCCACATGCTCCCACCCCATCGCTGTGGCGATACGGCCGCGTGGAGTGCGCGCCATAAAGCCATTACGGACCAAGAATGGTTCGGCAACAGATTCAACTGTTTCAGTCTCCTCACCTACCGCGATTGCCAGAGTCGAAAGACCCACCGGTCCCCCGCCAAATCGCTCGATGAGCGCAATCAAAACTGAACGATCCAGGCGGTCGAGCCCTTTGGCATCTACTTCATACATATCAAGTGCTGCCTTCGCATGTTGATGTGAAAGTGCATTAGATCCTTGCACCTGCGCGAAGTCGCGGACTCGTCGGAGTAAACGGTTTGCAATGCGAGGTGTTCCGCGAGAACGGCTGGCAATTTCAGCGATCGCAGATTTATCAATTGTGAGGCCCAGAAGAGTCGCGCTTCTCGAAATAACTTCCTCAAGTTCTGACTCTTCATAGAAATCTAAATGAGCGGTGAATCCAAAACGATCACGAAGCGGTGAAGGAAGTAATCCGGCGCGAGTTGTAGCACCCACCAAAGTAAAGCGCGGAAGTTGAAGAGGGATAGCGGTTGCCCCTGGTCCCTTGCCTACAACTACATCAACCCGGAAATCCTCCATTGCTAAGTAGAGAAGTTCTTCTGCAGGTCGCGGAAGACGATGAATTTCATCCAGGAAAAAGATCTCGCCTTCGACAAGAGAGGAGAGAATCGCAGCAAGATCTCCGGCATGTGTAATCGCAGGGCCGCTTGAGATGCGAATTGGAGCTTGCATCTCAGAAGCAAGAATCATTGCAAGTGTTGTTTTGCCGAGCCCAGGTGGACCAGAAAGAAGAATGTGATCTGCTGCCGCATCTCGTTTACGTGCTGCCGTTAAGAGAACATCAATTTGTTCGCGAACTCGGTGCTGCCCAATGAAATCCCCCAGCGTCTTCGGGCGAAGGGCGTGTTCAGCAGCCGCGTCATCATTTCCGCTTTGAGGATTAACTAATCTCTCTTCGCTCATTTATGCACGCCGTCCACTTTGGAGAGCAGCCTTGAGAAGTTCGGAGATATCAACGCTCTGCGCATCAATACCGTTATCTGCATACTGCGAAACAACTGCTGTGATTGCAGAATCTGAATCCTTAGCTGTGAAACCGAGTGAGATGAGTGCTGAGGTAAGTTGTTCGCGCCAGACAGGTTGGTGAATCTGTTTATGATCAACACTTCCGAAATCAGAGATCTTTCCTTTGAGTTCGAGAATCAATCGTTGGGCTCCCTTACGACCTATGCCGGGCACCTTCTCGATTGCCTTGATATCTTCTTGCGCAATTGCAACGGCTAGAGATTGTGGAGTGTGGGCTCCAAGAATGGCTAGAGCTACCTTTGGGCCAATACCTGAGACTGTCTGTACCAATTCGAATGCTGAACGACTTTCCTCATCAAGGAATCCAAAGAGGGTAAGCGAGTCCTCGCGAACAACAAGGGAAGTGAAGAGCTGAACTGGAGTACCTAAATTAAGTTGCGCAGTTGTTTGTGAAGTAAGCGAGACAGCTAACCCAACCCCACCCACTTCCACGACAGCGCGATCACTCGAGATCGATCGAACGATCCCATTAATTAGAGAAATCATTTGCCCACCAACTTTGCAAGACGAGATTTCTCGGCCTTAAGAGCGGCTTCAATTTTAGAGTTACCGCCACCGCGCCAGATATGGCAAATGGCTAACGCTAAAGCGTCAGTGCTGTCGACCGGTTTCGGAATCACTTCTAGATTCAATAACCGTTTCACCATTTCGGCAACTTGTGCTTTATTGGCTCGTCCTGATCCAGTGACCGCAGCTTTAACTTCTGAAGGAGTGTGCATCATTACGGGGATGCCGCGACGCGCTGCAACAAGGAGAGCGATTCCTGCCGCCTGACCTGTACCCATGACGGTGCGAACATTATGTTGAGAGAAAACCCGTTCTACGGCAATCACGTCTGGTTTATGAGTTGCTATCCACTCTTCAAGTTCTGATTCGAGCTGGAGTAAGCGCTGTTCAAGTGGCGCATCAGCTGGAGTGAGGATGACCCCAACCCCAACGAGCGAGAGCGGCTTACCGATTGCACCTTCAACGATTCCCACGCCACAACGAGTTAACCCTGGGTCTACACCCAAGACTCGTCGCTGCATATGGCTCATAACTTCTAAGCCTAGGACTTAATGAAGTGGGATTAAGAAAGGCTCGCCATAACTTCGTCTGAGACATCGAAGTTAGAGAAGACGTTCTGCACATCATCGAGCTCTTCAATGGCGTCGATGAGTTCGAACACTTTTTGAGCGCCCTCGGCATCAAGTGGAATCTGCATCGAAGGTAGGAATGATGAATCCGCAGATTCGTAATCAATACCGGCAGTCTGAAGTGCGGTACGAGCAGCAACCAGGTCACTAGCTTCGCAGACCACTTCGAATGATTCACCGAGATCGTTTACCTCTTCAACGCCAGCATCGAGCGCTGCTTCAAGAATTGAATCTTCTGTTGCTCCAACTGCCTTGTTGACGATGATGACGCCTTTGCGATTAAAGAGGTATGAAACTGAACCTGGGTCAGCCATAGATCCACCATTGCGCGTAACAGCTACACGAACTTCAGAGGCAGCACGATTTCGGTTATCTGAAAGACATTCGATCATGATGGCAACACCATTTGGTCCATAACCTTCGTACATAATTGTCTGCCAATCAGCACCACCTGATTCGAGTCCTGCGCCACGCTTTACTGCGCGCTCAATATTGTCAGCAGGCATTGAATTCTTCTTTGCTTTTGCGATTGCATCAAAGAGCGTTGGGTTTCCATCTACATCAGGTCCACCATTGCGCGCAGCAACTTCAATCGCCTTAATTAACTTCGCGAAGTTCTTAGCGCGACGGCCATCGATGACAGCCTTCTTATGCTTAGTTGTTGCCCACTTGGAATGGCCTGACATTTTTCAAACACCTCAATCGCTCTTTGGCTTAAATCTTTTTTTTGCTACGGGACCTACTTTATCTGCCTTTGCAGATCTCTTCAAAGAAGTAGCGGTGCACGGCTAAATCTTCAGTGAGTTCGGGATGAAAGCTCGTTGCGAGCAGGTTGCCTTGGCGAACGGCAACCGGATGGTCGGCGGCAGTGGAAAGAACCTCAACCCCCGGGCCCACCTCTTCGACCCATGGAGCTCGGATAAAGACAGCGTGCAGTGATTTTCCGTTGAAGTTCAGATCGGATTCAAAGGAATCAACTTGTCTTCCAAATGCATTTCTACGAACTGTAATGTCCAGACCACCAAAAGATTTCTGATCCTTGATTCCGTCGACAATGCGATCGGCTAAAAGAATCATTCCTGCGCATGAACCGTACACAGGCAATCCCTTAGAGATGGAATCTCTTATTGGTTGATAGAGATCGAAATTCTGAGCGAGATGAACAATTGTTGTTGACTCTCCCCCAGGAAGAATTAACGCATCCACACTTTCAAGCTCGGATACTCGACGAACATCTACAGGTGCATGGCCACAATCAGCGACTGCTTTCAGGTGCTCGCGAAAATCACCTTGCAGAGCAAGTACGCCAACTTTCATTGCCCGTTAACCATTTCCCTGTATTTCTGAAGGAAAGGTTTACCAGCCGCGATCAGCGAGGCGATGTGGAACAGGAATATCTGAAACGTTGATTCCCACCATTGCTTCACCAAGTCCACGTGAAACCTCAGCGAGGACCTTCGCATCATTATAGAAAGTTGTTGCCTTCACGCATGCAGCTGCACGTTGCGCAGGATTTCCGGACTTGAAGATTCCTGATCCGATGAAAACACCGTCTGCGCCCATCTGCATCATGAGTGCAGCATCTGCAGGAGTTGCGATTCCGCCAGCAGTAAATAGAACTACGGGAAGTTTTCCGGTCTCGGCTACTTCCTTAACAAGAGCGTAAGGCGCCTGGAGTTCCTTGGCTGCTACATAAAGTTCATCTTCGCGCATTGAGGTAAGGCGTCGAATTTCAGCTCCGATTGTGCGCATGTGCATCATCGCATTGGAAACATCGCCGGTACCTGCTTCACCCTTTGAGCGAATCATTGCGGCACCTTCGTTGATACGACGCAGTGCTTCACCGAGATTTGTAGCACCACAGACGAAAGGAATCTTGAAGCCCCACTTATCAATGTGGTTGGTGTAATCCGCCGGTGTAAGCACTTCGGATTCATCAATGTAATCAACATTAAGAGTCTCGAGTATCTGCGCCTCAACAAAGTGGCCGATACGAACCTTTGCCATAACTGGAATAGAAACCGCAGCCTGAATCTGTTGGATCATGTCGGGATCTGACATACGAGCAACTCCGCCTTGCGCGCGAATATCTGCGGGTACGCGCTCAAGCGCCATCACTGCACATGCGCCGGCATCTTCGGCAATCTTCGCCTGTTCAACATTGACGACATCCATGATGGTGCCGCCCTTGAGCATTTCAGCCATTCCGCGCTTTACGCGTGCTGTGCCAGTTGCTTCAGACATGATGTGAGACTCCTAATGTGAAATGAAATCGAGAAGTTGAGTCTACTTTGAACTCTTGATTCCCGCATCCGAGGTTTTTTTGGTGAATACAGGCTCTTTATCGGTGAGCGCGACCCAGATCTGGCCTTTAGCAAAGGCAATCTCTTCACCACCTGGGGTTCGCCATGTAGTACCCGAGCTCGCATTGTCGCGGGACCAATTCGCTTCAAAGGCTTTTCCGTCCCGCAAGATATATCCGCGACCAACACCCACGGTTGCTGAGAACGGAGTAACTCCGCCAACTTTGTCTTTATAAATCGAATCAGTAATCGACACTAATTGGATAACAAGCGTCTTCGCACCAAGTCGCTTTCCTGAGGCAGAAATATTCGGAACTCCAACATGATCAAGTAACCATCGCTCTTCGTCTTCAGACCAATGTGCATCGTAGGAACTAGCCGGCCAAGAAAGATGAGCAGATTTGATATCCATTCCACCATCTGGCGCATCACCAAATTTCCAACCCATGGACTTTGAAAGAGCGACAGGCAAATCTCGTTCTGACATCTGTTGCATGAGCAAATCCGCTCTTAGCACCATTGCATATGGCTGAATACGGTTGGGGTCGGTTGTGTAGATAGTTGACGACTGACTCTGTGCACCGAGATCTTCAAGATTTGCGGCTTCAATTACCGGTCGCATCTTCTTTTGTGCACCGCTATAGGCAAAAGCCACATTTCCATACTGCTCAAGAAGTTCGATATCTGAAATTCGTGCAGAACGAACTGGACCAATATGGGTTGGAATATTTGATGAAAAAATTGCAGCTAGTCGGGTAAGGCCACCTTCTACTTGTTCAATATAGATAATGTCAGCATCTTCCAAACCAATTTGTGGATGAGCTTGGCGAGTGTCATCTATCTTCACAACCAAAACCGGGCCATCACCCCCAGGTAAGCCACTAATTGAATTAGTGGGCGAATCTTCAATAAATGGAAGCTTTGAAAGAAGTGGGTTATTTGGGTTAAGAACTGCTAACGCCACTACCCCAATCGAAAGCGCCGCGAGGGTTAGTCGCGCTGTCCTTTTAAAGAACATCGCCTTCGAATTCATATGTGACGGGTTCTGGTGCATGTCCGGCAAGTCTGAAAAATCTAATGAACCACTTCTTTCGAACCATTTGAGTTCGATTTACCGCGTCAACGTGCATTGCTACTGCCATCTTGATTTTTTCAGTGAGATCTTTGAGTTCGCGAATGAGGTCTTGTTCATTCGCTCCTGATATATCTGTTGATGTCTCAAGCAGTATTCCCAGCGCTCCCGTTAAGCCAGTTTCGGCTTGAGATCTATCGCGCACACTGGCTTCACGAGCCTGGTGTGCCGCAAAGGTGAGAAGAAGAGACGAAGCTGGGTCAGAAATTTCAGATCTCGCTATTTCAATAGCAACTGCTGCACGGCGCTGTAATAAACCGTCTAAGTTAGCCCAACTTGTTTCAACTCGATTATGCAAGCGATCTAGCCGAGTTGCTGAATAAGAGAGATACCAAGCGATGAATGTAAGGAACAGGGCTCCAAGGATGTATCTGCTCATCGCTATCTCCCCAAGAACTTATTCCATGCGCGGTTTTCAGACGAAAGCGAAACAGTTGATCCACCAACCATCGCCATTTCATAGACATCATAAATCTTCTCAGCGACCACATCCCAATCGAACTCTTGGGCGTAAAGCTTCCCGCGCTGTGCAATTGCTCGGCGTTTGCCCTCATCACCCAGCAGATCAATAATCTTTTCTGATAAATCGGCTGAGTTCTCTGATTCAAAGAGCGTTCCATATTGACCGTGCCCCAGGAGTGAATCAAAGGCAGGGATATCACTGGCTACTACGCTCGCACCGCCGGCCAACGCTTCGGCAAGAATGATTCCGAAAGATTCTCCACCAGTATTGGGTGCGATGTAGAGAGCGACCGAGGCAAGGAAATTCGCCTTCTCCTCTTCACTGATGCGTCCCAAAAAAGTAAATCGTGAATGTAGCGAGGGATCGATCTCCTTCAGCGCCGCCTCACTATCGCCAGGACCAGCAATGAAAACTTTCACATCTGGATATCGAGAAATTACTGCGGGAAGAGCTGCAGCCAGAATGTCTAACCCTTTGCGCTTCTCTTCGAAACGACCAATAAAACCGATTGTGTTGCCTGTCCATCGCTTATCAATCGAACCATCTCGGTATCTATCTGCGTAAATTCCATTGGGCACAACAATCGCATCAGTTTCAAGATGCTCAGTCAGTGTTTCACGTGCCGCTTCACTGACGGCGATTCTCGCGGTCAGTTTTTCAATCACAGGTTCGAGAATCGGGGCCACCGCAAAAGTGACTTTCTGACGCTTTGCTGCAGCATGAAATGTTCCGACCATTGGCCCTTCGGCTGCCCAGCATGCCAGCAGAGAGATCGAAGGAATTGCAGGCTCATGTAGGTGCAATACATCGAAACTTCCATTGTTAATCCACTGTCGAACTCGAGCAAAAGCAATCGGTCCGAAGAGAACGCGTGCTACGGCTCCGTTATATGGAATTGAAATCGGACGACCTGCGCTGGTTACATAATCTGGAAGGTTCTCTTCATCGATTGCTGGAGCCAGAACTGAAACGTAATGTCCTTGACGGATTAAATACTCTGCGAGATCTCCGACGTGGCTTTGTACGCCTCCCGGTGTATCCCATCCATAAGGGCAGACAATTCCGATTCGTTTCTTAGATAACGGCATCAATTGCTCCCTTCAGAACTTTCATTACGAGCATCGACCCAGATCCTTTGCAGCATATGCCAATCTTCAGGATGCTGTGAAATCCCAACGGAGAAAAGTTCCGCAATAATCTGCACTGTCTCTTCAATGCGCTCAGTTTCACTTCCTTGGGTCGGCACCTGTACTTCATGGAAATCAATATGTATTCCGGTTTGCGTATAAGAGACGTGGGCAACAACAAGTGGGATTCCTGTTTTGACTGCCAATAAAGCCGGACCAGCTGGCATACGCGCATTGCTGCCGAAGAAATTAACATCGATCCCTGATTGAGATAGATCCCTGTCGGCAACAAGTGCGATCAATCGCTTCTCTTTGGCCCGCTTCACGAGAGTAATGAAAGACCTGCTATCAAGAGAAAGGACCTCGAAGCCCATTGATTCCCTATGGCGCAAGAACTTCTGAAACAGCGCTTCTGGTTTTAAGCGCTCGGCCACTGTCACTAAAGGAATACCTAGCGAACAGAAATAAGCACCAGCGTGATCCCAGTTTCCAGAATGAGGCAGCGCGACAACTACTCCCCGGCAATCATTCATAGGATCGAGCAAGAAATTCTCATTGGTCGTTGTGACAGTCTTGCGGATTCTTTCCGTGCTCCAATTTTGAATACGGAAGGTGTCGCACCAATAACGCATATAAGACGACATTGATTGAGCGACCAGCGTCTCAAGTTCAATCTCATTGAGCTCTGGCTTCACTTGATGGAGATTGGAGCGAAGTCTTTGGATGCTCTTTCCATTGCGACGATGAGTGAGTTCGCCTATCGAATAGAAGAGTGAATAAGCCGTCTTCTCTGGCAGCGTTCTAACAATCCACCACCCAAGAAGATAGGCGATGAGCGTAATGCGATCTTTCATTGATTCAGTAGTCCATTTCGAACCACTTTGATACGTTGGATAACTGTGACTACGCCGAGAATTGCAAGGAGCCAGAGTCCGGCTGCAAGTGCGTATGGCACATTCAGGCCTTCGAATCCGACAGCGGTGAGAATGATGACGAGGCGCTCAGTTCGTTCAGCGATACCAACAGAACAATCAATTGAATAGCTTTCGGCTTTAGCGCGGATGTACGGGATCAAAAGTCCTGTGACAAGAGTGATTAGCCCAAGATACGAAAGCTTGTCATCGGCTTCAATCAGCGGGATAAGGATTGCAATGATGATTGCTGAGTCCGTGATCCTGTCGATAGTTGAATCGAGAAATCCTCCCCACTTACTTGCACCACTGTGAGAAATTCGAGCCATGGTGCCATCGAAGAGATCGCTAAGAGCAAAGAATGAAATAAAGAGAGTTCCAACGAAATACTCTTCCTGCGGATAGAAATAGCCGGCAGAGAGAAGAACGCCGAGTGCACCAAGCAAGGTAATTGTGTTTGGAGTAAGGCCAATTCGCAGGGCAAAGCGAGCCACCGGTTCAATTAATCGAGTGACTGCTGGTTTCAGTGCGCTACTAATCATCGGCACCATCGTAGGCTTACCCGCATGTCTTCACCTAGCGCCAACGCTGTGAAACGTATCCATGTATACGGTCACGCCAGCGCATCTCCTCAGACCGTAGCAACTGCTTTCGGGGCACGCTTCACCGATAGCCCTGAAGGGGAATCCGACCTAGCAATCTTTGCCATTAACCCTTCTGCTGGAATTGATCAGCTAGCAATAGATAATTGGGCCGCTCTCGATGATTTCCAGATTCCGCGAATGGTCGTAGTAAACGGCCTTGAAGGACAAGAGCTCGATTTTGAAGATGCCGTCATGGTTGCCAACCGCGTCTTTGATCAACTTGTAACTCCGTATCTAGTTCTTCACGACGATAACGGCGAAGCTGCGGCGCTCATTAGATTGCAAGATTTACAGATTATTGATTACACCAAGAATCCACCACAGCTTCGAGCTAGCGATCCAGAACACGAGGAACTCGTACGTGAATTCCGTGAAGAGTATTTCGATCTGACATCAGAGATGGATGAAGGCGCCTTTGCGGCTGGGATTCTATTTCCAGCTATTCCGATTAACTTGATAAAAGGTATCGGCGTAGATGTCGTGCAAAGCTATATAGATTTACTACCAAGCGGCAGCTAACTCTTCTCGAGTCATCGTAAGTAACTGCGGTAATACTTTGGTCTTGCCAATTATTGGCATGAAGTTAGCATCGCCCGACCATCGAGGAACGATGTGTTGGTGGATATGTGCTGCAACTCCTGCACCTGAAATCGCACCTTGATTCATTCCCAGATTAAATCCATCGGCGCTTGAAACCTTGCGAACGGTTTTCATGGCATGGGCGCTCAAGTCAGTGATTTCATGACGCTCTTCATCGGTCAGATCGGTTAAATCTGCAACATGTCGATACGTGCACACAAGCAAATGTCCTGGGTTGTAGGGATAGAGGTTCATCACCACATAAGCGGTCTTACCGCGGGCAACAACTAGGCCTTCCTCATCCGAAAGTGACGGGATACGACAGAAGGGGCATTGAACATCGTTGCCATCAAGTGGGCGATTTTCCCCACGCAGGTAATCCAGGCGATGAGGAGCCCACAAGCGCTGCCAACCATCTGGCATGCCTACACCGTTGATTTCAGACATTACTAAACCTGTTTACGGTTGGCGACGATCTCTTTGATCTCCGCGATTGCATCTGCGATAGGAATTCCGTTCTTCTGATCACCATTGCGATATCTAAAGGAGACCGCTCCGGCGTTCATATCTTCTTCGCCTGCAATGACCATGAAAGGAATCTTCTGCATCTGTGCGTTACGCACCTTCTTCTGCATGCGGTCATCTGAAGAATCTAATTCAGCGCGAATACCCGAAGATTTCATCTGCTTCACAACGCCATGTAAATAATCAGTGAAGTTATCGGCAACCGGGATTGCCATCACCTGTACTGGAGCAAGCCATGGAGGAAAGGCGCCCGAATAGTGCTCGGTAAGAACGCCAAAGAATCGCTCGATTGAACCAAAGAGTGCGCGGTGAATCATTACTGGTCGCTGACGTGAACCATCTGCAGCAGCGAATTCAAGTTCGAATCTTTGTGGCAGTTGGAAGTCAACCTGAATTGTGGACATTTGCCATGTGCGACCGATTGCATCTTTAGCTTGTACGGAAATCTTTGGTCCGTAGAAAGCAGCTCCGCCTTCATCAAGAACGAGTTCAAGATTCTGAGCAACTGCAGCTTTACGAAGAGCCTCAGTAGCTTCTGCCCAATCCGCATCTTCTCCAACAGATTTTTCTGGGTTGCGAGTTGAGAGTTCGAGGTAGAAATCTTTGAGACCGTAATCGCGGAGCAAGTTAAGAACGAAGGTGAGAAGTGAATCGAGTTCACCTGGCATCTGCTCTTTGGTGCAGTAGATGTGAGCATCATCTTGAGTAAAGCCACGAGCGCGTGTAATACCGTGCAAAACGCCTGACTTTTCATAGCGATAAACAGTTCCGAATTCGAAGAGTCGAAGTGGTAGCTCGCGATAAGAACGTTGACGTGACTGGAAGATGAGATTATGGAACGGGCAGTTCATCGGCTTCATGTAGTACTGCTGCCCCGCACGCTTAATTGTTCCGTCGGCATGGAGCTCTTCATCCATGATCATTGGTGGGTACATGCCTTCTGAGTACCAATCCAAGTGGCCAGACTTCTGGAAGAGCGCTGCCTTGGTTAAGTGAGGTGAGTAAACAAATTCGTACTCTTCTTCTTCATGGCGCTTGCGCGAATAATCTTCCATCGCACGTCGAACGATTCCACCCTTTGGATGAAATACCGCAAGACCAGAACCGATTTCTTCGGGAAATGAGAAAAGGTCTAGCTCCTGGCCAAGGCGACGATGGTCACGCTTTTCAGCCTCTGCAAGAAGTTCGAGGTACGCGTTGAGTTCATCTTGTGATGGCCACGCTGTTCCGTAGATACGTTGCAGCATTGGATTCTTTTCAGACCCACGCCAATAAGCAGCGGCGCTACGCATCAACTTAAATGCTGGAATGTGTTTTGTAGATGGAAGGTGCGGCCCGCGACAGAGATCAGACCAGACAGGTTGTCCATCTCGACCTAGATTGTCATAAATCGTTAACTCTGCGCCGCCAACTTCTACATTGGTCTCATCAGTTCCGCCACCCTTAATTCCAATGAGTTCGCACTTGTATGGCTCGTGAGCCAGTTCCTTCAGCGCATCAGCTTCAGTAGTAACTCGACGCTTAAATCGCTGTCCCTCTTTCACGATCTTGCGCATTGCGCTTTCAATCTTTTCTAGATCATCAGGATTGAAAGGGTTCTGTGGATCGAAGTCGTAATAGAAACCATCGGTGATGGGAGGTCCAATACCTAAACGTGTTTGTGCAAAAACTTGCTGCACCGCTTGTGCCATCACGTGCGCTGTTGAGTGGCGAAGAACGGCGAGTCCATCTGGTGAAGAAATTGAGATGCCTTCGATGACATCGCCATCAACAAGGTCGGTCCAGAGGTCCTTCAGAGCGCCATTTACTTTGCAGACAACAATCTCTTTATTCTCGGCAAAAATATGGGTTGGTTTCTGATCTGCCTCGATGCTGCGAACAGCGCCATCGACGGTTACAGAGATCATGGACATGGGGTTAGCCTACCGAAACAGGCTTACAGTTCGCGCGAATTTGCTCCTCAAGAACGCGTGAAGCATCTCCTATTTTCAATTTCATATCCCCGATATGCGAGATGGGCTGGGCGATTCGAAGGCTTGAGACCATAAATCCAGATTCGACCTCTGGAATTTCAGAGACGTGAATTGGCCGAACCTTCACTCCGCAATTCTCTACTGCGATTGCGCGGATAACGCCCGGAAGAATTCCAGATGAAATGGGCGACGTGACCCACTCGCCTCCAATCAAGAAGATGAGATTCGATACGGCAGTTTCAGTGATTTCGTTCTTTTCATTAAAGAGCACACTGTCGTGATAACCCTCGTCATTGGCCGCATCAATTAACCCAAAGCGGAAGTCATAGGGAAAGCGCTTGTGAACTTCACCGATGACGGTTTGTGTGTAGAAATTCAGGCGAGCTGGTTCTGTTAGCTCAACGTAAGAGTCATGAGTGATATGGAAAATAACTTTCCCGAAGCAGATTCTCATTCGTCCCACATCATGAGGATTTTCGCCTAGAACTCTAATCATCTCTTCTCGAATGAAGTCTTCAGACGGAATTGAAATACCGAGTTCGAGCGCTGATTCCAAGGCTCGACGCATGTGGCGTCCAAGGGCAATGGGTGCACCGTTAACGGTCTTAATCGTTTCAAAGATTCCAGAACCTTGAGGGAAGCCATGGCTATCAAGTGCTACTGAACTCATAACTCTCCCCCCGCAATAGAAATGAGATGACGCGCTTTGAGCTGCGTCTCCTCCCATTCTGCAGCAGGATCACTTCCCCACGTGATTCCCGCTCCCGTTCCAAAATTAAGAGTGCTTCCTTCATGCCAGAAGGTGCGAATGGCAACAGATAATTCCGCACGATCACCATGAATCCAACCGAGAGTTCCGCAGTAAGGTCCACGCAATCCTTCATTTTCTTCAATGATGGAGAGTGCAGAACTCTTGGGCGCACCGCTTACTGATCCAGGAGGCATCGTGGCTTCCAAGATTTCACGCCATGAGATACCCGATTTCAATCTTCCTTCGACATCAGAGACGAGATGAGTAATCCCAGGATGCTTCTCATTTCTAAATAGCTCATTTACTTCGATTGATCCGGCATCACAGATACGACCTAAGTCGTTACGCATCAAATCAACAATCATCAGATTCTCAGCTTTATCTTTCTCGCCAAATACATCCTGATCGCTTCGAATTGTTCCCTTGATAGGCGAAGTAATGACCTTTAAACCATTTCTAGACAGGAAGCGCTCTGGGGATGCCGATGCGACTTCAAGGCCCTCAATATTGAGATAAAAAGCGAATTGCGCCGGATTGCGTTCAAGCAATTGAGAGAACAATCCTTCTAAAGAGCCCCCTTCAAAGGGTTGGCTCAAGATTCGGCAGGCGTTAACTTGGTAGACGCCACCGAAGGCAATGGATTCACGAATCTTCGAAACATAAGCGGTGTATTCACTCTGACTCTGCGATGTCGACCAACGTGAAGTAAGAGGCTCCCAATCATGCGCTGAAAAATTGTTTTCCGAAACATTTGCGAAGCGAGCAAACCTGGCTTTACCTTCAAAAGAAATAGAGACTGCCCAGAACGATCCATCATCTAAACGGGTGGCGTCGTCAGTGATTTCGACGCAATTGGTTGCGTGAATTCCACCCATCCACATCTGCGTTATCGGGGCTGACATGGGGGCAAGGCTACGCATATAAAGCCTTCGAAATCCCTTTCAATTTTCCCGCTTTGGCAGTTCAGCCCGCACTGCGCTAGATTTGCCCCTGCACAAAATGCGGACGTAGCGCAGCTGGTAGCGCGGAACCTTGCCAAGGTTCAGGTCGCGGGTTCGAACCCCGTCGTCCGCTCGGATTAACCGCCGCTTCGAATTTATTTTCAGGTGGCGGTTTGTCTATGGTCGGATGGCCGAGAGGCGAGGCAAGGGACTGCAAATCCCTCTACACGGGTTCAAATCCCGTTCCGACCTCCAGCTCTTCTTTTTTCAATAAGAGAAGATTTGGTTGAGCACTACAATTACGACACACAATTGAATATACCTAGGACGATTGGCTCAGCGGTAGAGCACCACATTGACATTGTGGGGGTCACTGGTTCGATCCCAGTATCGTCCACTTAAAAGAAAACCCCACCGCCACATCAGTGACGGTGGGGTTTTTTGTTTACTATTTATTCAGCTTTTCCTGCAGCCTTATTAAGTGCACGAAGCAGCTGATATCCGATCACGGCAACGAGTGTTCCGTTGATGATTCCGCCGAATGAGTAATCCCCACGCTTCCATGTCATATCTGCAATACCGATAATCAATGTTGTTGCAGCGATGAAGAGGTTGGTTGAGTTACCAAAGTTGACCTTATTTTCGATCCAAATCTTTGCACCGAGAACACCGATCATTCCGTAGAGAGCAACTCCGACTCCACCAAGAACACCTGCTGGAGTTGCACTGAGTACAGCTCCGAACTTAGGAGATAGGGAGAGAAGGATGGCTCCGATACCTGCTACCCAATAAGCAGCAGTTGAGTAGATGCGAGTAGCAGCCATAACGCCGATGTTTTCAGCGTAAGTAGTTGTTCCTGAACCGCCGCCAGCTCCGGCAAGAGTTGTTGCTACGCCGTCTGCGATCAGTGCGTTACCCATTTGACCATCAAGATCTTTTCCTGTCATTGCAGCAACTGCCTTGACGTGGCCAACGTTCTCAGCGATAAGAACAAGCACAACTGGCAAGAAGAGCAGGATTGCATTGACGTCAAATGATGGTGAGGTGAAGGTAGGAAGTGCAAACCACTTCGCAGCTTTCACGCCATCAAAGTTGATATCGCCCTGAAGGGCCGCAAATGCGTACCCAATGATGATTCCACCGAAGATGCTGATGCGTCCTAGGAAGCCCTTTGATACTGCTCCAATAATTGCAACTGAAGCAAGTGTCACGATTGCAGTAACAGGAGCTGCCTTGAAGTTGTTGTTAGCGGCTCCTGCAAGATTGAGGCCAATAATCATGACGATAGAACCAGTGACAAGTGGAGGCAAGAGCCAGTTGATCCAACCGATACCGACTGCGTTGACAATCAAACCAACGATTGCAAGAAGTACGCCTGTTGCAACAACGCCGCCAAGAGCGACAGCAATTCCACCACTAGCTTGAGCTGCTGCGATTGGAGCCAAGAATGCAAAAGATGAACCGAGATAGCTAGGTACTTGATTCTTGGTAAGTGCAAGGAAGATCAAGGTTCCGATACCAGAGAAGAAAAGTGTGGTGCTAGGCGGGAAGCCTGTAATGATTGGAACTAAGAATGTTGCGCCGAACATTGCGGCGATATGTTGAACACCAACTCCGATAGTAAGTGGCCAAGCGAGACGTTCATCTGGCTTTACAACTTCTCCATCTTTAACTGACTTACCATTTCCATGTAGATTCCACGATAGAAGCGACATCGCATTCCTTCCAGCTCAGTTGAGAACCACAGAGTTACTGTGGCCGGGGAATGTAAAAAGAGTAGAACTGAACTACCTAGTAACTTCGATATGACACGAGTCTTCTGGGGTAGATTCATCGGGTGATTGCGCTACTGCCAGGATTCTTGACTGGGCTATCCCTCATTATCGCAATCGGCGCTCAAAATGCCTTCGTCATCAAACAGGGTCTATTACGACAGCATGTCCTCCTCATCGTTCTCATTTGCGCCATTTCTGATGCTGTTCTCATATTTCTCGGAACAGGTGGGCTGGGAGCGCTAGTTCAAAGTAATCAAGGATTGCTTGAAGTCATTCGTTGGTTTGGCGTCGCTTACTTAACTTGGTTCGGAATTAAGAGTGTTAAATCGGCGTTCACTAATCAATCGTTGGAAGCTTCAGAAAGTCCAACAGTCAGTGCGCTCAAGGTTGCAACGACGGCCCTAGCGTTGACCTGGCTCAATCCACATGTCTATCTGGATACGGTCATACTTTTAGGAAGTGTTGCAAATCAGTTCGATTCAGATCGTTGGTATTTCGCTATCGGCGCATCAGTTGCAAGTGTTCTGTGGTTTACCGTTATCGGTTTTGGCGCCAGGGCTGCCTCGAAATATATGTCGCGTCCAATATTTTGGAAGATCCTTGATTCACTGATCGCAGTCGTCATGTTCTCGATTGCAATAACGCTCGCTTTCTTTAATTTTTAGTACGAGAGGTAAGCAGGATTCCCAAGGCAACAATCGCGATTCCTATATAACTCTGCAGAAAAAGAGCCTCGCCAATTACGATGGCAGCCAGGATCGTTGCAGTTGCGGGTTCGGCTAAAACCACTGTCGCAGCAAGACTGGATTCGATTCTCTTGAGCCCAAACATAAAGAGCACGTAACCAATAGACGTTGTTACAAGTCCCAGCCATAGAACGGTGAGAAAACCTTGTGTAGTGAAGATCCATTTGGGGTTTTCGGTAAATAAGAACGGGAAACTGACCAGCGCTGCAACGCCAAAGGTTGTTGCCGTAAGCCACATATCCTGTGCACCCCTTGCGAGGGATTTGCGACAAACCACATTAAAGATTGCAAAACCTAACCCGGCAAGGACTGCCAAGCCCACTCCCTTAGGCTCAAATGATTCAACACCATCCGCAGTTCCCACCAAGATGATTCCAAGAACTGTCACTGAAGTTCCTAGGTACCAACTCTTCTGTGGTTTCTCTCGAAGAACTAAGTAAGCGACTATGGCTGAAAGTGTTGGAGCTGAACCAAGCGCTGTAACGGTTGCTATCGCGATACCGGTTGAATGCACGGCGCTGAAGAAAGTCAGTTGATACATTCCTATTCCAACACCACAGATGATCAAATCAAGGAGGGGCATTCGTACATCTCCCCGAGTCTTTCTCTGAAAGTATGCGAAAACGAAGAGAAATGCGGAACCACATAAAAGTCTTGCTGAGGCGACCGCGACAGGAGAAATATCCGGAACGCCAAGTTGTTGAGTTGTGCCAGTTGTTCCGAAGCAGAGAGCGGCACCAAGTACGGCGAAGATTCCCGCACGGTTCTTGGTAGTACTCATCCGACGAGGATACTCGTAGTATGCGCTCATGACATTTCGCGCGGTAAAACCAATTGATGGAACTCCTTACGGAGTTGAGATCCCAGAGCACACTAAAGGTGACGTTGATTCACGAATCAAGAAGGCGGCTGCCTCGGCGCATGCGATTGCTAATCAATCACCCAAAGAGCGAGCACTTCTACTTCGTACTATCGCTGCCGAGATCGAGGCCGTGCGCACTTCACTTGTCGAATCTGCATGTGCTGAGACCGCGCTCCCTGAAGCTCGCATCGGCGGCGAAATAACTCGCACAACAGTTCAGTTCGAACTCTTCGCCCGTCTGGTTGAAACAGGTAAGCACCTGGGGGTTTCTATTGATAAGGCCGATGCTAACTACTCCCCTGCGCCACGTCCTGATATTCGCAAAATGAATGTGCCACTTGGAGTGGTGGCAATCTTTGCGGCAAGTAATTTCCCTCTCGCGTTCTCTGTAGCTGGCGGCGATGCTGCATCCGCAATAGCTTCAGGTAATGCAATCATCGCGAAGGCTCATCCATCTCATCCGAATACCTGCTCCACGATTGAACTAGCTATCAAGTCAGCACTGAAGAAGTGTGGGCTGAGCGAAGATACTTACTCCATCGTTCAAGGTGTTAACCCTCAGATCACTCATTGGTTGGCCCTTCATGAAGATGTGAAGGCAGTTGGTTTCACAGGATCTGAAGTTGTCGGAAGAATCCTGGTCGACTTGGCGGCAACTCGTAAGGAACCAATCCCAGTATTTGCTGAGATGGGAAGCCTCAATCCAGTCTTTGTCACAAAGAACGCGATCGCCGATCGTTCAGAGGCGCTTGCTAAAGGAATTATTGATTCCGCACTGATGGGATCTGGCCAGTTCTGTACAAAGCCAGGACTGGTATTTATCCCTAAAGATGAAGATTTCGTTTCAACTATGAAATCTCACCTTGCAACACTTTCTGTCGCACCTCTATTGAGTAAGTCCATCGCTGATCGCTACTCGTCAGCAATCGCGAAAATTTCAGATGGCGGCAAACTCGAAGTTGCTTCAGGAATCGCTAATGACTCAGGCTTTGGAGTTACTCCAACCGTTTTTATTACCGATTGGACGACAGCCTCTTCGAACCATGAATTGCTCGAAGAGCACTTTGGTCCAACAACAGTCATCATTACTTGTGATGAAACCCAATACGTTGAAATTGCCTCATCGCTTCGGGGTCAGCTGACCGCAACGATTCAAGGAACTGATGCCGATAAGCCCACCGAACTTCTTTCAGTACTGAAAGAAAAAGCTGGCCGTGTCATTTGGAACGGTTTCCCTACAGGAGTTGCTGTTACATCGGCTATGAATCACGGCGGCCCATGGCCTTCATCGTCATCGCATACAACGTCAGTGGGAACAGATGCGATCTATCGCTTCATGCGTCCTGTTGCTTTTCAAGGATTTGCGCAGAGCGTTCTTCCGGAACCGCTACAAGATGCCAACTCTTGGGCTGTCCCGCAATCAATTAACTAATTATCTAGTTAGACGATGAAGCCGCTTGGGAATGGATCGTTCTCATCGAGCATCCATGTTGCCTCGCCCATTACCCATGCGCGTCCGGTAATCATCGGAATAATTGCGTCGAAGTTACCGACCTTGGTGCGCTCTTTAATTCTTCCTTCGAAGTGAGAACCGATCCAAGATTCATTGTTGAGAACATCGCCTTCCTTGAAATCTCCGCGAGCCACCATCTGAGCTAGTCGAGCACTTGTTCCTGTGCCGCAAGGAGAACGATCGAACCAACCTGGGTGAATTGCCATCGCGTTGCGCCAATGCAGTGGACCTTCAATTCCTGGAGCAATGAAATCGATGTGGTGACAGATAGCGATATCTGGATTTTCAGGATGCACGGGCCGATTCTGTTCGTTGATGGCATCAGAGATAAGAAGACCATAATCGAGGAACTTTTGGCCGTTCTCGCGTTTGAATTCAAGACCCACACGATCGACTGGAACTATGGCGTAGAAATTTCCACCATACGCCATGTCGTACTTAATCTTTCCGAGACCTGGAACATCAACTTCTTGATCAAGTGCGTAAGAAAATGATGGGACGTTGGTCAAGGTGACATTCTTTGCGCGGCCGTTTTCTACCGCGACATCTACGACAACTAGCCCCGCTGGAGTATCAAGGCGAATAGTTGTTACTGGTTCAACAACTTTCACTAATTGTTTTTCGACGAGAGCGGTTGCTACTCCGATAGTTCCGTGACCGCACATCGGTAAACATCCTGAAACTTCAATATAGACAACTCCCCAATCAGCATCTGGTCGAGTTGGCTTCTGCAAGATTGCACCGCTCATTGCGCTATGTCCACGTGGTTCATACATCAACCAGTGACGGAAATAATCCATATGCTCCATGAAATGCAGGCGTTTATCGAACATCGTAGCCCCGGGGATTTCGCCAATCCCTGACGTCACAACACGAGTTGGCATACCTTCGGTATGCGTCTCAACAGTCGTGACGGTGCGGATGCTCTTCATAAGAGCGCTTAGCGATTCTTAAAGTAAGCCAGCGCTACATCCATCTCACGATGAATCTGCTCTTGCTCATGCTTTGGAAGAGGTAGACGTGGAAGTCGTGTAGGACCGCCATATCGACCGACGTGATCCATGCCCAACTTAATCGCCTGAATGAATTCCTTTTTAGAATCCCAGTGGAAGACATCATGAAGTGCTGCGTACATCGGAGCTGCCTCTTTGAAGTTTCCTGATGTGGCAAGGTTATAAAGCTCCATAGATTCCTTAGGAAGAGCATTTGGGAATCCTGCAATCCAACCTGAAATTCCAGCGGTTGAGAGTTCGAGGAATACGTCATCTGCGCCCACAATTACCTCAATACGAGGGGCAAGCTTCTTGATCTGCCAGATACGACGAACATCGCCTGAGAATTCCTTGATTGCGACCACGTTTGGAACTTCATCAGCAATACGGGCAACTAACTTCGGAGTCAGATCTACCTTTGTATCAAAAGGATTGTTGTAGGCGATGATTGGGATTCCAACCTTTGCTACCTCTTTGTAATGCGCAATCACTTCGTCATCTGAAGCGCGATATGCGTTAGGTGGAAGCAACATGACAGCGCCTGCACCAGCATTCTGTGCATGCTCTGCCCATTTACGTGACTCGGCTGCGCCGTACGCGGCTACGCCAGGAACAACGCTGAAACCCTTTGGAGCAGCAGCTACCGCAACTTCAACCATCTTTGCGCGCTCTTCAGCTGTAAGTACTTGATACTCGCCAAGCGAACCGTTCGGAATAACACCATGCGTTCCGTTAGCTGCAAGCCATGCAACATGTTCTGCATACTTGTCGTAATCAACAGAGAGATCAGATTTGAACGGGGTCGCTGTGGCGGTAAGAACGCCATTCCATGGGTTAGTCATGCTGCACAACTTATCCCGTAATTCTACTTTTTTCCATCTCCAAGAAGTCCGAGTGAGATAGGGCTAGCAATAGGTCGGTTGCTTGAAGCAATTCGTTCTCCATCAGAAACAGTGCAATGAGTAAGGCCTGCGACAATCTCTGAAACATTCCGAGAACAGATTCTGCCTTGGCATAGGCCCATGCCGGCGCGAGTAAATAGTTTCGCCGTACGAGAATCTTCGGCACCGAGTTCGGTTACTGATTCACGTATTTCACTCATCTTTACTTCTTCGCAACGACAGATAGTCGTCGTATCGTCTGACCAGCTCTGCCAACCATCACGAATTGGATATGAGCGTTTCAGAGCATTTGCAAAAATCTGCTTCCGCATTCGATTGAAATTAAGCAGTGGGCGAACACCTTGACCGGATGCGGATAATCCGGCAATTTCTCCTTCAATGAGGGAAAGATCTGCTCCGCCGATTCCAGTTGCTTCTCCTGCGATCCATACATTTTCTACAGAACTTCGCTGCGCATCATCGACCGAAAAAATGGTGGTTCCGTCAACATCAACTCGTTGTGCGCATCCAACAATTCCCCCAAGTGAGAGATCGGGCGTAAAACCCCATCCGGCTGCAACGACATCTACGAGGCGCGACTTATCTCGTTTGGCCACGATATTGAACTTTGAGTTAACTCGGGAAATGGTCGCTGAACCTTCCGAGAAGGAAGAGACAGCTCGTTTGAATTGCGGCGTGACACTGAATCTCTTCAAAAGTCTTGCGTAGTAAATAAGTTCAAGGAATTTGGATGGGTTGAGCAATAAAGCGTGCGGTGACAGTGCCCAGCGCAACGGAGTATTTGCATCGTAGAGACCAACGATTTCCGCACCTGATTCAGCTAAGCCGGTCGCAACAGGCAATAAGAAAGGTCCAGTTCCAGCAACTACCACTTTCTTTCCTGCCAATACTCCATGACCTTTAAGTAAGGATTGTGCCGCACCTGGAGTCATTGACCCTGGCTTATCCCAACCAGGAAATGGAAGTGAACGATCGTATGCACCCGTTGCAAGGATGAGTTTCTCGGCTGTCAACGAACTCTCTTGCCCGCCTTGCAGATAGTTCACTCGAAATAGATTGCCATCCTTTTCAATACTCCAGACAGTTGCCTCTGAAATATGGGTTATCGAAGACGCATTCTCAATCTTTGCAAACAATGTGTCAGCGCGATTGCTTCTGTACCCTTTAACCGCAGTTTGGTGACGCCAGTACTGACCACCTTTGCGAGGTGCAGAGTCAATGAGTGCCACATCTGTTCCATTTCGAGAAGCGGCCTCAGCCGCAGCAAGCCCAGCAGGACCCGCACCAATAACGATAATCATGGAGCACTCTCCACATTCATTCCTTGCTTTGCTTCAATGAGGCATGAGCGTTGGTTTGCAACCCCATCAACTACTACAACACAGTCATAACAGATACCAATGCCGCAGAAGATTGAACGGGCCTCATTGCCAAATCGCGTAGTGCGAAGTTCTCGGGTATCA
This sequence comes from Candidatus Planktophila sulfonica, assembly GCF_002288065.1. NCBI lineage: Bacteria > Bacillati > Actinomycetota > Actinomycetes > Candidatus Nanopelagicales > Candidatus Nanopelagicaceae > Candidatus Planktophila > Candidatus Planktophila sulfonica. The sequence goes on from NZ_CP016773.1 coordinate 750,168, forward strand.
GAAGCTATGAGGGCTGCAGCGATACTTTGTCCTGGTTGGCAGCTGAACTCTTTTCCGTTGAAAGTAAATGAGATCTCTTTCGTCATAGCGAAACTTTCTCGAACCTTGCAGGTGAAAATGCGGATCCATCCATAAACGATTCACGCCCGAGAATTGCATCGGTAATGAGCGCTGCAGAACCCGGCGCCAATCCAATTCCGGCGCCTTCATGGCCCGCCGAATGCCAAAGGCCTTTAACTGTTGCATCTTCACCGATTACCGGAAGATGATCTGGTGCGTAGGGGCGAAAGCCGCGATACGCGCGAAGCAGTTGTACATCTCGAAGCACAGGAAAGAGCGAAGTGGCTTGAGCAGCAAGGCGACGTAGGATTTCATAATTCATTGACCCATCAAAACCAACACGTTCTCGGCTTGCACCAATGAGGATTGTTCCGGCGCGTGTTCCTTCAACGACTGTACTGGTCTGCAAATCGGCATCACTGCTTGCAACATTTGCGACATAGTCAGAGTCATAGACTTTATGGAAGACGTACTTCTTTGTTGGCTCGGTGACGAGAATGAAACCTTTACGTGGAGCGATGGGCAGATGCGAACCAGCCATCTGTGCCAACTCCCCCGCCCATGTTCCTGTTGCGTTGACGATAATCGGTGCCGAGAAATTGCCCTGAGTTGTCTCGATACCTGTTACTGCACCTTGGTTAACAAGAATTCTGGTGACCTTGGCTTGAGAGATAAATGCTCCACCACGTTGTACGACCGTGCGAATCACATGAGCTGCAGCCAGCATCGGTTGGCATTGAGAATCTTGGGGGTAGAAAACCCCAGACTGGTATCTCTGGTCTAGGTAAGGTTCCAACTCATGAAGAGATGTGTGGTCTAACTTCTGAATCGTCACGCCATGGTTACTTTGTTCAGACGCCAATATCATCAATGGGCCATCATCGTTGCGCGCAACAACTACTCCGCCCTTGGCTTCGAGTTCAAAGGTATCGCCAACATCGTCTTGCATTTCAAACCATAGATCACGAGAGCGAAGCGCCAACGTTAGTTCTGGACCAGGATCTTTATCTGAGACAAGAATGTTGCCTTCGCCTGCGCCAGTTGTTCCGCTCGACACAGCTCCGCGATCAATGACTAAAACTTTAAATCCAGCGTTGGTAAGCGAAAGTGCAACCGAAGCGCCCACTATCCCCGCGCCAATAACAATTGCGTCAGGGTTTTTCATGGGAGAAGTCTGCTCTACTTTGTAATCTGTTGCAGAACTTCGAGAAGATCAGACTCTGCCGCTGGCGCGATATCCCAAGGCTTATGCAAACCGTCATTTTCCCAGCGAGGAATGACGTGCATATGCAAGTGAAAAACGGTCTGCCACCCAGCATCTCGGTTCATCTGAAAAACAGATGTGCCTTCTGAGCCAAGCTGCGCATACAGGAGATCGGCCACAACTTTCGCTGTGCTTGCAACGCGACCATAAGTTTGCGCATCTGCCTCATGAATATCTTTGACGTGGTTCTTTGGAATAACCAGAGTGTGGCCGCGATTGGCAGGAAATATGTCGAGGAATGCGTAGCAGTGCTCATCTTCATAGACCTTGTATGAAGGAATGGATCCTTCAACTATCTTGCAGAAAATGCAATCTGACATGGCATCACTGTAGAGCGTTGATTCTTTGTCGCGCAATCTTCTGGCTCGGAGATTCATGGCCCAACATGTAAGAAAGGAAATCCAAAAGCACCTTACTTACTCGAAGCCAATTCTTTGATCGAGGCTTTAATCCAAGGACAGAGAGAAAGGGTTCATCAATTGTGGCTATGGCTGCGTTTGCCAAAATCCTGTAGAAGAAAAGACCACCTTTGCTAAATGGAGGTTTGAGAATGAAGCCGACTATTGGTGGAGTCATTGCAATAGAAGTTACTTCATTCTGCGCAAAGCTAGCCATCACATCTGCGAGTTCCTTCTTAGAAAGAGGTGCTGAAGTGAGCCCGAGAGGTTCTGCACTCTTTGACCATTCGCGAACATACTGATCTGCCCCCTGAGGTAAGACATAACCGAGTTCTTCATGCGCACGAAGAAATGAATCTGTGAAGGCGCAGTGAACCCAGAGCAAGTACCGCGGATCTGAAGCGCTATATGGAGATTGAGAACCAGACTTCTCTTCAAACGTTCCAGTGACTCGCTTATGCATTTCGCGAACTCGTCGCGCTTCAATCTCAATCGCTTCGGTCGAACCAAAAGAAGTAATCGTTAACCAACGAGTTGTTCGCTCTAATCGACCCAATGGGTCTGTGTCATAAGCTGAATGTTCAGCAACTCCTGTAAGCGCTGCCGGGTGCGCTGCCTGCATGAGAAGGGCGCGAATTCCACCAACAAGAGTTGCAATGCAACCATGCACTTCCCAGACCGCGCTACGAGGACCGAATAACCCTTCATCGCTACCGATCGCCATCTGCTTTGACCAAACAGGCGCACCACTGGGATCTCCTGAAACTGTCTTACGAAAGGCATCGGCAGCTCTATTTCCGCCAAGAGCACCCAATAATCTATTCACGCGTCGATAAACCCGCAATCATTTCTAGAACTACAAGCGCTGCCAGTCGAACAGTTCTTTCATCGCTCGAATCCTTCGTTGAATCAATCTCTGTAATGTCGGCGCCCACTACTCCCGTAGAGCTACCTGCCAGAAATGCAAATTGTCGGATTTCATCTGCACTTATTCCGCCAGGAGCTGCCGCAGGACAGGCGGGAACGACGGAACGATCACAGACGTCCATATCGAAATCTACAAAGATCTTACTTCCAGCAATTGCTAGAGCTTCAGCCCATACATCGCTTATGGTCCTTGCACGAAGAGAGGAACGTGGGATTACCGTGATTCCGAAATCTTTAGCGCGCTTCGCATATTCAACAGAATTAGAGAAATCTGCAATGCCGATTTGTACAACTTTCTTTCCATCTAATCCAGCTTCGACGAGGCGACGAACAGGTGAACCATTGCTAATGCCATCGCGTAGGTCGTAATGGGCATCAAAGGTAATCAGACCAGTTGCACCCGTGGCTTTAAATGCTGAATAGGAAACAGAATTGTCTCCGCCTAAAGAAATGAGAAGTTCTGTCTCCGCTTTCAACTTGGTCAATTGCTCAATTGTAATTTGTTCGTTGCTATCAGGTGAAGAAACATTGCCCGCATCGCGCAGAATTAATCTTTCAAGTGAAACACGTGGATCTGAATGCGCAGTCGAATATCGCAAGAGCGCGCTTCGAATTGCCGCGGGTGTTTCATGAGCTGACGAAGGACTCAAACTTGTTTGCGACGCTGGAATTCCAACTAGTGTGACATCCGAATGACCGCTGACTTCAGCGCTAAAAAGTGATTGCGCTCTTGGCCAGAGAGGGTCATGAGGCAATTTCATGGCTCAAGGGTAGTGGTAAGTGCATTGACCTCAGTTATATAGTGCTCAAATGACTTCAGGACCTCGCCCCGTAAGAGCACCTCGCGGAACAACAAAGAGTGCTGTTGGATGGGGGCAAGAAGCCGCACTCCGAATGTTGCAGAACAATCTCGACCCCGAAGTGGCAGAACATCCCGACAAATTAGTTGTCTATGGCGGTACAGGTAAAGCTGCTCGCAACTGGGAATCATTCGATGCTCTCGTTAAGACGCTTACTCATCTCAAAGATGATGAAACCATGTTGGTTCAATCAGGTAAGCCTGTCGGCGTATTTCAAACCCATGAGTGGGCTCCTCGCGTTCTGCTCGCGAATTCAAACCTAGTTGGCGATTGGGCAACGTGGCCTGAGTTCCGCCGTCTTGAAGATCTTGGCCTCACCATGTACGGACAGATGACTGCAGGTTCTTGGATCTACATTGGAACTCAAGGAATCTTGCAGGGAACATACGAAACTTTTGCAGCCGTTGCCGAGAAACATTTTGGAGGCACTCTTGCGGGAACTCTGACCGTTACCGGTGGTTGTGGCGGAATGGGCGGAGCTCAACCTCTTGCTGTAACAATGAATGAGGGAACATGCCTCATTATCGATGTCGATGGTTCGCGCCTTAAACGTCGTGTCAGCAAAAGATATCTCGATGTCATTGCAGATAACCTCGAAGATGCGGTGTCTATGGCAGTAAAAGCCAAGAGCGAGAAGAAGGCAATCTCAATCGGGCTTGTAGGAAATAGCGCCACAGTTCTCCCCCAGCTTTTTGCCATGGGTGTCCCTATCGATATCGTGACCGATCAAACTTCTGCACACGACCCACTCTTCTATATTCCTGAGGGCATTGATATCAACGATGCGCGAGATAGCGCCGATCGCAATCCAGTCGATTTCGCAAAGCGCGCCAAAGAATCAATGGCAAAGCACGTTGAGGCGATGGTTAACTTCCAAGATAAAGGTGCGGTTGTCTTTGATTACGGAAATTCGATTCGCGATGAAGCCCGCCAAGGTGGTTATCAAAGAGCCTTCGAATTCCCTGGATTCATTCCTGCTTACATTCGTCCACTTTTCTGCGAAGGAAAGGGACCATTTAGATGGGTTGCACTCTCAGGGGACCCAAAAGATATTGCTCGCACCGATCAAGCTGTTCTTGAACTATTCCCAGAAAATAAGCATCTTCATCGTTGGATCAAGATGGCGCAAGACCGCGTTGAGTTTGAAGGCTTGCCAGCACGTATTTGCTGGCTCGGCTACGGCGAACGTGATAAAGCTGGCTTGAAATTTAACGATCTCGTAGCAAGCGGTGAAGTCAGTGCACCAATTGTTATTGGGCGCGACCATCTTGACTGCGGAAGCGTGGCCTCTCCTTATCGTGAATCAGAAGCGATGCTCGATGGGTCAGATGCAATCGCAGACTGGCCACTACTTAATGCCATGATCAATATTTCATCCGGTGCATCTTGGGTCTCCATTCACCATGGTGGCGGCGTCGGCATTGGTCGTTCTATTCACGCCGGTCAAGTAAGCGTTGCAGATGGAACACCACTTGCAGCTCAGAAACTCGAGAGAGTACTAACCAATGACCCTGGCATGGGAGTTATTCGACATGTTGATGCGGGTTATGAACATGCAAAGGAAGTTGCCATCGATAAGGGTGTTCACGTTCCCATGTTGAACGGTGCGCCTATCAAGTGAGCTCCGTAGCTTTCACAAATATTGCAACGCTTGTCACAAATGCTTCTCACGGCGATGGAACGTTAGGCGTTCTCAAGGGAGCCACTCTTGTTGTGGAAGATGGACTCATTGCAGCGATTACTCAAGGCAGACCATCCGGTGTTGACAATGAAATCGATTGTTCTGGAAAAACCCTTCTTCCAGGTTTTGTTGATTCACATTCCCATCTGATTTTTGCTGGAGATAGGGCCGAGGAATTCTCTGCACGTTCACGGGGTGAGAAATACACCGCTGGAGGAATAGCTTCGACAGTCGGCGCAACACGAGCAGCATCAGATTCAGATCTTGCACACAATGCCCAGCGCCTATTAAACGAAGCACTTTCTTCGGGAACTACCACTATCGAGATTAAATCTGGATACGGCCTCACGGCAGCAGATGAATCTCGTTCGATAGAAATAGCAAAGAGCTTTACCGATGAGACTACGTTGCTTGCAGCACATGTAATTCCTCAGGAGTATAAGCAAGATCCTGATGCTTACGTTGATCTGATCATTAACTCAATAATTCCCCAATCGAGCGCTAAGTGGGTCGACGTATTCTGCGATCAGGGGGCATTTACTCCTGAACAATCCGAGGCGATTCTTCGAGCAGGAATTGCTCATGGCATGTTGCCTCGCATTCACGCAAACCAACTCACCGCTGGCAAGGGCGTAGAAATCGCAGTTGGCCTTGGCGCAGCATCTGCAGATCACTTAAGTAAATCCACTGACGCGGACATTGCACTTCTTGCATCAAGCAATACGGTCGCCACTTTACTTCCGGGCGCTGAATTCTCAACACATCTTGAAAGCAACCTTGGGCGCAGATTCCTCGATGCGGGCGCGACAGTGGCTATTGCATCTGATTGCAATCCTGGGTCGAGCTATACAACGTCAATGCCCTTCTGTATCGCTGCCGCAGTAAGTCTCTTAGGTTTCACAGTAGAAGAAGCAGTTCTTGCAGCAACGCTTGGTGGCGCGAAAGCGCTTCGCAGAGATGACATTGGGCAACTAGCTGTTGGAAAGAGAGCGAACCTCGTTCTTCTCGATTCTCCAAGTTATATCCACCTTGCATATCGTCCAGGCGTAAATCTCGTTCACAGTACCTACAAATCAGGAAGAGCAGTGACATCATGGCAGAAGTAGTAATCTCAACATCAGGAATGACATTTAGCGATGTTGTTGCAATCGCCCGAGGAAATGAAAAAGTCACGCTCTCCGCGCAATCGGTCGCCGCTATGCAATCTTCACGTGATCATGTTGAAAGCCTTGCCGCCTCAGAAACACCTGTCTATGGAATTTCAACTGGCTTCGGTGCTCTAGCGAACCGACATGTTTCTCAAGAACTTCGTACCCAGCTCCAGCGCTCACTTATTCGTTCACATGCTGCAGGTGTTGGTGATCCTGTTGAACGAGAAGTTGTCCGTGCGCTGATGGCGCTTCGACTCAAGACTCTCGCATCAGGGAAAACCGGTGTTCGTCCCGTGGTTGCGCAAACGATGGCAGACCTTCTTAACGCAGGGATTACTCCCCTTGTTCGTGAATTCGGTTCTCTTGGATGCAGCGGTGATTTAGCACCTCTTGCACATTGCGCACTTGTATTGATGGGTGAAGGTGAAGCACTTGATAAGAACGGTGTACAACGCCCAGTACCAGAGCTACTTGCTGAAGCGAAGATTTCACCAGTTCAGTTGGCCGAGAAAGAGGGTCTGGCTCTCATCAACGGAACGGATGGCATGCTTGGCATGCTCGTTCTCGCAATTGAAGATTTGCGAATGCTGGTCGATTCAGCAGATGTTGTCGCTGCAATGAGCGTTGAAGGTTTGCTCGGAACTGACCGAGTCTTTATACCCGAGCTACATGAACCACTTCGTTCGCATCCTGGCCAAGCTACAAGTGCGGCCCGCATGCTTGCAACACTTAAAGACTCAGGAATTGTTGCCTCACATTTACATAACGATGACCGCGTACAAGATGCATACTCACTTCGCTGTGCACCTCAGGTTGCGGGCGCTGTTCGCGACACTATCGAATACGCAGCAACTGTCGCTCTTCGCGAACTTTCAGCGGTGATTGATAATCCCGTGGTTCTGGAAGATGGGAGAATTTCATCAAACGGAAACTTCCACGGTGCACCCGTTGCATATGTTCTCGATTTCTTGGCTATTGCAGTTGCCGATCTCGGCAGCATCGCTGAACGTCGCACAGATAGAGCTCTAGATAAGAACCGCAGCGCAGGGCTACCGCCGTTCCTTGCAGATGATCCTGGGGTCGATTCAGGTTTGATGATTGCGCAATACACACAAGCTGCTCTCGTCAGTGAGAACAAGCGCCTTGCATCTCCTGCAAGTGTTGATTCGATTCCATCTTCTGCAATGCAAGAAGATCATGTTTCGATGGGATGGTCAGCAGCCCGCAAGCTACGAAAAGCAGTCGACAATCTCAGCCGAATTATCGCTATCGAGTTAGTGGCAGCATCTCGCGCTATAGAACTTCGTGCTCCGCTAACTCCAAGTCCAGTTTCAGCCAAGATTATTGGCGAACTACGAAAGAGCGTTGCAGGACCTGGCCCTGATCGCTATCTCTCCCCTGAACTAGTTGCAGCTACAGAGTTTGTTATGGGCGGAAGAGTTATGAGTGCGATTCAATAAATAGACGTGAATTCTCGAAGATGATTTCAGCGTCATAATCGAGAGTTGCAACGTGATAGCTATTTACCAATTCGATGCGGTTCTTCTCGCGAGATCCCACGCCTTGCATAATGATTTCAGTGTTTGAAACTGGCAGCGTGTGGTCTTCAACGCTATGGAATAACTGAAGAGGAACAGTTACATCATGCAGACGCTTGCGCGTATAGGTAAGCATCTTCAGAAGTTCATAAACTCCTACAGCAGGAAGTGAGTCGTATCCATATTCGGTAATACCTGGACGCTTAATGTCATCACCCACAGAGTCACGCATTTTCTGGAATCGTGAAATAACCCAAGCCACCTGAGCCGGAATGAATTTCACATGGATCATTGGATTGACCAGGATGATTCCAGCCAATTGCTTTGAATATCTAGTTGCAACATTCAGCGTTGTGCCACCACCCATGGAAAGCCCGCAGATAAAAACTTTTTCGCATGATTGCAGCAGCGCATTAAGGTCGTTTTCTACCTTTGCTGGCCACTCTTGCCATTTCACAAGGTTGAGATCTTTAGGATTCGTACCGTGTCCGGGCAATAGAGGAACGGTGACTGTATATCCGCGCTGGTTGAGGTACTCAGCCCATGGCCGCATCGATGCGGGAGAACCCGTGAATCCATGAACCAGAAGAACTCCGATTTTCTTATTGGCGCCATGACCTTCGGCATGCCAATCTTTAATTAAACCTGCGGGTGCGTCTTCAACTGCCATGAATTGAGAGTATTACGCATCCGATGTCATCGCAATCATCTAGGGTTTGGATATGGTCGAAAAATCTGAGAGTGCAACGTGGCAGAGCACTCTGCAAGATTTCGGTCGTCAACTTAGCGAAACTACTTTCGTTGTCATTGATCTCGAAACTACGGGTGGGGCGCCTCATCTTGGAGCGGGCATCACTGAAATCGGTGCAGTCAAGGTTCGCGCAGGTGTTGTACTCGGCGAATTCAAGACCTTCATCGATCCACAGCATCCCGTTCCTGCCTACATCACCGATCTCACTGGTATCACCGATGAGATGGTCTTCCAATCTCCCACTATTGCGCAGATATTTCCTTCACTTCTCGAATTCATCGGTTCACACAATGAAACAGTTCTCGTTGCCCAGAACGCGCCCTTTGATCTCTCATTCCTTACCTTTGCTGCTCGCACCCATGGATTTGATTGGCCGAAATATCCAGTCCTCGACACCGCAATCATCGCTCGCAAAGTTCTCTCGCGAGATGAAGTACCGAATTGCAAACTTGGCACGCTTGCCGAATTCTTCGGAACGCAGACAACTCCAAATCACAGAGCTTTAGATGATGCTCGCGCGACAGTCGACGTTTTCCACGGGCTACTCGAACGCTTGGGTTCGCACGATATCTACACCCTTGAAGAGCTAAACAACTTTGGCAAGAAAGTTAAGAAGCAGAAATCTCCTGAGTAAGAGCTGCCCATTTATTAAGTAGTTCTAACGCCGCCCCAGAGTCAACTGCGTTCTGTGCGCGTTCTAATCCAAGAGTTAAACGCTGCTTGATGTCACCCTCAAGGTCGCCTTCAAATGCTGCGATTGCCGCGGCTGCATTGAGAAGAACTGCGTCTCGTGGTGCGCCTCTTTCACCTGCAAAGATGGCGCGTGAAATTTGTGCATTCTCCTGCGCATCTCCGCCAACGATTGCCTCAATCGGCGCGTTCTGCATACCGAAATCCTTTGCATCAATTCGATCGCTCTTGATCTCATCTCTGCCAATTGAGAGAACAGAGGTCGTTGTGACAAGCGTTATTTCATCGAGGCCATCGTCGCCTCGGAATACAAAACCATCGCAACCCTTTTCAGCCAATACTTGGGCCATTACTAAATGCATTCGCTCATTGGCTACACCGATTGCTGCAGCCTGTGGCTTTGCGGGATTCGCTAGTGGGCCCAAAATATTAAATACGGTCGGTACCCCGAGCTCTTTTCGTGCTGGTGCTGCAAACCTCATGGCGGGATGAAATATTGGTGCAAAGCAGAAACCGATGCCGAGCTCGCGAACGGTGCGTTCGACGCCTGGACCATCAAGTCCTGGAACTACACCTAGCGCTTCGAGAAAATCAGATGCCCCGGATTTGGAAGACACTGCCCGATTTCCGTGTTTGACGACTCGGGCACCTGCGGCCGCAGCAATGATTGCAGCCGTCGTCGAGATATTAATTGTGTGAGCGCCGTCGCCACCAGTTCCCACAGTGTCAACAGCTCGCTCGGTGATATTAATTGGCCCTGAGTGCGAATACATTTCCGCAACAAGCGCGCCAACTTCATCAGAGGTTTCACCCTTGTTCTTTAAAGCAATGAGAAATTTCTTAACAAATTCAATGTCCGACTCGCCGCTCAGGATTTCACGCATTGCTCCTTGAATTTGTTCCGGCTCGAGATCTAAACCTGACTCGAGTCTTTCAACGAGGGCGCTCCAACTCAACCGTGAATTGGACATAGCTTTTTAATTACGCAGTAGCAGCAGTGCGAGCACGAAGAAGCTCGGCAACTGTATGTGAAAGCGTGAATGGATCTACCGGGTGGAGAACATTTGCCTCAGCGCGCGACCATGCCGCAAGCCAAGCATCTTCCTTGCGACCTGTAATCACCATAACGGGAGGACAGTTGAAGACTTCATCCTTTAACTGACGAGCCATTCCGATTCCACCTTCAGGAACTGATTCTCCGTCGAGGATAAAGAGATCGATGGGGGCCTCGTTGCCTGGCTTCTTTGCATCAACAAAGAGACGAAGCGCTGCTCCGGTCGCGAATTGATGGATGACATGTTCTGCCATATCCGGAGCTACTCGAGAACCCAAGGCCCCAATTACAGCTTCACGGACTGTGACGTCATCAGAGTAAAGAACGATGGAGTACTTGCGCTCTCTGAGGCCGGAATTCGAGGTCATGGCCGAAAGTCTAATAGCCAGAAGCTCAACTTCTGACCTCTAAAAGTGGCCATAGATGGGTGACCCTTTTCACCTCGGTTGAGCGGAAAAACGGGCCCTTGGCGACCCCTCTAAATAGGTTAGTACGCTCCTTTTCGGGAATAATGCCACCCATGACAAGTACCAGCGTGAGCGCCCACCACAAGATCACTCGCCCCAATATGGTGGCTGTTGGAACAATCGTTTGGCTCTCAAGTGAGCTCATGTTCTTCGCGGCACTCTTCGCCATGTACTTCACAACACGCGCGGTGCAAGGCCCAGCAATTTGGCTTGAGTCAACAGAGATTCTCAATATTCCCTTCGCAGCGTTCAACACAACTGTTCTAGTTCTCTCATCCGTGACATGTCAGTTCGGCGTATTCGCCGCTGAGCGTTACCAAGCTCGACGCGATGGCGCTCTCTGGAAGATTTCATCTTGGGGAATGCGCGAATGGTTCTCCATGACATTCCTTATGGGTGGATTCTTTATCGCAGGTCAGGTTTACGAATATGCACACCTCGTTGCTGAAGGAATGACTCTTTCATCTACTGCATACGGTTCTGTCTTCTACCTCGCAACTGGTTTCCACGGACTCCACGTAACAGGTGGCCTCATTGCATTCCTCATCGTCATGGTGCGCGTAGCCAAAGCTCGTCGCTTTACACAAGGTCAAGCAACAACAGCAATCGTTGTTTCTTACTACTGGCACTTTGTGGACGTTGTATGGATCGCTCTCTTCGCCTCTATCTACCTCATTAAATAATTACCACCCCGACTGAAAGGAAATCAGTGAAGCGTCTCTCGCGTCTACGCAGACATCGTGCAGCAGGACCAATTCTTTTGATCTTTGCTCTCTTCACCATTGGCACAACATTCCAAGTTGCGAGTGCTGTGAATAATGAAGCCCCAACAACTGCTGATCGCTCGGCAGTTATCGAAGAGGGTAAGCAGATCTTCCTTAAGGGTTGCTCTTCATGTCACGGCCTCAACGCTGAAGGAAGCCAGATTGCCCCTTCACTTATTGGCGTCGGTGCAGCTTCTGTAGATTTCCAGGTTGCCACAGGACGTATGCCAATGGCAGATATGAGCAGCCAGGCTATGCGCAAGCCGCCTGTTTATGATGCAGAAGAAGTGAACGCGCTAGCTACCTACGTTGCATCCCTTGCACCAGGACCACAGATTCCTGGCGAAGAACTCTTGAATTACGAACGCGATGGCTCTGTTGCAGAAGGTGGCGAACTCTTCCGCACCAACTGCGCAATGTGCCACAACTTTGCTGCACAAGGTGGTGCTCTTACTCAAGGAAAGTACGCACCAACGTTGATGGGTGTTACTCCACGTCATATCTACGAAGCGATGATCACTGGTCCACAATCAATGCCAGTGTTTAGCGATAAGACACTGACACCAGAAGAGAAACTCTCCATCATCAAATGGGTTAAGGCTGCAGAAGCTGAACCACAACTTGGTGGTGCTGCACTTGGTCGCGTAGGACCGGTAACCGAAGGGTTACTTGCTTGGACACTTGGAATCGGACTGCTCATTGGTGTTGCAGTCTGGCTAGCTATGAAGGCGAGATAAGAAATGTCTAACGAGATCGAATTAATTAAGGATCCAGGACTTCCTGCTCACGTTCATCGCCAAGCCGATATCGATCCCGTTGCTGCAGCACGCGCAGAACGTCAGGTCGCGATTCTTTTTATGCTTTCAGCACTAGGAACTCTTCTTCTTATCTTCTCTTACTTTTTTATCTCTGAAGAGACCTTCATCTTCATTCCCGTCCTAGGTCAGACAAATGCACATCAACTAGGTCTCGGCATGGGAATGGCGATTGCCCTCTTCTGTATCGGTGCCGGCCTTATTCACTGGGCGAAGACTTTGATGCCCGATGAAGAAGTTGTCGCGCAACGTCATGAATTTCGTTCAGAAGATGAAGATCGCTCTGACTTTGTGAAGACAGTTAAAGAAGGCGCAGCATCTGCAGGACTTGGACGCCGTCCGCTCATTAAGCGCACATTGGGTGCGGCCCTAGGTCTTTCGGCACTTTCTCCTCTCATTCTTCTTCGCGACCTAGGTCCTCTTCCAGGTGATGAACTCTCAAAGACTTCATGGAAAGCGGGCACTCGCCTAGTCACTGATCCCGGTGATCGCCCATTGCGTCCAGAAGATCTAGAAGTTGGCGCAGTTGCGCAGACTCTTCCTGAATTGCCAGCCGGTGAAGATCACCGCTCACTTGCCGACATTGGAAAAGATGCAGTCTTGCTGATCCGCCTTCGTCCTGAAGAGTTCAACCTCGATGCTGAGCGTCTTTCATGGACGCATGAGGGCATCATCGCCTTCTCAAAGATTTGTTCACATATGGGCTGCGCGGTTGCTCTCTACGAGCAGCAGACCAAGCACCTACTCTGCCCATGCCACCAATCAACATTCGATGTCACGCGAGCGGCAAAAGTTATCTTTGGACCCGCTGCGCGACCTCTGCCACAATTGGCAATCACAGTAGATGCCGATGGTTACCTAGTAGCCCAAGCACCATTTAATGAACCTGTTGGACCTAGCTTCTGGGAGCGCTCATCATGACAGCACGCGAACGAATCGCCGGTAACGTCGCAGGATATGTAGACGATCGCACTGGTGCTGCAAAGTGGATGAAGAAGAACCTCACCAAGGTCTTCCCTGATCACTGGTCATTCTTACTTGGCGAAATCTGCCTTTACTCATTCGTCATCCTTCTTCTCTCTGGAACCTTCCTTACTTTCTGGTTCGACCCTTCCATGAAGGAAGTTGTCTATGACGGTTCTTACGAACCGCTTAAGGGACTTGAGATGTCTGCGGCATACGCATCGACTCTCGATATCTCATTCGAAGTTCGCGGAGGTCTTCTGATGCGTCAGATTCACCACTGGGCTGCCTTGATCTTTATGGTGGGAATCGTTGTCCACCTGCTCCGCGTTTACTTCACTGGCGCTTTCCGTAAGCCACGTGAATTTAACTGGATCATCGGCGTCGGTCTTCTTACTCTCGGAATCGTTGAAGGTTTCTTGGGTTACTCACTTCCTGATGACCTTCTCTCAGGAACAGGTATCCGTATTGCAGAAGCGATTATTCAAGCGCTTCCTGTTGTCGGTTCGTACTTGGCATTCTTCGCATTTGGTGGAGCATTCCCAGGTGAAGCATTTATTCCACGTATTTACACAGTTCACGTTCTCTTGCTGCCTGGCATCTTCCTTGCGCTGATCACAGTGCACTTGATGTTGGTCTGGTACCAGAAGCACACTCAATTCCCTGGTCCAGGTCGTACAGAGAAGAACGTAGTCGGCTATCCATTGATGCCTGTCTACATGGCAAAGGCTGGCGGATTCTTCTTCATCGTATTCGGTGTGACAGCATTCCTCGGGGCGGTCGCATCCATCAACCCAATCTGGCTCTATGGTCCATATACACCTGGACAAATTTCAGCTGGCTCGCAACCCGATTGGTATATGGGATGGCTCGACGGACTCGTTCGTATGGCTCCCCCACTGGAAACACATGCATTTGGCTACACAGTCTCATGGAATATTTTGATTCCAGGATTGATCTTGCCAGGAATTATGTTTACCGGTCTTGCTCTCTATCCATTCATTGAGAGCTGGGCTACTGGAGATAAGCGCGAACACCATCTCCTTGATCGTCCACGTAATGCACCGAACCGCACAGCAATTGGTGCAATGGCGCTGACATTCACATTGGTTTCTCTGCTTAACGGCGGTAATGACATCATCGCGACAACATTTGATTTAACAATCAATCAGATGATGTGGTTCTCTCGAATCGGTGTCATCGTTCTTCCGCCGATAGCTTTCGTAGTGACGAAACGTCTCTGCCTATCGCTACAACGCGCAGATCGCGATCTCGTCCTTCATGGCCGCGAAACAGGTCGACTCGTTCGTATGCCTAGTGGTGAATTTGTGGAAGTACATGAGCCAATCTCTCCAGAGAAGGCATGGCTTCTTACATCTCACGAGCAGCTAGCTCCACTCGAACTACCTGAGCATGATTCAGCTGGAGTTCGTCGCCCTGCAGCGCTTAAGAACAAGATTCGCAACAGAATTTCACGCGCTAATGCTGTTGCCGTACCAAAGGCGACAGCAACTGAGCGCCGTGAACTAGAAGGACATCACTAAGTAATTAAAGAAACGACCCTGTCTCGCGCAATGTGAGCAGGGTCGTTTTTTTATGCGCCTGTGTAGTGGTGGGCAATACTTGCGAAAGCTTGATCGAGAATTGCAAAGCCTTCACGAATTTCCGCTTCAGTCACATTGCATGGTGGGCAGATATGCATTCTGTTGTAGTTGTTGAATGGGAATAGCCCTAGCTTCTTGCACGCAGCAACTAATTCATTCATCGCAGGACTTGATGCTCCATATGGGGCAAGAGGCGCACGAGTTGCGCGATCAGTAACAAGGTCAAGAGCCCAGAAGACACCTTTACCGCGTACTTCTCCGATAACTTTATGTTTGGCCATCAACTCTTGAAGAAGTGGCTTAATGACATTCTCACCGATTGCCGCAGCATTTTCGACCATCTTCTCGTCTGCCATCACATCGATGGTGGCAACAGCTGCTGCAGTTGCGAGTGGATGTCCGCTGTAGGTCAGACCGCCCGGGAACACTCGATCGTTGAAGGTTGCAGCGATTTCATCACTGATAACAACGCCGCCAAGTGGGACATAACCGCTATTAACGCCCTTCGCGAAGACAATGAGATCAGGTTCGACAGAAGAGTGTTGGTAGGCAAACCACTTACCTGTGCGGCCAAAGCCTGACATGACTTCATCCGCAATCCATTTGATTCCGTACTTATCGCAGAGTGCGCGAACGCCTTCAAGGTATCCCGTTGGAGGTACAAGAACACCTGCTGTGCCCACGACTGATTCGATAAGAATTGCTGCAACGGTATTTGGACCTTCGAAGATGATTACTTGCTCGAGATGTTCAAGGGCGCGCTTGCACTCTTCCTCTTCGTTCTGAGACCAGAATGCTGAGCGATAGAGGTAAGGACCGAAGAAATGAACGTGTCCATATGAGTATTCATTTGGCCAACGACGTGGGTCGCCGGTTGAAGTAATCGCTGCCCCTGTATTGCCGTGATAACTGCGGTAGAAAGAAAGAACTTTGTGGCGGTTGGTGTGGAGTCGAACTAAACGGATAGCGTTTTCGATGCCATCTGCTCCACCATTGGTAAAGAAGACTTTGTTGTGGTGAGCACCCGCACGCTCGGTGATGCGCTGTGCAGCTCTACCGCGCGCTTCGTTTGCGTGCTGAGGAGCAACAGTTGTGTAGAGCGCCGCTTGTTCCTGAATTGCGCTAATTACCTTTGGGTGTTGGTGGCCAATATTTGTAAAGACCAACTGACTTGAAAAATCTAGATACTTATTTCCATCGAAATCCCAGAAGTAGCTTCCTTCTCCCCCTGCAACAGGCAAAGGAGAAATCTGGGCTTGAGCTGACCATGAGTGAAATACATGGGAACGATCAAGGTCAGCGACCTCTTTGCCGCGTGTTGGGTCTGCAGGTGGTTGAGTCATGGCCATATTCAATCAGTTCTCTGCGAAAAAAGTGAGAGGCTAACTTCGAATTACGAGTGCAACGCCCATCGCTGTCATGGCGATTCCAATAATTCCGATGGCTGAAACCTTCTCACCGAAGAGAATGAAGGCTTGCAAGACCGCCATGGGAGGAACAAGGTAGAGAAGGCTAGAGACCTTTGCAGCCGATCCTTTATTCAAGAGCCATAACAACAGCAGAACTGCAGCAATCGAAGTAACCAAGACCGCCCACGCCATCGTCCAGAACGTTGTATGGGTTAGCTCTAACGATGTCTTGCCTCTTGCTATAGAAACAAGGAGAAGAACCACACCAGCAACCGCGAATTGATAGGTCGTGCCCATCATCAATGGAATCGAGTGACCAATCTTCTTTTGAAGAAGAGTTGCTATCGTGCTTCCAGCTAGCGCCATAAAGAGAAAGGCCAGTGACTCAGCGGTAAAACCATCAGTGCCAGAAAGCTTTGGAAGTACAACTAAGACGACTCCAGCTAATCCAAAGAATAGCCCCGACAGTTGTCTACGAGTCAGAGGTTCTGAAAGTAACTGCACTGCGAGCAAAGACACGATGATCGGCTGCATACTTGTAATAACAGATGACAACCCAGCCGGAGCACCTAGTTCAACTGCATACCAAACGCCTGCGAGATAGAGACCGTGTAGCGCAAGGCCAATCAGCAGAGAAGCTTTGAGATCCGTTCGAGAAAGTCGTACGGGCTGACGAAGAGCAAGGGTCAAGGCAAAGAGTATGAGCGCTGCCAGAATCAGTCGGATTGCGAGAAAGTAGAGCGCATCTGCGTCAGCAAATGCGAACTTTGCAACAACGAATCCCGAACTCCAGATAACAATGAAAATCCAAGGAGCAGCGGAGACGAGCCTCTTCACTTAAAAGGATCGAGCGATCTTTAGTGGCTCGAGATATGTACAGGCTTCTCGTACTCAGTCACCATTCCGATGATGCTGATAACGAGAGCGCCAAGTGCAATAAGAGTGAGCCACCAACCAATGATCAATCCAAGACCCATAGCTGTTGCGCTGAGTGCTACTGGAAGAGGCCACCATGAATGTGGGCTATAGAAACCAAGTTCGCCGGCATCATCTGCGATTTCTGCATTGAGATCATCTGATGGAATATCGAAGCCGATGCGCTTCTGCGTAAACCAGATATAGAAACCGACCATGCCAGCTAAACATGCGGCAAGAATCATGCCAGTAATGCCGACCGCTTCCCCACCAACTACGTAATAAACAACTGCCATGATGACGTAGAAGACTGAAAGTCCAACAAAGAGTTTCCAATTAGCCTTCATGATTAATGTCCT
This sequence comes from Candidatus Planktophila sulfonica, assembly GCF_002288065.1. NCBI lineage: Bacteria > Bacillati > Actinomycetota > Actinomycetes > Candidatus Nanopelagicales > Candidatus Nanopelagicaceae > Candidatus Planktophila > Candidatus Planktophila sulfonica. The sequence goes on from NZ_CP016773.1 coordinate 767,838, forward strand.
TCTGTCTTAATGTGAGGATGGTGGAGATCAAATGCTGGACGCTCTGAACGAATGCGTGGCATTGATGTGAAGTTATGTCGTGGTGGCGGACATGATGTCGCCCACTCGAGAGATGCTCCGTAGCCCCATGGGTCATCAACATTGACCAACGGTGACTTTCGTGTGATCCACACGTTGACAAAGAATGGAATCATTGAAAGAGCTAAGAGGAATGAGCCGACTGTTGAAATCATGTTCATTCCAGTAAATCCATCGGTAGCTAAGTAATCAGCGTAACGACGTGGGAAGCCCTTAATTCCAAGCCAGTGCTGGATTAGGAACGTGAGGTGGAAGCCGAAGAAGAGCGTCCAGAAGTGAATCTTTCCAAGACGTTCGTTGAGCATGCGACCTGTGAACTTAGGCCACCAGAAGTAGAACCCTGCGAACATCGCGAAGACCACGGTTCCGAAAAGCACATAGTGGAAGTGCGCAACAACGAAGTAGGAAGCGGAGACTGCGAAATCCAGTGGTGGTGAGGCAAGAATAATTCCTGTGATTCCACCGAAGAGGAATGTCACAAGGAAGCCCATGACCCAAAGCATCGGAGTCTCGAAGGTGACGTGACCGCGCCACATAGTTCCGATCCAGTTGAAGAATTTAACTCCAGTTGGAACACCGATTAGGAATGTCATAAATGAGAAGAATGGGAGAAGCACCTTGCCTGATGCGAACATGTGGTGAGCCCACACTGCAACAGAGAGCGCTGAGATTGCGATAGTTGCAGCAATCAAACCTTTGTAACCAAAGATTGGCTTACGGCTAAAGACCGGCAAGATTTCCGTCGCGATTCCGAAGAATGGAAGCGCAAGGATGTAAACCTCGGGGTGTCCAAAGAACCAGAACAAGTGTTGCCACAACATAGCTCCACCGTTTGCAGGATCAAAGAGATGCGTACCAAAGAGGCGATCTGACTCAAGGCCCAAGAGAGCTGCAGCCAATGGAGGGAATGCAAGGAGAACAAGAATTGAAGTAAGAAGGACGTTCCAAGAGAAGATCGACATACGGAACATCGTCATTCCAGGTGCGCGCATTGTGAAGATAGTTGTAATGAAGTTGACGCCACCAAGAATTGTGCCGAGACCAGAAATAGCAAGACCCATAACCCAGAGATCTCCACCGATACCAGGTGAATATGTTGAGTTAGCAAGTGGTGCGTATGCAGTCCATCCAAATGAAGCAGCTCCACCTGGAGTTAAGAATCCAGCGACTGCCTGAATCGAACCAAAGAGGAAGAGCCAGTAAGAAAGCATGTTTAAGCGCGGGAAGGCAACGTCTGCTGCGCCGATTTGCAAAGGCATAATCACGTTAGCAAATCCCACGAACAATGGAGTTGCAAACATCAGAAGCATGATCGTTCCGTGCATTGTGAAGATCTGGTTGTACTGCTCAACGCTCAGGAACTGCATTCCTGGACGGGTGAGTTCGACGCGAAGAAGTAGCGCCAAAAGGCCACCAATAAGGAACCACGCAAATGAAGTGGCGAGGTAAAGGTAACCGATGCGCTTGTGATCAGTTGAGGTGATTGTCTTTACGAATTGGCTTCCCAATGAAGTCTTTTGAACTCCCTGGGCTGGCGCTGAGATCGTTGGACGCTCTGCGAATGTTGTCATGCTGCGCTCACCTTCAATGAATCAAGATACTTTTGATATTGCTCGGGGGTTACAACCTTTACCGTGAAAAGCATCTGCGAGTGGTTACGTCCGCAGAGGATGTTGCATCGACCTGGGAACTCACCCAATTTATTTGCGGTGAATTGCAACTTGTTAACCTCTCCCGGCAAGTTCTGCATCTGAATCATGAACGCTGGAATCCAGAATCCGTGAACAACATCATTTGCTGTCAATGTAAATCGAACTGATTCGCCAAGTGGAAGATAGAGAGTTGGAGCCTGTGCAGGTGTGCCAGTTACAACTGCTTCCTTACCTGCTTCTGGGTAACCAAACTGCCAAGACCACTGAAAACCTTCGACGCTGATTTCGTGCTTAACAGGTGATGTCTTATCAACAATCTTTGTCTCTTTTACAGCGGTGAAGTAGAAGAGAACTGCAACGATGATGAAAGGAATGACGGTGTAGAGAATTTCGACGGGAATGTTGTACTGAGTCTGCTTAGGGAATTCACCCTTGCTCGCCTTTGCGCGGTGAAAGACAGCTGGCCACAAGATGAGGATGAGCGTGAAGACACCAACGACACCGCCTGCAATCCATGCGCCTTGCCACAAAGAGAGCGAGATGTCATTGACGCTCGAAACTCCCTTTGGAAAACCCATACCTGAAATATCTTCTGACTTAAATGAACAGCCAGAGAGAAGAAGGAGCGCGGGAACGAAGATCGCTGCGACTCGAATAAAGCGCTTGCTGCGCGGAGCATGTGACGACATGGGCTAAGGATAGTGGTGCGACGTGCGGACGCTCGCCCGAGCGAGTAGCGTTCATTCGGTGGTTCGTGTCACAAGAAATTTCACCTCCGAGGGCCAGCTCCACCCTGCCGCAAGACAGGCTCTGCTAGCCGCTTTCGACCAAGGGTGGGCCGATCCTAAGAAGATTTCTCAGAGCGCTTCTAGGGCCGCAATCCTTCGAAACCAAGCCCTTGAAAATATCGCCGACAAGTTGGCTATCCCGGTCTCCTCAATCGAGGTCGTCGGCGAGCCAGCACTGGGCCACTTTCTCTCCATCGCCGGACTCTTTCGAGAGAACTCCCCCTTTGTGTATTCAGCCACCGATAAGGGAAAGATTCGAGCAATCGCCCGATCTCATTCTGGTGAAGTTTCAGAACTTTCTGTCGATCGCACCGGTGGCATTCAAAACCTTGCGGGCATAGCCCCAGGATCTGTGCTTTCTCTGCAGTTAGCAAATGGTGAGACCGGAGTAATTCAGCAGCATCTAGATCTTCCAACTTCAATCCGAGTAGCAATCGATGCCACCGCTTCAGGTAGCCGGCTTCCTCTTCCACCGCATTGGAATACCGCTCTATTTGATTCGCTCTCGTGGAATGGACCTGCAGGTCTTGCGATTATGGCTATCAATAATCGTTCGGAATTCTCATACCCACTTCCGCACATCGCTCCAATTAGCGCGCCAGGTAGTTACTCACTTCCACTTCTAATCGCTTCCTCCATTGCGCTTGAAAACTTTAAAAGCGAAGACCCTGCTCTTCGCGCTTTCGCACTATCCGCTCTCTCTTCTCTTGAAGGTGTGGAAGTTGCCGCACCCCAAGCGCCCGCACTTCCGCATCTCTTTTCATTAATTGCTCAAGGCGTTGCCGGCGAACCCGTTATCCGCGAACTTGCTGCCCTTGGCATTGATGTGGATTCAGGATCTGCATGTTCTCCTGAAGATTTGCAACCAAGCCATGTGCTTGCAGCAATGGGCTACGAAACAAAGGGACACCTGAGATTCACCTTGCACGCAGAAACCACTGAAGAAGATATTTCAGAACTTGCATCCGCCCTCAAGGCAGTGCTGCAGAAATTACGCGGGTAGGTGTGCAGCTACTTCAGCTGCAGCATCTGTTCCGTAAGCCTCGCTAAATCGGGTTACGAATTCTTCTTTAGTAAATCGATATTCCTGAGTACCAGTCGTCTCAATGACATAAGTAGCAATCATTGAACCTAGCTGAGCGCATCGTTCGTGAGATAGACCCCATGCAAGCCCTGCAACAAAACCAGAACGGAAAGAATCACCGACACCAGTTGGGTCGATCTTTGCCTTCTCTTGCGCGCAACCAACCTTGATAAATGTTCCATCAATGCTTTCGATTCGCGCGCCATCTGCCCCAAGTGTGACGATTCGATATTTCACACGTTCAAGGATTTCGTGATCGCTCCAGCCAGTCTTTTGAATTGCCAGAGCTAATTCGTACTCGTTCATAAAGAGATAGGTAGCTCCTGAAATTAACTTCTTGATTTCTTCACCGCTCATGCGCGCCATCTGTTGTGAAGGATCAGCTGCAACTGCAACGCCCATAGCCTGGGCTACTTCTGTGTGACGCAACATCGCTTCAGGATCATCGGGGGAAACCACCAAGAGGTCGAGCTTTCCGACCTTATCCATGATGGGCTTGAGTTCAATGTTGCGAGCTTCAGACATCGCACCGGGAAAGAATGATGCGATCTGATTGAGTTCAGTATCAGTTGTCACTGTGAAGTGAGCAGTGTGCTGCGTCGTTGAAACAAGTGCGTGAGATGTATCCACGCCATGGCGAGAAAGCCATGCATCGTAATCAGCGAAATCTTTTCCGACGGCAGCAATCAAAATTGGATTGAGACCAAGGACGCCAAGGCCGAATGCAATATTTGCAGCACAACCCCCGCGACGCACATCAAGGCCGTCTACGAGAAATGAGAGAGAAACTTTTTCGAGTGAACCGGCGACCAGTGAGTCAGTGAACTTTCCAGGGAAAGTCATGAGGTGATCGAGACCAACAGAACCAGCAACGCCAATTTTCATGTGGGAATCTAACTACAGCAGCGAGGTTTTAGCGCTGATTAGTTAAATGAATCGCCGCATGCACATGAACCCTGTGCATTTGGATTATCAATTGTGAAGCCCTGCTTCTCAATTGTGTCTACGAAATCGATGGAAGCGCCCATGAGATATGGATCGCTCATCTTGTCGACAACAACTTTGACCGCACCGAATTCGCGAGTGATATCGCCATCTTGATTGCGATCATCGAAGTAGAGCTGGTAACGAAGACCTGAACAGCCACCTGGCTGTACAGCAACGCGGAGGTAGAGGTCATCGCGACCTTCTTGTGCAAGAAGTGCTGCAACCTTTGCGGCTGCGACATCTGTAAGTGTGATGCCTGTTGTGATCTCGACTGGAGTTGATGTTGTTTCAGTAGTCATGTGCCGAAGAATACCCGCGTCGGGTTGCCGTGGCGAACCCAAACGCATGACAATACGTACATGTCCATCAGCCTGAGCGAGCTACTCGTCCTTGGTCAAGGCTCCGACCTCGCTTCTGAGCGAGGCGTCTCATGTACAGGCGAACTTCCACCTTCAAGTGACCCGCATCTGGTTGAACGAGCCATCGCTGCGAAGGCAGCACTTGGGTCTCGCGCACTCATATTGGGCCATCACTATCAACGTGATGAAGTAATTCAATTCGCCGATATCACTGGCGACTCATTTAAATTGGCGCAGGCGGCTGCAGATCAAAGTTCAGCTGAATTCATCTTCTTCTGTGGTGTTCACTTCATGGCCGAAAGTGCCGACATCCTCACATCCCCCAAGCAGCGCGTGATTCTTCCCGACTTGGCTGCAGGGTGCTCGATGGCAGATATGGCTACTGCAAATCAAGTTAACCAATGCTGGCAAGAACTTGAAAAACTTGGCGTTGCATCACGAACTGTTCCGGTTACTTATATGAATTCATCTGCAGCAATTAAGAGTTTCACTGGCGAACATGGCGGAACAATCTGTACTTCGTCTAACGCACAGAAAACTCTTGAATGGGCTTTTGCTAAGGGCGAGAAGGTGCTCTTCCTCCCCGATCAACACCTTGGTCGCAACACAGCAGTACTTTCACTCGGGCTCTCATTAGACGATTGCGTTCTCTGGAACCCATGGAAACCGATGGGCGGATTAACCGAAAACCAAATTCTTGGCGCGAAAATGATTCTCTGGCGCGGACATTGCTCCGTCCATGGTCGATTCACTCGCGAATCTATTCAGGAAGTACGCACTCGAATTCCTGGAGTTCAGGTAATCACCCACCCTGAGTGCCAACATGAAGTCGTTGTTGATTCTGATGTAGTTGGTAGTACGGAAAGAATTATTCAGGCGGTCTCATCGTCACCTGCAGGAAGCAAGTGGGCAATCGGAACAGAGCTCAACCTGGTATCTCGCCTAGCTCAGAACAATCCGGATAAAGAAATCGTCTTCCTCGATAAGACAGTGTGCTACTGCTCAACCATGAATCGCATCGATCTTCCGCACCTTGTCTGGGCGATGGAATCAATCGTTGCTGGCCATGTCGTCAATGAGATTAAGGTCGATGAGCGCGTTGCGAAGTACTCGAAGTTGGCTCTCGACCAGATGCTCGCTCTATAGTTCGGCACATGAGCGAATCAACTCCAAGTAAAAAAGGCCGTCCTACTCCAAAGCGTAAAGATGCCGTAGCGGCTCGCAAGGTTTCATCACTTGCACCAGCATCGACTAAGGAAGAGAAGAAGCGCGCCAAGGATGCAGCTCGTGCCGGCAGAATCGCATCTCGTGCTGCGTATCTTCGTGGAGACGAGAACGCGCTCCCACTGCGCGATAAAGGTCCAGTAAAGCGATATGTCAGAAATTATGTAGATTCTCGTAAATCGATCGGCGAATACTTCTTGCCAATCATCTTCGTAGTCCTATTCCTCACTCTTATTCCTTCTGCCATCTTCCAAATTGGCAGCATTGCCATCATGTACAGCGTTCTTCTTATCTCTGTGATTGATGGAATTTTCTTGAGCCGCCGAATCAAGCGAGTTGTCGCAGAAAAGTTCCCAGATGCAGAAGTTAAGGGCATCGGCATGTACGGATGGCTACGCTCAACTCAGATGCGCAGAATGCGCACACCTAAGCCTCAGATCAAAGTAGGAGAAAGCTTCTAACAAAGCGCCAAAGAATTACGCTCTTGGATTAGGGCTTTCATTCTTCTTTGGATCACGTTCAGGAAGTTTTCCTAGAGCGTTATCAATCGCTTTCATGACATCTGCGCTGAGCTTTACTCCTGATGCCTTCACATTCTCTTTCACCTGTGAAGGTTTAGTTGCGCCCATGATTGCACTCGACACATTCTGATTCTGCAGGACCCAAGCCAACGCCAACTGAGACATTGAAAGATCAAGCCCATCTGCAATCGGCTTTAACTTCTGAACCGCGGTGAGGACTTCTTCAGTCATCCAACGAGAGATGAAGTTTGCGCCGCTCTTCTTGTCAGTCGCACGAGAGCCTGCAGGTGCTTTCTTTCCTGGCAAGTACTTGCCTGTGAGAATTCCTTGCGCCATGGGCGACCAGACAATCTGCCCGATTCCCTCTTTCATGGAAAGTGGAACTACTTCACTTTCAATAACGCGCCATAGCGCTGAGTATTGAGGTTGGCTAGAAACGAATCGGTTATACCCGCGTGCATCCTGAATCTTTAAAGCGTCAGAAATCTGCTTCGCATTCCATTCGGAGAAGCCGATATAGCTGACTTTTCCTTGACGAATCAAGTCATCAAAGGCGCTCAGAGTTTCTTCGAGCGGAGTTTCAACATCGAAGCGATGTGCTTGATAGAGATCGATGTGATCTGTATTTAGGCGCTTAAGAGACGCGTTACATGATTCCATGATGTGCTTGCGTGAAAGTCCGCGATCGTTCTTCCCTTCACCGGTTGGAAAGTAGACTTTTGTAAATAGTTCATATGACTCACGGCGAACACCTTTGAGGGCTTTGGCAAGAACAACTTCTGCCTTTGTGCCCGCATAGACGTCTGCGGTATCAAAAGTGGTAATCCCCTGGTTCAGTGCTTCGCGCACACATTTCACGGCCGCTTCGGTCTCAACTTGTGAGCCATGAGTGATCCAGTTTCCATAAGAAATTTCTGAGACATACATTCCTGTGTTGCCGAGGCGTCTATATTCCATAGCGCCACCTTAAGCGCAGCGTGGTGAGTTGCCAACAGCATGCCTCTATGGTTTGGTACGACCACAACTTAATAGATGTCCCAATAGGGGAAGTTCGGTGCAAATCCGACGCTGACCCGCAACCGTAAGACAGTTCATCTCTGAACCGTTCAAGTCGGATTACCTATTGGCGATATTTGATTTTGACCAACACCCGCCGAGGTTTGCGGGGTGTAGTCCAAAGGTATTTGGCGCATTCGCACCGACCGCTAGCGAGCTACCCCTGTGAGACTCTTCAACTCTGGAGTTCACATAATGAATGCAAGATTAACAACATCTACAACACAGAAAATTGCTCTCGCAATTATTCTCATCTCATCCCAATTAGTGGCACTGCCATCTTCGCAAGCCGCCTCTAAAGGTTGGCGCTACTGGGGCTACTTCCAATCAGCTCCAGGTTCAACTACATGGAAGGCTGCAATGACTGGCCCAACCGTGGATATTGAAGATGGAGCAGTTGAAGGATGGTCATTCGTTTTCAGCAGCGATGACGTCCCATCTGTGGCACCTAAAACAAAGCCATCATTTGCCTCAATTTGCGGCAAGACGAAGTCTGATCCCGATACAAAGCGCATCGGCCTCGTTATTGAATTTGGAAGCGCTGCTTATGCGCCCAAAGGTGAAAAAGTTCAGAAAACTATCGTCCGCTGCGTGACAACTGCGAAGGGTTCACAAGGAATTGATGTTCTTGGCCAAGTTATCAAGGTTCGATCCGCGAGCTCTGGCTTGATCTGTGGACTTAATGGCTTCCCAAAGAAAGAATGTGGCGTAGAGATCACCACTCCTGCATCGCTGCTCAAGAAGTAAATAAGTAGATATGAAGAAGCCACTGCATCCACTTACCTTGTGGATCTGTGCGATTCTCTTAGCAATAGGAGTTGTCGCACTCGATAACGCATTTATCGCCCTCGCGATAGTAGGTGCAGTGGCATTTCTTGTCTACATTCGTCGTGATGGATCGCCATGGCAGAGAAGTTTTGCTCTCTCCATTCGCATTGGTCTGACAATTCTCGCCATACGAACCGTTGTTGGAATTCTGATTGGTGTTCCAATTCCAGGAACAAATCTCTTCACTCTTCCCATACTTGATCTACCGTCCTGGATGCCCGGAATTCGCATCGGAGGCGCAGTTACGCTCGAGCGATTGTCATCTTCGCTTCACGAAGGGGTAATCATTGCGACAATGATTGCGCTTTTCGGTGCCGCAACTTCTCTTACTAGCCCCCACAAACTCCTGCGTGTTACTCCATCCTTTATTTATGAAATTGGCATAACGCTTGTAATTGCAACTTCCCTCTTTCCGCAACTCGCTACGAGTGCACGTCGCATCCGTACTGCTCAGAAATTGCGTGGTTTTGAAAAGCTTGAACTTCGATCCATTGCTATTCCCCTGCTAGAAGAATCTCTCTCTCGGTCATTGCAGCTTGCCGCAGCCATGGATGCTCGTGGCTATGGCATCAGTAGAAAGCGCTCACGCTATAGACCCGTGCCTTGGTTGATGCGCGATAACCTCACTCTTCTCTTCACCTCTGCCTTAGCAGTTGCGATGGTGACAAGTTGATTACTTTCTCCAACGTCTCACTCATCTATCCGCAATCGACAAAGACCATCCTCGAAGACCTTTCATTTCAGATCGAAGAAGGCGAAATGGTTCTCGTGATGGGCGAAACGGGTTCGGGAAAATCTTCCCTTCTGCGCCTTATTAATGGTCTTGTCCCCCATCACACTGGTGGCATTTTGGCGGGCGACATATCGGTAGACGGAATTTCAACCAGAACAGTTAAACCAGGTTCTCTGGCACATCTTGTTGGAATTGTCGGACAGAACCCCATCAATGGATTTGTCACAGATATTGTTGAAGAAGAGCTCGCCTTCAGCATGGAAGCACTTAACTTCGCACCCGATGTAATGCGCAAGAGAGTGGAAGAAGTTCTAGACCTTCTAAGTTTAAGCGCGTTACGTAACCGATCCATCGCCACGTTAAGTGGTGGCGAGCAACAACGCCTGGCAATCGGTGCCGCCCTTGTCATGCACCCAAAAGTCCTCGTGCTCGATGAACCCACAAGCGCGCTAGATCCCATTGCGGCTGAAGAGGTTCTCTCTGTCCTTCATCGACTCGTTCATGACTTGAGCGTGACTGTCATCATCGCTGAGCATCGCCTGGAACGCGTCATTCAATTTGTAGATCGAATTATCTATATCGAAGGAAATGGGGATACCTCAATTGGCACGGCCGATGAAATTCTCAAGAACTCAGACTTAGTCCCACCCATCGTCAAATTAGCTCGCGCTCTTAATCTCTCAGAAATTGGTACAAGCGTTCGTGAGGTAAGAAGACAGACTGAAGATGTTCGAAGTAAAGAATATGTGCGCCCTTCGACGACTCCAACAAACACATCAACTGCGATAGAAATTTCAAAAGTTTCGCATTCATATTCAGGGAAAACGGCTCTTAATGGCGTCAGTGCATCCATCAACCACGGTGAGATTGTTGCAATCATGGGTCGCAACGGAGCAGGAAAGAGCACGCTGCTTCACTCGATTGTTGGACTCCACTCCCCACAAACTGGTCATATAAAAGTCGATGGCGTAGATCCCACAACCCTTAAGGGTGCTGAGCGCCGGAAGTCAATCGGATATGTTCCTCAAGAACCCAGTGACCTTCTCTTTGCTTCAACTGTCTCCGAAGAGTGCGCCCTTGCAGATCGCAGTAATGACTTAACTCCCGGTTCCACGGCTTCATTACTCAATCGTTTAGTTCCAGATATCTCGACCCACGCCCACCCCAATGACTTATCTGAAGGTCAACGTTTGGCGCTTGTCTTAAGCATCGTGCTTTCTGGAAATCCTGAAGTTCTCGTTCTCGATGAACCGACCCGCGGCCTTGATTATCGCGCCAAGAATTTATTTGCCATCGCTCTTAGGGAATATGCAACACAGTTCAATCGTCCTGTCCTCTTAGCTACACATGATGTTGAGCTAGTAGCCGAACTCGCAGACCGTGTTCTCTTCCTTGCTGAAGGCGAAATAGTTGCTGACGGAACAACGCTCGATGTTCTTCTTTCATCTCCCGCCTTCGCACCTCAAGTTGCAAAGGTCATGTCTCCGAAACCATGGCTCACAGTCTCTGATGTCGTTCATGCAATCGAAGGTCAGTCATGAGAACTTCAGGAGTTTTTACCTTCAAAGGCGCATCTCTGATCGCACTATTTCTCACAAGTGCGATTAGCGCACTCGGCTTCTTATGGCCATTTTTAATTAATGAGAAACAAGGTCATCCGCAGTGGATTTTCTTGATGGCAACACCATTCGCTCTACTGCTTTTGTTAATTAGTTCTAGTAATAATCAATTAGATAGTAAATCCATTGCCCTGTTAGCAGTTCTCACCGCTCTCATTGCAGCTTTGCGCCCAATGGGTACTGGCGCTGTGGGAATCGAACCGATGTGGTTCGTACTTATTCTCTCTGCGCGAGTCTTTGGTCCTTCATTTGGCTTCTTACTGGGAACTCTTTCCATGCTTCTCTCTGCAATTCTTACCGGCGGCATGGGGCCATGGGTTGCATATCAAGCATTTGCTGCCGGATGGATTGGTTTAGGAGTTGCACTCATTCCACGTTCTTTGCGCGGTAAGAAAGAAATTTTCGCACTCGTTATCTACGGAATTCTCGCCGCCGAGTTCTTTGGAATTGCGATGGACCTTCAATTCTGGCCGTGGGCACTAGGTACGGATACACAGCTTTCATATCTGGCTGGTGCACCTATCGCTGAAAATCTCTCACGGTTCTTCTCGTATCACTTCTTATCGGCGATGGCCTGGGATATTCCCAGGGCAATCTTTACTGCTTCGCTCATTGCAATTGCCGGAAAATCAATCCTTCAGACGCTACGTAGAGCACACACAAAAGCTGCCTTCTTAACCCCGATTGAATTTATCGAACATGTGAAGGTACAAAAGGCAACGAATTAATCGTTGCTGATGATTCACGTCCTCGGACATCGATTATCACCGCATCACCCACTGCATACTCGGGATCAAGCAGGGCCAATGCAATTCCCACTTTGAGTGACGGTGAGAAGGTTCCGCTCGTGACAACACCAATCTCTTTTCCATCGGCGCTCTTGACTGACATGCCTGCACGAGGAATTCCACGGTCATTAGATTTCAAAGCTTTCAGTGTTCTGACCGTGCCTGCTTCACGTTGAGATTGCAGTACATCAGAACCTCGGAAACTATCTTTCTTCCAGCCTATTGCCCACCCAGCACTCGCCTGTACCGGTGAGATTTCAAGTGAGAGTTCGTGGCCGTGCAGTGGATAACCCATCTCGGTACGCAACGTATCGCGAGCACCCAGCCCGCAGATCAATCCGTCGAAAGGCTTCATCGCCTCAACAAGTGCATCCCACACAACAGAGGCATCGCTCCACTGTGGAACTAGTTCGTATCCATGTTCACCGGTGTAGCCGGTACGACAGAGAATGACATCGCAGCCCGCGATAGAAACATGGGCAAAAGCCATGTAATCCATTGTGGGATTAATTCCTAAACTACGAATGACTTCTACCGCTTGCGGACCTTGTAAAGCCAAAACTGCAAACTTTTCATGGAGGTTGGTGACGGTAATTCCCGAAGGAACGTTCTCATTAAGTACTCGCACAACATCTGTTGTGTTGGATGCATTTGGAATCAGGAAGAAATCTGAATCTGTATTTCTATATGCGATGAGGTCATCTACGACACCACCATCCGGATTACAGAGAAGCGTGTATTGAGCCTTGCTATCGACAATGCGATTGAGGTCATTGGTAAACATTGCATTGAGGTACTCGAGAGCACCATCACCCACAACGCTTGCTTTTCCTAAGTGCGAGACATCAAAGAGTCCAACGCGTTCGCGAACAGCCGTGTGCTCAGCAAGGACACCTGCTCCGGGATACTCGATAGGCATAAGCCAGCCTCCGAAATCGGCCATCTTCGCCTGGAGGTCTACATGCTTCTGATGCAAAGGTGAGTTTTTCACAGCAACAACTTACACTTACGCTCTCGCATCTGCTCAGTTACGGCAGAGTGAAATCAATCAATTAAGTGTTAGCTAGAGGAGCCACTATGACCACGATCCGCCTTTCAGACGGAATTGTTAAAGATGATGTTCTAGTCGTTGGGTTGGCCTCTAAGAGTTCTAAGTCTTCAAAGGCTGGGGCCGTTTCTCTTCAGATTGAATCAGGTGATCTCGCGATTGATACCAAGGTTCTCATGCAGGCGCTTTCCGATTTGGGCGCTACCGGAAAAGCCGACGAAGTAATCAAGGTCCCTAGTACTTCCACCCGCCTCATTGTTTTTACTGGTCTTGGAAAAGCTTCAACGCATTACGATCACGAAGTATTGCGTCGCGCAGCAGGGGCTGCAGCTCGTGCGCTAGCCGGAAATTCAAGTGCCACATTTTCACTCCCTGCCAAGAACGCTGCAGCAGTAAAGGCGATCGCTGAAGGTGCAGCGCTTGGCTCATATCTATTCGATCAATTTAGAGGTTCAACCAAGAGCGCGCAAAAGGCTCCTCTGAAATCGGTCACAGTTCATACAGATTTAGCATCAAAGACGGATGTAAAGTCAGTGGCAAAGTCAGCTGAAATCATCGGTACGTATACAAACTTGGTACGCGACTTAATCAATACACCTCCAAGCCACCTCACCCCTGAAACTTTCTGCAAGGCAATTACAGATGCAGTTAAGAAAGCAGGCGGTGCATCTGTTGGACTTAAAGTTTCAGTGATGACTGATACGCAATTGAAGTCAAAGGGTTACGGCGGAATTATCGGAGTAGGTCAAGGTTCTGCAAATCCTCCACGTTTACTTCACATCTCATATACGCCAAAGGGTGCAAAAGCCAAGAAGAAGTACGCCTTCGTTGGCAAGGGAATCACATTTGATACCGGTGGTCTTGCTCTTAAGCCAGCTCTTGGCATGGAAGCAATGAAGTCAGATATGTCTGGCGCTGCTGCTGTTTGTGCTGCAACTATTGCAATCGCACTTCTTAAGTTGCCTGTCGCAATCGAAACGTGGGCTCCTCTTGCCGAGAATATGGTCAGCGATACAGCAACCCGTCCTAGCGATGTCATCACAATGTACGGCGGTAAGACTGTCGAAGTTCTCAATCCAGATGCTGAAGGTCGTCTCGTTCTCGGTGATGCACTTGTTCGCGCACAAGAGATAAAAGATCTCGATGGCATTGTTGATGTGGCAACCCTTACCGGTGCACAGGTTGTTGCACTCGGAACTCGCACGAGCGCTGTCATGACGAACAATCCAGAATTTTCATCTCACTTTATGGATGTGACAAAAGAGACTGGCGAAGCGTTCTGGCCAATGCCTCTTCCCGTAGAACTTCGCGCCTCTTTGGATTCACCAGTTGCAGATCTTGCCAATATCGGCGAACGCATGGGCGGAATGCTCGTGGCGGGCTTGTTCCTCAAGGATTTCGTCTCAGATGAACTCCCATGGCTACATCTGGATATTGCAGGTCCTGCCTATAACGAGAGCCAGCCCCACGGATATACCCCGGTTGGCGGAACTGGCGTAGCTCTTCGCTCTCTCGTTCAGCTAGCCGTGGCCGCCAGCGCCTAACCGCGTTATGCAATCACCCGCCTAGGCTGGCAAGATACGGCTGTTGAGCTCATTTCAAACAGGGCTCACTTGCGAAGGAGTATCTCGGTGGCAGATTTTGATCTCGTAGTTCTCGGCGGCGGAAGCGGCGGCTATGCAGCAGCTCTTCGTGGAGCACAACTTGGACTCTCAGTTGCTCTCATCGAGAAAGATAAGGTCGGCGGTACCTGCCTCCACCGCGGTTGCATTCCTACCAAGGCTCTTCTGCATGCAGGCGAAGTTGCAGATAGCGCACGCGAATCTGCGCAATTCGGAGTAAATGCCACTTTCAACTCGATCGATATGGTCGGGGTCAATTCCTACAAAGATGGAGTTATCGCCGGTCTCTATAAAGGTTTGCAAGGTCTCGTTAAATCTCGCGGAATCACATTCGTTGAAGGTTCAGGACGACTTGTTTCAAATAACACCGTTGAAGTAAATGGAACGAAATATGTTGGCAAGAACATCGTTCTTGCAACCGGTTCATACGCTCGCACTTTGCCTGGCCTAGATATCGACGGTCAACGCGTCATCACTTCAGATCATGGAACTTCACTTGGTTACGTTCCACAAAGCGCAATCGTTCTTGGTGGCGGAGTCATTGGTTGCGAGTTCGCATCTGTCTGGAAGTCATTCGGTGCAGATGTAACAATCATCGAAGGTTTGCCACACCTCATCGCACTTGAAGATGAATCATCAAGTAAGTTGCTTGAGCGCGCCTACCGCAAGCGTGGAATTAAATTTGAACTCGGAGTTCGCTTTAAGTCGCATCGTGTCGATGCAAATGGCGTCACAGTCACTCTTGAAGATGGCCGTGAATTCACTGCCGATGTTCTCCTCGTATCTGTTGGCCGTGGCCCTGTAACCGATGGAATTGGCTACCAAGAAGTCGGTATTGCAATGGATCGCGGATACATCACCGTTGATGACCACTGCCGCACAAATATCCCTGGCATCTTCGCAGTTGGCGACATCATCCCTACTCTTCAGCTCGCACACGTTGGATTCCAAGAAGGAATCCTCGTTGCCGAAACTATCGCAGGACTTAACCCCCGCCCAATTAATTACGACGGCGTTCCACGCGTTACATATTCAGAGCCAGAGGTTGCATCCGTTGGTCTCTCAACAAAGATTGCTAAAGAACGCGGTTACGACGTTGTCGAACTTGATTACAACCTCGCTGGAAACGGTAAGGCTCAGATTCTTAAGACTGCAGGTTCGATCAAGCTTGTCGCCGAAAAGAATGGTCCAGTTCTTGGAATCCATATGGTCGGCGCACGCGTTGGCGAACTTCTCGCTGAAGCTCAATTGATCTTTAACTGGGAGGCGACAGCAGATGATGTTGCACCTCTCGTACATGCACACCCAACACTGTCTGAGGCAATGGGCGAAGCTCATATGGCTCTTGCAGGCAAACCACTTCACGCGCACGGTTAAGTAAGAGGAGAAAATAACGATGTCATTCTCAGTAACAATGCCAGCTCTCGGCGAGAGCGTAAGTGAAGGAACAGTTACACGTTGGCTCAAGAACGAAGGCGACATGGTCGCTGTCGACGAACCGCTCCTCGAAGTTTCAACCGATAAAGTCGATACAGAGATCCCTTCACCTGTTGCAGGAATTCTTTCTAAGATTGTTGTCGGCGTAGATCAGACTGTTGCAGTTGGCGCAGAGCTTGCAGTGATTTCATCAGATGCTTCTGCACCAGTATCTGCACCAGCAGCGCCAACTCCACCTCCAGTTGCTGTGTCCGAGCCAATAGCTCAGGTTCAGGTGGCACAGGTTCCAGATCAAGTTGTAACTCCAGAAGTTGTGTCCACTCCTGCTCCAGCAGGCGGAGGAACTGTCATCACAATGCCAGCACTTGGCGAATCTGTGAGCGAAGGAACTGTTACTCGTTGGCTTAAGAACGTTGGCGATTCAGTTGCAGTTGATGAAGCGCTCCTTGAAGTTTCTACAGATAAGGTCGATACAGAGATTCCTTCACCAGTTGCCGGAACACTTCTTGCAATCGATGTTGCAGTTGATACAACTGTTCCAGTCGGTGCACGTCTCGGACTTATCGGGGTAAGCGGATCCGCTCCAGCACCTGTGGCCGCAGCACCAACGCCTCCTCCAGCTCCTGTTGTGTCCGAGCCAATAGCCCCCGTTCAGGTGGCACAGGTTCCAGTTCAAGTTTCTACTCCAGTCGCTGTGCCTGTAACACAAGCGCCAGTTGCACAACCACAAGATGCTTATGTCACTCCAATCGTTCGCAAACTTGCAAATGATCTCGGAGTAAATCTCGCATCTGTTCGCGGCACAGGTATCGGCGGTCGTATTCGTAAGGAAGATGTCGAGGCGGCTGCTCCTAAGTCAGCAGCAGTTACATCTGCACCAGTTGCGGCAGCAGCACCATCTGCACCACGTCCTGCAGCTCCAGTTGCATCTCCACTTCGCGGAACAACTGTGACAATGTCACGACTTCGCAAGGTAATTGCAGCGCGCATGGTTGAGTCACTTCAAGTTTCAGCTCAGCTCACCACAGTGATTGAAGTAGATGTCACAAAGATTGCTCGACTTCGCGATCGCTCAAAGGCGACTTTCGAAGGTCGTGAAGGCGTCAAGCTCTCATTCCTTCCATTCTTTGCAGTTGCAGTATGCGAAGCGTTGAAGCAACACCCAGTTCTTAACTCCTCTGTCGAAGGCGATCAGATTATTTATCACGGTGCAGAACACCTTGGTATTGCAGTCGACACTGAACGCGGTCTCTTGGTTCCAGTGATTCACAATGCTGGCGACCTCAACATGGGTGGCGTTGCTCGTAAGATTGCAGATCTTGCAGCTCGCACACGCGATAACAAGGTAACTCCAGATGAACTCGGTGGCGGAACATTTACTCTCACCAACACAGGTTCACGTGGTGCGCTCTTTGACACCCCAATCATTAATCAGCCACAGGTTGCAATCCTCGGACTCGGCGCCGTTGTTAAGCGTCCAATGGTTGTTAAGGGTGAAGACGGTGGCGAGACAATTGCTATTCGTTCAATGGTTTATCTCGGACTTTCATACGATCACCGTGTCGTAGATGGTGCAGATGCAGCTCGTTTCTTGGTCACTCTCAAAGAGCGCCTTGAAGGTGGAGCATTCGAAGCTGACTTGGGTCTCTAACGCCAATGTCAGTTCCACAACGCATCGCAATTACGGGTGCATCAGGACTTATCGGAACCGCACTCGTTGGCCACCTCAAGAGTGAAGGCCACACAGTTCAGCGCTTTGTGCGTCGCCCTGTTGTTGCACCTGATGAAATTCAATGGGATCCAAAGACAGGTTATGTAGATATTGAAGCGCTCCGTGGAGTAGATGCAATCATCCACTTAGCTGGCGTCGGAGTTGGCGATAAGCGTTGGAGCAAGAAGTACAAATCTGAAATTCTTAACTCGCGCTTACTCGGCACAACCGCAATCGCGCACGCAGTTAATGAAGTGAAGCCACAAGTCTTTATCTCAGCTAGCGCTATCGGTTGGTATGGCGAATCAGGCAATCGCTCTGTCGTCGAATCTGATCGCGTCGGAGATGACTTCCTTGCTGCTGTTTGTCGCGAATGGGAAGGTGCCGCGGACCTCGTGACTGACGTTCGCACAGTAAAGATTCGTACCGGTCTTGTCCTTGACCCAACGGGTGGAGCGCTAGGAAAGATGCTTCCGCTCTTTCGTTTAGGCCTTGGTGGAAAACTTGGAAACGGTAAGCAGTGGTGGTCTTGGATTACTTTGCACGATGTTATTCGCGCAATTACCTTCCTCCTCGAAAATAAGGTTTCTGGTCCTGTAAATCTGACTTCACCAAATCCAGTTACTAATCAAGAGTTCACATCAGCTCTAGCTCGCGCGATGCATCGCCCCGCGCTCTTTCCAGCACCTGCAATTGCACTCAAAATCGCACTCGGTGGATTTTCTTCTGAGATTTTGGGAAGCAAGAGGGTCATGCCTCAAGCGCTGACTGATGCTGGATTTACTTGGGATTACCCACACATCACCAACGCTCTTACCGCTCTAATTCAGGAGTAACTCCTGCGCTGCTAAGCGCCCCGATAAGAGTGCACCATTCTGTGATGGCGCCGTTCTGTAATCTCCTGCGACAAAGAGATTTTCTGAAACCTTTGCCGATTGAATTCCTTGCTTACCAAGTCCGAATATAGGAAGAGATTTTGGAATCTCGTACTTAGCAATCAGCGCCCATTCAGATGTTGAAACTCCCCACATGATTGCAAGGTGGCGACGTACTTCAGATTCGGATGCAAACTCGATTGTTGTTGATGAAAGCAAAGTCTTTCGGATGGGCGCATACGATGGGACCATATTGGAAATCGCAATCGAGTTAATGACTGGCCCGCGGGATTGTCCATCGATCAATAGACGATTAGATAGCGTCATCTCTATAGGAACCTCGTGATACCACGTTGTACTCGAAGCGAGTTTTGGAACGTTTGGAATATCGAGCAGTTGTGCTGCAGTAGTTAAATCAGCTGCAACTATGACGGCATCTGCCTTTAGGCCATCAAGTGAATCAATCCGAGTGTTGAGATGAATTGAGCGAACCCGTTGTGCCAGTGCCTTTGGCAACTCCCCCGCACCATGTGCTGGCAAGCCGGGTTTCCCTGAAATAAATGAGCGAACAATCTCTTTGCCACTTACTGCATCAACGTTTGCCGGCGATGTCAGAAATACGCCCGATAAGAATGGTTTAAGTACGCGCTGATATAAATCACCGTATTGAGAAAGTTCATCTTCAACCGAACGCCCTTGCTTCGAAGTGCTGGTCAGATAACCAATAAATCGCAGCTTTGTAAAGATTGAACCTGTCGCAGAATTCAAGGCGGCAAAGGGATTCTCGCGAGGATCGCCTAGTGTGACAATCGCTTCATCAAGACAGACATCGACAGAACGAGATGCTTCAACAAAGTTTAATTCTCTAACGACATCAAGGCGCAGCAGCTCTGGGTAGCGCGAGTTAATGAGCTGGAATCCTCTATCGAGTCGGTACCCATCAATCAGATCCGTTGCGACTCGACCGCCTACGCGATCTGATGACTCGTAGACATCAACTTCGCAACCCGCATCCTGCAAAGTGATTGCTGCACTTAGACCAGCCAGGCCTGCGCCGATAACTGCAACCTTCTTATCGGACACTGATTTCACGCGCCTTATCGATAATTGTTGCGACTGCAAGAATTTGCTCGCGAGATACCGGCATTGAACCTTTACCCTCGAGAGCATCTCTTACTGCCAAATAGAAGTAACCGTAATTTCCAGGTACTGCTTGGATCTCTTCACGCTGATCACCGCGTTGAATGTAAGCCTTTGATGAGGTTGGTTCTTTCCAAATCCCACCTTCAGGGAAATTACCTGCTCGTAATAACGCTTCTTGTGGATCGAGGTCCTCAATCACAAGAGCGCCTTCAGTGCCTAGTACGCGTACTCGTGGACCTGTTGAACCTGAAATAGCGCTTACTGAACAATATGAATCAACGCCAGAATGATGACGAAGATTGAGAACAACATCATCTTCAGATTCGCCGCGAATCTTTCGAATGCTGGCATAAGTGAGATCGGCTGGCCCGAAGCAATCAAGGGCGGTAGAGAGTAAATGTGTTTGAAGATCGAGAAGTAGACCACCACCTTCATCAGGTGTGAGGTTCTCTCGCCATGCAGTCGGGTTGAGCTGAGGGCGGTAGCGCTCGAACCGCGAATCCATTCTGAAGACTTTTCCAATGAGACCGTTTGCCGCCACCTTCTTAATCGTGAGTGAATCACTATCCCATTGGCGGTTATAGAAAGCGGTAACCGGAACTCCTGATTTCTCACTCGCATCAAGAATGCGCAGAGTTTCGGTAACAGTGCGTCCCATGGGCTTCTCGACGACTATAGGGATTCCTGCGCTTATTGCAGCAAGTGCATGTTCGCAGTGCGCTGCATTGGCTGTTGCAATCACAACCAAGTCAAGATCTTGTGCAAGAAAGTCTGTGAGGTTTTCAGCAACCTTTACTAAGGGGAAATCTTCCTTGGCTTGTCGCGCACGCGTTGAATTGCCGGTTAGAACTGAGGCGACTTCAAATCCACACCCTTTGAGTAAAGGTGCGTGAAAAGATCGACCTGCAAGTCCGTAACCGGCAATACCAACGCGCATCAGTATTACTTGTTCTGCAACTTAGATGGCCACCAGATCTTTGGACCAATCTCGTGGACTAGCGCTGGAACCAAGATTGAACGAACGATGATGGTGTCGAGCAATACTCCAAAGGCCACCGCAAAACCAAGCTCTGCAAGTGGAACGAGTGGGAGTAGACCGAGCACAGCAAATGTTGCTGCAAGAACGATTCCAGCAGATGTAATAACTGCACCTGTCACTGTAAGTCCCTTGATGACGCCTGCTCGAGTACCAATCTTCATAGATTCTTCGCGAACGCGAGTCATCAAGAAGATGTTGTAGTCAATACCGAGAGCGACAAGGAAGATGAAGGCGAAGAGTGGGAAGGATGTATCTCCCCCGGCAAAACCAAATACATGGTTAAAGACGAGTGCACATACGCCCAGTGTTGCGAAGTATGAGAGTAGAACTGTGCCGAGCAATAGTGCTGCACTCAAAATGCTTCGAAGAAGTAGGCCAAGAATGAGAGTGATTGCAATAAGGATCAGGGGAATGATTGTCTTATTGTCACGATCATTTGCAGTTCGCACATCGAAGTAAACGGCGCTTGTGCCACCCACTAGTGATGTGGAATCTGCACCATGAGCCAAGCGGCGAATTTCGGGAATATCGTTTCCTGCTTCGACGCTATCAGGCGCCTTATCGAGGGTCACGTTAAGAATTGCTCTATTGCCGACGACCTTCACTGCAGGAAGTGGCTGTCCTGGAACAGGAATTCCATCGAGTTGTGGTGAAACATCCGTTACTCCTGGAGCGCTCTTAAGCGCTGCAGAGACCGCCCCAATCTTGTCGACGTTGACGACAACCTGCGTTGGGTCTCCTTCTCCACCAGGGAAGTGCTTGGTCAGTAGCTTCTGACCGACAACGGATTCAGGCTTTCCTGTAAAGGTATCAACTGTTCCGATTCCATCTGCCTTCAAAGTTGTTGAGGCAAATGCAAAGAGCAGAAGGACTGAACCTGAAATAACCCACGCCTTGCGCGGATTGCGATCGATTGCATTACCAACCTTTGACCAAGTTCCTGTCATGACATGGTCATCACCATCATTGCGAGGAATGCGTGGCCAGAAGATCCAACGACCAAAGAGAAGTAGGAGTGCAGGAAGCAAGGTAAGGATTGTGATCATCGCGCAGACAATGCCGATAGCGCCGACAGGGCCAAGTCCTGCAGTATTTGTCAGCTGACTGAACAAGAGAATGAGAAGTGAAATCGAGACTGTTGAACCGGAAGCAATGATTGGTTCCCAAACACCCTTATAGGCAGCCTTCATCGCATCGAATCGATCTTCATGATGGTGAAGTTCTTCTCGATAGCGTGCGATTAGTAGAAGTGCGTAATCAGTTGCGGCACCGATTACAAGAACCGAGAGAATTCCTTGCGACTGGCCATCAACATCGATGATGTCTCGCTTAGCCAAGAGGTAAACAATTCCACCTGCCATCGTGAGCGCAAAGAGCGCTGAAAGAAGTGGGATAAACCAGAGAACAGGTGAGCGATACACAACAATCAAAATAACTGCGACAACGGCTAATGTGGTGAGCAAAAGCGTCGAGTCAAGAGTTCCAAAAGCTCCGAATAAATCACCCAGAAGGCCAGCTGGTCCCGTGACATAGTGAGTAACACCATTGGCTTCAGCGAGAGGCTTAACATCTTCACGTAAGGCCTCAACGATTGCCGGAAGAACTGGTTCATCATTGGGCAATAAGAGTGAGATTGCATTTCCATCAAGTGGAACGTTGGCAAGAATTGCTTCGCCATCTTGTGACGGGAATGCAGAGATTGCCTGATCTGGTGCTAAGTAATCTGAAATCTTCGCACTTGTTCCTGCAAGTGTGAGTGAACCGACGCCAGCCATATGCGACTGAATATTTGCCAAGACTTCTGGCTTTACCGCGCCCTCAAAGAGAATAAGTGCTGGGAAGCTGAACGAATCGCCTGCAGAGAATTTCTGAATCTCATCAGATGCAAGCGTTGCTTCGGCGCCCTTCGGCAAGAAGGATGAATTGTTATTCTCCTGGACCGAGGTGAGCTTTCCAAAGAGTGGACCGAATACGCCTGTGAGAACGAACCAGACGATTACGACCAACATTGCAAGTGCAAATGGCTTACGAGATTTCTGAGCAGTAATTGTTGACACGATAGATCAGGCCTTTCGGGCTTGGAATGAGCGTAATTCGCGAGAGCGCTAGCCTACCTTTAGGCTGTACCTGTGCCCCTTGCAAGCGCTTCATCTGACTCACAAATTTCTCATGCTCCTTTGGCGATTCAGCGCGCAGGTCTTATTGAGTACGCAACGGCGCTCGAAACTCAACGACTTATTCATAAAGAAGTAGCCGAAGGCGTTCGCCCGAACACTCTTCTGCTTCTTGAACATCCTTCTGTCTACACGGCCGGAAAGAGAACGAGCGAATCCGAGAAACCCGTTGATGGAACCCCAGTGATAAACGTCGATCGCGGTGGAAAAATCACATGGCACGGTCCTGGCCAGCTCGTTGGCTACCCCATCGTTAAATTGGCAAAGCCCACCGAGCTCGTTGGTTTCGTTCGCGAAATTGAAGCTGGTCTAATCCGGGTATGCGGTGAGTTTGGCCTTGAAACCCAGAGAGTTGATGGCCGTTCAGGTGTCTGGATCTGCGATGAGAAGGGCGAGAGGAAGATTGCCGCCATCGGCATACGCGTAGCAACTGGCGTATCGATGCATGGCTTCGCTCTGAACGTGAATCCAGACCTGACTGAATTCAATAGAATTATCCCCTGCGGAATTGAAGATGCCTCGGTGACTTCGCTGCAGCAAGAACTTGGTCGCGACATCTCTATCGATGAAGTGGCTCCGGTTGTTGAGAAGTATCTCTACGAGACATTGGTAAAGGTGAGCGCATGACTATTGCACCCGAAGGTCGCAAACTTCTGCGCATCGAGGCTCGTAATACTGAGACTCCCATTGAACGTAAACCCGAGTGGATCAAGACCCGCGCCAATATGGGTCCTGAGTACACCCGTCTTCGTTCTCTCGTAAAGAGCGAAGGACTCCACACTGTCTGCCAAGAAGCAGCGTGTCCAAATATCTTTGAATGTTGGGAAGATAAGGAAGCCACTTTCCTTATCGGAGGCGAGCGTTGCACTCGTCGCTGCGATTTCTGCAATATTGATACTGGAAAACCAGATCCACTTGATCGCGATGAACCACGCCGTGTAGCTGAATCCGTTCAAGCTATGGGGTTGAAGTACGCAACTATTACTGGTGTTACGCGCGATGATCTTGAAGATGAAGGTGCGTGGTTATACGCCGAAACTATTCGCAAGGTGCATGAACTCAACCCTGGAACGGGCGTTGAAATGCTTGCTCCTGATTTCAGTGGCAACCCTGTCTATCTCAATGAAGTATTCGAAACTCGTCCAGAGGTATTTGCGCATAACTTGGAGACTGTTCCACGAATCTTCAAACGAATTCGCCCTGCCTTTACCTACGAGCGTTCACTCAATGTCATTACACAGGCTCGTGAATTTGGCCTGATTACAAAATCCAACCTCATCCTTGGACTCGGAGAAACTCGCGAGGAAATTTCACAGGCGCTCGTTGATCTACATGCAGCTGGCTGTGACCTCATCACCATTACTCAATACCTTCGCCCTACAAATAAGCACCATCCAGTCGAACGTTGGGTTAAGCCGGATGAGTTTGTCGAGCTGGCGAAAGAAGCCGAAGATATTGGATTTAGTGGCGTCATGAGCGGACCACTTGTACGAAGCTCTTACCGAGCAGGTCGCCTTTATAAGCAAGCGCAAGAAAAGCGAAGCTTGCGTGGCTGATCTCGTCTATCCCCCAGTAATCGTTGCCATCAAAGCTTTCTGGCGTTACTTGGGACTGCAATTTGATTTTCAAGGTGAAGAGAACATTCCGCGTGATGGTGGATCAATTCTGGCAATCAATCACATTGGCTATTTAGATTTCGCACTCACTGGAACAGCTGCGCTTCCAGCTGGTCGCTATGTTCGTTTTATGGCAAAGAAGGAAATCTTCGATAACAAATTAGCTGGACCACTCATGCGTGGAATGCACCACATCTGCGTTGATCGCTCAAATGGTTCCGCTTCCTTCGTTACGGCGCTTCGCGCTCTTCGTGCAGGTGAAATCATTGGAATCTTTCCTGAAGGAACAATCTCCGTAAGTTTTGAAATCAAGGAACTTAAATCTGGAGCTGTTCGTTTAGCTATGGGCGCCGGCGTTCCAGTAATTCCCACAATTGTCTGGGGCTCTCAGCGAATCTGGACCAAGAAGGTTAAGCGCGATCTACGCCGTAAAAATGTGCCCATAACAGTGGCTTTCGGAGAACCTCTCTACTTTGATAAGAAATCTGATGTCGAGGCTGGCGAGAAGCTTCTGCGCGAAACAATGCTTGCGATGCTCCATGAAGTGCAGGAAAAGTATCCAGATTCACATGAAGGACAGCGCTGGGCGCCTGCGCGCCTTGGTGGTACAGCCCCTGCTCCCCTAAACTAACGCGCATGTTTAAGAAGAAAAATAAAGAAGCAAAGATCAAGACTCCTCGTTTTCAGACATTTCGTGATGCCTATAACGTCACCAAAGCTGTAAAACCGTGGATTGGCATCGCCCTCATTGCAATCTTCTTGGTTGTACTTGTAGTCGGCATCTCACTTGGCTTTATCTTTGATCATCCTATTTATGGTGGATTCGTAACGATCCCACTTGCAGCACTTGCTGCCATGTTCTTCTTTACTCGCATTGCAGGCTCTGCTGCTTACTCTTCTATTGAAGGGCAGATCGGCGCAGGCGCTAGCGTTCTTATGGCTATTCGCAAGGGATGGACAACAACTCCGGCTGTTGCAGTAAATCGCCAACAAGATATGGTCCACCGCAGCGTTGGACGTGCCGGAATTGTGCTTACCGGTGAAGGCGGATTTGCAGTTCGCCAGATGATTCAAGATGAGAAGCGAAAGTCTGAGCGATTCGCTCCCGGAGTTCCAATCATCGAAGTTTACGTAGGCGATGGAGATGGACAAGTTCCTATCCGCAAATTACAGAAGCACCTTGCCAAGCTTCCAAAGAAATTATCTGCACATCAGATGCGTGAAGTACGTGCGCGTCTGAAGGCTGTTGGTGGAATGTCTCTTCCTATTCCAAAGGGACCAATGCCAAAGGGAACAAAGATTCGCTAATTACCTTCTTGAAACTAAGACGGTATTTGAAAAACGCTCGTTAATTCCGCGACCATTCTCATCGAATGTGATTGCAGTGATGAGCGGTAGCAGGAGCGCAGTTCGAATCAAGGACTGAATCGGCGTGACCGCCCCACCATCTGAAAAACGGACCACCTTGAGACCGACTAAGCGATGGCCAAATGACGATCCCCCAAGAGCGACGAAAATCGAGTACTCAGCGAAGAGCAGTATGAGAACCGGGATTCGGGCCTGCGGCACGCGATCGGTGAAGGCGCCGCCGCCGGCAAAGAAACCAAGAGCGATGGCGTAGCAAGCCAGCCAATCTAGAGATATGCCGAGTAGTCGTCGGCCCTGGCTTACGCGTGGAAACATGCGCGAAGCCTATCCCCAGGCGCCGGCGTCCGCGATGTGAGCCATCCGACGATGATGTAACACAGATGTAACACCAAAATTATGACATTTTTACTCGGGCAAACTAGCCTTCACTCCATCAGCGGTACTCAATGATGAGGCAGCTGGGCGATAAACAGCCTCAATTGGAGTCCACACTATGTTTAAGAATTCTTCAGAGATTTTTGCATACATCAAGAAGGAAGATGTAAAGCTCGTTGACGTTCGCTTTACAGATCTTCCAGGAATTCAGCACCACTTCAACGTTCCAGTTGAATCATTCGACGAAGCAGTCTTCACAGATGGTCTTATGTTCGACGGTTCATCAATTCGCGGTTTCCAGTCAATCCACGAATCAGATATGAAGTTGCTTCCAGTTCCAGAATCAGCATTTATTGATCCATTCCGTCTTGAAAAGACTTTGGTCATCATCTTCTCTGTTCACAACCCTTCAGATGACACTCCTTACTCACGCGACCCACGTGGCGTAGTGAAGAAGGCAGTTGATTTCTTGAAGTCAACAGGTATTGCAGATCAGGCGTTCTTCGCTCCTGAAGCTGAGTTCTACGTCTTCGATGCAATTCGCTTTAAGACCGGAATCAACGAGGCATACCACCACATCGATTCATACGAAGGTTCATGGAATACAGGAATCGTTGCAGATCCAGATGGCACACCAAACCGTGGTTATCGCACACGCGTTAAGGGTGGCTACTTCCCTGTTTCCCCAACAGATCAGTTCGCTGATCTTCGTGACGAAATGGTTATGGAACTCGGTCGCGCAGGTCTTCAAGTTGAGCGTTCACACCACGAAGTTGGAACTGCTGGACAGATGGAGATCAACTACCGCTTCACAGACATTCTTACTGCAGGCGACGAATTGATGAAGTTTAAGTACATCATCCGTAACGTTGCATGGGAAGGTGGAAAGACCGCAACATTTATGCCAAAGCCACTCTTCGGAGATAACGGCTCAGGTATGCACGTTCACCAATCACTCTGGAAAGATGGCAAGCCACTCTTCTTCGAAGCTGGCACATATGGCGATCTCTCAGATATGGCACGTTGGTACATCGGTGGTCTCTTGAAGCATGCTCCATCACTTCTTGCATTCACCAACCCAACAGTGAACTCATACCGCCGCTTGGTTCCAGGTTATGAAGCGCCAGTAAACCTCGTTTACTCAGCTCGTAACCGTTCTGCATGTATCCGTATTCCAATTACTGGTTCATCACCAAAGGCAAAGCGCGTTGAATTCCGTTGCCCAGATCCATCATCAAACCCATACCTCGCATTTGCAGCAATGCTCATGGCTGGTATCGATGGAATCGTAAATAAGATCGAACCACCTGCTCCAGTTGATAAGGATCTCTACGAACTCGAAGGTGCAGAAGCTGCAGCTATTCCACAGGTTCCAGGATCACTCGATGCAGTTCTCGATTCACTCGAGAAGGATCACGAATTCCTTACTAAGGGTGGAGTCTTCACTGAAGACCTCATCGCTACATGGATCGAATGGAAGCGTAAGAACGAAGTTGATTACGTGCGTCTACGTCCGCATCCAGCTGAATTCGAGCTTTACTACGACATCTAAAAATACTTACCCAAAGAACCCCGTCAGAAATGGCGGGGTTCTTTCATTTTCAAACGCTAATCTGGCGTCGTGACATACAACAAAGAGTTCGTTGCAACTTTGAAACCTCAGCTCTCAGCCCTAGGAAATCGCACCGCGGCAATTGGTGCGCAAAGTTATATGAAAGATATCGCCCCATTTCTTGGAGTTAAAACCCCGGAACGGAGATCTCTGGTCAAGAAGATTGCTCGAGAATTCGACCTTCCGACAAGCGATGAATTGGCACAGACCGCTCGTGCGCTCTGGAAGTTGGAAGAGCGCGAGTTTCACTATGCTGCCTTCGATCTCATTCAAATCCATATCGATCAGGCGAATAAGAAATTTCTTGAAGAACATGTCGAGTATTTGATTACACATAAATCTTGGTGGGATACCGTCGATGGCCTTGGTTCGGCCGCCGTTTCTCCTCTGACCGATAAGTATGGATGCGAGAAGTTGATTGAGAAGTGGAATAAATCTGAGAACATCTGGCTCGTTAGATCTGCGATACAGCATCAACGTGGCAGAAGGTTCGAAGCAGACAATAAGTTGATTCTTCGATACTGCCACGAACATGCTGATTCAAAAGAGTTCTTCATCGTGAAAGCAATTGGATGGGCCCTCCGCGATATGGCGAAGGTTTCTCCTCGCGATGTTCGAAATTTCTTAAGAGATCATCCGGAATTGGGTCGAGTTGCTGTTCGCGAAGCAGAACGAGGTTTAGGCCGGAGTTGAAATCCAAGAACGAGTTACAAGCTTGTGCATCAGAATTCCGTTAATCAGGAATATTCCAGCCATGATGAACCATCCTTCTTGACCCAAGGTAATTGCCATCAGCGTTACAAAAGCAGGGCCAAGAGTTCCTCCTAGTCCCCAGCTGAGCGACCAGACTCCTTGATATTGCCCTTGATGTTTTTCATCAGCTAACCCAAAACCGATACTCCAAGATCCCGCTGACCCGATGAGTTCGCCATAAACGTGAACAGCTGATGCCAAAACAAGAAGTGCGCTTGCAGTTATCGCACTGACTCCGTGTGATGTCGAATAGAGAATGCAGGCGATCGCAATCGCCAAGCTTGCCCGCCTATATAGCTTCGCGCCAGCAAATATCGGCCCGCTACCTTTACTTGCGGCCACTTGAAAGAGCATCACTGCGATGGTGTTGACCATCATGATCACAGATACCCACCACCGTGGCGCAGTCGTTTCTCGCACAACCCACAAAGGAATAGCTACAGATTGCAATACAAAGTGCAACGAGTTGATGGCATTGAGTGCAGTGGCTGCAACAAATCGCTTATCGCGAAGAGCCTGGAAAGAAATCGGTTCGCCTCGTTCAACCGTTGGCTCCATGTAGGGCATCTTGCGAAAGACAACTCCCGCAAGAATGAAGGTCACCGCATCCCCTGCAAGCATCAACTGATAACCGAGCGGCGTATTAACCGCAAGCGCAATTCCTGCAAAGACAGTGCCGAGTGAAATTCCGAAGTTGGTAATTGCGCGTTGATAAGCACGGATTGCTACTCGCTCTTCGCCTTCTCCTAGTTTTGCGATGGTTGCCATTCGCATCGTTTGGGAGATATTTCCAAGTATTCCCATGCCTATATTGACCAGTAAAAACGGTAGATAGGTATGTACTGACAGAAGGGCAAACATGAGCAAGCCTTCGAGAATCATCGCAAGGGCTGCAATATCGCGAGGACCAAAGCGATCGGAAATATGACCAGCAGGAACGCTTACAGAAAGCGCAACGCCCCCGGCGATAGAGAGAGCGAGAGCAACTTTTGTAGGAGAGAGTCCGACAATCAGAGTGAAGTAAATGACTTCAATTGTCATAAATAGTCCGTTACCAAATGTATTAATGAGCGTGGATAAACTCATTGTTCGCTTCGCCGGATCAGTTGGAATAACGACTGACCTCATGTGCTGAATCCGATTGGCGACCGCTGACATTCACGCAGTTTAGCTCAGCCTCTTCACTCAATGAGTTACGATAGAAATATGGTTTCAGAGGCATTGACCTTTCTTTTCTTTCTATTAATCGGTCTTGAGATTCGTGAGGGACTGCAGAGACCGAAAGATGCCCTTCTCCCCGCAATTTCTGCACTAGGTGGAATGTTGTTCCCGGCTCTAATATTTTTTGCTTTAATCCCAGATTCACAAGCATGGGCCGTAGCAATGCCTACAGATGTCGCACTGGCTATCGGGGCACTGAGCATTCTCGGAAAGCGTGTAAATCCCGCCGTTCGCCTCTTTCTACTCACACTTGCCGTTGCTGATGATTTCTTCTCCCTCGTTGTTATAGGAGTGTTTTTTAGCGATGACCTCCACCTCGCAAGCGCCATTTACACACTTGGCGCAGCCTCTATCGGATTCCTGCTGCCTATGCGGCATCGACTCATAGCGTTTCTTTCACCTTTTGCGACCTTTGTAATCATTCCCGTCTATATCTCCATCAACCTTTTGACGAAACTAGATTTTTCTATGGTTACCGAAGAAATTTCGGTTGCCATCGTTTTTGCGCGAGTACTTGGCAAAGTTCTAGGAATCACACTTTTTGCTTACCTATTGACACGGTTTACAACAATCCGTCTTCCCGAATCTCTGAGCCTCAAGGAAGTTGTCGGTGTCGGATTTCTAGCGGGCATGGGTCTGACAGTTTCAATCGTGATTGCAGAAATAACTCTTGATTCACCATCAGAGCTTGCGCAAGTCAGAATGGGGCTTTTCCTTGCAGCGATTGCTTCAGGACTTCTTGGAGTTCTGTGGCTTAAACGTTTTCATGTCGCGCAATAGCGCGTCGCCCAGTAAAGAAATGACCCACAAAACCGATGATGAGAGCAAAGAAGATTCCAAGATTGGCATAAGCCCAAGATCCTTCTTTACCGCCGAGGACACCTAGGAAGTAACCTTGCCAAGATAGCCAGCTTGCAAAACTATTAGTGACAAAGCCCCATCCGACAACTGTTCCCACGGCCATCACGGCAATCGAACCGAAATTCCAAGATCTGTATATTCCATCAGTTCTATAAAGATCTGCTTCGTCGTAACTCTTTCGCATCAAGACATCTGTTACAAATATTGCAGACCACGTTGCTACAGGTACTCCGAGAGTGATGAGTAACCCTTGGAATGGGAAGAAGAAGTTATCTGCGACCCAGACAAAATAGATGGTTCCGATAAGCATAAGTACCGAATCAATCGATGCTGCAATATGTCTCTTCACAGGAAGTCCAATTGAAATCAGAGTCATCCCCGAAGAGTAAAGATCTAAAATTGCTCCCCCGACTAAACCAAGGATTGCGACAAGTGCGAAAATAATCAGATACCAGGTGGGCAAAATTGTTGTCAGCGCTCCGATTGGGTCTGTTGCAATAGCTCCAGCAAGTTCTTCGCTACTGCCAGATAGCGCGGCTCCATAAGTTACGAGAATTATCGGAACGATTGAGGCTCCAAAAACGGTCCAGAAAACTACAGAACGGTTTGAAACGGTTCGTGGCAAGTAGCGCGAATAATCTGCCGCTGAATTGACCCAACCAAGGCCAATGCCCGTTGCCCCGAATATAAGAGCGCCGATAAATGCCTGACTATTTCCATTCTTCATTGACGAGATTACATTCCAGTCAACCTTAGAGATTGTCAGTGCGATGTAAATAAGAGTTGCGACAACAGTGATTGAGGTGATGTATTTCTGCAACTTCATGATTGCTTCGAAACCGAGTACTCCAGCTGAAACAGTCAGCGAAACGGCGATAACAAAGCCAATAACCATCGCGACGTTATGTTCAATGCCGCCGAGACGGATAAATACTGTTCCTGTAGCAAGCGTTGCTAGTGAGACTAAAACTGTCTCCCACCCGACGAAGATGAGATAAGACAGTGCACCCGGAATGAGGTTTCCCTTCACTCCGAAAGTTGCGCGGGATATCACCATCGTTGGTGCATTCGATTTCTTGCCAGCAAGTGAACTAACCCCAACAAGTAAGAAGGAAAGTACCGTTCCGAGGAAGGCTGCGATCGTTGCCTGCCAGAAAGAGATACCAAATCCAAGAAAGAATGAACCGTACGAGAGAGCTAGAAGCGAAACGTTTGCACCACACCATGGCCAGAAGAGTGAGGAAGCCTTACCTCGTCTCTCGCTCTCGCGAATGACGTTGGTTCCGTTTAATTCTAAGTTCATAGGCGAAGATTAGAGGAAAGCGTGCGCAAATCCTTAATCAAGGAAGAAATCGAGCAAGAAATCTTTAGTTCCAGGGACTACCGAATACTTCTCAAGATCTGTGATGCCTTCTGAGGCCAGAACTTCATCGTCAACAAAGAAGTTTCCGGTGCACTCCTTAGAATTTCGATTGAGGATGATGTAGGCACTATCTGACAAAATTTCTGGTGTTCGGCAAGCAGCTGTATCCACGCCCGGGATCATCTGCAGCGCAGCGGTATCGATTGCCGTGCGTGGCCAGAGGGCATTGACGGCAATCCCATCACGCTTGAATTCTTCTGACATTCCGAGAACGCACATGCTCATTCCATACTTAGCCATTGTGTATGCAACGTGGTTCTTAAACCACTTTGGTTTCATGGAAAGTGGAGGTGACAGAGTCAAAATATGTGGGTTTCGTCCAGCCTCGGCTGATTCGCGCAAGTGTGGGATTGCAGCCTGAGAAGTAAGAAAAGTTCCGCGAACGTTGACATCAAACATGAGATCAAATCGCTTTGCAGGCGTATCTTCGGTGCGCGTTAAGTTGATAGCGCTAGCGTTATTTATCAGAATATCGATTCCACCGAACTCTTTAGCCGCTAGGGCTACTGCCTCGGCAATCTGATTCTCATCACGCAAATCACATTGAATAGGTAGAGCCGTTCCACCAGCTGCACGGATTTCATCCGCTGCTGTATGGATAGTTCCGGGCAGCTTTGGGTTGGGATCAGAAGTCTTTGCAGCAATGGCGACTAATGCACCATCTTGGGCGGCGCGAAGTGCAATTGCCAAGCCGATTCCGCGAGATCCCCCTGTGATGAAGATGCGCTTACCTTGAAGTGACATTTACTTTCCCTTCTTTGCCATGAACTTCATAAATGCTTCTGCCGCTTCTTCGGATTGAAGAGCGAGAGCAAAGAGCTGGAACTCAGCGAGCATCACATGAGCTACTGCATCATGCTTATTGGCCTTCATAAGCGCTTTAGTATTCATAATCGCCTTCGGCGGTTGTTCAGCAATCTTCTCTGCGATTTCTAGAGCTTCAGTTTCGGGATCCCCCGCGATGCTGGCAATCATTCCCATCTGGAGGGCTGCATCGGCAGAGAAGGATTCACCTGTCATGAATATCTTTGCAGCTCGTTGATATCCAACTAATTCAGGAAATAACTTGGTAGACCCAGCTTCAGGCACGAGGCCAAGTGAGGTGAATGGCATTGAGAAATTTGCGCTTGGAGAAGCAACGACAACATCGCAATGTAGAAGCATTGTGGTGCCAACTCCTACGGCATTTCCTTTTACTGCAGCTAGAAGTGGTTTTGGGAACTCGAGTAGAGAGCCGAGAAATTTAGCAACATCGGAATCTGCTTCAGTAGGTGGGTTCGACATGAAGTCTCGAATGTCATTTCCTGCTGTGAAGTGATCGCCTTCGCTGGTGATTACGACACAACGAATGGATTCATCTTCGGCCGCCTGGTTGAGCTGTTGAGCTAGCTCGCCATACATTCCCCGAGTAATCGCATTCATCTTTTCTGGGCGATTGAAGCGAATAACAAGGATCTGCCCTTGTCTGGAGGTCGTGATTTCCGTCATTTGGGCATCCTAAAGGGTGGCAAAGGCAAATGAAAGGAGCTTTGCAGGAGCATAATAGGAATTAGCAACGGAGAGGTCGCTGAAATGGCTAGAGATATCACAATCACAAGTAGAGAACTATCGCCCTTTGAACAATTGGTGCTGGGTTTACTCTGCGAAGGTAAAACAAATATCGCTATTGCCCGCGAAACCAACCACACTGAAAAGGTAATCGAAAATACAATTAGTCGTTCTGCCAAAGTTTTTGGAATTACATCCGACGGGGATACAAATATCCGTGTTCTTCTGGCGCTAGCTTTTCGTACCCATTACGGTGATGCCGCTTTCGATCGACTGGGCGTACCTTGTGCTCACTTTGAGGTAGATGGCCAAGGTAAAGGTCTCTGTAACCGCGAAATTCATTGAATGAGTAATTAACTAAATCACTTTTTGCTTAGTGCTAGCACTCGCAATGCCTCATCAAGTGCCAGCACTCGTCTTCTCGCCTTCACCTCATCACTGATAGGTGTCTAATTCAAATAACACCTGGAGATGGTGTCATTTGAATGAGGAGAGAAAATGAAACGTAAAAATTTTGACAAGATTGTCACAGCAGTTGGATTTGGTTTATCTGTCTTTCTATTCGCCGCAGCTGCGCTTCTCAACTGGGGAGCTTCATTTGCCTCTGATTCAGTCAAGAGCCAACTAGATAATCAGAACATTTCATTCCCAGCAGCCGATGCCATGCCAGAAGCAACTAAGGCTCAACTGGCAAAGTGGGCCGAGAAGAAGGTTACAACAGGTGAGATGGCCCGTGATTATTCAGATCTTTACATTTGGGAACATATGAAGGGATCTGCAATTGCAGCAGTCGGAAAGCCTGCGACATATTCAGAAGTATCCGGAATGTATATGGGCCTTGTTCGTGGCGGGAGTTCAGATACTGCACAGATTGCAAAGTTAGGTGATTTGCGACAGACGCTATTCATGGGTAACACCTTGCGTGGAATGCTCCTCGAGGCATATGCATTCGGCACTATGGGAGTTATCGCAGGATATGGAGCGATTGCGGCTCTCGTTGGAGGGCTCGTCATGCTTCTTCTCTCAATCGCGGGGTTAGTACACATTCGTCGCACTCCAGATAGCGCGACGATTTAACCCTCCTCTCTTCAACTCTCCGTGAAGGTTGAGGGGATAAGAAACCCCGGCCCTGAGCAATCAGGACCGGGGTTTTCTCTTACTCAATAGATTTATCGATCGAGCTTTCCTGAGATGAAATCTTCCACCTTCGTATGGGCTTGTTCATCGGTGTACTGCACCGGTGGAGTCTTCATGAAGTACGAAGATGGTGAGAGCAGCGCTCCCCCAATCTTGCGATCTAAACCGATCTTTGCGCAACGGAGTGCATCGATGATGACACCCGCTGAGTTTGGTGAATCCCATACTTCTAGCTTGTATTCGAGGTTTAAAGGCACATCACCAAAGGCTCGACCTTCAAGACGTACATATGCCCACTTTCGATCATCTAGCCATGGAATGTAATCAGATGGCCCAATGTGAACGTTCTTCGCACCCATGTCGTGATCAAGCTGTGAAGTAACGGAGTTGGTCTTTGAAATCTTCTTAGATTCGAGGCGATCGCGTTCGAGCATATTCTTAAAGTCCATATTTCCACCTACGTTGAGCTGATAGGTGCGATCGAGATGAACGCCGCGATCCTGGAATAACTTCGCCATGATGCGGTGTGTGATGGTCGCGCCAACTTGGCTCTTGATGTCATCGCCAACGATAGGAAGACCCGCATCCTCAAACTTCTTTGCCCAGACTGGGTCGGATGCAATAAAGACTGGAAGCGCATTAACGAAGGCACATCCCGCATCAATTGCACATTGTGCATAGAACTTCGCGGCATCTTCTGAACCAACTGGTAGGTAACAGATAAGAACATCTACTTGTTCTTCCTTAAGAGCGGCAACAACATCTACAGGGCTCTCGGTTGATTCTTGAATTGTCTCTTTGTAATACTTTCCAAGTCCATCATGAGTAACTCCACGCTGAACAGGAACACCTGTCTTCGCAACATCAGAGAACTTAATGGTGTTGTTTTCACTTGCCCAGATTGCATCCGCAAGATCTAAGCCGACCTTCTTTGCATCGACATCGAAAGCCGCAACAAACTTGATGCTGTTGATGTGATACCCGCCGACTACGGCATGCATAAGTCCTGGAATCTCTTGATCGAGGGCTGCATCCTTGTAATAGGTAACTCCCTGTACGAGTGAGTTTGCGCAGTTGCCAACGCCAACAATCGCTACACGGATGTCGCCTTCTTGAGTCTTGATATTCACTTATTCTTCCCCTCGGTTGTGATCATGTCTTTAAGCCAGGCGATCTCGCGCTCTAGCGACTCGAGAGAGAAGCGGCGCCACTCCTCGAGGTATCTATCAATTCCTGCTGAAGAACTCTTGAGGTCTTCACGCAGTACATCTGCTTTTTCTTCCAAGCGACGAAGTCGCCCTTCTAAAATTCGAACGCGGTTCATCGTTGTTGTTGGGCTGAAGAAGGCGAAGCGAATGCCAAAACCTTCATCTTCCCAAGCGTCGGCAGTCACAGCGCTATTGAGCTCTTCGAATCTCTGTGACCCTTTTTTGGTGATCGTGTAGACGATGCGAGTTCGGCGTGAAGTCACGCCAATCTCCTTCGCCTCGATAACTTCCGATATGACCATCTTCTTCAACTGCGGGTAGAGAACTGAGAACGAGAGCGCTCTGAAGGGGCCGAAGATTGCCATCAGCCTCTTGCGAAGCTCGTATCCATGCAAAGGACCCTCTTCCAGAAGGCCCAGGAGGGCGAACTCGAGAGATTCTGAGCGTGAACGCATAGCATCTTCCCCTGTCTATGTTGATTAGATATATCGTATCGATATATAGCAATTAAAGCCCCTCTTGGCCTTGAGGGCAAATCGCCACGCACAATTCGAGGGTTCAATTGGTTACCTTTACCCCATGCTGAGCGGAGTGATTCCTAGTCGCCTACCGGAATATCTGGTGGCTGCAATGATCATCATCATCGCTCCTGGGCCAAGCGTCCTCTTCGTCATTGCTCGAGCTGTTTCATGGGGTCGGAAAATCTCGATCCTCACCGTCGCCGGAAATGTCACGGGCTCTTTCGTGCTTTCGACACTTGTCGCCCTAGGCGTTGGTCCAATTCTTCAGAAATGGCACATCACTTACATCGCAGTGCAATGGGCTGGTGGTCTTTATCTGATTTATCTTGGAATCGATGCAATTAGGAAACGCGCGCTACACGCCGCGGATATGACAAACCAAGGACCCGTTGCGCCAACCGTTCGTCAATCAATCCGAGATGGATTCTGGGTCGGAGTGCTTAATCCCAAAGCGATTGTTTTCTTTGCTGCAGTTTTGCCGCAATTTGTAGATATTGATGGCGGACATGTCACCACTCAATTAATTTTTCTTGGTCTTGTCTTCTGCGTTTTGGCTTTTATCTCTGACGGAAGTTGGGGTCTGCTTGCCGGTACTGCACGCGCTTGGCTTGCAACAGATAATAAACGCCTAGAACGACTCCGTGCTGCCGGCGGAACAATCATGATTATCTTGGGACTCGCCGTCCTATTCTCGGCAGTTGTCACTGGGTAAGGAGAAGATGAGATATGAAAAAGCCTGATGTTCCTGCGCGCGACACCATTGCCCCATCCGATCTCACCTTTGGGCTCTCTACTTGCAAGCGCTGCTTATGGCTTAAGTACTGGTTTAAATTCGATTTGAAGAAGGAGTTTCCACTCGTCAAGCCACTTGCTGATTCTCAAGAAGAACATTTCCGCCGAGCTTCAATGCAAGATATCGATGCTTCATTAAAGCCTGGTGTTGTGAAGCAATGGGGCCAATGGGTAAAGAGCGCACCAATCTCAATCAATGGCTTTGAAACGCGCTGGAAAATTCTCGGAATCTACGACCTGCTTGGCCATTACACAGATGGCACTGTAGGAATTATTGATTGCAAGGTTTCAGATTCCGATCGCGACAATGGGCCTTTCTATGCGCCACAGTTAGAGGCATATGCGCATGCCCTCGAGAACCCTGATCGAGGAAAGCCATTTCCGGTTTCCAGCATGGGTCTATTGATTTGGAAATTAGCGGGAGTAACCGAGACTTCATCGAGTGAACTAGCCTCCAACTCTCACGGCTTCGGCGTCAATCAACACTATGTTCCAGTAGAGCGAGATTCCAATCGTTTTATTTCGATTCTTGAAGAGTTGATTACAACCATCGAGGGTGGAATGCCTGATTCAGGCCCAGAGTGCAACGTCTGTAATTACTTGGTTAAGCGCGCAGAGCTAGAGATTGACTAATCGTTCTCTTCGCTATTTTCGACGTTAATGCCTGATTTCTTCGCCTTCACAGCGTAGGTATCGACGTACTCCTGGCCAGATAACTGTTGAATGCGTTTCATAATTTGATCAGTAACTTCACGCAAGTACTGCAAATCTGTTGAGTCACCTTCGAAGTACATAGGTTCGCCAAATGTGATTCCAACGCGCATGATCTTTGGAATGACTGTGCCGGTTGGCTGAATCTTGTCGGTGTTAAACATCGCAATCGGAATTACGGGTGCGCCTGATTCAATGGCAAGGCGAGCAATACCTGTGCGTCCTTTGTAGAGGCGTCCATCCGGAGAACGCGTTCCTTCCGGATATATACCTAGAGAATTTCCGCCAGCAAGTACTTCGAGCCCAGTGATCAAAGCTGCCTCGCTTCGTCGTCCACCTGAACGATCGACAGGAACTTGACCTAGAGCGATGAAAGTTAATTTCTTGAGAAGCCCCTTGGGTCCAGGAGATGTGAAGTACTCACTCTTTGCCAAGAAGGTAACTTTGCGAGGAACAACAAGCGGCATAAAAATCGAATCACTAAATGAGAGATGGTTCGATGCAAGAATTAGTGGCCCTGTAGATGGAACGTTACGCAGCCCCTTTACCTTCGGGCGAAAGAGCAACATCAAAAATGGTGTCAGAAATGCCCGGAGGGTGCCGTAGGGCAGGTTGTTCATAGGCGCTAATTTAGCCTGAATCGACCCATTTGTGCGAACATAAACCATGAGCAAGCGTGAATCGGGCCATGAATCAGATGATGAATTCGATGACAAGGAACTCATTGATGCAGAATTCCATTCAATGGTCGAAGGTCTATCACTCGATGAATCTGCTCCAACAACGTATCTCGATGAACTTGATGCGATAAATCGTTCCAATAAATTTTCACCGCCGGCAATTCCAAAGAGATCACTTATTGATCAAATCAAAGATTCATTGAACGCAATGGTGCGCTGGAAGAATAATCGCAATAACCAACACCCTGATGACGGTGCTGCTCTCTAAGAAGAGCTTACGAACGAGCTAAGTCAGCCACTCCGACTAGCCCGGCTTCATTACCTAATTGCGCTGCAATGATCTCTGGATACGGATGCTTTCCAGCAAACGGCATTGACTGCTCCAGTGCTTTTCGAGTTGGTTCAAGAAGAATCTCGCCCGCATCGATTACTCCACCACCAATCACAACGCATTCAGGATCCAGAACAACGGAAAGCGTTGCAATTCCAGCGCCCAACCATTGACCCGTTGTATTGAAAGCAGCAAGTGCAACTGCATCGCCGTCACGAGCAGCTTCAGTTATATCTTTTCCAGTAAGTCCCTGAATAGTTCCATCGCCACGTGAAAGTAAGTTACGTGCGATATCAGGACTTGCTGCAATCGCTTCACGGGCATGGCGCATGAGCGCATTTCCAGAACCATATTGTTCAAAGCAACCACGTGCCCCGCATCCGCAGAGATGGCCTTCTGGAACTACACGGATGTGGCCGATTTCAGCAGCAACTCCGAAGGCGCCGCGGTAGAGCTCTCCATTTACAACAATGCCGCCACCAATACCTGTGCCCACAGTTAACATCAACATGTGGCGCTTTCCACGTCCTGCTCCGAAACGAGCTTCGCCCCAAGCGGCCGCGTTGGCATCATTTTCAATCACAACAGGTAAACCAATAAGTGAGGTGAGCTCGTAATCTAAATCGACGCCATTCCAACCAGCGATGTTGGGAGTAGCCAGCATTGTTTTTCTATTTGATGAGACAAACCCTGCGGCAGATACCCCGACAGAGTCGATCGTAAAATCTTTCTTTAATTCAAGTGCCACATCGGCGATGGTTTGCGTAAGAGCAGCTCCACCTTCACGTGGCGTATCTCGTCGGGCAGTCTTTAGGACAGCGCCGAATTCGTCGACAACTCCCCCAAGAACTTTTGTTCCGCCGACATCGACGCCAATTGTGTAACTCATTTAGCCGACTCGCTCAGCCAACTCCTTGAGAGCAGCATCAATGGTCTGCTTCTGCGCCTTTGTGATCATCATGGCAGGAACAGGCATCCCAACAGCCACTGTGAGTTCATAGGTAACTTCTGTTGAATCCGAATCAATTGCCTTGAGTGTGTAGGCGCCATCCATCTGAGTCAGTAAATCAGCTTCATCCATTGTGAAAGAGAGCGAAGCAGGTGCTGCGCTCCAATCGTAATCAAGAGTGACTCGATCTTTCATCATGCCGGCATCGATAGCTAGTTTCGCCTTGAGCACCCGGCCAGATGAATCACTTTCAATGACATCTGCCTTCTTGATGGAGCTTAGCCACTCGGGGTAGCTCCCAATAGAAAATAGGGCGGCTTCAACATCCGCTAGAGGTGCATCGATAATGACTGTGGAAACGCTCTTCTCTGACATGGGCGCAAGGCTACCAACACTCACCCAGAAGTAATACGCGCTCGGAATCTTCCCTTTTCACCCACTCGCCCGCTAGCGTTAGCGTCATGAACGAAATCAACAATCCTCCAATCATCCCTGCCGCGACAGCCGGAAACCTCACCAATTTGATTGCAGAACGAGCATGGTTTGAACCAGATCGCGTCACCATTTCACGTCCCCTTGGAGATGGATGGCAGCCACTGACTGCGCGACAAGTTGAAGAAGAAATCCGCGCAACTGCCAAAGGTCTCGTTGCTGCTGGAATTCAAATTGGCGATCGCGTCGCAATCATGGCGCGCACTCGATATGAATGGACGATTTTAGATTTCGCTATTTGGTACGCAGGCGGATGCGTTGTTCCAATTTATGAAACATCTTCTGCTGAACAAGTTGACTGGATCCTCAACGACTCAGGTTCTGTTGGATTAATCGTCGAAACGCCAACGCACCGCGAGCTCGTAACTCCAGTTCTTCCTGGACATACAAAGCACGTTTGGGTGATGACAGAAGATGTACTCGCTATCTTGAAGGATGCTGGTTCAAATATCTCTGATGAAGAGATTGAACGTCGCCGAAATGCTCTCGTTCCTGCAAGTCTTGCGACTTTGATTTATACATCGGGTACAACGGGGCGTCCAAAGGGCGTACAGCTCACACATTCAAACTTTCTCTCAGAGTGCGGCAACGTTGTTGAAGGCGCTAGCGATCTCTTCCTCAAGCCAGGTGGATCAACTCTCCTCTTCCTTCCTGTAGCGCACGTCTTCGGTCGTATGGTGCAGATTGGTGCTATCCATGCAGGACTTCACCTTGCTCATTGCAGTGATCCTGTTGGTCGTCTGCAACCAGATCTCGCATCATTTAAGCCTTCATTCGTACTTGCCGTTCCTCGCATCTTCGAAAAGATTTACAACGGCGCTGAAGCTAAGGCAGAAGCTGCTGGCAAGGGAAAGATCTTTAGAAAGGCTGCTGAAGTAGCTATTGCTTATAGCGAGTCAAAAGATAAGCGTGGATTTAATCCACTCCTTACTCTCAAGCACGGCCTCTTCGACAAGTTGGTCTACTCAAAGATTCGCGCAGCAATGGGCGGTTCTGTTGAAGCAGCAATTTCAGGTGGCGCTCCACTTGGAACACGTCTAGGTCACTTCTATCGTGGCGCAGGAATCACAATTCTTGAAGGTTATGGATTAACTGAGACAACAGCAGGTGCAACTCTTAACCTCACAAAGAAGATTCGTGTGGGATCTGTTGGCCGACCAATTCCTGGTACTTCAATCAAGATTGCCGATGACGGCGAAGTCATGATCAAGGGACCAATCGTCATGCGCGGTTACTGGCAGAACGATGCTGCTAACCAAGAAGTATTTGATGGCGAATGGTTTAAATCTGGAGACCTAGGTCGTCTGGATGATGAGGGATATCTCTACATCACGGGACGAAAGAAAGAACTCATCGTTACAGCGGGTGGAAAGAACGTCGCACCTGCGGTTCTTGAAGATCGCCTACGCGCGCATCCGCTGGTCAGCCAGTGCATGGTCGTTGGAGATAACCAGCCATTTATTGCATCCCTCATCACTATTGATCAGGACATGCTCAAAGGTTGGATTGCTTCAAACAATAAGGCCGGAGCAACTATCGATACTTTGGTAAATGATCCAGACCTCATTGCTGTCATTCAAACTGCGGTAGATGAAGCAAATAAAGCGGTATCGAAAGCTGAATCAATTCGTAAATTTACGATACTTGCAAAGGACTTCACCATCGCTGGTGGAGAACTCACAGCAAAGCTATCGCTTAAGCGTCACGTCATCGCTGAGAAGTACTCAGCTGAAATCACAGCGCTCTTTACCAAGTAAATGGAACTCCCGTCACCCGAGAGACTTCGGGTTGCACGGGAGCTCCATGATGGGATTGCGCAAGATTTGGTTGGAGTGGGTTACTCACTCGACCTTCTGCTTGCCGACCCATCACTTTCGACCAATTCCCGTAAGGAAATCAGGCGAACTCGCCTTTCTATAGACGAACTCATTACAAAGGTTCGCCGAGAAATTCTCAACCTGCGCACAAACACTTCGCAGACCTTTGGCGGTGAAGTTGAACGGCTCATCAGCGAACTAACGCCGTCCCAAGAGATAGCGCTCTCTATCGAGGAGATGGACATCGATAAAGAATTAACCACCCAACTTCTGCTGATTACTAAGGAAATCCTACGCAACTCCATCGCACACTCTGGGGCTACCCACATTGGAATAAGCCTCTATCCCATCAACAATCGAACCTGTCTTGAGGTGATCGATGATGGGATTGGAGGGGCGCACGTGAAAGATGGACACTTTGGTATTTCTGGAATTATTGAACGAGTACATGCGATGAATGGCAGTATCACAATCGAAAGTATTGATGGGACTCGTGTAGCGATATTGATTTGAGCGATCTATTAGTGGCGCTCATCATTGATGACCATGCCATGGTTCGTGAAGGGCTACGTCGCGCCCTGGAAACGCGACAGAGCTTCTCAATTTACGAAGCTTCTTCCATTGACGAAGCTCGCGCCCAGATTGCAAGAGTGAATCCAAACTTGCTCATACTCGATATCAATCTTCCTGATGGTAGTGGCTTGGAAATTGCACAATGGGTGCGTTCGCTTTCGCAATCTGTTGCGATTGTCATTCTTACCTTGAACGAAAAGGACGAATTCGTCATTGCAGCCATGAAAGCTGGGGCCAGCGCATTCGTCAATAAATCAGCACCGCTTGCAGACTTTCTTGCAGCGGTTGATCACGCGCTCTTATCTCCTGCCACTTTTTCTGCGCAAGATTTGGCAGGGGCTCTTAATCGCAAGACTGAGACTTTTGGTCTTTCGCAGCGAGAGCTACAGATTCTCGCAACTTTACATATGGGTCAACCGCTAAAAGAGTTGTCAGCTTCTTTATTCATTTCCGAATCAACGCTGAAGACCCATCTCAACACAATCTATAGAAAGTTAGAGGTCAGTAATCGAACTCAAGCTGTGAAGAAGGCGCAACAATCAGGGTTGAGTGAGTAACTGGGCAAACTTCTTTGCCCAGATTTCCCAGCGCCATTCATCAATAATCCATTGGCGACCGCGTGCACCCATCTGGCTTGCTCGTTCTGGATCCTTCAAAAGCGTAATCACCGCATCAGCTACCGCTTGCGCTGACGTTCCATCAACTGCAAATCCGGTCTCACCTTCAAGAACTGCATCTGGTGCTCCCCCGGACTTTCCGCCGACTACTGCAAGGCCACATGCACTGGCTTCTAAGTAAACGATGCCAAGACCTTCAACTTCAAGACCTGCAAGACGAGAGCGTGAAGGCATTGCAAAGATATCTCCAACGCAGATGTAGCGAGGAAGTTCGGCATACTGAATTCGTCCAATAAAGGTAATTGCATCGCTAACCTTTAATTCAGCTGCGCGCTTAACTAAATAATCTTTATATGGACCTTCGCCGATGAAAAGTAAATGCGCATCCGGTACCTGCGAAAGAATCTGCGGCATCGATTCGACGAGCGTGTCCTGGCCTTTGCGATGCACTAATCGTCCAACAGAGACGATTACCTTCTTCTCTGAAAGTCCTAACTCGGCGCGCAATGCTTGTGCATCAGCTCGAGGTGCGAAGTGATCCGTATCGATTCCGGGTGCGATCTTCACCATCGCACTCGCTGCGCTAACTGTGAGCGCCCGGGATATCTGCGAACGTGTGAAATCACCAAGGTATGTCAGGTTATCCACGCCGTTACCAATGCGGCGCATGGCCCATGAAAATGGCCAG
This sequence comes from Candidatus Planktophila sulfonica, assembly GCF_002288065.1. Lineage (NCBI taxonomy): Bacteria > Bacillati > Actinomycetota > Actinomycetes > Candidatus Nanopelagicales > Candidatus Nanopelagicaceae > Candidatus Planktophila > Candidatus Planktophila sulfonica. The sequence goes on from NZ_CP016773.1 coordinate 811,897, forward strand.
ACCTTTGCCCACCAGACTTCATGTCCGTGAGTCAGTGAAACGATTCGTTTAGCTCCTGCGCGACGTAGCCCATGAGACAAGAGGCCCAGTGGCGCTGCTGCCCCAAAGAAAACCGTGGTGATTGATTCGCGGCGGAGAATCTTTCGCACTGCTTTAGATACACGTGGAGTCGGCAATAAGACCTTCGCTTTATCGCGAATAACGAGTACCCCGTAATTCTCCATCCACGCTCTATCAAAGGCAGCAGAGTCTGGTTGTGAAGATGTGTAAACGACGACCGAGTTCTTGGGAAGGCGCTCGATTAAACCAATAACAAAAGTTTCAATTCCACCTGCGCGTGGACCAAAATCATTTGTAATACAGAGAATCTTTGAGTCGCTCATTAGAAACGGCGGACTGCAACCAAAGGTTTACGTCCGAGTGAATTCGACTCTGCCACTTTCACGCGTGAGCCCGAACGTGGTGCATGGACCATACGACCACCACCGAGATAAATACCTACGTGAGAAACAGGACGGCCAAAAAAGAGGAGGTCGCCAGGCTTCTTCTGTCCGAAGGGAATTGATTTACCCATTCTTGACTGAGCAGCTGAAGAGTGAGGAAGAGAAACTCCAGCCGACTGGAAGGCGCGCATCGTCAAACCTGAGCAATCCCACGTAGTCAGACCTGCAGCACCGAAGACGTAGCGATCGCCAATCTGCTTCAGCGCATATTTGAGTGCAATACCACTGCGACCTGAAACACCGGCGGCAGCTTTTGCCGCAACTAGTGAAGATGCCTGGTCTGCATTCTCGCGATCTTCTGCCAACTTAGCGAGTCGTTCGCGATCCTCTTTCTTTAGTTTAGAAAGCAAGAGCTCTGCTTGAGCCAACTTTCGTTGAGCAAAAGCGCTCCGTTCGGCCAATTTTGTCTGCAATACCTTCACTTGAGCCAAGCGGTCACTGACTGTTAATGAGGTTGCATTAAGTTGCTGTTCGGCAGATTGGAATTTGCGAAGCTGCGTAGATTTACGACGAGTGATTGCTTCGAGAGAACCTGCTGATGATAGATAAAGCGCAGGATCTGACGAGAAGAGTAGTTCGAGGCTTTGGCTGAGAGTTCCAGACTTGTACTGATTGACTGCAATGACTCCAAGAGTTTTCGAAATTGCATCAACGGTCTTTCCTTGAATCGCTGCCTGAGCTTGGATTCCTGCCAGGCTGCGTGTCAGAGCTGCGAGCTTGACCTTGGCTTCTTGCGCACCTTCAGCAGCTTCAGTGGCATCTTCTTCAAGTCGATTTACTTGCGCTTGTACCTGCGCCAAAGTTTGCGCAGCGTTTGCTCCAGTTGATGGAAAAATTGAGAGGAGAAAAACTGCGCTTGCAACGGCAGCGCCAGCACTCATAGCTTTTCTCATGTTGAAAGGCTAACGCTCCTAGTAATGAACTTTCAATTTTAAGCGGGAGATTTTCCTGATAAATGGGTGAGAAAGTGAATATTCTTACCTTTATGACGGTCACAGTAACTCTTGTAGTAGGAAGTGATGGATCGACCACAAAGAATGGCAGCTCCGCGGGTGTAACAACCGCAGCAGATCGCTCAGAGTTCTTAGCGCGACGTCGTACAGCTGATTGCATTCTTATCGGAGGAAATACTGCTCGCACAGAGCCCTATCACCGCACACCAGTGCCTGTCGTGGTTATTTCACGCTCTTTGATTAACCCTTTAGCCGATAATCGCCTGGCGCATTGTTGGAATCTCTCCCCAGAGAAAGCGTTAGATCGAGCGATTAAAACGTTCGGTCCCAATGTTCACATTGAAGCGGGCGTTGCAATCATCACTGAATTAATCAGTGCTGGACGAATTGATGCTCTTGAACTCAGTATTACAACTGTTACGGGCGGAGAAGATGTCATTCATATCGATCAACTGCTTGGGCACTTCACGCAGAGCAGCGAAGTAACGAACGCAGATACGCGCTTTATCTCTGCGCGAAAGTAGTTAGAAGGCGGAAATTAGCGCCACACCGATTACAGCAAAGAAGATTCCAACATATTGCACTTTATGTAATCTCTCGTGGAGAAATTTGTAAGCCAATAAGGCAGTAGCAATTGGGTAGAGCGAACCTAAGACCATGGCAAGTGAGACAAGGCCCTTTGTCGTTGCAACGCCAAGTAGCAAATTAGCTGCGAAGTCTGCGACACCAATGAATATAAGAATTGGAAGTTCGGCTTTTCCTAGCCCGCCGATATGTCTAAATCGAATAAAGATGGCAATGCCGATAAGAAGAGTAGTTGCGCGCATTGTCGTCATAGTCATCAAAGCGCTGCTCTGCGATCCGATTGCCATAAAGACAAGAGCTAGACCAAAGAAGACCGCGGCAGATAAAGCGAGGAGAACTGGCTTAAGCGGAAAACCTTGTGAGACTTCTGGTCCACTTGCAAGAAAGCCACCAAGAAGTGCTGCCACAACTCCGATACTGACGATTGTAGAAAGTTGATCACCTTTAATGACAATTGCGTAAGACAAAGGAATCAGCGCACCAAGAGAGCTAATCGGTGAAACAACGCCCATTCGCCCTGTAGATAGTGCGGCATAAAGACTAATCAGACCGGCATACCCACAAAGACCTGCAAGTGCTCCAGCTAGAAGATACCCATCACTTCCGAGTGCTTGCGCATTCCTAGATGCGCTCACAATGACAAGAAAGAGGCCGGTGATAAATCCAATTGCCTGACTGGTTGCAAGAACTGCAATTGCAGGGAATCGCTTACTGAGTTTTCCTGCGTGATAATCGGCGCTACCCCACAACGCGCTTGAAAGTAGCGCTAGAAGGCTTGCCATGGAGAGGACTCTACAGGGCAAGACCATCAGCCTCCCATGCAAAGCGCGCCTTGAACTTTAGAATCAACCAGTGAAATCGACATTTACTTTTGAAGAGATGATCGACCTTCTTCGTACCTTCACCCCAAGAAATGAAATCATTCTTGAAGAAGTCCCCGCCCCTCAAAAGCTTGCGGCTTATTCCTTTGCATTCACCGCAGATATCTCAAATGGCTCACTCGGAGATGCTGAAGATGAAGTCGCCTCCGGACGTTTCGTCATCTTGCACGAACCTGGTGGGCAAGACACATGGGAAGGCGATTTCCGCTGCGTCACCTTTATGCGCGCCGATGTAGATAGCGAGATGCAAGAAGATCCCCTGCTTCCAGAAGTAGGCTGGAATTGGCTTCTTGATTCACTCAATGCAACGGGTGCTTCTTACAACGCACCGAGCGGCACAGTTACTCGCGTATCCAGTGCATCATTTGGAAAACTTTCACCACGTAATGACGAATCCGAAATTGAAATCCGCGCTTCTTGGTCGCCGGTAATCACATCTCCTGACGACATGTTCGCTCACGTGCAGGCGTGGTGCAATCTCATTACCGAAGTCGCAGGTCTTCCACCCGTTCCTGAAGGCGTTTCAACTATTGCATCAGCTCGACGTCGTGTCTGAAGTAGAAGAACTTCCCACCGCAATTCCTTTGCTGCATCCAGCAGAGGGAGTTCCCGCGATCATCGACACCGAGGAAGCATTTGATGCAGCTCTTGCACAGTTAGCTTCAGGCACTGGCCCTTATGCATTCGATGCAGAACGTGCATCTGGATATAAATACAGCGCCCGTGCATACCTGATTCAAATCAAACGTACTGGCGGCGGGTTGCACCTCATTGATCCAATTCCATTTGGGCCAGGACACCGCTGTTTTGTTGCACTTAACGCACTTATCCAAGACGTTGAAGTCATCTTGCATGCAAGTACGCAAGACCTTCCCTGCCTTCGCGAAGTCGGCATATTTCCTAACATTCTCTTCGATACCGAACTCGGCGGTCGTATCGCAGGGCTTCCGCGCGTAGGTCTTGGTCCGCTCCTCGAAACGTTGATGAGCGTCTCTCTTGCAAAGGAACACTCTGCAGTTGATTGGTCTACTAGACCACTTCCCCATGATTGGTTGAACTACGCAGCACTTGACGTTGAACTTCTTGTCGAGTTGCGCGACAAGGTTTACCAACTCTTGGTCGATGCCAAGAAATCGAAATGGGCTGAAGAAGATTTTGCATCAATCATTGCAGCTCCACCGGCGCCACCGCGAGTAGATCCATGGCGCAGAACTTCTGGAATGCATAAGGTGAAGAAGCGCAATCACATGGCGGTAATCCGCGAAATCTGGCAGGCGCGTAATGAACTTGCACAAGAATTAGATGTATCGCCCAGCCGGCTTTTATCAGATTTAGCAATTACAGAAATTGCTCTCGCTTCGGATAAGGGTCCCATTACCAATCGCAAACATCTTGAAAAAATTCTGAGGCCGCTGGGCTTGCGAGCGCGCTGGTTAGAAAATGCTGCAACATGGATTAGTTGTATTACCGATGCCATTGCAATGCCAGAAGATCAATGGCCTGAAGCGCGTTCTAAAACTGATGCGATGCCACCGATTAAAATTTGGCGCGAGCGCTTTCCTGAAAAGTACGCACCTCTCACTCACGCGCGATTTAATTTGCAGGTACGGGCTGAGGAACTTTCCATTCCTCTTGAAAATATGATCTCCCCCGAACTGGTCCGCCGTATCTGTTGGCAGCCTCCGACCTCATCTGTGCACGAAGCCCTGCTCGCCATGGGAGCGCGCCGCTGGCAGGCTGAGATTGCCTCTCCCATCCTTGAGCTCGCTCTTACAGAGACTGAGCCACTAGAAGTGGCCGAGCCTGAGGCGGAAGTCACGCCTACAGAGTGACGAATTACGCAACATCAGAGTTGCGTAATTCCCTTGGCTCAATTACTCTCAAGCCATGCTCAGTACATTCATCATCGCCCTACGCGAAGGCCTAGAAGCCGCGCTCATCGTTGGAATCCTTGTCGCCTACCTTGTGAAGAGCGACCAAAGAAGCCATTTACGCGCACTTTGGACAGGTGTAGCTCTCGCTATTACTGCAAGCCTTGCCTTTGGAGCTTTCTTGTCTTACACCTCTGCTGAGCTCTCAGAGAAGGGCGAAGAGCTCTTCGCCGGAACTACCTCTTTCGTGGCGGTCGGCCTTGTCACCTGGATGGTCTTCTGGATGAAGCGCGCAGCCCGTGGCTTGCGTGATGAGCTCCATGGAAAGGCAGAGGTCGCTGTGACCTCTGGTGCCCTCTCGATGGCGACCCTCGCCTTCTTCGCTGTTGCTCGCGAAGGCCTGGAAACATCACTCTTTCTCTATACCAACTTTAAAACCGTTGGCGCTTTCTCTACAGCGACCCTTGGATTGATCCTTGGCTTAGCTCTCGCAGTCGGTCTTGGTTATGGAATTTACAACCGCGCAGTCAAGATCAACCTTGGAAAGTTCTTCACTTACTCAGGTGTGGCTCTAATCGTTGTGGCAGCGGGCGTTCTTTCATACGGAATCCACGAGTTCCAGGAGTTTGGAATCTTGCCTGGCCCAGATGCTTTTGCATGGGATGTCACTTCATGGATGGCTAAGGAGTCATTTATGGCAGCGCTTCTTGGCGGAACAATTGGTTTTGATACAACGACTTCATGGCTCCAGCTCTTTGTCTGGGTCGCCTACCTTGGTTTGACTATCAGCGCCTACTTGTCGCCAGCGAAGGTAAAAACACCTCTTAACGCATAGCCAATTCCCCTACTGGCGAGTAACCTTTCCAAAGATACTCACCAGCGAAGGAAGTTCTATGTCGTCACAACTCCGTTCAGTCGTCCTCGTCGATGCTGTCCGCACCCCATTCGGTAAAGCCGGCAGCATGTATGCAGGTACTCGCGCCGATGACCTGATGGTGCGCGCTATGCGTGGCCTCTTGGAGCGAAATCCCAATGTAGATCCAGCATCCATCGATGATGTTGCTATCGCTGCTGCAACGCAGACCGGTGATCAGGGAATGAATATCGGGCGAAGTGCAACGCTTCTTGCTGGACTTCCAAAGACTGTGCCTGGTTATTCCATCGATCGCTGGTGCGCAGGTGCGCTGACTGCAACAACAACTGTTGCTGGTGCAATCGCTATGGGCGCTATTGATATTGCAATTGCTGGCGGCGTTGAACATATGGGTAACCACCCAATGGGTGAATTGATGGATCCCAACCCTCGCTACCTTGCCGAGAAGTTGGTGGAACAAGATGCGCTCGCTATGGGTGCAACAGCTGAGCGTTTACATGATCGCTTTCCGCATCTAACAAAAGAGCGCGCTGATGCATACGCACTCAACTCTCAGATGAAGACAGCGCAAGCTTATGTCGATGGCAAGATTCAAAGAGATTTAATTCCAACCGCGGCTCGCAACGCAGAACTCGGTTGGACTATCGCAACCGTTGATGAAGCGCCACGTCCTACAACAACTATGGAAGGTCTTGCAGGGTTGAAGACACCTTTTCGTCCAGCAGGTCGCGTTACTGCAGGAAATTCATCAGGACTCAACGATGGCGCAACCGCGGCCCTTCTTGCCAATGAAGATAAGGCGAAAGAACTTGGTCTTACTATCAAAGCGCGCATGGTTACATTTGCATTTGCAGGCGTTGAACCTGAAGTCATGGGTTATGGGCCAGTTCCTTCAACAATCAAGGCTCTCGGTAAAGCAGGCTTGAAGATTGAAGATATTGGCGCATTTGAAGTCAATGAAGCATTTGCAGTACAAGTTCTCGCATTCCTTGATCACTTCGGAATTGCAGATGATGATCCTCGCGTGAATCCTTACGGCGGAGCAATTGCTGTCGGGCATCCACTTGCATCATCCGGTGTGCGTCTGATGCTCAACTTAGCGCGCACCTTTGAAGAGAAGCCAGAAGTTCGTTATGGAATCACCACAATGTGTATTGGCCTCGGTATGGGCGGAACAATTATTTGGGAAAACCCCCATAACAAAGAAGCGCAGATTTCAGGAGGTTCGAAGTAATGACTACTGCAATCCAACTTCCAGAAGGCGCTCCTGAAGAAGTCGTTACCAGCGCACTTGTGCGCGATGTTGACCTCTCCCCCTTTGGCTTCAAGGGCACACTCGCACTCATTACTCTCGATAATGGCCATGACCATAATCGTCCCAATACATTCGGTCCACAGTCATTGGTGGCACTTGATGCGGCAATTACAGAGGCTGCTTCCCGCAAACCTGCAGCAATTGCTATTACAGGAAAGCCATTTATCTTCGCTGCCGGTGCAGACTTATCAGCGCTGGCATTTCTAAATAAGCGCGAGCAAGCAGTTGCTATCGGCAAGTTAGGTCACGATGTCTTCCGTCGTTTCGATGAAATCGGAATTCCAACCTTTGCCTTTATCAACGGACTTGCATTGGGTGGCGGACTTGAAGTCGGACTTCACTGCAACTACCGCACTCTTTCTGCCACAGCATTTACCGCACTTCCTGAGGTATTCCTTGGGCTAGTTCCAGGATGGGGCGGAGCGACAATCGTTCCTAAGTTAATTGGTCCAGAGCGCGCTGTTCAAGTGATCATCGGAAATGCGCTAAATAACAACACGATGATGAAATCTAAGGATGCTCTCGGTCTTGGCATCGTTGATGCGGTCTATGCGCCAGCTGATTTTCTCGAGAAATCTGTGGCATTTGCGGCCTCCATTTTGAGCGGTGCAACCAAGATTGAACGTAAGGATTACTCAACTGATCCTGCATGGGATTCAGCCCTTGCTGCAGGTCGTGCTGCAGCGCTTAAAAAGTACGGGGGCGCAGAAATTGCATCACCAATGAAAGCGCTCGAGCTGATTGCGCAAGCAAAGACAAATACACGCGGGCAAGGTTTTGATGCAGAAGATGCAACTCTTGCAGACCTGACAATGTCAGACCCCCTTCGCGCATCGCTCTATGCCTTTAACGTCATTCAGAAGAAGCGCAAAAAAGTTGAGGGTGCACCAAAGCCCGCGCTAGGCCGCAAGGTCGCTCGTGTGGGCGTTGTCGGTGCTGGTCTTATGGCTTCGCAACTCGCACTCCTTCTTCTTCGTAACCTCAAGTGCCCTGTTGTCATGACAGATATCGATCAAGAGCGCGCCGACAAGGGTGTGGCATGGGTAAAGAACGAACTTGCTAAGTTGGTTGAGAAAAAGCGCATGAGCGCTGAATCTGCTGGCCGTCTCTCACTTCTGATTAGCGGATCCTCAGATCAGCAAGTATTTGCTGGATGCGACTTCGTTATTGAAGCGATCTTTGAAGAGCTATCGCTTAAGCAGGAACTCTTTAAGAAACTTGAGAAGATTGTCGGACCTGAATGCGTTCTAGCTACCAATACCTCTTCCCTATCGGTCGAACGCATGAGCGAAGGCTTGGAACACCCTGGACGCGTTGTTGGTTTCCACTTCTTCAACCCTGTGGCTGTCATGCCACTTCTTGAAGTTGCTCGTACATCAAAGACAGATGATGCAACCACTGCAACTGCTGTCAACATTGGTAAAGAGCTAAAGAAGACGATGATCATTTGTAAAGATGCTCCGGGCTTTGTTGTGAACCGACTTCTCACTCGATTCATGGGTGAAATCACCGATGCAGTTGATGAAGGTACCGACCCAGCAACTGCAGATAATGCAATGCGCAGTATTGGTTTCCCAATGTCGCCTTTTGAACTCCTTGGCCTAGTTGGTCCTGGCGTTGCACTCCATGTCTCTGAAACTCTCAATGCAAACCTTGGTCCTCGCTACCGCATCTCTCCAACAATGCAAGCAATGGTCAAGGAAGGCGTTAAAACTTTCTACATTAAAAACGATGACGGCTCAGTAGGCCCAAACCCAGCAGCTCTCACTCTCGTTCATAAGGGAACAAATCCTTCAACTGCTGAAGAAGTTCGTCTTCGCGCGCTGAAAGCGTTGGCAGAAGAAGCTCGCATGATGCTCGATGAAGGCGTTGTTTCAACACCAGCCGAGATTGATCTCTGTATGTTGATGGGCGCTGGCTGGCCGATGCATCTCGGCGGAATCCTGCCTTACTTAGATCGTGAAGGAATTAGCGAGTCTGTTTGCGGTCAGCGTTTTCATGCGCCGGGAATTGCATCTCTTCCACAGTAGAACTCCACTCGACGATGTCGCGTGAAATCTTCTGAGCAGTAATTCCAAGATCTTCCAGAATTTCTGCGCGCTTAGAGTGCTCGATAAATTCAAGAGGAACGCCGATGCTGTGTAGCGCAACATTAAGCCCTGCTTCGCGGAAGAGCTCTGAGATAGAACTTGCGATTCCTGCATGGCGAATTCCATCTTCAAGAATGACTACGCTCTTATAGCGCTGCGCCATCGTGACAAGTGATTGAGGAAGCGGCTTTACCCAACGAGGATCGATGACGGTAACGCCAACGCCTTCGCGGTATGCCTGAGATGCTGCCTCGACTGCTATCGCTGCCATTGCACCAACGCTGACAAGAAGAACATCTGCGCTCTCGCCACGATAGAGAACATCAATTCCATCACGACGTTCGAAAGCTGGAATATCTGTCTGTACTGCGCCCTTTGGAAAACGAATGAGCGATGGAGCATCTGAAATTTCTAGAGATTCGCGCAAAGTTTCGCGAAGGCGAGCTGCATCGCGAGGAGCAGCAACATGAAGCGTTGGAACGATTCCGGTAAGAGCTAAATCCCACATCCCGTTATGTGAAGGACCGTCATCGCCTGTAATTCCAGCGCGGTCTAGTACGAATGTAACGCCCGCCTTATGAAGAGCGACATCCATCAGCATCTGGTCGAATGCGCGGTTGAGGAATGTTGAGTAAACAGCAACGACAGGGTGCATGCCTGCAAAGGCAAGACCAGCGGCACTTGTTACTGCATGTTGTTCGGCGATACCCACATCGATTGTGCGATCAGGGAATAACTTTTCAAATTTATCCAGACCGGTAGGTCCAAGCATTGCCGCTGTAATTGCCACAATATCTTTACGCTCGTGGCCAAGAGCAACAAGCTCATCAGAGAAGACACTGGTCCAGCTAGTTACCGATTTACTGAGTGGTGTTCCTGTTTCAGGATCAACGATTCCGACCGCATGAAACTTTTCGGCCTCATCTGCAACAGCTGGCTTATGCCCCTTACCCTTTTCGGTAATAACGTGAAGAAGAACGGGTTCACCGAACTCTTTTGCCTGAAGTAGTGCGCGCTCCATGGCGGCGACATCGTGTCCATCGATGGGTCCGACATATTTCAATCCAAGATCTTCAAACATGCCTTGCGGGGCGACAATATCTTTGATGCCCTTCTTCATTCCATGAAGGGTCTCGTAAATCGGATTGCCAACTACTGGAGTCTTGGTAAGAACCTCTTTGCCCCAGTCGAGGAAGCGCTCGTAGCCACGTGTGACTCGAAGCGTTGAAAGATAGGTTGCCACTCCACCGATGGTTGGTGAGTAAGAACGTTCATTATCGTTGACGACGATGATTAAGTTTCGGTCATTGGCTGCAGCAATATTGTTGAGCGCTTCCCATGACATTCCACCTGTCAGCGCTCCGTCGCCTACGACAACAACAACGTGGCGATCTGATTGACCGGTGAGTGAGAAACCGCGAGAGATTCCATCGCCCCAAGAGAGCGCAGTCGATGCATGTGAATTTTCAATGACATCGTGCGCGCTCTCGCCACGGTTTGGATATCCGGCGATTCCACCACGTTGACGCAACTTATCGAATTGATCTGCGCGCCCTGTCAGAATTTTATGAACGTAAGACTGGTGGCCGGTATCGAAGAGAACGACATCCTTCGGTGAATCAAAGGTGCGATGAATTGCAATCGTGAGCTCGACTACGCCGAGGTTAGGGCCTAAGTGCCCACCGGTCTTAGAGACTTTGGTGATGAGGAATTGGCGAATCTCTTCAGAGAGTTGCTCCAGCTGCTCAGGGCGAAGAGCCTTGAGGTCACTGGGACCTTTGATTGATTCGAGCATAGGTGAAGTCTAGATTAGCCGCGGAGCTGACGCAGTACGTACTGCATGATTCCACCGTGGCGGTAGTAATCCGCTTCACCTGGTGTATCAATTCGTACCTTAGCTGTGAAGGTCTTATCCCCTGCAGCCACTGTGACTTCCTTAGGGATTCCGCCGTCATTGAGCGCGGTTACGCCGGTAATCGAGAATGTCTCATCACCCTTAAGACCGAGTGATTGAGCATTTGCACCGTTGGTAAATTGCAATGGAAGTACGCCCATGCCGATCAAGTTAGAGCGGTGAATGCGTTCGAAGCTTTCTGCAATCACTGCGCGAACACCGAGAAGCGCTGTTCCCTTTGCTGCCCAGTCACGTGAAGATCCTGATCCATACTCTTTACCTGCAAGGATGATCAGACCAACACCTGCTGCTTGGTATGCAACTGATGCATCGTAAATTGTTGTCTGCTCGCCATTGGCAAGGAAGTTCTTGGTAAAGCTTCCTTCAACGCCATCAAGAAGTAGATTCTTAAGGCGAATATTTGCAAATGTTCCGCGGATCATTACTTCGTGGTTTCCACGACGCGATCCGTAAGAGTTAAAGTCTTTTCGATCTACGCCATTAGCCTCGAGATACTTACCTGCAGGTGAATCAGCCTTGATATTTCCTGCTGGAGAAATGTGATCAGTTGTTACTGAATCTCCGAGAATCGCAAGAATTCGAGCTCCGGTGATATCTGTAACTGGCTTTGGCTCTGCTGGCATACCTTCAAAGTAAGGGGGTTTGCGAACATAAGTGGACTTTGGATCCCACTCGAATGTCTTTCCAGTCGGAGTATCAAGTGACTTCCAACGATGATCGCCATCGAAGACAGTTGCATAATCCTTCTTAAACATTTCAGATGAAATAGATGAATCGATTACTGTTTGAATCTCTTGTGCAGATGGCCAGATATCTTTAAGAAGTACTGGGTTGCCATCTTTATCGTTACCCAAAGAATCGTTTTCGAAATCGTGATCCATTGTTCCGGCAAGTGCGTATGCAACAACAAGCGGTGGTGAAGCAAGGTAATTCATCTTCACATCAGGGCTAATGCGGCCTTCGAAGTTGCGGTTTCCTGACAAGACAGCAGTGACAGCGAGATCATTCTCGTTGACAGCCTTACTGATTTCGATAGGAAGCGGTCCTGAGTTTCCGATACAGGTGACGCAGCCGTAACCGACCAAGTTAAAACCAAGGGCTTCCATGTACTTGGTGAGATCAGCGCGATCGTAGTAATCGGTGACAACCTTTGAGCCTGGTGCAAGAGTTGTCTTTACCCATGGCTTAGATGTCAGACCCTTTTCAACAGCCTTCTTTGCAAGTAGAGCTGCACCGATCATGACTGAAGGGTTTGATGTATTGGTACACGATGTAATTGAGGCGATAACTACATCGCCATTCTTGATTGTGGTCGCCTTCGCACCAACGTTTACTGAGTAAGCCTCTTTACCTGTCTTATCTGAGAAGTAGGTAGGAAGAATCTTCTCGAATGATGACTTTGAAGCGGTCAGTGAAATGCGATCCTGCGGACGTTTTGGTCCAGCGATTGATGAGACAACTGTTGAAAGATCGAGTTCGATATTCTCTGAGAAACGTGGAGATACAGAAGGGTCATGCCACATTCCCTGAGCCTTTGCATACTGCTCAACTAGCGCAACCTGATCATCGCTACGACCTGTAAGGCGAAGGTAGCGAAGTGTCTCTTCATCGATTGGGAAGATCGCACATGTCGAACCGTATTCAGGTGACATATTTCCGATAGTCGTGCGGTTTGCCATAGGTACTGAGACAACACCTGGACCATAGAACTCTACGAACTTGCCGACAACGCCATGCTTACGAAGCATTTCAGTAATTGTCAGAGCCATATCAGTTGCAGTTGTTCCAACTGGTAGCTCGCCAGAAAGCTTGAATCCAACAACGCGTGGAATGAGCATTGATACAGGCTGACCAAGAAGTGCTGCTTCTGCCTCGATTCCACCTACACCCCAACCAAGGACTCCGAGTCCGTTGACCATGGTGGTGTGCGAATCTGTTCCAACAACTGTATCTGGGTATGCGCGAAGAACTCCATTGACAGTACGTGTCATAACAACGCGAGCAAGGTATTCAATATTTACCTGGTGAACGATTCCGGTTCCTGGTGGAACAACTTTAAATTCATCAAAGGCGCCCTGGCCCCAACGCAAGAAGCGGTAACGCTCGCGGTTACGTTCGTATTCAATATCTGTGTTCTGCTCGAAAGAATCTTTTGTTCCGAAGACATCTGCAATAACTGAGTGGTCAATAACGAGTTCAGCGGGAGCAAGCGGATTTACCTTAGATGGATCTCCCCCAAGATCAACGATTGCTTCGCGCATGGTTGCAAGATCGACGACACAAGGAACGCCAGTGAAGTCCTGCATAACAACGCGCGCTGGCGTAAATTGAATTTCTGTATCTGGCTCGACAGATGGATCCCACTGGGCAAGCGCCTTGATGTGATCCGCAGTGATGTTGGCGCCATCTTCGGTGCGCAAGAGATTTTCAAGAAGTACCTTGAGTGAGAACGGAAGGTTGGCTGCGCCTTCTACTGCTGAGATATCAAAGATTTCATAATCTTTGCCGGCAACTGTGAGGTTCTTCTTTGTGCCAAGTGAGTTCTTGCTCATCGTGATTCTTCTTTCGCGGGAGATATCTTGACGTCAAGATACCTTAGTGGGTACGAATTTCGCAACAGATTCGATGTGATGCGTCATGGGAAAGAGATCAAAAGCCCGCATGGATTCGAGTTGGTAGCCGGCATCGCGTAGATATCCGGTATCTCGGGCAAGCGCCGCAGGGTCACATGCGACATAGACGATTGCTCGCGGCTTTAACTGCGCGCAATGCGCGATGACATCTTTGCCCGCGCCTTCACGTGGTGGGTCGAGAACGATGACATCTGCAGACGAGAAGCGGGTAATCAACCGTGCAACATCGCCTGTGTAGATATTGACGTTGTTCTTGCCCTCAAAGTTTCGGGCCGCGTCCGCTGTTGCGCTCTTGCTTCCCTCGACAATATCGACGGAACCCGATTCACCGATATGAGTTAAGAAGCTTGCGGCTAAGAGACCGACTCCACCATAAAGATCAAGAACATGATCTCCTTCGCGCAATTGCGCGTATTGCAGAACGGCCTCTGTTAGTACACGTGGAGCGTCTTTATGGCTCTGCCAAAATGATTTCTGGCTGACTTCAAAGGAATTCTCTCCAACCGTGTAATGAGCTACATCGGGTCCGTCGCTGATTCGAAGCGGAGATTCATCGCGAGAATTGGCAGTAGCGATTGTTCGCTCACCCGTGTTCGAGATCGAAATTTCAATACGTTGATCACCTTTAGCACCGCGTTGAGCGAGCTCTGAATAACGCATCTCAGGTACAAGAATTCTGCAATCATCAACGGGGATAATTTTGTGAGAGCGAGCTTGGTAGAAACCGAGCGCCCCAGCTTTGGTAGTAACGGCTGAGCATCGTGTTCGCCATCCAAGAGGGCCTGCAACTTCTTCGACTTCTACTTCAATATCCATCTTTGCAATGCGTGAGAACTGTTCCGTAATGACATCGCTCTTCAAGCTGAGTTGGCGTGGAAGAGAAATATGCTGGAAATCGCATCCCCCGCATCCATTTCTATGCGCAAAGCGGCATGGTGCGCTGACACGATCTTCTGAAGGTGCGGTGACTTCAATAACGTCGGCACGATTAAATGAGGAGCCCGTGCTGGTTATCTCGATTGTGCACTCTTCGCCAGGAATACCGTGGCGGACGAAGATAACGGCGCCTTCGTAGCGAGCGATGAAGTGTCCCCCGTGGGCGACCTTCTCGATTGTTACCTGAATTTTCTGCCCTACTTCGAGCGTTGTTCTCTTGGTAGATGACATGGAGGCAAGCCTAGTCGAGATCCGAGTATGAGAGATTTTTGGCGCGACCAGTAGTAGGTTAACCCTGTGCATGTTGTCATCATGGGTTGCGGTCGAGTTGGTTCATCTCTTGCTATCGAACTAGAGGCTGCCGGCCATTCCGTAGCAATTATCGATCAAGCAAAAGAAGCATTCCGCCGATTGGGTCCTGACTTTAAGGGTCGCACAATCGTGGGCGTTGGTTTCGATAGAGATACTCTCCTTGAGGCAGGTATCGAAGGTGCTCAAGCATTTGCCGCAGTAAGTAATGGCGATAACTCAAATATTTTGGCTGCACGTGTGGCGCGCGAAAGTTATGGCGTAACCAATGTTGTGGCCCGTATTTACGATCCAGGTCGCGCGGAAATTTATCAGCGCCTTGGCATCCCAACAGTTGCAACAGTTATCTGGGCAACAGATCAGATTTTGCGTCGTATCGCACCAGAAGGTGCTCGTTCTGAATGGCGCGATGCAACCGGAACCGTTCAGCTTCTAGAAGTTCATCCTCATCTCGATTGGTATGGACGTCCAATCTCAGAGCTCGAATCTGCAACGCAGGCACGCGTTGCCTTCCTTACTCGTCTCGGTGAAGGCCTCATCCCTGAACCACAAACTGTTCTTCAAGATGGCGATCTTGTTCACATGACTATCCGTGATGATGGCATGGCCGCTGCAGAAGAAGCACTAACGCAAGGACCAGGTGAATAGTCCATGAGAATCGCTATTGCAGGTGCAGGAAATGTTGGTCGCGCGATTGCCCGTGAACTCCTTGATAACGGACACCAAGTTCTACTTATCGACCGTGACCCTAAGGCGCTCAAGATTGATTCTGTCCCAGATGCTGAATGGCTTATGGCCGATGCATGCGAAATTGCATCCCTTGATAACGCTCAGCTCAATAAATGCGCCGTCTTAGTTGCTGCAACCGGCGATGACAAAGTTAATTTAGTTGCATCCCTTCTTGGAAAGACTGAATACGGCGTCCCTCGTGTTGTTGCACGTATCAACCACCCAAAGAATGAATGGCTCTTTGATCAATCGTGGGGTGTAGACGTTGCTGTATCTACTCCACGCATCATTGCCGCACTTGTAGAAGAAGCGGTCAGCGTCGGAGATGTTGTACGACTCTTCTCATTCCGCCGCGGTCAAGCAAATCTTGTCGAACTCACCTTGCCTGACTCTTCAACATGTATCGGAAAGACAGTGGAAGAAGTAACGCTTCCTGATGATGCTTCCCTTGCAGCGATTGTTCGTGATGGCCGCGTTATTGCACCGGCACCAAGCGATGTCTTTATTGCAGGAGATGAATTGCTATTCGTAGCCTCTGCAACTGCAGAAGATTTGATTAAGGGCTGCTTTATCGCTCAGTAGTTCGTTGTGGCGCGTTCTTCAAAATCAGCCATGATCCATATGCAGTTGCAATAAAGAGTGGATATCCCATAGCTAGATTTACTGTGCCAAGTAGATTGACATTGCCACTCTTGTAAATTGGGTACTGCACAGCAATACGAGTAAAGAACATCGCAACCCAGAGCCAGCTCGCCAAGGTATATGCGCGTTTACGTTCAGGATGATTTCTCCATGTGAGGTTTTCACCAAGAATCGGCCCTAACATCACACCAAGAATCGGCCATCCAGCAAGGTTCGCAATCAGATAAACGGTTCCATAGCCAAGGTTGGTAAGTAACTTTGGAATATAAAGATCGCTGGCATTGCCTGTTCGGTTGGCAAACCAAGCACAGATCAGCACGCCGATAAATCCGCTGAGAGCATGCTGGATGGTGTCCTTCATCGCCAATCGAAGGATAGTCAGAAGGGCTGAAACAGCGATTGAAGCAATAAGCGCTGTCTGCAACTCCTTTGAGATGTTGAAGACAACTAAGAAGATGACCGATGGAATTCCAGAATCAATTAGTCCTTTCTTGCCGCCAAATGCTGCAAGAACTTTTTCGCGATCTTCGTGTTGGCTCATTGACGACCCGTCGATCCAAATCCACCTGTGCCGCGGCCCGATCCAGGCAATTCATCAACTTCTACAAAGTGTGCGCGTTCTACTTTCTGGAAAACCAACTGTGCAATTCTGTCGCCGCGCTTAAAAGTGACACTTTCTTTAGGGTCGTGATTAATCATGATGCACTGGAGTTCTCCGCGGTAACCGGCATCAACGGTGCCGGGTGCATTGACCATTGTGACGCCATGTTTAATTGCTAAACCAGAACGTGGATGAACCAACGCAACATATCCATCAGGAAGTGCGATTGAAATCCCAGTGGGAACGAGTGCGCGCTCCCCCGGAGCCAAAGTGATGTCGATGCGAGAGACGATATCTGCTCCAGCATCTCCGCCTTTTGAGTATTGAGGCAATGGAAGATCAGGATCGAGCCTCTTAATTAATACTTGGAATTCGCTCATGGATTGATATCAAACTCTGGATCTACAAAGTTAAGAAGTCCAGGATTCTTGCGCAGAGCTTCCATGTATTCGGCAGGCGCATTTTCAAGGAAGTGTTTCATCGGAACAATGACGAAAAGTGCTGCGGCACGTACTGCAACTTCCCCTTCAGGGCCTCCGAGTCGCCCTTCAGCTTCGGAATACACCTTGCGATTTACCTGGCCGGTAATTCGGGCAGTGATATGAAGTTTTGTTCCAATAGGAACAGGCTTTAGAAAATCGGTTTCTAGGCGTGCAGTAACTGCTGGGGCGCGAAGAAGCCACATAAGTTTTCCAAGAGCTTCATCAAATGCCAGAGATAAGAGCCCACCATGAGCCAAGCCAGGTGCTCCTTGGTGATTTTCTGTGACGACAAAATCTGCAGTGATATCTGCGCCTTCTCCGACATGAGCTACAAGATGTAAGCCAGTCGGGTGAAGTTCTCCGCATCCGAAGCAGTGTTTAAAGTGGGATGGGATCTGGGTTCCAGTTGCCGGCGACATTGGATGTCGAGCAGGAATCTCGGCTCCCTCGGGAGGCGTAGTGCTTGCAACGCGACTCATGTATGTAGATTACTTGATGAATAGAGAGATAACCTAGACCTCGTGGCGAAAAGTGAAGTGATATTCAAGGAAGTAATTCGTCCACCATTGTGGCTCTTAGCCTTTATCTACTTCATGTTTCTCTCACTTGTTGTCGCCATTTGGGCAGCTCTTGATAATCGATCTGCACTCATTGCTTGGATTTTGGCCACTGTCGCACTCATTGCTATCGCTCGTTCAGCGCAATCTGAAATAGAGGTTACTGAGAAGGAGCTGCGTATTGGCCGCGCTCATATCGAGTTGAAATATCTTTCAAAAGTTGAGCACATCGATACTCAGCAGATGAGGCTACTTCGGACTCGAGATGCAGATCCGGCAGCTTATCTGGCGATTACCTTCTGGATTTCAACCGGTGTGAAGATCACGTTACAAGATGAACGTGATCCCACTCCGTATTGGTTGGTAAGTTGTAAGAACGCTAAAGAGCTTACGAGCACTCTTTACAAATTGCTTTAGCGCCTTCGCCCTTAGCAAGTTGTGTAATGTGATGAATCAAGAAACAACGTGAACAAGTAAATTCATCAACCTGAACTGGAACTACTCGAACAGCTAATTGCTCACCCGATAGGTCAGCGCCTGGAAGTTCAAGATTCTCTGCAGCTTCTGCCTCATCAACATCGATCTGTCCTGATTGTGCATCAACGCGCTTAGCTTTGAGTTCTTCTAACGATTCCTCGTGAAGCTCCTCGTCGGTCTTTCTGGGTGTGTCGTAATCTGTTGCCACTGCTCTCACCTCGCTTCCGTACATTTCTTATGAGCGGGTCTAATTACCCGGCATGCGCGAATAGTGGCGCATTCTTTGCTCTATAGACGATACAACACTCGGCGTGTCGCCTTTATTCCTGCTTTGCCGTGGCTATTTCAATCGCTTTGGCTAATCCACCATCGACATAGGCATGAATTGCGGTGCCTTCTGCAAGATGTTCTTCGCTCAAGATCTCACCTTGTTCATGGATCGCACTTACCAGGTCTCCGCGGTGATACGGAATGACTGTTGTGATTTCTACGCTGGGATGCGGCAGAGACTTTTCAATGGCGTGAACAAGTCCTTCAACTCCGAATCCAGAACGAACTGAGAATGCATAACTATTTGGCTCTTTTCGCAGAATCTCCATAACTACATCGGGGCTGGCGATATCTACCTTGTTGATAGCGATGATTTCAGGGACATCTCCCCCACCAATTTCCGTGATGACTTGTCGCACCGCACGAATTTGCTCAAAGGGATCAGGGTGCGAACCATCAACGACATGCACAATCAAGTCTGCGCCTGAAACTTCTTCGAGAGTTGATTTGAAGGCATCGACCAATTGATGTGGAAGGTGGCGCACAAAACCTACGGTGTCAGAGAGTGTGTAAACGCGACCATCTGCGGTCTCAGACTTACGAACAGTCGGATCAAGCGTTGCAAAGAGCGCGTTTTCAACGAGCACACCGGCACCGGTTAAAGCATTGAGTAAGGAAGATTTTCCAGCATTGGTATAACCAGCAATAGCAACAGATGGAATATTGAAGCGCTTGCGTTCTTGTCGTTTTGTATCGCGAGATACTTTCATCTCAGCGATTTCACGACGAAGTTTCGCCATCTTGTCACGAATACGACGGCGATCAGTTTCAATCTTTGTCTCACCAGGTCCGCGACCACCAATACCGGCACCACCTGCAGCGCGACCACCGACCTGGCGTGAAAGAGAATCTCCCCAACCGCGAAGGCGTGGGAGTAGATATGCAATCTGGGCTAGCTCTACCTGAGCCTTACCTTCTTTACTCTTGGCATGCTGGGCAAAAATATCGAGAATCAAGGCAACGCGATCAACAACCTTTACCTTCAACTTATCTTCAAGAGTACGAAGCTGGGCCGGTGAAAGTTCTCCGTCGCAGACAACGGTGTCAGCGCCCGTTGCAACGACAATCTGTCTGAGTTCAATCAACTTTCCTGAACCAATATATGTTGCCGGATCCGGGCGATCGCGACGTTGAATCAACGCTTCTAGAACTTCAGAGCCCGCAGTCTCTGCCAGCGCCTTAAGTTCGGCCATTGAATTCTCAGCCATCTCAGCTGTTCCTTCGGTCCAGACACCAACAAGTACAACGCGCTCTAACTGTAATTGGCGATATTCAGCTTCAGAGATATCTTGAAGTTCAGTTGAGAAACCTTTGATTCGTCGAAGCGCATTACGGTCAGAAAGTTCTTGTTGCTCATTCTCCTGAAAATCACTTTCATCGAAATCAAAATCTGAAGCAACTCGTGCGCTCTCGCGCAGGAGCTCATCGAATAACTTGTCGTAACCGTCGTCAGTCATTACGACAAGTACTTTGTGAGGTCGTGATCTTCGAGGATAACGGCAGGACCTGTAAGGGTTGCATTGGAGTGTCCATCAATATCGACGATGAGACGACCACCTGGTGGGTAAATGGTCCAGCGCGACGGGAGCTTTCCATTTGTCTTGAGTGTTGCTGCAAGTGCGACTGCACATGTGCCGGTTCCACAAGAACGAGTTTCTCCGCTTCCGCGTTCATGAACCCGCATCTTTGCTTCAAAGTTCGGCAAGATTTCTACAAATTCAACATTGACGCCTTGAGGATATGACGATGCTGGCGAAACAGCAGGTGCACCAATAAAAGAGCCGATATCGTCCATGGAATCTACAAAGACAACAGCGTGCGGGTTGCCGACATTGATGTTGTATCCACTCCAGGTATGACCATTATTTGAAACTTCGATTTCTTCCATTTCATCGGTGACATGTCCCATATTTACCGAGATATCGCCGTCACGAGGTACGCGCAGATGTTTGATTCCGGCACGAGTATCAATGGCGAAGATTCCTTCGGGCTGGATATCGCGAGTGACCAGATATTTAGCCATCACGCGAATTCCATTGCCACACATCTCTGCAATCGAACCATCGGCATTGCGGTAATCCATAAACCACTTACCGTCGGCCTTAGTAATACGGATAAATCCATCTGCACCAATTCCCGTACTGCGGTTACAAATAGCAGAAATTTGTGCCTCTGAAATCGTGAATGAATTTTCTGGGTCATAGACCAGCACGAAGTCATTTTCGGTGCCGTGGCCGTATGTACCGATTACTGGTTTGGTCATGATGCTAGGAGTTTATCTTCTGGAGGATAGTTTCGAGACGTGGTTGATGTTGGGCAACCCATTGAATACGCGCATCACGTGAGAACCAGGTCTCTTGGCGACGGGCATACTGACGGCTTGCGCGCTTTGTATCTTCCTTGGCTTCGCTTTCACTCATGGTTCCATCACGCATCGCAATGATTTGGGCATACCCAAGTGCACGTTGAGCTGTGACACCGTCGCGAATACCTTGAGAAATTAGCTGGTCTACTTCATCGACAAAACCTGCATCCCACATGCGGTCGACTCGAAGGTCGATTCGCTCGCGCAGATGCTCGCGATCCATGACAAGGCCAAATTGAAGGGCGTCGGGATAGCGAGAACTATCTTCTCGCGGCAAATTGGCAGTAAATGGTTGACCGGTAATCTCAATAACTTCTAGCGCGCGGATGATGCGTCGTGTATTTGCGCGATCAATCGCCAAAGCTGCAGCCGGATCCAACTCTTCCAATCGAGAAAAAAGCGCAGCCGATCCAAACTCTTCCACTTCAGCTTCGAGCTTTGCGCGCACGGCAGGATCTGTATCTGGAAAATTGAGATCATCGAGAATCGCTTTGATGTACAGGCCAGTGCCTCCGACAATCACAGCATCTTTGCCGCGGGAGTGAATTTCTGTAATCGCAGCGCGAGCATGTTCTTGATACCAAGCAACGGTGGAATCTTGATTTACATCGAGAACATCAAGAAGGTGATGCGGGATTCCGCCACGCTCTGCTTCAGGCAACTTTGCAGTTCCAATATCCATGCCGCGATAGAGCTGCATCGAATCAGCGTTGATAATTTCAGCGCCTAGCTCTTGCGCCACCTCAATTGCGATATCGCTCTTGCCTGTGGCAGTAGCCCCACAGATGACAATTACTCGGTTCACTTTCTTACCGTAGGAATTCCGAGGGATGTAGAAGCAGGAGCTGTGCGAGCTGTATGTGCATCTCCCCCGCGAGTGCGATGAACTGCAACAGCGTCACCAATCAAATAATGGGCAGAGCTTTCAGCAATCTTTACATCGACAAAGTCGCCTGGGCGAGCATCGGTATCACTACTGAAGTGCACGAGGCGGAAATCTTCAGAGCGACCGGTCATTCGAGATCTCACTTCGTCGCGACGGCCTTCAATTTCAGAGACCATCACGCGATGAGTTGTACCAATCGCTTCCTCGTTAACGGATTGAGAAATTTTCTGCTGGTGCTCGTGAAGGCGTGTGTATCGCTCTCCCACTACATCTTCAGGAATTTGGTTCTCCATTGCACCTGCTGGAGTTCCTGGGCGGATCGAATACTTGTAGGTGTAGGCAGCGGCGAAACGCGCCTTGGTTGCAATATCGAGAGTTCCTTGGAAATCTTCTTCAGTTTCTCCAGGGAATCCAACGATAATGTCGGTTGTAATCATCGCGTGAGGCATTGCGGTACGAACGCGATCGAGAATGCCCAGGTACTTATCGGTGCGGTATGAGCGGCGCATTGTCTGCAAAATTGCATCTGAACCAGATTGCAGAGGCATATGCAGGTGTGGCATCACATTAGCCGTCTCGGCCATAGCTTCGATGACATCATCAGTGAAATCGCGTGGATGAGGAGACATGAAACGAACGCGCTCAAGTCCATCAATTTTCCCAGCCTCGCGGAGAAGCTTTGCAAAGGCTCCTCGGTCACCGAACTCAACTCCATAGGCATTCACATTCTGACCAAGCAGAGTAATTTCAATGACGCCTTGATCGACGAGCGCGCGCATCTCGGTTAGAACTTCGGCGGCAGGTCGATCTTTTTCAACTCCACGAAGGGTTGGAACAATGCAGAAAGTACAGGTGTTATTACAGCCAACAGAGACCGAGACCCATGAAGTAAAGGCCGAGAAGCGTCGGGCAGGCAGCGTGGATGGGAAGTGCTCAAGCGCTTCAAGGATTTCGAGCTGCGATTCTTCTTCAATCCGAGCGCGCTCGAGCAGCACTGGCAATGAGCCCACGTTGTGAGTACCAAAGACAACATCTACATAAGGTGCCTTTTTGAGAATGATTGACTGGTCTTTCTGCGCAAGACAGCCACCAACTGCAATTTGCATCGCTGGGTTCTTCTTCTTGATGGGCGCTAAGAAGCTCAAATTTCCATAGAGTTTATTGTCGGCATTTTCACGCACCGCACAGGTATTAAAGACGACGATATCTGCCTGCTGGCCTTCGGGAACTGGAAGATAACCAGCTTCATCCAACAAACCAGCGATACGTTCGGAATCGTGCACATTCATCTGACACCCGTAGGTCTCAACGAGATATGTGCGCGTCATGGCGCCTATCTTATTTGAGCTTTAGTTGGTGATGCGAATTGGCTGAATGCCGCGCGCAATTTGACGCTCGAAGTGAACTTCGCGCTTATCGTTAAATGTTGCAGCCGCCTTATATGTCGTATCCATAAATGCAGCAAGCTCTTCACGCGCCTTGAGGCCATCGCCAGAAAGATCGGTACGTTCGAAGACATTCCACGCACGAAGAACTGGAGCTACGACATCATCGAGGTGCTGCTGAAGATCATAGATACCAGCAAGGGCAATCTGAACAGCCTTGCGTCCGAAGCCCGGCATATTCGCTCCTGGCATATCGAAGTTAGTAACGACATCTGCGATTGCGCGCATTGCAGCATTTGGTTCCATATCAAGGGCCGCAGAAAGTGTGTTGCGATAGAAGAGCATGTGGAGGTTTTCATCGAGAGCAACGCGCTGCATCATGCCTTCAGCGATTGGATCATCAGAAAGTTTTCCCGTGTTGCGGTGAGAAATGCGAGTAGCAAGCTCTTGGAATGATACGTATGCGATGGTGTGCAACATGTCGTTCTCATATGGAGTTTGATATCCGAGAGACATATGTGCCATGCGAAGATCTTCGAGTTCGTATGGATCAACTCCACGAGTTGCCATCAGGTAATCGCGAATCACGATTGCGTGGCGCGCTTCTTCAGCTGTCCAACGTTCAATCCAGTTTCCCCAGGCACCGTCGCGGCCCATCGAGAGAGCGATTTCGGTGTGATAGCTCGGCAAGTTATCTTCTGTAAGAAGATTCAGTACGAGTGAATCCTGAGCTACAGGAGTCAGACGTGAATCTTTCGCTTCCCATGCATCTCCATTGAGTGGGCCTGCATAGTCGCGACCTTCAGACCATGGGACATACTCGTGTGGGTACCAGTTCTTCTGGACCTTGAGGTGGCGTTCGAGTTCTACTGCTACGATTGGTTCGAGATCACGAATAAGACGTGACTGAATGCGTGCTGACTCTTCGCTCATGGGCGCAACAGTACGGCAGTGAATTGGTTACTAACGAGTTAGAGATTATCTTTCGCGCGTTGCCCCGCCTGTTGTGTGCGCCACTTCGCAATTGCGGCATGGTTACCACTCAAAAGAATCTCGGGAACTGAGATACCGCGCCATTCTTGAGGTTTGGTGAAATTTGGATATTCGAGATAACCCTCGCTGTTATGTGACTCTTCAGCGAGTGATTCTGGATTTCCAAGAACACCAGGGATCAATCGTGTGATTGCTTCAATCATCACCATCGACGCTACTTCTCCCCCGCCGAGTACATAGTCTCCGATTGAAACTTCATGCACTCGAATATTTCGGGATTGAAATTCAGGTTGTGAGTAATACTGACGCACGCGGTCATCGATGCCTTCGTATCGACCACATGCAAAGATCATCTGTTTTGATGAAGAGAAGCTCTCGGCCATCTTCTGATTGAAACGCTTACCGGCAGGCGTAAGGATGATGATGTCGGCGCCATCAGTAACCACTGAATCAATTGTCTTGCCCCAGACTTCAGGGAGCATCACCATGCCGGCTCCACCGCCATATGGAGTGTCATCGACAGTGTTGTGATTGTCATTTGTCTGAGCACGAAGATCGTGAACAGAGATATCTACGAGTCCTGCATTTTGTGCTTTTCCAAGCAATGAAAGCTTGAGCGGTGAAAGGTATTCAGGAAAAATCGAGATGACATCAATCTTCATCAGATGCTCCCATCGATTTCTGGAGGAATAACGGTCATCTTCTTCTTTTTGATATCTACGACAGGCACTAGTTGATGAACGAAAGGAATCAGGGCTTCACCTGATTCAGTTTTTATGACGAGGACATCTTGCCCCGGAAGGTTGAGAACGTCGGTCACGTCGCCGAATTCATCCCCGTCAACCAAAAAGGCTTTACAGCCAACAAGCTGCAAGACGTGATAATCATCTTCATCAAGTCCAGGCGCATCGATATCAACGTCTGCGTAGAGAAGCTCATTGCGTAACGTTTCAATGGCGTTGCGATCTTCAATGCCCTCAAAGCCAAGCAGGAGAATTCCGTTGTGCACACGTGCAGAAGCCACGGTTAATTCACCGTGGCTTTCTGTCTGTAAAACTGCGCCGATAGCGAAGCGATCTTCAGCTTCATCTGTTCGGACTTCGATTGTTGCTTCACCGAGAATTCCGTGAGCTTTACCGATGCGGCCCACGTTTAATTTCATGGGTGAGTTATGACTTAGCGAACCTCGTCGGTATCGATGAGATCGACACGTACTGAGCGACCAGCAAGTGCGCTTACGACTGTGCGAAGCGCCTTTGCTGTACGTCCATTACGACCGATTACCTTGCCGATATCTTCAGGATTAACACGCACTTCGAGCGTTGTGCCGCGACGGTGTGTCTTCTCCTTCACATTGACATCGTCAGGGTTATCAACGATTCCCTTTACGAGATGTTCGAGAGCTTCATCAATCATTATTACTCTGCTGCTGCTTCTGTAGGTGCTTCAGTTGCTTCCGCTACTGGAGCTTCAGTTGCTTCGGCTACTGGAGCTTCAGTTGCTTCGGCTACTACGACATCTTCTGTAGTCGCTTCTACCGCTGGAACCTCGGACTCAGTTGCAACCGCAGCTGGCTCGGACACTTCTGCCACTGGATTCGCCTTAGCTGCAAGCTTCTCTTGCGCCTTCTTCTTCAAAGTTGTTGCGCCTTCTGCAGGTTCTGCAGCAGCAGCTTTAACTGCAGCTTCATATGCAACGCTCTTTGCAGGCTTTGGAGCTGCGAACTTAAGAGTTCCTTCAGTTCCTGGAAGACCCTTGTGCTTCTGCCAATCGCCAGTGACCTTCAAGAGCGCCTCTACAGCCTCTGATGGTTGTGCACCAACGCCGAGCCAATAGAGAGCACGCTCTGAATTAACTTCGATGATTGATGGTTCTTGTCCTGGAACATAACGACCGATCTCTTCGATTGAGAGTCCGTTACGAGCCTTGCGAGAATCTGTGACGACGATGCGGAAATAAGGTGTGCGAATTTTTCCCATGCGCATTAAACGAATTTTTGTAGCCAAAGAAGTAGTGCTCCTAAAAAGTATGTCGTACCAAATTGCTACAGCGGGGTGCGTAGCGAAGAGGTCCAATTGTGGATTGGATTGTTACCGGGGTAGAGGGCCCTGTAACAGGTGGCTAATCTTGCCAGTTACGCTCACAATGTGGAAATTGGTGGAAATTGGTGGAAATCAGCCGTTTTCTAACGCTCGTTTAGCGGGGTTTCCAGACTTCGACTTCTTCTTCTGTGGCGGGGCTGCGCTTCTTGGCGCTGGTGGCAGGCCTGGCATTCCAGGCGGTAGAGCCATGCCCCTAGCCATATTCATATTGGGCATTCCCCCACCCTTACGCATCTGCTTCATCATCTTCTGAGCCGCCGTGAACTTGTCGACGAGAGCATTTACATCTGAAACTTTGCGACCAGAACCAAGAGCAATACGCGCGCGACGTGAACCGTTTAGAACTTTGAGATCGCGGCGCTCAAGCGGTGTCATTGATTGCACAATCGCTTTTGTGCGAGTGATCTCAGATTCATCGAAGTTCTCAATCTGCTTTTTCATCTGACCAGCTCCTGGCAACATTCCGAGAAGCTTGCCCATAGAACCCATCTTCGACATTGCTTCGAGTTGTTCGAGGAAATCATCGAGTGTGAAATCTTCACCGGCTATGAATTTCTCTTCGAGTTTCTTTGATGTATCGCCATCAAATGCTTTCTTGGCTTGTTCAGCAAGAGTTGCAACATCGCCCATGCCGAGAATGCGTGAAGCCATACGCTCGGGATAGAAGATATCGAAATCAGAAAGCTTTTCACCAGTTGAAGCAAACATGATTGGGCGGCCAGTAAGGGCTGCAATCGAAAGCGCTGCGCCGCCTCGAGCATCACCATCGAGTTTTGTGAGAACCACGCCATCGAATCCAACACCGTCTTGGAATGCTTTGGCGGTCCGCACAGCGTCTTGACCGATCATGGCGTCGACGACAAAGAGAATTTCATCAGGTTTAACCGCATCGCGAATAGCGATTGCTTCCTTCATAAGCTCTTCATCAACACCTAGGCGACCTGCGGTATCGACAATGACAATGTTGTGAAGCTTTGATTTCGCAAAGGCGATTCCATCTTGTGCAACCTTTACAGGATTACCAACGCCATTTCCTGGTTCAGGTGCAAAGACCGGAACTCCTGCGGATTCACCAACAACTTGAAGTTGATTGACGGCATTTGGGCGCTGCAAGTCGGATGCAACCAAGATTGGGGTATCGCCTTGCTCTTTATAAAACTTGGCAAGTTTTGCAGCGAGTGTTGTCTTACCTGCACCTTGAAGACCGGCAAGCATGATGACTGTTGGCGGATTCTTTGCAAAGCGAACGCGACGGGCTCCCCCACCAAGAATTTCGGTGAGTTCTTGATTTACAACATCAAAGATTGCTTGTGCTTGATTGGTTCCAGATTGAAGTGTGGGTAGAACCTCAAGAGACTTCTGGTGAATTCGTTCGGTGAATCCTTCGACAACTTCGAGAGCAACATCGGCTTCAAGTAGAGCCTGGCGGATATCGGCAGTTGTTGCATCGATATCTTTCTCGGAAATCTTTCCACGCGAGCGAAGCGCGCTAAAGGCGCCGGCAAATTTGCTGGAGAGATTGTCGAACATAGTGGTGGAACTCTACTTGAGCGCAGACCTCAAACGAGTTGCCACTTCATCAGCGCGTTCAGAGCTGAGCGGTCCCCCACCAATTTCTGTGACATACAAGGTGTCGATCGCTTCAGCGCCAAGGGTGGTGACGATTGCTGAGCGGATATCGATATTGCTCTTAGTGATGGAATCACCGATACCGAAGAGCAAGGCAGGTCGGTCATGGCTGCGCACTTCAATAATGGTTGCATCAGTTGCTGCATCGGCGAAGATATCGATAATCGGATCTGGCACAGGAATTGTCGGCAGTTGGGCATAAGCCTCAATGCGCTCTTCAATACGGCGGGCAAGTGAACTTTTGCTTTCTAGTGCATCATGAAGTTCTTGGTGCAACTTCTTCTCAGATAGCGGCGGTGCATGAGGATCTGGGATAACGATCCACTCCATCACCGCAGAATTTCCGTGAGACTTAGTACGTGCAGATCTGACATCCAGGCGCAAGAGATTGAGAACGCCAGCAACTATTGAGAGAAGTCCTGTCTTATCGGGAACGACAATTTCAATGGCATAAACGCTTTCGCGATCTTCGATAGATACAGCAAGAACTCCGCTCTCTGCCTTCTGGCGTTGATCTTCAGTCAGCTCGGGCTGCAGCGCCACTGTGTTATCGGTAATCGCTAGCTCTACGCGTTTTACTAGCTCTACAACAAGTGAAGCTTTCCAATCGGTCCAAGCTGCACGACCCGTTGCTTCTCCATCAGCGATGCTAAGTGCGTGCAAGAGTTCGAGTACTTGAAGATTTGGGATTACTTCAACAACTGATGCAATAGTCGCTGGATCATCAAGATCGCGGCGAGTAGCAGTAGCTGACAAAAGTAAGTGGTGCTTTACAAGTAACTTGATAATTTCGACATCTTCAGGATCGAAACCAATTCGCTTAGCGAGTGGTTCGATCAGGCGCATTCCGCGTTCTGAGTGATCTTCTTCTGTGCCTTTACCTATGTCGTGGAAGAGCGCACTAAAGAGCAGGATGTCAGGGCGATGCACTTGGCGTGTAAGTGCTGCGGCATGCACCGCTGTCTCAACCATATGGCGATCAACTGTATGTCTATGCAGAACATTACGCTGTGGCAGCGAACGTACCGCTTTCCATTCTGGAATCCAGTGAAAGATGATTTCTTCTTGATCTAGCGCTTCAAAGATCTGAACCATTGCTGAACCAGCGCCAATGAGTGAGATCAGGTTCTCACGCGCGTCACGGGGCCATGGATTTGGAAGTTGTCCCACGTTCTGGCTGAGGCTTGCAGATAGTCGTTCCAGTGAATCCATTGAAATCGGTAACCCCAGTTGAGAAGCCGATGCAGCAGCACGCAAACCGATAACGGGATCTAGTGCAAAATCTGCATCTCCACTTATGACAACTTCTTTATTTGAAACAGATATATCTCGAGATAACGGAGTAGAGCGAACTTTCTTCAGAAAACGGCCAGCGCCGTCCTTTCCTTTATGAGCCAGCCTGTACCAAGTTGAATCTAATAAGTAATCAACTGACCGAGCTGCTTGTGCAACGTCGCTCATAAGCGCATCTGCATCTGTGTAACCGAGATGTTCTGCAACTTTATCTTGCTCTTGAAAGAGCAAGCGATCCTTATCACGACCGCTGACTATGTGAAGCGCTTCACGGACATTGGCCAGAATGGATTCGGCAACGCTAATGCGTTCGATGGGTACCGCAATTGCAGATGATTTATGTATGGCGCGAAGTGAGGTGATATCGCGTAACCCACCGCGTGCTTCCTTTAAATCAGGTTCAAGAAGGTAGGCCAGTTCTCCGATGCGCTTGTGGCGTTCAGTCAGAGATGCCTCTAGTTCTTGCAATCTGCTCTTTGAATTACGGCGCCAAGATTCAAGGGCATCTACCTGCACTGCGGCGACTAAATCGGCACTTCCACATACAAGGCGAATATCAAGTAAGCCCATTGCGACTTTGAGATCTGAATCGGCGATATCACGAATTTCAGAGCGCGTGCGAACCGAATGATCAATCTTTACATTCTTATCCCACAGCGGGTACAGAATCTTATTTACAAGCTCAGAAAGTTCTTTTTCGAGAAGTCCTCCTGTATGAATAATGACGATATCTAAATCTGAACCTGGAGATAGCTCGCCGCGGCCGAAACCTCCGACCGCGGCGATTGCTACATCGTGCGGATTAGCGCCACTACTTGAGAAGAGAGAAGAAAGAAGCAGATCACCCTCGTTTGATCTATTGCGTCTTTCTCGTGTTCCCATGTCGCCAATCTTAGTTTGTCTTACGTGAATAGATGAAGAGACTAAATTGCGTCTGCTCCCTTTTCGCCCGTGCGTACACGAACAACCTGATCTACAGGAGTAGTCCAGACCTTTCCATCACCGATAGAACCTGTTGATGCTGCTTTGACGATGACATCTACTACTGATGCAGCGTCTTTATCATCAACGAGAACTTCGAGGCGGACTTTCGGAACCAGGTCCACGGTGTATTCGGCACCTCGATAGACCTCGGTATGTCCGCGCTGGCGACCAAAACCACTGGCCTCAGAGACAGTCATACCTGTAACGCCTGCAGCTTGCAGAGCATCTTTTACTTCATCTAACTTAAACGGCTTGAGAATTGCGGTAATCAACTTCATAGTGATGCACCTCCACGTGATGAGCTTGCTAGTTCGTATGCGGATTCAGCATGTTCCTTGAGGTCGATGCCTTCGATTTCAACTTCACGTGAGACGCGGAAGCCGATTGTCTTCTCGATTGCAAAACCAATAATCAGTGTTGCAATGAATGAATATGCAGCGACTACACCAACGCCCAGTGATTGCTTGACTAGAAGATCAGTTCCGCCGCCGTAGAAGATTCCATCGATTCCGATGCTGTTGACAACATGTGTGCCGAAGAATCCAACTGAGAGTGAGCCCCAGATTCCACCGACAAGGTGAACGCCAACGACATCGAGTGAATCATCGAAACCGAACTTGTACTTGATTCCCACTGCAAGTGAGCAGAGGATTCCTGAGATAAGTCCGATAACTACTGCAGCCCATGGGGCGACGAATGCGCATGCTGGGGTGATTGCTACAAGACCTGCAACTGCTCCAGATGCTGCTCCGAGTGAAGTTGCATGTCCGTTACGA
Source organism: Candidatus Planktophila sulfonica (assembly GCF_002288065.1). Taxonomy (NCBI): domain Bacteria; kingdom Bacillati; phylum Actinomycetota; class Actinomycetes; order Candidatus Nanopelagicales; family Candidatus Nanopelagicaceae; genus Candidatus Planktophila; species Candidatus Planktophila sulfonica. The sequence continues at coordinate 842,993 of NZ_CP016773.1, forward strand.
ATCTTCTCAACGAGCAACCACCCGAGTACTGCGCCAGCTGTTGCAACTTGAGTATTCATAAATGCAAGTCCTGCAATTCCATTTGCAGCAAGTGAAGATCCAGCATTGAAGCCGAACCATCCGAACCACAAGAGTCCTGCGCCGAGCATTACCAATGGCAGTGAGTGAGGACGCATAGATTCTTTGCGCCATCCGATGCGCTTTCCTAGAACGATTGCTAAAGCTAGGCCCGCGGCACCAGCATTGATGTGAACTGCTGTTCCGCCTGCAAAGTCTTCAAGACCTTTACCTGCAAGATAACCAGTGCCTGTAATCGTGTCGCCAACTTTGTTTCCAAATGCAAATACCCAGTGCGCAACTGGGAAGTAAACAACTGTTGACCAGATTGCAACGAAGATTGCCCATGATGAGAACTTTGCGCGATCTGCAATTGCACCAGAAATAAGTGCAGGAGTAATGATCGCAAACATGAGCTGGAATGCTGCGAACACAAGAACAGGAATTGGATAGACGCCACCGTTGTTGGTGAAGTCATTAACCATTCCTCCGAATCCGCTAAAGCCAATTCCTCCATACCAAGGTGAATCGGCTGAATGACCGAACGCTAATTCAAATCCGTAGATAACCCAGAGAACGCTTACGATTCCCATAGTGATCATCGACATCATCATCATGTTGAGTACGCTCTTTGTACGAACCATTCCTCCGTAGAAGAATGCCAAACCAGGTGTCATGAGAAGTACTAATGCAGTACTTGCTAACATCCAAGCGGTGTCACCACCGTTAAGAACTACGTCTTCCATATTTAATCCATTTCCAAAGATGAGGGGCACTCGTCGTTGAGATGGCGTAAAGATGCATGAACTGAGTTACATAGGAAGGATTTGCAGGTTAAGAAAGGGTCACAAAATGGCCCGTTGTGTTACGAGCGGGTTACGCGAGCAGGCCAGCGATATAGGCCTCAGGCTCGAATGGGGCGAAATCCTGGGCCGCTTCGCCTGTCCCGATGAACTTAATCGGGATATCGAGCTCGCTCTCGATTGCTAGGGCAACTCCCCCGCGGGCACTTCCATCGAGTTTGGTAACAATAAGGCCGGTGACTTCAACAGCTTCACTAAAGATTTTCGCTTGCGCCAATCCATTTTGACCGGTGGTGCCATCAATCACGAGGAGAACTTCAGCAAGTGGTGCGCCCTTTTCAATGACGCGCTTTACCTTTCCAAGTTCAGCCATCAGATCGCTCTTATTGTGAAGACGCCCCGCTGTATCAACAATCAGATATTTACTACCGAGTTCGACGGCTCGTTTTACGCTATCAAATGCGACCGATGCTGGTTCCGCGTTTTCTTTACCCGCAATGACTTCGACGCCAATGCGCTGGCCCCATGTTTTCAGCTGATCAACAGCTGCGGCTCGGAAGGTGTCAGCTGCTGCCAGCGTTACTGACTCACCGTTCTTGTGGAGCAAGGTGGCAAGTTTTGCAACAGATGTTGTCTTGCCGGTTCCATTAACTCCAACGACCATGATGACATTTGTTGAAAGATCGCTTCGTAGAGCACGTGGCTTTGATGAAAGTTTTGAAGTAAGAATCTCTTTGACTGCAGATTCAGCATCATCGCCACGCATCTTCTTCGATGCAGCAAGGAGTTCAGAGACAAGTGAAGGACCTAAATCCGAGGCAAGGAGTTCGACTTCAATCTCAGACCAATCCAGGGCTGAGGCAGTAGAAGTTCCGCGAACTTTGGCGATTAACCGATTGAAGAGACCCATCGCTTACAACCTAATGAAGTTAGGCGGTTTCAGATTCGCGCAGACGCTGCGAAATTACTTCTGTCACGCCATCGCCGCGCATTGTGACGCCGTAGAGCGCATCAGCGATTTCCATGGTGCGCTTCTGGTGAGTGATGATGATCAACTGTGAACTTTCACGAAGTTCTTCAAGAATTGTAAGGAGGCGACCGAGGTTTACATCATCGAGCGCTGCTTCAACTTCGTCGAGTACGTAGAACGGACTTGGACGTGACTTGAAGATTGCGACCAACATAGCAACAGCGGTAAGTGACTTCTCTCCGCCTGAAAGCAGTGAGAGGCGCTTGACGCGCTTTCCTGGTGGTCGTGCTTCAACATCAACACCGGTGTTAAGCAAATCATCTGGGTTGGTGAGGAAGAGGCGACCATCTCCACCTGGGAAGAGGCGCGAGAAGATATCTTTAAAGTGTTCGGCAACTTCTTCGTATGCTTCCATGAAGATCTGCTGCACGCGATCATCAACTTCCTTGATGATGTCGAGGAGATCCTTCTTTGTTCGCTTGAGATCTTCCAGCTGTTCAGCCAAGAACTTCAAGCGTTCTTCGAGCGCGTTGTACTCCTCGAGAGCAAGTGGGTTGATCTTTCCGAGCAAGGTCAATGAACGCTCAGTTGCTGCAAGGCGCTTCTCTTGTTGATCGCGACGATAAGGGATGAGTTCGGTGGCGACAATTTCGCCCTCTTCGGTTTCGATAAATGTTGGGACATCTTTATCAGGACCGTATTCAGCCACGAGAGTTGGGATATCAATGCCCAGTTCTTCAACAGCCTTGGTCTGGAGAGCTTCAACGCGCATACGTTGTTCTGCGCGAGCAATTTCGTCGCGGTGAACACTTGAGGTGAGCTGATCAAGTTCTTGTGTGAGTTCGCGGTTACGTGCGCGAACGGTGAGGGTCTCGCCTTCACGATCTGCGCGAGCGTTTTCAAGTCGTGTGCGCTCTGTCTGTGCCTTAGCGATAGAGCGTTCAATATTGATAAGTGCTTCATAGGCAGCTTCTGCGATTGCCTGTGAAATTACCGCACCCCGTGCGCGTGCACCACGACGTGAGACCGCGCGTTCTGAAGCTTCACGTTCAGCCTTTGCAGATTCTTCAAGGGCAAGAGCGCGCGCTGCAATCGATGCCACTCGTTCTTCAGAGGTGCGCACAGCAAGTCGTGCTTCTACTTCTGCAGTACGGGCATTTGATACATCGTTACGGAGAGATTCTGCGCGTGCATGATCAGGTTCTGCAATCTCGCCATGGTTCTGCATCTGATTTGAAGCAATTGAAAGCTCGTTCTCATCGCGTGACTTTGCAGCAGTTGCCTCATTAATTGCAACAGTTAGACGTTCAACTTCAGCAGTTGCAGATTTTATGTTCTGTCCAGAGACTGCAAGTTGTTCTGTAATTGCTGCAATGCGAGCATCAGATTCGTTGAGTTTGCTGAGCGCAGTATCAAAGGCAGCTTGTTTTGCATCTACCTCTGTTGCAGCTGTTGAGATTTCAAATTTAAGTCGATCGCACTTGTGATTCAGATCTTCGAGCTTCTTTGCCAGATCATCGACAAGCGCCTTGATTTCGATCAGTGAAGTAGAAGAAGCGGAACCACCACGTGCACGGTGAGATGTAATGACATCACCATCACGTGTAACAACGGTTACATGTGTGTGCTGGCGAAGGATTGATTCAGCATCCCTTGCATTTTCAGCAACGACTGTTGTTGCAAGAAGTGAAGCTAGAAGTTCTGAGATTTCAGATGAGCGAACATGACTAAGAAGTGATGTTTGGCCTGAAGGGGTTTCACCACCTGCGCGTTGACCTGGTTCATATACCAAGACATCTGCCTGACCCAAGTTCTCGCTGCGAAGAGTTGTGAGCGCACTGACAGCAGATGAAAGATCCTTAACAACTACTGCATCTGCGAGTGAGCCAAGTGCGGCTGCAGTTGCTGCTTCCCAACCAGAATCAATCTGGATGAGAGAGGCAATGCTTCCAAGAATTTGCACGCCACGGGAATCACGGATGAGAGCAGCTGCCCCATCTCGCGAATCGGATGTAAGGCGCATTGCTTCAAGTTTAGATTCCGTGGCATTGCGTTCGCGATCTGCAGCGCGTTCAGCATCAACAAGTTCAGCGTGAGCTTTCTTGGCTACATCGAGTGAATTCTTTGCGCCTTCGAATTGTGAATCGAGACCTTGTTCGCCGGCATCGGCGTTTCCGATCTCCATCTCAAATTTTGCATAATCGCTCTTCGCTGAATCAACGCGTGACTGCGCTTCTGCGCGAGCTGCTGCAAGTCGAGATATTTCTTCGGTGATTGCTTCAAGGCGGGCAGCAAGAGATTTGATATGTCCCTCTTGGCGCGCAGTACCTTCACGTTGATCTGCAATTGCGCGCATTGCGGCAGCAATAGTGTCTTCTTCGGCTTTGAGTGCAGCTTCTGATGTAGCAAGTGATGCAGTCGATGCAGCTAGCGCGTTCTGCGCTTCAACAACTGCCCCACGAAGTTGGGCTTCTTCTTGGCGAAGAGTTGCTGCTTCTTGATCGAGCGCTTCAGGATCACGTCCTGCGCTGCGCGCTTCTTCAGCTTCTTCAGCAAGGAAGCGTGAGCGTTCTTGCGCTAGAGATTGAGTTCCGCGGAACTTCTCGCGAAGACCGCTGAGTGAATAGAAGTTCTCTTGCGCCTTAATAAGAAGCGGGCTTTCAAAGGCAGACTGTGCGTCGAGCTCTTCTTCGCGACGACGTACCTTGTCGAGTTCGCCTTCAACATCTGCGCGACGCTCGCGTAGCGCGTTCTCGTCTGCAACTTCTGCGTCCAGTGTCTTTGATAGAGAGATGTAATCATCGGCAAGCAGACGCAACTTCGCGTCGCGTAAATCAGCTTGGATTGTTGCCGCCTTCTTCGCGACTTCAGCTTGCTTACCCAATGGGCGTAGCTGGCGACGGAGTTCGACGGTGAGATCGTTTACGCGAGCAAGATTTGCCTGCATCGAATCGAGCTTACGAATTGCCTTCTCTTTACGCTTGCGGTGCTTCAGCACGCCTGCAGCTTCTTCGATAAATCCGCGACGTTCTTCAGGTGTTGCCATCAAGATTGCATCAAGTTGGCCCTGGCCAACGATGACGTGCATCTCGCGACCGATACCTGAATCGCTCAAGAGTTCTTGGATATCAAGAAGACGTGATGCTTCTCCATTGATCTGATATTCGCTCTGTCCATTGCGGAAGAGAATGCGAGAGATAGTTACTTCGGTGTAGTCGATAGGGAGCGCGCCATCGGTGTTATCAATTGTTACCGCAACTTCTGCACGGCCTAGTGGTGCACGACCTGAAGTTCCGGCGAAGATAACGTCTTCCATCTTTCCGCCGCGAAGTGACTTTGCACCTTGTTCACCCATAACCCAGGTGAGTGCATCAACGACGTTTGATTTTCCAGAACCGTTAGGACCGACCACGCAAGTGATTCCGGGTTCGAGACGAAGAGTGGTCGCCGAAGCAAAGGATTTAAATCCTTTGAGGGTGAGGCTCTTCAAATACACGCGGTTAACCTATCGTTGCGCGAGCCATTGGTATAAAAGCGACTCGGTTCAAGTTCTACTTGAGGGTTTGTCTTAACTGCAGGGTTTTGACTAAGAAATCTGTTGTTGCGAAAGTAATTCGAAGGCGGTGCGCGCAGCAGATTGTTCTGCTTCTCGCTTGCTCTTTCCAAGGCCTTCTGCAACTGCTTCACCCAAAACCATTGCGACAGCAGTGAAACTCTTATCGTGATCTGGGCCGGTTTCTGTCACTACATATTCTGGTGATCCTTTACCAAGTGAAGCAAGGAGTTCTTGGAGTGCGGTCTTTCCATCAAGTCCTGCGCCTTTTGCCATCGCACTTTCGAGAGTATCGGCGATTAATCGGTTAACGACAGTTGTGCATTCGGCGAAACCGCGTTCGAGATAGATAGCGCCAATGAGAGCTTCAAGTGCATCGGCAAGAAGAGAGTTCTTATCGCGGCCATTGGTGACTTCTTCGCCCTTTCCAAGGCGGATGTACTTACCTAAATCGAGAGTTCGAGCGATATCTGCGAGCGCACGCATATTGACGATGCCAGAGCGAAGCGGAGAGAGACGACTTTCGTCGAGATCTGGATATTTAAGATAGAGCTCTTCAGTAACAATGAGTCCAAGAACAGAATCACCTAGAAATTCAAGGCGTTCGTTAGTGGTTGTAATACCTGTTTCATACGCAAAAGAGCGATGGGTAAAAGCTAACTCGAGCAGTTCAGGAGAAAGTTCAACGCCTAATTGCTCAAGAAGTTTTGAGAACAGATCAGACCTCGAGAACCTGACGGCGGTTGTATGTACCGCATGTAGGGCATGCAACGTGGTTGAGCTTTGGAGCCTGGCACTGTGGGCAGGTTGAGATTGCTGCAGCAGTTGTCTTCCACATGCTTCGACGTGAACGTGTCTTCGAACGAGACATCTTTCGCTTTGGTACTGGCACGGTAGTCGTCCTTAATCTTCTTAGGTTTTACGGAGAGCTTCAACAAAATTGCCGCTGCTATGGGCGTAAGTATCGCTTATTTATCGGTTTTGCCAAAATCGAGCTTTTCAAGGCCTGACCAGCGGGCATCTATGACCTCGTGGGCATGGTCCTCAGCCAGGCTCGCCCACTTCTCGCCACAGTCTGGACAGAGGCCTAGGCACTCCTCCGAGCAGAGGGGGTTCACAGGCAAAGCCAAGATGATGGCATCGATGATGGGGATCTCAAGGTTCATGACATCGCCCTCCATCTGGAGTTCATCCTCAACATCGAGATCAATATCGTCTTCTTCGCGGCGCTTCTTACGACCCTTTTCATTGGTTGGTTCGTATCGATAAAGCTCTTGAATTTTACGTTCGACAACTTGTTCGACGGTGTCGAGACAACGAATACATTCGCCGATCGCAACTGCGTAGATATCTGCGCTAAGTAGTACGCCTTCGGTAACTGATTCAAGGCGCACATCGGCTTCGATGACATCGCCTTCAGGAACTGCAATAAGTGGAACGCCAATGCGTGCGTTAGCTTCAATATCGAGCTCGTACTCCTTGAGCTCCCCCGCACGACGAGGTAGCTCGTGGGTGTTAAGCAGGAATGGGTTGGCTTTCTTAGTCATCAGAGTTGAGCTGCGAAAGAATATCTTTATCGTCAGCACCCTCAAGGCGTTCGCGACCGCGTGCAACAGCTTCCATGGTCTTATTGAGAATTACTTCAAGAGTTGCCAGGCGTCCATCGATATATGCCTCAACTTCACGGCGCTCATCTTCGGCTACATCGCGCGCTTCATCGAGAATGCGCTGGGCTTCATCACGAGCTGCTTGAACGATAGAGGTCTGCTCGACCATGCGAGCGACATCTTCGCGTGCAGTCGCAATCATTGATTCAGCGCTTGTGCGCCCCTCTTCAATAATTTGGTCGCGCTTTGTAATGATTTCTTCGGCGCCAGATAAATCGGCAGGGAGAACATCGCGAGCACCTTCGAGGATTTCAAGCATCTCACCGCGATGGACGACACATGAAGCAGAGAGTGGAACGCCACGAGCTTCTTCAACGATTGCAATCGCAGTGTTGAGTTTTTCGATTGAGTCCATTGTCATTTCTGTACCTCTGCTCTTGCTTTCAGTGCTGCGTTGACATTTGCCGGAACCATTGATGAGACATCGCCACCGTAGTGTGCGAGTTCCTTCACAATGGATGAAGATAAGAATGAGTGGGTGGGAGATGTAGCCATAAACATGGTTTCAACGCCAGATGCTTGGATATGTACTTGCGCCATCTGAAGTTCGTAGTCGAAGTCGGTAACGGCGCGAAGGCCTTTTACGATTGCCTGCACGCCATTCTTCTTGCAGTACTCGACGAGGAGTCCGCTTCCTGAATCAACGCGCACATTAGGAAACTTCTTCACATTTTCAGCGATCATGTCGATGCGCTCTTGGACAGAGAAGAGCCCTGATTTATTGCGGTTAACGAAGACTGCAACGATTACCTCATCGAATTGCCCACTTGCGCGCTCGATGATGTCGAGGTGGCCATAGGTGATGGGATCAAAGGATCCTGGGCACACAGCGCGTTTCATAGTGCAAACGCTAGCAATGATTGCTGTGGTTATCCATTTTCGCCATCAACCAGCGTGGGAGCCCCGTAGAAGATTGTCGCCTGACCGTAATTCTTTTCACGTATCGCTTCTAATCCATCAGGCCATGAAATCTCTTTCACTCGTGAATTACGTTCGATAGCAATGAGTGCTTGTGGATGTAGATAGCCACCATCACGTAACTGAATAAGTGTTTCTACAACATCAAGGTCATCGACTTCATAAGGTGGGTCGATATAGATGAAGTGATATTGGTGAGCAGCTTTATCTTGCAAGAATCGATGAACGCTCATCGCATAAAGATGGAAAATTCCGGGGCAATGCGCACTCTTCAGATTTTCATGATTGCTTGTGATCGCTTTTGCAGCAGAGTCATCCTTTTCAACTGCATGAACAATTGAGGCCCCGCGAGATAGCGCTTCGAGAGCAATAGCACCGGTTCCTGCATAGAGATCGAGAACATTGAGTCCATCAAAGTCACCAAATTCAGAGGCGAGTGTAGAAAAGAGCGCTTCTCGAGCACGATCTGATGTCGGACGAGTGGAAGAGGAAACTGCGTCGATAGTGCGACCTTTTGCAAGCCCAGCAATGATTCGCATCTTTACGCCTTATCTATATATTCGGCTGCAGCATCAGCTTGAATCTGTGCAAGTTCCGCAGCCAAGAGTGGGTATTGTGAAGTATCGGATTCGATAATTGTAGTGGCGTCAATGCGCGCTTCTTCAATCATTGATTCATCGCGCAATACTCGAAGTAAACGCAGATGAGAACGAGATCCCGATTGGCTGGCTCCTAAGACATCGCCTTCACGGCGTTGCTCGAGATCTATTCGAGATAGTTCGAAGCCATCGAGAGTTCCGGCAACGGCATCAAGGCGTTCGCGTGCAGAACTTTCAGGTTCAGCGTTAGTGACAAGAAGACATAACCCTGGAGAAGTTCCTCGACCTACGCGTCCACGTAACTGGTGCAATTGCGAAACACCGAATCGATCGGCATCCATGATGACCATCACTGTTGCATTCGGGACATCTACGCCGACTTCGATAACAGTTGTTGAGATCAGAACATCAATCTCTTTATTGGCAAATGCCTGCATAGTCGAATCTTTGAGCTCTGCGCTCTGCCTACCGTGCAAAGGAGCAACCTTGACCCCCTGCAGCGCTCCCCCGGATAGCAATGGGCCAAGCTCTTCGACCGATACAATCTCTGTAGAGGTTTCTCCCATGAGGAAATCCATATCGCTATCTTCAGAAGTTCCTGCGGCGATACGTGGAGCAACAATGTAAGCCTGATGTCCTTGCGAAACTTCCTCCTTAATCCGCTCCCATGCGCGTTCAAGGAAGCCTGGCTTTTCAAGAACTGGCACAACATGCGTTGTGATTGGCTGACGACCTAGCGGCAGTTCGCGCAAAGTAGAAACATCGAGATCACCAAAGACTGTCATGGCAACGGTTCGCGGAATAGGCGTTGCTGTCATCACCAAAAGATGCGGCGGATATGTTGCTTTGCTCTTCAACGCATCGCGTTGTTCAACACCGAAGCGATGTTGTTCGTCAACAACGATAAGACCCAAATCTTTAAAGGCGACGGTCTCTCCAAGCAGTGCGTGCGTTCCGATAACAATGCCTGCAGCACCTGATGCAGCAAGTGCGAGTGCTTCTTTTCGTGACGCTGCGTTCTGAGACCCAGTAATGAGAGTGACTTGGGTAGCAATATCTGAGCCGCCCAACATTCCACCTTGTGCAAGTGGGCCAAGTAATTTCTGCATGGTGCGAAGGTGTTGGGCTGCTAACACTTCGGTAGGTGCAAGCAGTGCCGCCTGTCCCCCGTTATCAATGACGGAAAGCATCGCTCGGAGCGCAACTACCGTCTTACCAGAACCAACTTCACCTTGCAGCAATCTGTGCATGGGATGCGGTTGTGCAACATCGCTTGCAATCTCTTCAGCTACAGCGCGCTGGCCCGCAGTGAGTTGAAATGGCAGCAATGCATCGAAGGCATCGAGCAGGCCGCCAGTAATTGGTGGTCGTGCAACTGCATCAAGATTCTTTAACTCTTTTCTGCGAGTGAGCAGAAGTAACTGCAACATAAACGCTTCATCAAAAGTAAGACGTTGACGTGCCTTCTCTGCGCTATCTAGATCTACAGGGTTATGAAGTTGAACGAGCGCTTGATGCAGCGTGGGATATCCATGCTTTTCCCGCACAGATTCAGGCAGATAATCAGGTACCTCATCAAGGGATCCGATTGCGAGCTCAATGCATTGTGCAATTTTCCATGAAGGCATCTTTGAACTGGCTGGATACATCGGAAGATATTTGCCGGCAAATCCTTCAACAGCAGCATCTACGTCATTGCCATCGGGAATTAATTCGTAATCAGGATGAGCGAGCTGACGCTTGCCGTTAAAGACACCAACTTTGCCCGCAAAGAGTCCCTGCTTGCCTACTTTGAGATCTTTTTCGCGCCACGCTTGATTGAAGAAGGTGAGCGAGAGTTTCGCAGAACCATCGGTGACGATTACTTCAAGAATATTTCCCTTGCGTGCATGAAGTCGACGGCTGGTTGCGCTAAAGACTTCAGCGAGAATGGTGACTTCATCACCTTCGTTGAGTTCCGAGATATTTGAGAGTTCGCCACGAACTAGATAGCGACGTGGATAGTGATGGAGTAAATCCCCGACAGTGACATACCCAAATAAATCGCGGAGCACCTTTGTGGTGCGATCGCCTAAGACTCCAACAAGTTTTGAGTCGAGGGTGGCCATGCGCCTATTCTCTCCTTGCATCGCCTGGGTTGGGCTTGTTTATGCAGGGATTTCGGTGGATTCGCTCTATCCCGCCCCCTCTTGCTACCCTTACGCCCTGTTCCTCACAGGAACGAGAATTCTTTAGATCTAAGGAATTTGTAATCTAGAAGGAGTACCGACATGGCATCTTCATGCGACATCTGTGGCAAGGGCCCAAGCTTTGGCAATAACGTTTCACACTCACAGGTGAAGACACGTCGTCGTTGGAATCCAAATATCCAGCGCGTTAAGACAATCGTTGCAGGCGCATCAAAGCGTCAGAACGTATGTACTTCATGCCTTAAGGCTGGCAAAGTAACTCGTTAATTCTTATCTTTAGCTAAAAATGGCTCCAGGAAACTGGGGTCATTTTTCTTTCTAACCCAGAAATTCCTGAGCCTGCAATAACTGATCCAATTCGAATTCCAGGCAGGTTTACACCCGTTGCAAGTAAGGCATGGTCTTCTCCCCCGGCAAGAATCCATTGCAAGATATCCACTTTGAGTTCATCGGCCAATGCGCTCAGTTCGGCAAATTCACTCGCCTGCACAATCGCCTTCTGATCAATAGAAATTTGAACACCTGATGCATCAGCGATCTGTTCAGCCTGGACAAGCACCGAATCGCTGACATCAGCCATTGCAGTCGCGCCCGAAAAATCAATTGTGTAATCCAAAGTCGGTGCAGAGAATTCTGACAGCGCTTTCTCAGCTGTTGCACTATTAATTGAAATCTCTCGGGTGAGTAGTTCAAACCCTGCTGCAGACCATCCTGTGAGAGATGAGAGATAGAGACCATCTCCGACCTTGGCGCCTGATCGCAGAATTGGGGAAGATGAGTTTCCAACAGCAGTCATGGAGATGACGATTTTGGGGCCACGCGCAATATCTCCACCAACAACAAGTGCGCCGGCAAGGTCTGCTTCATGTTTCATTCCGCGAGCTAGATTTTCAATCCACTGCAAAGTTTCATCGCCGGTAAGGGCAACGGAAGCAGTGAGGAAGTCGCACTTTCCACCCATTGAGAGAATGTCGGCAACGTTTGCAGCGGTGATCTTGCGCCCGATATCGAACGGTGAGGACCACTCGAGTTTAAAGTGAACATCCTCAACAGCCATGTCGGATGTAATGATGGATTGAGATTGCGTGGCTACGACGGCGGCATCATCGCCGATTCCGACTTTGAGCCGAGAGTCTGCGGTTGCGAATATCTGCTGTAAGACAGATATAACTTCGCGCTCCTGAAATCCCATAGCCACAAGACTAGGACATGAGATAGCGTTAGGTCGAAGCGCAGGGAAAGAAAGAAGGAACTCACATGTCAGTACAGGCTTACATCTTGATTCAAACAGAAGTCGGCAAGGCCTCATCAGTTGCGGCTGCAATTAAGTCGATCGCTGGAGTCTCACTCGCTGAGGGTGTAACCGGTCCTTACGATGTGATCATGCGCGCTGAAGCTCCATCGATGGAAGAGTTCGGCCGTGCAATTTTGACCAAAGTTCAAGCAGTGCCAGGTATTACCCGCACGCTTACTTGCCCCGTAACTAATTAATAACTTAGTTAGGTAATGCGCTCTTAAGTAGGTGCGTAATTACCTCTGAATATTCAATACCTGTGGCTTGCCACATCTTTGGATACGCCGAAGTTCTCGTAAATCCTGGCATCGTATTAATCTCGTTAATAATGATTTCTCCGCTATGAGTGACAAAGAAATCAACGCGCGCTAGACCTTTTGCACCAATCGCTTTGAAAGCGATGAGTGCATAGCTTCGAATCTTTTCGATAATCTCATTGCTAAATGGTGCCGGAATATCAATGCGAGTTGCACCATCGAGATACTTAGCTTGATAGTCATAGAACTCGTACTGAGGATCTATCCACACTTTGCCAGGAATTGAAGCTTGCGGATTGCCATCAATTTCAAGAACTGCACATTCAACTTCGGCACCATCAATTCCGCTTTCAATCAATACTTTCGAATCGAATGAGAGCGCTTCTTCCATTGCAGAAGTAAATGCGCCAATCTCTTTGACCTTTACAGTCCCGCGACTTGAGCCACCTCGAGAAGCTTTTACAAAGAGTGGCATACCGAGATTTGAAATTGATTTCGTAACCGCGCTTGGGTCGCGCTTCCACTCTGCTTCAGCGACGGTAACGCCAAGTGCGATAGCAATTCCTGCCTTTTCAAAGAGCAGCTTTGCATCGGACTTATCCATCGCAAGTTCAGAGGCAACCGCACCGCTTCCGACATATGGAATTCCTAGCTGATCGAGATCGCTTTGAAGTTGTCCATCTTCTCCATATGTACCGTGCAGAACGGAAAAAATCACATCAATTGCAAGATCTTCGCCATCTACAGATAGTCCGTTGGTTCCACGAAGTACTTCAGGAAAATTGCCGCTAACTGCTGGAAGATTCTTATTATTGATTGCTAACGGATAATCAATAGGCAGAGCAATCCATTTACCTTCGCGCGTAATGCCGATAAGGATGGGTTCATATGCAGAGCGATCAATTGCTGAGAGCACGCCACCGGCAGAGAGACATGAAATCTCGTGTTCGCTACCTGGTCCCCCGCATAAAATTGCAACGCGCATCATCGAATGAAGTTTTCTGCCTTAGTGGTGATCTCCATCAATTTCTGAAGTGCGGCCTCAGGCGACAACTGCTCACTCACTATTTCGCCCACTGCCTCAATGACAGGAACTTCAACCCCTACGCGGTGTGCAATTTCAACAACTGCTCCAGCTGAAGCAACACCTTCGACAGTCTTTGCTACTTCCTCACGGGCTTTAGCCATCGAACCAGTGCGCCCCACAACTTCACCAAAGGTACGGTTGCGAGATAGCGGAGAGCCGCAACTTGCGACGAGATCTCCCATGCCAGCAAGACCTGCTGCTGAAAGTGGATCAGAACCGTGGGCTGCGCAGAGTCGAGCAACTTCATTAAGTCCTCGAGTAATCAACATCGCTTGAGTGTTCTCGCCATAACCCATTCCAATCGAGATTCCTACAGCGAGAGCGATAACGCTCTTGATTGCCCCGGATAGCTCGCAACCCATGACATCAACGGATGTGTAGACGCGGTAATACGGAGTACGGAATAAATCGCGAATGGTTTCAGCAAGTTCGGTTGTAGGTGCCGCAGCTACAGCGCCTGCTGGTTGGCGAAGAACGAGTTCGTCAGCAAGGTTCGGACCTGTAATGATGGCAATCTTGTGGCTGCCGAGTACATCTTCAATGACTTCAGTCATGCGCATCTGGGTGCTGATCTCAATACCTTTGAGCGTGCTCACGATTGTTGACGTTGGCTTGAAGAATGGCTTCCACTCTTGCAACGTTGTACGTAGTTGCTGGGCAGGAATAGCTAATACATAAGTCTCAGAAAAGTCGAAAGCCTGCTGAAGATCAGTGGTTGCAGTGAGTGCATGAGGAAGGGTATGAGCCCCGAGGTATTTGGTATTTGTATGCGAGGTATTGATTTCGGCGATGACATCTTCGCTTCTGCCCCACAAGAGAACTTCATTTCCAGCATCACTTAAGACCTGCGCCATAGTTGAACCCCAGGCGCCTGCTCCGAATACCGTTACTTTGCTCATGCTCGCTTCTTCTTGAAGTTTCCCGTACGTGGTAAATCTGATGTGTGTGGGTCAAAGATTACTTCAGGGCGCTTCTCGCCACGAATCTCTTCGAGTAAATCAGTAATTGCGCGCATGATTGCAGCAGTTGCTTCGATAAGCGCCTGAGGGTCATCACCTTTACCTTTCCACTTGGAAAGATCTACTGGCTTGCCTGCGCGGATAATGATGGTCTTGCGAGGGAAGAGGTTGAGTTTCGTTGTGTAGTTGGGAACGACAAGTTGAGAACCCCACTGCGCAATGGGAATAACGGGAGTATCAGTTTGAAGTGCGAGACGAGCACAACCCGTCTTTGCGATCATGGGCCACATATCGGGATCACGAGTAAGTGTTCCTTCAGGATAAACACCCAACATATGGCCTTGTTCGAGAATAATTTTGGCGTGGTCTACAGCTTTCTTCGCATCTGCTGATTCGCGTTCGACCGGAACTTGGCCTGCAGCCAGGATGATTTTGCCAATGATTGGAACTTTAAAGACACCTGCTTTGCCTAAGTATCTCGGTGCACGACCATTGCGGAAGAGAAAGTGCGTAAAGACGAGTACGTCGAGATAAGACATGTGATTGCTTGCCACGATGACGCGACCCTTGGACGGAATATTTTCAGCGCCCTTCCAATCGCGACTCATGAAGAGATTGAAGATCGGAATGATGAGATTTGCGCAGATTTTGAAGGTGAGGTTTGTGCCGAGTGGATACCCGCTAGGCGGCTCGTAGCGAACCTTGAACTGCGACATAGTTGAAATCCTAACCATAAAAAAACTGAGGCCGCACATTGTGCGACCTCAGTTTTATAGAAGTTTGAGAAAGAAGAATTAACGCTTCTTTGCAGCCTTCTTAACTACCTTCTTAGCTGCTGGCTTCTTCTTTGCTGGAGCCTTCTTAGCAACCTTCTTTGCAGCTGTCTTCTTCTTTGCTGGAGCCTTCTTAGCAACCTTCTTAGCAGCTGGCTTTACAGCAGCCTTTGGAGCTGGCTTTACTTCTGGCTTTGGTGCTGGGCCGAGCTTGCGATCGCCAGCGATAACTTCCTTGAGTGCCTTTGCAGGGAGGAAGCGAGCCTTCTTTGAAGCCTTGATCTTGATTGTCTCGCCAGTGAATGGGTTACGTCCCATACGTGCCTTGCGGTCAACCTTCTTGAACTTACCGAAGTCGTTGATCATGACATCGTTTCCAGCTGACATGTTACGAACGATTGTGTCAAAAACGATATCTACAGCGTGAGCTGCTTCTTTCTTGCTGCCGTTGAAGTGTGGGGCCAACGCAGCGATGAACTGGGCCTTATTCATGGATTTCCCCTAAGTTTTACGCGTAAATAATTAAGCTTTTGCTTAACTGCGTAAAACTTAAACCTATTTGTAGGGTGAGAGCGTTATTGACGCGTGCGTGTCGCAAGTAAATATTTTGCGAAAATTCAACTTTTTATGCGTAAAAAACCCTCATTCTGAAGTTGAGACTTTTACACAATCTACTCACCCTAGATAAAAAACCAGCGAATTACGCTCGTTTTCAGTGGCTAGATGCGAATCGGAAGTGTCGTTGGCTTATATGAAGCGCGCTTTGCCTCGAATGCATCGATGGAATCAGTGTGTTTCAACGTTAATCCGATGTCATCAAGACCTTCCATCAAACGCCAACGGGTGTAATCGTCGAGTTCGAATGGGACGGTGACATCGTTATAGGAAACGGTACGTGTATCGAGATCCACAGTGATTTCAGTGCTTGGGGTGGCTTCGATTGCCTGCCAGATAGCTTCGACAGATTCCTGAGGCAAGATCACAGTAAGCAGCCCACCCTTGAGTGAGTTGCCGCGGAAAATGTCTGCAAAGCGGCTTGAGATAACTACCTTGAAGCCGTAGTTCTGCAGCGCCCACACTGCGTGCTCGCGTGATGAACCAGTTCCGAATTCGGGTCCTGCAACAAGAACTGTTCCGTTCTTGTACTCATCCTTATTGAGGACGAATTCAGGATCGTTGCGCCAAGCCGAGAAGAGGCCATCTTCAAAGCCGCTACGAGTAACGCGCTTGAGATAAACGGCAGGAATGATCTGGTCGGTATCAACATTGCTGCGACGAAGAGGGACTCCGGTTCCAGTGTGCTTAATGAATTTTTCCATTGTCATATACCTCTCTTACAAATCTGCCGGTGATGAAAGTGTTCCGCGGATTGCTGTTGCTGCTGCAACGAGCGGGCTGACGAGGTGTGTACGTCCACCCTTTCCTTGGCGACCTTCGAAGTTACGGTTTGAAGTAGATGCAGAACGTTCGCCAACTGCTAGTTGGTCTGGGTTCATTCCAAGACACATAGAGCAGCCAGCATTACGCCATTCTGCGCCGAAATCGATAAAGACCTTATCGAGGCCTTCCTTCATCGCTTGCTGACGAACGCGCTCTGAACCAGGCACTACAAGCATGCGAAGTTTTGGTGCAATCTTCTTGCCTTCAATAACCGAAGCTGCTGCACGAAGATCTTCGATGCGACCGTTGGTGCAGGAGCCCAAGAAAACAGTGTCAATAGCTATCTTCTTCAGCGGTGTTCCAGCAGTTAGTCCCATGTACTCAAGTGCGCGCTCTGCTGCACCACGCTCTTCTGAATCCTTAATATCTGCAGGATTTGGAACAGATGCGTTCAGTGGCAAACCTTGTCCTGGGTTCGTTCCCCATGTAACAAATGGCTCGAGCGTGTTGGCATCAAGGTTGATTTCAACGTCGAACTTGGCATCAGCATCTGTAAAGAGCGTCTCCCAATAGCCTTGCGCTGCTGCGAAATCTTCAGGTGCGTGTGGCTTGCCCTTGATGTAATCAAATGTCTTCTGATCAGGTGCGATAAGTCCTGCACGTGCGCCTGCTTCGATAGACATGTTGCAGACGGTCATGCGACCTTCCATCGAAAGTTCGCGAATTGCTGAACCGCGATATTCAATGATGTAACCCTGCCCCCCGCCTGTACCGATTTGAGCGATGATGGCAAGGATGATGTCCTTTGCGGTAACGCCTGGCTTCAATGAACCTTCGACATTAATTGCCATTGTCTTTGGACGGCGTGAAGGAAGAGTCTGAGTAGCAAGAACATGTTCAACTTCGGATGTTCCGATACCAAATGCGATTGCGCCAAATGCTCCGTGTGTTGATGTATGTGAATCGCCGCAGACGATTGTCATACCTGGCTGCGTAATTCCAAGCTGTGGTCCAACAACGTGTACAACGCCTTGGTCAGCGTCTCCTAATGAGTGGATGCGAACGCCGAACTCCTTTGCATTGTTGCGAAGTGTGTCGATCTGAAGCTTTGAAACAGGATCTGCAATCGGCTTCAAGATATCAAGCGTTGGTGTGTTGTGGTCTTCTGTTGCAATAGTTAAATCAGGGCGACGAACTTTGCGACCTGCAAGACGCAATCCATCGAATGCCTGTGCACTTGTTACTTCGTGTACAAGTTGTAGATCGATGTAAAGAAGATCTGGCTCTCCCTCGGCCTGTCGAACGATGTGGTCATCCCAAATCTTCTCGGCTAGCGTCTTACCCATCAGCTGTTGTGCTCCTTTAGAACTCGTATATTTTGCATCTCAGTAAGTGGGATGCTAATATCAATCCGTGGATAAGAAGAATAGCGGAGTCGGCGTTCTAGACAAAGCCGTAGGTATCTTGGCAACGCTCGAATCAGGGCCTCATTCACTCGCAGAGCTCGTTGCAGCCACTGGTATCGCCCGCCCAACCGCTCACCGCCTAGCGGTAGCGCTCGAATTCCACCGTCTCGTTGCCCGTGATCTCAATGGTCGCTTCATCTTAGGTCCACGTTCTGCCGAACTTGCTGCCGCGGCTGGTGAAGATCGCCTTATTGCAGCTGCTGCCCCAGCGTTAGCAGCGTTACGCGATGCCACTGGTGAATCTGCGCAGTTATATCGCCGCCAAGGAGATATCCGTATCTGTGTAGCTGTTGCTGAACGTCTTTCAGGTCTGCGCGACTCTGTTCCGGTTGGTGCATCGCTCACGATGCAGGCAGGTTCTGCTGCACAAATTTTGATGGCATGGGAAGACTCAGAGAAGATTCATCGCGGCCTTAAGAATGCGCGTTACACCGCAGCTCACTTGGCTGCAGATCGCCGTCGTGGCTGGGCGCAATCAGTTGGCGAACGCGAAGCCGGCGTTGCTTCCGTTTCAGCGCCCGTGCGCGGCCCTAATGGAAAAGTTATCGCCGCAGTTTCAATTAGCGGACCTATCGAGCGTTTAGGACGTCAACCAGGACGTTTACATGCAGCTGCTGTTGTGGCAACTGCAGAGCGCCTCACAGAGCACCTAAAGCAAGGTAAGTAAGAAGCAGGGTAGGTAGTTAGTTACCTGCAAGATCGAGTTCACGAAGAACTCGAGTGATGATTGTGAAGTTAAATCCCTTACGCGCCAATAAAGATTGAATACGGCGAATCTGCACATCCGGTTCAAGGCGTGACATGGTGTTGTACTTCTTGAAACCTAAATCGAATGCAACGCGGTATTCGGATTCATCATCAATCCCATCGAGGGCTTCATCGATCTGCTCTTGAGTAACACCCTTCTGACGAAGTTCGCCGGCGATGATTCGCTTCGATAACTTCTTATGTGAGTGGCGTGATGTTGCCCAAGCGGATGCGAATTCGCGATCATTGACGAGGCCGGTCTCTTGGAGACGGAAGACGACTGCTTGCGCCACATCATCTTCTACGCCACGGGTCTTAAGGTGAGCGAGAAGCTCGCCCTTACTTTTCGCCCTGGCCACAAGTGCATTGAGTGCAATTGTGTGAGCTACTTCGTAAGGGTCGGAGCCCTCACCACGTTCAACCTTTGCAAATTGCAGTGAAATTAGAAATCAACCTCTGCTGCTGCTTCATCGATCTCTGCGATTAACGCTGCATCTACCTCGACAGGTACGAAGCTTGCGCGGATCTTAGATTCGATCTCATTGGCGAGATCGGGATTGTCGATGAGGAATGCGCGTGAATTTTCCTTACCTTGGCCGAGTTGATCAGCTTCGTAGGTGTACCAAGCGCCAGATTTCTTAACGATACCGAGCTCGACGCCCATATCGAGAAGTGAACCTTCGCGAGAGATTCCAACACCGTAGATGATGTCGAACTCTGCCTGCTTAAATGGTGGAGCCATCTTATTTTTGACGACCTTAACGCGGGTGCGGTTACCGACAGATTCGGTGCCATCCTTAAGAGTTTCGATGCGACGGATATCGAGGCGAACAGATGCATAGAACTTGAGCGCCTTTCCACCTGTTGTTGTTTCAGGGGATCCGAAGAAGACGCCAATCTTTTCGCGGAGCTGGTTGATAAAGATTGCTGTTGTCTTTGATTGGTGAAGTGCGCCAGTGATCTTACGAAGTGCTTGAGACATAAGGCGTGCCTGTAGACCCATATGTGAGTCGCCCATCTCGCCTTCAATTTCTGCGCGAGGAACAAGAGCTGCAACTGAGTCAACGACAACGAGATCGAGAGCGCCAGAGCGAATCAACATATCCATGATCTCGAGAGCTTGTTCGCCGGTATCTGGCTGTGAAACAAGGAGCGCATCGATATCGACGCCGAGCTTCTTTGCATACTCTGCATCGAATGCGTGTTCAGCATCGATAAATGCGCAGATACCGCCAGCCTTCTGCGCATTAGCAATTGCGTGAAGTGTAAGAGTTGTCTTACCTGAAGATTCAGGTCCATAAATTTCAATGATGCGGCCACGTGGTAGGCCACCAATTCCGAGAGCGACATCGAGTGCGACAGAACCGGTTGGGATAACCTCGATTACCTGTGCTTGTCGATCAGACATCTTCATTACTGAGCCCTTACCAAACTGTCGTTCGATTTGAGCAAGCGCGGTATCTAACGCCTTTTGGCGATCAGATGTAACTTTTTCTTCAGGCTTTGATTTTTCAGCAGCCATTGTTATCTCCATTTCATCTCGAACGTCTGCGAGCGCAGCCGTTGGTATTCGGCCCAGAAGGTACGGAAGTTCTCTGCTACGGCCCTCGCGTTATAGAGACGCTGTGGGCGGATGCTGAGCACCGCTCTGGTTGATCGGGCCACTTTTGATGGCCTTATTACTTTCGTAATGGCTAAAGGGTATCCGAACATCTGTTCGAAAGGTAGCAGGCGCCACTGACAAGTAGGGTGTGTCGCGTGTTGATCCTCCTGCCGCCCTCCGAGAAGAAGAGCCAGACGGATAAACCCACCCCGGCCATGAGCGTCTATGCGGGGGTTCTCTACCAAGCCCTCGATTGGAGCTCGCTCTCCCCTGCTGCCAAGAAGCGTGGCGAGACCGCCCTTGCGATTATCTCGGCCAAGTACGGCGTAGTTCGCCCAACGCAGCGAATTGAAAGTTATAAAGAGAAGATTGATAACAAGGCCATGCGCGAACCCGTGGCTGCGATCTTAGATCCCATTAAGACGGGGCTGATTGTCGATTGCCGGTCATCGACTTATAAGACTGTGTGGCACTCCCCTGTCGATATCACTGTTGAAGTCCGAGTCTCGACTGTGGTCGATGGTGTGCGCACTGTGGTGACGCATATGTCGAAGAAGACCCGCGGGGAAATTGCCCGTTGGTTGCTGCAGAGCCGTTCGATGCCAAAGACTCCTGAAGATCTCTATGCGATTGTCTCTGAGAAATACCCGTGTGCTCTTACGCCATCTGATGGCGTTGAGCCGTGGATTCTGGAAGTTATTGCAGTTTAGCTAGGCGCGTGAAAAGGCAGTTCGCTTAATAAAGTCAACTGTAAGAGCTGGGTAGTTCCACATAATCACATGCGCGCAATTATCGACGACAATCCATTTTGAATGACGCGGTGCAACTTCACGCTCTTGGGCGCGCGGGTGCGGCAAGGTTAAGTCGTAATCTCCAAAGACGATCGATACTGGAATTTCTTCAGAAATCGTTGAATCAAATTTCTTAAACCGAATTGCTTTCCACATCGGCATATAGCCAATAGAACGTGCCATTGCAATCACGGAATCTTTACAGGATTCAAATGAAAGCTCTCGCCATAAGTGAGTGATCTTCTTATAACCCAACGCTTTCAGTGGCGGTAAGTGATAGGCCAAGCGAAGAAAGTACTGAGAAATCTTTGCAAGGATTCGCGCCAATAAGCTTGGTGGAAGTTTCTGCGTTGGTCCTTCATGCCATAAACCAGCTGGGGCAAGGGCTGTAACGCTCTTTACTCGGTCTGGAAATTGCGCAGCAAGTTCGAGTGCAATCCATCCGCCTAACGAATTGCCCGCCACATGGAATTCACGGACTCCGTGATCTTTCTCCATCGCTGTAACAATTGAGTGCGCAAGTGAGCGCGGATCAAGGGGTTCGTCGTGCAAAGGTGCGCTGCCGTGTCCTGGAAGATCGACTGGATAGATAGTGAATGAATCTTCTAGACCTGCGTGCAGCGTCTTCCAGATATTTCCAGCTGAACCCAATCCATGCACCAATACCAGGGCTGGCAAATCTGGTTTACGTGAAAATACTTCAGAAGTTACAGGCATTATTAATAACGGTATTTCTCGGTCTCGGTGGGACATTGCTTGCACACCGCCCGCCATATTTCATCCGCTTCGCGACCTGCAGTGAGAGCCTCATTGACCGTCATAGAACCCAATTCGCTAATAGCTATATCTTGAGAGAAGGAGGTTGCCCATGCATCACCAAATGAGAGCACGATTCTTTCGCGCAGATCCGAAATACGCATCAGTTTAAAAGAGAGTGCGCTCTACAAGAAGCTCAGCTTGTTCGCGAGACTGCTTTGGGGTGATGGGTTGCATTACTTGCCCCAGCAACCAACGCATTGCAAGTCCTGTGCCAGCTTCTGATTTCGTTGCCTCATAAATACATGTTGCTAGAACTAAGTAGAGCGGGTTTTCTGCATGAGACATAATCGCAATGAGCAGCTGCGCATCATGTTGACGCATGGCTGAAAGTGCAGGGTCTGCTGAGATGACCTTGGAAAGTGTTTCGAGTGCATCTGCCGGTGTTCCTGCACGTTGTGCCAGATCAACTAGCTTTTCAACTTCGAGAGTTATGAGCGCTTCAAGTACAGCGTTCTTATCGCGGTAATGGTTATATAAAGTCGCACGAGAGACTTCGGATGCATCTGCAATATCAATCATCGAAATATTTGAGACTCCGTGAAGAGCAATAAGAGATTTTGTTCCTTCGAGAATTGCGCTCTCGGTGCGACGATGGATTCCGCCTTGCAAGGCGTACTTAGGCTGCGTCGACAACGGAGAGCTTTGCGCTTTCACGAGATTTGATTTCGTGTGCAACGCCTGTCATTACAGATGACAATGTAAGTCCGAGCGCATCGCAGATTGCATTGAGAAGTTCAGAGGATGCTTCTTTTTGACCACGTTCTACTTCAGAGAGATAACCCAAAGAGACGCGGGCTTCGCGAGCAACATCGCGGAGTGTGCGAGATTGTGAGGTGCGAGCATCACGAAGTGTGTGGCCAACTGCTTCACGCAATAACGTCATCGCCCATCCCCTCTTCTCGTGGTGTATTAGCTAAGGATACGGGCAAAGGTGCCCATCGCGCTGGATATAGCGCCTTGTCGCACGCCATCGCGACCGCTATCGAGGGTCAAGTGCAGGGTTTGGCAGATTGGTCCACAGATTGCAATCCAGACCGTGCCTTCTCGAATTCCCATGTAATCGCCTGGGCCAGCAATGCCTGTCGTTGCAATAGCCCATGTGCTTCCCAATTTCTCTATTGCACCTTGCGCCATTTCGATCGCTACTTCTTCGCTGACGACAGTATGTTGATCAATCGTGGACTGCTTGACTCCAAGAACATTTACTTTTACATCAGATGTGTATGCGACTACTCCCCCGATAAAAACGGAGGACGCTCCGGGAACTTGGGTAAGTGCGTGACCAAGACCGCCACCAGTAAGTGATTCGGCAACCGAAACAGTTTCGCCACGAGATTTCAAAATCTCGATGATGGACTTAGCGTGAGCTTTGGAAGGCATACGGTAAATCTACCGCTTGGAATACCACGAGCGTAAGTAGTCGTAGGCAGAAGTTATTGTCAGAATGATTGCCACGCTGATAAATCCATATTTAAACCAATCAAGCCAAGCTGGCAGCGGCAGGATGAAGAACCCCACTCCAAAGTTCTGCATCAGCGTCTTAATCTTTCCGCCTTTGCTTGCAGGTATTACGCCATTCTTAATGACAAGCAGCCTGAAGAGTGTGATTCCGATTTCGCGGGTAAGGATGAGAATCGTGATCCACCAAGGGAAACGATCAAGAATCGAAAGCGAGATCATTGCCGCGCCAATAAGCGCTTTATCTGCCACAGGATCTAGGAATGTTCCGAGTGGCGTAATTTTATTTGAGTGGCGTGCCCAGCGACCATCGACGATATCGGTCATGCCAAGGGTAAAGAAAATGGCATATGAAATTAATTGATAGGTCGAATTACTGCCACCATCGTAAAAAAGGGTATAGACACCAAACGGAATCAGAAGGATTCGAGTAACAGTCAAAGTATTTGGCGTGATGAATCCAGGGACTTTCATTGAACTTCAGCCACCAAATCTGCGCCCATGGAATCAACCACCACGGCATCAATATATTGCCCGACTTCGAAATTTGTACCTATGAAGGTGGTTGTTCCATCTACTTCTGGCCCTTGGTGCGCAGCGCGCCCTTCTTGTAATTCTGCATCTTCGATCAGAACTCGCACGGCTTCACCGATACGTCCTTGGGCTCGCAAGGAAACCATTTCATCAGCCAAAGAAGAAAGCGCCTCAACGCGTTCGCGAATGACTTCATCGGCAACCTTGTCGCTGAGATCAAGAGCCTCGGTGTTATCTTCATCGGAGTACCCGAAAATTCCAACTGCATCTAGCTTTGCAGCAGTAATGAAGTCGGCAAGCTCGTTGTAATCTGCTTCAGTTTCACCGGGGAAGCCAACGATAAAGTTAGAGCGGATTCCTGCTTCAGGTGAGAGTGCGCGGATTTGGGTGATCAGATGCAAGAATTTTTCGGAATCACCAAAGCGGCGCATGCGACGCAAGACGGTCGGGCTGGTGTGCTGGAATGAAAGATCAAAGTAAGGCGCGACCTTATCAGTCTCAATCATTGATTGAAGCAAAGAAGGGCGCATCTCAGCTGGCTGCAAGTATGAAAGTCGCACACGTTCGACGCCAGGGATTTCAGCGAATTCATGGAGGATCTTCTCCATCAACTTAAGATCGCCTAGGTCTTTTCCATACGAAGTCGTATTTTCGCTGACCAAGAAGAGTTCGCTGACGCCATTCTGGGCAAGCCATGTGGCTTCCTGCAGAATTTCAGTAGGACGGCGTGAAATGAATGAGCCACGGAAATATGGGATGGCGCAGAAAGAGCAACGGCGGTCGCAGCCAGATGCAATCTTGAGCGGAGCCCAAGGTGCGCTACCTAAGCGCTTACGAAAGAGTGAACCACCTGCACCAAGTGAAGAGGCATAGCTTTCATCGCGTGCTGCGGCACGTTCGACGGGAGCAATTGGCAGAAGAGCACGACGATCGCGAGGAACATGAGGAGTATGTGATTTTCCGCTGACAATTGATTGCAAACGTTCAGAAATATCTTGGTAATCATCAAAACCTAGAATTGCGTCTGCTTCAGGCAGCGCTTCAGCTAACTCTTTGCCATATCGCTCAGCCATGCATCCAACGGCTACTACAGCTCGTGTAGTTCCGTGGCCCTTGAGCGAGTTTGCTTCGAGAAGTGCGTCAACTGAATCTTTCTTGGCTGATTCAATAAAACCACAAGTATTTACAACGGCGACTTCAGCAGATTCAACATCATCTACAAGTGTCCATCCATCGGCTGCTAATCGGCCGGCAAGTTCTTCAGAATCGACTTCATTGCGTGCGCAGCCCATAGTGACGATGGCAACGGTACGAGACATAGGGGTGATGCTATCGGAAGGTGCGACGAACCTCTTCATTTTGGCCGCCCAATGGTGCAAGTTGCTTACCATTGAGAGTTACATCGAGCCCTGCTGGATTACTGAAGTAGATACTAATTACTTTTTCGCCCTTAAATGATTTGGTTTCGCCTTGGAAGATTGATCCCTTCGCGAGAGTCTCACCATCGGCAATGATGTGAATGTAAGAATTTCCACGAGCGGCCGTAATGCTCAGTTCAACTGGACCTGAGTTGGTTTCTGTAGAAGCCGTAGGCGCAGCGGCCGGAGTCGGAGATGCCGTAGTAGTTTTTGGCTTAGCTGGTGCAACATCTGCACTCTGATTAGAAATAACAATTTGAACAAGTCCCAAAAGGAGCAGAACGGCTACTGATGCAATTGCAGGAACTTTCCATGAGATTTTCTTAGCTTCGGATGGAACTTGCATCACATTATTTTCAACCAATAGATCTTGAATCGCACGATGTTCAGTTGAATGCTCTTCGTTATATAAATTAATGAGAGTCTGTGCATCGAGCCCAATTTTTGGCGCAATATTTCTTAAGTGGCCACGGGCGTAGGTATCTCCCCCACAATGAATGAAATTATTGTTTTCCATCTCGGTAAGAAGACCGATGCGAATACTTGTCGCTTCAGATAATGACGTAATGCTCAGGCGTGCAGCTTCGCGAGCATCGCGAATCGTGCTTCCGAGAGTCATTTTTTGCCGCCTTGCTGTGGGGAACCTAAGTGGTTAATTGTAACTTTAGAGGTATGGGTGATAAATAGATAGTTTCTCTATTTCGTCAAAATCACCCCTAAAACGCACCCAATGTTTGGCGCGAATTAATAATCGCGGAGCGTAGCAAGCACAGAATCGATTTCATCAGGCTTGACCATCACCGTGCGCGCCTTAGAACCTTCTGACGGTCCAACAATTCCACGAGATTCCATCAGATCCATGAGACGACCTGCTTTTGCAAAACCAACCCGAAGTTTGCGTTGCAACATAGAAGTTGAACCAAATTGCGTGCTGACAACAAGTTCGACTGCCTGAATAAGAATTTCGAGATCATCGCCAATCTCTTTATCAATATTCTTATTTGCCTGGGCAACCTGCGTAACATCATCACGATAACGTGGCGCTAATTGCTTCTTTACGTGGCCTACTACGGCTTCGATTTCGCGCTCTGAAACATAGGCGCCTTGGATACGGATTGCGCGGCTGGCTCCCATTGGAATAAAGAGGCCATCGCCCTGACCGATGAGTTTTTCGGCACCTGGGCTATCGAGAATAACTCGTGAGTCAGCAAGAGAAGATGTAGCAAAAGAAAGACGAGAGGGAACGTTTGCCTTGATAAGTCCTGTAACGACGTCAACAGATGGGCGCTGTGTTGCAAGTACCAGGTGAATACCTGCAGAACGTGCCAACTGAGTAATTCGAACAACTGACTCTTCTACTTCTCGCGCTGCAACCATCATGAGATCTGCAAGCTCGTCGATGATGACAAGTAGATATGGATAAGGCTCAACGACGCGATCAGATCCCGGAGGCGCAACAACCTTGCCAGCACGTACAGCCTTATTGAAATCATCGATATGTCTAAATCCAAATGTCGCTAGATCTTCGTAACGCAGATCCATTTCACGAACAACCCAGGTGAGTGCATCGGCTGCCTTCTTTGGGTTGGTGATAATCGGAGTAATCAAATGCGGAATACCTTCATAAGCAGTGAGCTCTACGCGCTTAGGGTCAATCAAGATAAGTCGTACATCATCAGGTGTTGCGCGCATCAAAACTGATGTAATCATCGCGTTAATCATCGAAGATTTACCTGCACCCGTTGCACCAGCAACTAATAAGTGCGGCATCTTGGCAAGGTTTGCACAGACAAAGTTGCCTTCTACATCTTTACCGAGGGCGACCAACATTGGGTGGTGATCTTGTCCCGCCACACTTGAGCGCATGACATCGCCCAAAGCCACGATTTCACGGTCAGCGTTGGGAATCTCGATACCTACAGCGGACTTACCTGGAATTGGAGAGAGAATTCGTACTTCGCTACTTGCAACAGCATACGAAATATTCTTTGAAAGCGCCGTGATGCGTTCGACCTTTACTGCATTTCCAAGTTCAACTTCATAACGAGTAACAGTTGGTCCGCGCATGAAGCCAGTTACTTGGGCATCGATATCAAATTGCTTGAAGACTTCGGTAAGCGATGCCACAACAGTTTCATTTGCCTTGCTCTTAGCTTTCGCTGCTGGGCCAAGCTTGAGAAGATCTTGCGAGGGAAGTTCGTACTTCGTATCGCTGGTGAGCAAGAGTTGCTCTGGGCGCTTCTCTGACTTAGGTGCGCTCACTAATTGCGCATCAAGAGGAGCCTTTGGAATTTCAACAGTAAATTCTTGGTCGAACTCTTCTTCATCAATCTCATCAGGCTCTTGATTCCAGGCGACAACCGGTGACTCAAAAGGAGGCGTATCGGTAATTTCAAAGTCATCTTCTTTACGTGCAGGCTTCTTTGACCATAGCCAGATAGCAATTACCTTGATGCGGATTCCGACTTTAGATATTGGCGTTGCAGTGATGATAAGTACGCCGAAGAAGAAAGTTGCGAAGAGAACTGGGTAAGCAAGAAGTGAAGTCATGAGCGCAACCAACGGTTTGGCGACCCAGTAGCCCAGCTGGCCTCCGCCATCACGAATTGCTGTAGCGCCAGTTGGATTTACCGCGCCAAGAGATCCGTTAAGAAGGTGCGCAATACCCGTTGCGCTGACTAGAAGTGTCAGAGTTCCAACAGTGATGCGACCCGTTGTGTGCTTATCTTCAGGTTTTCTAAAGAGACGAACGGCAAAGTAGAGAAGAACGAGTGGAGCCAAAATTCCGATACGACCAAAGGCGCCATAGAAGAGTGAGTAAAGATTGCGCCCTACAAAATTATCGGCCTTAAACCATGTTCCTGCGAATGCCGATAGCGAGAGCAGAAGGACGAGCAGAGCTGCTCCGTCACGGTGATGTTCGGGATCAAGATCGCGAGCACCGCGCGCTACAAATCGAATTGATGAGCCGAGAGATTTAGCCAGAAGGCGCCAGAGAGAGGACAGCGCAGATCCAACAATCTTTAGGAAAGACTTGTTAGTTGTGCGTTTCTTCTTCTTAGCCACACCTTCAATCTTAGGTGGAGGGTATTTTTCAAGCCCGTAGGCGCGCCGACCTAAACCTCGACGACAACGGGAACGATCATCGGACGTCGGCGGTGTTTCTGGCCGACCCATCCCCCGATAGTTCTGCGCACTACTTGTGAAAGTTGATGTGTTCCGTTAACTCCCTCTGCAACAGCTGCTGTGAGAGCTTTCTCAATCTGTCCACGCACTTCATCAAAGAGCGCTTCATCCTCATTAAATCCACGTGCATGAATATCTGGTCCCGCAACAATCTTTCCTGTTTGGGATTCAATGACGACAATGACAGAGATAAATCCTTCTTCGCCAAGGATTCGACGATCCTTCAATGAGGATTCAGTGATATCTCCAATGCTTTGGCCATCGACATAAACGAACCCGCAAGGAACGGCGCCCACAACTTCTGCCTCGTGGTTAACGAGATCTACAACGATTCCGTTTTCAATAATGAAAGCGTTTTCACGTGGCACACCGGACTGAATTGCAATCTCAGCATTTGCTTTGAGATGGCGCCATTCGCCATGAACAGGTAAGACATACTTCGGCTTCACGATGTTGTAGCAATAGAGAAGTTCGCCGGCAGCAGCGTGACCAGATACGTGCACCATGGCGTTAGCTTTATGTACAACTTTTGCACCAAACCGTGTGAGTTCGTTGATGACTCGGAAAACAGAATTTTCATTACCTGGGATAAGTGATGAAGCCAATATGACAGTGTCGCCATCGCCCACGCGAATCTGGTGGTCTCCATTTGCCATACGTGACAAGGCGGCCATTGGTTCGCCTTGCGAGCCTGTACAGATAAGTACAACACGATCATCGTAGTTATCGAGTTCGCGCGCATCGAAGAGAATTCCGCTTGGAACGTTGAGGTAACCCATATCTTCAGCGATCTTCATATTGCGAATCATGGAGCGGCCAATAAAAGCTACGCGACGATTGTGAAGTGCTGCGGTATCGATTACTTGTTGCACGCGGTGAACATGTGATGAGAACGATGCGACGATGACACGTCGTTTAGTGGATGCAATAACGCGATTGAGCGCAGGCATGATTTCGCGCTCTGAAGGAGTAAAGCCCGGAACATCGGCATTGGTTGAATCAACGAGGAAGAGGTCAACTCCTTCTTCGCCCAAACGAGCGAAGGTGCGCAAATCTGTAATGCGGCCATCAAGTGGAAGTTGATCCATCTTGAAATCGCCTGTGTGTAGAACAGTTCCAGCCTTAGTGTGGATTGCAACGGCAAGCGCATCTGGGATTGAGTGGTTGACTGCAACAAATTCGAGTTCGAATGGGCCGACATCTTCGCGATTGCCTTCGGTGACTTCACGAGTTAAAGGTGAGATGCGATGTTCTTTACATTTTGCTGAAATTAGAGCGATGGTTAGTGGCGATCCATAGACAGGAATATCTCCGCGTTCGCGCAAGAGATAAGGAACTGCACCGATATGGTCTTCGTGGCCGTGGGTAAGGAAGAGACCGACAACATCGTTGAGGCGATCGCGGATATAACTAAAGTCGGGAAGAATCAGATCGATTCCTGGTTGATTATCTTCAGGGAAGAGAACTCCGCAGTCCACAATCAGTAATTTCCCGTTGGTCTCATAGACCGTCATATTGCGACCGATTTCAGAGATTCCACCGAGTGCAACTATGCGCAAGCCGCCATCAACTAGCTTGCTAGGCGTACCGAGATTTGGATGGGGATGTTGTGTCATAAATTAATTCTTCAGCGTGACGCCGCCAGCAATCAGATCTTTACGTAGCTGTTCGATCTGTGCTTCGGTTGCATCAACGAGTGGCAGACGTGTTGTTCCTCCGGGAAGACCCATGAGTGACATCGCTGCCTTGGTCAAAATTGCACCTTGTGTGCGGAATGTGCCGGTAAATACTGGTAAGAGTTGTTGGTGAATCTCAAGAGCCTTTACAGAGTTGCCGGCGAACCAAGCATCAAGCATCGCTTTGAGCTGAAGCCCAACAGTGTGGCCACAGACAGATACGAAACCAACTGCGCCCACTGAAAGGAATGGCAGGTTGAGAATGTCGTCACCTGAGTAAACAGGAATTCCGCAACGCTTGATTACCCAAGAAGTTGCAGCGATATTTCCCTTTGCATCTTTAAGAGCCACGATGTTATCGACAGTTTCAAAGAGTTTAACGATGGTGTCAGATTCAATTTCAACGCCGGTGCGACCTGGAATGTCATACATCATGATTGGTAAATCGGTAGCTGCTGCAACTGCGCGGAAATGTGCTTCGATGCCTGCTTGAGGAGGCTTGTTGTAATACGGAGTTACGACGAGAAGTCCGTCAGCTCCTGCATCCTGTGAACGCTTTGCTTGTTCGACTGTGTAAGAAGTTTCGTTATCGCCTGCGCCTGAGAGAACTTGAATCTTTGAGCCAACAACCTTCTTTACAACTTTGATGATCTCAAGTTTTTCAGATGACTTAGTTGTTGGAGCTTCACCGGTTGTTCCGTTGACAGCGATGCCATCGTGGCCGGTATCAACGAGATGTTGTGCAAGCTTTTCTACGCCAGCCCAGTCGATGGATCCATCTTTATCAAATGGGGTCACCATTGCGGTGAGGAGTCGACCGAAAGGCGCTTGCGTACTCATTTGGGCATCTTATCGCTTAAGGCGCGATACGACCAGATTTTTCAAATGCCCCGTATGTAAGAGGCATTAATTTCGCGAATTCGGCTTCCATTTTTTCGGCAACCATCTCGATTTCGCGTTGTGGGTAGCTTGGGAAGTGTGAACCTTCACGAGCTGTACGAAGTGAAAGGAAGTTCATGAGTGCACGTGCATTCATGGTTACGTACATTGATGAATAGGTAGCAACAGGAAGTACTACGCGCGCAACTTCACGGGCAACGCCAGCTTCGAGCATCTTCTGATATGAATCGTAAGCAATGAGATATGCATCTTTCATCGCCTTGACGCTGATATCAAATTGTTCAGCTGTTCCATCTTCAAATGTATATGCGCCGGTCTTGCCGACTTGAACCAACTTACGTTCCTGAGATGGAATGTAGAAAACTGGCTTGAGTTCGCGGTAGCGACCTGACTCTTCGTTATATGAAGCGATGCGGTGGCGCATGAATTCGCGGAATACAAAGATCGGAGCTGAGACAAAGAAGGTCATAGAGGTATGTTCAAATGGTGAACCATGGCGTTCGCGAGCAAGGTAATTGATCAGTCCCGCAGAACGAGCTGGGTCTTCGCCAATCTCATCCATTGATTGTTCGCCAGCTGTCGATACACGCGCTGCCCAAATAACGTCGGCATCGCTCGCGCTTGCCTTGATGAGTTCAACGGATACATCGTCTCTAAAAATTACGGTCTCAGACATGTCCGCACCTTATCTTTCAACCCCCCTCCACCCTCTGGATATCTAGGGCACAATTGCCGCGTGTCCAGAGTGAACCGCGCCACCGCTACCCAAAGTCTGAGCGTCTCCTTCACTGTTGGCCTATATGGAACCGCTTTTGGGGCGGCCTCAATCGCAGCAGGATTTTCGATTCTACAAACCTGCCTTCTCTCACTTTTGACCTTCTCTGGAGCATCGCAGTTTGCTGTCGTTGGAGTAATGGGTGCAGGAGGAAGTGCAATCTCTGGAATTGCTACTGCTTCACTTCTCGGAATTCGCAATGGTCTCTATGGCTTGCGAATGGCGCCTGTATTAAAGGTTCGCGGGCTGAAGAGAGTGATTGCAGCGCAAGTAACGATTGATGAATCAACCGGTGTATCAATCGGTCAAGAAGATCTTGGTCTCGATGCAATGAAACATGGTTTCTGGCTCACCGGTTTTGGCGTCTACATCTTCTGGAATTTCTTCACGCTTCTTGGCGCACTCGGCGCACAAGCAATGGGAAATCCATCAGCATGGGGTCTTGATGCCGCAGTCCCTGCCGCATTTCTTGGCCTTGTCTGGCCGAGACTTCTAGGAAAATTCGAACGCGTACTTGCTGCATCTGCAGTTGTTCTGGCCATTACGCTCAGTCCAGTAATTTCAGCGGGCTTACCGATTATTGCTACAGCGCTACTTGCCGTTGCATTTGGATGGAAGGTGCGCGCATGAGTGCACTGTGGATAGGAGTTCTCGGAACCAGCGCGATTGCATTTGCCCTTAAATACACAGGTCATTCGATTCCAGAGAAGTACTTAACAAATCCGCGCATGCTGCGAATCAATACTTTGATTCCAATTGCCCTACTGAGCGCGCTCGTTGGCGTTCAGACTCTTACCGAGAAAGGTAAGTGGGTTATTGATCAGCGTTTAGCAGGAGTTGCCGTAGCACTTATTGCCCTCAGCCTGAAAGCTCCATACTTCGTCGTCGTGATTTCAGCTGCCGTTACATCTGCAGTGTTATACAGACTGTAAAGTTAAATAATGCCGAGCGAAGTGAGCTTGGCCTTGAGATCGTTATCTGATGGTTCTGTCAGATGAGTTCCATCTGAGAAAACGATGACAGGAATCGACTTCGCTCCCCCATTGATCTCTTGCACCTTTGCTGCAGCTGATTCATCTACTTCTACATCGATGTGATTGACCTGAACATCTAGCTCTTCAAAGAGGCGCTTTGAGCGACGGCAATCTCCGCACCAATCGGCGCCGTACATTGTGATATCTGCCTGTGCCATCTCTTAACCCTCCATAAAGTTTTCAAGGCCGAATGTCAGCCCTGGATGAGTAACAACCTGACGAACACCAAGAAGAACTCCTGGCATAAAACCAACTCGGTCAATTGAGTCGTGACGAATGGTGAGTGTTTCACCGATTCCGCCGAGCAGAACTTCTTGGTGTGCAACTAATCCACGAAGTCGGACAGAGTGAACTGGAATATCCCCCACAGTTGCACCGCGTGCGCCGTCGAGCGATGTTGATGTTGCATCTGGCATTGGAGCAAGACCTGCCTCTTTACGAGACTTCGCCATGAGTTCTGCTGTACGAGCCGCGGTTCCAGATGGAGCATCGACCTTATTTGGGTGGTGAAGTTCAATAATTTCTGCAGATTCAAAGTACTTAGCTGCCTTAGTCGCGAACTCCATCATCAGAACTGCGCCAATTGCGAAATTAGGGGCAATAAGAACGCCTGACTTAGAAGATGCAAGCAAACTCTTGATCTTTGCGATGCGAGCATCGTCGAAACCAGTTGTTCCAATAACCGCGTTGATGTTGTTGGCAATGAGAAATTCGAGGTTGGCCATTACTGAATCTGGAGTCGTGAAATCTACGACTACCTGCGCGCCATTGGCAACAAGTGCGTCTAATGAATCACCAAGATCAAGGGCGGCAACGAGTTCGAGATCAGTCGCATCAGTAACTGCCTTAACAACTTCTGAACCCATGCGGCCACGTGCACCGAGTACGCCTACTTTGATCATTTCTCGAGCACCTTTTCAAATTTTGATTCGTTCTTAAATGGACCGACGAGAGCAAGGGTAGGCGTTTTCACCAAGAACTCGCTGGCAATTTCGCGGATGTCTTCAGCGCTTACGCGAGAAATCGCTTTGAGAATGTCATCAAAATCCATGACTTGGCCATAAACGATTTCATTCTTGCCGATACGGCTCATGCGTGAGCCGGTATCTTCCTGGCTCAAGACGAGTGAGCCACGGACTGCGCCCTTAGCGCGTTCAATTTCTTCATGAGTCATTCCATTATCTGCAACGTCTGATAAAACGCTGCGGATGATTTCGACAACTTCGATTGCCTTTGTCGGATTGCAACCGGCATAGAAACCAAGAACTCCAGAACCTGCGAACTGCTGTGCATAGGCGTAGACAGAATAGGCAAGGCCACGCTTTTCACGGATTTCCTGGAATAAGCGCGATGACATTCCGCCACCGAGAGCTGCAGAGAGAACGCCCATAGAGAAACGACGATCATCGGCTCGAGCAACGCCTTCCATGCCATAGAACATGTGGGCTTGTTCGCTCTTCTTGTACATCAGCCCAACTGACTGCTGCTTTGAATTCTTCACAGGAATATTGGGGCGAACTACAGGAGCTGCAAGAACATCGAGGAAGTTATCGCGAGAAAGAGCTTCTTCAACCATGGCGACGACGCGCTTATGTTTGATATTTCCTGCAACAGCAACAACGAGATCTTGAGGCAGGTACTTCTTCTTGTAGTAGTTAAACACTGTATTGCGTGACATTCCGTTGATTGAGTCAATCGTGCCCAGAATAGGGCGACCGATTGGGGTGTCTCCGTAATAAGTGTCGCTAAAGAGATCGTGCACGAGATCACTTGGATCGTCATCGCGCATCGCAATTTCTTCTAGGACTACCTTGCGTTCGGCATCGACATCCAGGGCTGTAACGATAGATGAAGTGATGAGATCACTAACAACTTCGATAGCCATCGGAAGATCGGTATCAATAACACGTGCGTAGAAGCAGGTGTACTCCTTCGATGTGAAGGCATTCATCTCGCCGCCAACAGATTCGATAGAAGATGAAATCTCTAGCGCTGTTCGACTTGTCGTTCCTTTAAAGAGAAGGTGCTCTAGAAAGTGAGAAGCACCAGCTGTTGCCGGTGCTTCATCGCGTGAACCTACATTGACCCAGATTCCCACAGCAGCGCTGCGCACTGACGGAACTTCTTCCGTAACAATGCGCAGGCCACTTGAGTGAACTGAGCGTTTGACTGACATCTACTTATTCAGCAGCTGGAGTCGTTCCATCTTCGAGAACTGGAACCAAAGAGAGCTTGCCCTTTGGATCAATCTCGCCGATTTCTACCTGAATCTTGTCGCCAACCTTCATGACATCTTCAAGGTTTTCAATGCGCTTTCCACCATGCATCTTGCGAATCTGAGATACGTGGAGCAAGCCATCTTTGCCTGGCATCAATGACACGAACGCACCGAATGTTGCGAGCTTTACGACTGTACCGAGGTAGCGCTCTCCGACTTCTGGCATCTGTGGGTTAGCAATTGCGTTGATCTGTGCGCGAGCTGCTTCAGCTGAAGGTCCATCGGTTGCACCGATGTAGATGGTTCCATCATCTTCAATTGAGATATCTGCGCCAGTTTCATCTTGAATCTGGTTGATGATCTTGCCCTTAGGCCCGATTACTGCACCGATCTGATCGACAGGAATCTTTACAGAGATGATGCGTGGAGCGTATTGGCTCATCTCATCAGGAGTATCGATTGCTTCGTTCATGACATCGAGAATCGCAAGACGCGCTTCCTTTGCCTGATGAAGTGCGCCAGCAAGAACTGATGCAGGGATTCCATCGAGCTTTGTATCGAGTTGAAGAGCTGTAACGAAGTCCTTTGTTCCTGCGACCTTAAAGTCCATATCTCCGAATGCATCTTCTGCACCGAGAATATCTGTGAGCGCAACGTATTCAACCTTGCCATCGACATCATCAGAGATGAGACCCATTGCAATACCTGCAACAGGGGCCTTGAGAGGCACGCCTGCTTGAAGCATTGAAAGTGTTGATGCACAGACAGATCCCATTGAAGTTGATCCATTTGAACCAAGTGCTTCAGAGACCTGACGGATTGCGTAAGGGAACTCTTCGCGAGTTGGAAGTACTGGGATAAGTGCGCGCTCAGCAAGTGCACCGTGACCGATTTCGCGGCGCTTAGGTGTACCAACACGACCTGTTTCACCAGTTGAATATGGTGGGAAGTTGTAGTTGTGCATGTAGCGCTTTGATGTGTCAGGGCTCATTGTGTCGAGCTGCTGTTCCATCTTGAGCATATTAAGAGTTGTGATTCCGAGAATCTGTGTCTCTCCGCGTTCGAAGATTGCAGAACCGTGAACGCGTGGAATTACTTCTACTTCAGCTGACAAGGCACGGATGTCGCGGAGTCCACGGCCATCGATACGGATCTTGTCACGAAGTACGCGCTGACGTACAAGCTTCTTTGTGAGTGAGCGGAACGCTGCAGGAACTTCCTTTTCACGGCCTTCGAAGGCAGCTGAAACTGATTCCTTTGTTGAAGCTGAGATCTCATCGATCTTAGTTTCGCGCTCTTGCTTACCTGAAATTGTGAGTGCCTTTGCAAGATCATCCTTTGCAGCCTTTTCAACTGCTGCAAATACATCATCCTGGTAATCAAGGAACACTGGGAAGTCAGCTGTTGGCTTTGCAGCAACTGCTGCAAGCTTTGACTGTGCTTCGCAGAGAATGCGAATAAATGGCTTTGCAGCATCAAGACCCTGCGCAACGATCTCTTCTGTAGGAGCCTTAGCGCCTTCAGCAATGAGTCCGATTGTGCGAGTTGTTGCTTCAGCTTCAACCATCATGATTGCAACATCGTCAGCTGTTACGCGACCTGCTACGACCATATCGAATACAGCGTTCTCGACCTGTGAGTGGTTAGGGAATGCAACCCACTGGCCGTCGATTAGTGCAACACGTACACCACCGATTGGACCAGAGAATGGAAGACCTGCGAGCTGTGTAGACATTGAAGCTGCGTTGATCGCAATCACGTCGTACATGTGATCTGGATCGAGCGCCATTACTGTCACAACGATCTGAACTTCGTTACGAAGTCCCTTAATAAATGATGGGCGCAATGGGCGGTCGATCAAACGGCAAGTAAGAATTGCCTCTTCTGATGGACGACCTTCGCGACGGAAGAATGAACCAGGAATCTTGCCGATGGCATACATCTTCTCTTCAACATCCACTGTGAGTGGGAAGAAGTCGAATTGATCCTTAGGTGTCTTTGATGCTGTTGTTGCCGAGAAGATCATTGTCTGATCATCGAGATAAACAGCTGCAGCTCCTGCTGCTTGCTTAGCGAGGCGTCCTGTTTCGAACTTGATCTCGCGCTTTCCGAACTTTCCGTTATCGATAACGGCTACTGCTGATTTTACGTCTTGACCCTCCATAGGGCGCTCCTTTAATTAAGTCAGCGCACCACATAAGGCAAATGAATCTTCGATCGAAGTCCACGAAATTATTTTCTGAATCAGCATTTCGTGAGCCACTACCGAGGACCATTTATCCTCGTGGGCGCTGATGCTCCAGTCAGGCCTCCGTATGAGGCCCAACTTTCCTACCAAGTACTACTTATTAACTTTTAAAAATTAACGGCGAATTCCGAGCTTCTCGATAATTGCGCGATAACGATTGATATCTGTCTTTGCGAGGTACTGAAGAATGCGGCGACGCTGACCTACGAGCAACAAGAGGCCACGACGGTTGTGGTGGTCATGCGGGTTGGTCTTAAGGTGAGTTGTGATGTCTTCGATTCGACGTGACAAAAGTGCGACCTGAGCTTCAGGGCTTCCTGTATCAGTAGCTGATGATCCGTACTTTGCAATGATTTCTTTCTTTACTTCTGGTGTTAACGCCATTTTTATTTCCTTTTCATTCAGTCATTCTGACCAGGAGGCCATCCGGTTGTACTCTCGGATGATCGACAATCTCGTTGGACAAGCTGAAGTTTACCTGCGGGCTGTGGATAAGTGAAATTGAGGCTGGATTACGCCTATTTCTCGGTCAATTCGCGAGCTTTATCGCAATCTTTCTTCATCTGCACCAAGAGCTCATCGAGACCATCGAATTTGAGAGTTGGACGTAAATACCAGCCAAATTCAATCGATGCGTTCTTGTCATAAAGGTCGAGACCTTGTTGATCGAGTGCATATGCCTCTACTTGTCGACCGCGCGCACCTTCAAACGTTGGATTGGTGCCGATTGAAATCGCAGCAGGCCAGAAGTTGATTCCGACAGTGAGCCACCCTGCATAGATTCCATCTGCAGGAATTGTTTGCCCGTCAATATTTCCTAGATTAGCTGTTGGGTATCCAATTTCACGCCCGCGCTTTTCTCCATGAACCACAACCCCATCGAGGCGATGTGGACGGGATAGAAGCTCGCGAGCTTCTTCAACTTTGCCTTCGATGACTAGCTTGCGAATACGTGAAGACGATATAACTTCGGTATCTGCTTTGAGTTCTTGAACATCAACAGTGAAGTTGTGTGTGATCCCAGACTGAATCAGTGAATCTACATTTCCCGCAGCTTTATGGCCGTAGGTGAAGTTCTTGCCCACAATGACCGTGCTGGCATGAAGCTGATTGACCAGAACTGTCTGTACGAAATCTTCGGGTGACATCGCTGCGAATTTCTCGTTGAACTTCATGACGGCAACTTGATCTGCGTTATGGATCTTCAGGAGTTCTACGCGATCAGCCAAGGTTGTGAGCATTGTTGGAGCGCGATCTGGTGCAAAGACTGTGGTGGGGTGCGGGTCAAATGTCAGGGCGATAATTGAGCGACCATCTGCGCTCTCTTTGGCGCGATTGAGCAAAAGTTGGTGGCCCTTGTGGACGCCATCAAAGACGCCAATTACTACGACGCTGGTCTCGCTCATGTTCGAATCTTGCCTTACCTAGTTCGCCGCCGCAAAAACCGCAATGGGTTTCGCCTTGCCGCCTTCATCTTTCAAAAGCGCGATAAGTCGATTATCTGGTGAAAGTGCGGCGTTGATTACAGTATTTCCATTTTCTGCAAGTGGGCGACCGAATGAAAGTTCCTGAACTTCTTCCAAGCTCAATTCGCGTGGGGTAAATGTTGTGCGCGCTACGTCGGCGAGGTTGAGAGCTGTGAACTTCTGCGCCTTGAGGTCTTCGAAGCTGCAGGCATCTTTTTCAGTAAAACCTGCAACGCGGGTACGGCGCAGAGCGCTGAGGTGTCCCCCGACGCCGAGAGATTCGCCGAGGTCGCGAGCAATCGCGCGTATAAATGTGCCTGCAGAGCAGGTGACTTCAATATCAACTTCTGTGGTGACTTCGAGGTGACGTACCGCAAGAATGTCGAGCTGAGTAATGGTGACGTTACGTGCTTCAAGTTCGAATTTTTCACCCGCGCGCACGCGATCGTAGGCACGCTCTCCCCCGACCTTTACGGCAGAGACAGATGAAGGACGTTGTGCGATTGTTCCGATCATTGCCTTAAGAATCTTTTCAATATCTGAATCTAAAACCTTCGATGCATCAGCAGAGGCGATTACTTCGCCTTCTTTATCATCGGTGATTGTTGATGCGCCAAGAACAACAGTTGCGACATAAGACTTATCGCCATCAGTGATGTACTGCAATAACCGAGTTCCATTGCCGAAGCCAAGTACAAGGATTCCGGTGGCCATCGGATCAAGAGTGCCCGCATGTCCTACTTTGCGTGTGCCAAGTGCTTTGCGACCAACGGCCACAACGTCGTGGCTAGTCATTCCGCCAGCTTTATCGACGACTAAGAATCCGTCACTCATTCTTCATCATTATTATTGCGATGACCTTGGTCATGCGCATCAGATGGAATGCGTGGGACTTTATAAGGATCTTCAACAACTGGCTTTGCATTTTCGCGAGCCTTTGCGACCTCTGCATCGAGAAGATGAACTCGTTCAAGGAGTGAATCAAGCGCCTTTGCAGATTCTGGAAGACCATCGAGGATAAATTCGAGTGACGGGGTAATGCGTGTTCCCAAATCCTTGCCTACAGCGCTACGAATAACGCCCTTTGCAGATTCGAGAGCCGCAGCAGTTGCAGCGCGCTCATCTTCATCACCAAGAACGGTGTAGAAGATAGAGGCGTTCTGGAGATCTCCAGTAACGCGCGCATCGGTAACAGTGACAAAGCCAAGACGCGGATCCTTGATTTTTGTCTCGAGCAGCTGTGCCACTACTACCTTGATGCGGTCTGCAACCTTATGGCTGCGGTGTGAAGTTCCCATGGTTATGCGCGCTTCTTCTCGCGCATCTCGAATACCTGAATGATGTCTCCAACTTGAAGATCAGCACCCTTGCCTACGCCGATACCGCACTCAAAGCCTTCCTTGACTTCAGTTGCATCATCCTTAAAGCGCTTGAGGGATTCGATAGTGACATCTTCTGCAAGTACTGCTCCGTGACGCAATACGCGTCCCTTTGCATTACGGCGGATGATTCCGTCCGTAACGATAGATCCAGCAATTGTCCCGACCTTTGAAGATTTGAAGAGATCGCGAACTTCTGCGTTACCGAGAATAACCTCTTCGTACTCAGGCTTAAGGAGACCCTTAAGTGAGAGCTCGATTTCTTCGATTGCGTTATAGATAACAGAGTAGAAGCGAACTTCAACGCCTTCTTGATCGGCGAAGATTGCTGTCTGTGGTTCAGGCTTAACGTTGAAGCCGATCACAACAGCAGTCGATGCTGATGCAAGAGTGATATCGCTCTTGGTAATTGCGCCTACGCCGCGGTGAATAACACGGAGGTCAACTTCTGCTCCGACATCGAGCTGCATAAGTGCGTCTTCGAGGGCTTCAACAGAACCTGAAACGTCACCCTTGAGGATGAGGTTAAGTGTTGAAATCTTGGACTGCTCCATGAAGTCTTCGAGAGAAACCTTCTTGCGAGCCTTAGCCAATTGCGCATTACGTTCTGCAGCCTGACGCTTCTCGGCGATCTGGCGTGCGGTGCGGTCATCTTCTGCGACGAGGAATGTATCTCCAGCGTTTGGAACAGATGTGAAACCGAGAACCTGTACAGGACGTGATGGACCAGCTTCTTCAACATTTGCACCGTGCTCATCGAGCATTGCACGTACGCGACCGAATGAACCACCGGCGACGATTGCATCACCAATCTTCAAAGTTCCGCGTTGTACTAGAACAGTTGCAACTGGACCGCGACCACGATCGAGGTGCGCTTCAATAGCAACACCACGAGCATCATCGGCAGCGATTGCACGAAGATCGATAGCAGCATCTGCGGTCAAGAGAATTGAGTCGATAAGTGCATCGACGCCTTCGCCCTTCTTTGCAGAAACGTTTACGAAGATTGTGTCTCCGCCGTACTCTTCAGCGATCAAGTTGTACTCGGTCAATTGCTGGCGGACCTTATCTGGGTTCGCGCCTTCCTTATCAACCTTGTTGACCGCAACGACGATTGGAACATCAGCAGCTTGAGCGTGGTTAAGCGC
The DNA here is from genome assembly GCF_002288065.1 of Candidatus Planktophila sulfonica. Taxonomy (NCBI): domain Bacteria; kingdom Bacillati; phylum Actinomycetota; class Actinomycetes; order Candidatus Nanopelagicales; family Candidatus Nanopelagicaceae; genus Candidatus Planktophila; species Candidatus Planktophila sulfonica. Next base: position 884,365 of record NZ_CP016773.1, read on the forward strand.
TTCAATTGTCTGAGGCATTATGCCGTCGTCGGCAGCAACTACGAGCACTGCAATATCTGTGACCTTTGCACCACGGGCACGCATCGCTGTAAACGCTTCGTGGCCCGGTGTATCGATAAAGGTGATTGCGCGGTTAACGCCATCGTGGTCGTGGTGGATTTGGTAAGCACCGATGTGCTGAGTAATTCCACCCGCTTCGCCCTTAATGACTTCGGTCTTACGGATTGCATCGAGAAGAGATGTCTTACCGTGATCGACGTGACCCATGACAGTAACAACTGGTGGGCGTGCAACGAGATCATCAGGGTTCATATCTTCGAGCTCTTGAGCTAGATCGATATCGAAGTCCTGGAGAAGTTCACGATCTTCATCTTCAGGTGAAACGATTTCAATCTGGTACTTAAGCTGCGCACCGAGAATTTCGAAGGTATCGGCATCCACTGATTGCGTTGCAGTAACCATTTCACCAAGGTGGAATAGCGCTGATACGAGCGCTGCTGGATCTGCACCAATCTTTTCAGCGAAATCTGCAAGGGATGCACCGCGGCGCATACGAATCTTTGTCTTTCCATCACCGTGAGGAATAACTGCTCCACCCAGTTGTGGTGCTTGCATATTGTCGAATTCTTCGCGCAGCGCCTTACGTGACTTCTGCTTACGCTTTGAAGATTTACTTGCATTCTTTCCGAACGCACCCGCAGTACCGCCACGACCTGGGCCACGATTAGGACCGCCACCACCTGGACGTTGTGGACCACCGGCTGTTCCACCTGCACCAGGTGCACCTTGTGAACGGTATGGACCTGATGATGGTGCGCCACCTGTACGTGGTGGGTAATTGCCTGTTCCTGTTCCAGCACCTGCTGGTCGAGGTGCACCAGGACGTGCTGCAAAACCTGGACGCACAGAACCTGGACGCGCTCCTGCCATTCCTGGACGAGGTGCACCTGGGCGTTGTGCTGGTGGGCGTGGAACTGCGCCACCTGCTGAGAAAGGATTATTTCCTGGACGAGGTGGGCGTGGAACTGCGCCACCTGTTGAGAATGGATTGTTACCAGGACGTGGTGCAGCTGGAGTTGCTGGCGTTGCACCTGGCGCTGGAGTTGATTCAGCAGATGTTGCTTCACTTGCTGCAGCCTTTGCTTCTTCTTGCGCAATCTTTTCAGCATCGCGTGATGCCTTAAGAGCTGCAAGATCAACGCCGAGTTCTGCTGCGAGTTCTGCTGCTAATTCTGGATTTACTTCGGCAGTCTTCTTTGAGGCAGCGGTCTTCTTTGCTGCTGCTTTCTTGACTGGCTTCTTATCTTCAGCAGGTTTTGCATCAGGATAGAGCGCAACTAACTTGCGGACTACGGGTGCTTCAACTGTTGATGATGCTGATCGGACGAATTCGCCCATTTCTTGGAGCTTTGCAAGGACTTCCTTGCTCTCCATACCGAGTTGTTTTGCCAACTCATGTACGCGGACCTTTGACACATTTCTCCTGTCTTGGCCCGCATAAATTCTTGTGGGATGCGAGCCCTAGTTGTTCGACCTCATGATGTAAACGAGCTCATTTGAGTTTCATATCTTTCGCATCCATTTCGTTAATTACGCCGCACTTACGTGCCAGCGTGATGGGGTAAGTCTATCGAAAGAGCGGGAAATTCCCTATTTCGTGCGGGGCTTTACGCTGTTGGCGCCGGGGTATCTGGATGAATATCGATGCGCCAGCCAGTAAGGCGTGCAGCAAGACGGGCATTCTGTCCATCTTTTCCGATAGCAAGAGAGAGTTGGTAATCAGGAACAACGACCTTAGCTGAACGAGAAAGTTCATCAACCACGGTCACGCTTGTTACCTTTGCAGGAGCCAGAGCATGCGCAACGTATTTCGCTGGATCTTCATCGTAATCAACGATGTCAATCTTCTCGCCGTTGAGTTCATCCATCACTGCGCGTGAACGTGCACCGAGTGGTCCAATCAATGAACCCTTTGGTGAAACTCCTGCACGCAGTGAACGCACTGCAATCTTGGTGCGATGGCCCGCTTCACGAGATACACCCATAATTTCAACGATTCCATCTTTGATTTCAGGAACTTCGAGTGCAAAGAGTTGCTTCACAAGTCCTGGGTGGCTTCTCGACAACATGATTTCCGGACCTTTAAGCCCCTGCTTTACCTCAACAACAAAACACTTGATGCGTTCGCCGTGGGTATAGACCTCGCCGGGAACTTGTTCCTGTGGCGGAATCTTTCCTTCGATGCGGCCAAGGTTGACGTGAATCATCTTGGGATCGCGACCCTGTTGAATAATTCCCGAAATAACATCGCCCACAGAAGTTGTGAACTCGCCAACAATTTCAGCATCGTTAGTTGCGCGCATCTGCTGCTTGATTGTCTGGCGAGCAGTTGATGTTGCCATGCGATCAAAACCTTCGACCTCGAGTACATCTTCGCTGACGCGTTCGCCGAGTTCATTAAATGTTGGAACGAAGATATGGATATCGCCGGTTTCGCGATCAAGTTGAACGCGGGCATAGCGATTTGGTTCTGGAGTTTCGGTGTAAGCGGTAAGCACTGCAGCCTCGATCATTTGAATCAATTGCTCGAGTGGCATGCCCTTAGCTTCAGTGAGCTGAACGAGCGCTGAAATGTCGACGCCCATTACTTATCTCCATCCTTGCGATTAAATTCAATTTCTACTTGTGCGCGCTTGATATCTGCAAGAGAGATAGTGACTTCCTTGGTCTCTTTCTTCTCTACAACTGTGAGCGTCACATCGGTATCGGTATTAGAAAGAATTCGGCCTGTAACAACAACGCCGTCGGTCTGTGTGACCTTTAGAAGGCGGTCATTGTTCTTTGCAAAGTGACGAGGAAGCGTAAGCGGACGATCAATTCCGGGTGAGGTAACTTCGAGAGTGAATGGGGTCTCTCCCATAAAGGTAGCTTCATCAAGAAGTTCAGACACCAGCTTTGAGGCGACAGTGACTTGATCAAGATTGAGGGCGCTCTCGCCATCGACAATTACAGTGACGATGCGGTGCTGGCCAGGTGAAACGATATTTACATCTTCGAGGAAATATCCAGCTTGCTGTAGCGCTGGCGTAATGTGTTCAGAAACTTGGTCTTTCAAAGCCATGATTATGTCCTATTCGATTGTTATTCAGTTGTTGAGCAGGCGAAATTTTACTCGAAGTAGAGCGAGTATCCAAGTCGCAAGATGAGTAGCGCAGTCACGATGAGATAGAAGATTCGGACGAAACCTGAACCCTTCTTAAGCGCCATATGAGAACCTGCATATCCCCCAGCCAAGTTAGCAATACCCATAACCAAGCCAAGCTTCCACATGACTCCGATGGTTAAACCCACCACAATGATTGAAGCCAAGTTTGTGGTCGCATTTACTACCTTGGCGATTGCAGAAGCTCCGACAAAGGCAAAACCCATGATGGCAACGAGTGCGATCATCAACATTGTGCCCGTACCTGGACCAATCAATCCGTCGTAGAAACCAATAATGAATGCGGCGATTGCACCGATGGACATCAACTTTCGTGGCGCATACTTTTCGACGTGGTTCTTGCCGAGTTCAGGTTTGACCAATGTATAGATAAAGATCGCAATCATGATGAAGAAGATTGAGCTCTTATAACTTTCAGATGAGATTCGTGATGCTAAGTGCGCGCCAATAGCCGCCCCAATGAATGCTGGAAAGACCATTGCAAGAAGTAATCGAGGATCAGTCTTGATGGATTTACGATACTTAATTGCGGCAGTCGTTGTCCCAAAGAACGCTGCAGTCTTTGATGTTGCAACGACCTCAACAGGGTTGCGATCAGGAAATGAGAGCAACATTGCAGGAGTCTGGATAAGCCCTCCCCCGCCTGCGATGGCATCGACAAAGCCGGCGGTAAACATGGCAAGGCCAAGGAGAGCGAGATTAATCGCGGTGAGATTTTCGAGCATTAGCTCAACGTTGGAAGGAGAGCTGCAATCGAATCGACGGCAGAAGCCACAGCAACCTCTGACTTTTCACCGCTCTTGCGAACTCGAACTTCAACATTTCCTTGTTCAAGTGCCTTACCGACAACAACGATTACTGGAATACCGATGAGTTCGGCATCCTTGAATTTTACTCCTGGGCTCGTTCCGCGACGGTCATCAATCATGACGCTGATTCCGCGTGATTCAAGATCGGCTGAAATCTTCTCGGCAGTTTCAAAGACAGCATCGTCTTTTCCGGTTGCGACAACATGAACCTTTGCAGGTGCAACTTCCACTGGCCATGAAAGACCGATTTCGTCATAGCTCTGTTCTGCAATGGCTGCGACAGCGCGTGAAACACCGATGCCATAAGAGCCCATAGTGACAACCTGAGACTTACCGTTCTGATCAAGAACTGTGAGGCCAAGTGCATCTGCATATTTGCGACCAAGTTGGAAGATGTGGCCGATTTCTATTGCGCGATCAATGATGACTGGGGTTGCACACTTTGGACATGCATCGCCTTGTTTGATCTGCGCTGCTTCGATGTAGTGATCGACTTCGAAGTCACGGCCATTAACAACATTGCGAGCATGCTTATCTTTAGCGTTTGCACCTGTTACCCATGAAGTACCTGGTGCAATACGTGGATCTGCATAAACGGTAATGCCATTCTTCTTTGCATCCTGTGGTCCGATGTAACCCTTAGCGAGTCCTGGGAACCTGGCGAAATCTGGTTCTTCAAATACGCGGATGTCATTGACGCCAGCAAGGTTTGCTTGCAGACGCTTGAGATCTACTTCGCGATCGCCGGGCACAAGAACAGAGATTGGAGTTTCATCAGCCATCAACATGACGTTTTTAAGAGTCATTCCACCGTCGTATCCCCCACCGAACTTTGCATTAAGGAGTTCTACGAGAGTGTCGATAGTTGGAGTATTTGGTGAATCAAAGACTTCAAGAGCTGCAACACCTGATGCATCACTTGGTGCAACGACTGTTGTCATGGCTTCAACGTTTGCTGCATAGCCACACTTTTCGCAGAGAACGTAGGTATCTTCTCCTGTTTCACAAGGAGCCAAGAACTCTTCGGAAGCAGATCCACCCATTGCACCTGATACAGCGCTGACGATGTTGTACTTCATGCGAAGGCGATCAAAAGTTTTGATGTATGCAGCGCGGTGGCGCATATAGGACTCAACGAGACCTTCATCGGTAAGGTCGAATGAGTAAGAATCCTTCATGACGAACTCGCGGCCACGGATGATTCCTGAACGTGGGCGCGCTTCATCGCGATACTTTGTCTGGATTTGATAGAGAGCAAGTGGCAGATCTTTATAAGACGAGTACTCGCCCTTCACCATAAGGGTAAACATCTCTTCGTGAGTTGGTCCTAGAAGATAGTCAGCGCCCTTGCGATCTTGGAGGCGGAAAAGGTCTGGGCCGTAATCGTTCCAACGACCGGTTGTTTCGTAAGCATCTTTTGGAAGAAGTGCTGGGAAGTGAACTTCTTGGAATCCTGCCTTATCCATTTCATCGCGAACAATGTTCTCAATATTGCGAAGAGTGATGACACCAAGTGGCAGCCATGAGTACACACCTGCAGCGATACGGCGAATGTATCCAGCGCGAACTAAGAGGCGATGGCTAGGAACTTCAGCATCTGCTGGGTCATCGCGGAGCGTGCGTAAGAAAAGTGTGGACATTCGCAACATATCGCGAACCCTACCTGACTATTACGAAGTTGTGACGGAAGGTTCTCCTGATGGAACGCCTGCGGCTTCCATCTCTTCAGCAAGACGCATAGCTTCTTCGATAAGTGTTTCAACAATCTGCGCTTCAGGCACTGTCTTGATGACTTCACCCTTAACAAAGATCTGACCTTTACCGTTTCCGGATGCAACACCGAGATCAGCCTCGCGCGCTTCTCCAGGACCATTTACAACGCAACCCATTACGGCAACGCGAAGTGGAACTGTCATTCCTTGAAGTCCTGCCTGAACCTTTTCAGCAAGTGTGTAGACATCTACTTGCGCGCGTCCACATGAAGGGCAAGAAACGATTTCGAGTTTACGTTGACGCAAGTTTAGGGATTCAAGAATTGAGATTCCGACCTTCACCTCTTCAACAGGTGGTGCTGAAAGTGAGACGCGGATTGTGTCGCCGATACCTTCTGCAAGAAGAATTCCAAATGCTGTCGCAGATTTGATCGTTCCTTGGAAGATTGGACCAGCTTCAGTGACGCCAAGATGCAATGGGTAATCGCACTTTGCCGCAAGGATGCGGTAGGCGTTCACCATTGTTACTGGGTCGTGATGCTTTACGGAAATCTTGATATTGCTAAAACCGTGCTCTTCAAAGAGGGAAGCTTCCCAGAGAGCAGATTCAGCGAGTGCTTCAGGAGTTGCCTTGCCGTACTTCTTAAGAAGTCGTGGATCGAGTGATCCTGCGTTTACTCCGATACGGATTGGAATTCCCGCATCTCCTGCTGCCTTAGCAACTTCTTTAACCTTGTCATCGAATTGCTTGATGTTGCCTGGGTTTACGCGAACAGCGGCGCATCCGGCATCGATTGCAGCGAAGATGTACTTAGGCTGGAAGTGAATATCTGCAATAACTGGAATCTGTGACTTCTTAGCGATCTGCGCAAGTGCATCAGCATCATCTTGTGAAGGAACAGCCACACGAACGATCTGGCAACCAGAGGCTGTGAGTTCTGCGATCTGTTGCAGAGTTGAGTTCACATCAGATGTGAGTGTTGTACACATTGATTGAACGCTGACCTGTGAATCAGAACCTACGCCGACTCCGCCCACATTGAGCTGCCGTGTCTTGCGACGCGGGTGCAGCGTAGGAGGTGGAGCACTTGGAATTCCGAGATCAACCATGAGCCGTATTCTGCCTTATCTCTACAAATTGAGCGAGACGGGATTGAAAATGTCGGCAATGAGCAGAATTACAGTGAGAACTGCAAGAACTGCGAAGACGCCGATCGTTAGTGGTGTGAGCGCATTGACATCAATTGCAGCTGGTCGTGGGCGACCACGAAGACGGGCAAAGAGCGCGCGAATTTCATCGGCGATTGCAACCGCCATATGACCACCATCCAGAGGTAACAAAGGCAAGAGGTTGAAGAGGCCAACAAAGATATTGAGGCTTGCAACTAGAAGTAAGAATGTTCCAAAACGTTCAGTGCTATCGAGTTTCTGACTTCCGACTGCCTCACCTGATACGCGAGCTGCACCCACAACGCCAACTAATCCATTTGGATCGCGCTCTTCATCACCAAAAGTCTGTCGAATCAGTTGTGGGACTTTGGTAGGAAGAGCGACAAGCGCCTTCGCGGATTCACGGGTTAGTACCCCCGTTGCTCGAACAGAGTCCTTCACCGAAGTGACGAAACCTTCGCGCTTGGTTCCAACCTTTGTAACCACGCCAAGCAAGTAACGCTTTTCAGATTCTAGATATGTAGGAGATGCTTTGAGGGAAATAATCTGGCCATCGCGTTCGACCTTAAATGAGAGTTCGCGACCACCGGATGTAGCAATCACTTTTGCATCTTGATACCAGTCGGTGACTTTCTTGCCTTCTACTTCAACGATCTTGTCCCCTGGTTGAAATCCTGCTGCAGCTGCTGCTGAATTTGGAGAAACCTGAGTGATATCAGAGAGAAGTGCGTTAACGCCCACGCCAAAGAGAATTGAGAAGATCAGTAAGAATCCAATGATGAAGTGAGCAAAGGAACCTGCGCCAAGAACAATAAGTTTTTGAAGAGTTGATGCCCCGTAGAAGGCGCGAGATTCTTCTCCTGCAGGCATCTCATCGCGTGGAGTCATTCCTTCGATGCGGCAGTAGCCACCAGCGGGAATTGCTTTGATACCGAATTCAGTTTCACCGCGAGTGAAAGACCAAATGCGCTTACCGAAGCCCAAGAAGAATTCGGTGACCTTCATTCCGAATCTCTTTGCAGTCAGATAATGGCCGAATTCGTGGACCATAACGGATAAGAGAAGTGCGATAACAAATGCCAGGGTTCCGAGAAGTTTCATTAACCGACCTTCTTCAATAGTTCATGAGCAGTACGTCGCGCATCATTCTCGATGGCGCTGACATCAGCTAGATCCCGAATCTTTCCAGTGTGAGAGCTACGAAGGGCTTCGACTACCAGGCTCACAGTCTTAACAATCTCTGTGAACTTAATCTGTCCATCGACAAATGCCTGAACGGCTACTTCATTCGATGCATTGAAGATTGCGGGCAGCGATCCCCCAGTAGTTCCGCATTCGCGTGCAAGTGCCACAGATGGGAAGCGAGATTCATCAATTGGTGAGAAATTCCAAGTATGTGATGTGGTCCAATCAATCGGAGTCGTCGCACCTGGTACTCGATGTGGATATGAGAGCGCCAAAGAGATTGGCCCCTTCATATTGGGAGGTGAACCTTGAGCAATGGTTGAACCATCTACGAATTCGACCATTGAATGCACAACCGATTGCGGGTGAATAACAGCTTCGATGCGTGAGTAAGGAATACCAAAGAGATAGTGCGCCTCGATTATTTCAAGACCTTTATTCATCAGCGTTGCAGAGTTAATTGTGACCACTGGCCCCATTACCCATGTTGGATGAGCGAGAGCTTCTTGCACTGTTACACCAGATAAATCCGCGCGATCTCTAAATGGTCCACCACTTGCAGTAAGAATCAGCTTCGAGATTTCAGACTTCTTCTCACCAATTAGTGCCTGCCAAATAGCTGAATGTTCAGAGTCAACGGGAAGAAGTTGATCTTCCTTTGCGCGAGCAATAACGAGATCGCCACCAGCGACAAGCGATTCCTTATTTGCTAGCGCAACGCGGTTATTGGCATCGAGCGCGGCAAGGGTTGGAGCTAATCCGATAGAGCCAGTAATTCCATTAAGAACTACATCGCAAGAAATAGCAGCAATTTCTGTTGAAGCATCAGGGCCATCGATAACTTCAACACCAGGCAGAGCTTGTCGAATGACATCTGCGTTCTTGGTAACACCAACTACTTTGACCTTGAACTTCTTTGCTTGCTCAATCAGAAGATCTGGGTTGCTACCTGCTGCAGTAATAGCGACAACAGTAAAGAGTGATGGATTTGCTTCAACTATCTCTAGAGCCTGAACTCCGATGGAACCTGTGGAACCCAGAATGACGAGTTCGCGCGTCATGAAACTTTGCGCTTGCGTCCTACAAATTGTCCGATGATGACAATGGCAAGAGCTAAGAAGAACATCGCAGAACCAATGACGTTGGCCTGTGCGGGAATTCCGCGAGCTGCAGATGTGTAAACAAACTTAGGGAAGGTTGTCATCGTGCCTGAGTTGAAGTTGGTAATAATGAAGTCATCGAATGACAAGCTAAAAGCCAAGAGCGCAGCTGCTGCAATTCCAGGAGCAACGAGAGGCAAAGTCACTCGGCGGAAAGTTTCGCGCTCGTTGGCATAGAGATCCATCGCTGCTTGTTCAAGGCGTGGATCAAGGCTGGCAATACGCGCCTTAACAGTTACAACAACAAATGAGATACAGAAGAGAACGTGTGCAATCACTGTTGGCCAGAAGCCTGGGTTAATCTTGAAGACCAAGAAAAGTGAGAGAAGAGAAGCGCCCAGAACGATTTCAGGTGTTGCCATCGGCAAGAAGATAAGGATGTTAGTTGTTGAACGTCCCTTAAATTTATGGCGACCAAGTGCAAAAGCAATCATGGTGCCGAGAATTGTTGAGAAGAGCGTTGCAAGGAAGCCGATCTTGATTGAATTTCCAAGTGCACTACAGACTTCAGGTGCACCGCATGGGTTCTGCCAATTTGAAAGGGTGAAACCCTTCCAGACTAAGTTGCTCTTACCCGAATCATTAAATGAGAAGGCGAATGTGTATGCAACTGGAATGAAGAGGTACGTGAATGCAACCACTGCATAAACACGGATGAGGTTGCGGCCGAACCAGCGAGAGATTTGCTTCATACGAGCTCCTCGGTTCCGGCCTTACGGACATAGACAGTAACAAGGATAAGAATTGCTGCCATAAGCGTGAATGAGAGCGCTGCAGCTGTTGGGTAATCAACAATCTTGAAGTAACGAGATTCGATGACGTTTCCGAGCATCTTTGTCTGCGGGCTACCCAAGATTGCAGCGTTAACGTAATCGCCCGCTGCAGGGATAAAGGTAAGAAGAGTTCCCGCAACAACACCTGGCATTGAAAGCGGCAGAGTTACTTTGCGGAAAGTAGTGAAACCGTTGGCGTAGAGATCACCCGATGCTTCAAGGGTACGTGGATCAATACGGTCGATAGATGCGTAAAGCGGAAGAGTCATAAATGGAAGGAAGTTGTAAGTCATACCCGCAACAACTGCGAAGGCGCTAGAAGTAAGAGTTGTGCTTTCCGAGATGATTCCGAAGGTTCGCAGTGTTGGGACAACAAACCCTTCTTCGCCAAGAATCTGCTTCCATGCAATGGTGCGGAGCAAGAATGAAGTAAAGAACGGTGCAACGACTAGAACCAACATGAGGTTCTTAAGCTTGCCGCCCTTAAATGCAATCGCGTAGGCAAGTGGGTAAGCAATCGCTAGAGCTAGAACTGTTGCAATCGTTGCATAGAGAAATGAGCGACCGAACTGCTCTTTATTTTCAATAAAGGCATCGAGGTAATTCTGGAAACGAAAAGTCTGTTCGTACTGCCCTGTATCTCCCCCACCGACCGGAGTCTGCGTGGAAGTTTGTGCCAGGTTAAAGAGTGGAAGGAGGAAGAAGGTGAAGAGAAATCCCATACCTGGGATAAGTAAGAGATAAGGAGTGCTTATCTTCTTCATCAGGCCGATGTCATTCTTCGTCGAGATCCTCATCAGGGTTTACTTCAGTACCTGCTTCAGCATCTTCATCTCCGCGAAGACCGAAGGTAAAGATTGGTTCCCAAGAAATGTTGACGGATTCGCCGACGCTAAATGGTGCAACGCCATCATCATTTTGTTCGAAGACCATGAGCTCTTGTCCCCACGGCATCATTACTTGGTACTGAGTTGAAACGCCGATGTAGGAAACATCTTCAACTTTGCCACCTGTAAGAACGTTGCCTGATGTCGCTGTTTCAAGACGCGAAATACGGAACTTTTCAGGGCGGATGCCTGCATATATTGAGTTATCTACTGCATGTGAACGATTCTTCTGCAATGAAATCTTCTGTCCGAAGAGATCAACAATCTGATTTGCGCCATCGTTTCCGGTGACAGTTCCCTTAATGAGGTTTGACTGACCCAAGAAGTTAGCAACGAATGCTGTTTCGGGATTGTCATACAGATCAGCAGGTGAACCCATCTGCTCGATCTCGCCCTCGTTCATAACCGCGATGGTGTCAGCCATAGTCATGGCTTCTTCCTGATCGTGAGTTACGTGAACGAATGTGAGACCAACTTCTTTCTGGATCCACTTGAGTTCAATCTGCATCTGACGACGAAGCTTGAGATCGAGTGCGCCGAGTGGCTCATCGAGAAGCAAGAGCGCTGGACGGTTAACGATTGCGCGAGCAAGTGCGATGCGCTGCTGCTGCCCACCTGAAAGTTGTGTTGGTTTGCGTTGTGCAAGGTGAGGAAGCTCTACAAGATCAAGCGCCTTACTCACTGCACTATCTACATCTTTTATTCCGCGACGGCGAAGGCCGAATGCGATATTTTCAAAGATTGTCAGGTGCGGAAAGAGCGCGTAATTCTGAAAGACAGTATTGATTGGACGCTGATACGGCTTTGTATCCGTAATATCAGTTGCGCCTAATGAGATGCTGCCTTTAGTTGGTTCTTCAAGCCCTGCAATCATTCGTAGCGTTGTTGTCTTGCCGCATCCTGAAGGTCCAAGCAATGCAAAGAATGAACCTTCAGGAATGACAAGCGACAAATCATTTACTGCTGTGAAATCACCGTATGACTTGGTGATATTGCTGAGCTTGAGATCCCCGCGTGCAGAGATAGCCTTTTCTGACACTTAGTTGCCGGCAGCCTTCTGGAAGGCTTCAGTCCAAGTTGTCTCTTCTGTTGGTGTAAGTGAGCGGAAGACAGAGAGGTTTGCCATTGTCTTCGCACTTGGGAAGATGAATTCGCTAGATGCTAGATCTGGATCGATTTTCTCCATCTCAGCCTGTGCACCCTTAACTGGGCAGACGTAGTTAACGTACGCAGCTACTTCAGCAGCAACAGCTGGCTCGTAGTAGTAGTTAATAAGCTTTTCAGCGTTGACCTTAGCTTCAGCAGTAACTGTTGAAGGAATCATCATGTTATCGCCTGAGATTGTTCCGCCTGATTCTGGGATTGCGAAGTCGAACTTACCTTCGTTTTCAGACTTCAAGATGAACATATCGCCTGACCAGCCGATTACAGCAGTCGCGTCTCCTGATGTGAGATCTTCTGCGTATTCGTTGCCCTTAACTCCGCGGATCCATCCGTCAGAGATCTTCTTCGCAAGGAAGTCGACAGCGTTCATGAACTGATCTTCAGTAACAGTTGAAAGGTTTACGCCCTGTGAGCGAAGAATGATTCCGACGGTGTCGCGCATTTCAGAGAGAACAACAATCTTTCCCTTATTTGCTGGAGAGAAGAGATCTTCGAGTGTGCGGATTCCCTTTGGATTCTTTTCAGTGTTCCAACCAAATCCACCCATGATGCCCTGCCATGTAAGTGTGCTTTCGCGCTTTGCATCAAATGATGGGCTAGCAAGTGTGTCGAGAATGTTTACAGCGTTAGGAACATTTGCTGCATCAAACTTCTGTGCGTATCCAAGACGGATCCACCGGGAAGCCATCCAGTCTGTTGGGCAGACTAGGTCGTAACCAATATCTTTTCCAAGCTTGAGTTGCGCCTGAACTTTTCCGAAGAACTCATCGTTATCGTTGTAATCTTCGAAGTACTTAACATCAATGCCTGTCTCTTTTGTAAATGCTTCAAGAGTTGGGTACTTCTTACCTGAGTCATCAACATCGAGGTATAGAGGCCAGTTGCCCCAACGAACTGCATTAGAAGAGTCAGAGCCTCCTCCGATTCCACATGATGCGAGCGCACCAACGCCTGCAACTGCGCCTGCGCCTGCAAGAACTGCACGACGTGAAACGTGTGAATTTAGAATTGAACGTGCTTCTGGAGATAGTGGGTTCTTAGCCATGACGAGGGCTCCTTTTATGTGCCGGAATAAGGGACGGTTGTGCAGGGCTCATTATGTAGCCCTTTTGAGCGTGAGCCAAACCTAAATCGAGGTTAATTTCTTAGATTTAGGTCTAGCCCCTGATGTCAGTTACCCGTTGAGGTTGGTCATGACGTGCTTGATACGGGTGTAATCCTCAAAGCCGTAATTGGAGAGATCCTTGCCGTATCCGCTTCGCTTAAATCCACCGTGTGGCATCTCGGCGACGATTGGGATGTGGGTGTTAATCCAGACGCAGCCGAAGTCAAAGGCCTTAGACATCCGCATCGCGCGGCCATGGTCCTTGGTCCAGACTGAAGATGCCAAGCCGTAGTCGACCCCGTTAGCCATCGCAACTGCCTCGGCTTCATCCTTGAACTTCTGGATGGTGATAACTGGTCCGAAGATTTCAGATTGAATCAATTCATCTGTCTGCTTCAAATCTGCAATCACAGTAGGTGCCACAAAGTAGCCAGGGCGATTAGTTGGCGCTCCCCCAGAGACGATGCGCGCATGTGATGGGGTGCGAGAGATGAATCCTGAAACTCGCTCAAATTGAGAAGCATTGTTGACTGGTCCAACGATGACATCTTCATCTGGCATACCCATTCCGATGTGGTTGGTAGCTTGATCGGCAAGTAACTTCACCATCTCTTCGTAGACACCTTCTTGAACAAGAACGCGAGTAGCTGCTGTGCAATCTTGACCAGAGTTGAAGAATCCAGCGACTGCAATTCCTTCAGCGGCTGCCTGAAGGTCAGCATCATTAAAGACAACCACAGGTGCCTTGCCACCGAGTTCAAGGTGTACGCGCTTGAGTGATTTCGATGCAGCAGATGCAACTTCCATACCTGCGCGCACTGAACCTGTTACTGAAACCATCGCAGGTGTTGCATGATCAACGAGAGCTGCACCAGTTTCACGTTCTCCGGCGATGACGTTGATTACGCCATCAGGAAGAAATTCGCCCATGATCTGTGCCATAAAAAGTGTTGATACAGGTGTTGTATCTGAAGGCTTGAGAACAACTGTGTTTCCTGCAGCGATTGCTGGAGCCCACTTCCATACAGCCATCATCATTGGATAGTTCCACGGTGTTACCTGCGCGCAAACACCAATTGGTTCGCGGCGGATATATGAAGTCATTCCGTGCATATATTCACCAGCTGAGCGACCTTCAAGGTTTCGAGCAGCGCCTGCAAAGAAGCGAATCTGATCAACCATCGGAGGCATTTCTTCAGATGCAGTAAGGCTCTTTGGCTTTCCGCAGTTCTCGGACTCCAAGTTAACGAATTCATCTGCACGAGCTTCGATGGCATCGGCAATCTTCAACAGCGCACGCTGACGTTCGGAAGGAGTTGAGTCGCGCCATCCTGGAAACGCATCACTGGCAGCCTTCATCGCCTTATCAATATCTGCAGCGCTCGACTTAGGAGCAGTGGCAAAAGCTTCGCCCGTTGAAGGGTTAATCAGGGTTGTTGTTTCACCTGATGCTCCATCGACTGATTTACCGTTGATGAAATTCTGTAGCTTCTTCACCTTTTATGCCTGACCCTTCGTAGCGCGAACCATCTGATCACCGTGATCGTATGGGTGTTTTGTATAAGTCTCGAGCCAGCGAGCGATTGTGTACTTGCCCGCCTCTGTATGCATGCCGAACTTTTCAAGATCGCTTTCAGTCAATCGCTTCACTAAATCCAAAGACGCTGCACGGACTGCCGCGTAGACCGCAATCGAATTCGCAACATCGCCATCTGCGTATGCGAGTTTTGGCTCATTTGCCCAAGAGGCCTCGTCATACCCCTGAATGACAGAACCTTCAGGTTCTGCAACCAATCGACGTAAGCGTGCATATGACTGCGCCTCAGAATCTGCCATGTGATGAATACATTGACGCGCAGACCATTCGTTCTCGGCATGTACATCCAATAAATCTGGAGTTACAGCGCGAGCTAAGTTAAGAAAATACTGTGAGGCTGCTTCATATGCTGCAGCTGCTTCCTTCAAATCCACGGATGTCATGGAAGTGATACTAGTTAAATCTTTTCCTTTTCACTAGCAGCCAACTGCCCGCATGCTCCGTCGATTTCACGGCCTCGGGTATCGCGCACAGTTACTGGCACTCCGTAGCCTTCGAGAATTCGAACGAATTCAGCTTCATCTTCTCGACGTGATGCTGTCCACTTAGATCCGGGAGTTGGATTGAGCGGAATCAAGTTGACGTGGGCATTGCGATTTTTGAGCAATCGCCCCAGCAAATCTGAGCGCCAGGATTGATCGTTAATATCGCGAATAAGTGCATACTCGATTGAATATCGACGACCAGTCTTCTTTTCATAGGCATCTGCGGCAGCCAAGACTTCACGGACTTTAAAACGATTATTGATTGGAACTAGGCTGTCGCGGAGTTCGTCATCTGGAGTGTGGAGTGAAACGGCGAGTGTGCAGTTAATGCCTTCATCCATCAATTTCTCAATTCCATTGACGAGTCCAACAGTTGAAACTACAACTGAGCGAGCCGAGATACCAAGACCATCTGGATTTGGATCGGTGATGTTATGAAGTGTTCGAACAACCGCGTTGTAGTTAGCAAGCGGTTCGCCCATTCCCATAAAGACGATGTTAGAAAGTCGTGTAGGTCCGCCAGGCATTTCACCTTCTGCGCAGGCACGAGCTGCCGCAACGATCTGATCGGTGATTTCTGCAGCTGAAAGGTTGCGAGTAAGGCCAGCTTGACCCGTTGCACAGAACGGGCAGTTCATTCCGCAACCTGCTTGAGATGAGATACAAACTGTTGTGCGATCTGAGTAGCGCATAAGGACGGATTCAACGAGAACTCCATCGTGTAACTTCCATAAATCTTTACGTGTCATTCCGCCATCAGTAGTGCGCGTGGTGACTAGCTCAATCATCTTTGGAGTAAGTGCATCAGCGATTGCTTGACGTTCCGCCGCAGGAATATCGGTCCAGTCATCTGGGTTATTTGAAAGATGAGAGAAGTAGTGAGTTGCTACTTGGGCTGCGCGAAAAGGTTGAAAGCCGAGTTCTTTCGCAAATGCCTTACGTTCTGCAGGACCGAAGTCAGCAAGGTGTTTAGGAGCTTTCTTGCGCTGAACAGGTTCATCAAAAACTAATTTGAGTTCGGTTGGACGTTCTGTTGTCATAACAAACCTGAATCCTGTGCGCGACGCACGATTTCGAGAGCGAGCCACAGGGCTGGAGCTGCGAAGAGAACTGAATCAAGGCGATCCATGATGCCGCCGTGGCCAGGAAGTAAGTTGCCCATATCTTTAATTGCCATATCGCGTTTGAGCGCAGATTCGATGAGATCGCCTGCGGTCGCAGTAAAGACAGTGACGAGTCCTGCAATCGCACCCAACCACCAATCAGAATCCATGATGAAGTGGAAGGCAAGGGATCCACCGATGACGGTGAAAACAAGTGAGCCGACTAAGCCTTCGATAGTTTTCTTTGGGCTGATCTTTGGAGCAAGCGGGTGCTTACCGAAGAGAACTCCGGTCAAATACGCAAACGTGTCATTGCATCCAACGAGAACAACAAGTGTCATGACCCGAGCCAAGCCATTAGATGGACGGGCAAGAAGAATCAGGAAGCCTGCAAGAAATGGAAGATAGATAAGAGCAAGGGCAGAAGCGGATGCGGTTCCAACGAAACCTTCGGTTCCGCGAGGAAGAAGAAGGACAAGTAAACAAGGGAAAGCGATTGCTGTTGCAACAGAAAGCCCAGAGACTCCCCCGAACCATGCAGCAGCAGAAAGTGCCACAGCTGCTGTGGTTAAGGACCACTGCGGGATATCGATCTTTGTTGTTGTCAGCGCGTGATGGAGTTCGCGGATTCCTAGAATGACAGCAATTGTTACAAGGCCAGCAAAGATAACTCTGTAGCTTGCCAACGAGAACCAGACCAACGAAATCAGAAAGAGACTGACGCCAATTGAAGGCAGAAGCTTGCGACCTGCGCGCTTATTAATCGCCTCGTTGATCGAATGTAGGTCTGACACAGTGGGTGGAACTTAAAGAAGTCTTTAGACCTCGAGAAGTTCGGCCTCCTTGTGCTTTAAGAGTTCATCAATCTTTGCAACGTGATCTGCGGTGATTTTCTCGAGTTCTTTTTCACCGCGACTGAGATCATCTTTTCCGATCTCGCCATCTTTCTCGAGCTTCTCCATCAATTCCTTAGCGGTACGACGGATATTGCGCATTGAGATCTTGGAATCTTCTGCCTTGGTCTTTGCAACCTTGATGTAATCCTTACGGCGCTCTTCTGTGAGCTGTGGGAAATTAACGCGTATAACTGCGCCATCAGTTGCTGGGTTTACGCCCAAATCTGATTCGCGTATTGCCTTTTCGATGGATGTCATTGCGCCCTTGTCGAAAGGAGAAACAATTGCCATGCGAGATTCAGGAACCTGAATTGATGCAAGCTGTGAAAGCGCGGTCCATGAGCCGTAGTAATCGACCATGATCTTGTTAAACATCGCTGGGTGAGCACGACCTGTGCGGATGGCACCGAAATCATCTTTAGCAACTTCGACAGCCTTATTCATCTTGTCGGTCGCATCTGCGAGTGTGCTTGTTACATCTGCCATGGTCTTTTACTCCTCTAGTAGCTCTCGTTTAAGAAACGAGAGTTCCAATCTTTTCACCGCGAACTGCGCGGCCGATATTTCCGTTGGTCATCAAGTCGAAGACCACGATAGGTAGGTGGTTCTCGCGGCAGAGGCTAAAGGCTGCTGCATCTGCAACGGCGAGTGACTTCTGAAGAACTTCGTTATAAGAAATTGTGTCGAACTTAGTTGCGTTTGGATCCTTGCGCGGATCTGCGTTGTAGACACCATCGACACCGGACTTTGCGAGTAACAATGCGCCTGCTCCGATTTCGAGTGCTCTCTGAGCTGCAACGGTATCTGTTGTGAAGAATGGCATTCCTGCGCCTGCACCAAAAATAACTACTCGACCCTTTTCGAGGTGGCGGATGGCACGGCGTGGGACATATGGCTCGGCAACTTGGCCCATGGTGATTGCAGTTTGGACGCGAGTATCGACGCCTTCTTTTTCAAGAAAATCTTGGAGAGCTAAACAGTTCATCACTGTTCCGAGCATTCCCATGTAGTCAGCGCGTGAACGTTCCATGCCGCGCTCTGAGAGTTCGGCGCCGCGGAAGAAGTTGCCGCCGCCAACAACGATTGCTACTTGAGTGCCGGCGCGAACAACATCGGCGATCTGTTTTGCTACATCTGCTAAAACATCGGGATCAACACCGATGCCTTTATTGCCACCGAAAACTTCTCCGGAAAGCTTAAGGAGCACCCGCTGATACGTTCCTCTTGTACCTGGCATTGGTGCTCCTCTCGCTCTACGAATTCTTACTTTTCTTGAGTCTATTACCCTCTATAGAAAAGCTTATTGACCCACGCGGAAGCGATGGAATGCCTTAACAGCGGTTCCTGCCTCATCGAGAATCTGCTTAACAGTCTTCTTTGCATCCTTAGCGAAAGCCTGCTCGATTAGTGAAACTTCCTTCACAAAACCGGTGACGCGACCTTCGATGATCTTTGAAAGAGATGCTTCTGGCTTACCTTCGGCAATAGCTGTCTCTTCTGCAAGACGACGCTCTGTCTCGATGAGGTCTGCTGGAACATCTTCGCGGTTAACGAAACGTGGTGCGAATGCTGCGATGTGCTGTGCAACATCACGACCGACTTCAGCTGCTTCCTTAGCAAGTGAAACCAAGACGCCAACCTGAGGAGGCAAATCTGGGCTTGTCTTGTGAAGGTAGAGACCGACTGGACCTTCGATAACTGCAACGTTACGAATTTCAATCTTCTCGCCCAATGTTGCGTTTCCTTCATCGATTACAGCCTGAACGGTCTTGCCGTTAGCCATTGTTGATGAAAGGAATGCAGCAACATCTGCTGACTTAGATGAAACGAGGTGCTCTACGAGTTCATCGCCAAGTGCGATAAAACGCTCGCCCTTTGCAACGAAGTCTGTCTCGCAGTTGAGTTCGAGCATGACACCAACTTCGCCCTGAACCTTTGCAACAACCAAACCATTTGAAGTAAGGCGACCTTCGCGCTTTGTAACGCCCTTAAGTCCCTTTACGCGAATGATTTCGACAGCCTTGTCGTAATCACCTTCTGCTTCATCAAGTGCCTTCTTGCAATCGAGCATTCCTGCTGCAGTTGCTTCGCGAAGACGCTTTACATCATCTGCTGAATAGTTAGCCATTTTTACCTCTTCCTACTTCGCTTCAGACACATCGCCAGTAGTCACAGCTTCAGCTGGAACCGCGGACAACATCTCGTTTGCTAATTGTTCGGACACTGCTTCTGCAGTTGCTACAGGTGCTGGAGCTGCTGCAGAACGTGCCTTAAGGCCTTCTGCAATTGCATCTGTGATGACGCGTGTTAGCAATTCGATTGAACGGATTGCATCGTCGTTACCAGGAATCTTGAAATCAACTTCGTCTGGATCGCAGTTTGTATCGAGGATAGCGATAACTGGAATGCCAAGCTTTTTAGCTTCCTGTACTGCGAGGTGCTCCTTCTTGGTATCGACAACCCAGATTGCTGAAGGCAACTTGGTCATGTGACGGATACCGTCGAGGTTCTTGAAAAGCTTTTCGCGCTCACGGCGAAGAACAAGAAGTTCCTTCTTTGTAAGCAAAAGGTCGTTAGCTGTCTCGAGAGCTTCGAG
Source organism: Candidatus Planktophila sulfonica (assembly GCF_002288065.1). Classification (NCBI taxonomy): domain Bacteria; kingdom Bacillati; phylum Actinomycetota; class Actinomycetes; order Candidatus Nanopelagicales; family Candidatus Nanopelagicaceae; genus Candidatus Planktophila; species Candidatus Planktophila sulfonica. The sequence continues at coordinate 904,230 of NZ_CP016773.1, forward strand.
CTCCTTGAGGCGCTGAATACGCTTATAGACAGTTGGGAAGTTTGTAAGCATTCCACCCAACCAGCGCTCTGTAACTGTTGGCATTCCAACGCGAGCTGCTTGATCGATGATTGGCTTGTGAGCCTGCTTCTTTGTTCCTACGAATAGGACGTGGCCACCCTTAGCAACTGTCTCCTTAACGAATGCGTATGCAGAATCGATAAGTGCAAGTGACTGCTGGATGTCGATGATGTAAATGCCATTGCGTTCTGTGAAAATAAAACGCTTCATCTTTGGATTCCAACGACGAGTCTGGTGTCCGAAGTGGACTCCGCTGTCGAGGAGTTCGCGCATTGTTACTACTGCCATGACGGCACGCTCCTTCTTAGGTTTTTGCGCAGAGCGCAATAAACCTGCTCGGTTAATGTCTAAGCAATTTACCTAGACCGTCGCACCTACAACGCCGACCGTTCAATGAAGAGCGGACCGAAGTGGCTTGTAATCATCGCTAGCGAGTCATACATAGGTGCTGAGATGTCACCAATCTTTCGATCGGTGCGAGGCAAATCTTACCTGCCTGAATGGGGTGCAAAATCCACCCGCTTCCTCAAGATTAGGCCCTTGGATGAGCCTGTTTGAAAGCCTTTTGCAATCTTTCGGTCGAAACGTGGGTGTAGATCTGGGTTGTTGCAAGGGATGCGTGGCCCAAGATTTCTTGGACGGTTCGAAGGTCAGCTCCCCCTTCAAGTAAATGTGTTGCCGCCGAATGTCGTAGTGCATGTGGCCCCATTCGTTCAACTCCTTCTAAAGCAGAGAGCGCTTCATACACAATTGTTCGAACAGTGCGCTGATCAATGCGCCCACCACGTGAACCAAGAAAAACGGCGCGGGCAGATTTATTGGTGGCAACAGATGGTCGACCATTCTTCAGCCAGTCGTTGAGTGCCTTGATTGCAGGTGCACCTAAAGGAATTGTGCGCTCTTTATTTCCTTTACCCAATACGCGAATTGTGTTGCGGTTGTAATCGACATCATCGAGGTCAAGGCCACACAGTTCAGAGACGCGAGCACCTGACGCATAGAGAACTTCGAGAATTGCACAGTCGCGCTTTGATAGTGGAGTTTCTTCCTCAGCGACGCGAGTGGCAAGTGAATCCATCGCTATAGAAGCATCAGAAATAGTCAGCACTTCGGGCAGAGTTCTATGACCTTTGGGTGTAGCAAGGGTTGCCCCCACATCTTTGGTGAGGTAACCATTCTTCGTCGCCCACTTAGTAAAGAGGCGTATAGAGACAGCCCTACGCGAAAGCGTTGTGCGCGCTCCCCCTTTTACCTGCTGATTAGCTAACCAAGAGCGAATATGCGCAATGGTGAGTTCTGAGATTTGATTAACTTTCTGCATCTCGAGGTGGCTGAGAAAACTTTCAAGATCTCCCAGATAGGCACGCACTGTATGGGTTGAAAGATTGCGTTCTTTCTCGAGGTAGCGGGTATATCCCTGGCGTATCCCCTCGAAGTCAGACATGAATAAAGAATATATCCACAGGCTGCGAAAACACCTGCGCAAGTGTGATGCGGATACGCATCAGAGACGATACGGTAAAGATATGCGCATTCGAGTCTCTGAATCCACAGTGATTCCTTCACTGACTCGTGAAGCGGGCATGGTTATTCTTAATATCAATACAGATCTCTCATTCGAGAATATTGAAGAATTTATTGGGGATCAATTCTTACCCGGCGAAAGAGATGCAGCATTTTCACTGTGGGCTGATGATGAGAGCAAGCGGACATTTACTCCGATTGCGGGCACCACAGACTTCTATATCGACGCTCGCTAGCTCTTTCTATCAATCGCGCCAAGCGCAATCAGAAGAGTCTCAGGCGATACTTCTAAAACTTCGCACAGTGGTGCGATCACATCAATTGAAGGTCTGCGCTCTTGACGAAAGTAACGAGAAAGAGTTCCGCGATCAATATCCACGAGTGCAGCAAATTCTTCGTACGATGAAATATTGAGTTTAAGCAATCTCTCTGACAGCCACTGCGAAGATTCAGCTTGCGAGAATCTTTTACCTGCAAGTCTCGCTGTCATTTAGACAAGATATAGCAGTTGAGAGCAAAAAGTGAGCCGAACTTATTCGGGTTTGCGACCCTGTCTTAATAGGCCAAATGTCAGCGCATCTTCGAGAGCCATGGCTGAGGCTGCGATGACGTTTTCGTGAACTCCGACGGTATTCCACTCGCCTTTGCCATCAGAGGTTTCAACAAGCACACGGGTTACTGCGCCAGTGCCCAGACGACCTTCGAGGATGCGAACCTTGTAATCGGTGAGTTCGAGTGAAGCCAATTCTGGGTAAAGCTGATTGAGTCCATCACGAAGTGCATTATCGAATGCGTTGACAGGGCCGTTTCCTGCACCTGAGCATGTGATTTCTTTGCCTTGAGCAGTAACTGTTACTTCTGCTTTAGTGATGATTGAGTTCTTTTCATCGCGTTCGGTTGTGGTGAGCCAGTGATCAATAGTGAAGAACGATGGACGCTTTCCAGTTGCTTCTTCGCGAAGAAGAAGTTCGAAGGAAGCATCGGCTGCTTCAAAGGTAAAGCCGCGTGATTCCATCTCTTTTACGCGATCGACAACTCGACCAATGAGTTCGCGGTCTCCACCAAGATCAACGCCGAGTTCCATTGACTTAAGTTCGATAGAAGCACGCCCAGCCATATCTGAAACGAGCATGCGCATATCGTTTCCGACAGATGCTGGATCTTCATGCTGATAAAGCGATGGATCTACCTTGATTGCAGATGCGTGAAGACCTGCCTTGTGAGCAAATGCCGATACACCTGTATATGGCTGACGTGGTGATGGAGAAATATTGGTGACTTCAGCAACGGCGTGTGAGATGCGGAAGGATTCACGGAGTGCGTTCTGAGGAAGTACTTCCTTCTTCTTCTTAAGTTCAAGATTTGCAATGATCGTAACTAAATCGGCGTTGCCTGTACGTTCGCCATAACCATTGAGAGTTCCTTGGATGTGTGTTGCCCCTGCAGCTACTGCAGCCATTGAGTTTGCGACTGCGCAACCGGTGTCGTTGTGGCAGTGAATTCCAAGACGGGCTGAAGTTGCGCCCAGTACATCGTGAACAACATCTGCGATTTCATCAGGAAGCATTCCACCGTTGGTATCGCATAAAGCTGCAACATCGGCTCCTGCTTCCATCGCTACGCGGATAACTTCAAGAGCGTATGCGCGATTAGCGCGGTAGCCATCGAAGAAGTGTTCAGCATCAAGAAATACGCGTTGTCCTTCATCGCGAAGGTGCTTTACTGAGTCGCGGATCATTGCCAGGTTCTCATCGAGAGTTGTCTTGAGAGCTAGATCAACGTGGCGGTCATATGACTTTGCAACGAGAGTTACTGCAGGTGCTCCTGAATCACGGAGTGCGCCAAGAAGAACATCGTCGGCCGCCTTTACGTTTGGGCGACGGGTCGCACCGAAAGCTACGAATGTTGCATTCTTAAGTTTGAGCTCTTTCTTTGCGAGTGCAAAGAATTCTGTGTCCTTTGGATTAGCACCAGGCCATCCGCCTTCGATAAAGCCAACACCTAGATCATCAAGGTGGCGCGCAATCGTGAGCTTGTCATGGACAGAGAGATTTAGACCTTCTTGCTGTGCACCATCGCGAAGAGTGGTGTCATAGATATGGATTGCCTCTTTATCAAATGACATTAGAGCGCGACCTTCTGAACCCAGCCGTGCTTATCTTCTGTTGTTCCATGTTGAATAGCGAGCAGGTGGTTACGAATCTGCATTGTGATTGGACCAGGTTGTCCATCTCCTGTTACCCAAGTACCCATTGCAGATTTTGCTTGTCCTACTGGAGAGACAACTGCGGCAGTACCGCATGCAAAGATTTCAGAGATATCTCCAGATGTAACGCCTTCGCGCCAATCATCGATAGAGAGCATGACTTCTTCGGTCTTGTAGCCAAGATCTTTAGCCACAGACAGGATTGAGTCGCGAGTAATTCCGGGAAGAAGAGTTCCGGTTAGCTTTGGAGTGATGACAGTTGCATCAGCGCCCTTGCCCTTTACGAAGTAAAGGTTCATGCCGCCCATCTCTTCAATCCACTTACGTTCTTTTGCATCAATCCAAACAACTTGATCGCAGCCTTCTTTAGCTGCAGCCTTCTGTGCAACGAGTGAAGCTGCGTAGTTTCCACCGCACTTTGCTTCACCTGTTCCGCCTTGTGCTGCACGGACATACTCAGTAGAAATCCAGACAGAGACAGCCTTTGATGGATCAAAGTAAGCGCCAGCTGGAGTTGCGATTAGAAGGTAGGTCGCCTTATTTGTAGGGCGAACTCCAAGACCAACTTCGGTAGCAATCATGAAGGGGCGAATGTAGAGCGCTTCGCCAACTTTTCCTGGAGTCCAACCTGCATCTTGCTTAACAAGTGCATGAACAGTTTCGAGGAATAACTCTTCTGGCATTTCAGGAAGTGCCAAGCGCTGCGCAGAACGTGCAAAGCGTCGAGCATTTGCTTCGGGACGGAAGAGTGCAATACCGCCATCAGGTTGGCGGTATGCCTTCATTCCTTCGAAGATTTCTTGCCCATAATGAAAAACAGCAGTTGCAGGATCCAAAGTGATTGGGCCGTAAGGCTTTAACTCTGGCTCTTCCCAACCACCAGCTTCAGTCCACTCGCAGACGACCATATGATCGGTGTAATACTTTCCAAAACCACAGTTAGCGACCTTTTCTTCGCGCTCTGCTGTTGGAACTGCATGTGGATTGAGAGTGATCTTCATTTACTTCACCAATTCTGCTAACGCTGAACCGATTTCGGTTGTGCCACGCTTTGAATCACCGCGTGAGAGTAGGTCAGTAGCAACTGCCTTTTCTACATCGCGTGCTGCATCAGCTAGCCCAAGGTGATCCAACATCATCGCAACAGACATTACAGTCGCAGTTGGGTCAGCCAAGTTCTTTCCAGCGATATCTGGAGCTGAGCCGTGTACAGGTTCGAACATAGATGGGAATTTACCTGTTGGATTGATATTGCCTGAAGCTGCAAGTCCGATACCACCACAGATAGCTGCTGCAATATCAGTCAAGATATCTCCGAAAAGGTTATCTGTGACAACGACATCAAAACGCTCTGGGTTAGTTACGAAGAACATTGAAGCTGCATCGACGTGCAAGTAATCAGTAGTGATGCCTGGGTACTCCTTAGCGACTTCGTTAAAGGTACGAGTCCATAGTCCACCTGCACGAGTAAGAACGTTGTTCTTATGTACGAGTGTGAGCTTCTTGCGATCGCGAGCTGATGCGCGAACAAATGCATCACGGATTACGCGCTCAGCACCACGACGAGTGTTGAGTGATTCTTCCGTTGCAATTTCAGCGTCGGTGCCTTCGGCAAGAACTCCGCCTGCGCCAACGTATGGGCCTTCAGTTCCTTCGCGAACTACGACGAAATCGATAGGCGCCTTTGTAGCAAGTGGCCCTGTCACACCAGGCATCAACTTCGCTGGGCGAAGATTGATGTAGTGATCAAAGGCGAAGCGCAGCTTAAGAAGTAACCCACGCTCGAGAACACCGCTAGGAACTGTTGGGTCCCCCACTGCGCCGAGCAAGATGACATCTGACTTGGCGAGCTCTGCAAGAACTGAATCAGGAAGAACTTCACCTGTGCGGTGCCAGTAGCCAGCACCTAGGTCGTAGTGAGTCTTATTGAATGTCACGCCGTACTTAGCGGCAACAACATCAAGAACCTTAAGACCTTCGCCTACAACTTCGGTACCAATACCGTCGCCAGGAATAACTGCAAGATTGATTGTTCGTGACATTAGTTCACCAAAGTCACTGAACGAACGAGATCTGCACCGATTTCCTTCTTAAGCGCTTCAGTCACTGCATCAGTGACAGCTGAATCAACGGTAAGTGCCATGAGAGCGCTTCCGCCTGCTGATTCACGAGCAACCTGCATTCCTGCAATGTTGATCTTTGCGGTTCCTAATGCGTTTCCGACTGCACCTACAACACCTGGCTTATCTGCATAACGCAAGAACAAGAGGTTATCTGTTGGTGGAAGATCGAGATCAAAGTTATCGATCGCAATAATCTTTTCAACCTTACGGATGCCCATTAAAGTTCCATCAACCTTGACTGACTTTCCATTTGAAAGCGCTGCATGCAATGAAATCATGCTGCGGTATTCAGGGCTATCAGGTGTTGTTGTAACTGTTGATGTAAGTCCGCGCTCTGATGCAAGACCAGGTGCGTTGACGTAACTAACAGATTCGATTCCTGCAGCGACGAGTGCGCCCTTAAGCGCGCTGATTGCTAGAACTGATGAATCATGTCCAGAGATATCGCCCTTGACTGTGATCTCCATTGAGACAGGAGTCTCGCCAGCGATTGCAGCGGCAATCTGTGCCATCTTCTCAACAAGTGGAAGTGATGGACGGATCTCATCGTGGATTGCTCCACCCTTAACGTTGACCGCATCTGGTACCAATTCGCCTGCAAGTGCCTTGCGAACTGAAACAGCAACTGCAATACCTGCGCGCTCCTGTGCTTCATCAGTTGAAGCGCCAAGGTGAGGCGTAGCAACAACTTGATCAAGCTGGAACAAAGGTGAATCCGTGCATGGTTCGGTGACATAAACATCAAGTCCAGCGCCTGCAACGCGACCTTCGACGATTGCATCGTAGAGAGCTGCTTCATCAAGTACTCCACCGCGTGCGGCATTGATGATGCGAACTTCCTTCTTAACCTTCTTGAGCGCCTCGACGCCAATGAGGTTTGCAGTCTCTTTAGTCTTTGGAAGGTGAATGGTGATGAAGTCAGAGCGCTTCAAGAGTTCATCGAGCTCAACGAGTTCGACGCCAAGTTGCGCAGCCTTCGCTGGCTGTAGGTAGGGATCGTATGCAACGACGTTCATTCCGAATGCCTGCATGCGATGAGCAACCAACTGACCAATACGACCAAAACCAACTACACCAAGAGTCTTCTCAAAGAGTTCAGCGCCTGTGTACTTAGAGCGCGCCCACTTTCCGTTCTTAAGTGCAGCGTGTGCTGGTGAGATAAAACGTGCTGAAGCAAGAAGCAAAGAGATTGCTAGTTCTGCAGCAGAAACGATATTTGATGTTGGTGCGTTAACAACCATGACGCCTGCTGCAGTTGCAGCTGGAATATCAACGTTGTCGAGACCAACACCTGCGCGAGCAATGACCTTAAGGCCCTTTGCTGCAGCAATCGCTTCCGCATCCATCTTGGTTGCAGAACGAATCAGAACAGCGTCAACGCCTGCACCGAGGGCAGCTAGAAGTTCTGGACGGTTTGCACCATCGCAGTTACGAACTTCAAAGTCAGGACCTAGAGCATCGAGCGTTGCAGCGCTGAGTTCTTCAGCAATCAGAACGACGGGTTTAGCCACGCGCTGCACTTCCTTCTTTGTAATCATCCTTGTTGGTGTTCTTCATCCAGCTAAACATCTTGCGGAGTTCGCGACCAACGGTCTCGATTGGGTGTGATTCACCCTTTGCGCGAAGTGCTGAGAATTCCTTTGCACCGCTCTCGAGATCGTCGACGAAGCGCTTTGCAAATGCACCAGATTGAATATCGGCGAGAACTGCCTTCATATTCTCCTTCACGTGTGGGTCGATAACACGTGGACCTGATACGTAGTCACCGAATTCAGCAGTGTCAGATACTGACCAGCGCTGCTTTGCGATTCCACCTTCGTACATGAGGTCAACGATTAACTTAAGTTCGTGCAAGCACTCGAAGTAAGCAACTTCTGGCTGGTAACCAGCTTCAACCAAAGTTTCGAAGCCGTACATAACCAACTGTGATGCTCCACCACAGAGAACTGACTGCTCACCGAACAAGTCTGTTTCTGTCTCTTCTGTAAATGTTGTGAGGATTCCGCCTGCGCGAAGTCCGCCGATTGCCTTTGCATATGAAAGAGTCAATGGCCACGCGTTATTTGTTGCATCTTGTTCTACTGCAACGATTACTGGAACTCCACGACCTGCTGCGTACTCGCGACGAACCAAGTGTCCTGGACCCTTTGGCGCGACCATACATACATCGACATCAGCAGATGGCTTGATGTAACCGAAACGGATATTGAAACCGTGACCGAAGAAGAGAGCATCGCCCTTTTCAAGGTTAGGCAAGATTGATTCTGTGTAGATGTGGCGCTGCAAGTGATCTGGAGCCAAGATCATGATGACGTTAGCTTCCTTGACTGCATCCGCTACTGAAGTAACGCGGAGACCTTCTGCCTCTGCCTTTGCACGTGAAGGTGAACCTTCCTTAAGACCAACGCGAACATCAACACCTGAGTCGCGGAGGTTCAGTGCATGTGCATGGCCTTGTGAGCCGTAACCGATGATCGCGACCTTGCGACCCTGGATGATTGATAGATCTGCATCCTCTTCGTGATACATCGTTGCCACGGTATTTCTCCTTTTGTAGTTTCTTACTTAGTTTTGATAGTCAGGTTGTGTGTCGTGAACTTCTTTTGCCTTAGCAGTTACATCCTTAATAGAGATAACGCTGACGAGCTTGTCGAGCTGAGCAATTACTTGCTCGAGAGAGTGGCCTTCTACAGCTACTCCAATAATCATCTTTGAGATTGATGAATCTTCAGTGGGTCCAACATTGAGAGTTTCGATGTTGAATGCGCGGCGCGAAAAGAGGCCTGCAACGCGGGCTAGAACGCCTGGTTCGTTTTCAACGAGAACTTCAAGAGTGTGTTGACGGCGATTAGTAGTCATTAGAGCTCCTGTGAATCCCAGTCAGGCGCTGTAGCGCGGGCGATCATGATCTCGTCATTTGATGTTCCGGCAGCGACCATTGGCCACACCATGGCATCGCGATGAACGCGGAAATCAACAACAACTGGTTGGTCGTTGATAGACATCGCTTTTTCGATTGTCTTATCCAAATCTTCTGGGCGATCGCATGAAAGACCAACGCAGCCCATAGATTCTGCAAGCATTGGGAAGTTTGGAACGCGCTTTGATTCGAGTGAAGTATTTGAGTAACGACCTTCGTAGAAGAGTGTCTGCCATTGGCGAACCATTCCGAGTGATTCGTTATTGATGATTGCAACCTTGATAGGAATATTGTTGAGCGCACAAGTAACTAGCTCTTGGTTAGTCATCTGGAAGCAACCATCGCCATCGATAGCCCACACAGTTGTGTCAGGTGCGCCAACTTTTGCACCCATCGCTGCAGGTACGCCGTAACCCATAGTTCCGGCTCCACCTGAGTTGAGCCATGTACGTGGGTGTTCGTATGAAATAAATTGTGAAGCCCACATCTGGTGTTGACCAACGCCTGAAGTAAAGATGGTGTCAGTTCCGGAAATCTTTCCGATGCGCTCGATAACGTGCTGCGGTGAGAGAGAGCCATCATCAGGTAGGTCATAACCCAATGGGTATGTAGATTTCAATGAATTCATCTGACGCAACCATGTTGTGAGATCAGGTTGGTTCTTTGCAAGAGCTGCCTTGAGTGCAGGAATAAGTGCAGAGATCGTTTCCTTTACATCGCCGACAACAGCAACATCTGCAAAGCGGTTCTTACCGATTTCAGCAGGGTCGATATCAGCGTGGAGAACCTTTGCATTAGGTGCAAATGTTGAAAGCTTTCCAGTTACGCGATCGTCGAAACGAGCACCCAAAGTGATTAATAAATCAGCCTTTTGTAGCGCAGTTACAGCAGCAACTGTTCCGTGCATTCCTGGCATGCCCATATGCAATGGATGTGAATCAGGGAAAGCGCCACGTGCCATAAGAGTTGTAACAACTGGCGCGCCGAGAAGTTCGACGAGCTGGCGAAGTTCTGCAGAGGCATTGGCCTTAATGACTCCCCCACCAACATAGAAGACAGGCTTTGATGATTGTGCGATAAGAGCTGCAGCATCAGAGATTGCCTGAGTATCAGGAGTTGTCTTTGGGTTATATCCAGCAAGCTTGATAGAAGTTGGCCAGTTGTATTTGGTCATCCTCTGTAGTGCATCTTTTGCAACGTCAACAAGAACTGGGCCAGGTCGGCCAGTTGTTGCAATGTGGAAAGCTTCAGCGATAACGCCAGGGATTTCAGCCGGATCAGTTACCAAGTAATTGTGCTTAGTAAATGGCATTGTGATTCCTCGAATATCTGCTTCTTGGAATGCATCCGTTCCGATTGCAGCAGATGGAACCTGACCTGTGATTGCAACGAGTGGAACCGAGTCCATCGCTGCATCCATAAGAGGTGTAACAAGGTTGGTGGCACCTGGGCCTGAAGTTGCAATACAAACTCCTGCGCGACCAGTTACTTGCGCATAGCCAGTTGCAGCGTGCCCTGCGCCTTGTTCGTGGCGAACCAAGATGTGGCGGATTGTTGAATCAAAGATTGGATCGTAAGCAGGAAGAATTGCGCCACCTGGAAGTCCAAACATCACATCTACGCCGGCTGCTTCAAGGCTTTTCACCAATGAAGTAGCTCCTGTCATTTCTGTGCCGTTCGCTGTTGGAACGTGTTTCGCCATCTTCTTGCTCCTTTCTATCTCGTATCTGCCGACCTTGCTGTTAATACTTTCTTAAATGAAAAAACCCTCAGATATCTGAGGGCGCGCGTGACTTGGAGGCACGCGCTATCGAATCACCACCACTGAAACTACTGAAGCGCGTGTTGAAGTCATGCCCTTATTCTCCAACGGGGCAGGGCTATGCGTCAAGAGATGAGATGAACGTCTCAATAAGTGAAACTACTAGTCGCAGACAGCGCCCTTAGATGCTGAGCCGACGAGCTTTGAATACTTATTGAGAACGCCACGGGAGTACTTGTGAGGCAGCGGCTTCCAGCCAACCTTGCGGGCTTCGAGTTCTGCTGGGTCTACCAAGAGATCCAATGTGCGATTTGGGATATCGATGCGTACGCGATCGCCATCCTTGACGAATGCAATCGGTCCTCCATCAACAGCTTCAGGTGCAACGTGACCAACACAGAGACCTGTTGAACCACCAGAGAAGCGACCATCGGTAAGAAGAAGAGTTGTCTTTCCAAGACCTGCGCCCTTGATTGCGCCAGTGATCATCAACATCTCGCGCATACCTGGTCCACCCTTCGGACCTTCGTAGCGAATAACAACAACATCTCCAGCTTGGATGGTTCCGTTCTCGAGGGCTTCCATCGCTGCTTGTTCGCGTTCGAAGACTCGTGCTGGACCTTCAAATGATTCGATTCCGATTCCGGCTGTCTTACAGACCGCACCTTCTGTAGCAAGTGTTCCACCAAGAATTGTGATTCCAATATCTGTCGACATCGGTTTATCAACTGGGAAGAGAACGCTTCCATCAGCAAGTGGAGGATTAATGTCAGCCAAGTTTTCAGCCATTGTCTTGCCGGTAACTGTGAGGCAATCGCCATGTAGGTAACCAGCATCGAGAAGAATGCGAAGAACTACAGGAATTCCACCGACGCGATCGACATCTGTCATGACATATTTTCCAAAAGGCTTGAGGTCGCCCAGTAGTGGGACCTTTGAGCCAATGCGATGGAAATCTTCGAGAGTCAGATCTACCTCTGCTTCATGTGCAATTGCAAGCAAGTGCAGAACTGCGTTGGTTGAACCACCGAGTGCCATCAAGATTGTGATGGCATTTTCAAATGCCTTCTTGGTCAAGATATCGCGGGTAGTAATTCCCTTAGCAATGAGATTAACAACAGCCGCTCCTGCTTGTTCAGCATAAGCATCGCGACGACGATCAACAGCAGGAGGGGCGGCAGATCCTGGAAGAGAAAGTCCGATTGCTTCAGCGATACTTGCCATGGTGTTAGCGGTGTACATACCGCCACATGCGCCCTCGCCTGGGCAGATAGCTTTTTCAATCTGATCAACGCGATCTTTTGTAATCAATCCGCGAGCACATGCACCGACTGCTTCAAATGCATCGATGATGGTGACATCTTTGCCATCAACTTGGCCAGGAAGAGTTGAACCTGCATAGACAAATACTGAGGCAACATCGATACGAGCTGCAGCCATCATCATTCCTGGAAGTGATTTATCGCAACCAGCAAATGTGACCATGCCATCGAGGCGTTCTGCCTGCATTACGGTTTCGACAGAGTCTGCAATTACTTCGCGTGAAACGAGCGAGAAGTGCATACCCTCGTGGCCCATTGAAATTCCATCAGAGACAGAGATGGTTCCGAATTGCATTGGAAAACCACCAGCGTCGAGTACGCCCTTCTTTGATGCCTTAGCGAGACGATCAAGAGAGAGGTTGCATGGTGTGATTTCATTCCATGAAGATGCAATACCGATCTGTGGTTTAACCCAATCTTCATCGCCCATACCTACTGCGCGAAGCATTCCGCGTGCTGGTGCGCGCTCTAATCCATCGGTTACGAGTCCAGAACGTGGTTTCATCTTCGACATGAGAGAATTCTATCCTTACATAAGCAATTTATGAGAAGCCCAAAAAACAACCATTTAGGAGATACACCTGTGTCAAAGACAGTCCAAGACCAGACGCTCGACCCAACTCGTTGGCGCACACTTTTTGTTGTGGCCATTTCGCAGTTGATGATTGTGCTCGATAGCTCGATCATGAATATCGCGATTCCAAGCGCCAAGATTGACCTCGGAATCTCAGATGCGAATCAGCAGTGGGTCATTACCGCCTACACCTTGGCATTTGGTTCACTCCTTCTTCTCGGTGGCCGTATCGGCGATTACATGGGCCGCAAGAAGATTTTCCTAGTTGGCCTTATTGGTTTTGCTGCAGCTTCGGCTCTTGGCGGAATCGCTTCGACTCAAGGTCTTCTCTTCGCATCCCGTGCATTACAAGGTGTCTTTGCTGCACTACTTGCACCAGCAGCTCTTGCAATCATCTCAGTGACATTTAGCGTTCCTTCAGAGCGCGCTAAGGCATTTGGCGTTATCGGAGCAATCTCAGGTGGTGGAGCTGCAATTGGTCTCATCCTCGGTGGAACTTTGACTCAGTACGCATCATGGCGCTGGTGCCTCGGAGTAAATACTCCAATCGCAATCCTGGCTGCAATCCTTGCAATTAAGTTTGTTCACGAATCAAAGGCATCTGGAGATAACACCTATGACATCCCTGGTGTAATCACAGCAACAGCTGGTCTCTTCTCGCTCACATACGGATTCAATGAAGCGGCAACAAAGGGTTGGTCATCAACACCAACCATCGCATTCCTTGCTATCGCTGTAGTTCTTCTCATTGTCTTTGTGGCAATTGAGAAGAAGGTTACAAACCCACTCATGCCTCTTCGCGTCATCACAGAGCGCAACCGTGGCGGTTCATACCTTGGCTCACTCGTTGTGGGTGCAGGCCTCTTCTCTATGTTCCTCTTCCTCGGTCTCTACCTTCAGGTCATCCTTGGATTTAGCCCGTTGAAATCTGGCTTTGCATTCTTGCCATTCACAGCAGGAATCATCGTCTTCGCTGGAATTGCATCGCAGTTGCTACCAAAGGTTGGACCTAAGCCGCTGATGGTTCCTGGTCTTATCTTCGCTGGCATCGGTCTCTTGCTTCTTACTCGCATCACGCCAGAAACTGCGTACTTCACACATGTTGTCCCATCACTCTTGATCATGTCGAGCGGTATGGCACTTGTCTTTATTCCATTGACTTCAACTTCACTGCACGGCGTCTCTAATCACGACACTGGTGTGGCAAGTGCGATGCTCAATACATCACAGCAGATCGGTGGATCACTCGGAACTGCGCTCCTTAATACTGTGGCTGCAACAGCAACTACTACTTACGCAGCAGCGAATACCGAGCTCGGAAAGGCAGTAATGCCATTTGCGATGACTCACGGATTCACAGTGGCATTTAAGTTCAGCGCAGCGCTTCTCTTTGCAGGCGCTGTAGTGCTCTTCTTCTTTATCAACATTGGTAAAGAATCACTCGTTGAGACAGAAGGCGCTGGCTTGCACTAATAATTAATACGAAAAAGCCCGCCGAAGATTACTTCGGCGGGCTTTTTCATTTAAGTGTTTATTGACCGAGGAACTTTAAGAGAAGCTCGCGTACCTTGGCAGCATCTGCTTGACCCTTGGTCTCCTTCATTACTGCGCCGATCAACGCGCCAGCTGCAGGAAGGTGTCCCCCACGTACTTTCTCGGCCGTATCTGCTTGTTCAGTACAGACCTTTTCAATGGCAGCCATGAGCGCGCCATCGTCATTAACAACTTTGATTCCGCGCTTTGCGACAACTTCTGAAGGCTTTCCTTCGCCAGCAATTACACCTTCGACAACTTGGCGAGCAAGTTTGTCAGTGAGGTCACCGTTAGCAACGAGAGCTACAAGTTCTGCAACATCAGCAGGCGTGATTGCAAGGTCTGCGATTGCAACGTTCTGATCATTAGCAATACGTGAAATTTCACCAAGCCACCAGGTGCGCGCCTTGGTTGGATCTGCGCCCAAGAGAACAGTTGCTTCAACAATATCGAGAACGTCAGCGTTAATCATCGCTTCCATCTCCTTATCAGGAACGTTCCACTCTTCCTTGATGCGTTTACGACGAAGTGATGGACGCTCGGGAAGCGTTGCACGAAGCTCTTCAATCCAAATTGCCGCAGGTGTTACTGGAACCAAATCTGGATCTGGGAAGTAGCGGTAATCCTCAGCCTGCTCCTTTGAGCGACCTGAACGAGTGAGCCCAGTATCTTCTTGGAAGTGACGAGTCTCTTGCTTAACTTTCTTGCCTTCATTGAGAAGCTCTGCATGGCGAATCATTTCACCGCGGATTGCGCGCTCAACAGATCGAAGAGAGTTAACGTTCTTTGTTTCAGAACGTGTACCCAATACATCAGAGCCGATCGGCTTCAAAGACACGTTGGCATCGCAGCGAAGTGAGCCTTGTTCCATCTTCACATCGGATACCTTGAGGCCGCGCAAAATGTCGCGCAGTTCTGCAACATATGCCTTTGCAACTTCTGGGGCGTACTTGCCTGTGCCAGGAACAATTTTGGTAACGATTTCAACCAGAGGAATACCCGCGCGGTTGTAATCGAGCAGTGAGTAATCGGCGCCATGGATTCGACCAGTTGCTCCACCAACGTGAAGTGACTTTCCGGTGTCTTCTTCCATGTGTACGCGTTCGATTTCAATACGGAACTGCTTTGGACCTTCTTCTGTATCGATCTCAACATCGACATAACCATCAAAGCAGATTGGTTCGTCGTACTGTGAGATCTGGAAGTTCTTTGGCATATCTGGATAGAAGTAATTCTTGCGAGCAAAGCGGCTGTAAGGAGCAATCTTGCAGTTAAGCGCAAGGCCGATGAGGATCGTGGATTCAATCGCCTTCTCGTTAACGACAGGAAGTGCACCAGGAAGAGCCAAGCAGACAGGACATGTCTGAGTGTTAGGAGCTCCACCGAATTCCGTGGCGCAAGAACAGAACATCTTGCTGTTGGTATTGAGTTCGACGTGTACTTCAAGACCTAATACGGGATCCCACTTAGCAATTACCTCGTCATATGTTGGAAGAGCCATTACTTCGCTCCCTTCAACTCTGGTGCCTTGGAAAGAATTGGTGCGCCCCACTTTGAAAGAAGCGCTGCTTCAAGTGCTGCGCCTGCTTGGTACAAACGCTGATCTTGCATGGCTGGAGCCATAATCTGGAAACCAACTGGCAAGTTATCTTCATCGGCAAGACCTGCAGGAAGTGACATTCCGCAGATACCGGCAAGGTTTACAGGAATTGTTGCAACATCGCCTAAGTACATAGCCATTGGGTCATCGACCTTTTCGCCGATCCTGTATGCGGTAGTTGGCGCAGTTGGTGAGACCAGAACATCTGCCTGAGCAAAAGCCTTTGCGTAATCTTGAATAATCAAGGTACGAATCTTCTGCGCGCTTCCGTAGTAAGCATCGTAATAACCTGAAGAGAGAGCGTATGTACCAAGGATGATGCGGCGCTTTACTTCGCGGCCGAAACCAGCATCGCGAGTAGCGCTCATAACTGCTTCAGCAGAAGCGCCATCGACATCGCCGGTACGAAGGCCGTAACGCATCGCATCAAAGCGTGCGAGGTTAGAAGAACATTCTGATGGTGCGATTAAGTAATAAGCAGCAAGTGCATATTCAAAGCTTGGGCAATCTACTTCGACGATTTCTGCGCCAAGGGATGCAAGAACCTGCAGTGATTCATCAAAGCGTGTCTGCACGCCCTTTTGATATCCCTCGCCTTGCAACTGCTTGATAACGCCAATCTTCATTCCCTTTACATCACCGCTCTTTGCAGCGTTTACAACTGCAGGAACAGGAGCGTTGATGCTTGTTGCATCCTTTGCATCATGTCCAGCCATAACTTCGTGAAGAAGTGCTGTATCCAAAACTGTGCGGCCGAAAGGACCTGCTTGATCAAGGCTTGATGAGTATGCAATCAAACCAAAACGTGAAACAGCGCCATACGTCGGACGAACTCCAACAATTCCTGTCAGCGCTGCAGGTTGGCGGATAGATCCACCAGTATCTGAACCAACTGCGAGAGGTGCTTCAAATGCAGAAACAGCTGCAGCTGATCCACCTGATGATCCACCTGGTGTGCGGCTTAGATCCCACGGGTTAAATGTTGGGCCGTACCCTGAATTCTCAGTCGATGAACCCATGGCGAATTCATCCATATTTGTCTTACCCATGATGACAACGCCAGCATCTTTAAGTTTGCTGACAACTGTTGAGTCATACGGTGGACGCCATCCCTGCAGAATCTTTGAACCTGCAGTTGTTGGAACGCCCTTCTGTGCAAGCACATCTTTAAGAGCAAGTGGAACGCCTGCGATTGGAGAAAGTTTTTCTCCCTTGGCGCGACGCGCATCGACATCTTTTGCTTGAGCAAGTGCTCCTTCAGAGTCGACATGCAAGAAAGCTTTTACTTGGCCATCAACTGCGGCAATGCGATCAAGGTGTGCTTGTGTGAGTTCAACCGAAGTTGTCTCGCCCTTCGCAAGGGCGCCAGCCATTTGAGCAGCAGTCTGATTGATCATTCTGCTTCACCCAAAATCTGTGGAACGCGGAAACGTGATTCTTCCTGCGCCGGTGCACCAGAGAGTGCATCTTCAGGAGAAAGACTTGGAAGAACTACGTCGGGACGTGCAATGTTTTCGAGAGGCTGTGGGTGCGAAGTCGCCTTCACGCCAGATAGATCCATCTCTTGAACGCGAGCTACAGCGTCGAGAATCATTCCAAATTGTGAAGAGAGTTCGACTAGTTCTGATTCGGTCATCTCGATGCGGGCTAGGCCTGCAAGCTTTGCGACATCATCGCGGGAGAGGCTGCTCATGGTCGCAGTCTATAAAAAGAGCTCTTTAAGAGCGAATCTGCCCGTCGCCTGTAACAATCCATGTGGTTGTTGTCATCGCCTCAAGGCCCATAGGTCCTCGTGCATGCAACTTCTGATTAGAAATTCCGATCTCAGCGCCAAAGCCCATCTGCTCTCCATCGGTGAAACGAGTAGATGTATTGACCATTACAGCGGCGCAATCTGAGAGCGCGATGAAACGTGCAGCGTTGTCCTTATTTTCGGTAACAATCGCTTCGGTGTGGTTGGTGCCGTATTGGGCGATGTGATCTGCAGCAGCATCAACGGAATCGACAACAGCCACATTCATCTCGAGGACTCCGTATTCGGTAGACCAGTTCTCTTCAGTGGCAATCGTTGATGCAATCTTGAATGTATCCGCGACTTTCTGCGCTGTGGCATCTGAGTGCAAGATAACGCCCGCATCGCTGAGTGCCTTGAGTGCCATAGGCAAAAAAGTTGGCGCAATTGCTTTGTGAACCAACAAAGTTTCAGCTGCATTACAGACGCTTGGACGATGCGTTTTGGAATTAATAAGAATAGGTAACGCCTTTTCAATATCGGCAAATTCGTCTACATAGACATGGCAGACACCAGCGCCAGTTTCGATTGTTGGCACAGTTGCTTCATCAACCACCATCCGAATGAGCGCTGCGCTTCCTCGTGGGATGACAAGGTCTACCTTGCCACGGGCTGTGAGCAAAGCCTTTGTAGTTGCGCGATCTTCGGATGGAATCAATTGCAATACATCAGGTGAAATCTTGGTCTGTGAAAGCGCATCACGCATGACGTTTACAAGAATCTCATTGCTATTTCGTGCCGTTGACGAGCCACGCAACAGGGCAGCATTTCCAGACATCAGGAGAATGACAGCAGCATCTACGGTCACATTTGGACGTGCTTCATAGACCATTCCGATAACTCCGAATGGGACTGAGATTTGTTCAAGCTCTAGGCCATTAGGAAGAGTTGATTTACGAAGTGTTTGACCAAGTGGATCGGCAAGAGCCGCTACTTGGCGCGCTCCCCCAGCAATTCCTTTAATGCGATCGGCAGTAAGTAGTAAGCGATCTTGCATCTGTGGGTGCATTTCTTCTGCGCGAGCGTTATTCATATCAATTTCATTGGCAGCAAGAATTTCAGCGCTGCGAGATTCAATTGCCTGCGCAATAGCCTCGAGTGCTGCCTTGCGTTCAGCACCCGTTGCAGTAGAAAGTGAGCGCGAAGCTTTGCGAGCGTTGAGCGCTAACTCTCCGACAATCTGCACTGCGTCCATGGGAATAAGCCTATCGGGAGTTACGATTTTGCTGTGCTGAAATTAATCCGCAGGGTAATCATCGCTCTACTCGTTATCTATCTCGCCCTCTTTGGTCTGACCAAGGCGATTCGATATCCCGAACCGATTGCGGCTATCAAACTTGGCTTGGCTCCAGCTTCGAAGACCCCAGATTTAATGCCTTTCCACTACATCGTTGCAGCTCCCTCAACATTCGCTCCATGGAAGTCGGGCAACTCTGAAACTGTTCAGAACGTTAAGTATGACGGCAAGAGAATTACCTTTGATGAATTTCTAGCCAAGACAAGCACGAATGCTTTCCTAATTATTCGCGATGGCAAGATCACTTACGAGTCATATCTCAATGGAAAGAAGCAGGAAACAATCTTGCCTTCATATTCTGTGGCAAAGACCATGACTTCGCTTCTTGTTGGCCAATTAATTGATGAAGGCAAAATCCGCGAAAGCGATACCTTTGTCAGTATTCTTCCCGAGTTTAAAGCTGGAACCTCTTTCGACAAAGTCACAATCAAAGACTTGCTCGATATGAATTCAGGAGTTGGGGTTTCCGATAATTATCCATCCGGGCCTTCGGGCTGGGGTGTGGCCATTGCACAGATGTATGCATCAACAGATCTCAATTGGTGGTTGATGCAGAATCGAAAGATGCGTGAGGAGCCAGGAACTTTCCCTGAATACCGAAGTGTGAATACCCAAATGCTCGGTCTTGTAATTCAGAAGGTAACCGGACGCTTGCTTGCAGATGAAATGACAAGTCGCGTCTGGCAGAAGATGGGCGCTGATTACGATGCAACCTGGAATGTGGATGTCTTCAAGGGCCACGAAAAAGCATTCTGTTGTTTCAACGCCACCGCACGAGATTATGCGCGAGTAGGACAGGCGCTTATGTCGGGAGACCCACAGATTGCGAGTGCTGCGTGGAAGAAGCGACTCTCAACATCGGTAGTGACATTGGATTACGGCTGGGGCTACAGCGCACAAATGTGGCATCCATATCCAGGAATCAATTTAATGATGGGACTTCACGGCCAATATATCTACCAAGATAAGGCGAATAAGACTGTCATCGTAAAGCTGAGCGATCTTCCAACTTCGGCGGATGGAATTGCTCCCAAGATTGTTTCTGTCTTAAAACAGATTGCGGAGAAGAACTACTAAAGAAGAACGAGGTCGTCGCGGTGCACGAGTTCGCGCTCGTATTCAGCGCCAAGTGATGCAGCGAGTTCTTTGGTGGAACGTCCGAGCATCTGAGGGATTTCTTCGGAGTCGAATGCAACAAGGCCTCGCGCAATCACTTTGCCAGCCTTAGACGCTAATTCGACAGTATCGCCTGAAATGAAATCACCTTCGACTGCAGTAACGCCTGCAGGAAGTAGTGAGACTCCGCGTTCAAGAATTGCTGTGACTGCGCCATCGTCGAGAATCAAACGCCCACGCGGAGTTGATGCGTGAGCCAGCCATAGAAGTCGTGAATTCGCTTTTGAAGTATGCGCTTCGAAGAAAGTACCGACTTCCTCGCCATCAACAGCGTGGCCAGATTCATGAAGTGAAGTAAGAAGCATTGGAATTCCCGCACTTGTTGCGATGCGTGCAGCTTCAACTTTGGTAACCATTCCCCCGCTGCCGACGCCTGCTGAACCTGCACCGCCAAGAGTGATTGATTCGATATCTGACATATTTGCCACATAGCGAATTGGTTGCGCACCTGCTTGGCTTGGAGGTGCGTCGTAGAGCGCATCAATATCTGAGACCAGAACTAATAAATCAGCATGAATGAGAAGTGCGACAAGAGCAGCAAGGCGATCGTTATCGCCAAAGCGGATCTCTTGAGTTCCGACAGTGTCGTTTTCGTTAATAACTGGAACTACGCCGAGTGAGAGAAGTTTTGTGAGAGTCTGCTGAGCATTGGCGTAATGTGAACGACGCACGACATCTTCAGTTGTGAGCAAGACCTGTGAAGAGATGACGCCATGGGCTTTGAACTTCTCGCTGTATTGCGCGATGAGTAAACCTTGGCCGACAGATGCTGCAGCTTGTTGTGTCGCTAAATCTTTGGGACGAACTTTGAGTCCAAGTGGTGAAAGACCTGCAGCGATGGCACCTGAGGAAACAACGACTACTTCGGCGCCGCGCTTCTTGAGTGAAAAGGCAAGATCAACAATCTTTTGAACTGCATGTGGATCGAGTTCAGAGCCAGCTGAACCTGTGAGCGATGAGGAGCCAATCTTGATAACAACGCGCTTAGCGTTAGTTATGGCCTCGCGGTTCACTTGTCATTGCTTTCTGTTTCGCTCTCTTCAATCTCATCGAGAGTCAGCTTGATCTCAGGGTTATGTGGTTCGGCAACGTTGTATTCCCATTGGCGAGCAACTTCTTCATCTGAAAGACGATCGCGTTCAGTCTCAACGGTGTTCCATGCGCCTTCAAGACGTGAATCTTCTCCGCGACGGTGCAAGAAGCCGGCAAGTTGTTCGGCGCCTGCTTCGATTGTTGGTTCCCACTCGAAGACAACTTCATTATCGCCAGAACCGATACGAACTTCAGAGCCAGCAACTGCGCCCTTCTTAAACAGTTCCTTTTCAACGCCGAGCTGTGCCAGACGATCTGCCAGGTAACCAATTGCTTCAGCGTTCTTAAAGTTTGTCTGACGAACCCAGCGAACAACCTTCTGTCCACGAACGCTAAATGATCCGTCGCCATTCTTCTGAACAGTAAAACCTGAATCATCGACTGCAACCGGGCGCAAGATAATGCGAGTGCGCTCTTCCTTTGCAGCTTCTGCGCGTTCGCGCTGAACAAGGCGAGCCATTGAGTAGAGCAGTTCTTGCAGACCTTCGCGGCTTGCAGCTGAAACCTTGTAGACCTCGTAGCCCTTTTCCTTTAGCTGTTCTTCAACCATATCGGCCATTGCTGAACCGTCAGGTAAATCGATTTTGTTGAGCGCAACAATACGAACGCGATCTTCGAGTCCACCGTAGAGTGCAAGCTCGTTTTCAATTGCTTCAAGATCATCGATTGGGTTGCGATCTGTTTCAAGAGTTCCGCAGTCAAGGACGTGAACGAGCGCAACGCAACGTTCGACGTGGCGAAGGAATTGAAGTCCAAGGCCCTTGCCTTGTGATGCTCCTGGAATAAGTCCTGGAACATCGGCCACAGTAAAGCGAGTATCTCCTGCTTGAACTACGCCAAGGTTTGGAACTAGCGTTGTAAATGGATAATCAGCAATCTTTGGACGTGCTGCAGAAATTGCTGCAATGAGCGAAGACTTTCCGGCACTTGGGAATCCAACGAGAGCAATATCAGCTACTGATTTGAGTTGAAGAGTAAGTCTGCGTTCTTCTCCTGGTTCGCCAAGGAGGGCGAATCCTGGTGCGCGACGCTTTGATGATGAGAGTGCAAGGTTGCCGAGGCCACCATGTCCACCACGTGCTGCAAGAAAAGTTGTTCCGATACCGATGAGATCTGCAATTTGCTCGCCATCTTCATCATAAATAACTGTTCCATTTGGAACAGGAAGGATGAGATCTTCACCTGAAACGCCATCTTTGCGATCGCCATAACCCTGGTGACCAGAAGTTGCTTTGCGATGTGGTGAGTGGTGGAAATCAAGAAGAGTAGTAACTGAAGAATCTACGACAAGAATGACATCGCCACCGCGACCGCCATTTCCACCATCGGGTCCACCAAGTGGCTTAAATTTTTCGCGCTTTACAGAGACGCAACCATCTCCACCTTTTCCAGCAGTTGCAAAGAGAGTGACGCTATCGATAAACGATGTCATTGTTACTCACTCCCCTTCTTCGTTGCTATTTCTGATAGTTGCTTGCTGAAATAAAAAAGCGGACCGCGATAAATGCGGCCCGCTCCTTTAAGAGAAACCTAAATTAAACTGCAGGAACTACGTTCACTACGCGGCGACCGCGAGCGCGACCGAATTCAACTGCTCCTGCTGCGAGAGCGAAGAGAGTGTCATCCTTACCGCGTCCAACGTTCTTGCCTGGGTGGAAGTGTGTTCCACGCTGACGTACGAGAATTTCACCTGCGTTAACTTCTTGGCCACCGAAACGCTTAATACCGAGGTACTGTGGGTTTGAATCGCGACCGTTACGTGTTGAGGAAACACCCTTCTTACTTGCCATTTATTTGCTCCCTTAACCGGTTCGCTTACTTAGCACCGCTGATTGCGGTGATCTTTACTCGTGTGTGCTGTGCACGGAAACCTTGACGACGGCGATGGCCTGTCTTGTTCTTGTAACGAAGGATGTCGATCTTTGGACCCTTGACTGCGTCGATAACTTCGCCAGTTACCTTCACTGCTGAGAGTGCAGCAACATCAGTTGTGACGTTTGCGCCATCAACTACGAGGAGAGCGGGGAATGAAACTGATGCGCCTGCAGCAGCGTCGATGCGATCGACGGTGATGATCTCGCCAACAGTTACCTTCTCCTGGCGTCCGCCAGCTTTAACGATTGCGTACATGCTCATTGCCTCAGTTCTTCGTATTAGTCATCAAGCTCAATTCACGCGTGAGGCGTGCTCGAGCAGACGCTAAGAGTACGGATTTCGTACCCTCAGGGTCAAATTGGCCCTGGTCTTAGGCGGTAATGACCCCTGAGCTAGCGGCCCTGCGGCGGCGCTTTCCCTTGGGTGTTGTGACCGCTTCGGCCTCTTCTGGGGCCTCTTCGTTCAAGGTTTCATGGAATTCGTGGTCAGTTGCTGTCTCTTCATCAACATCTGGGTGATGTGCGCTCTGTGAATTTACCTGAGGCATTGGTGCCTTCATCTTCACTGGATCCATATGGATATGAATTCCGCGCCCATTACATGAATCACATGTTGTTGAGAATGCTTCGATGAGGCCCTGTCCGACGCGCTTACGTGTCATCTGAACAAGTCCGAGTGATGTTACTTCAGCAACCTGGTGCTTGGTGCGATCGCGACCAAGGCATTCAACCAAGCGACGAAGAACGGCATCACGGTTTGATTCAAGGACCATATCGATGAAGTCGATAACAACGATTCCACCTAAGTCGCGAAGGCGAAGTTGGCGTGCAATTTCTTCTGCCGCTTCAAGGTTGTTCTTGGTAACAGTCTCTTCGAGGTTTCCACCCTTACCGATGAACTTACCGGTGTTAACGTCGATAACAACCATTGCTTCGGTGCGGTCGATAACAAGTGAACCACCTGAAGGTAGATAAACCTTGCGATCAAATGCCTTAGCGAGTTGTTCTTCAACGCGGTAATCAGCGAACAAGTCACCGCTACCTGAATACTTTTCAATCTTGGAAACAAGTTCAGGTGCAATCGAACCAAGGTATGAACTGATTTCATCCCATGCTTCGTTACCTTGAATGATGAGCTTGCGGAAATCTTCATTGAAAATATCGCGGATAACGCGCACAGCAAGATCTGGCTCTGAGAGCAGAAGAGCTGGTGCATGGAAGTTTGGATTAACTGACTTCTGATAGATATCTTCCCATTGCGCTTTCAGGCGCTCGACATCGGCAGTCAACTCAGCTTCAGATACACCTTCAGCTGCAGTACGAACAATGACGCCCGCATCTTCTGGAATAAGTGTCTTCAAGATTGCCTTAAGGCGTGAGCGCTCTGATTCAGGAAGTCGCTTAGAGATACCGCTCATTCCGCCACCAGGAACATAAACAACGTAACGTCCTGGAAGTGAAATCTGGCTTGTCAGGCGTGCACCCTTTTGGCCAATTGGATCCTTAGTAACTTGAACGAGAACAGGCTGACCAGTCTTTAAAACCATTTCAATCTTGCGTGGTTCAGATTCTGAAATACCTGCTGCATCCCAGTTAACTTCACCAGCGTACAAAACAGCGTTACGGCCCTTGCCGATATCAACGAATGCAGCTTCCATCGAAGGAAGAACGTTCTGAACGCGACCTAGATAAACGTTTCCAACGTATGAAACGTTGGCGTTACGGTTTACATAGTGCTCAACCATCACGTTATCTTCGATAACTGCAATCTGAATACGGTCTCCAACTTGGCGGACGACCATTTCGCGATCAACGTTTTCGCGACGAGCTAAGAATTCTCCATCAGTAATGATGGTTCCACGACGGCGGTATGGCTCGCGGTATTCGCGAGAATCGCTACGGCCACGATCGCGGTCGCGATCACGGCGGTTACGAGTTCCACGTTCTGAGCGATCACGTGATGGGCGCTCAGTCTTTTCACGGACTTCGCGGACCTTAACAACTGTGACAACGCCATCTTCATCGATGGTTTCACCTGGTGTAACGCCTTCGCCAGTTGCGCGACGGCGACGGCGACGGCGGTGTGTGGTGCCGTCAGCGCTCTCAGTTGAATCTTCAGAAGAATCTTCTGATTCGTTATCGGAATCTTCTTGGGTATCTACACCCTCGCCATTTGGCTTACGGCGACCGCGTCCACCACGACGGCGACGGCGGTTACGGTTTCCACGGCTTTCAGAATCTTCTGTATCCCCCGCTGGTGCTGAAACTTCTTCCTTCTCTTCAGCTTTTGCTGGCTTCTCGGCCTTTGCTGCTTTCTTTGCACGCTTAGGCGCAGCCTCAGTAGGTGCTGCTTGGAAAATTGGAACTGGAATTGCAGCGGCTTTCTTGACTCGCTTTGGAGCGGCCTCGGTAACTTCTGCAGTCGCTTCTGTTGGCTCAGGTGTAGTTCCTGCGCTCAGTGATTTCTTACTTGATTTCTTAACCGCGCGCTTACGCGGTGATTTTGGCTCAATAGCCATGGCACCAAATCCTTTAGCGCGTATTTCCAGATTGTTCTGGAGCTACGCATTCTCGTGGTCCGCAGATGAAATTCATTTACGAACAAAACCTTTGTTGTAGTCCGCCGCAGGCGCGATAAGGATCGCTGGCCGCGCTGAACTGTTGGGGTAATTATGGCAGATAAGGCTGAGGAAAACCTATTTTGAGCGTGATTTAGCTGCGCTGGCTTGCGTGGACGTTCTGCAAAAGGCCAAAGCCAATGAGGTTGGCAAACATGCTCGATCCGCCGTAAGAAAGGAATGGAAGCGGAACGCCCGTCATCGGCATCAGCCCCAGAGTCATTCCAATATTTTCAAAGATCTGAAAAGCAAACCATGCAATTACACCCGTACATACCAAGGTCCCGTAGGGGTCCGTCGCTCTTCGGGCAATTCCAAATGCGCGCATCAAGACAAGGAAAAGAAGGAAGATGATGAATCCGCTTCCGATAAATCCAAGTTCTTCGCCAGCCACAGTAAAAATAAAGTCAGTCTGTTGTTCAGGAACGAAACGACCATTTGTTTGCGGACCGTTAAAAAGTCCCGTTCCAATAAGTCCGCCAGATCCGACAGTGATACGTGCTTGGCGCAGTTGATATCCGGCACCTTGTGAATCTGCATTAGGATCAACGAAAGATTGCAGACGCTTCACCTGATAATCGCTGATGATTCCAGCTTTCGTTGCAACGAAGCCGCCAATGAGTGCAAGGAGAACTAAGCCGACTACCCATCGAGTAGGTGCACCAGAAACAGCGAGAATGGTGACAACGGATGCGCTGATGATAAATACAGTTCCCATATCGGGCTGGGCAAGAATCAGAAGAATTGGGATCGCCGCAACGCCAAGTGCCTTGAGTACATCTTGATTGGTTGGTTCATCGCTGTTGTGCGTGCGTTCAGATAACAACATAGAAATACCGATGATGATGGAGATCTTTGCAATTTCAGCAGGCTGAATCTGGAAACCACCAGGAAGTGGGATCCACGCCTTAGCACCATTGATTTCACTACCAACGCCAGGAATCAGAACCAAGATCAGTCCAAAGACGCCAGCAACCCAGATGAATGGGGTGTACGCACGTAGAAGTCTGTAATCAATAATCGTTGTCCCCCACGCAAGGGCAAGGCCAATCACAATATTGATGACATGGCGCTTGAGGTAATACTGAGGATCAAGGCCGTTTGCCGAATACCACTCGCGAGTTGCTGCATACACCAGCAATGTTCCGATGACCAGAAGGAGAGCAACTGCGCCTGTTAGAACTGGGTCAAACCCTGCTGTTACTGATGCGCGACGAGATCTGCGGTAAGGATTGCGATTAAGGAATGTACTCATCGCTTCGCCTTCACCTTCACCTTAGCAGCGGGAGTTGCAGATGCAACAGCCTTTGGTTTTCCTGGATTGAGAATAGATGGCTTTGGTTTAGTCGCAGGTGAAATTCGCGGAAGTTTTGTCGGTGGCTTTCCTGCGGGAAAGAGTGCCAATTCAGGTTTCACTGTTGAACCTTGTGCGCCAAAGATTGTTTCATAAATCTGACGCACACCGACACCAGATGTTCCTGATCCGTATCCGCCCTGGCTCACCATCATGACAACGGCGTAACGTGGATTCTTCGCGGGCGCGAATGATGCATACCAAGAGGTGTCTGCCTTTGCGCTGCCATTTGCATTTCGACCGAAGACTTGTGCAGTTCCAGTCTTTCCCGCAGTTGCCACAGGGAATCCTGAAAATGCTCCGGCTGCTGTTCCAGAAATCGTTACTTCACGAAGTGCATCTCGAAGGAATACAAGAGTCTCTTGGTCAACACCAAGGTCGCCAAGTTTTTCAGGCTTAAATGTTCGAAGAACAGTTCCATCTGTCTTCACAATTGCCTTCGCAATAGTTGGCTTCCAGATAGTTCCACCATTTGCAATCGCTGCATACATCTGTGCCAATTTAATCGGAGTAACGACAGTATCTCCCTGCCCGATTGAGAAGTTAACAGCGTCACCGGCACGGATCTTGTCGCCATCAATGCAGTTCTCACGAGCTAGCTGTAACAAGAATGGCGTCTGTTGCGCTTTGGTAGCTCGGGTTTTGTAGTTGCAATAGAAATCTTTATTCTGGCTATACCAATCCTTGCGCCACTCGCGATCTGCAAGGCGACCAGCAGATTCTGATGGCAGGTCCACTCCAGTTTTCTCGCCTACCTTGAACTTTGCCGCTGCCTTAAAGAAGTAGTCATTGGGGTTTGATTTTGGCTTCAATCCACCATCACGAAGCCACTCGTCGTAGGCAATGCGATACCAAATCGTGTCGCAAGAAACAGCCAGCGCCTTCTTCATAGAGAGCGTTCCTTGCGCCTTGCTTTCAAAGTTCTGGAATGCGCGAGTACCGACCTGTACTTCAGATGGGCAGGCATAGGAAGCGTTGAGGTCATATCCCGCATCTTTGGCAGCAATAATTGAAACAGATTTAAACGTTGATGCTGGTGCATACAAACCTTGAAGAGCGCGATTAAGTGCTGGCACCCCGTTTGATTCGCTATAAAGATCATTCGCCTCTTGAACGCTCAATCCTTTTTCAAATGCGTTGGGATCAAAGGTTGGATATGAAGCAAGTGCCAACACCTGGCCATTGCGAACATCGAGAACAACGGCAGCTCCACCATCGGCGCGGAATCCAGATCCTCGTGCACGTTTTACTGCACCTGCAAGTGCCGCTTCAGCTGCTGCCTGAAGACGTATATCAAGGCTAGTAACAAGATGGTTTCCAGCAGTTGGCTTAGTGTTCTTACTAGTCGTAGTTACTGCTTCTTTGCGATCAACGATAAAAGTTTTGATGCCCGGAACACCACGCAGATATTCGTCATAGACAGTTTCAAGTCCAGCCTTACCAATTGATTCAGATCTAAAGTAAGAACGTCCATTTGCGCCCGCTAGGTCTGCTTCAGTTAATGGACCGACATACCCAAGAACGTGTCCCCCATTAAGGCCGAGCGTTGTTGGGTAACTCCTGATGGCAAGAGGTGTCGCAGAAATTCCTGGGTAGCGATCAGATCGCTCAACAATGCGCAGAGCAAGTTGCGGATCTGCAGTCTTTGTAATTGGAATCGGTTGGAAGCGTGAACCTGTCCAACATCCCGCTTTCTTGCCTTTAGGAAGTTCACCGCATAGACGCGTACGTTGCCAGACATCATCGAAATTTAAGCCGAGCAAATTAACAAGATCTTGAACTACCGCAACGCCCTTATCTGGCAACTTATCAATTTTGGTACGGTCTACTGTGACGGCGAGCCCCACTTTATTGAGGGCCATCGGGACACCTGAAGAATCAACGATAAATCCACGGTTTGCCGGCGTCACAACATCGCGGCTTTGAATGCTGAGCGCTGCATCGCGATATTTAGGACCTGCGGCTACTTGAAGATAGAAGAGACGGCCGAAGAGAGCGAACATCAGAGATGCGATAAAGATTTGGATAACGAGAAGGTTGAGTCGAGAACGTTGATTCATAGCTGCGAACGCAATCCGAAGATTAAGGCGTGAATGTAAGAAATCACTTTAAGAATTAGAGGAGAAATAATTGCTGTCCAAAAGGCTGATCCGGCAAGAAGATATAAGACATGCTGGATACTTCCGATTTCTTGGCCAAGCATCAGTCCCAAAAGCAAGAAGACTGCTTGCGCTGCAACAACACCAATTGTCGTCAAGAGAACGATATTGATGGGGTTGCCACGAATATTGTCGTCACCGTAACCAAGGAATGCGATTGCATAGCAAGCGATAATCAAAACAAGTGTCCAATGCCCAAGCGGCCCTGGTGCGCTTTGAGATAAATCCATCATGATGCCCGCACCAAATCCGGTGAGCGCTCCAATTTCAGGGGTGCTCAGCGCTGCCCAGATGAGAGCGACGATAAGGAGTAAGTTGAATCCACCTGCAGGAAGTCTTAGCTGTGTAACGAACGCTTCTTGGGCCAAATAGATAAATAGGAAAACGGGAGCTGAGATAAAGAATCTACGTAGCGACATGGTTAGCTCGTTGGAGTTGGCTGAGGTTCGCCCGGAGTCGCGTAGACAGTGACGGTCGGAATCGGTGTTGGTCGCGGCTTAGGTGGAACCAAGGAATCACGAGGATCAACAGACATTCCTGAAACAACAACGGCTACGACTCCGAGAGTTGAAAAGTTTGCATAGAACTTCACATCGGCAGTTTGTGTGACAGCACCTGGTGAGTTATCAACGGAAGTAACTTCGCCGATAGGTGCACCTGGTACGAATGGTCTTCCATTCTGACTTCCACGAGCAAGAAGCACATCACCTTTACGAACCTGGGTGGTGTTATCAAGAAGTTGTAGAACGCCTTTTCGGGTTCCCTGGCCGCTCAAAATCCCAATCTGCTGGCTTCCGGCGATGCGCGCACCAATTCGGAATGCTGGGTCAGATGCCAACTGCACAAGAGCGCTATCTGTATATGCATACTTCACTACGCCAACGAGACCATAACCAGAGAGCACGGTCATGTTGGTATGAATGCCTGAAGAAGTTCCTGCATCGATGGTGATTGTCTGAGTAAATGAAGTACTTGAACCTTGAGAAATTACTCGAGCGTTAACGACTTTGTAACCTGCAGTTCCGGCCAGATTCAGAACGCCCTTGAGCTGCTTGAGTTGAGCATCAGCAATCTTGCGATTAAGTAGTGCTAAGCGAAGCTTGTCGTTCTCACTCTTCAACTTCTCAATCTGATTGCGTGTGCGACCCAAGTGGGTGACGTCAGAGAAGAAGTTTCGAAATGGCGTGACGGCCCATGAACCAACTTTTTGAACTGGTGTGAGGGCTGTCTGAGTTCCTGTGCGCAATCCATCGATGACTTGTACACCGCGCAGATCAAGAGTAATCATGAAGAGCGAAGTAACAATTAAAACGATGATGAGTAAGCGACCGCGGTTGTCGCCGCCGTAGCGCACTTGGGGTTACCTATCGACGAGGCTCGGAGATCAAAACCTTTTCAAGGGCTTCGAACTCTTCAATGCACTTACCTGAACCTTCGACAACTGCATCGAGTGGGCGGTCTGCAATGTGGATTGGCATACCTGTCTCTTTACGAAGACGCTCATCAAGACCCTTAAGAAGTGCGCCTCCACCTGTAAGAACGATTCCACGATCCATAAGATCTGATGAAAGTTCGGGTGGGCACTTATCGAGAGTTGCCTTTACTGCGTTAACAATCTGGTTTACAGGTTCTTCAAGAGCCTTACGGATTTCAGCAGCTGTCACAACGATTGTCTTTGGAAGACCTGTTGCTAGATCGCGACCGCGAATTTCTGCATCGTTCTCGCCCTGTAGTGGGTAAGCAGAACCAATAGCCATCTTGATTTCTTCAGCTGTGCGCTCACCCAAAAGAAGTGAGTATTCGCGCTTAGTCCAGTTAATAATCGACTGATCGAGCTCATCTCCACCAATACGGATTGAGAGCGCAGTAACGATTCCACCGAGTGAAATAACTGCAACTTCTGTAGTTCCGCCACCAATATCAACAACCATGTTTCCTGTTGGTTCGTGGATTGGAAGACCTGCACCGATAGCAGCTGCCATCGGTTCTTCAATGATGTAAACCTTACGTGCGCCAGCTGCGTAACCAGCATCTTTTACAGCACGCTGTTCGACGCCAGTGATACCTGAAGGGACACAAACGACAATACGTGGCTTAGCCAAGTAGCTACGACGGTGAACTTTCTGAATGAAGTAACGGAGCATGCGCTCAGTTGTATCGAAGTCTGCGATAACGCCATCCTTAAGTGGACGGATTGCAACAATGTTGCCAGGGGTGCGGCCGATCATCTTCTTCGCTTCAAGACCAACAGCAAGGATGCCGCCGGTATCTTGGTTAACAGCAACTACTGATGGCTCGTTAAGAACAATGCCACGACCGCGCACATAGACAAGAGTGTTAGCGGTACCTAGGTCAACCGCCATATCGCGGCCGATGAATGACATTCTGTTAGACATTTATTTCCCCTCGAAGAAGATAGCAATTTCACGAGCTGCAGATTCTGGTGAATCTGAACCGTGAACAATATTTTGTACAACTTTTGTTCCTTGATCGCGAGCAAGGTCTCCGCGGATAGTTCCGGGAGCAGCAACAGTTGGATCTGTTACTCCTGCGAGTGAACGGAAGCCTTCGATGACGCGATTGCCTTCAGCGACGAGAGCAACGATTGGACCTGACATCATGAACTCAACAAGTGGTTCGAAGAATGGCTTGCCCTGGTGTTCTGCGTAATGCTTTTCTAGTAACGCGCGATCTGCTTGCAACATACGAAGCGAAACGATCTTGTAACCCTTAGCTTCGATACGAGCGATGACTTCGCCGACCAAACCACGTGCAACGCCATCTGGCTTAACTAGGACGAGTGTCTTTTCTATGCTCACGGGAGCAGTCTATTAGGGGTTGGGAGTGCGCGAAGCCATGAGTTCGGCGCGGATGGCCTCACCCCTGCGCCCGACCACGATGGCTGCAATCCAGAGTCCCCCGAAAAGCAGCCCCACAATGGCCATAGAAGGCACGACAACGGCATAGCCAATCATCAGAAATTGCAAGATAGAACCGAGAATCCAACCTGTGCGCTTCTTGAGAAGTCCTGGGGTGAGAAGCATCAAGATTGCGATAATCGCCCCAGCGATAATTGTTGAAGGTTCGTGGTTATCTTTTGCAAGCAACATCGCAAAACCCATGACAAAGAATTCCATTACGAGAACTGCAGACCCAAGAATGCGCATTACTTCTCTTCCTTTGCGAATTTCTTACGAAGAATAGTGCGAGCCTCGCCAGCTGTCACTACAGAACCAGTTATCAGAATTCCAATAGTGTCTTCGCTCAATGGGCGGATTGAATCCTTGATTGCCTTATCGATTGCCTCGGTAAGTGAATCAGCAGAGAAGACTCGGTCGATTCCAAAAATTTCAGCGGCAATGAGTTCGAGCTCGTTGACCTTCATGGCGCGTGGTGAAGAGTTAGCCGTGACGATAATCGAATCCATGACCTGTTCAAGTTCAAGCAAAATTCCGCGGACATCCTTATCCCCCATGGGAGCAAAGATTCCAATCACATCATCGAAGGTGAATTCGCTTTGAATCGTATCAGCGAGTGCTGATGCGCCATGTGGGTTATGGGCTGCATCCAGAATTATTGTTGGGTCGCGATGCACAACTTCGCAGCGACCGGGTGACGTGACATTTGCAAAGCCGGCACGAACTGCTTCGATATCAAGTTCTTGATCACCGAAGAACGCTTCAACTGCCACTAAAGCTGCGGCTGCATTAGATGCCTGGTGCTTTCCGTGAAGTGGAATGAAAATATCTGTGTACACATCTTTAGCGCCTTGAATTGTGAGTAGCTGACCGCCTACTGCTATCGAACGTGAGATAACTGAGTATTCAATACCTTCGCGCGCAACATCGGCGCCAACAAGTGCTGCTTGCTTGAGAAGTTCGACAGCGCACTCAGGCTCTTGCTGTGCAAGAATTACAAAGCCGCCTTCTTTGATGATTCCAGCCTTGGTCTGGGCAATTTCAGTAAGAGTTTCGCCAAGATATTCAGTGTGATCTAGGCCGATAGGCATGATCACTGAAACATCAGCATCAACAACGTTTGTGGCATCCCACAGCCCGCCCATACCAACTTCGATTACGCCAACATCGATTGGGTGTTCAGCAAAGGCGGCAAATGCAAGTGCGGTGATTGTTTCGAAGAACGAGATTGGATGTTCAAACTTGGTATCCATCAAATCGAGGTATGCCGAAATATCGTTGAAAGAGAAGATAAGCGCTTTGGCATCAATTGGTTGAGTATTAATTGCAATTCGTTCGAGATAGCTTTCAAGATGGGGGCTAGTAAAGCGACCAGTTCGAAGACCCATCTCAAAGAGCAATGAATCAATCATGCGTGATGTCGTGGTCTTACCGTTTGTTCCACCGATATGAATTGTTGGGTAAGTAAGTTGTGGTGAACCCAAAATATCAACGAGAGCTGCAATGCGCTCGAGAGTTGGTTCGATACGCGTTTCTGGCCAGCGCGCGAGTAGCGCCTCTTCGATGGCATCAATGCGTGCCTGATCTTCAGGTGAAATATGTGTCATTTACTTTAACGCTGCAAGTTGTGCGGTGATGCGCTCGATATCTGCAGATGTTGCAGCCATGCGCTCTTTGATTTCTGCAACAACGTTTGCAGGAGCCTTTGCCATAAAGCCTTCGTTGCTCAATTTCACTTCAGCAGTCTTCATATCCTTCTGCGCTGTAGCAAGATCTTTTTCAAGACGAGCACGTTCTGCAACAACATCGACAGTGCCTGATAGATCGAGTTCAACCTTCATGGATCCGATTTCAACAGATGCACTTGGTGTGAATTCTGTAAGTTCGAGCTTGAGCAAGAATGCCATCGCACCTGAATATGCAGTTACATCAGCAGGGGCGATGATGCGGCCAGGAATCTTCTGTGATGGCTTTACGCCTTGATCGTTACGGAAGCGACGAACTTCGGTAATGATCTTCTGGAGTTCACCAACAAGTGCTTCTGACTTCTTATTGATGTGAGATGGATCAGCGACTGGCCAGGCAGCGGTGACAAGGGTTTCTCCCCCAGTCAACGTGGTCCACATAGTTTCAGTAATAAATGGCATCACTGGGTGGAGCAAGCGGAAGAGGGTGTCGAGAACATGGCCCAAGACGCGCTGTGATGCTGCTGCATTTCCTGAAGCAAATGCTTCCTTAGAAAGTTCGAGGTACCAGTCGCAGAGATCGTCCCAAGCAAAGTGGTAGATAGATTCGCAAGCGCGAGCAAATTCATAATTCTCAATCAGCGATGTGTATTCCGCCGTTGTTTCAGCAAGGCGAGAAAGTACCCACTTATCAATATCTGAAAGTGATTCAGTTGCAGGCAGCGGTCCATCGATTGTTGCACCGTTCATCATTGCAAAACGAGTTGCGTTCCAGAGCTTGGTTGCAAAGTTACGAGAACCGGCAATCCAATCTTCAGCCAGCGCCTGATCCTTGCCTGGGTTTGAACCGCGAGCCAAAGTAAAGCGAAGCGCATCAGCGCCGTACTTATCGATAAATTCAAGTGGGTCTACAACGTTGCCGCGAGACTTCGACATCTTCTTACCGAATTGATCGCGTACAAGTCCGTGCAGAACGATGGTGTGGAATGGTGGAACGCCATCCATTGCAAAGAGACCGAAGAGCATCATGCGCGCTACCCAGAAGAACAAGATGTCATAACCGGTTACAAGAACGCTTGTTGGATAGAACTTCTTTACATCTGCTGTGTTGTTAGGCCAACCCAGTGTTGAGAACGGCCAGAGAGCGGATGAGAACCAGGTATCGAGAACATCGGGATCTTGTGTGTATCCAGCTGGTGCAGTTTCTCTAGGGCCAACCACGATGACTTCATCGTTAGGTCCATACCAAACAGGAATGCGGTGACCCCACCACAACTGACGTGAAATACACCAGTCATGCATGTTGTCGACCCACTCGAAGTAACGTGGTGAAAGTTCCGCTGGTTCAATCTTTACGCGACCATCGCGGACAGCATCTCCTGCTGCCTTTGCAAGTGGTGCAACTTTGACGAACCACTGCTTTGAAAGTCGTGGTTCGACAGTTGTATCGCAACGCGAGCAATGCCCAACAGCGTGAATGTATGGACGCTTTTCAGCAACTACGCGACCCATCTCTTTTAGTTTTGCAACCACTGCGGTGCGAGCCTCGAAGCGATCCATGCCATCGAATTCTGTGCCTGTGCCATCCATGATGCCGTGCTCGTTCATGATGACAACAAAAGGAACGTTATGGCGCATAGCCATTTCAAAGTCATTAGGGTCGTGAGCTGCTGTGACCTTTACGGCGCCAGTTCCGAAATCTGGGTCAACAAGTTCATCGGCGATGATTGGAATCATGCGGTTAACAAGAGGCAAGAGAACTTCGGTGCCGATCATGTGCTTGTAGCGAGGATCATCTGGGTGAACAGCAACTGCGCCATCGCCCATCATTGTTTCGGCACGAGTTGTAGCAACCACGATGCTCTGTTCGCCTTCGCCGTAACGGACTGAAACGAATTCGCCGGCATCATCTTGGTGCTCTACTTCAATATCAGAGAGTGCTGTAAGGCAACGTGGGCACCAGTTGATGATGCGCTCTGCGCGATAGATAAGACCCTGATCAAAGAGTTTCTTAAAGATAGTAAGGACTGCTTGCGAAAGATTTTCATCCATCGTGAATGCTTCACGAGACCAGTCGACAGAATCTCCAAGACGCTTCATCTGTCCCAGGATTTGTCCGCCAGATTCCGCTTTCCATTCCCAGACTTTCTTCACGAAATCTTCGCGACCTAAGTCGTGACGTGAAAGACCTTTTGCCGCTAATTGTTTTTCAACAACATTCTGAGTTGCGATACCTGCGTGGTCCATTCCGGGAAGCCAGAGAGCTTCGAAACCTTGCATGCGCTTCATGCGAGTTAGGCAATCTTGCAAAGTCTGATCGAGGGCGTGACCGATGTGAAGGTTTCCGGTTACGTTGGGAGGCGGAATAACAATCGTGAATGGTTCTTTAGATGAATTTGCATCTGCGGTGAAGTAACCAGCATCTAGCCATTTGGAGTACAGAGGGCCTTCGATATCGCCAGGAACAAATGACGACGCGAGTTCGCGCTTTTCGGAGGACATGGTGCGGAGTCTAACTGAACAAGAAGGCGCGAACTAACTAGGCGCTTTTCTCCTCAGAAGACTTGTCGCGACGTGATGCGCGCTTTGGAATATCACCTGTGCGAGGCACCAAAGTTGGAGCTGCATTGGATTCGATGCACTCCTTTTCGATGACGACCTTTGCAATATCGGTACGGCTTGGGACGTCATACATAACGCCAAGAAGTGCTGACTCCATGATGGCACGTAGACCACGTGCACCGGTTCCGCGATTGAGCGCAAGATCTGCAATTGCATCGAGTGCATCTGCTGTGAATTCAAGCTGTACATCATCGAGATCAAAGAGCTTCTGATACTGCTTTACGAGAGCGTTCTTTGGTTCGGTAAGGATCTGCATGAGTGCAGGCTTATCAAGATTTTCAACGCTTGTTAATACTGGAAGACGACCAATGAATTCTGGAATCATTCCAAACTTCAATAGATCTTCTGGCATCACGTCAGCGAAGATATCGCGACGGTTCTTATCTTCTGCAGTCTGAAGTTCTGCACCAAAACCTACGCCTTGTGAACCACTGCGAGCTTCAATGATTTTATCGAGACCAGCGAATGCGCCACCGACAATAAAGAGAACATTGGTTGTATCAATCTGAATAAATTCTTGATGTGGGTGCTTACGTCCGCCCTGTGGTGGAACGGATGCAACTGTTCCTTCAAGAATCTTAAGAAGGGCTTGCTGAACGCCTTCACCTGAAACATCGCGAGTAATTGATGGGTTCTCAGATTTGCGTGCAACCTTATCGATTTCATCGATGTAGATGATTCCTGTTTCAGCTTTCTTAACATCGTAATCTGCTGCCTGTAAAAGCTTGAGAAGAATGTTTTCAACATCTTCTCCGACGTAACCAGCTTCGGTGAGCGCTGTTGCGTCTGCAATAGCAAAAGGAACGTTGAGCATACGGGCAAGAGTTTGAGCCATCAGTGTCTTACCGCAACCAGTTGGACCCAAGAGAAGAATGTTTGACTTTGCTAATTCGATTCCGTCTTCGTTACGTGAGTCGCCAGATTGAACGCGCTTGTAGTGGTTGTAGACGGCGACAGAAAGTGACTTCTTTGCACGGTCTTGACCGATGACGTATTGATCGAGGAATTCGAAGATTGCTTGTGGCTTTGGAAGTTCGCTTAATCCGAGTGAAGTTGCTTCAGAGAGTTCTTCAACGATGATCTCGTTACAGAGTTCGATGCATTCGTCGCAGATATAGACGCCAGGTCCGGCAATCAGTTTCTTAACCTGCTTCTGAGTCTTTCCGCAGAAAGAACATTTGAGGAGGTCGTTTGCTTCGCCGATACGTGTGGACATAGGTAAAGAATAGTTTTCGAGCCTGCTTTATGAGGCCTGAATCAGGCTCAACTTTGTTCGCCCTAAGAAGAAATTGGATTGCGTGGAGAGTACGGCGGACGCGTTGACTTCATCTCTTTAACTCCGGGTACCAAGAGAACTACTGCGCAGATAAATAAGTGGAAGACCGCGACGCCGATAAGGAGTTCGCTCTCACCGAAGAGATTGACCATCGGACCGGCAAGTGCCATTCCAAGAGGCATCAGCCCAAGTGAACCCATGTAATCAATTGCAAAAACGCGCCCTTGATATTCAGGAGGCACTTCGCGTTGAACTTGTGTTGCCCAGAATGCTTCCCAAGGACCGACAGAGAATCCGGCGATGAAATATGCAATAAAGATGATCGTTCTGGAATTTGGAAATGCCAGGACAAGTGGTGCCAGAACGAAAAGCCCCCAGACGACAACAGAGACAAGACCGGGATTCTTCACCTTAGATTTAATACAAATGACAGCAGAGATTGCACCGCCTGCGCTAAATAACGCCGCCGATGTTGCATAAACAGATGCGGTTCCAAAATCTCGCTTTGTAATGACAGGAAGGAGAACATTCTCAACACCGATAACCATCATCAATTGAATCGAAGCCATAAGGATCATGGCAGCAATCCACTTGTAGTACCAGACAACGCTTAGGCCCTCGCGAATCTCTTCAACAAAAGTCGTCTGTGGATTCTCTGAAGCTACTTTCGCGCCTTCATTGATACGAAATAGAAGAGCTGCGCCAACCAAGAAGAAGATTGAGGTCGCGACATATGTTGCATGCGTTCCGAGAGAAACAACGATGATTCCTGCAACGCCAGGACCCGCAATAGTTGAACCTTTAAATGCAATTCCCTTAACAACATTTCCTGCTGGCAATAAATGATCGGGCAAGATGCTTGGCATAATCGCACCAGATGCAGGACCACCGAATGCATCACTTATTCCCATTAAGACAACGATGGCACCGAGGATCCACATTGAAATGTTCTCTGGATCAATAAAGACGACGATGCTTCCAATGACTGCTCGAAAGCCATCGGAGACAATCAGGATTGTCTTTCGAGGCAAGCGATCAACCCAGACTCCCCCAATAGGAGACATCAGTACTCCTGAGAGAACGCGCACCGCGAGGATTAAGCCAAGAGTTGTTGCACTTCCACCTGCATCAAGGACGGTAACTGCCAGTGCCACAGGAAATGCTGACATCGCAATAACTGTAAGAATTCCGGAGATGAGTAGCGCCCGATATGCCGGGAAAGATAAAAGAGCGCCGGGCTCGAAATATTTCTTCAACATTTCTAGACCGACGCTCCTTTAGTAATTATTTACGCGACAGGCTTGGCCTTTCGTGAAGCCATTACCTTATCGATAATTCCGTACTCGACTGCTTCAGCAGCGGTAAGAATCTTGTCGCGCTCGATATCTTTTTCAATCTCTTGAACAGATTTATTAGAGTGCTTTGCAAGCATCGTTTCGAGCAATCCACGCATACGCATGATCTCGCGCGCCTGGATTTCGATATCAGATGCCTGTCCGCCGCCTTCAGAAGATGGCTGGTGGATAAGGATTCTTGAATGTTCGAGTCCGTAACGCTTGCCCTTTGTGCCACCCGCAAGGATGATCGCAGCGGCTGATGCTGCCTGTCCGAGACAGATTGTGGTGATGTCTGGGCGAACAAACTGCATGGTGTCATAAATAGCAGTGAGCGCTGTAAATGATCCACCAGGTGAGTTGATGTAGATCGAGATATCGCGATCTGGATCCATTGATTCGAGAGTCAAGAGCTGTGCCATGACATCGTTTGCAACGGTGTCATCGATTGGTTGACCCAAGAAGATGATGCGCTCTTCAAATAGCTTTGTATAAGGATCGAGGCGCTTGTAGCCGTATGCGGTCTTCTCTTCGATTGTTGGAAGAACGTAGCGGTTTGTAATTTCCTGAATGTGCTTCATTACTTCTTACCTCCCGCAATGCTTGCCTCGTTTGTTGCAATGTGATCGATGAATCCGTAATCGAGAGCATCCTTGGCGTTGAACCAGTTGTCGCGATCAGAATCTGCAATGATTTTTTCAAGTGGCTGACCAGTGTGCTTGGCATTGAGTTCAGACATTGTTTGCTTTGTGATTGCCATCTGTTCTGCCTGGATACGAATATCAGTTGCTGTACCGCCGATGCCACCAAGAGGTTGGTGCATCAAGATGCGTGCATGTGGAGTTGCGTAACGCTTTCCTGGAGCACCAGCTGTGAGCAAGAACTGACCCATTGATGCAGCCATTCCCATTGCAACAGTTGCAACATCGTTCTTGATGTAATGCATGGTGTCGTAGATCGCCATACCTGCAGTGACTGAGCCACCAGGTGAGTTGATGTAAAGGTAGATATCTTTTTCAGGATCTTCGGCAGCTAGAAGAAGCATCTGCGCACAAATAGCGTTTGCCATTTCATCGCGTACTTCGCCTGCAAGAAAGATGATGCGTTCGCGGAGCAAACGGCTATAAATCTGATCACCTAGTCCCATGAGTTCTGAACCAGCTGAGCGGGCAACGGTTGTGTTGTCCTGTGGGTTATTGAAATCCACGTGTCATCCTTCCGATCGTTTTGCTAGTATTGACCTTAACAATGGCGGCAGCAAAATGCTTCCCAAATTGGTCAGATTGCCTCGAAAAGGCCGGATGTTCGCTTACGGCTAAAGATTATTCAGCGTCTGAAGCAACTGCTTCGTCTGCAGCCTTGACCTCTGCAGGTTCGGCTGGGCGAAGAGCTTCGAGTTCGACCTTGTTGCCTGATTTATCGACAACAGAGATGCGAGCAAGAACTGATGCAAGAGCCTTAGCGCGAGTTACTTCAGCAACTACCTGGCTGATCTGTCCTGCCTTCTGAAGTTCTTGTGCAAACTGCTCTGGACCCATTCCGTAGCGCTGTGACATGCGGATGAGGTATTCAGTTAATTCGATTTCGTTTACCTGAACATCTTCAGCCTTCACGATTGAGTCGAAGAGGAAATCAGATTTGATTGATGCACGAACCTGGCCATCTACTTCAGCGCGGTGTTCTGCATCTTCCATTCGTCCTTCACCTTCAAGGTGCTCGTTAACTTCGTCGAGGACGATGTCATCAGGGACTGGAATATCGAGATCTGCAAGAAGCTTTTCAACGAGAAGGTCGCGAGCTTGTGCGCCTTGCTCCATCTTCTTAACGCGGCTTAGACGCTCTGTGAAATCAGCACGGAGTTCTGCAACAGTGTCGAACTCAGATGCAAGCTTTGCAAATGAATCATCGAGTGCTGGGAGTTCGCGCTCCTTAACAACCTTTAGCTTGATTTCTACATCGCCCTTTTCGTCATCCTTCTGGCCGACGAGCTGAGTTGTAAATACCTTTGTATCTCCTGCGCTCATATCGACAAGTGCCTCATCGAGGTTATCGATCATCTTATTTGAGCCAACTTCGTATGAAATGTCATTTGCCTTGCCGCCATCTACTTCAGCGCCATCAATACGTGCTGTGAGATCGACAGTAACAAAGTCGCCTGTCTTAGCTGCGCGCTCGACTGTGTGAAGCGTTCCGAAGCGAGCGCGGAGTTCGTCAATCTGCTCATCGATATCGGCATCAGATACTTCAACGTTATCTACAGTGATTGTGATCTTTGAGAAATCAGGAAGTGTGACATCTGGGCGAACATTTACTTCGACAGAGAAATCAAGCTTCTCGTTATCTACGAAATCAATTGCATCAACAGTTGGGCGACCCACAACAAGAACATCGTTCTCGCGAGCTGCAGCTACATAGAAATCTTGAATCGCAGAGCTGATTGCTTCATCGATTACAGCTTGGCGACCGACGCGCTGATCGATCATTGAGTTAGGAACTTTGCCCTTACGGAATCCTGGAATGTTTACTGTTGCAGCTACACGCTTATATGCAGCATCAACATATTGACCCATCTCTGCATAAGGAACATTCACATCTAAACGAACGCGAGTTGGGGAAAGTGTCTCGAGAGTGCTCTTCACGAAGTGCTCCTTGTTATGTGCATTGAGATAGCTCCAAAATTTTGGCTTTAGAGCTTTGAAGAAATTCTGGTCGGGGCGGGGAGATTCGAACTCCCGATCTCCTGCTCCCAAAGCAGGCGCGCTAGCCACTACGCTACGCCCCGAGGCGCATGCGGAAGTCTAGACGAATTTTTTACTCTCGCTTACACACCCTGTACGCTCAGCCTCCGCACCACTCGCGGGTGTAGCTCAATGGTAGAGCCCCAGCCTTCCAAGCTGGCCATGCCGGTTCGATCCCGGTCACCCGCTCCATATCTTTAATTAATACTGCCGACCTTGGCTATATATGCGGTTCCGCTGAAGACCATAGGACTTCCGCCCGTATCCCCTGTTCTGTCGATAATCCTTATTGAAAAAGTCTGAGCATTTGATGCCGTCTGCAGAGTCCCAATAATTAAGAAACCATAGTTATTGGTCCAACTTGAGTCACCAATTTTCTTGAAATTATTACCAAGAACTTTGAAGCTTGGAGTGACTCCGGTAGTAAGTAAATTTGCTCCAAATTCAAACGCAGAAGCACTTGTTGCAGAAACATAAATTTCAAACCAGTACGAAGAATTTGCGGCAAGTGTTCCGAAATCTGCAGAGATTGCTGATCCATAAAGTGTGCCTGTGGAAACTGTGAAGTTTGCAATTGAGACAACACTTACTTCAGAGACTCCCGCAGGGCCTGCGGAACCAGTTGCACCTGTCGCACCAGCAGATCCTGTTGCGCCCGTTGCTCCTGCACTTCCCGTTGCACCGGTAGAGCCAGTTGGACCAGCAGGTCCTGTTGCACCCGTTGCTCCTTGTGCACCTGTTGCACCTTGCGGTCCAGGTGTTCCTGTACCTGATCCCGATGCACCCGCTGGTCCTTGTGGGCCGGTTGCACCTGCAGCTCCTGAAGGTCCCGCGGGACCGGTTGCACCAGTCGCGCCCTTTTCTCCTTGTGGTCCTGCAGGTCCTGATGTTGCAGTTGTTGTTGATGCATTAGTAATTGTCTTTCCATCAGAACCATTCTTGCCATCACTTCCATTTTTTCCATCGCTTCCGCTGACGCCTGCAGCTCCTGTTGGCCCTTGCAGATTAGAAGGAAGTGGCCACTTACCACTGACTTTAGGTCCGTAAAGCAACAGACTGCGAGTATCAATATAGAAATCGCCATTGATGCCAACCTTGCTAGTTGGCGCACCCTTGCCATTCAAAATTGTGTTTGGAATTGAAGATGCACTTCGCCCTGCAGCAGTTGCGGGTAGCGAATGTAATGATGTGGCAAAAAACGCAAGAACAAATATGGCTGCGAATCGATTTAACTTCACTGGTGACCTCCGGGTCCTTGGTGTGTAACCAGTGTGAAGTTGGGTCTTAAGTCAGGAAATCGGAAAATCCCCCAGTTTTCTCTCAGGAATCTGTAGTGCTCACGCGTAAGCACCCCACAGATTGGGGGTTAAAACTCGCAAGGCTCTCACAGGTAAACGGGATATCTTTTTGAGCATTGAGGGGTTAATTACTCACAAGTCGATACGAGGGTGTCGACACAAAGTACGGGACAGGAGACATGCAGATGTCAACAAAGAAGAAGATAGCAACGATCGTTATTACGACCTTTGCACTAACAGCAGGAACTGTTGGAATCTCATCAGCAGCCTCAAAGTCAACGACAACTCGAGTGTCATCGACTACTGCAGTGAAGGGACCTCGTGGAGTTGATCTCGCAGCAACTCTTACAGCACTCGTTGCAAAGGGAACAATCACTCAGGCACAAGCTGATGCAATTACGGCAGCAGCAAATGCAGCGAAGGCAGCAGCCGAAGCTGCTCGACCTGCAAAGCCAACAAGTGCAGATCATGCAGCACGTCTTGCACTCATTGCGACAACAATCGGAATTGATTCAGCAACAATTCAGACACGTCTCAAGGCTGGAGAAACTCTTGCAGCAATCGCAGGAGCAAAGAAAGATGCACTTATCGCAGCACTTGTTGCTGATGAAACAAAGCGCATCGATGCAGCAGTAACTGCTGGAAAGCTCACAGCAGCGCAGGCAACAGCAATGAAGTCAACGCTGACTGCACATGTCACCGAAGAGGTTAACTCAACACGTCCTATGGGTGGCGGTAAAGGTGGCAAGGGTGGACGTGGACACGGCGGACCAATGGGTGGCGCACTGGGAACAGCACCACTCATACTTCCAGCAACCCCAACTGCGTAATCAACAGCAATAAATAGATTCGACATGTAGTAACTCCGAGGGTAGAAAAGCCCGTCACGTGAAAGCGTGGCGGGTTTTTCCTTGCCCGCAGATAGCGTGCTTAAATTGCGCATGCGCATTCATATCGGCAGCGATCACGCCGGCCTTGATTTCAAGAATGAACTCATCACCCACCTAGTTATGAATGGCCACGACGTCACAGACCACGGCCCTTACGAATACGACGCTCTCGATGATTACCCAGATTTCTGTATTCCTTGCGCCGAATCTGTTGCAAAAGATCCAACGTCAATGGGCATCGTCCTTGGCGGTTCTGGCAATGGCGAACAGATGGCGGCAAATAAGGTCAAGGGAATTCGCGCAGCACTTGTCTGGAGCATCGAAACCGCAAAGCTAGCCCGCGAACATAACAATGCAAATGTCATCGCAGTTGGTGGGCGCATGCACGAGGCAGATCTTGTAAAGCAATTGATTGATACCTTTATCGCAACACCTTTTCCTGGCGATGAGCGCCATGTGCGCCGCATTGAAAAGGTTGGAAATTACGAAGTAACGGGCGATCTCTAAGCCCAACTAATTTAAGACTTGAAGTAACGCAGGTCGTTAACTTGATGATCTTTAGTAATTCCTTGTCCTTCAAATCTCGTAACTGGGCGCCACTCAGGGCGTTCGACCAATCCCCCAGTAAATAGTGGGCTAGCTGCAAATACCTCTTGGATGTATTCGGCATAGGGAACCCAGTCGGTTGCAATATGGAAGAAGCCACCATCTTTAATCTTTGGGTGAATGAGCTTGAGGAACTCTGCATTAATAATGCGACGCTTGTTATGTTTCTTCTTTGGCCAAGGATCTGGAAAGAAAAGATGCACTCCGTGTACCGATTGATCCGGAATCATCGTCTGCAAAATCGGATGCGCATCGCCTTCAATAATTCGAATATTTGAAAGACCGAGTTCTTCAATGCGGGCCATTAATTTGCCGATGCCTGGTTTATGTACTTCCACTGCAAGGAAACCCGTGTCAGGGAAATCGCGACCAATGAGTGCGGTCGCTTCTCCCATTCCAAATCCGATTTCA
This sequence comes from Candidatus Planktophila sulfonica, assembly GCF_002288065.1. Taxonomy (NCBI): domain Bacteria; kingdom Bacillati; phylum Actinomycetota; class Actinomycetes; order Candidatus Nanopelagicales; family Candidatus Nanopelagicaceae; genus Candidatus Planktophila; species Candidatus Planktophila sulfonica. The sequence continues at coordinate 948,994 of NZ_CP016773.1, forward strand.
AGAATTATTTGGTCTGAGTTAGGAAAGAACCCGGCTGGGTCGATAGGGGTGATGGAGTAGTCGATTCCATATATCCCCCAGTACTTATCGAGGGCGCTCTGCTGGGGGCCGGTGATGCGCGTACCGCGTATGCGATAGCTGCGAATCGATGGTTGCTCCATTTCATAATCGTAACGTGTGACGGGAGCGCGAGTTGGTGGTTGGATAAGGCGATCGGAACACCCCAGTCTTCATAAGACCATCAATAAGGAGTCATCGTGCCAGGCACAAATATCAAGCAGGTTGAAGCAGCAGAACGTTCAGCACTCATCAAGGTTTCTCGCTACTCAATCGATCTCGACCTCACAACTGGCGCAGAGAACTTCCGCGTCAAGACAGTCGTTCACTTTGCTGGATTGAAACCTGGTGCAACTACCTATATCGACTGCGTTGGCAGCAAGGTGATTAGCGCAAAGCTCAATGGCGTTGACTTCGATCCTAAATTTGATGGCGAGACAATCTTCCTTCCTGCAATTGCTGCTGAGAACGTTCTTGAAATCGAACACGATGGCGTTTACTCAAACTCAGGTGAAGGTCTTCACCGCTTCGTAGACCCAGCTGATGATGAGGTCTACCTCTATACGCAGTTCGAAACTGGCGATGCTCGCCGTATGTATGCCTGCTTCGATCAACCAGATCAGAAGGCAACATTCAAGATCAGCACAATCACACCAAAGCATTGGGAAGTTATCTCTAACTACGGCATCGAATCTACAAAAGATCTCGATGGAGATCGCAAGTTCACACAATTTGCCGAGTCACAGGTCATCGCAACATATGTCACAGCAATCGTTGCTGGTGCATATAAGTCAGTTCATGATGAATATAAAGGCGAGAAGACAATTCCTCTTGGAATCTATGCTCGTAAATCATTCTTCCAATATGTTGATGCTGAAAATATCTTTGAAGTCACCAAGCAAGGTTTTGCATACTTCGAGAAGACCTTCGGTCTTGCCTATCCATTTGGAAAGTATGACCAGATTGCAGTTGCTGAATACAACTGGGGTGCAATGGAGAACGTCGGCTGCGTGACATTCCACGAAGACGTTTTGATCTTCCGCTCGAAGGTAACTGAGCGCAACTACGTCAGCCGCGCGACAACCATTCACCACGAGATGGCGCATATGTGGTTCGGTGACTTGGTCACTATGAAGTGGTGGGAAGACCTATGGCTCAACGAATCATTCGCTGAATGGGCTTCATATCAATCAGTCTCTGAATCAACTAAGTACACACACGCTTGGACTGAGTTCAACTCACTCCGTAAGAACTGGGCTTACCGCGTTGATCAACTCACAACTACGCACCCAATTGCCACCGAGATGGAAGATCTCGATGCAGTTCGTACCAACTTCGATGGAATTTCTTACGCAAAGGGCGCATCAGTTCTTCAGCAGCTCGTTGCTCACGTCGGTCGCGATAACTTCATCAAGGGACTTCGCCTCTATTTTGCAAAACACCAATATGGAAATACAACTCTTAAAGACCTCATCGATCAGCTAGAAGCTGCATCAGGTCGCGATCTCACTCCATGGGTATCAACTTGGCTTCGCACAGCTGGCGTAAATACTCTTCGCCCAGTTATCGAAATCGATGGCGATTCATACAAGTCAATCTCAATTAAGCAAGAAGCACCTTCCATGCCAGTTGGCTCAAAGGAACTTCGCCCACACCGCTTGCACGTTGGACTCTTCGATATCAAGGGCGACAAGCTCTCACGTCGTACCAGCGTTGAACTTGATGTTGCTGGTGCACTTACTGAAGTAGCAGAACTTGCTGACCAGAAGTTGGCTGACCTCGTTCTCATTAACGATAAGGACCAGACCTACGCAAAGCTTCGCTTTGATGATCGCTCAATCGCCACAATGAAGAGTCACCTCGGTACTTTGGATGATTCCTTGGCTCGCGGTCTTATCTGGGCATCGCTCTGGGATTCATGTCGCGATGGCGAACTATCAACATCTGATTACGTCACAATCGCTTTGAACGCGCTGAAGACAGAGAGCGACATTTCAATTGTTGCTGCTACTTATCTTCAATTCGAAACAGCTATCTGGGCATATGCAAACCCAGCAAAGCGTGACGCGCTCCGTGCACAAGTTGCTGATGCAACAGCAGCAATGCTTGCAACTGCAGCTCCAGCAAGTGACCACCAGATGCAATTTGCTAAGGCATTTGCCAACAATGCAATCACTCCAGCGCATATGGAGAAGCTCAAGGCAATCCTTAATGGATCCGAAAACGGCCTCGTTATCGATGCTGAAATTCGTTGGTACATCTTTATCTGTGGCGTAAAGCGCGGAGTATTTACTGTCGCTGATATCGAAGCCGAGTCAGCAAAGGACAACACAGCTCACGGTAAGCAGTACACCGCTTATGCCCACGCTGCGCTTCCAACAAAGGAGGCAAAAGTTGCTGCCTTTAAGTCAATTACGACAGATAACCTCTCAAACACAATCCACTCATATATGTGCCGTGGGTTTAACGAGAATATCCACCACGAACTTCTTGCTGGATTTGTCGATCAGTACTTCGATGCAATCTTGAAGGTCTGGGAGACCAAGGGCTTTGAGATTGCTGAAACAACTGCAACGTTGTTATTCCCATCATGGGTTATTGGCGAAGAGACTGTGAAGAAGGCTCAGCATTGGCTCGATGTCACGGGCAAGGATGCATCACATGCACTTCGCCGCTCAGTGACCGAAGGTCGCGATGCGATGTCTCGCGCGATTAAAGCTCGCGCTGCAGATAAGTAATTACTCGATAGAGGTGATGACAGAAGAAGAGCCTGTGCTCTTCTTCTTCTCGCCTGTCAGTGCCCAAGCGATAACAGAGATGACAACAAAGAGCGCGATTGGTGCTGCAACAAAGTAGGTAAATGTCTGCAGAGCTGTAAGACCTTCGCCTGGCATAGCACCTGGCTCTTGGTTAATTCCTGGAGAGAGTAAAGCGACCTGTGAAAGTGACTTAATCATGTGCGCAGTCTATGCAGTTGCTGCAGAGACGCCAAATGGTTCTAGGTATGGCAACCAACGAGATTCGGTGCGACCGGTTCCAAGAATTCTCCAAGCAGCTCCAACGGGTTCGCGAGGTAATGAACGTAAACGCCAGCCAAGTTCCTTCAGTGGCTTATCCGCCTTCACATGGTTGCACTTATGGCATGCGCTAACGACATTCTCCCAGTTGTGACCGCCACCACGAGAACGTGGAATGACGTGATCGATAGAAGTTGCTGGTGCATGGCAGTAAACGCAACGACCGCCATCGCGAGCAAAGATTGCACGACGTGAAAGCGGAACTGCATGGCGATAAGGAATCTTGACGAATTTATTGAGGCGAATAACTAGCGGAAGTTCGAGTTGGCCAGTTGCAAAATGTAGAACAGTTCCGGATGACTCAATCATTGTTGCCCGGTTATTGAGAACCAGAATAAGCGCGCGTCGATCAGTCACAACACCTAGTGGTTCATAGGTGGCGTTGAGTACCAATGTGCGGTTCATCATTACCCCGGTTCCAACGCGTGGCTCGCGTTGATTGGGTTATATTGCCTCAAAACCGAGCCTCTTAGGGGTATTTCATGGTGAAATTTAGATAAAGATTTCACTACCCTTAACACCTATGAGCGAACGTACGCAGGCAATTTGGGATTGGTTCAACGGAGCCCCACTTCGAGTACTCGTCATCTTCCTTGTGGCCTTCATAAGCCATCTGGCCGGCCACCGCGCCATCGATCGCGCTATCGCCCGTCTTTCTCAAGCAGATTTGAAACCAGGCCCAGGAACTGCAAAGCGTCAAAGTGAACGTGCCCGCACAATCGGAACAGTCTTTAGTTCAACATTTAATGCAGCTGTCTGGATCATTGCGATTGGAATGATTCTTGGAGAATTCGGATTTAACTTAGGACCTGTCATCGCATCTGCTGGTGTTATCGGTGTTGCACTAGGTCTTGGTGCGCAGACGCTAGTTCGCGATGTGCTCTCTGGAATCTTTATGCTGATTGAAGATCAATATGGCGTTGGCGATGATGTAAAAGTTCAAGATATTGAAGGAAAAGTTGAACGCGTAGGTCTTCGCATTACACAGGTTCGCGATTCAAATAATGTGCTCTGGTATGTCCGCAATGGTGAGATTCTCATTGTCGGCAATAAATCTCAGAAGCGTTAGTCCAGACGATTAACGAGGTGCTCAGCTGCACCTTCCAGATAACGCCATAACTTTGCTTTAGCTTCTGCTTCCATATTCATTCCATCAACTGCAGCCTTCATACATGACATCCATGCATCACGAGCAGCCGGATTGATATGAAAACCTGCATGGCGCATACGTAGGCGAGGGTGGCCACGTTCTTCTTGATAGGTGGTTGGTCCGCCCCAGTATTGCTCGAGGAACATCTGCAATCTGCGCGCAGCGCCCTTCATATCTGATTCTGGATACATGGGACGCAAGATTTCGTTTGTTGCAACATGGGCATAGAACTGCGAAGTCAGATCAGAGAAGAATGCTTCTCCCCCGAATAGTTCGTAGTAATTCGTTGTATCGCGCTCCACATTAACCTCGTAGCTCTGCTGCTGTCTTTCCCTTAGCAATGTGTAGCACCGCAAAGGCAGCGACAAGACACATAGCAGCTGAGATATAGAACGCAAGAGCGTAATCCCCGAGCTTTACGCGAAGAACAGCTGCACCAATTGCAGCGATTGATGCACCGATCTGGTGCCCCACAAATACCCAGCCATAGACGACTGCAGAGCGCTGATTGCCCATCACGATACGACAGAGAACGAGAGTTGGAGGAACTGTCGCTACCCAATCAAGGCCGTAGAAAATAATGAAGACAAGTGTTGAAGGATGCATAGTGCTAAAGAGAATTGATGGAAGCAAGAAGAGTGAAAGTCCACGAAGTCCGTAATAGAAGAAGAGGAGTCTGCGTGGATCCATTCGGTCAGTGAGCCACCCTGAGAAGAGAGTTCCGATGACATCGAAAACTCCAACGAGCGCTAGCAAACCTGCTGCAACAGTTTCGGCCATTCCATGGTCATGCGCGGCAGGAATAAAGTGAGTTCCAATCAGCCCGTTGGTGGAAAGACCACACACCAAGAAAGTTCCAAAGAGGATCCAGAAATCTTTTGACTTCGATGAAACCTTTAATGTGTCGATCGCCATTCGCCCTGCTGATAATTCACTGGGTGCTGGTGGTTGCCAATCAGCAGGTGCACCGTATGGCGTCATTCCAATCGATTCAGGTTTCTCTTTCAGGAAGAAGTAGATAAATGGGATAACGAGCGCTGCCGCTGTACCAACCGTGAGTGAGACGCTCTTCCAGCCATAGGTAACTGCAAATTGCGAAAGCATCGGTAAGAAGATCAATTGGCCGCTTGCAGTAGCTGCAGTTAGTGCACCAATAACGATTCCCTTACGGGCCACAAACCATCTGTTAGCAATTGTTGCGGCGAAAACTAAAGCCATTGAACCTGCACCAACTCCAACTCCAACGCCCCATAACGCCCAGAGATGCCATGGTTGATTCATAAAGATTGTTGAAGTTGCACTGATTGAAACAAGTGCGAGTGCAGACATGACAACTTTTCGAACCGTAAAACGCTCCATGAGAGCAGCTGCAAATGGCGCCACTAACCCAAAGAGAAGTACGTTGATCGATACTGCCGCTGCAACCTGAGAACGCGACCAACCGAAAGCCTCCTCTAGAGGAACGATGAGAACAGAAGGCGCTGATCGATATCCGGCAGAAGCCATCAAGGTAAAGAAGGTAACTGTTGCCGCGATCCAACCTGGGTGGATTTTCTGCCTCTTCATAAATTAAGCCTTGAGGTAAGAGTTAAGAAATTCCCGCTCTGGTTCTGTAAGTGGGCGCGATTTCTTGGTCTCCATTGAAACTGCTACTTGAACAGATTTAACGCGCGCATGCACGACTCCGTTATCACCAACTACTTCATAGCCCATTGAGAAAGATGAATTGCCAATCGATTCAACCCAGAGGTTTACATCGTAGAAACGGCCACCTTCATAGATTGGTACGAGGTAATCAACTTCTGCTCGCGCCACAACCATTTCGACAAGAGTTGGCTTCTCGTTCTTAGCAGCATATTGATAGAAGGACCATTGAAAGCGAGCTTCCTGAATATAGGTCAGGTACTTCGCATTGTTGACGTGCCCGAATGCATCGATGTCATCCCACCGAATAAATTGCTTATCGGTGTAAATCATTAGCGAGTGAGCTTTCGGTATGTGGCGCGATGTGGACGAGCCGCATCAGCACCCAAACGTGCAATCTTATTCTCTTCATAGGATTCAAAGTTTCCTTCAAACCAAAACCACTTTGAGTCACCTTCGTAAGCCAAGATGTGTGTTGCTACACGGTCTAGGAACCAACGATCGTGAGAGATCACAACGGCGCAGCCAGGGAATTCAAGCAACGCATTTTCAAGTGAGCCAAGTGTTTCCACATCGAGGTCGTTTGTAGGTTCGTCGAGAAGCAACAAGTTGCCGCCCTGCTTCAAAGTAAGTGCCAAGTTGAGGCGGTTACGTTCTCCACCTGAAAGGACTCCGGCTGGCTTCTGCTGATCAGGACCCTTGAAACCAAATGCTGCAACGTATGCACGCGATGGCATTTCAACTTGTCCGACCTTCATGAAATCAAGTCCGTCAGAAACAACTTCGAAGAGTGACTTCTTTGGATCAATTCCGCCACGTGACTGATCGACGTAAGAAATCTTTACGGTTTCACCAATCTTGACGTTACCTGAATCAGCTGGTTCTAGCCCAAGAATGGTCTTAAAGAGCGTGGTCTTACCAGCACCGTTAGGTCCGATTACTCCAACGATTCCGTTGCGAGGAAGCGTGAATGACAAATCATCAATCAATACGCGATCGCCAAACCCCTTAACTAAGTTTTCAACTTCAACGACAACGTTTCCAAGACGTGGCCCAGGTGGAATCTGAATTTCATCAAAGTCCAACTTACGCATCTTGTCTGCTTCGGCAGCCATCTCTTCGTAGCGTGCAAGACGAGCCTTCGACTTTGTCTGACGGCCCTTTGCATTCTGGCGCACCCAGTCGAGTTCTTCTGCCAAACGCTTCGCGCGCTTTGCATCTTTCTGGCCCTCGACCTTAAGACGCGCACCCTTTGTTTCAAGATATGTTGAGTAGTTGCCTTCATATGGATATGCACGACCGCGGTCGAGTTCAAGAATCCATTGCGCAACATTGTCCAAGAAGTATCTATCGTGCGTAATCGCTACAACAGTGCCTGGGTACTTGCTCAAGTGTTGTTCAAGCCATAGAACGGATTCAGCATCCAAGTGGTTAGTGGGTTCGTCGAGAAGTAATAGATCTGGTGCCTCAAGGAGCAACTTACATAAAGCAACGCGGCGCTTTTCTCCACCAGAGAGCACGCTTACATCAGCATCAGCTGGTGGGCAACGAAGTGCATCCATTGCTTGTTCGAGTTGTGAATCGAGTTCCCACGCATTGCGGTGATCGAGTTGTTCTTGGAGCTCTCCCATTTCAGCCAACAACTTGTCGTAGTCAGCATCAGGGTTTGCCATCTCTTCAGAAATTTCATTGAAGCGGCGAACCATCTCCATGGTTTCTGCCACACCTTCTTGCACATTTTCAAGAACAGTTTTCTCTTCATTCAGCTTCGGTTCCTGCATCAGGATTCCGACTGTGTATCCAGGAGATAGGTATGCCTCGCCATTAGATGGCTGTTGAAGACCAGCCATGATCTGGAGAACTGTTGATTTACCTGCACCGTTCGGGCCAACAACACCGATCTTTGCGCCAGGCAAGAACATCAAAGTTACGTCGTCGAGAATTACCTTCTCACCATGCGCTTTACGCGCCTTCTTCATCGTGTAAATGAACTCAGCCATAAGGCGAGACTCTACCCGTCAATGCTTCGGTAGACTTAATCCGCAATCACCGATGTTCCTCACACGCGCCCGTAGCTCAGTCGGATAGAGCAACCGCCTTCTAAGCGGTAGGTCGCTGGTTCGATTCCAGCCGGGCGCACACCTCACAAATTTGCCAATAAAAAAACTCGGTAGCCCACCGAAGTGGACTACCGAGTTCTTTACTTTAAAGGGTTACTTATTTGCCTTAGCGATTAGCGCCTTAGCCTTGTCTAGGTATGCTCCTGAAAGAACAACGTATCCAAGCTTTGGATCTACCGCTGAACACGCTGGTGACAAGATGTACTCAGCGAGCTGCTTTACAGCTGCTCCACGAGCCTTGTCCTTGTATTCAGTTTCGAGCAACATGTACGAAACGATACCGAGTGTGTAAGCACCAGCAAGCTTTGTACCGTAATTGTATGAAACGATTCCGTTAGCATCCTGTGTTGCTTCACCAAGGAATGCTGATACAGCGCCTGATTCAGGGTAGATGAAGTTACCTGAAGCGTTACCGATTGAAGCTGCACGGAGACCGTATGCATCTCCCCAGTTCTTCTCAGCGTATGTGATTGAGTACTTTGTCTTCGCTGCGAGTGTTGCTACACCCTGTGAAGCGTTAGCACCGACGATACGGCCGATATTTCCTGTTGAGTTGATGTTTCCTGGGAATGCTGTTGTGAATGCATCGTTAGCTGGCTTTGTCCATACTGATGGAGCTACACCGTTAAGCCACTTTGTGAAGTTATTTGAAGTACCTGATCCGTCTGCACGGTAGATAACCTTGATTGGCTGGTTAGGAAGTGTGTAGATAACTGACTTTGATGTTGAGCGAAGTACAACTGGGTTTCCGCTCTTATCCTTGACAGCGTTTCCTTGTGCATCCTTCTTGTAAACAGTGACTGAAACTGAGCGGTTGTTATCAGCAACAATTGCTGGGTCATTCCACTTTGTGATTTCACCTGAGAAGATCTTTGCAACTGTTGTTGCTGAAAGGTAAACATCCTTCTTAGCTGGAAGGTTTACGAGTACTGCAACTGGTGCAGCGATGATTGGTGCATGGTAAACAGTTGAGCGCTTTGTAGCTGCTGTATGAGCTGAATCTGAGAACCAGAAATCTCCGATATTTGAATCAGAGTTCTTCTTACCTGTACCTGAACCTGTTGATGTGTAAACATATGAGTGGCTAGTTGCCTTAGCGAAGCCTGCCTTGCAAGCCTGGAGAAGTGGATCAACGAATGAAGCTCCAGAACCCTGGAGGTCAGCTGCGTGAGCTGGTGTTGCTGATGAAACTGCAATAAGGCCCGCGATTACGAGCGCCTTTGCCTTCTTTGAAAACGACATGTTTTCCCCTTCGAGATGTTTAAGTAAGTAACCCTTACATCAAGAAAAGTAACGAGAACTGTTTACCAATTAGCCACTTTTAGGTTAACAACCGGGTGTGCCAAAGTGAACAAAAGGTGCTTAGCCGAAGCGGCCGGTTACGTAATCTTCGGTGCGCTTATCCTGTGGTGAAGAGAAGATTCGGCTTGTAGGAGCAGCTTCAATCATCTCGCCTGGGCCACCATCAGATAGGAAGAAGGCTGTGTAGTCAGAGACACGGGCCGCCTGCTGCATATTGTGGGTAACGATGACGATTGTCATGGTCTTTGCGAGCTCGCCGATTGTCTCTTCGATTCTAAATGTTGATCCTGGGTCGAGCGCTGAACATGGTTCGTCCATCAAGAGAACCTGTGGTTCAACTGCAAGTGAGCGAGCGATACAGAGACGTTGCTGCTGGCCACCTGAGAGCGCGCCACCGTGCTCGCCTAGACGGTCCTTTACTTCATTCCATAGACCTGCGCGGGTAAGGCAGGACTCAAGAAGATCATCTGTGTTCTCTTTCTTAAGCTGTGCGAGCTTGAGACCAGAGAGAACGTTTTCCCCGATGGTCATTGATGGGAATGGGTTCGGCTTCTGGAAGACCATACCTACTCGAAGACGAATCTTGGTGACATCTGTTCCTGGTGAGTAAATGTCTTTTCCATCGAGAAGAACTTCTCCAGCCATTGCAGCTGTTGGAATAAATTCGTGCATTCTGTTCAGTGTGCGAAGGAATGTTGACTTACCGCAGCCTGAAGGGCCGATAAGGGCTGTGACAGTTCCTGCAGCAAAATCCAAAGTTACATCTGAGAGAACATGCTTCTTACCGAACCAGGCGTGAACGCTACGAGTCTCAAGACCTGTGCCGAGAAGCGCTGTACCTGGCTGTGACAAGGTGCGCGCTGATGCAACGTTTGCAAGTGATGCTGGCTGTGCGTGGGCTGTTGTCATCTTGTTCTCATCCTTATCTTCGTTATTAACATTTCTTGAATCGGTCATCGTGCTACCCAACCTTTCGTCCGCTTAAGTAGCGTGCTAATCCAAAGAGAATAAAGATGAAGCTAAGGAGCACCAACATACCGCCCCAAGCGCGAGCAAATGCTTCTTCAGTTCCGCCAGTAAGGAATGCCTTCCAGATGTAATAAGGAAGAGATCCCATCGCACCCTGTGTTGGGTTGAGGTTCACAGCATCTCCACCGCCTGAAACTAAGAGAAGGGGTGCTGTTTCACCAATGATGCGGGCGATACCAAGAATGATTGCAGTTACAAGGCCGCTCTTTGCTGCTGGCAGAACTACTCCTGCAACAGTGCGCCATTGGGTTCCGCCCAGTGCAACGCCAGCTTCACGTAATTCATTTGGAATCAGGTGGAGCATTTCTTCTGCGGTACGAGCGATTGTTGGAATCATCAAAATCGTAAGTGCGAGCGATCCCATCAAACCTGATAGCTGCTTTGTTACTGGGTAGATAAGACTTGAAAGAATGAAGAGGCCAGCGACGATTGATGGCACACCAGACATTGCTTGAACTAAGAATTTAATTGGTCGGGCAAGAGGTCCACGAATTTCAGTGAGATAAAGAGCGGTGAGGACTCCGATTGGGAAGCTGATAATTAGCGCGCCACCAACCATGATGATTGTTCCGGCTAGCGCGTGTAGCAATCCACCATTTGCGATTGGGTCGTTAACGGATGCAAGCGCCATATCTTTTGTGAGAATTCCCCAGTGAAGACCTTTATAGCCCTTGCTAAAGACTGTTGCGACGATGCTGACGATTGGAATCAAGGTGATCACAATGGCCATCACAGCAAGAACTTGAAGAAGTGAATCTTTAGCTGCAGCAGTTCCGCGCTTTAAGTAATGGAATCCGAAGTTAAGAATAAGTAGTGAAAAGAAGAGTGAGAAGAAAAATCCGAGCTTGCCATTGAGTCCAGTGAATTTAACTGAAGCACCAGCAAGGCCAAATGCAGCGATGACAATAAGTAAGTCTTCCAACTTATCGAGCGCAGTTGGCTGCCAAGGCTTCCGTGGCGCAGGAATCGCTTTTTTCATCGTCCCTTACCTCCGAAGCGTGTAATGAGTAAATCTGCTGTTGCGTTGACCAAGAGGGTGAGCAGAAAGAGAATCAATCCCGCAGCCATTAGTGCGTCTACTTCGTAAGGACCAGCTTCACCGAACTTAAGAAGAATAAGTGATGCAACGTTTCCACCTGCACCAAATAGCAGTTGCCAGTTCACCTGGTAAACAACGTTTAGAACTGTGTAAACCGCAACGGTTTCTCCCATTGCGCGGCCAAGACCGAGCATTGCTCCGCCGATGATTCCACCGCGACCGTAAGGGATAACTACCGCTTTGATCATTGCAAGTTTTGTTGCACCAAGTGCGTATGCCGCTTGCACACGATCAAGCGGAGTCTGGTCGAAGATTTCACGGGAGATCGAGGTAACGATTGGGATGATCATGATTGCAAGGACAAGTCCTGCAATAAATGGTGAACGTTCAAAGATTGGAGTTGGAACATCAAAAATAGGAATAAATCCAAGGTACTTGTTTATTAATTTTGCCCAGTATTCAGCTGAAGACATAAATACGAAGAAGCCCCAGAAACCGAAGAGCAGCGATGGGAATGCAGCCATCAAATCGATAACAGAGATAAGGAACTTCTTAACTTTTCCGTTTGCGTAGAAAGTTAAATAGAGCGCACTGAGTACAGAGATAGGAACACCTACAGAGATTGCAATAACCGCAGAAAGCATGGTTCCGATGAGCATCGCACCAATTCCGAAGTTGGATTGTGTAACCGCTCCACTTTCGTCGGTGATTACTTCCCATGCAGAGCCGGTGATAAATCCAAACTTCTCTTCAACAAGAATGTGTACGCCTTTAATTGAGAGAAAGAGCGCAATCAATCCGAGAATGACAAGTGATGCCATTCCACCCGCAGTAACAACCATGCGGAAAACTTGATCTGAACGTCGAGGCTTTGTAGTGATCTCGCGGGGTGACGGGGGCGCGGGACGTTCCTTGAGCTCAATTGCCATGGGCAGATAATGGCTGTAATTCGGAGATGAAAATCGGACTTTGGGTGAACTCAAGGTGAACGAATGGTGAAATCAGCCTCGGATTCGTTACGCCCAGATGATAGGTACCCTTCCCCCATGACTGCTGTCTTGCCACACCTGATCTGGATAGATTGCGAAATGACTGGGCTCGATCTCACGACCGATGCCCTCGTTGAAATTGCAGTCCTCGTTACCGACTCTGATTTAAATGTGATTGGTGATGGCGTTGATGTCGTTATTCATGCAACGCAAGGTGAACTCGATTCCATGAATGACTTTGTTCGCGAGATGCATACTTCTTCGGGTCTCATAACTGAAATCCCTAATGGAATTTCGATGTCAGCGGCTGAAGAACAGATACTTACTTATCTGCAATCAGCTGGTACCGAGCCAGGTAAATCTCCCTTGGCAGGAAACTCTGTCTCAGTCGATCGCAACTTCATCGCCCGGGATATGTTGAAGTTAAATGAATACCTTCATTACCGAACCATCGATGTCTCATCGATTAAAGAGCTTGCTCGTCGCTGGTACCCAAAGACCTATTTCGCAGCCCCAGCCAAGACGGGCAATCACCGCGCGTTGGGCGATATTCGTGACTCAATCGCTGAACTGGCCTACTACCGCCAAGCGCTATTTATCGATTCAGGGCGCGAGCAGGTAAAGTAGCCCCTGCACAGCACATGGTGGGCGTAGCTCAGCTGGTAGAGCACTCGGTTGTGGTCCGAGATGTCGCGGGTTCGAGCCCCGTCGTTCACCCCAAGTTTTTCTTCTCAACATTTATGTAAAGAGAGTCGGTTCATATGATCTTCGACGTCGTTGTTGAAATTCCTGCAGGTTCACGCAATAAGTACGAGATCAATCACGATACTCACGAAGTCCGCCTCGACCGCATGCTCTTTACTGCGACTCGTTTCCCTCATGATTACGGTTTCGTAAAGAACACTCTCTCAAATGATGGCGACCCACTTGATGCTTTGATCATGTTGGATGAACCAACATTTCCTGGCTGCGTAGTTTCATGCCGCGTCATCGGAATGTTTCGCATGACCGACGAAAAGGGTGGCGACGACAAGCTTCTCTGTGTAGCTGCCGGAGATATCCGTAAGAACAACCTTAAAGACCTTTCAGATGTTCCTTCATACGAACTCGATGAAATCAAGCACTTCTTCGAGGTGTACAAGACTCTTGAACCAGGTAAAGAGGTACACGGCGGAGACTGGGTTGGCCACGACGCTGCTGAACTAGAAATTAATGCTTCATACGCTCGTTACAAGGAGACTCATTAAGAATGCAGGCGATCAATAGCGGCGATACAGCTTGGGTTTTAGCAAGCGCAGCACTCGTTCTCTTTATGACGCCAGGTTTGGCAATCTTCTACGGCGGTATGGTCCGCGCAAAGTCAGCGCTCAACATGATGATGATGTCATTCGCTGCAATGGGCGTTACAACAATTATCTGGGTTCTCTACGGTTACTCACTCGCCTTCGGTAAGTCACAAGGCGGCTTCATTGGAAACCTCGATCACATCGGGCTTTCATCAACTCTTGATCAAGTAACAGGCGCTGAAGGACATCAAATTCCTGTCCTTGCCTTTGCAATGTTCCAATTAACTTTTGCAATCATCACAGTTGCACTTCTTTCGGGTGCAATCGCTGACCGCGCTAAGTACGGTTCATGGGTCATCTTCGTTGGCGTATGGATCACCCTCGTTTATCTTCCTGTTGCCCACTGGGCATTTGCTGCTCAAAATGGCGAAGGTGGATGGATCATCGACAAGCTCAAGGCGCTCGACTTTGCAGGCGGAACCGTTGTTGAAATTAACTCAGGCGCTGCAGCACTTGCACTCGCTCTTGTTCTTGGAAAGCGCGATGGTTTTAAGCGCGATCCAATGCGCCCACACAATATGCCGCTCGTGCTTCTTGGCGCAGGAATGCTCTGGTTCGGATGGTTTGGATTTAACGCAGGTTCAGCACTCTCTGCAGGTTCCCTTGCTGCAACAGCGATGATTAATACTCAGATTGCAACAGCGGCAGCTGCGATGACATGGGTTGCATACGAGAAGAAGCGCGACGGAAAGGCAACAACGCTTGGTGTTGCATCCGGCGCTGTTGCAGGTGCTGTAGCAATTACACCTGCTTGCGGATACCTCAACCCAATGGGCGCTCTTGCACTCGGGCTCATCGCAGGTGTTGTCTCTGCTTGGGCAGTTACTCGTAAATACAAATTTGGGTACGACGATTCACTCGATGTTGTTGGCGTACACGGAGTCGGCGGAATCCTCGGAATGATCGCTATCGGACTCCTTGCAACTGTGACAGCAAATGAAGCTGGCGCTGATGGACTTTTCTTCAGCGGCGGAACAACTCAGCTCAATCGTCAGCTGATTGCAGTTGTCGCTGTTGCTGCCTTCTCATTTATTGCAACATGGCTTATCGCCACAGTCATTCAAAAGACCATCGGTTTCCGCGTTTACCGCGATGACGAGCTCACTGGTTTGGATACAACTTTCCACGCTGAATCTGCTTACGACATCACTGGAAACTCAAACCGTTACTAGTATTGAATTAACGAAAAGAAAAGAGACAAAATGAAACTCATCACCGCGATCGTAAAGCCAGCGAAGGTTGATGACATCAAGGTTGCGCTACAAGCAGCTGGTGTTGCAGGTATGACCGTCTCTGAAACTCGCGGCTTTGGTCGCCAGAAGGGCCACACCGAGATCTACCGTGGCGCTGAATACACAGTTGATTTCATCCCGAAGGTTCGCATCGAGGTTCTTGTCGAAGATGCTGAAGCTCAATCAATTATCGACACCATCGTCACCACAGCGAATACAGGTTCAATTGGCGACGGAAAGCTATGGGTAACCCCTGTGGAGCAGGTCATACGAATTCGCACTGGTGAACGCGGAGGCGATGCACTTTAATAAAGTGCATGACACAGTCTCTTAAGACCCAAAGTTGGGCAACGCCCGCTTCGCAAGAAATCATCACTCGTATCGCTTCTCAAGTCGATACCAAGTCAGGTGCTGATGTTCAGAAGTGGATCGAAGAGCTAGCGCAAGAGAACCATCGCCTTCACGATATTGAAGGAATCAATCTCAATCCAGCAACAAATATTCTCAACCCTCGCGCCGAAAAGTTGCTTGCATCCGGAATGGGTTCACGTGCATCCCTTGGCCATCCAGGAGATAAGTACGAAACAGGACTTGGCGCAATCGAGCAAATTGAAATCATCACTCAGGAACTTGCCTGCGAAGTATTTGGATCAACGTATGCAGAATTCCGCGTTCCATCAGGTGCTATTGCAAACCTGTATGCATTCATGGCAACAACCGAACCGGGCGACACCATCATCGCTCCCCCAGCAACTATCGGCGGCCACGTCACTCACCACAAGGGTGGATCAGCTGGTCTCTATCGCCTCAACACAATCTCTGCACCTGTCGATGAAACCGGATACACAATCGATATCGACGCGCTTCGCAAACTTGCTCACGAAGTAAAGCCCAAGCTCATCACAGTTGGTGGTTCTCTCAACCTCTTCCACCACCCCATCGCCAAGGTTCGCGAGATTGCTGATGAAGTCGGCGCAAAGGTTTTATTCGATGCAGCGCACTTGTGCGGAATGATTGCTGGAAAAGTTTGGCCACAACCACTCGTTGAAGGCGCTCACCTGATGACTTTTTCAACCTATAAGTCCTTGGGTGGTCCTGCAGGTGGATTAATTGTTACCAACGATGATGCAATCGCACAGAAACTCGATGGCATCGCATATCCAGGACTTACAGCGAATTTCGATGCAGCCAAGACAGCCGCTCTTGGCGTCACTCTTCAGGATTGGAAAGCAGTCGGCTCTGATTACGCGCAGATGATGGTGAAGACTTCACAAGCTCTTGCGCAAAACTTGCAAAACCGCGGCGTCAATATTTATGCAGCCGATAGGGGCTTCACCACGTCGCATCAATTCGCAATCCTTGCAGCACCTTACGGAGGCGGACAGACTGCAGCAAAGCGCATGGGAGAAGCAGGTTTGCTCGCATGCGGAATCGGATTGCCAATCGCTGCAGTTGAAGGCGATCTCAATGGACTTCGTATCGGCACTCCAGAAATCGTGCGCCTTGGCATGAAAGTTGAGCATATGGATCAGCTCGCTGATTTCATAGCGCGTTCACTCGATACTGCAGCTGATTCGAAATCTATTCAGCGCGAAGTTACTGAGTGGCGTAAGCAATTTAGCGGTGTGCATTACACCGTAGATCTTCCTAACTAACAGGAACTTTCTGTGTTGGGCACTTTGCCAAGATTGCAGACATCGCCGCTTTCTCTGGAGCCACAACCCACAGCGAGTACTTTGCCTTCACTGCAATTTGTTGGGCAACATAAGTACATCTAAAACTCTTCAACGGTGGCAGCCATGTTGCAGCATCCCCATCGCCTTTCTGCGAATTCAATCTTCCCTTAACGGCAAATAAATTCATTGGATCATTGGCGAGCGCCTTGCGTTGTTCAGCACTTAACTTGAATGCTCCTGTCTGCCACGCATTCGACAGAGCAACCACATGATCAATCTGGACTTCCATGCTTGTTACATTTCCGCGAACGAAATTGATGGTCTCCCCCGAATATCGGTCGACCAAAGTTCCAGATAGAACGACGCAATTTCGAGTACCCGCCTTGTAGGTAATCGCAGTGAGATCTCGCTTCAACATGTCGTTACGGGTATCGCATCCATTGCGGTCAACATCGGCCCAGGCCTGTCCGAATTGGGCTCGCGTGTAACCGGTCTTTGGTGCGCGACCCTTCACTGCAAGAGTCTCAAGTACGGCTGTAGCCAGCCCTGGTTGCTGCTCTGCCGCGGTAGTAGCTGACGGGGTAAACCCAACAACTATCGCCCCAATAAGTGTGGCTATCCGTATTTCCCAGCGAGACATCTCACTATCTTCGCGCCAGAAAGGTGGTTAGACAAGGGTCGCCGCGCTGGTAAGGTCTGCTCTGCATTTAAGCGTTCCCGCGTTTAAATGGGTTGTTAGCTCAGTTGGTAGAGCAGGTGACTCTTAATCACCGGGTCGGGGGTTCGAGTCCCTCACAACCCACTTAGGAAGTCTTACTGAATTTTGGTAAGTGCAGGTCGAATTGGATCGAAATGATGCGGGTAAGAATTACGACCGCACCACCAGCGATAGCGCAGATGTTATCTCCGAAGCTAAATTGATGAAGTGCAACAAAGGTAATCGCACCCATGAGAGACGATGTGCCAATTGTTTCTCGGTGAAGCAATACCGGCTCTACTTGGCAAAGGACATCTCGAAGTAAGCCGCCCGTTACTGCGGTAATTACGCCTAAAAGAATCGCTGCAAACCAAGTGACATCCATTTCAAAAGCCAACTGAGTTCCAGACATGGTTGCAACCGCTAGCCCGAAAGTATCCATAATTAGCAAAGTCTTACCCACATGGGTCACGCGCCTGAAGACAAGAGTGATTACAACAGCTGCAATCACGCTTGCAACAATCCATGGATCAATAATCCAGATTGGTCGCATTCCTAGAAATACGTTACGAAGTGTTCCCCCAGATACAGATGCAATGCCGGCGATAAAGGCGATGCCACCGTAATCAAGACCCTTATCTGCAGCAACGCGCGCCCCAACGAGTGCGAAGACGAAAGTAGAAAGTAGATCAAGGACGTGGAGCAAAGTCATGGGTACAGGGTACGGAGGTCTGACCCTTTGAGCCTGCACAAAACTGCAAAATAGTTTCATTTCCGTCACATTTTGCGTGTTTGGCTACCGGTATGACGGTGGCTTCCGTAGAGTTCCGCGCATGTCGAAAACAACAAAGAAGACTTCAGGGCTCTCTCAAGATAAGAACTGGTGGCGCCAAGCTGCCATCTACCAGATC
The DNA here is from genome assembly GCF_002288065.1 of Candidatus Planktophila sulfonica. Taxonomy (NCBI): domain Bacteria; kingdom Bacillati; phylum Actinomycetota; class Actinomycetes; order Candidatus Nanopelagicales; family Candidatus Nanopelagicaceae; genus Candidatus Planktophila; species Candidatus Planktophila sulfonica. Next base: position 967,263 of record NZ_CP016773.1, read on the forward strand.
TACCCACGCAGCTTCGCTGATTCAAATGGCGACGGCATCGGCGATATCAAGGGAATCACTTCACGCATTCCTTACTTGAAGTCGCTCGCTATCGATGCTGTGTGGTTGAGCCCTTTCTATCCATCAGCACTCGCTGACGGCGGTTACGACGTTGATGATTATCGCGATGTAGATCCAAAGCTTGGAACGCTTGCCGATTTTGATGAAATGCTCGCAGGACTTCATAAAGAGGGAATTCGCGTATTCGTAGATATCGTTCCAAACCACTCTTCAAATTTGCACGAATGGTTTAAAGAAGCACTCGCTGCCAAGCCGGGATCAAAGGCGCGCGAGCGTTACATCTTCCGCGATGGCAAGGGTGCAAATGGCGAACTCCCACCATCAGACTGGGTTTCACACTTCGCCCCATCTTCATGGACACACGAATCAACATTTGGTGGAAAGAACAATCAGTGGTTCCTTCACTGGTTCGCACCCGAACAACCAGACTTCAACTGGGAAAATCGTGAAGTTCAGAAAGATTTCCTTAAGACTCTTAAGTTCTGGTCAGATCGCGGCGTCGACGGATTCCGTATCGACGTTGCACACGGATTGGCGAAAGATCTTTCAGAGCCTTTCCGCAGCATGCCTGTCCACGAAGGACTCGAACAGCGCGGAAATAAGGGCAAGGGCATCTGGGGCGATCGCAATGAAGTCTTTGCAATCTATAAGGAGTGGCGCAAACTCTTCAATCAATACGACCCACCACGCGTTGCAGTAGCTGAAGCATTTGTGCACCCAGAGCGTCTTCCGCTCTACGCAAGCACAAAGACCTTGGGCCAGTGCTTTGATTTCCGCTTTATTGAAACTCCATTTGAAGCTCACGCATATAAAGTTGCGACGAAAGAAGCGATTGAACTTGCGCAGAAGAATAAATCTTCGTGCACCTGGACACTTTCAAACCATGACCAGATTCGCCATGCGACCAAGATGGGCCTCAACCCTGCAGTAAATCGTCGTAGCTGGATGCTTTCAAATGGAACTTCACACCCGCTCGATAAGGAATCCGGTACAGCCAATGCTCTTGCAGCATCTATTTATATCTTGGGTCTTCCAGGCTCTACCTATATGTATCAGGGCGAAGAACTTGGCCTTCATGAAGTAACTGATATTCCTGAAAGTGAAATCCAGGATCCTCAGTACCTTCGTAACCTCAAGGTTGATAAGGGTCGCGATGGATGTCGCGTCCCACTGCCTTGGACTGCATCAGGTTCATCATTTGGTTTCGGTTCTGGTGGAGCTCATTTGCCACAGCCAAAGTGGTTTGCGGATTACGCGGTTGAGGTTGAGGAGAAGGATGAAAGCTCACCGCTAGCGATTTATCGCAAAGCTCTTTCGCTACGCAAGGAACTTCAGACGAAAGAAGAGATTAAGTGGCATAAGACCACGGATATCTCGGTTCTTCACTACTCGCGACCAAATGGTTGGAATGTGATTATCAACTTCCGCGCAGAAAATTACCAAATGCCAAAGGGCGAGCTACTGCTTTCAACTCGCCCCGTGGTTAATGGAAAAATCCCTGCAGGTACAACTGTTTGGTTTAAGAAGAAGTAACTTCTTTATGCAACGCCAATGATGTCGACTGAGAAAATCAAAGTCTCATTCGGTCCAATTGGCCCTGAACCAGATGCGCCGTAACCCATTGATGGAGGCAAGATAAGTAGGCGACGTCCGCCTGCCTTTGCTCCTGGCAAACCTTTCTGCCATCCCTCAACAACTTGTGCCAATGGGAATGTTGCAGGCTGTCCGCTCCAAGAAGATTCAATGATCTGTCCTGTTGACCATGCCATAAGTGTGTAATGAACAGTCAGCGTTGAAGTAGGAAGAACTTCTGCGCCAGTTCCGACGATGACATCTGAGAAGGTGAGCTCTGCTGGAGGAGTTCCTTCAGGCTTTGAAATAGTTGGTGCCTGGCCAGCAACTGCTGAAACTACTGGAAGCACTGTTGAATCTGATCCTGACATTTGTATTCCTCCGAGAATTGTTACTGCGACGAGAGTGATAGCAAAGATTGCTGCAAGAATTTTGCGGGTCATGTTATTAATTTTCTAGCTCCTTGATGAGGTTGAAGTCTCCGCCACCTAGCTGGCCTTGATCGCGGTACATCTCGAGCTTGGCGCGAGTATCTGCGATATCAAGGTTGCGCATCGTCAGCTGTCCGATGCGATCTGTTGGGCCAAATGCAGCGTCTTCTGTGCGCTCCATCGACAATTTATCTGGGTGATAGCTAAGTGCCGGTCCAGTTGTATTGATGATTGAGAAATCATCTCCGCGGCGCAGACGAATGGTGACTTCACCCGTAATTGCAGATGCAACCCAGCGAGTCAATGATTCGCGGAGCATGAGGCTCTGCGGATCTAACCAGCGACCTTCGTAGAGCAAGCGACCAAGGCGACGACCTTCTGCGTGGTAATTCGCGATGGTGTCTTCGTTGTGAATTGCAGAAACTAAACGCTCGTAAGCAATGAAGAGAAGCGCCATTCCTGGTGCTTCATAAATTCCGCGAGACTTTGCTTCGATGATGCGGTTCTCGATCTGATCGGCCATTCCAAGTCCATGGCGACCACCAATCTTGTTGGCTTCATCCATGAGCGCCACAACATCGGTGAAATCTTTACCGTTAATTGCAACAGGGCGACCTTGAACAAACTGAATCTTTACATCTTCTGATGGAATCGAAACGCTGGGATCCCAGAACTTAACGCCCATGATCGGTGTAACAATTTCGATGGAAGCATCGAGGTTTTCAAGGTCCTTAGCTTCGTGTGTTGCGCCCAAGATGTTGGCATCTGTTGAATAAGCCTTCTCGGTGCTATCGCGATACGGAAGCTTGTTAGCAACTAACCACTCAGACATCTCTTTACGTCCACCTAATTCGCGAACGAAATCAGCATCTAGCCATGGCTTGTAAATACGAAGATTTGGGTTGGCAAGAAGTCCGTAGCGATAGAAACGCTCGATGTCATTGCCCTTGTATGTGGAACCGTCGCCCCAGATTTCAACTTTGTCATGCAACATCGCGCGAACAAGAAGAGTTCCGGTGACTGCGCGGCCAAGAGGTGTTGTATTGAAGTACTGCTTACCGCCTGAACGGATATGGAAAGCTCCGCATGCAATTGCTGCGAGGCCTTCTTCAACAAGTGGAGTCTTGCAATCTACAAGTCGAGAAATTTCTGCGCCATATTCTTTTGCGCGGCCTGGAACTGAATCGATATCTGGCTCGTCGTATTGGCCAAGGTCTGCGGTATAGGTGCAAGGAACAGCGCCCTTTGAGCGCATCCAAGCGACTGCAACAGATGTATCGAGACCACCAGAAAAGGCGATACCGACCTTTTCGCCAACAGGAAGGGAAGCTAGAACCTTAGACATGACCTCAGTCTAACGGCTTCAGAAGTGAGGCGAGAACAGGTTTTACTTTCCAGAGACCAATCAACTCTTCGTACTTACGAGTTTCAGCCTGATCGGCGATAGCCCCTGTCTTCACCGCTCGAATCATGAGATTTCGCGGCGTATGTTCTCCCCCAATAAATTCAATTGCTTCAACGCGATATCCGCGCAATTTCATAATCTGCATACGTAGAGCATCTGTGAGCAGATCGCCCAGACGTTCTTTCATAATTCCATTACGTGTGATGAGCGACCAGGGTTCAGGAATCTCATTCATCTGGGCCTGAATATCGTGATGGCAGCATGGAGCAATCAGCGCAAGCTTTGCATCGGAGTTTATCGTCCATGCGATTGCATCATCCGTTGCTGTGTCACAAGCATGCAGGGCGATAGAAATATCAGCGTTTCTAATAGTTGTATCGGCGATCTCCTCTGCGCGGAATTCAATTGTCTTATCAATGCCTAGTTGACGAGCAATCTCGTTATTTCGATCGCGAGCAGCCGTACGGACGTCGATACCGATTACCTTTACCGCCATGCCTTGCGAACGTAGATATTGATGTGCCGCGAAAGTCAGATAAGCATGCCCACAGCCAAGATCGACGATGGTGAGCGGATTATTTTCAGATGGCTGGTGAATCTGTCCTGCAGAAATTGCTGCGGTTAATGTAGGCATCAAAAGGCGCAGGAACTCTTCCACCTGCTTGTACTTATCCATCTTGCTTGGCTTTACATGGCCTTTGGCATCTGAAATTCCAATGGCAACTAAATATGGATCGGATGCATCTAGTAAGCGAGATTTAGTTCGATCGTGCGAAAGATCTTGTTCGCGCTTTGCGCTCTCGCGATGAACGAGTGGCTCGCCCTTCTTAGTAATTCGCAGAGCTAACGAACCTTCGGTGTGCTCAAGCAATATGTTGGCAAAACCAGCGCGAATCAGTTGAGCAAATGGAGCATCGGCGGGCGCATAATTCTTTGAAGTCATTTGTCTGCCATCGCTATGGCTGACTTGAAGAGCAATACCGTCTTTAAGAGCAACAGGGCGGATATCAATGCGCTCATTGGGGGTCTGCATATTGCGGCGACGACCGGAAAGCACAACGCGCACTAATGAATCGGTATGGGAAAAGAGCGCTTCGAATTCAGAGAAGGTCGCTTCTAAATTCTGATCGCTCACATATGTGAGTTTAGTCTTTAACGACAGGTAATTCGACCACGATTGCAAGGCCACCTAAAGAACTCTTGCGTAGGGAGAATCTTCCGCCGAGCTTTTGAATGACTGCAGACATGATGCTCATTCCCAGCCCAGAGCCACCGTTTTCACGAGAGCGAGATTTATCAAATCGATTGAGTGAACGAATATCTTCACGGTAAGCGCTTGCGGGTAGCCCCTTGCCGGCATCTTCGATTATTAGCTCTGCTGTTTTTCCATGTGTGGTGAGTGAAATGTTTACAGCAACATCGTTATCTGTATGACGAACAATATTTGTAAGAGCGTTTTGAATAAACCTCGCCATGTAATCGCGTGAAGCTTCAATGGTAATTCTCTGCGAAATTGCCAGCGTCACTTTACGCTCAGGATTTAAAGTGATGAAATCAGTGCCATGGGAGTTCAGGATCTCGCTCAGGTCAATCTTTTCAATATCTCGAGCCCCGCTCTCCCCCAGTTCTGCAAGGAGCAGTAGATCTTGAACCAGAGTCTCCATACGCTGAATCTCGTTACCTACGCGATTAAATGCACGTTCCTTATCTGAATCTTCCTTTAGCTGATTCTTGCTGAGCATTTCAACATATCCCTTAATCACCGTCAAAGGAGTTCGAAGCTCGTGGGATGCATCTCCTAAGAACTCTTGCATGCGCGCAAGGGAGGCTGTCTCATCGCGACGATTGATTCGCCTGAAATAAAAGAAGAGGAGGAGCGCGGCCAATGTGTCGATGACAAAGGTGAAGGCTGCAAGTGATTGAAGATTTGAGCGGAAGTTCGAATCTAAATCATCAGTTGAGCGCGCAATGATGATGAAATCGCCACCTTCAACGAGAACAGATCTAAATCGATAGGGAGCACTTCCAGGAATTCGAACTGGCACCATCGATGCACGCTCTACAGTTGGAAAATCGGGAGCACCTAAGTAATTAAGAGATGACTCATGAATGAGCGTCTCATCCCCTTCGTGAGTTAAAAAGCTGAGGGTGATATCTAATCCAGATTGCTCAATAGCAAAGAGGGCAGCACCAACAGGTTGTGTGGGATTCTCGAATGCGGATTGAGCAACAAAATTAAGAGTGCGATCGACCTTATCAATCTCAGCTCCTTGCGAATGCAGGACTGAGAAGCCTCCGACTCCGACAGTAATTAAAGTAAGCAGTAGAACGGTGACGATACTGATGCGCGAAGATGAGGAAAATTTCACTTCTTCTCCGCTTGAAGCTGAAAGCCAACTCCTCTGACAGTTCGGATGCCTTCAAAGCCATCTCTATGCAACTTCTTGCGAAGGTAAGAAATATAGGTATCAACCACGGTGCTCTCGGACTCGAAGGTAATTCCCCAGACTTCGTCTAGCAGATAGGTCTTGCTCAATACGCGACCTTTACTTTCGAGAAGAACATGGAGCAATCTAAATTCAGTGGGTGAAAGATCGACAACTTCATCATTGAAAGTGACCTGATGCGAATCGCTATCCAGAGATATTGGACCGCAAGAAAGACTTGCAGAAGTAGCCACAGTGAATTGCGATCGGCGCAGAATCGCTTTGATGCGAAGAACGAGCTCTTCGAGGCCAAATGGTTTGGTCACGTAATCGTCGGCACCTAGCGTCAGCCCGCGAGTGATATCTGCGCGATCGCCACGTGCGCTCAACATCAGCGCTGGAGTGTTATCGCCATTGCTGCGGATTCGCTCAACAAATTCAAATCCATCCATCATCGGCATATTGATATCGACAATGAGCAGATCGGGCTTTGTCGTCCGAAGAAGGGTCTGCGCGACCATTGCATCAGGTGCGGTCACGGTCTCAAAACCAGCCAACTTGAGAGCATCGCCCAATAAATCACGGACTCCTGCTTCATCATCGATCACCATAATTAATTGGCTCATGCCCCAACCTTGCCATGTACAACGCTCAATTGCCACCGTCTTTCAACTTCGCACACGGAGCCACGAGGAGTTTCACAGAATATTCACACGTCATAAGAATTACTATTGGCACATGAGAAGAAGCCACCGACAGGCAACTATTGCCCTTTCAGTCGCGCTCTTTTCTCTCGCTCTCACTCCATCACACGCTGATGTAACTCCTGCTCCGACTCCTTCTCCAACTGCAACTTCTTTTAAGGCACTTCAGGAGCAATACAAGAAAGATCGCGAAGCTTTTATTCAAGCAGTCAAAAACCGCGAACAACGTATTCGTGAAATTAACTCTGCATTTAAAGCGTCAGTAGATAAGGCAACGTACGAGGCAAAGACTTTGATGGCGACTGCAACGACTCCAGATCAGAAGAACGCTATTTCTGCACAACGTCGAAGCGCTGTTGCTGCAGCAATTGTTGCTCGTGAAAGTGCAGTCGCCGCTCTTGGTTCACTGCCAACGCCGCCTACCGAACCTGTTCGACCAACAAAGATGGCTGCACCTGGCATGAGTGATCAGAAGGCAAAGCCAAAGCGTTAATTAGTCGCTTAAATCCACTTTCATAGTTCGCAGAGTCTGTCGATCATGGCTCTTATCTTTCTCATGAATTCGACGAATTTGAAGTTCAATACTCTTTATCGCATCATCGAATGCAGCAACATCATTGAAACCCAATGACTCGGCTCGAAGCAAAGGCCCTGAACCATGCGATGTAATAACGACTTTGTGGGAATTCTTACCTTGTCGAGGATTCGCCTCGTGGGTAACTTCTACTTCAATGCGATCAATAACGACGCTAAAGCGTTCCATTGAATGAAGTTTCTCTTCTGCTATCTCTTTGAAGTCTGATGCGAGTTCTGCATGTCGAGTATGGATTATGATTTTCACATCTCCAACAATGTCACTCGGCAAGTGAAAATGTAAGGGGGAAGAAAAAATTAATTAAGTGGCAAGAGATAAACAATGAGTGTCAGTACTGCGGCCAGAGCCAGCGACTGAACGAGGATGGTGAAAGCGGTTTTGCGGTCAGCTGCCAGAGCGGCCTTATCGGCTACGCGAGAGATTTTTCCTAGGCGCCCAAAGTTAAATGTGCCCATAAAGCCATACGCCAGACAGAAGCGCTTACGTGATTGAACGAAGCCGATGGAGAAGACGGTGAGCGGAAGGAAAATTCCTAAACGAATTGCGGGCGCTGCATCTGTTGTAATAAACCCAGCGAGAGCACTCACGCTGAGAAAGAGTCCGATCAGTGCAACGACTTGGCGTTGGCGAACTTCAGCCTTACCAATATTGCAAGAACCTGCAACGTATTGATCGCTCATTTATGCATCTTCGAATTCATCTTCATCAACCCAAGCATCGGTAGATGTGTCATCTTGCTTCTCAACCCATGAGAGAAAAGAGCCGACAGCACGAAATGCCAGAATCGCAACGGTTACCGCTGCGATGAGTCGTCGAAGTGCCTTCATGAGGATAAAAATACTCCTCTTTAAGGATAAGCGCCTCTTTTACGCCTTAGAAAGAGCGGTGTCGATATCTCGCCACAAATCTTCAACATGTTCGCATCCAACAGAGAGGCGGATGAGATTTTCAGGAACGCTGTCGCTTTCAAGTGCCCAACGGCGACGACGTTCCCATGTGGTCTCAACTCCCCCAAGGCTTGTCGCATTGGTGATGATGGATGCACCATCGCATACGCGTTCAGCTGCAGCAGCATCTCCAGTGATCTCGAAGGAGACGATTGCGCCGAAGCCTGGATAACGAACATTGGTAACAGAGTTATGTCCTGCCAATTTCTTGGCTAATTCTGCGGCGCTCTTCTGTGCCTGTTCAAAGCGAAGTGGGAATGTGCGAATGCCTCGGAGGCCGAGCCATGATTCAAATGGACCAGGGATAGCGCCGTATGAGACTCGTGCATCTTGCAGACGAGCATGCAGCGCTGAGTCCTTCACTGAAAGTGAGCCAAGGATGACATCGCTATGGCCAGCTAAATACTTTGTTACTGAATGCATCACGATATCTGCACCGAAGGTAAGTGGTTTCTGATTAAGCGGGGTAGCGAAAGTGTTATCGAATCCAACGCCCATATTGCGCTTCTTTGCTTCGCCAATAATGACTGAAACTTCAGCGATACCAAGGCCAGGGTTTGTTGGAGATTCAACCCATAAGAAAGCTGCGCCTTGCAATTGCGCAATAACTTCCTTTGTATCGGTGATATCTACGAAGCGAACTTCAAGTCGTCCTTCTGCGTGATAACGCTTGAGCAGAGCCATCGTTCCGCTGTAACCCTCGTGGGATGCAACAACGGGCGCACCGTGAGGCAGAAGTGAGAATGCAGCAGTGATTGCAGCCATTCCAGAAGAGAAGAGCAGGGTTGATGTGGCTTCTTCGAGGGCGCTGATCGCTTCTTCAAGAGGCTGCCAGGTTTCATTGCCTGTACGTCCGTAATTGATTGGGCCACCAGCAACAAATGTTGAATTGAGCGAAATCGGAACATTGATACCTTCACCGGCTTCATGGCCTGGGCGACCCGATGAAATAGCAAGGGTCTCGGGATGAAGGTTCTCGTTGCTCATTGGATAAGAGTAATCGTTAGCGTAGAACTGTGGCGAGGCGATTGAAGGCCTCTTCAAGAATTTCAGGGCTTGTTGCAAAGTTGAGGCGCACAAATTGCGTTGCTTGTGAGCCGAAACGATGGCCAGGAACAAAGGCGACCTTCGCTTTTTCAAGCAAAACACTTGATGGATCTTCTCCTAAATTGAATGAGGTGAGATCAAGCCACGCCAAATATGAGCAATGCGGGATCAGATAACCAACTCCGGGAGTCTTCTCTGCGATCAGTTGGGAAACCAAATTTCTGTTGTGATCTAGTTGAACCATGAGTTCGTTGAGCCACGGCTCGCCTTTTTCGAAGGCGGTCACTGTGGCAAATGCTCCAAGTAGGGAGGCTCTGTAATGGGTTGCCGGCGCGATCCCATTAAGAAGCTCATGCAGCTTCTCATTATCGGTAACGATGATTGCGCACTTAAGGCCGGCAATATTCCAACCCTTGCTCGCTGCGGTGATCGTGATTCCGACTTCGCGCGCATTGTCAGATACAGCCAGGAACGGTGTGAATGTCTGTTCAGCGAATGTCAGTGGTGCATGAATTTCATCGCTCAGGACGAAGACGTTGTGTTTCTTAGCTAAGTCTGCGAGTCGAGATAGTTCTTCCTTCGTATATACGCGGCCGAGAGGATTGTGGGGGTTACTGATCAGGTGCACCTTGATCCCAGATGCGTATGCCTTTTCGATTCCATCCCAGTCAAGAATCCAATGGCTTCCATTAACTTCTGCATCAGATTGAGTCAAAGGCACATCAACTTCTACTAGATGCGTCTCTTGAGACCATGTCCAAAAATTTGGATAGACGGGTTGATTAATTAAAATCTTATCGCCAGGTTTTGTAATTACTCGAAGTGCTTCAACAACACCAACGCCGACATCGGCAGCAATGCGAACTTGAAGCGGATCAACTGTCCAACCCCAGCGACGCTTCGCAAATCCTGCAAATGCTAGGCCCATTTCCGGAATCGATCCAAGATAACCTAAATCAGAATGATCGATCATCTCGCGAAGAGTTTGGCGAATTGGATCCGCTACGGGGAAATCCATTTCAGCAACAGGAAGCGGAAGGATTTCCTTGGGAAAGGCCCGCCATTTCTCGCTGCGATGTGTCTGTAATTCAGCGAGATCAAGGGCCTTGAGGTGATGCATGGACTTAGTATGTCACTGCGAATAAAGTTAATCCATGATCTCCGAGTCGCAAATGAAGAAGATTGTGCGCGACTTAGCAGCACGTGATGCACGACTCGCCAAAGTGATTGAGGCACATCCTTTATGCACGTTAGGCAGAAACCCCAAGCCAGTCACCCACTTTGAATCTCTTGTTGAGTCAGTTATTTCACAACAATTAGCAGTAAAGGCTGCCGACACTATCTATGGCCGAGTAAAGGGTTTAGCTAAAGGTCGCATGGTTCCTGGTCGTATAGCCGAAATATCAGAGATAGATATGCGAGCAGCAGGGGTATCGGGTGCAAAGTTTAAAACTATCCAAGGTCTTGCCGATGCTGCACTTTCAAAGAGAATTAATATCAATAAGTTGCACGAAATTGAAGATGATCAATTCGTCTTTGATCAACTGACTTCGCTTTGGGGTATCGGACCATGGACTGTCGATATGTTTATGATGCATCAACTCAGCCGATTAGATATTTGGCCAACCGGCGACTTAGGCGTGCGTCGCGGCTGGGAGAGGATGTATTCGCTGAAGGAAGAGATTGAACCCAAAGCACTTGAAAAGAAGGGCGAGAAATTCCGCCCCTATCGAAGCGTTGTGGCGTGGTACTGCTGGAGAGCGATTAGTTAGCAAGCGCTGGAAATGCCACACCGGTCGATGAGTGGCAGTCATATCCGTTGGGATTCTTCTGCAGATACTTCTGGTGGTATTCCTCAGCAAGGTAATACGGAACTCCTTCAGCGCTCAAGATTTCGGTGACAATCTGATCAATGCCTTCGCGAGTGAGAGCTGCTTGATAGACATCGCGAGTTACCTCGGCTTGAAGCTTTTGTGATTCAGAGGTCGTGAAGATGGCGCTGCGATATTGAGTTCCGATATCTCCACCTTGGCGATTAAGCGATGTCGGATCGTGCATCACCCAGAACTCTTCAAGCAATCTGCGGTAGCTCACACGAGTTGGATCAAAGGTGACTTCAACCATTTCTGCATGGCCAGTGACGCCGGTGCAGACTTGTTCATATGAAGGATTTGGTCGAACTCCACCCATATAACCAACACTTGTCTCGATTACGCCATCGATATTCCAGAATCGACGTTCTGCGCCCCAGAAGCAACCGGTTGCAAAATATGCTTTCTCTGAACTGTTCATAGTCGGATAACCTACCCTTGTACCTGCGCCCCCGTAGCTCAGGGGATAGAGCACTGCCCTCCGGAGGCAGGTGCACAGGTTCGATTCCTGTCGGGGGCACGCGATATAAATCACCCGTATTTAGAAAATCTCTTTCGCTACCTTCTTGTTTAAATATCTCGATATAGAGAGAATTGTCCCTTGCGCAGAGCACGCGCCGCATAATCAAGAATTACGAAGAGGAGGTAGAGCCATGGACTGGAGACATCAATCTGCATGTCGTGAAGAAGATCCAGAGCTCTTCTTCCCTGTCGGAAATACTGGACCTGCCATTACTCAGATCGAAGAGGCGAAGAAGGTCTGCAATCGCTGCATCGTGAAGGATCCATGTCTTGCATGGGCGCTTGAATCTGGACAAGATGCTGGCGTCTGGGGCGGTCTCTCTGAAGATGAACGTCGCGCATTGAAGCGTCGTGCTGCACGAAATCGTGCACGACTAGCTGAGAGTGGTCAGTAAGAACTTTTTAATTACTTGGGAAGGTAAGTACAGCCCGAGTCTCTTGCTCATCTGTAACCAAAGATAACGTTCCACGTAATTCATTCTCTGTCAGTGTGCGAACAATCTGTAGCCCTAAGTTGGGTGATGTTGAGATATCAAAGCCTTCAGGGAATCCCACGCCATCATCTGAAATAGTTACAGACAACTCTGAACCATTACTTGAGACATGGATGCCAAGTGCGAGGCCTTCCTCTGCCAGTCCGTGCTCAAGTGCATTATGAATTAACTCGGTGATGACAAGAGCAAGCGGTGTGGCAATTCGTGGTTCAAGTGAACCCAATTTTCCAGTTCGCTCAATGTGTAGTTCATTCATTCGTGGGCTGAGTTCGAGTGCGTGTGAAACCAAGCTATCGAGAACTTCATCAAATGCAACGGAAGAATCTCGGCTACTGGAAAGAGTTTCGTGAACAAGTGCAATTGATGCAATGCGACGTACAGCTTCATTGAGTGCAGCACTTGCGCCTGGATCTTCGATGCGACGAGCCTGCAGGCGAAGTAGCGCTGAAACCGTTTGTAAGTTGTTCTTCACACGGTGATGAATTTCGCGAATAGTTGCATCTTTTGTGACCAATTCACGTTCGCGGCGACGAAGTTCGGTGACGTTATTGAGCATCACGATTGCGCCAATTCTGTCACCACTCTTAATCAGTGGAAGTACAGTGAAATCAATCGTTCCACCCGCATTTTCAATCTCAACTCGCTTTAGAGATTTACCTGTAAGTCCAAGTGCGATTGTCTCTTCATGTGCATCAGGGCGGACTCGCGCAAGAGATTGCGCAACTTCACCAAGTAAATGTCCTTCTACTTCACTCATCCAGCCAAGTCGGCTAAATGCAGAACGCGCATTTGGACTTGCATAGGAAACAACGCCATTTACATCAAGGCGGATAAGGCCATCACCTACGCGGGGTGCTGGATCAAAGAGAGAACCTGCATCTGGGTACGGGAAAGTTCCTTCAGAAATCATTCGATAGAGGTTATGCGCAATCTCTCGGTAGTTAAGTTCGAGGCGGCTGGGTTGTCGCATCAGCTCTGAATTTCGGTGACGGGAAATCACTCCGATGACATGTTCATCAAAGATGACTGGAATCGTTTCTTCCTTGACCATGAAATCGCCCATGGGTTCAGGCTGTGTATCGCGGATAATTTCTGCACTAGAAAGTGCTTGATCAATATGAGGGCGGGCGCCGTACGTAATTTCTTCACCAATGACATCGTGAGGAAAAAGCGTGGCTGCAGTTGTTGGGCGAATATGCGCAACTGCCACATAACCTGTTGGCCAGCTCTTCATATCTTTACGCAGCGGCACCCAGAGAATTAAGTCTGCAAAGGAGAGATCAGAAAGTAATTGCCAATCGGCTACAAGCTCGCGAAGACGATGGACTTGATCGGCAGAGAGCGGGCTTCTGCCCTGAACATAATCTTCGATGGATGCCATAGGAAACTACTTCAGCCAGCTATCGAGATTGTTTGCAATCTCTTGTGTTGCAAACCATGTCAGCTCTTCGCCATCATCAGAGACTTCAAAGAGACATTCGAGGTGTTCCCAGAGCAGTGGGGTTAAGAGCGAGATAGACATATCGTGGCTCTCTTTAATGAGCTCCGGCGGTACTTCAAATGCGAGAACACAAGCTTTACCCGATGTTGCTGACTTCATCTCAAGGGCATCTTCGGCTGCAACCATAGATAGCGTGAACTCGATTTCCTCATCATCGAGGTCTTGGTTGTCGACAATAAATTGTGATGTCGGCGCGTAGAGATCTGAAACATCGAATTCGCGGGATTGAGCGAACTCGGCAACCTCTTGAGCTGTCATAGCTAGATATCCGCGCATGAGCCAAGCCTATAAGAAGTTATGAGGTTAATTCACCGGCAATATCTGCGATTACTTTACGCAAGAGCCCTCGTTCATTGGACTCGATAAGAGGAGAAAGGTTCTCTTCAGCAGCGTTGACACTCCGCGGGTCCCACGGGAGTCGAAGTAGACGAGTTGGGCGAAGAGGAGTGACTAGTTGCAGAAATTGCTCGTCGCGCGAAGAGCCTCTCTTCACATGTGCACTTTGCGCATTGATAAATGATGGTGATGGTTTCATGGGATTGCGTTTAAATTCATTGATAAGAGTCTTGAGGCGTTCTAATCCCAAGTGGTTGGTTCGAGTAAGAATCCATATTTCATCTGCGTGCGTGGTCGACCAAATTATTGCCTCGCTCCCCCAACGCCGCCCAGTGAGCGATTTTTCAAAATCACGTAGTACTCCACAATCAACGAGAATGAAGTCGAACTCAGAGAGAGCTCGATCGAGAAGTAACAGGTCTTGAGCAACACTTTCTTGGGTAATTTCTAAAATGTGCAGCCCTGCAGAAAATGCACGGATTTCACCTGAGGTATTAAGTCCTCTCTCTCCTAACAGAGATGCGAATGAAGCTGACTCTGCATGAGCATCAACGATCAGAACTTTTCTGCCCAGCTCGCTTAGCTCTGCTCCGAGATTGATAGTTAACGTTGAAGTCCCAAGTGCTCCCGATGCGGCGCCCAGAGCAATCGTGCGGGCGCGCACCTTTGCGCTATAGCTACTGCGTATGAGTGGGTTGCGCAGCGATCCTCGCAAGAGAGCGACGAGTTCAAGAGTTGTTGCAGGCCGCGCTACTGCCTCAGGGTATTTATCTTGCAGATCGTTTTCTGCGCGAAAGAGCATGTACTTGGCTCCTTGCTTACGCAGAAGATCTAGCCCAGCAGAAGTCAGCCCTTCGCAATCCGTAGAGAGAAGGAGCAAAGGCTTATCGGTTGAACTTGTATCCAAATATGTATTCAGGGATTGAAAATCCAGCGCACGAAAAAGAACGTTCCACCCTTGTTCATAGAGTGCACTAGCTACGAAACCTTCGAACTCTGCATCCCGAATACCTGTGACGGCAATCTGTTGAACGAAATCACCCATGTGATCTCACGATGACAAGTCTTCCGCTTGTGGTTGCCGCTAAGAGATCTGGGACCGCATCTCGATTTACAGAAATCGTGAGCGCTGCTTCTCCGCCAAAATTACTTCCCTTGCGATCTAAACCAACGATAAATACCCCACTAAGAATGTGATCCGGTTCGAGCGCTGCCTCACCATTTGAGGCATCGTGTAATTGAAAGATTGTGACAACCTCGCCTATCTGCAAGGTTGAAGGAATATCAACGCTGCGAAGACTGATTGAGAGCTGTTGGTTGACCAAAGCTGCCGAATTATTAGTCAGGGCGCTGATTTCAAGTAGGTCACCTGGGGCAAATGGACGTTTGGTAATCGAACCTACTGGATTGCTCTGTTCTCCTAAGTAATTGCTGCCTGAATTTCCTAAGGCAACCATCTGATAACCAACGTCGGATTGTTCTAGCTGCGTTCCTACAGCAATAGGTTTGAGCACTACCCAATACTTTTCTCTCTGATTGGCAGCCTTCGACATAGCAAATGAGGCCAGGAGCGCTGCAGCACAGAGTGAGCTGGCAACAATGAGGCGAGTTTGGGAGTTCTTCTTCTGATTCATGGGCGCAAGATACGAGCGGGTTCACGCTATTTTCGATGAGTTCTCCACAGTAGATCTTTAGTGCGATTGAGAATCATTCTTTGGGTCGATTCATTCAGCTCTTTGGTAGCCAAGTATCGGCAGATGACTACTTTTGAAAATCTCACAGCGACATATCGATCTCAAACTCCCATGATGCAGTTGATATCAAGCACCGAAGATCCTGCACTCTGGAGCCATCCTGTTCTCGATCTCTTTGCTCCCCCGGTCATTGAAAGGGTGGAACAGAAAGCAAAGTTGTATCTAGTTCCTTCAACTTTTGGTGAAGAGCTCGAACTGGATGAGATGCCCATTCCAACTTCAGCTTCTGATTTACCTGAACTTCATGCATGGACAATGAAATTTATTGTGAGCGTCGTTGAGGTCTGGGCAGGACGTCGCCAACCGGCACAATTGATCAGATGGTGTCATCGCGTGATTTATATGGAGCTACTGAAGAAATCAGGTAGTCAGAAAGAGATTGGCAAGATCAAAAGCATTCACCAGACCGAACCTCTAGATGGAATCTGCGAATCAACTGTCATCATCAGGTACAACGACCGCTTTCGGGCAGTAGTAATCCGTTTTGAAGGCGTTGATGGACGCTGGTTATGTACGGCGCTACGGATGCTTTAGAGCGTTAGAGATTTAGGAAGCAGCTCCGTGGCAACGCTTGTACTTCTTTCCAGAGCCACAAGGGCAAGGTGCGTTGCGAGTTACATCTCCTGATGAAGTAACTCCATTTTCATCGGCAGCGGTGTACTTCAGTGGCTGTGTTTGCACTGGTTTTTCAGTAACGCCACGCGCCTTTACCTGAGATCCGTCGCCTTCAATGGTTACTTCGACGTTAAATACAAGACTTGCAAGCTCTTCCTTGATGGCATCCATCATCGCCGCGAAGAGTTCGTAACCTTCACGCTGGTATTCAACGAGTGGATCGCGCTGTGCCATCGCACGAAGGCCGATACCTTCTTGTAGATAATCCATCTCGTAAAGGTGTTCACGCCACTTGCGATCAAGGACTGACAACAGAACTTTTCGCTCAAGTTCGCGAAGAACTTCAGTTCCAAGCTCTTCTTCACGCTTCTTATATGCAGCAGCTGCATCATCAAGGATTCTTGCCTCAAGGAAATCAACATCGAGCGCTGATGCAGATCCAACTTCAGCGATGATCTGTTCAGGTGTGAACGAGATTGGATAGATCAACTTGAGCGCAGTCCATAGCTGATCGAGATCCCAATCTTCGCCGAAGCCCTGTTGCGCGGCAGCGCGAACGTAAGCTGAGATTGTTTCTCCCATAAAGTCTGACACTTGCTCGCCGATATCTTTACCTTCAAGAACAAGGCGACGCTCACCGTAGATAACTTCGCGTTGGCGGTTCATGACATCGTCATACTTCAAAACATTCTTACGGATTTCAAAGTTCTGCGCCTCAACTTGAGTCTGGGCAGAGCGAATTGCATTTGAGACCATCTTAGATTCAATTGGTTCATCTTCAGGCAAACCAGCAGCGGCAAGTACGCGCTCGACAATTCCTGAGTTAAAGCGACGCATCAAATCATCTTGAAGTGAGAGATAGAAGCGAGATTCACCAGGATCGCCCTGACGTCCTGAACGTCCGCGGAGCTGGTTATCAATACGACGTGATTCGTGGCGCTCTGTGCCTAGAACATAAAGTCCACCGAGAGCGATTACTTCTTCATGCTCTTTAGCGATGGCAGCTTTCTGCTTTGCAATCTCTTCAGGCCAGGCAGCTTCATACTCTGCTGCGTTATCTACTGGTGAAAGTCCGCGGCGCTGTAATTCAAAATCGGCCATGAATTCTGGGTTTCCACCGAGCATGATGTCTGTTCCGCGGCCTGCCATATTTGTTGCAACGGTTACGGCTCCCTTAACACCAGCGCGGGCAACAATCGCTGCTTCGCGCTCGTGGTGCTTTGCGTTGAGAACTTCGTGGGCAACGCCAGCCTTCTTGAGGAATCCTGAAAGTTCTTCAGACTTTTCAACGCTGACAGTTCCGACAAGAACAGGCTGCCCCTTGCGATGGCGTTCGACGATATCGCGAGTAACTGCTGCAAACTTTCCCACCTCGGATTTGTAGACCAAATCTGGTTGATCGATACGTTGCATATCGCGGTTGGTAGGAATTGGAACTACGCCCAACTTATAAATCTGGTGGAATTCAGATGCTTCTGTCATTGCAGTACCAGTCATACCTGAGATGGTCTGGTAGAGACGGAAGTAATTCTGCAAAGTGATTGTCGCAAGGGTCTGGTTTTCATCCTTGATATCGATGCGCTCTTTCGCTTCAAGAGCCTGGTGCAAACCTTCGCTATAACGACGGCCTGCAAGCATGCGGCCAGTGTGCTCATCGACAATGAGAAGTTCGCCATTCATGACAACGTAATCCTTGTCGCGCTTGAAGAGTTCCTTGGCACGAACTGAGTTGTTGAGATAGCCAATCAAAGTTGTATTTGCAGCTTCGTAAAGGTTTTCAATCTTGAGAAGTTCTTCAACCTTGGTGACACCTTCTTCAAGGATGCCGATGGTCTTCTTCTTCTCATCTACCTCATAGTGGGTATCGCGCTGTAATTTCGTCGCGATATTGGCGAATTCGACATACCACTTGGTTGCCTTATCAGCAGGTCCGCTAATAATCAGAGGCGTACGAGCCTCATCAATCAAAATCGAGTCAACTTCGTCAACGACTGCGAAGAAGTGATCGCGTTGCACGCAATCTTCGAGAGACCAAGCCATGTTGTCGCGAAGATAATCGAAACCAAATTCGTTATTTGTTCCGTAAGTAATATCTGAAAGATATGCAGCGCGACGCTCAGAGGGAGTCATGCTGTTAACAATGACGCCAACACTTAATCCTAAGAAGCGGTGAATACGGCCCATCCACTCGCTATCGCGTTCTGCGAGATAGTCGTTCACGGTGACGACGTGGACGCCGCGTCCTGCCAAAGCATTGAGATAGGAAGGAAGAGTTGCTACGAGAGTCTTTCCTTCACCTGTGCGCATTTCTGCGATGTTTCCTTTGTGAAGCGCTGCGCCACCCATGAGCTGAACGTCGTAGTGACGCTGGCCCAATGTGCGCTTTGCGGCTTCGCGAACAACAGCGAAAGCTTCTGGCATTAGGTCATCAAGAGTTTCGCCTTTTGTAAGGCGAGATTTGAATTCATCAGTCTTCGCACGCAACTGATCATCAGAGAGTGGAGAAATGGATGCTTCAAAGGCGTTGACCTTATCGACGATCTTGCTTAAGTCGCGAAGAATCTTTCCTTCGCCGGCTCGCATAAGTCGATCGAGAATTGAAGCCATCGGCCTACCTTCCACTTGCTTGTTAACCCCCTTATCTTAGGGGTTCGGCTATGCAGGCTGTTACGGCGGCTATGACCTCAATCCCATTTTCACGCAGGGCCCGGGCGCCTTCATAAATAGTTGCCCCCGTTGTGACGAGATCATCAACCAAAATCACCTTTTCACTGAGATATCTCAGGGATTTCATTGAACCCTCAATATTTACCAACCTCTGCTTTGCATCAAGAGAAGATTGATCTCGCACCTTGCGAATATGCGAAAGGCTTTCAACCGTTTCCATTCCGGTGCTTTTGCTTAACTGCAGAGAAAGTTCGGTGATGAATTGGCGACCACGAGAACGTGCCACTGCATGACGTGACGGAATCGGAACGAATAAACCTACTCCCCTCTCCTTTGCGCAGAAGTGGAAAGATTTCTGAAGTGCCTGAACCAATAAATCATCAGCTAACTTGATGTTGTTCTCTTTCGCAGCCAATAAAACTTTGCTTGCAACCGTTGAATATTGGATTGAAGAGAATATTGGGAAGTATGGCGCAGTTCTAGACCAGCTTCGATAGATATGAGGATTCCATTTGCCTCTGCATTCTGAGCAGATCTCTAGGCCTAACGCAGAACAGCCTAAGCATCGAATGGGAAAGATTATTTCTTGTAGCGACTTCAAGCTCTTCATCTCTGCATTCTCTCTGCAGATTAGTTATGAGTTAGAGGTAAAAAGTTTCCTCGTGGAAATCTTTTGGTGCAGCCTTTATTGGACGCCCTTCAATCTCATCCCCTGCTCTACGTGGCAAGGTGAGTACAAAGTGAGCGCCAAGCCCCGGTCTTCCCCACGCATCAAGTTCGCCATTGTGGAGGCGCGCATCTTCAAGTGCGATTGATAGACCAAGCCCTGTGCCACCTCGAACGCGTGCACGTGAAGGATCTGCACGCCAGAATCGGTCGAAAACTCGAATGAGTGCTGACTCATCAAGTCCCGATCCCAAATCACGAACGCCGATGCCAACTTCACTCTCTGTCGCAACGATTGTCACTACAACTTCTTTGCCATCGCAGTGATCGAGCGCATTAGATAAGAGGTTTCGCATAATGCGCTCAACGCGTCTTATATCAGCTTGAATCTGCACGACAGGAAGCTCGGATTCAATGCGGATTCCCGAATCTGTATCAAGTTCTCCC
The DNA here is from genome assembly GCF_002288065.1 of Candidatus Planktophila sulfonica. NCBI lineage: Bacteria > Bacillati > Actinomycetota > Actinomycetes > Candidatus Nanopelagicales > Candidatus Nanopelagicaceae > Candidatus Planktophila > Candidatus Planktophila sulfonica. The sequence continues at coordinate 987,323 of NZ_CP016773.1, forward strand.
ACTTGGAAGTCTTTAACGCAACGGTTAATCAGTGCAACAACATCAAAGTCCACAGGTTCGAGAACAGCTACCTCAGCATCAAATCTACTTACCTCGAGCAGGTCTTCCAGTAGACGTTCAAATCGATCAATCTGCGCAGCCAAGAGCTCTGAGCTACGTGCAACAAGTGGATCAAAGGAGGCTCGCTGGTTGTAGATAACTTCGGATGCCATACGAAGAGTGGTGAGCGGAGTACGGAGTTCATGGGAAACATCAGATACAAATCGCTGCTGGACGCGAGAAAGGTTTTCAAGACGTGAAATCTGCTGCTCAATAGATTGCGCCATCTCGTTGTACGAGTTGGCCAGAGTCGCCATCTCATCTTGAGATTCAATGCGCATGCGCTGACTGAAATCACCTTGGGTAAATTGCGTTGCAATTCGGGCAGCGTCTCGTACCGGGCGTACAACCTGGCGAACTACCAGCCAGGTAATCATTCCGATGAGGAAGATAAGTGCAACGCCTGTAAAGAGAAGTGAGTTTCGAATGAGGTCAAGAGTTTCAGTCTGGCTTGTCAGAATAAAGGCGATATACATTTCATATCGTCCCGCAGTTGGAATGTTGATTCTCTCTCCAACGAAGAGGGTATTGCCTTGGCTCACTTGCGCCGAGCGTAGGTCTCCGTATTCGTACTGGAGATCAGTGCCTTTTTGAATTCGTTCACGCAGCGCTTGTGGGACAGATTCGGCCTTAATCAAACTCGAAGACATCTCGTAAGAAACTTTTGTCTTTCGCTCACCTGGAACTTTAATGAAGATAACTTCACGGCGGCTCTGTTCTGAGCTCTGCGTTGTCGAACTAATGATCAAATCAGCGAGAGCTTTCTTGCGCTCTTCCACTGAATCGCCTTGGGAAAGAAGCATCTGATATTGCGCGTTAAAGAAAGTGAATCGTGCTTCAGCAAGTGCCGAATCAAGGCTTACTTGGCGAATTCCGTCAGAAAGACGTGAGTAGAGCGCAGATCCCGTTAGCGAAATTACGCCAAGAGAAAGCATGACCGTCGAGAGAATAACTTTGGTCGCAAGAGATTGCGAAAGCTTTCTACGAGCACCCATGTTATGTGAGCCCTTTACGCTGGGCCGCCCGCCTTATAACCAACGCCGCGTACCGTCATCACAATCTCTGGATGTTCAGGGTCATGTTCAATCTTTGAACGAAGACGTTGTACGTGAACATTTACAAGTCGTGTATCTGTGCTGTGGCGATATCCCCACACTTCGCTCAAGAGAGAATCGCGAGTAAATACACGACCTGGGTCTTTTGCTAATGCGACCAAGAGATCGAATTCAAGTCGAGTGAGCGCAATCTTCTGTGAACCACGGAGAACTTCGTGGGCTGTGACATCGATAGATAAATCTCCGATAGTCAGTAGCCCAGTGACATCCGCATTTGTGCGACGAAGTCGGGTGCGAATTCGCGCTATGAGTTCGGCTTTGTCGCGGAATGGCTTCTGCATATAGTCATCAGCGCCGGCTTCAAGACCACGAACTATGTCTTGGGTTTCGCCTTTAGCGCTCAGCATCACGATTGGAACCATTGATTCTTGTCGAATCAATCTGCAGACCTCAATGCCATCAATTCCTGGCAACATCACATCGAGCAAGACGAGGTCTGGAGGATTATTTCTAAATACCTCCAGCGCCTCATCTCCTCGACTGACAAGATCTACATCGAAGCCTGAACTTGTGAGAACAATTCCAAGCATTTCTGCAAGGTCTTGATCGTCATCGACGACCATAACCAGAGTCATTTATGAACCGTGCTCCCAAGAGTTGAGGTACATATCTTGTGCAGGTGTAAGTGTGTCGATGTGACCACCCATTGACTTGAGCTTCAGTGAAGCAACTTCCTTATCAATGTAGGTAGGAACTTCGTGAACGCCTGCAGGAAGATTCTTTGCTTCCTTAACGAGGTATTCCGCGGTAAGTGCCTGATCAGAGAATGACATATCCATTACTGATGCTGGGTGACCTTCTGCAGCACCTAGGTTTACCAGGCGACCTTCTGCAAGAAGAAGTAGGCGACGGCCATCCTTCATGACGTATTCGTCAGTCTGGTGACGCATCTTCTCGTTCTTTGTCACTGCATTCTGCTCGAGCCATGCAACATCGATTTCAATATCGAAGTGGCCTGAGTTAGCCATGATTGCGCCATCCTTCATAACAGAGAAGTGTTCGTCGCGAAGTACATCGCGGTTACCTGTAACAGTGATGAATACATCGCCGACCTTTGCAGCATCAACCATTGGCATGACGCGGAATCCCTGCATCATGGCATCGAGTGCCTTAGTTGGGTCAATTTCTGTAACGATGACATCTGCGCCCATGCCCTTGGCACGTTCGGCAACACCCTTACCGCAGTAACCGAATCCTGCGACGACGACGATGCGTCCTGCAAGAAGGAAGTTAGTTGCACGGAAGACAGCATCAAGAGTTGATTGACCTGTTCCGTAACGGTTATCGAACATGTGCTTTGTATCAGTGTCATTGACAGCGATCATTGGGAATGTCAGAGCGCCATCTTTAGCCATCTGGTTAAGACGGATAACGCCTGTAGTTGTCTCTTCGCATCCACCAGCAATATTTGGAAGGAGTTCCTTGCGAGTTGTATGAAGAGTGTTAACGAGGTCGCAACCATCGTCGAATACTTGGTGTGGGTTGATATCGAGCGCTGCGTTGATATGTGAGTAGTAACCATCACGGTCAACTGCATTGCGAGCAAATACTGAAATACCGTATTCGTGCACGAGAGCTGCAGCGGTGTCATCTTGTGTTGAAAGTGGGTTTGAAGCACAGAGAGCAATCTCAGCTCCGCCAGCTTTAAGAACGCGCATCAAGTTTGCTGTCTCAGTTGTGACGTGCATACATGCTGCGATACGTACTCCAGCGAATGGCTGTGACTTTTCGAAACGCTCACGGATTTGAGCGAGAACTGGCATGTTGCGTTCTGCCCATTCAATCTTCTTGCGGCCCTGAGCTGCAAGTGATGCATCCTTAATATCGTGCTTTGGAATAGTTGTAACAGGTGTCATTTAAATATTTCTCCCTAGTGTAAAAACGGCTGTTTTTTTCGCTTGACCTTCGGCGTAGGGCTCTACTGTGCTAGTCGGCTATGGGAATAGCCTACTAGTTAAGGGATTAATAGGAGGAGGTCGAGGCCATCGAGGTCGCCTCGGATCGTGTTAAGTACATCATCTCGAACCTTCTTCATACGGGCTTCCGTTGAAGCCTCAACGTTGAGTCGAAGGAGCGGTTCGGTATTGGAAGCGCGAAGGTTGAACCACCAATTATCTCCGTTAATGGTGAGGCCATCGAGATGGTCGACTTCGACGCCGCTCTTCTTTCCATAAATCTTTTCAATCTTGTTCATCGCAGCTGGTGCATCAGAAACTGTTGAGTTGATTTCGCCACTTGAGTGATAGCGATTAAAGGGGGAAAGTAGTTTTGAAAGTGGGACTTCTATTTCACCGAGCGCTGCAATCGCATGGAGCGCTGCGAGCATTCCTGAATCTGCTTTCCAGAAATCACGGAAGTAGAAGTGGCCCGAGTGTTCGCCACCAAAAACGGCGCTAGTTTCAGCCATGAGCTTCTTAATGTAAGAGTGACCAACGCGAGAACGAACCGCAGTCCCGCCATTCTCTTCTACAACTTCTTTCACCGCGCGCGAAGAAATTAAGTTATAAATAATGTTTGAAGCGGGGTAGCGTTTGAGTTCGCGGGTGGCGATGAGTGCCGTCAATGCTGATGGATTAACCAAATCACCTTTCTCATCTACAAGGAAGCAGCGATCAGCATCTCCATCAAATGCGAGCCCTATGTCTGCTTTATGTTTCTTAACGGCCTTTTGAAGATCTTTGAGGTTTGAAGGTTCGATGGGGTTCGCTTCGTGATTTGGGAAAGTTCCATCTAGTTCGAAGTACATCTCAATAACTTCAGCGTTGAGTCGCTTGAAGACGGCGGGAGCGGTATATCCGCCCATTCCATTTCCAGCATCGATAACAATCTTGAGCGGACGAATCGAGGAGACATCGACGAGAGTAAGTAAATGATCTACATATTCCTCGAGCATCTCTTGGCGCTTTTCAACACCTACATTGCGCATCGCCATAGGAGTTCCCTCTTTGACGAAGTTCTCGATGGTGACTAGACCTGATTCTTTTCCAATAGGGCGTGCACCGCTGAGGCAGAGTTTGATTCCGTTGTACGCGGCTGGATTATGACTTGCAGTAAACATTGCTCCTGGAAGATTGAGCTTTCCGGAAGCGAAATACAACATATCTGTTGAAGCTAAACCGATTCGAATGACATCAAGTCCTTGCGAGGTCACGCCTGCAGCGAACGCGGTAGCCAAGGTGGGTGAGGATGGGCGCATATCTTCACCGATTACGACGGTTCCGGGCTCTCGCTCTTGTTCTAGGAAACGTGCGACTGCAACACCTGTTGCAAATGCGAAATCAGCTGTCAGTTCCTTATCGACTAAACCACGGATGTCGTACGCCTTAAAGATAGAAGAGCTCATGTGGTAATCGTAAAGAGAAAGGAGGGGTTAAGAGAAATTAGGAGGGAACGGCGCGTAAATGTCCGCGTCGGCCGACGTTGGCATGAGATGCCGAGATTTCAGGAGCGCTCTCTTGGCTGCGTGGAGCCTGAGCCACTTCTCTGACCGCATCCGCGATCGCCATCAAATCATCTTCGCTCGGACCTGTTGCATTCGCATCAATTGATTGGCGAATAACTTCCCAGCCATTTGGCACAGTAAGTCGCGCAGAGTGTTTTTCACAGAGGTCGTAAGAATGAGGTTCAGAGAAAGTTGCTAGCGGTCCAAGAACAGCAGTGGAATCTGCATAGATATATGTAAGAGTCATCGATGCAACTGATCGGCAACTGACGCGCGAACAGGCGCGACCAGTGCGAAGTTGTGAACTCATAGCGCTAAGGCTAGTGGGGGCGCTCTGAAAAGTTATGGATTGAGTACCCGAATATTTGATGCCGGGATTGAAGATTTCGTTAAGACGCTACCTGGGTTGAGAGGGATATACCCATATCCACTCTTGGATGTAATGAGGGCAGCACCTGAAGTACCAGTTGAGATTTGAGAGAAGGAAACTGAGCGCACCGAACTAGAGACAACAAAGGTTGCAATATCTTCAGCATCGATTTTTACGGACTTGCTCTTGCCGTTGGTATATGTGAGATCTAGTGTGACCTTGACTCGCTTGCCCGTAAAGACCAATGTAGGTGCAAGCCCAGTAGTTGCCAAAGTGAATTCACTGAGCTGGCTAGCTCCAGTACTCCAGACAAAGTCGCGTTTGCCGCCAGATAGCGTGCGAGAGAAAACGGACCCCAGGATTGGCTGATCGGAAGTAATGTGTAGAGCAAATTTGCCTGACGCCATTGTTATATCCATCGGGATCTCAACAACCTTTTTATGCGCGATCGTGCGCCCATTGATTCCTACAGGTGAAAAAGTGCCATCGGTAGATCGAATCTCTGCAGATATACGTGCATCTACATCACCCGGTACGAGCAATCGCAAAGTATGAGGCGTAGAACTATTTCGGCCAGTCTGCTGTGGGATTGCCGGAATCTGAAGCGTCTTGGTTGCATCCCCAGTTGAATTCACGAGATCTCCACCGAGAGCCTGAAGGCCCTTGCCGCGTTCGTCAATGAGGAAACCATTAACGCGACCCGAACGACTCAGAAGATGAATTGCAATCTCTTTAGATCCGGGTGCAAGTGTCGCCAAGGAAAGTGATGCATATGAATTTGGCTTGAGCGAAATGCTCCGTGGCGCAAGCTCTCCATTTTCATTAAAGAGTGTGATCTCGACAAGTGCGCGACCTAATCCGCTGTTGACGATATTGAGCGAACCCTTCGAAGTGATATCGGCGATTGCACCGACAAACCATTGAGATGCAATAGGTGCGCTACATGGAACAGCGCCAGCCCACACACCCTTACGCACTTGCCACACAACAGGTGTGACAGGTCCTGCTTCAATCACAGCAGATTGCGCAGCAACTGCATATCTTCTAAAACCAACTTCAGCTGTCTTCATCGAAGATGTACCAGTCTTGCGAACCAACGTCTTCGGAGATGTCAGCGATATTGCAGTGGTGAGCCCGGAGATATTTGGAGGGCAGACAACAGCTGGGTAGCTCTCGTTGAATCTGCTAGTTGATGCGGTGAAATTAAGGATATTGCTGAGAAATACTGTGGCGGCAGTAGCTACGGCAAGAATAAGAACTCTTCTATTTTTCATGAGAGCTCCGATTCCGAAATCTCACGACGGCGACGGCCTGCTGGCAAAGCCAGAACAACTGTGGTGACAAGTACGATGAGGAAGAAGGAGATCCAAGCTCGTCGAGCAGTGCCATCATGAATTACTGAAATATCTCCACCTGTTGTTACCTCAAATGTTGGTAAACCATTGGCGTTTTCAATCTTTGCCAATCGATAACCATCTTGGAATACCTGCCAACGCTTGCTGTAGGTCTCAGTTAACGTGATTGTGCCTGGCGTTGGAGCATTGGCACTCACGCCCTTCGATTCAAGTACAAATTCTTTTCCAGAGTAATCAACAAACTTGATTCGGCCAGTACTTTCCAATACTCGCCAGACGATTCCGTCTCGGGTCGCTGAAGTTCTGTTAAAACCGCCCAACCCATCGATCGTCTGAACTACTTCTGGGATGACTGGGTTCTTGAGGAATACGTACTTAATTCCGTAATCTGCAAAGACCTTACTTGATGTCACGCCTGTGTTATCGACGAGACCTTCAATGGCCTTTGAAATGACATCTGTATCGGCAGGTGCCACATCAACTTCACCTAAAGTCGCTGAACTTCCACGCGAAATGTAATAAGAAAGTGTTGGTTCTCCCTTGCTTCGATAAGGTCTTAGCACGACGGTCTTTGCATCATTTTCAATGGCTAAGAATGCTGGCAAGACTTCTTTTGAAGATGTGCGCACAGGTGAATCTGCACCTGCAGTGATGAGCCAGAAAATAGATGTTGTTGAGTAGAAGAGAGTCAGTAATAGCACTGCTGCGACAGAGATATGTCTGTAGTTAATATGTGATTGTTGAAGGCGGGCTCGAATCTTGTCGAACATAACTACTGCTGAAGTGATTGAGAGCAGCGTTGCAATCGAGAGAAGTGTGCCGGCAAATACTCGAGATGATGTTGCAGCACCATAGCCATGAAGAGTAAGTGCGCTCATGAGGGTTGCAGAGAGCAAGAAGACGATGCCAAGGGAAGCAAACTTACGGGCTGCAGTTGTAGAGAAATATGTAACAAAGAGAACGAAGGCAATCGGGCTGATTGCCCACCATGGAAGTGAACCTGGGCCTCCTGGATTTGCCAGGAGCGCGAGGTTGGGTCCCCCACCAGAAACTGTTAATCCGATTTCACCAAGTAAGCGAGATGGGTGAACAAAGTATGCAAATGAACCAGGGGCAGATAAGAGGAAAGGAATAAAGAGCAAAGTCAGACGGCGAATTACTCGCTGGATAAATTGAGAATCACGATAATTCTTTTCGGCAGCTAAGTAATCCCGGTAAATTCTAAAAAGTACAGCTGCAAGAACAATGAGGATTGCAGATGGATTGAAGGCAAAAATCAACCAGATGAAGAGGGAATATGCGTAGATGCTGCGCCACGAGCTCTGATCAATGTCATTCCAATTCTTGAGCTCACCGATAAATATAGGAAGCAGGGCGAGGAAGATGATGACGCCGAGGCGCCCTGCATTGATGGATGCGATTGCTACTGGTGAGAATGCATAGAGAAGAGCGGCGCCGGATGAGAGCCATTCATTATCTGTAAATCGCTTGAGGTAACGATATGAAGTAAGCAGGAGCAGAAATGGTGCTGCAAAGAAGAAGATAGTGATGAGGAGCGGAACATTTCCTAATGTAAATATCGATGCAGTTGAAACGAGTAATACCCAAGCAGGAGTCGATTCACCGCTACCCATTCCGATTCCATGCCAGCTAGCAAGGTAGAGCTTGAAGAGATCAGATAACCCATCTGGTGATGGCGCTAGCGCCCCACCTGAGATTGGACCGATGCGATGTCGAGCCCAGAAAAGTGAGACCACAAATATCAAAGTTGTTACGGCAACAATTGGCTGCGTAAAGAAGAGCTTCCAAGGGCGGTGGGCAACTGGAACCAATAGATCTTCTTCTTCATTAATTGTTAAATCACTCAGCGCAGCAGTTGTATCGCCTGAGTTGTCCGGCAAGAGCTTGCCTCTGATTACTTCAAATCCACGTGAGAATGAACTGCGCAGTTGCGTCCAACGAGATGGAACAAAAGCCTTTACTACTCGACTTGAAACAAAGCGGCTCTTCTTTCTCGCCTTGCGAGCTTCAAAGAGTTCATTGGGATGGATGATGAGAGAGCCGATTGCCAGAATTTCATCACTTGCATATCCAGGTAACTTTGCAAAGAGGTAACCAACTGCACGGAAAAGTGCGCCGGCAAATAATTGAATTGTGAGCCATGGCAGCGACCAGAAACTTGAATTAGCTAAGAGCACGTACGCGGCGTTACGGCGATCGAGCAAGAGTGGACGATGAAGGAATGCGCCCTTTACATCGACATCTCTGCGCTCTGTTGCCGAAGCTTGTGCGTGATAGCCAACGGCATCTGTTACTACAACGACAGAATGGCCAGCTGTACGAACTCTCCAACCGAAATCGACATCGTCGCGGAATAGTTCGAGGTTCTGGTCGAAACCGCCAATCTCTTCAAAGATATCTCGTCTGATGAGTGCACCTGCAGTACTGACTGAAAGTACTTCGTGGATTCCATCTCGTTGACCTTGGTCATATTCAGATGGTTCAAGACCAGTCCATCGCGCACCATTGGAGGCCAAACTAATTCCGACTTCGAGTAAGTGGGTGCGATCATGCCAACCAAGAAGTTTGGGTCCTGCCATGACAACACTTGGTCGTTCGATGAGAACTGCGAGAAGTGATTCAAGAGATGAAGCAGTAAGAGCGCAGTCATCGTGGAGAATCCAAAGCCACTCATCAACGCCTTCGACGGGAGTTGCAAGTTGATCCACGCCATATGCAACTGCTGCACCGAAACCAGTTGTGCGATCCAATGTGGCAACCGGAATGCGAGCGCCTTTAAGAAGTTTCGCTGATGAATCTATTGAGCCAGTATCGACTGCAAGAATTTGATCAACCTGACGAGTTTGTGAAGCGATTGATGCAACAACTTCAGGCAACCACGTTGATCCATCATGGACAACGAGAATTGCTGAAACGCGTTGCGTACTCATAAGGGAAACTTATCGTTTGAAACTGTGAAGTAAATGAAGTGCCCGTGCTTACGCAGGACGACGCTTCAGGCGGCGGCGCTCACGTTCAGAGAGGCCACCCCAAATTCCGAAACGCTCATCATGCGCGAGCGCATATTCGAGACATTCCTGACGGACTTCGCATGAAAGGCAGACACGCTTTGCTTCACGTGTTGATCCGCCCTTCTCAGGGAAAAAAGCTTCTGGGTCGGTCTGGGCGCAGAGTGAGCGCTCCTGCCAGGAGAGTTCAATATTCTCTCCGCTAGCGAGTTGGATAGTTGGTCCAGCAGTGGGGGCTGATGGCTTGCCAGTCGATGTTCCTTCTGGGCGGATCGGCATGCGCGAGTCTCCTCAAGTCATTAGGGCGCACTTCGGTGTGAAGAACGCGCTCTAGGAATGAATTACACCCGTGTAATCCCTCTGAGTCAACCCCGAGGTAGAGACTTTTTTCCATATTTCTCGAGAAATATTCGAAAATCTGGGGTGATTGTCGATTTTTTCTAGAGATTGATGGGTAGATCGAGCTTTTTAGAGAGGTAATGGGCGCTTTTATTCGTCCCAGCTGCAACTTCTGTCCCATGAGCAATGAAAGAGTGAGCGAGTACCGCCCCATCGCCGATAGTGACATCGTCGCCAATAATGCAATCGTCAATCTCAACACCTGAGCCAATTGAACAGCGAGCCCCAATTGAAGTTCCACCTGTAATCCGCGCATCTGAAGCGATAGTTGTATCAGCCATCGCCTGGAAATCTCCATCGACTAAATCGCGAGAGCCCTTAAAGAGCGCAGCAGGAGTTCCCACATCAAGCCAGTATGACTGCTCTTTGTAGCCGAATACAGGTCGGCCACTTGAAACGAGCGCTGGAAAGGTTTCTCGTTCAACACTGACAACTTTGCCCAATGGAATCTGATCTATAACGGATGGGCTAAATACATAACAACCAGCGTTAATTGAATTAGTGACCGGGTTATCCATTTTTTCTAGGAACGCGGTTACGCGACCATCTGAATCTGTAGGAACGCAACCAAAGGCGCGAGCATCTGCAACATCGATCAGATGCAGCGTTACATCTGCCTTATTCTCTAGATGGAAAGCAATCTGATCAGCGATGGAGTGGCGGCTCAGTACATCGCCATTAAAGATAACAACCGGTTCATCGCGTCCAAGTAGTTCTGCCGCATTGCGAATGGCGCCACCGGTGCCCAGAGGCTCTTTCTCAACTGCATAAAGAATCTTCATCCCCCACTGAGCTCCATCGCCAAAGTACGGAGTAAAGACGTCTGCAAGATATGAAGTTGCAAGCACTAACGTGTGAATGCCAGCTTTCTTTGCAGCAAGTATCTGATGTTCAGTAACAGGAAGTCCTGCAACAGGAAGCATTGGCTTCGGTGACTCATCTGTCAGCGGCTTGAGGCGAGTACCAAAGCCACCCACCAGGAGAATGCCTACAGCCATTACTGCGCACTCACTTCACTTGTAATGCGCATTGCTGCTTCAGAAATTTGTTGATCCGTTGCAGTCATCGCGATTCGGATATGGGTTGCATCTCCATAGAAAATTCCGGGGGTTGCCAGGATTCCAAGGGATGCAAGCCAGGCAACGGATTGCCAGCAATCTTCATTACGGGTAGCCCAGAGATAAAGGCCGGCATCGGAGAAATCAATGGAAAACCCTGCAGCTTCAAGAGCGGGGATTAAGAGATCTTTTCGAGAGTTATAGCGTGCTCGTTGTTGAGCGACATGTTCTGAATCTGAAAGCGCAGCAATCATGGCTTTCTGAACCGGAAGTGGAACCATCATTCCTGCATGTTTGCGCACCTCAAGAATCTGCGCGATAAGTTGAGGATCACCGACAACAAATGCTGCGCGATAGCCAGCTAGATTCGAGCGCTTAGAAAGTGAGTGCACGGCAAGGATGTTTTTATTATCTCCGCCAGTGTGAGCGAGAATTGATGTGGGAGTTACTGTCTTTCCAAATTCGAGGTAACACTCATCAGAAACGACTACTCCCCCGGTTCTGCGCGCCCAATCAATTGCAGATTGATATTCAGATGCGGAATGCACACGTCCAGTTGGGTTTGATGGTGAATTAACCCACGCTAAATCAGCTTGCGGCCAGTGCGATGCATCAATTCCTACTGGCGTTGCTCCAGATTTAGCAATCATTGCCCCGACTAAATAGGTTGGGTAAGCAACTTCAGGATAAAGAACGCTCTGCGATGTCAGAAAAGTTGGTAGCCACGCAACAAACTCTTTTGAACCGATGAGTGGAAGAACTCCGAACTCACCAGTGGCTCCAAGGTTTAACCTTGCCCATTCTGTAATTGCAGTACGAAGCTCAGGTGTTCCCATCGTGACGGGATAACTTGGTGAATTTGCAGAGTCTTTTAGCGCTTGTTGAATAAAGTCCGGGGTTGCATCAACAGGGGTGCCAACAGAGAGATCAATAATTCCTGCTGGATGTTCTTTCGCAGTTGCGCCATATGGAGCGAGCGCATCCCACGGGAAATCAGGAAGTTTGTGGCCCAAGAGCAGTTACATCTGCATGGTCGGTATTTGTCTCGCCGACCTTTGATGCTCCCCCAGGTGAACCGAGTTCGATAAAGAATTCTGTATTGATCTTCTTGTAGTTCTGCCACTGTCCTGGAACGTCATCTTCGTAATAGATAGCTTCGACTGGGCATACTGGTTCGCAAGCACCGCAGTCGACACATTCGTCAGGCTGGATGTAGAGCATGCGGGTACCGTCATAGATGCAGTCGACTGGGCACTCTTCACGGCAAGACTTATCTTTAACATCCACGCATGGTTCTGCAATTACATATGTCACGAAAAGTCCTCCGGGAGCTATTAACGGTAGGCGGTAATTCTAACCCTGCGAGAGCGCTCGTGCACGATTAGGGTTGGGCCATGTCCAGCAAAGTCTTGGGTCAGCGATGAATTTGCCCACCCAGATTGCCCAAGCGCTCGGCAAGCGAGTCACCATTCGGCTTCGCGAAAGCGATGGAACTTTCCGTGATGTGGTTGGCGTTCTACAGAGTGAGACAACTCTGATTAATCGACGCGGCGAAAGCGTCTCCTTTGATCCTGAAACGGCAGTCGCTTTTCGAGTAATTCCAGTCTTCAATCGTCGCGATACTTCTGCAGGTTCGCTATCCATGTACGACACGATGTCGCGAGCCCTGAAGACGATTTCTAGTAGCGACGGTGCAGTACGAATTTACTGCTGCGGACCAACTGTCTATCGCGATGCCCACGTCGGAAATCTTCGCACTTTTTTGCTATCTGATCTCATCTCTCGAACGTTGCAGATGACTGGTCTTGAAGTAACTCTCGTTCAGAACATCACCGATGTCGGTCATATGGCAGATGACTTCTCCGAAGAAGACAAGATGCTGGCTGAATCTGAGAAGACGAAGGTTGACCCTTTTGAAATCGCTCGGACATTTGAAGCGCGCTTTCATTTAGATTTACAACGCCTCAATATTCAGGGTGCTGATTCTTATCCGCGAGCATCAGAGAAGATGCCTCAGATGATTGCTGCAATTGAGAAACTCATCGATCTTAACTACGCATATGTTGGCAGCGATGGTTCGGTCTACTTTGATGCAACATCATTTCCAACATATGGCGCTTTAAGTGGCAACAAGCTAGAGGCGCTCAAGCCAGGACATCGTTACGAATTTACCGATGAAGGCGGAAAGAGATTTCACGCTGATTGGGCGCTCTGGAAATTAGCAGGTGCGCGCACACAAATGATTTGGGATTCACCTTGGGGCGCAGGTTTTCCTGGCTGGCATATCGAGTGCAGTGCAATGTCCATCGAGCTTCTTGACGGTCATGTAGATCTTCATATCGGCGGTATTGATCTGCGCTTTCCTCACCACGAAAATGAGCGTGCCCAATCAGATTCACTCACTGGTGATGAAACTGTAGATACCTGGGTGCATGGCGAGCACTTGCTCTTTGAAGGTCGCAAGATGTCAAAAAGTGCTGGCAATGTCGTATTGCTACAGGATGTGATTGATCGAGGACTAGATCCTCTTTCGCTTCGCTTTGCACTCCTCGAGAACCGTTATCGATCTCAAATGGATTTAAGTTGGGCGTCCCTTGAAGCAGCGCATTCAACTCTTAAGCGTTGGCGGCAATTGCTTGCAGATTCAGGCAGTGGCGTTGAATTAAAGTTTGATCAAGAGATTAGCGATGCGTTTACAACTGACCTCGATACTCCCCGCGCCATGCAGCGAATTCGTGCCATTGAAAAAGACTCGACAATTGGCGCACTCGATAAACGCGCTCTCTTCTTATTTGCCGATCAAGTACTTGGCTTAGAGCTCGACCGTGGTGTCGAAAGCAAAGAGCCGAGTGACGAGATCAAAGCCTTGCTTGCTGCTCGAATCACAGCACGAGCTGAAAAGAATTGGTCTTTAAGTGATTCGCTCCGAGATCAGCTTTCTGAAGCAGGACTTGAGATTAAAGATGGAGCAAACGGTCAAGAGTGGAGCTGGCGTTAGCTAAGGACGCCTAGCTACGGCAAAGATTCCTGCAATAAATCCAAGAGCTAAGAGCGCACTACCTGAGTTATCTCCCTGAATAAGTAGCTCGTTTCCTACTCCAAAAGATCCAGCTTTAGCGATGACTGCAAGCCAAGAGATGAGCGCAAAGAATTTATAAAGTCTCTTGCCTGTATAACGACCTACCCACCAAATTGCTAGGTGGCTTGCAAGGATGGCAACAATCGCACCTATTGGTGGAAGCGTTTGATGAATAAGCGTTGCGGAAAGCGCGGTTGCTACGCCGATGAAAATCGCATAAACGAAATTCATCGAGTGATATCTACGCCCGCAAAGAGATCTTGCTCGTAGCCCTTGCTATCAAAAGGTTCGGTTTTCTCGCCCTTCACCAAGGTGTAATACTCATTGCCCCACACCTGTAAACCCAAATTGTTCGAGAGCGCAAAAAATGGGCCATCGACTTCGATCTGTGTTGCATGTGCGCGCATTGCATCCATCTTCTGCTCGACATATGCGTTTCCATCAACCATGGCATGAACGAATGAATCATCTTTAGCAAATGGAAGGTCTTCTGCCTTTTCGGCACCAAAGAAATCAGAACCGACTTCCTTCATCGCATCAATGCCCTCTTGAATAACGGACCTTGGCATGACGTTCCAATAAATCTTCTCAATATCCCAATGTGACTTCTCTGATGCTCGCATGGCAACGCGATGGGCTTGAATGTGATCTGGGTGGCCATATCCGCCAATTTCGTCATACGTGATCATCACATGAGGCTTAACCTCGTCAATGATTGCAACTAAATCATCTGAGGCTCTCTCAAGATCTGCCTGCCAGAAAACATCGGGGCGATTATTTGGTTCTGTACCCATCATTCCGCTGTCTCGATACTTTTTTGTATCGCCGCCAAGGAAACGGTGATCCGAAATTCCGAGCGCTTTCATAGCAACAGCTAGCTCTTGAACGCGATGATCGCCAAGTGAATCAGTTGCATGTGCAGCTAAATGTGCAAGATCGGGAACTAGGACTTCACCTTCTTCACCACGTGTACATGTAACCAGCGTGACTTCAGCGCCAAGAGCTGCATACAACGCCATAGTGCTTCCATTGTTAATAGTTTCGTCGTCGGGATGAGCATGCACGAGCAGCATGCGATAACCCTTGTAACTATTGAGCATTAGTAGACCGGAAGAGATGTATCGATCTGCTTTGCCCATGCGATGACGCCACCAGAAACATGTGAAGCATCAGCAAAACCAGCGCTCTTAAGAATTGCAAGACACTCAGCTGAGCGAACGCCGCTCTTGCAGTGAAGAACGATTGGCTTATCTTGCGGAAGAGATGCGAGCACGCTTCCGTCGATAAATCCTTGCTTAGGAATTAAGTGCGCGGTTGGAATATTGACGATTTCGTACTCACTAGGTTCACGAACATCGATGAGATAGAAATCTTCTTTGCTATCAATCTTTGTCTTGAGCTCTTGAACGGTAATCGTTGAACCCGTGCTTGCTTCCTGTGCTGCATCTGAAAGTGTTCCGCAGAATGCTTCATAGTCAGGAAGAAGTGCGGTTTGAGTCGCATTTTCGCTGCAGAGTGGGCAGTTAGGATCTTTACGAACTTTGATCTTTCGGAATGTCATTTCAAGTGCGTCATAGACCATCAGTGAACCGATAAGTGGTTCGCCAACTCCGGTGAGAACCTTGATCGCTTCTGTTGTTTGGATTGATCCAATAGTTGCGCAGAGAACTCCAAGCACGCCACCTTCGGCGCAGCTTGGAACCATTCCTGGAGGTGGTGGTTCTGGATAGAGGCAGCGGTAGCAAGGACCGTACTCAGCCCAGAAAACGCTCGCCTGTCCATCGAAGCGATAAATCGAACCCCAGACATAAGGCTTCTTCAACAGCACGCATGCATCGTTGACGAGGTAGCGAGTTGCAAAATTATCTGTTCCGTCGACGATGATGTCGTATTGAGAAAAGATCTCCATGACATTTGAATTATCGAGACGAGTTTCGTGCAAGACGACATTTACATATGGGTTAATCTCGGCAATTTTCTCTTTTGCGCTAAGCGCCTTGCTCTTTCCAATATCTGATTGGCCGTGAATGATTTGGCGCTGCAAATTAGATTCATCGACGGTATCGAATTCAACGATTCCGAGAGTTCCGACTCCGGCTGCAGCAAGATACATAAGTGCTGGAGAGCCCAATCCACCTGCTCCAACGCAGAGCACCTTTGCATTCATCAATCGCTGCTGGCCAGCCATTGCGACATCAGGAATGATCAAGTGGCGGCTATAGCGGCGCACTTCATCAACGGTGAGCACTGGGCCTGGCGCGACTAGTGGAGGCGTCTTCATGCTGGCAATTCTGCCTTACTGTGCCTTTCGTGGCGAATTCAGTACGATGCGCGTAATGAGTACTGAAACTGCTTCTGCAAACAATTCGCGTTCAGATAAATCGCGCCTTCCACGCGATGAACGTCGCGCAATTCTGCTCTCTGCCGCTCTCGAAGTTTTCACTGCTGCTGGCTATCACTCTGCTGCAATGGATGAAATCGCAGATCGAGCAAATGTCAGCAAGCCCGTTCTGTATCAGCACTTCCCTTCCAAGCTAGATCTCTATCTCGCTGTTCTCGATCTTCATATCGATTCACTTGTCTATGAAATTCAAAAGGCGATCTCTTCAACTCCTGATAACGAGCAGCGAGTACATGTCACCATCGAGGCATACTTCAACTTTATTGAGAATGAAGGCGAAGCTTTCCGCCTTCTCTTTGAAAGCGATATGAGCGTCGAGCCACAAGTTCGCGAGAGACTCAACCGAATGACGTATGACTGTGCAGCCGCCGTTTCTGGAGTTATCTCAAATGACACAGGTCTTCCTAAGGAAGCGGCAATGATGCTCGGAGTCGGATTGATTGGTTATGTACAAGTAACTGCTCGCCACTGGCTCGAGCGTGATAGCAAACTCACTCGTCAGCAGGCCATGGAGCTCGTTGAGAACCTCATGTGGCGTGGAATTTCTGGATTTCCCCGCACTGACTCTTAGCGAATAAGATAGGCGCATGAGTTCAAAGAAATCAGAAAAAGCATCAAAGGTTCGTATCTCCATCACCAACGTTGGAAGTGAACTCTCTTTTGATTGTCCTTCGACTCCGGCTGAGATCAAGAGCGCAGTAACTGCAGCTCTCACAGCGCAGACCCCACTCTCTCTTCAAGATATTCAGGGACACGAGATCATCGTCCCTGCGGACAAGATCGGTTACGTCGAAATCGGCGAGCCAGCTGAGCGCCGCGTCGGTTTCGGCGTTGTGTAAGTGAGCCTGACTTTCGCAGACCTTCCTCTTCGTAAGGAAACAATTGCAGCTCTCGCAGAGCACGGATTTACTTCACCATTTCCAATTCAAGAGATGGTTATGCCTATCGCACTCGCTGATGGCGATGTCATTGGTCAAGCCAAGACCGGAACCGGCAAGACACTTGCTTTCGGTATTCCTGTTATTGAACGCGTTATCGCACCTAATGATTCTGATTGGGCCGGGCTTCCTAATCAAGGTAAGCCACAAGTATTAATCGTTGTTCCAACTCGCGAACTCTGCGTGCAGGTTACAAAAGATATTGAAGAGCTCTCATTTAATCGCGGTATTCGTACATTGGCTGTCTATGGTGGGCGCGCATTTGAACCTCAGATTGAAGCACTTAATAACGGAGTTGAAATTGTTGTTGGAACTCCAGGTCGCCTCCTAGATCTCTATCGCCAAGGACAGCTCACACTGAAATTTGTATCCCGCGTTGTACTTGATGAAGCAGATGAAATGCTCGATCTCGGCTTCTTGCCAGATGTAGAGAAGATCTTTACAAGCACTCCTGCACGTCAACAGACAATGCTTTTCTCAGCAACCATGCCTGGCGACATAATCGCTCTCGCACGTCGCTTTATGAATCAGCCAGTACATATCCGCACTCAAGATAATGAAGATGAGGGCGCAGTTGTTTCACGCATCGAACAACATGTAGTCCGCGCTCACGCAATGGATAAGATTGAAATGCTTGCTCGTATCTTGCAGGCTAATGGTCGCGGACCAACAATTGTTTTCTGCCGCACAAAGCGCACAGCGCAAAAGACTTCAGATGACCTCATTGAGCGCGGTTTCCGTGCAGCGACAATTCACGGTGATCTCGGTCAATCTGCTCGCGAAAAAGCGCTCAATGACTTTAAGGCAGGAAAATCAGATGTTCTGATTGCAACCGATGTTGCAGCTCGCGGTATCGATATCGATGGAATTACTCACGTTATTAACTACCAATGCCCTGAAGATGAGAAGACTTACGTGCACCGCATCGGTCGTACTGCTCGCGCTGGCGCGCACGGAATTGCAGTCACTTTCGTCGACTGGGATGAACTTGCACGTTGGAAGATGATTGATACAGCGCTCGTTCTCGGACTCCCAGAACCGGTTGAAACGTATTCATCTTCAGAGCACCTCTACGAAATGCTCAACATTCCAGCGGGCTCTAATGGTCGTATGGTCAAAGCGCGCGCTCCTCAGGCAGAGAAGCCCAAGTCTGATAGAACACAGTCTGACCGTTCTGCATCTGATCGCCCAAAGCGCGAGAAGAGTCCAGAAGTTAAGAAGCCTGCAGCAGAACGTGTGAAGCGCGAACGCACTCGCACAAAACGTATCTCTGAATAATTAACTCTACAGATTGAGTTTAGTTAAGCAGCCGCAAAAGCTTTAATTGCATTTGCGAGCATCTGTACAGCAATTGCTGCCAGCAAGAGTCCGGCAATACTTGCAAGAAGCGTGACGCCTGAATCCTTAATTAAACCAACAATCTTTGTTGATGCCATCAATACGGTGCCGATAATCAAGTGAACAGCCAAGATGGCGATTACGAGTCCGATAATCTGAGTTGTTGTATCTGCCTTCTGCACATAAATCATTGTGGCAACAATGGCACCAGGGCCTGCAAGGAGCGGTGTGCCCAGCGGAACCATTCCGATGTTATCGCTCGAATTTTCTGTGCCGGTGTTCTTATTTCCGGTAAGCAGTTGAAGAGCCACATAGAGCAGCAAAAGCCCGCCAGCTGCCTGTAAGGCTTCGATTGATACATTCATATACTCCAAGATCAATTGCCCAAAGAGTGCGAATGTGGCGATAACGAAGAGTGAAACACCTGCTGCCTGCCATGCAAGGCGTACTCGCTCGCGCGGAGTTTTATCTCCGACTAGCCCTAAGAAGATTGGTGTTGCGCCCGGTGGATCCATAATGACAAAAAGGGTGACAAAAGCTTGAGTAGCAAAGGTAACTGCTCCTAGTGAATTCATTTCTTAACAACCCTTCGTGCATTAGCAAGTGACTCTAACTGTTCCCATTGTGCCTGATGTGTGGTGTTTTCCGCTAAACCATTTAATTTTCCAGTGCCGTGATAATCACTTGAGCCAGTAGTAACTAAGGAAAGTTCGCGTGCGATGGCAATCAGGGTTTCTTGCTCTTGCGCGTTCTGATCTCTGTGGTGAACTTCAATTCCATTAAGTCCTGCAGCAACTAAATCTGCAAATGTGGATGCGGTGATGGTTTGGCCACGGCGAGAAGCAAATGGATGAGCGATGACTGCTACTCCCCCAGCTTTACGGATGGTTCGGATCGCATCCTCTGGTGTAGGCGCAGCGTGCGTTACATAGTATTTAGAATCATTGTTGAGTAAATCTAAGAAAGCTTCATCGCGGCTAGCGACAACTCCGTTAGCAACTAAGGCATCGGCTAAATGAGGACGTCCAACTGTGGCGCCCTCAGGTGTTGCGCGATAAACGTCATCGAGTGAGATATTGATTCCGTCTGCGCTCAAGAGCTCTACCATTTTGCGCATGCGAGGCAGGCGGGTATCTCGTGAATCTGCGAGCATCTGTTGCATTTCGCGATCTTCACCATCAAAGAGCAGGCCAAGCATATGAACGCTGATTCCATCTGTTGTGAGGCAGGAAACCTCTGCGCCTAAGACAAGTTCAATCTGAGGTTGAATCGCAGTAACTGCTTCCGCCCACCCTGCAGTCGAATCGTGATCTGTAATAGCTAGCGTTGTAATGCCTGCAGCTAGAGCCTTCTTCACCAGAGAAAAAGGTGAATCTGTTCCATCGCTACAGGTGGTGTGGGTATGGAGATCAATCATTCGTCCACCACCACACTTTCAGGACGAGTGCGCAGGACTACCAAAATACATCCTCCAAGAATGAGAATAACTCCCGGAATAATCATGAGCGTTGGTTGCTTTCCAATATCAAATGCCATGGCAAGAATTGCAGCCACTGGAACTTCAAAGAAGACAATCATTGATACAACTGCGGGTGAGACGCGCTTCAAGGTGATATTAAACATCGTATGTCCAAGAATCTGCGCACCCAGAATGAGCCCAATAAGAACCCACCACTCTTTTGCAACAAAGCCGAATATTGGATATCCAGAAAGTAGTGCCATAGGGAGTGCCGTCATTGCGCAAACAAAGTAGCAAATAGTTGTGTAAGAAGTTGTCGCAAGTGTTTGCTGTGCGCGTGAACCAATCAACATGTACGCAGCGGCAAGAGCACCGGAGATGAGCGCAGCGAGATCTCCCATAAATGAACGACGATCGAGTTGTAGATCAATACCTGTAACGAGAAGTACGCCGCTAAAACTGATCAACATTCCAAACCAAGCTTTAGTCGGAATATGTCCACCCGTGAGCTTTACAAAGAATGCAGCAAAGATTGGTTGAGTAGCAACGATGGCAGTTCCGGCAGTAACGCTTGTCATGCGCATCGAGAGGAAGAACCCAACAAAGTGCACAGCAAGGACGACGCCAGCCAAAACCGCCCACTTCGCGCCAGTGCGATCGAGTTTATGTCGAAGCGCAAAGGGCAGAGTCATTAGCGATCCGCCGAGATTGCGCCAGAAAATTAAGGTCGGGACAGGCATGGTGCTTAGTGCAATGAGCGGTCCTGAAGATCCAATGCCAAATATTCCGATAATGAGGCGGATGAGGTCAGGTCGTGCGGGCAGTTCAGTGTGATTATGAACCGTTGCTCTCTGGACCTCAGACATAAGGCAAACCTAGTCGATACCCCAGCCGTTACTCTTATCCCATGAGCGGAAATAACATCAATCGAATATTTCTCGCCCGTCTTGCCGGAACTGCTGTTTTCGACCCTAATGGGGATCCTGTTGGCAAGGTGCGCGATGCTGTCGCGACCCTTCGTTCCAATAATCAATCTCCACGCATCCTGGGACTTGTCGTTGAAGTACCTCTACGTCGACGTGTTTTTGTTCCCATCACTCGTGTAACTTCGATTGAATCAGGTGGCGTAGTAATTACCGGGCTTCTTAATATGCGCCGATTTGAAACTCGCGCTGGAGAAATGCTGGTTCTTGGCGATCTGCTTGACCGCACAATTACTCTCCTTGAAAACAATGAAGATGTTCTTGTTGAAGATATGGGCATGGAGCAAAATCGCACTGGAGATTGGCTCATCACTCGCGTTCACATCATGCGCAAGGGACGCGGTCTTCGTCGCAAGGGTGCAACTTCAACAGTTGCATGGGAAGAAGTCACTGGGTTTGCTCAACACGAATCTAACCAAGGCGTCTCTAACTTACTTTCAACTCTCTCTAATCTTCGTGCAGCCGACCTTGCAGCGGTAATTCAAGATCTCGCCCCTAAGCGTCGCGTTGAAGTTGCTCGCGCACTCGATGACGAGCGTCTTGCCGATGTTCTTGAAGAGATGGATGAATCAGAACGCGTTGCTCTCCTTGCAGAACTCGAAGGCGAACGCGCAGCTGACGTTCTCGAAGAGATGGATCCTGATGATGCTGCCGACTTGCTCCGCGAAATTGGAGAAGAGCGCGCTCAAGAACTTATTGGTTTGATGGATCCGGAAGATGCTGAAGATGTATTGCGCCTGATGACATATGAGGATTACTCAGCCGGTGGAATGATGACGACCGAACCAATCGTGATGTCCGCTGATTACACAGTTGCTGATGCTCTCGCTGCTGTGCGCCAGAGTGAAATTTCACCAGCGCTAGCTTCGCAGGTATTTATCGCGCGCCAACCGCTCGAAACTCCAACTGGTCGATTTATCGGAATGGTTCATTACCAGCGCTTATTACGCGAACCGCCTTCAACTCTGCTGGGCTCGATTGTTGATACCAATACGCAAGGCGTAAATCCCGACGCATCCCTGCATGCAGTTTCGTCATACTTAGCTAGCTACAACTTACTTTCACTGCCAGTTATCGACGCCAATGACCGCCTCTTGGGCGCAGTTACTGTCGATGACGTGCTCGATCACTTGTTGCCCGAAAACTGGCGTCATGACCACCGAGATTCTGCAGCAACAACTGCAGCCCTTGAAAGTATCGATACAAACTTCGCAGAGAATTTCACCGAGGAGGTGTAACGATGGCACGCAACTTTGGTTTGGATACTCCGCGCGAGACTCGTCGTTCGCTCCGAGGAAATATCGACCCAGAAACTTTTGGCCGTCTCTCTGAGCGCTTCGCACGTTTCTTAGGTACAGCGCGGTTCTTGGTTTATATGACAGCCTTTGTCTTCAGTTGGGTCTTGTGGAATACCTTGGCGCCAAAAGATATTCGCTTCGATACTTATCCATTTATCTTTCTGACTTTGATTCTTTCACTTCAAGCTTCCTATGCAGCGCCGCTCATCTTGCTTGCGCAGAATCGCCAAGCAGACCGTGATCGCATTGCGCTCAATGAAGATCGCGCTCAGAATGCTCGCAGCATTGCAGATACTGAATATCTCACTCGTGAGTTAGCAAGTCTTCGTATTGCTTTGGGTGATGTTGCTACTCGCGATTACATGCGTAATGAATTAGGCGATCTTGCAAAAGAGATTGTTGAAGAGTTACGCAAGCCCGAGTCTGACGCCAAGTAAAGACTTCTCGCGCACAATCAACTGAGAAACAATTGCTTCAATTGCCTTGGCACTTGGGCTTTCAGGAGCTGACACAACTACTGGAGCACCAGCATCTCCACCTTCGCGAAGATCTGGGCTAAATGGAATCTTTCCAAGCAGTGGAACATCTGCGCCAACCAACTGTGAAAGGCGACGAGAAGTTTCTTCTCCGCCGCCTTCGCCGAAGAGCGATGTGAGTTCTCCGCACTTTGCACATGGGTAGGCAGACATATTTTCGATTACGCCAATAACGCGTTGATGAATTTGGTGAGCAATGCGACCGGCACGTTCTGCAACTTCAGCTGCTGCAATTTGCGGGGTTGTTACTACAACGATTTCAGAGGAAGGAACGAGCTGTCCCAATGAGATTGCAAGATCTCCGGTACCTGGTGGAAGGTCGATGTAGAGAAGGTCGAGATCTCCCCAGTAAGCATCGGAGAGCAACTGCTCGAGAACGCGGTGCAGAAGTGGTCCGCGGTATGCGATTGCATCAGAGCGTTCAGGCTTAAACATCTCCATAGAGACTGTCTTCACGCCGAAAGATTCGAGAGGGATAAACATTTGATCGATAGCTGTGGGTCTCTGTCCAATAAGCCCCATCAATCGAGGGATTGAGTGGCCGTAGACATCTGCATCAAGAATGCCGACACGTAAACCCTTTTGCGCAGATGCAACTGCCAAATTGGCAGTCAGTGAAGACTTTCCAACGCCACCTTTACCGGATGCAACACCAATAACGCGAGTAAGTGAATCCTTTTGAGCGAATGAGATAAAGCTTTCGCGTCCATTGCGAAGAAGCTTTTTAATGTTGGCACGTTGCTCTTCATCCATCACGCCAAAGTTGATTTCAACGGCAGTGATTCCATCAACTGCTTTTACTGCAGCATCGATATCTTTCTGAAGTCGATCCTTCATAGGACAGCCTGAGATCGTTAAGAGGATTTCTAGCTTTGCAGTAGTACCTGAAATTTCAACTGCCTTGACCATGCCAAGTTCAGGAAGGGCGCGATGGAGTTCAGGATCTTGGACGGTGGCAAGTGCTGCGTGAACTAATTCAAGAGTTGTCATAGAAGATCGGGATCAATTTTGGAAGATTTTTTTGAGGTCGATGACGTTGGCTCATCATCCATAACGCCAGCGAGTTGCTTCTGGATAAATTTCTTTGGACTTAAATCTGTTGGCTTGAGATCTTCAAAACCAGGGCCAAGGTTGCCTTTGAGTTCATCGGTAGCGTTAGTCGCCATCTGACGTGCACGCTTAATAAATTTAGCGGCATCAACAGCAAAGTTAGGAAGACGTTCTGGTCCCACCAAGATCATTGCGAGAATCGCAAGGCCTATAATTTCGCCGGCTCCGAAGTCAAAGAACATAGTGGCTAAACCCTACTCTGCTACTTCGATGCCGTCAGAACGAGGGTGACCGTCTTAGAAATAGCTCCACGCTTATATGTGACTTTGATGCTATCTCCGACATTTTGCGCCCTGATAGCGACAATCAGCTCTTCCGGCGAAGTGATTGATCTGCCTTCTATTTCAGTAATTATGTCTCCGGATTTCATGCCAGCTTTGGCTGCAGGGCCACCGCGCAAAACAGCGTTTGCAGTCTTTGCAATGAGAGCACCTTCTCCTGAGTAATTCATATCTACGGAGATGCCCATCACCGGATATGTTGCCTTGCCATTCTTAATCAATTGATCTGCAGTCTTTCGCGCTTGATTGATTGGAATTGCAAAGCCAAGTCCGATGGAGCCAGCCTGAGATGAGAAATTTGAACCCAATGAAGCAATCGCTGAGTTCACACCAATTACTGCACCGGTTGCATCAACGAGAGGTCCACCTGAGTTACCTGGATTAATTGCAGCATCAGTTTGTAGGGCATTGATAAATGAATTCTCTTCACTAGATTCTCCTGCAGTCACAGCGCGATCTTTGGCGCTAATGATGCCGAGTGTGACGGTTCCAGAAAGCCCCAATGGTGATCCGATTGCTATCACAGAATCTCCGACAGCAACCTTTTCGCTATCTCCAAATTGAAGAGCTTTGAGAGATGCACCAATAATTTTGAGTACTGCAAGATCATAAGAGCTATCTCGGCCGACAACTTTGGCATCGTAGGCAGAACCGTCGTTGAGGCGAACGGTGATATCTCCGCCACTGGTCACGGAGGAAGCAATCACGTGGTTATTTGTAAGTATGTAACCGCTGCTATCGATGACAAATCCCGAACCTGTAGAGCCGCCATCTGAGGAGCGCGCTTCAATAGATACAACCGATGGAAGTACGCGTTGTGCAATTTCTGCAACAGATCCCACGGGGCGCTCAATCGTTGAAGTAGATTTAACAAGATTAACTGAGTGACCGAAGAGTGAACCAGAAGATGCGGCACCAAATGTTCCGCCGATTACTCCTGTTACAAGTGAAAGAACTACCGCTGATCGCAAGGTGATATTTCTGCCGAGTCCGCTCTTGCTTGGAGCTACCCACCAAGGTCCGCCGTTATTGATGCTCATTCTCTTTACTCTTCTATAACTTTGTGGCGAGGAGTAAGCCATCGCCTGTTGGAATCAGTGTTGTAACCCAAGCTTCGGTATCTAATTTGATTGATTTACCCGCTTCGCGAAGTGCAATCGTCTTTGGGTCGCGTTGTGCAGGATCTTGCACCTTTGAACCACCGAAGAAATTGTCGATGACGAAAACACCACCGCTTCGTAGAATTCGATGCGCTTCTGAGATTGCAAAGCTGAGATCTTCAGGGTTGTGGCGAAATACCACTAAGTCATATGCGCGATCAGTGAGCTTAGTCATGACATCCATAACTGAATTAGTGATAAGTCGAAAACGTGGCTGCGCAATATCAGCCTCCGCTAGAGCCATCTTTGCAATATTTGTATGTTCCATCTCATCATCAATCGAAGTAAGAGTTCCACTTGCCATCATTCCTTCGAGCAACCAAAGCGCACCGACACCTGAACCGGTACCGATTTCTACGACTGATTGTGCGCTGAGTTGATGAGCAAGGTGGCGAAGATAGGCGCCAGTACCTTGAGTGACATCAAGTGCGCCTAGTTCGAGGCCACGTGCTCGAGCTACTGCCTTTATCGCATCTTCTGCAATAAAGGACTCTGCATAAGAATGCGGTGTGATGTTCATGAGAGGGACAATATCCAATCGATGAAGAAACGCACGCCGAAACCGGTGCCGCCCTTAGCGTTTTCTCCTGAATCAGTTTCGCTGCGGCCTGTGCCTGCAATATCAAGGTGCACCCATCGCGCATCGCCAACGAAATGTTCGAGATAGAGAGCGGCGGTTACTGATCCTGCTGAGTAATTTCCTTTATCTGCTGCATGGTTAAGGTCAGCCACATCACTTTCCAGCGAATCTGCATAATCATCAATCAGTGGCATCTGCCAGACGCGTTCACCAGAAGATTCTCCATTGGCAACGAGCTCTTGAGCCAACTTATTGTCGCGCGAATAAAGCGCTGCATATTGGCGGCCAAGTCCAAGTGTTGCTGACCCTGTCAAAGTTGCAATATCAAAGAGGTAATCAGGATCGAGATTAGCGACTGCATATGCCAAGCCATCTGCAAGAACGAGGCGACCTTCTGCATCGGTATTGATGATTTCTACAGTTGTACCGCCGTATTGGGTAATGACATCAGATGGTCGCTGCGCTGTACCTGAAAGTGCATTCTCTGCACACATCATGAGCACAGTGACTTTGACTTGTGGTTGTAAATCAGGGAGTGCGCTAATTGTTGCAAGAGCTGCGGCTGCACCAGCCATATCGCTCTTCATCGCAGTCATAAATTCATAAGGACGCTTGAGTGAGACTCCGCCAGTATCGAAGGTGATTCCTTTTCCGACAATGACAACATGAGGAAGTGCTGCTGCGCTTCGTGCTTTTCCTTTTGGAATATAGGTCAACTCAATGAATCGTGGCCCTGGTTTTGGTGAAGAATTTCCAACTGCGCGTAGCCCACCAAATGGAGCGAGCTCTTTTCCTGAGAGCACTGAAATGGCTAAACCTTTTTCGTCGGCAATCTTCTTAGCCTCTTCAGCCATCCAGAGTGGATTCTTGATATTTGAAGGAGTGTGGATCAAGTCGCGTGCTGTGTAGAGCGCGCGAGCAATGACACCCGCTTCTGTAACGGAGGCTGAATCTTTGGTTGCGATTGCGATGGTTGCAAGCTCTGTTGGTTTACCTGTCTTGAGGTTCCATGAATATGCACCGAGAAGAATCGAGACGCCATGCGCGCGAATTTCGGCTCGGGATTCAGCAAGGAGTGAGATGAGTTCAATTGCTTTTCCGCGAACTTTCTTTCCTAGCGCAGCTCCCGCAGTACGAAGAGCTGGAAGTGAACCATCACCAGCGCCAACTAAATACAATCGATCTACCTGCGCGCCGTCGTGAAGTACGGGGATTTCAAAGAGTTCACCGGCCTTACCTGAAGGCTGGAAGAAGGTGACCTCATCAATGAGGCTAATTTCAAAATACTTTTCAAGCGCTGCGATTAAACGTGAGTTGCCGATGAACTCGACAGGATTATCTCCGCTCTTTGTAAACCCAAGAGCGAGAACATCTGCACTGATTAGTGAGTCTAAATCAGGTGCGACTGTGTGAAGAATTTTCTGTAATCCGCTCTACTTCTTAATGAGAGCAACAGCGGCTTCAAGAGCGGCGCTGAGGTTATTTGCTTCCTGTGGGTTGAGTTCAACCACGAGGCGTCCGCCGCCTTCGAGAGGGATTCGCATCACGAGCGAGCGAGCTTCCTTGGTGACTTCCATTGGCCCATCGCCTGTACGAGGTTTCATAGCTGCCATGGTGGGGACTCCTTGTTTGCTCTTACTTCGGGTGGGGAAACCTTCTTAAGGAAAGTTACAGGGAGAAGTATCTCGCAGATTGAGCCATGGGTGAAATCGGTGAAAGTGGGGGCTAGAGACCTAAAGCCCCTGTGAGGCGGGCCTTTCCAGACTCAATTACAGCGATTACTGAGCGCTCAGGGACAGATAAGAGGGCGGCAATTTCAGAACTGCTTTGTGAACGCAGATAGTGAAGGGTCAAGATAAAACGTTCTTCATCGGGCAGAGCAGCGAGGAGTTCAGCCAAAGATTGTGGATTGCTGGCGCCGCTCATAGGTATAGAGGTTACTCGCTTGATTCTTAAAGAATGCGAGGAAAAGGGTGACTTAGGTAAAAGATCGCGCAAAACGCGCTAGAGATATGCGAACACCTACGTAGAGAAAGGGTGCGATGAGGGCAAATACCACTTTGGGCGCTTGGATGGTTTCAGACCAGTCAAAACGTGTTGCGCTCGAATTCATTTGCGTTAATTGGAAAGTTCCGGATCCTTTCAAAATCTTTCCCACATGTTCGACATCGCAACGATGTGGAGGTTGCCACGTCGTAACAACCATGAGATCTAATAACCCTAAGAATCCGAAGCGTGGATAGATTCGATGCAATGGTCCGGTGAACGCTGCAATGGATGTTCCGACGCCTTCGGTTTCTTGCGAAGTTACCCAGACTTTTGTCTGCAACATCCATTCACCTTGTGATTGCCAATCCGCAATCTTCTTCCAGACTGAATCAACTGGAGCAGGAATTGTGAGACTGATTGAAAGAGTGTTACTTGCCATGAGCAACCGCTACAGCTTCTTCAACAGAAGTTGCCCAGTGCAAGAGATCGCGCATTCCGGGCTTAACAAAATTCTCATTTTCAAGATGTTCTACAAGTGCGTGTAGTGGCTGATAGATGCCATATGGATCAAGGATGATTACCGGCTTATCGTGGAATTTAAGGTAGCGGCCAACCCAAATTTCAAAGAGTTCTTCGAGAGTTCCGAGCCCACCCGGCAAAGTAATAAAGGCGTCAGAGAGATCTTCAATCTTTGCCTTTCGTGTACGCATTGAATCGACCACAATAAGTTCATCGCTCTCGTGGTCAGCAAATTCAATATCAACCAACTTCTGAGGAATGATTCCGATTGTCCGGCCGCCCACACTTCTTGCGCCGCGGGAGATTGCACCCATGGCAGAAATATGGCCTCCGCCAGAAACTAATTCAGCTCCACTGCGTGCAATTCCTGAGCCAAGTTCGAATGCGAGGTCGATAAATTTAGAGTCGATAGTCGGAGAGGAAGAACAGAACACTGCAATGCGCATGAGGCACAGGATAGGGGTTAGGCTTAGAACATGTCTTCTTTAGCTCACGGTCACGGAATAGCAACAATTGCAGGATCAACTGTTCTCGATGTCTGGTTTCCAGCACCTGCTTTAGGTGCTCTCACTGGAACTCCTGATGTATCACTTACTGCAATGGTTGGAAGCGATGATGCTCGAGGTGTAACTCGTGAATTGGTCTCACTCGAAATTGATCTCGCACAAGCTCCAAAGGATGCACGCGATGCATACCTTCGCCTTCATCTTCTTTCGCATCGACTTGTAAAACCTCACGGCCAATCACTCGATGGAATTTTTGGACTTCTTGCAAACGTAGTCTGGACTTCTGCCGGTCCTTGCGCAGTCGAAGGCTTTGAACTCACTCGTGCGCGACTTAAGGCGAAGTTCGGCCATCTCACAGTATTTGCAGTCGATAAATTCCCGCGCATGGTCGATTACGTCATTCCTTCAGGTGTACGAATCGCAGATGCTGATCGCGTTCGATTAGGCGCTCACCTCGCATCAGGAACAACTGTGATGCATGAAGGATTTATCAACTTTAACGCGGGTACTTTGGGCGCTTCTATGGTTGAAGGTCGTATCTCTGCAGGCGTTGTTGTCGGAGATGGCACCGATATCGGTGGTGGAGCTTCCATCATGGGAACGCTCAGCGGCGGCGGAAAAGAAGTTATTTCAATTGGTGAAAAGTGCCTCCTTGGTGCCAACTCAGGTCTTGGTATCTCGCTTGGCGATAACTGCGTCATTGAAGCTGGTACTTACATCACCGCAGCAGCAAAGGTGAAGTTGCCTGATGGTGAAATCGTGAAGGCTGGATCTCTAACAGGCGCAAACAATCTTCTCTTCCGTAGAAATTCACTTACTGGTGGGCTTGAAGCTGTTATGCGCACGGGCACTTGGGGCGGATTAAATTCTGTACTGCACGCTAACTAAGTACTACGGCAAAGCAAGCTGAAAATACGGAGAAGGAATCTTTACTCGACTTCTAAAGGTATCGCCTCGTAATAATTTCGTTGAACCTGAAGATGAAGTTCCCTTGATGTAAGTAACTGCTCCTGCAGAATTTCGAGAGACAATTTCTAGAGTGACTACATCTGGAAGCAGAAATGCTTTCTTCACCAGCTCTTGCGTTGCAGATGCCTTCCACTGTGCAAATCTCGGATTGAGCTTGGGATCTAAACCAGCTGGATCTGGAACCGATTGTGTGTAGGAAGTTGCTTGACCCCACGCATCTAACGTTGTCTGAGTCGCTCCCCCTGAAGATGATGAGTAATAAGCCTGAATAGGCTTTCCTGCAGCGAGGATGGCAAGGCTTGTAGCTGTGTCGATATGTGTGCGGTTAACGGCAGCTTTCCAGAGTTGGCCAATCTTTGGCTCAATCTCTTTCGAATACCCGACAAAGTTCTGATCCGCGATATGTGAATACACATGGCAATCGCATGAAGGCTTAATTGTAGAAATCTTGGAGAGTGCGTACGAACGAGCTGCAATCACTTGAGCTTCAAGAGCTGCAGCTGGCCATGCCGAAGAAATTTCACTGATTCCCCAGAGATACTCATCGTGAAGACTGAGCGAATTCGTTACTTCGATTGCGCCTTTAACTACTTTCATCTGCATCTGCCCATAGCGATACTTCGCAGAACTTCCGGGTTGTGAAAAAGTCATTACTGCATTGGGTCCGGTCCAGCGAATAGTGAAGGCTTTTCCAGTTACTGGGCCAACTATGTTCTGCGCCGCATCTAATCTAAACGATGCTTTCTGTCGTGTTCCGAGTACTGCGATAGGTGCAATATCAGTGAAGCCAGTGACTTCTCCAGCATAAATCTGAATAGCTGATTCGGGAGTTGCGGTAACAAAAGAAACTGAGCGAAGTAAGTGCCCGATATTTACTCGTATCGTGTGGCTATCTACATATGGAGCAACCACAACATCCTTGTAATAGTAATTAAGAATTCCGGTTGCAGATTCGCCAGCGAGAGCAAGTGCGCGAGCTCCCATCTGGCTCATGCCTACTCCATGGCCATAGCCGGATCCAGTAAAGGAAAATGTTTCAGGATTTTCCGCGCGAGAAACAGGTATGACTATAAAAGTTGCAGCAAGGAGTAAAACCCCGGCTCTAAACATCCTCATCTGATGATGCGCTCTTTCTTGCATTCACGAATTCACGATAAGAAGCGATAACTTCTGTTGGATTACCTCGCGCCATTAACTTACCTTTATCAAGCCAGATGACTTCGTTGCAGATATCTTCGATGGTCGCTAACGCGTGGCTTACCAGGATGAGAGCGCGGTCTGCGGTGCGAAGTTCCTTAATGCGATTAAGGCTCTTCTCTTTAAATTTCGCATCTCCAGTGCTGAGAGCTTCATCAATAATCAAAATATCTGGTTCGACAACAGCTGCCACCGAGAAGGCAAGGCGTGCATACATTCCTGATGAATAAGTGCGCATAGGGGCATCGATTGCCTCACCAAGTTCTGAGAATGCAGCGATGGCATCAAAGTTCTTATCAATATCTTCGCGCGACATTCCAGCGGCAAGCCCACCTAGATAGACGTTATCTCGACCCGTCATCGATGGATTAAAGCCAACGCCCAAGGCTAAGAGGGTGCTGACGCTTCCATAGACTTCAACGCGTCCTTGAGTAGGAGGAACAATGCCTGAAATCACGCGCATAAGAGAAGATTTACCAGCCCCATTTGAACCGATGATGCCAAGAACTGTTCCGTAATGAACATCTACTGAGACGTCGTTAAGCGCTTTCACAATACGTGTGTGTTTCTTTCCGCGCCCAAGAGATTTAATGCGCGCCTTAAGAGTTGGCTTCTTATCAATCGATGTTGTGTACGTAAGCCCTAGATCTTTAACAGATACAGCAAGGCTTTGAGGAGTATGTGTGTGGCTAAAGTCGGACAGCGAAATCACGCTCCCTCGATAGGAAGAAGTATGTGCCAACGGTAAAGAGGCTAAGTGCCCACACAGATGCGTGAACCATTCCGAAGACAGTTGGAGCCTGGGCGTGTACCAAGACGCGTGACCATGAATCGAGAAGATAGAAGATTGGGTTGGCAATCTCAAATGTCTTAATTCGGTCAGAGATGCTTGATGCAACGTAGAGAATTGGCGATAAGTAGAGAAGGCTTCGAGTCAGATATGGAAGCATGCTTGAGATATCTCGAAAGTACACATTAATGCAAGAGATAAGAATCGCCATTCCCAAAGCCATCACAAGTGCGATGGCCATGATTGGAATTGCCCACAACATCTGCCATGAATACGGAAGTCCGATTAATACGTGAATGACTCCGAAAACAATGAGAGTGGGAATAAATTTAAAGAGGGCAATGACCGTTGCAGAAATCGGCAACATCACTCTGGGAAATGAAGTATTCATAATCAAACGCTGACCAGAGGTAATTGCTTTGACTCCACCTGTGAGGCTATTTGCAACCAAATAGAAGAGGAAGAGGCTTGCTGTGAGGTGGCCAAAACGAGTGGCATCGCTACTTCCGCCAATGACATAAATCAGAAGGAAGTAAACGGCAGAGAGAAGAAGCGGGTTTAGAACTAGCCACAATTGGCCGAAGACAGATCCGTAATTCTGCTCGCGCAGTTCTGACCGTGAGAACTCGGAGATGAAGGTTCGGCGAGACCAGAGTGAGCGCATGTACTCGCGCATAGGCGGCAAGCCTGCGCGAAATGGCTCGTATACAACTACTGGCTTCTCCACGTGCGAAAGGCTACCGCAGCGAGGCTCACCTTATTCAGATACGGGGACGAGAGTCTTTGGTGAGGAGATAAAACCGGCGCCCCACGCGAAGTGCATGGTCGGAATAACAGCCAAGAGCAAGAAATATTCACGGATGTTTGATGCGATTTTGATTGAAGCAAGTAGAACAAAGAGTGTGTAAATCGCGGCTGGGGTGAAGAGTATTGGTGCGATAAATCCAGCCAATAGCGAAACGGTGAAACCGATGAGAGCAAATGGTGGAGCGAGGTAGCGATAATTAATTGTTCCGCTATGTTTTCTTGAAACTACTCGGCGCCAGCGACCATATTCAAAATATTGTTTCGCAAGAGCTTTTACAGTCGATCGCGGACGATATGTGACATGAAGCCTTGGATCGAAGTAAACAACTCCGCCATTTTCGCGTAAGCGGAAATTAAGTTCCCAATCTTGGGCGCGAGTAAAGCGTTCATCGAAGCCACCAATTGCAATGAGTGCTTCTCGTCTAAAGGCGCCTAGGTACACAGTGTCAACTAAACCGGCTTCTCCCCCAGTGTGGAAACGTGATGCACCAACTCCGAGCGGACTGCGCATTGCGCCTGCAACTGCATTTTCAAAGGCGGTTGTACCAACGGCTGCCATTACGCCACCGACATTTACTGCACCGGTCTTGTTGAGAATTTCAACGACAAGTGAAAGGTAATTACTTGGAATTTGGGCATGCCCATCAACGCGAACTATGACTGGGCTCTGTGATTTTTTCAGCGCAAGATTTAATCCAGCTGCTGTTCGTCCTGTTGGATTTTCGACGATTACTACACGGGAATCTTGCTGAGATATTTGCTGAGCGATTTCAAGGGTGCGATCATGCGAAGGACCGATGGCAAGAATTACTTCTGTCTTTCCTAGATAATCCTGAGAAAGGATTGAGTCGATAGCACCTTTGAGATGTGCTTCTTCATTGAGAATTGGAAGTATGACGCTGATAGATGGATGCGGTGAGCCAATTAACTCGTGAGTTGGTGTCGCCATAACCCCTCCACGCTATCGTCCAAGTACCCTACGGATGTGAAATCTTCTCGTGCAATTCGGATAATTACATCACTCTCTCTGGGTGTTGTCCTTGTTGCATCGCTATCGTGGCTCGGATTAGGCCAGGTGAGCGGACAAATTTCTCGAATAGATGTCTTTGGCTCTATTAAAGATCGTCCTGAAAAGACTTCCTCGGCCCTGAACTATCTTGTTGTTGGTTCTGACACTCGTGAAGGTCTAACGAAAGAGCAGATTAAAGCGCTCCGTGTTGGAAGCACTGCAGTAGCGGCAGGTGGTCGCTCAGACACAATGTTGCTCGTCCATATTTCAAAGGCCCGTGATGCGGCTTATATCGTCTCAATTCCACGAGATACCTTGGTGACTATTCCTGCGCACCGAAGCCAAGATGGCACACGAGATATTCCAGCTCGTCCTGGAAAGATCAATGCCTCCTTTGCATTTGGTGGAGCACCGCTTCTTATTCAAACTCTTGAAGAGAAGACAAATTTAAAGATTGATCATTACGTCGAAGTCAGCTTTGCTGGCTTTACTGGTGTGGTTGATGCTCTTGGTGGCATTGAGGTTTGTTCTAAAGTTGCTATCAATGATCCAAAGAGCCACTTGGTGATGAGCGCAGGCACACACGTGCTTGATGGAATTGAAGCGCTCAAGTATGTACGTACTCGTGACTTTGATGGCCGTGGGGATATTGGACGAATGGAACGTCAACAGCAATTCGTGAGCGCTGTTCTGCGCAAAGCAACAAGCAGCGGAGTGCTTCTCAATCCAATCAAACTAACAAAGTTCTACAACGCAACTATTTCTACTGTGAAGATGGATTCTGGAGTGGATAAGAATGACCTTCTCACTCTTGCCAAGCAGATGCGCAATCTCTCTTCAGGAAATATTCGCACATTGACTGTTCCGCTTTCAGATCCAAATGGTCGCCATCCAACCGTTGGCTCTGTTGTGATTTGGGATGATGTATTGGCAACAGATCTCTGGACCAAGATTCGCAACGATGAAGCCTTGCTTGAGACTGTGAAGCCAACTGCGAAAGCATCTGCAAAGGCGACTGCTGAAGCTGTGACAATCGACAAATTTAAGACGAAAACAGCTGCAGATAATCCTTGCGCGCCCGCAAAATAGCCCTGAATTTTCCAGTTTTTAATTGAGCCTGCAATAGACTCCCGCGTATGACTCTGAAGCTTTCAGTAATTGGTTGCGGCTACCTAGGCGCTACCCACGCAGCATGTATGTCCTCACTCGGTTTTGAAGTAGTCGGTATCGATACCGACCAGGGCAAGGTTGATCTCCTTTCTAAAGGCGAACTCCCTTTCTACGAACCTGGTCTCGATACTCTCCTAGCTGCTGAGATGAAGACTGGGCGTCTCTCATTTACAACCGACTTCTCGGCAGTTGCTGATGCTGATGTTCACTTCATCTGTGTCGGTACACCTCAGAGCAAAGATGGACTTGCTGCAGATCTGACATATGTAAAGTCATCTGTTGCAGCAATTGCTCCACATCTCAAAGAAGGTTCACTCGTTGTCGGAAAGTCGACGGTTCCAGTAGGAACAGCTCAGTTACTTCGCGATCAACTTGCAACGTCTGCTCCACAGGCAGACCTCGCTTGGAACCCTGAGTTCCTTCGCGAAGGTTTCGCAGTCGAAGATACTTTGACTCCAAACCGTCTTGTGGTTGGCGTTGCAAATGATCGCGCAGAAGAAATCCTTAAAGAGGTCTACAAGCCTGTAATTGATCTTGGAACTCCATGGATTCGCGCAGATCTACCAACTGCGGAGCTCGTAAAGGTTGCAGCAAACTCATTCCTTGCAACAAAGATTTCATTTATCAACGCGATGGCTGAAGTCTGCGAAGCAGCAGGTGGAGATGTCACTGTTCTTGCCAAGGCAATCGGTTACGACCCACGAATCGGAAGCCGCTTCCTGCAGGCGGGTATTGGATTCGGCGGAGGCTGTCTTCCCAAAGATATTCGCGCATTTATGGCACGCGCACAAGAACTTGGCGCAGACCAAGCTCTTGAATTCCTTCGCGAGATTGATGCAATCAACCTTCGTGCTCGTCAACGCGTTATTGATGTTGTGCGCGCAGATCTTTCTGAAGATCTCACTCAGTACAAAATCGCAGTTCTCGGTGCAACATTTAAGCCCGACAGCGACGACGTGCGTGACTCCCCAGCACTTGATATCGCCGCTCAACTTCAAGCAGCTGGTGCACAAGTTGTTGTTCACGACCCTAAGGGCATTGAACCTGCACGTAAGCGATTCCCAAATCTTGATTACCAAGAGAAGGTTGTCGATGCAGTTAAAGGCGCAGATGCGATCTTGCACTTAACTGAGTGGAAGGAATATCGCGAACTCGATCCATCAGTGATTGGTCAGCTCGTGAAGTCAAAGTTCCTTATTGACGGTCGTAATATGTTAGATCGCAATATGTGGCGCGCAGCTGGATGGCGCGTTCATGCCTTAGGACGAACTGACTAAAAACCAGTCTTTGCATTGCGACGGGCGCTCAATTGGGCGCCCTTTGCTTTTGCCTCATCCGATAGATCTGAAAGCTGAGATTCGATCTTCTTAGCCACCGCTGCATCGGCCGAACCAATGATGCGCGCAGCAAGGATTCCTGCATTCTTAGCGTTATCAATTCCAACAGTTGCAACAGGAATTCCGCCAGGCATCTGAACGATAGATAGCAATGAATCCATTCCATCTAGGTTCTTCAAAGACACTGGAACGCCGATAACCGGCAGCGTTGTAAGGGATGCAACCATTCCTGGGAGGTGCGCCGCTCCCCCTGCACCAGCAATGATTACCTTGTAACCCTTTGATGCAGCTGTCTTTGCAAAGTCGACCATCTCTTCAGGCATGCGGTGTGCTGAGACAACATCTGCGCTGTAGCTAATTCCAAATGAATCAAGTGCCTTCGCAGCTTCTTCCATGACTGGCCAATCAGAATCTGAGCCCATGATGATTGCTACATCTTTACGATCACTCATCGATAGCTCCACTCATATAGTCACGTGCATGCTGAACATCTGTGGTTAATTGTAGAAGGTCAGAGCCAACTGCTGTGACATGGCCAATCTTGCGCCCCACGCGGACTTCCTTCTTATATTGATGGAACTTAAGCTCTGGATTGCGCGCCATCAGGTGAAGATATGGGCGATACATATCTGTCTTCTCGCCGCCCAAGATATTTCCCATTACAGCGATATCGGCAGTCATTGAAGGATCTCCAAGTGGTAGATCGAGAATCGCGCGCAAGTGTT
Organism: Candidatus Planktophila sulfonica; assembly: GCF_002288065.1. NCBI lineage: Bacteria > Bacillati > Actinomycetota > Actinomycetes > Candidatus Nanopelagicales > Candidatus Nanopelagicaceae > Candidatus Planktophila > Candidatus Planktophila sulfonica. The sequence continues at coordinate 1,024,371 of NZ_CP016773.1, forward strand.
GTTCGAACTGACTTGTGACAGCTCCATCGATGGTCCAGTGCCCTGAATTATGTGGGCGCATTGCGAGTTCGTTGATGAAGAGCTGATCTGCCTTCACAAACATTTCAACTGCCATAACACCGACCACGCCAACTTCTTGTGCGATATCGAGTGCGAGCTTCTGTGCCTTTTCAGCAATCTCTGAAGAAATATTTTGAGCAGGTGAAATCGTTAAAGTACAGATTCCATCTTCTTGCACCGTTTCAGTTGGTGTCCAAGAAGTTGCTTGTCCATGTGGAGAGCGAGCGACCATCACTGCAATTTCAGTGTCGAAAGAGATGAGTTCTTCAATGAGGAGCTGCGGGGTTGTTTTCAATACTTCGGCAAGCTCATCTTGCGAATTAATCTTCCACACACCACGACCGTCGTAACCACCCGAGATAGCTTTTGCTATCAATGGGTATCGCTCGATATCGGCAGTTGATGTTGCAATCTTCCACTTCGGCGCAGGGAAGGCGCTCAGCTTCTTACGCATCTCAGCTTTATCTTGAGAATAGATAAATGCAGATGATGGCGGATAAACCTTTACGCCTGTGGCTTCCAGCCCCTTAATAACCGAGAGCGGCACGAGCTCGTGTTCAAATGTGATGACATCGCAGTCCGCTGCAAATACTTTGAGAGCTTCAAGGTCTTCGTAATCGCCAACGATGTGATGTGTGATTTGGGCACCTGAATCATCAGGGCTTTGTGCGAAGAGAAGTAGATCGATTCCGAGAGCTGTTGCTGGCGCAACCATCATGCGCGCTAATTGCCCTGCGCCTATAACGCCTACGCGAGGGAATCGTTCATTCACAGCCCTATCGTAGATGAACGATGTCTCCGACTGTTACTCGAGAACCGTCTTCGAGAATGAGTTCGCCTGCAGGCGTCACATCTACAGCTTTTCCATTCTTATGGCTGCCATCTGGATGTTCAATTCGTATGTCGTGGCCAATCGTTGCAGACCTCTCTTTATACAGATGGCGTAGATCTTCACCGTTCTGCCATCTTTGAAAGAGCTCTTCAAAGGTTGCTAGGAATGTCGAGAGAATGAGATTGCGGTCCAGTGTTGAGAAGTTGTGGAGGGCTAGTGAAGTAGCAGTAACAACAGGAAGTTCCTCTTGAGACATTCCAACGTTGATGCCAACACCGATTACAACTCCGTCACCACTTGTTTGCGCGATGATTCCGCCGACTTTTCCATCTCCTATAAGAATGTCATTGGGCCATTTAAGAGTAGGTGAAAGCTCGGGATCCAATGTGGTGAGCGAAAAGATTGCAGAGAGCCCAGTAAGAAGTGGCAGAAATGACCAATCAGATTTATCTCGAATTGGTTCAACATAGAATGAAAACATCAGAGCAGAAGATGCAGGTGCATCAAATTTTCTATCGAGCCGACCTCGTCCTGCACTTTGATATTCCGTAGTGATGACTTCACCGCTTTTTGCTTTTTTATCTGCAACTAATTGCGTTAAGTCATCTTGCGTCGATCCCGTGACTTCAACCACGCTTACTCGCCAGTACTGCGAGATTTTTTCTGAGATGACCGAACTATCTAGCGGTGGTCTTGGCGCAACGGTGCTCACGACTAGTACCTTATGTTCATGAGCCCAGATCTGCACACTACAGCGGGAAAAATCGAAGACCTCCGCGAAAGAATTGATGAAGCTGTCCACGCTGGTTCTGCACGCGCAGAAGAGAGGCAGCATGCCAAGGGCAAGGGCACCGCTCGCGAACGTATTGAGATGCTCGTCGATGCAGATTCATTTACCGAAATTGATGAGTTCGCTCGTCACCGCGCCCAGAACTTCGGCATGGAGAAGAACCGACCTTACGGTGACGGTGTCATTATCGGAACCGCGACAGTAGATGGGCGACCAATCGCACTTTACTCACAGGACTTCACTGTTTTTGGTGGATCGCTTGGCGAGGTACATGCAGAGAAGATTGTAAAGATTGCCGAGTTTGCTCTGAAGTCAGGAATTCCACTGATTGGAATCAATGATTCAGGTGGAGCGCGTATTCAAGAAGGCGTGGCTTCACTCAACGGTTACGGACGAATCTTCCGCCTTAACACGCGTTCATCAGGTGTGATTCCCCAGATTTCTTTGATCCTCGGGCCATGTGCCGGCGGCTCTGCATATTCACCTGCACTAACCGACTTCACCGTCATGGTGAAGGAAACATCCAACATGTTTATTACAGGTCCAGATGTGATCAAGACTGTTACTGGCGAAGATGTTGGTATGGAAGAACTTGGTGGTGCATTCACACATAACACCAAATCTGGAAACGCTCATTACATGGCAGATTCAGAGGCAGATGCGATTGATTATGTGAAGGCGCTGCTGTCATACCTTCCATCTAACAATATGGATGGATCTCCTGTCCTTCCTCCAACAGAGACCCTTGATAAGAGCGCATCTGATACAGCGCTCAACACTTTGATTCCAGATAGCCCTAACCAGCCATACGATATGAAGAACTTGATTCAAGCTCTCGTAGATGAAGGCGAATTCCTTGAAGTTCATGCTCTCTATGCACCGAATATTGTTGTGGGATTTGCGCGCATCGAAGGTCAATCAGTTGGAATTATTGCCAACCAACCTTCACAGCTTGCAGGCACGCTCGATATCAATTCATCTGAGAAAGCAGCGCGATTCTTACGCTTCTGCGATGCATTTAATATTCCAATCCTGACACTCGTTGACGTACCAGGATTTATGCCTGGTACAGAGCAAGAGTGGAACGGAATCATTCGTCGCGGAGCAAAGCTTCTTTACGCATATGCTGAAGCATCAGTTCCACTAGTCACCCTTATTACCCGTAAGGCTTACGGTGGAGCATTTATCGTGATGGGCTCTAAGTACCTTGGCAGCGATATCAACTTTGCTTGGCCTAGCGCTGAAATCGCGGTGATGGGCGCACAGGGTGCAGTCAATATTCTTTATCGTAAGGATTTAGCTGAGGCTAAAGATCAAGATGCGAAGCGCGCAGAATTGATTACTGAGTACACCGAAAAGTTCTCCAATCCTTACCTCGCTGCAGAGCGCGGAACAATCGATAGCGTGATTGAACCTGAAGATTCACGCCAATACATCACGAAGGCATTCCGAACACTCAAGACAAAGCGCGATACCTTGCCAGCACGTAAACATGGAAATATTCCTCTATAACGATGAAATTCTCTGTTACAGCAGGCCATCCAACTCCTGAAGAGCTCGTTGCACTTCAAGCTGTTTTGGCCAACCACAAAGCCGTTGACATCAAGCCGGTAATTAAGCGAAGCGTCTTTGCGCTGCCACAACTGCGCCAACCACTTCCTCACCAAATTACCTTCGGCGCTCGAAAGCATCAGTAAATGCCACGTATCGTCTTAGCATCGCAATCAACTTCTCGTCGTCGCTTACTGACCGATGCTGGCCTGAAGCCAACAATCATCGTAAGCAATGTGGATGAAGAGACAGATTTCTTCAACGCAATGACTCCCGAAGATATGGTGATTGCTCTGGCGATTTCAAAGGCACACACAGTTCGCGAAATGATTGATTACCCAGCAATCATCATCGGCTGCGATTCAACATTTGATGTCGATGGAGTCTCATTCGGTAAACCAGGTACGCCAGAAGTCGCCGTTAAGCGCGCTAAGAAAATTAGTGGCCGTACGGGTTTACTTCATACCGGACATTGCATTATCGATACTGAGCGCGGAATTGAGATTGCAGATCGCGTCACCACGAAAGTCACCTTTACAGATATGACCGATGAAGAGATTACAGATTACGTAGCATCTGAAGAGCCACTTCACGTAGCTGGCGGTTTCACTCTCGATGGCTTTGGAAGCCCTTTTATTCCAGTAATCGAGGGCGATTACACCAATGTTGTGGGAATTTCGATGCCATTTCTTCGTAACGCAATGAAGCAACTTGGATATTCTTGGCCTCAAGTGAAGGAGATGTCATGAAGCGCGTTCTGATTGCTAACCGAGGAGAGATTGCTCTTCGCGTTATTCGCGCATGTAAAGACCATGGCCTCGAATCTATTGCGATGTATTCAGAAGAAGATCGCGATGCACTTCATGCAAAGAGTGCAGACTTTTCTTACTCACTCAACGGAACTGTTGCCAAAGATACCTATCTCAATATTCCAAAGATCATCGCACTCGCTAAAGAATCTGGCGCGGATGCAGTTCACCCTGGTTATGGATTCCTCTCCGAGAACGCAGATTTTGCTCAAGCAGTAGTCGATGCCGGGCTCATCTGGATCGGTCCCCCACCCGCTGCCATTAGCGCGCTCGGCGATAAAGTTTCAGCTCGTCGTATTGCATCGGCTGCAGGCGCACCTCTTGTCGCAGGAACTAAAGACCCTGTTACAGGACATGAAGAAGTTCTCGCCTTTGCCAAAGAACATGGACTACCCGTTGCAATCAAAGCTGCATTCGGCGGTGGAGGTCGCGGCCTCAAGGTTGCCCGCACCATGGAAGAAATTCCAGAACTTTATGCATCGGCTGTCCGTGAAGCGATTGCAGGTTTTGGGCGCGGTGAATGTTTCGTCGAACGTTATCTCGATAAGCCACGCCACGTAGAGACCCAAGTATTGGTCGACAAGCACGGACATGCAGTTGTTGTTTCAACTCGTGACTGCTCATTGCAGCGTCGCCACCAGAAGCTTGTTGAGGAAGCGCCAGCGCCATTCTTAACTGATGCCCAGAACGAAGAGCTCTATCGCTCAAGTAAGGCGATCATGAAAGAAGCTGGCTATGTTGGCGCCGGCACTTGCGAATTTCTTGTCGGCCTCGACGGAACAATTTCGTTCCTTGAAGTAAATACCCGTCTTCAGGTAGAACACCCTGTCTCTGAAGAGGTAACAGGCATTGACCTTGTGCGCGAACAATTCCGCATCGCAATGGGTGAAAGCCTCGGTTTTGATGATCCTGTTGTGCGTGGCCACTCGATTGAATTCCGTATCAACGGTGAAGATCCTGGTCGCTCATTCTTACCTGCACCAGGTCGCATTACTTCGTGGAATATTCCAACCGGTCCGGGAGTCCGCGTAGATGCAGGTTTCCGTAACGGAGATGTCATCGGTGGAAACTTCGATTCACTTCTTGCAAAGCTCATCGTTACAGGTGCAACTCGCGAACAAGCTATCCAACGCGCACGTCGCGCTCTCGCTGAATTTGAAGTAGGTGGACTCGCTACTGCACTCCCCTTCCACCGCGCCATCCTGGAAGATCCTGCTTACACAGATGTGTTCAAGGTCTATACAAGTTATATCGAGAATGAATTTAAGAACGATATTCCTGCCTTTGAATCTGCGGCCGCTGAGATTCAGACTCGCGTCGCTGCTGAAAAGCTTGTCGCTGAAGTCAATGGAAAGCGCTTTGAAATTCTCGTCCATGCACCAGAACCTGTTGTAAAGCGCCATCGCGCAAAGCAATCATCCGGTGGTGGCTCATCTGGAACTGGCCTTGCCAGCCCGATGCAAGGAACTGTTGTAAAGATTGCTGTCGAAGAAGGACAGAGCGTTGAAGCAGGAGATCTCATCATCGTTCTTGAAGCGATGAAGATGGAACAACCTCTCAACGCCCATAAGTCAGGTGTGATTAAGAACCTAAAAGCTGTAATTGGTGAGACCGTGGCCAGCGGAACAGTTCTCTGTGACATTATTGAGGCATGACCTCAACTGAACTTCTCTACTCAGATCCATTAGCTGCCGCTACTAAGGCAGCTGCAGAAATCGCAGAACGCACAGGCGTCGCATCTCACGATGTCGCACTTGTTATGGGTTCAGGGTGGGTAACAGCTGCAGATGCGCTCGGTGCACCTGCCTATGAGTGCGATGCACATGAGATCACCGGCTTCTTTGCACCAGCAGTTGAAGGTCACTCAGGAAAAGTTCGCTCTTACGAAATCGTCGAAAATGGCAAGACAATTCGCGCACTTGTCTTCTTAGGTCGCACCCACCTATATGAAGGTAAGGGCATGGAACCTGTAGTGCACGGAGTCCGTACAGCAGTGAAGGCAGGCTGCAAGGTAGTCATCCTCACCAATGCATGTGGTGGCATCAATACTTCATACAAGGTTGGTCAGCCCGTCATTATTCGTGATCACATCTCACTTACAGCAGCATCACCACTATCAGGTGCAACATTTATCGATCTGACAGATCTTTATAGCAAGCGCATCCGCGAGATTGTGAAGAAGGAAGATTCTTCTCTTGCCGAAGGCGTTTATGTCCACTGGCGCGGGCCAACTTATGAAACTCCAGCTGAAATTCTGATGATGCGCACTATGGGCGCTGATCTGGTTGGCATGTCAACGGTTCCTGAAGCAATTGCAGCGCATGCTCTTGGCGCTGAAGTTCTCGGCATCTCACTTGTTACTAATGCTGCGGCAGGCGTTACAGGAGAAAAGTTAAACCACGAAGAAGTAATTGCTGCCGGCAAGGCTGCTGCTGATCGCATGGGCACTTTGCTCAAGAACACTATTCCTAAACTCGTCTAACGAGATTAGCCTTAAGCCATGAACAGCACTCTGCGCGCCGAAGTTGAAGCTTGGATTGCTGACGACCCAGATCCAAAGACTGCAGCCGAGCTACAAACCCTGCTCGATGCAGGCGATGAAGTAACACTTAAGAAATACTTCAATGGCTTTCTCCAATTTGGAACTGCTGGTCTTCGTGGTCCGATAGGTCCTGGACCTTCTTGTATGAATCGCGCTGTTGTGGGCCGTGCAGCAGCTGGTATCGCTTCTTATATGCAAAAGCGCGGAATGACCAAGGTCGTCATTGGCAGAGATGCTCGTTATGGCTCTGAGGATTACACATTTGAAACGGCTGAAATTATGAGTGGTGCCGGAATGGATGTGTACATACTTCCCCGCCCGCTACCCACTCCGGTACTCGCCTTTGCAACTTCTTATCTTGCTTGCGATATCGGAATTATGGTGACGGCAAGCCATAATCCACCGCAAGATAATGGTTACAAGGTTTATGTAGGACCTGAAGCTGATGGAGTTAAGTACGCATCATCACAGATTATTAATCCAACAGATGGCTTTATTGCAGCTGATATAGATGCAGTGACATCGCTGAGGTCACTCCCCCGTGGCAGCAAGTGGACTATCTTGGATGAAGAAGTATTAAATGAATATGTAAAGCGCACCAGCGCACTTGCTCCACGTCCTGGCGATCTCAAAGTTGTTTATACAGCGATGCACGGAGTTGGCACAGAGACAGCGCAACTTGTCTTTAACAAAGCCGGCTTCTCATCTCTGATAACTGTCGATGAACAGTGCACTCCAGATCCTGATTTTCCTACCGTTGCATTTCCTAACCCCGAAGAACCTGGCGCCATTGACCTTGCTCTCAAAAAGGCTCGCGACTTCAACGCCGAAATAGTAATTGCCAATGACCCTGACGCCGATCGATGCGCAGCTGCCATTAATGACCCTGTAGTCGGCTGGCGCATGCTGCGCGGAGATGAACTTGGCGTTGTGCTGGGTGAATGGATTGCTCGCTCAAAACCTTCTGGAACATTTGGAAACTCAATCGTTTCCTCATCTGCTCTTCGCAAAATCAGCGGCCATTATGGAATCGATTTCCAGGAAGTACTCACCGGCTTTAAATGGTTGGCCAAGATTGAAGAGCTCGCCTTCGGATATGAAGAAGCGATTGGATACGCCGTTGATTCAGATACCGTCAACGATAAAGATGGAATCTCCGCGGCAATATTCTTAGCGCAAGTTGCCATGGACCTGAAGCGAGATGGCTTAACAATTAGCGACTTACTCAATCAAGTGTGGGAACGCCATGGTTTCCACGGCACCGAGCAGATCTCTATTCGAGTCTCAGATATGTCTGCCATTACTCGATTGCTAGCAGGTCTTCGTCAGACTCCGCCTAAAGAAATTGCAGGGCGTGCGGTGGAATCAATCGATGACTTAGCTGCACCGAAGGATGGTTTACCACCCACAGATGGGTTGCGTATCTGGCTCGCTGGCGGCATTCGCATCATTGTTCGCCCATCAGGGACCGAAGCAAAGATGAAGTGCTACATCGAAGTGATTACTAAGACTTCAGGCGATTCCGAAGCGCTATTAAATGAACTGCGCGAACCTTTAAAGAAGTTCTTGGCAGGTTAAGCGCCGAAGCGCTCAACAAATTCATCGAGCATTGCAGCTGTTCCGCTAGCGCCACTGCGCTTTACGCCGGCATCCATAAATGAAAGCAACATATCGAGTGACTTCACGCCGCCCGCACTCTTTACTTCAACCTTTGAAGAAACCGAAGCGCGCATCAGTTGTACATCTTCAAGGATGGCACCTGTTGGAGCAAAACCTGTAGATGTCTTTACGTAATCAGCACCGGCAGCTTCGCAGAGCTGGCAGGCTTTAACAATCTCTTCTTTGGTCAGGTATGCATTCTCGAGGATTACCTTTACTTGGTTGCCACTTGCCGCAGCAACGACCGCAGCAATTTCTTCACGGACTTCGTCATACATCCCTGACTTCATCCAACCAATATTGATTACGACATCGATTTCAGTGGCTCCATCGGCAACTACCTGCTTGGTTTCAAATACCTTGGTAGCAGTTGCCGAATTGCCGTGCGGGAAGCCGACGACAGTTCCGACGTGAACATCGCTTCCGCGCAAAATATCGGCGCAGAAAGCAACATCAGCTGGCTTACAGCAGACAGATGCAACGTCGTACTTCATAGCGACTTCACATCCTGCCTTTACTTCATCGCGTGACATATCTGGACGCAAGAGTGCGTGATCAATTGTCTTAGCGACTTGGTGAAGGGTGTACTTAGGATGTGCCATTACTTACTCCTCTGAAATCTTTGCATAGGCAGGTTTAACAACGCTTTCAATGATTGCTAAGCGCTCTTCAAATGGAATGAAGGCGCTCTTAAGAGCATTAATCGTTACGCGCTGAAGGTCTTGGAAAGTCCAATCGCATTGGTTAACCATCTCGGTCATTTCGCGTGACATTGATGTTGCTGACATTAAGCGGTTATCGGTATTGATGGTGACACGGAAACGAAGCTTGGCCAGGCGAGCAAGAGGGTGGTGGGCAAATGAATCTGCCACTCCTGTCTGAATATTTGATGATGGGCACATCTCAAGTGGAACGCGGCGATCGCGGACATAGGAAGCAAGACGTCCTAAACGCGGTGGCGTGTGGTTGAAATCAATATCGTCAGTGATGCGCACGCCGTGTCCCAAGCGTTCTGCGCCGCAGAGTTGAATTGCTTCCCAGATTGATGGCAGGCCATACGCCTCACCAGCGTGGATCGTGAAATGAGCATTTTCGCGGCGCAGATATTCAAAGGTATCGAGCTGATCGCTTGGTGGGAAACCATCTTCAGGGCCTGCGATATCGAAGCCGACAACGCCTTGGTCGCGATACTTCACCGCAAGCTCTGCTACCTCTTGCGAAAGATTGTTCTGGCGCATTCCACAGAGAAGTGACATCACACGAATTGTGTTGCCCTCTGCCTTTGCTTCAGCTTCACCTGCACGGAAACCTTCGAGGATGGCTTCGATTGCCTGAGAAAGTGACATTCCTTTTTCAGTGATGAGTTCTGGTGCCATACGCACTTCGGCATAGACCACGCCATCGCGAGCAAGATCTACAGCACATTCACGCGCCACACGTACTACATCTTCTTTACGTTGCATGACCGCAACTGTGTGCGCAAATGTTTCGAGATAGAGAACGAGTGAACCTGAATCACATGAACTGCGGAACCATTCAGCGAGTTCAGCTGCGTCAGAGGTTGGAAGTTCGTGGCCAATCTCTTTGGCGATATCGATAATTGTTTGCGGGCGAAGTCCTCCATCAAGGTGATCATGTAAAAGTGCTTTTGGAAGTCGCTTTACTTGATCCGCTGTTGGCTTCTTTGTTAAGTCGCTCATCCTTCAATTCTCTCTAACACTAGAGGTAGACGATTGACCGTTCCACCTTCAACTATTGTGACAGCGCCTTCAAGAATTTCGAGAGCGCGTTCAAATCGTGGGGCTTCATCTGTATGTAAGGTCATCAATGGTGACCCTGCAGTGATGTAATCGCCTGGCTTTGCGTGGAGTTCGATGCCGGCACCTGCTTGAACCTTTTCACCCTGCTTAGAACGTCCTGCACCTAAACGCCATGCGCTGACGCCGACCTTCATCGCATCCATCGTTGTAATGATTCCGCTATTTGCAGCCTTCACAACATGTTGTTCGCGCGCTACAGGAAGTGCAGCATCGGGATCTCCGCCCTGAGCACTGATCATGCGGCGCCAATGGTCCATTGCGCTGCCATCTTTGAGCGCATCTGCTGGATCTTTTCCGACAATGCCGGCTGCATCAATCATTTCGCGAGCAAGAAGAATGGTTAACTCAACAACATCAGAAGGTCCGCCACCTGCAAGGACTTCAACGGATTCACGCACTTCTAGAGCATTACCTGCTGTGAGTCCGAGAGGAACATCCATTGCGGTAACGAGAGCGCGAGTCTTCACGCCTGCATCTCTACCAAGTTGCACCATAGTGCGAGCAAGTTCTGATGCCTTTGCAGGATCTGACATAAATGCACCAGAGCCTGTCTTCACATCAAGAACGAGCGCTGAAGTTCCTTCGGCAATCTTCTTGCTCATGATCGAAGATGCAATCAGTGGAATCGCTTCAACGGTTGCAGTGACATCGCGAAGCGCGTAGAGCTTCTTATCTGCTGGCGCTAGCCCTGCACCCGCTGCGCAAATTACAGCGCCGGTGTCTTGCAAGACTTTGAGCATCTCATCGTTTGTCAGCGATGCGCGCCAACCGGGAATGGATTCAAGTTTGTCGAGAGTTCCACCGGTATGTCCAAGCCCACGGCCAGAAAGTTGAGGAACTGCTCCGCCGCATGCTGCAACAAGTGGAGCAAGTGGAAGAGTGATCTTGTCACCGACACCGCCCGTTGAATGCTTATCTGCTGTTTTGCGATCGAGCTTCGACCAATCCATACGTTCGCCGCTATTGATCATGGCGTTGGTCCAGCGAGAAATTTCTCGTGAATTCATTCCATTAAGAAGAATTGCCATGAGAAGTGCTGACATCTGTTCGTCGGCAACGACGCCACGTGTATAGGCGTCGATAATCCAATCAATTTGCGGATCTGTTAACTCATTGCGATCGCGCTTTGCTGCAATGATTTCTACGGCTGCAAATGGTTCAATCATGAAAGGCGTTCGTTCATCTCTTCGGGACCAAATGCCCATGGAAGAAGGTCGCCCAGAGTTTTAATCCCTTCATTGGTATCCATTTGAAGCTTTGATCCACCGTGTTCTTGCAAGAGCTGGCGACAACGTCCACATGGCATCAAGGGATTTCCAGCAATATCTACGCAAGCAAAGGCGACCAAACGCCCGCCACCTGTAGCGATGAGATTGGAAACTAATCCGCATTCGGCGCAGAGTGTAAGTCCGTAGCTAGCGTTTTCAACATTGCACCCTGTGATGATGCGACCATCATCAACGAGCGCTGCAACACCAACAGGGAACTTTGAATATGGCGCATACGCCTTCTTCATTGCACCGAGCGCTTCACTGCGCAGCAAATCCCAGTTGATCTCCATTAGTGCGAACCGCCTCCGCGTTTATAGGCGATGCCATCGGCTGCGGGTGCTCGTACTTTTCCTACGAAGCCCGATACGGCGATGATGGTTGCAATGTATGGAGCCATCAACATAAATTCTGATGGAATTGGTGTTCCGGTAATTGTGAGAAGTCCTTGCAAGTTATCTGCAAAACCAAAGATAAGAGCAGCAGCTACAGCACCTAGTGGGCTCCAGCGACCGAAGATAAGGGCAGCAAGTGCGATGAAGCCCTTGCCTGCAGTCATCTCCTTGCTAAATGAACCAACTGCGCCCAATGTAAAGAATGCTCCACCAAGCCCAGCAACTGCACCTGCAATAAGAACATTGCGGAATCGAATCTTATTGACGTCGATTCCGACAGATTCAGCAGCCGTTGGGTGCTCGCCCACAGCGCGGGTACGTAGACCCCACTTAGATTTAAAGAGTGCAATATGAATAAGAATGACAGCCGCGTACATCAGATACACAATGATGTTCTGGCTAAAAAAGATTGGTCCTATGACCGGAATCTTGGCGAGGATCGGAATCTCGATAGGTGCAAAGGTTCCGCCAGAGTTCCATGTTGATTGATATGGAATCAGCAGCTTCTTATAGAGGAAGCCGGTGAGACCAATAACAAGAACGTTGAGTACGAAACCAAGAACCACTTGATCGATTCCATACTTGATAGCAAAGACAGCCAGAAGCCAAGCGATTGCAGCGCCTGCGAATGGCGCAACCAATAGCCCTGCAATCTTGTTCTGAGTCAGTGATGCGATAACGCCTGACATGAAAGCACCCGCAAGGAGCTGGCCTTCAATTGCAATATTGATAACGCCCGAGCGTTCGGAGAGGACGCCGGCCATCGCACCAAAAATCAGAGGCACGGAAAGGAAGAGTGCGCCTTGAAGAAGCCCGGTAAATGGAATGAATTTGCCGGCTGCTGCCCAGCATAGGAATGACATCAGGAATGATGCACCGAAGAGACCGCTTGCAAAGCGAATGGTCTTACGCGCTCTAAATTGAAGAACAGAGAGAAGCACTGCAAGGAGTGCAATCACTGCAAATACAAGAGCACCTGACTTTGAATCGACGATGCGTTCGCGTGTAAGTACCCACTCGTTGCCTAAGACAAAGTTAAATGTCACAGGAGCGCTGGTCTTAGGAAGAAGGCCGAAGAGAATCAGTGCAAAGCCTCCGAGTGAGCCCATGGTGATGATTCCGCGCTTGCGGCGACGTTCTGGAGCAGAGAGAGCTCGTACTTCTGTAGTGCTCATTAGCCGTTCCATCCCTTCGAAGCGACTGTTTCTCCAGCGTCAACGTTCTTCAAGCGGAAGAGAGATTTAATCAGCGCTGGCGCTGCAATAAAGAGAACGACAAGTGCTTGAATCACAAGAACGAGATCAAGTGGAGTCTCAGTACTTGCCTGCATGGTGAGGCCACCAGCGCGGAGTGCTCCAAAGAGCAATGCAGCAAAGACTGTTCCGATTGGAGTTGCGCGACCAAGGAGAGCAACGGTGATGGCATCGAAGCCAAAGCTTCCGCCAACGCCAGCAGTCATTGCAGGTTCTGAACCAAGAATCTGAACAGCGCCACCGAGTCCAGCAAGTGCTCCTGCAATAAACATGACAGATGTTGTTACGCGAGCAACTGAAATTCCTGCAGTGCGGGATGCCGCTGCATTTGCACCGACTGCTCGGAATCGGAAGCCCCATGTGCTTCGATTGAGAAGCCACCAGATAGCAGCTGCTGCAATGAGTGCGACGATAAATCCAAAGTTTGCACGTAGATCTGAGCCGAAGAGAAGTGGCAAACGTGCGTTGGGGCCGACTTCAGGAGCAAGTGGGTCTTGACGTCCAGGACGTAAGAAAGCTGTAGTGCTGAGCAACCAGAGCAAGAAATAACCTGCGACGTAGTTGAGCATGATTGTCACGATTACTTCATGTGCCCCGGTGCGTGCTTTAAGGAGCCCCACAAAGCCTCCATAGAGACCAGAGAAGAGCATTGCTGCAGCGATTGCTGCAACTACGTGAATTCCAACTGGAAGATCGAATGTGAAACCAACCCAGCTAGCACCGATTGCACCGGCTATGAATTGACCTTGCGCACCGATATTAAATAGCCCGGCACGAAATGCCAGAGCTACAGAGAGTCCAGTAAGAATAAGAGGAGAAGCAGCTACAAGCGTTTCGGAGAATGGGTAGAAACCTTGAATGAAACTATCTTGCGCAAGTTGTGGATCAAAGATTGAACCGCGAAAGAGCGCCCAGTATGCAGCGCCAGCTGTTGCGAATGCCTTTGAAATCATTTCCAGCGGTTGACCCTTAAGGGCTAGGACGTTGGAATCTGAGAATGCAACCAACAAGCCGCTGACAAAGAGCGCCATGGCAAATGAGAGCGCAGGAAGAATTAATTTCTTTAGATTCATGGTTTTACACCTGCCATCAATAGACCTAGATCCTCACGTGAAGTTGTGGCGGGAACGATGGCGATAAATTCACCGCGATACATCACAGCAATTCGATCTGCCAGTGCTGAAACTTCATCGAGTTCAGTACTGAAAAGAAGTACGGCGCGGCCAGAATCACGTTCAGCGATGATGCGCTCATGTACAAACTCAATGGAACCTACATCGAGGCCGCGAGTAGGTTGTGAAGCAACGACAAGTTTGACGGGACGAGATAGCTCGCGCGCAAGTACTACCTTCTGCTTATTTCCACCTGATAATGAAGATGCAGGATCTTTTGCAGATTGAGCGCGGATATCGAACTCAGCAACGCGCTTCTGCGCTTCCTGAGAGACAATGCTCGGAGAGATAACCGGACCTTTTGCATATGGTGGCAGGTCATGGAGATCGAGAATTAAATTCTCTTCGATGCTAAACGAGGCGATTAGTCCATCTTCTTCGCGAGATTCAGGTACAAATGCGATTCCAGAGTGAAGGGCATCGCGCACAGAAGATTTGGTGATATCTACGCCATCAAGCGAAATTGTTCCGTGAACATGTTCTTGCAGACCAACAATTGCTTCTGCAAGTTCTGATTGGCCATTGCCTTGCACACCTGCAACAGCGAGGACTTCGCCGGTACGTAGTTCGAAGGAGACATTCTTTACAAGATTGCGACCTGTGTGATCGGAGATATTGAGGTTCTTCACATCGAGCATCACCTTGCCGAGCTCGGGTGCTTTCTTATCAACATCGAGTGAGACTGGGCGCCCCACCATGAGAGAGGCCAACTCTTCTTGAGAGGCTGAAGGGGATGCGGTTCCCACAACCTTGCCACGACGAATAATCGTAATCTTGTCCGCGGCCTCTCTTACTTCACGTAATTTATGGGTGATAAAGACGATTGATGTCCCGCCTTCTTTAAGCTTCTTCATATTGCGCAGAAGTTCATCGGTCTCTTGAGGAGTAAGCACTGCAGTTGGTTCGTCGAGGATAAGTACCTTTGCGTCATAAATGAGCGCACGAATGATTTCTACGCGCTGTTGAAGTCCGACCGGCAGGTCTTCGACAAGAGCATCGGGATCAATATCAAAGTTAAATTCAGCTGATACTCGAAGAATTTCTTCACGCGCTGTCGCGAGATCAAGAAGTCCTGGGCCTTTGGTCTTCTCATGGCCCAAGACAATATTTTCTGCAACAGTAAAGACGGGAATCAGCATGAAGTGCTGATGAACCATTCCGATACCTGCAGCAAGTGCATCAAGTGGTGATTGGATATCGACAATTTTTCCGTCAACACTGATAGTTCCTTCATCAGGTGAGAGAAGTCCGTAGACGATATTCATCAGCGTTGATTTTCCAGCACCGTTCTCGCCGAGAATTGCATGGATCTCGCCATCAGCTACTGCAAGGTCGATGGATTCATTTGCAACGAGGGCACCAAAGCGCTTTGTTATTCCGCGCAATTCCAGTGACATGTGCGTAAATCTACTAGTTTTATTGCACTTTAGAAAGTTAAAAGAAAAGAAAGATGGGCTAGCACCGCAGTGCTAGCCCATCTTTGTAAAACTAGTTTTAGCTAATTACTTAGCTGAAACCTTTCCGCTGCGAATATCGTTACCAAGCTTTGTAACTTCAGTACGAAGCTTTGTTGGAACCATACGGATCAAGTCATGGTAAGGAGCAAGGAATGTTCCTGCATTCTTGAGGTTACCGTTGTAGCCAGTTGCTGAGAACTTTCCAGCAGCCTGGTCCTTGATTACAGCCTGTACAGAAGTTCCGACACCCTTAACTACAGATGTAAGAAGAACCTTTTTGTACTGTGGAGCTGCAACATATCCATCAGTATCAACCCAGATAACAACTGACTTCTTTGAAGTAAGTGAGTTACCTGCTGTTGCTCCACCAAGTCCACCAGCAACTGGGAAGATTACATCTGCACCCTGCTGCTCGAAGTTCTTAGAGATCTGAAGTGCCTTAGCTGAATCTGAGAAGCCGCCGACGAATGTTCCGTCCTTCTTAGCTGTATCCCAACCAAGAACTGTTACTGACTTGCCCTTGACCTTGTTGTAGTGAGCTACACCCTTAGCAAAGCCATCCATGAAGATTGTGACTGGTGGAATGTTAAGTCCGCCGTATGTTGCAACCTTTGCTGTCTTTGAAACTCCAGCAGCAACGTAACCAGCCTGGAATGCTGATTCATTTGTTGAGAATTCGATTGGCTTAAGGTTTGCAAACTTTGTACCTGGGTAGACAGAACCGTCTGCACCGTGGTCTTCGCCATCCTGATCAACAATTGCGAAGTTAACTGTTGGGTTTGCCTTAGCTCCTGCAACGATTGCGCTGTTGATAAGGAAGCCAACGCCAATGATGAGGTTGCACTTCTCGTCTACAAGCTTCTTAATGTTTGGTGCGTAATCTGCATCAGTTGTTGCTGAGAGATACTTAACTGTTACGTTCTTATCTGCCTTTGCTGCAGCCTGTGCGCCTGCCCAAGCAGATGCGTTAAATGACTTGTCGTCAACGCCACCTGTATCGAGTGCAAGACATGCCTTTGTTGCGTTAGCTGCTGTTGCTGCTGGTGCTGCACCGAAAGCAAGTGCCGCAGCAGCGAACACTGCTACAAACTTAATTGTCTTCTTCAAGGTTTTCCTCCAAGGAATATTGGTTGTTCTGTATGCGTGAGCCTAGTCTTCCGCGCTGAGATTCAACAAAATGCGAGGCCCTAAAACGCGGTGTGGCTTGTAACAGTTGTGAAAACTCTCAACTAGAACTTTACGTTTTAGGCGGGGATCTTCTCCGCGGTGGCCGCTGCCACATTGATTAAATCGCTGACATTGGCCAATTCTTTAGAACGGACCGTGAATTCAATTCCGCCGCCCGTTATCCCATAGCTGCGTCCATAAATGCCCGCATCGGCATCGAGAATATCTAGGTACTGCTTCTTCGCCACAGAGAGTGCGATGACATCGTAAATGGCTTTATCTACGCGCTTCACAACTGAAGCGATAAGGAATTTCTTAGTTGCGCTGGTGACGGTTATGTATTGATCTGGTTCGATATTGATAAGCCCAAGAACTGAACCTTTTTTCTTGGCATTGCGAGCAACTATTGATTTAAATATTTCAGCATCAGAACCAAAAGTTGTGGCAAAGACAACGTCTGCTCCTGCATCAAGTACTTGAGTCGTTGCAACTGAGTAAGAACCCGAAACATACTTAACGATTGGAACTACCTTCTTCTTAGAAGCAAATACGCCTGCAGAGAATCCATCTTTAAAGAGGTCTGCTTGGTTCGGATTGGCAATCATCGCAACTTTGCCAGTCTTTGAAATTAAGGCTGCGCTATAGCCCGCAAGGTATGCGCCTTGTACATTGGCAAAAACAACAGAGGTCACATTAAGCGCAGCCACGCTGGCATCGTTGATGATGGCAAATTGCGTATTGGGGAATTCAACTGCCAACGCCTGCAGAGTCGGTGCATACCCGCTGCCAATAACGATGATGGGGTTGCAGTTCTTTGAAATCAGCGAGCGAATTCGCTTTTCGCGATCAGCGCTACTGCCATCAGTGACAACTGCATCAAGCTTGAAATCAAATTGACGTTGCGCTTTTTCCAACCCAGCGGCTGCGGCGTCGTTAAAGGACTTATCTCCACGTCCGCCAATGTCATAGGCAACGCCCACGCCGAGATTAGTTGCCGCCTGTGCTGGCGCAGAAAGCAATGACGCGCCAACCAAAAGCGCAATAAAGGCGGCGCGAATTTTCATTAGAGAACCACACCTAGATTCTTGTAGGTCGCATCGATTGTTTGCTGAGCAACAGATCGAGCTTTTTCAGAACCCTGATGCAAAATATCGAGAAGGTGCTCTTCATCCTCAAGAAGTTCGACAGCCTTTGCGCGAATTGGGCGAAGGTATTCGACTACGACTTCAGCAACTGCTGATTTAAAGTCTCCGTATCCCTTGCCCTCAAATTCATTCTCGAGGTCGGCGATGCTCTTGCCTGAAAGCGCTGAGTGAATAGTAAGAAGGTTGCTAATGCCTGGCTTTTCAGCGACGTCATATTTAACTTCGCGGCCCGCATCAGTCATTGCGCTCTTGATCTTCTTAAGGTTTGCCTCTGGAGTATCCATAATTTCAATAACACCAGCGACCGCACCCGATGATTTACTCATCTTCGCAGTTGGCTCTTGAATATCGTTGATCTTCGCCGCAGTCTTAAGGATGTATGCCTCAGGAAGTTGGAAGGTATTTCCGTAGCGTGAATTAAAGCGCCCAGCTAAGTCGCGAGTGAGTTCGATATGTTGGCGCTGATCTTCACCGACAGGCACGTAATGCGCTTGGTAAAGCAAGATATCTGCAGCCTGCAACATCGGATATGTAAAGAGTCCTACGCGAGCAGAATCAGCGCCAGCCTTTGATGATTTATCTTTAAATTGCGTCATGCGGCTTGCTTCGCCGAATCCGGTCATGCACTCCATGATCCAACCCAATTGGTTGTGCTGTGGAACTTGTGATTGAACGAAGAGAGTTGATTTCTCTGGAGAAATACCCAGCGCCAAAAGCTGCGCCGCAGATGCAAGTGTGCGTTTACGCAATAGTGCTGGATCGGTCTCAACTGTTAACGCGTGGAGATCAACGATGCAGTAAAAAGCATCATGGCCATCTTGGAGTTCAACCCACTGCTTTACCGCGCCTAGATAATTGCCCAGGTGGAAAGAGTCACTAGTTGGCTGAATGCCAGAGAGAACGCGCTTCATGGTTGTAATTCTCGCACGCTCTAGTAGTTACGCGAGATCAATAATCGTCCAGCGCGCTTACCTTCCATAGAGAGCACTGTGATTCGGACGCCGTTAACGCCAACAATGTCGCTGGCGACTGGGATTCGCCCTAAATAATGCATCACAAAACCACTTGCAGTCTCGTATGGGCCATCCGGTAATTCAATGCCGGTTTCTTCGAGTAAATCCTCGAGAGAGATGAGTCCATCAACCTCAAAATCACCTGTGCGAGATTCGAGAGAAACTTCAGTCTCATCGCCATCGTATTCATCGCGAATATCGCCAATGAGAGTTTCGACGAGATCTTCAAGGGTGACAATGCCATCGGTGCCACCGTATTCATCGAGGACGATGGCAAGATGCTGGCGCTGACTTCTCATCTCGGTGAGAGCAGGCAAAATTCCCTTAGTACCAGGTAAATACATAATGTTGCGTGAGAGCTCTTGAATCTTTGCATTTGAATTTGCAAGTGATGTATCAAGTAGGTCGCGAACATGGATAAATCCAATTACTTCATCAGATGAACCCCGCACAACGGGATATCGTGAGTGCGCCTTCTCGATGGCGAGCGCAATTGCTTTGCCTACAGTCAGGGACGCGTCCATGAAATCAACTTCGGTGCGTGGCACCATAACCTCATGCACTTGGCGTTCTGATGCGTTAAAGACTTCTTCAACAATGTCGCGCTCTTCATCTGTGAGAGCCGCATGCCCTGCAACTAAGTCCAGCAGCTCTTCTTCGGAGATCTGACTGCGCTGCTCTTTAGGGTCGATACCAAAGAGGCGCACGACAATATTTGTTGAGTGCGAAAGGATCCAGATGATGGGGCGGAAGAGATGCGCCACGAGATCGATAAACCCTGCAGATGCGAGCGCAATCTGTTCAGTGCGAAATAGGGCAAGACGCTTTGGCACTAGCTCGCCGAAGACCAATGAGAAGTAGGCAATGATGAGAGTGACGCCGATAAGGGATGTGGTGTTGGCAGTCCGTGTAGAGATTCCTAAATCTTCAAGCCACGGAATGACATAGACGCCTAACTTTTCAGCACCCAGGGCAGCTGAAAGAAATCCTGTAACAGTGACGCCAACTTGTAGGGCAGCTAAGAGTCTGTTGGGATTACTTGCAACGTGAGCAACTTTGGCGCCTCGCTTGCCTCGGGTTGCCATCTGTTTGATCTGGCTTTCGCGCAGAGAAATCAGCGCAATTTCAGCAGCAACGAAGAGGGCTCCAAGAAGGATGAGCCCAAGGACAAGTCCAATCGAAGGCAGGATTGATCCCGCGGGGTGGCTTTCCATGATGTGAGAAGTCTAGCGACTGCCCTTCCTAAACGCTCCCCCGTGCCATAGCCTTTCCCACGCTGGTCAACCGGCCAGCACCTTCATCCTCGGACCGTCGGGCACGTACCTGCCCGGATAAGGAAATGTAAAAAATGGCATCAGTTGTATTCGAAAATGCATCACGCATCTACCCAGGCACAACAGCTCCTGCAGTAGACAAGCTCAACCTCACCGTCGCAGATGGCGAGTTCCTTGTTCTTGTTGGACCATCAGGTTGCGGTAAGTCAACTTCACTTCGTATGTTGGCAGGCCTTGAAGAGATCGACGGTGGTCGAGTTCTTATCGGTGATCGTGACGTCACAAACGTTGCACCAAAAGATCGCGATATCGCGATGGTCTTCCAGTCATATGCGCTTTACCCACACATGACTGTTGCAGAGAACATGGGCTTCGCTCTTAAGATCGCAGGCGTTGATAAAGCAGAACGCGAGAAGCGTGTCCGCGAAGCAGCAAAGTTGCTCGACCTCGAGCCATACCTAGAGCGCAAGCCAAAGGCTCTTTCAGGTGGTCAGCGTCAGCGCGTTGCAATGGGTCGTGCGATTGTTCGCGAACCACAGGTGTTCTTGATGGACGAACCTCTTTCAAACCTTGATGCGAAGTTGCGCGTTGCAACTCGTACACAGATTGCTGCGTTGCAGCGTCGCCTCGGAATTACAACTGTCTACGTAACACACGACCAGGTTGAAGCTATGACCATGGGTGATCGCGTTGCAGTTCTTAAGGATGGCTTGCTTCAGCAAGTTGATACACCTCGTAATCTTTACGATAAGCCAGCAAATGCATTCGTTGCAGGCTTTATCGGATCTCCTGCAATGAACCTCCTTACCGCTCCTGTTTCAGGCGGAAAGGCTCAGCTCGGAGACCTCAATATCGATGTTCCAGCATCAGCTGGCTCATCTGTAACAGTTGGTATCCGTCCAGAAGGTTGGACAGCTGCTTCAACTGGTTTCCATGTGCTTGTAGAAGTTGTTGAAGAACTCGGTTCTGATGCATTCGTATACGGAAAGCCTGCAGATAACAATGTGAAGTTCGCTAACTCTGTCGATGAAGGCGCTCAAGTAATTGTTCGCT
The DNA here is from genome assembly GCF_002288065.1 of Candidatus Planktophila sulfonica. NCBI lineage: Bacteria > Bacillati > Actinomycetota > Actinomycetes > Candidatus Nanopelagicales > Candidatus Nanopelagicaceae > Candidatus Planktophila > Candidatus Planktophila sulfonica. The sequence goes on from NZ_CP016773.1 coordinate 1,045,631, forward strand.
GGGATCCAAAGAATCCACCAAAGCCAGGCGAGACAATCACAGTTGCTAACGTTGCAGGTGCAGTACACCTATTCGATGCAACAACAGGTGCTCGTATTAACTAAGTAATTAACTAAAAACCCCGTCGATTATTCGGCGGGGTTTTTTATTGGGCAATATCTAGCGTGCCGCGGAGAACATGCACATTACCGCGACCGAACTTTCTCCAAGCATCGGTATGAACGAGTGCGGTATTTTCATCAATTCCCAGCAGAGTTGCATCAGAAAAAGTGTGAGCGATAAATGCTGTGACGCGATCTGGTAGCCAGCCCAACATCTTGTCGTAATGGGGAATTACTTCGATGCCGGTAAGTAGACCGAGACCTTCTGAGTGATGAGACTTACGAATTCCCATAATGGTGCCACCAAATGCCATGGCTCCAGCCGAACATCCAGCTAACGAAGTTCCTGTCTTCCACTGGGCAACAATTTCATTCCAAAGCGGTGAACCATTGAAGATCTCAGCAACGCGATGAGGGTCTCCCCCAGAAAAGTAAATGAGTCCAGCACCTTCAATTGCATCAACAAAGTCTGGATTGAAAGCATCTTCGCGTTCGTGAATGGGCAAGTAAATGCATTCGCTGCCGATGCGATCTGATTGCTCTTGCCCTAAACGCTTCCACTTTTCACGGCTTCCATCTCCTTCATGAGAAGAGGCAGTTGGAATCTGTACAAAGGTATTTCGTTTACCTCTAGAAATAGCACGATGCAGGAGCTCGGTTTCAAGCTCCTGCATCTGTACTGAATACTCACCAGAACCAACGAGTGCGATCGCACCTGCGTTCTGGTCCATAGCTGTATTTAAGCCATTGCCTTCTTGAGGTTTTCATCGATTGATGCCAAGAACTGCTGCGTAGTTTGGTATGGCGCATCAGGAGCGATAAGAAGTGCAAGATCCTTAGTCATCTTTCCTTCTTCAACTGTCTGAATACATACCTGCTCGAGAGTCTTTGTGAACTTAGCGAGCTCTGCATTGTTATCAAGTTTTGCGCGGTGAGCAAGACCCTGTGTCCACGCGAAGATAGATGCGATTGGGTTTGTTGAAGTCTCTTTACCTGCCTGGTGATCGCGGTAGTGACGAGTCACTGTTCCGTGAGCAGCCTCTGATTCGCAGACCTTTCCATCTGGTGTCATCAAGACAGATGTCATCAGACCAAGTGAGCCGTAACCCTGTGCGACGGTATCTGACTGAACGTCTCCGTCGTAGTTCTTACATGCCCAGACGTAGCCACCTTCCATACGAAGTGACATTGCAACCATGTCATCGATGAGGCGGTGCTCGTACCAGATGCCTGCAGCTTCGAACTGTGGCTTGAATTCTGCCTGGTAGATCTCTTCGAAAATATCTTTAAAGCGTCCGTCATATGCCTTAAGGATTGTGTTCTTAGTTGAGAGATAGACAGGGAACTTGCGTAGAAGTCCGTAGTTCAAAGATGCGCGTGCAAAGTCGCGGATTGATTCATCGACGTTGTACATAGCCATCGCTACACCTGAAGATTTAAAGTCAAAGACTTCAAATTCCTGTGGCGCTGAACCGTCTTCAGGAACATATGAAAGTGTGAGCTTTCCTGGACCTGGGACCTTGAAATCTGTTGCGCGGTACTGATCACCGAATGCGTGACGACCAATAACGATTGGCTTTGTCCAGTGTGGAACAAGGCGTGGCACGTTACTGATGATGATTGGTTCGCGGAAGATTACGCCGCCAAGGATGTTGCGGATTGTTCCGTTAGGAGACTTCCACATCTTTTTGAGGCCAAATTCTTCAACGCGAGCTTCATCAGGAGTAATAGTTGCGCACTTGATACCGACGCCATGCTTCTGGATTGCCTTAGCTGAGTCGATAGTGACCTGATCATCAGTTGCATCGCGGTGTTCCATACCGAGGTCGTAGTACTCAAGATTGACGTCAAGGTAAGGCAGGATCAACTTATCCTTGATGAACTGCCACATGATGCGGGTCATTTCATCGCCGTCGAGCTCTACAACTGTTCCTTCTACTTTGATCTTTGCCATTATCTTCTCCGGTTTTTGTTGTGATTAATTAAAGAGTCTGTACATCTGCTTGCTTAGCGCGGACTGCTTCGGCAGCTTCTTTGAGTGATGCAACTTCTGAATCGGTCAGCTTGCTTTCGACAACCTTGCGAATACCGGTCTTGCCGATTTCTGCTTCAACACCAAGGTAAACGCCAGAGATTCCGTATTCGCCATCGACCCATGCGCACACTGGCATGACTTCGCCTGAATCTTCGATAACTGCCTTAGCCATACGAGCAGCTGCTGCAGATGGTGCGTAGTAAGCAGAACCTGTCTTAAGGAGGGCGACAACTTCTGCGCCACCATTACGTGTGCGGTCAACGAGTTCGTCGATTTCAGCTTGTGACAACTTATCTGAAAGTGGAACGCCGCCAACTGTGCAACGACTTGGGACTGGAACCATGGTGTCGCCGTGGGAACCAAGGGTTAGAGTCTTTACCGATCCAACTTCAACGCCAAGCTTTTCAGCAACGAAGTTGGTAAAGCGTGCTGTATCGAGCATTCCTGCCTGACCCATGACGCGGTTCTTAGGAAAGTTAGTTGCAATCTGTGCAAGTGCTGTCATTTCATCAAGTGGGTTTGAGACCACGATGATGACCGCATTCGGTGAGTGCTTTGCAATGTTTTCAGCAACGCCACGGACGATGCCAGCATTGACGCCGATCAAATCCATGCGGCTCATGCCAGGCTTACGTGGAAGTCCTGCAGTAATGACAACGACATCAGAGTTAGCTGTCTTTTCGTAGCCAGCACCTTCAGGAGTTGTTGTTGCGCCAGTGATCTTTGTTTCGAATCCTTCGATAGAACGAGATTGGTTCATATCGAGAGCAAGGCCTTCAGGCTTTCCTTCGAGAATATCTGTGAGTACAACCTCATCGAAGATGTTGTATTCAGCTAAACGAAGAGCTGTAGTTGAACCATAGAAACCTGCACCTACAACGGTGACTTTCTTTGCCATGAACGTATCCTTTTTAAGTAGCTATATAAGTATCTTGACGTCGAGAGAACTCTACAACCCCTTCGGAAGGGCGATAGCCAGACCAAAGAGCACAATCGCTATTGCGAGCGGGAGGTAGCGCTCAATTCTGCGCTTATTCCATTGCGAAAGCGAGATCACGCCGGTGCCTGCTGAAATCAGAAGGGCGCCGGTGCGGACAAATCCTGCGATACCGAGAATAACGCCGAGTGAAATCGCGATGTATGCAGCGCGAAGTTGAAGGGCTGTTATCGCTCGCATGCATCAACCACATTCATCAAAAGCATCGCGCGAGTCATTGGTCCAACCCCGCCAGGCATCGGCGCCACGAAAGATGCAACGTTCATAACACCAGGATCAACATCGCCCAATAAACCAGCTTCGGTACGAGAGATTCCAACATCGAGAACTGCAGCCCCTGGCTTAATCATTTCGGCTTTAAGGAAATGCGCCTGACCGATCGCAGCAACGACAATATCTGCGCGCTGTGTGTGAGCAACTAAATCTTTTGTGCCTGTATGCGTCAGTGTCACGGTTGCATTCTCTTGTTTGCGAGTTAACAACAAACCAAGTGGGCGACCAACAGTGAGGCCGCGACCGATAACAACTACTTCTGCTCCGGCCAAAGGAATCTTGTAGTGGTTAATCAATTCAACGATTCCGCGAGGAGTGCAAGGAAGTGGTGCTTCATATCCTGCAACCAGGCGACCTAGATTCATGGGATGCAATCCATCTGCATCTTTATCTGGATCGATTGCTTCAAGAATAACTTGGGTATCAATGCCCTTTGGAAGTGGAAGCTGCACGATATATCCGGTGCACTCTTTTGCTGCATTGAGATCTTTAATTGCAGCAAGAACATCAGCTTGGGTAGCCGATGCCGGAAGATCAATACGGATTGAATTGATTCCGACTTCTTGGCAATCACGATGCTTTCCGCCAACGTAGGAATGCGAACCAGGATCATCGCCAACTAATACGGTGCCAAGACCTGGAGTAATTCCCTTTGCCTTTAGAGCGGCAGTGCGAACAGCAAGATCTTTTTTGATTGAGGCAGCCAGTGCCTTTCCATCAAGTATCTGTGCGCTCATGTGGCAATCCTATTCTCTGGCTTAAGCGTGTGAGAAATGTCGAGTGCCAGTAAAGAACATCGCTACGCCTGCTTTGGTGGCCGCGTCAATAACTTCTTCATCGCGGACGCTTCCACCAGGCTGAACAATCGCTGTAACACCCGCTGCTGTAAGGATTTCAAGGCCATCGGCAAATGGGAAGAAGGCATCAGATGCTGCAACGCTTCCAGCGACGCGATTGCCTGCGCGATCAACTGCCAGCTTTGCTGAATCAACACGATTGACCTGGCCCATACCAATTCCAACTGCAGCGCCATCTTTGGCGAGCAGAATCGCATTGCTCTTTACTGCGCGCACTGAGCGCCATGCAAAAGCCAGATCCTTAAGAACATCGGAAGAAACAGGAGCACCAGTTACTTGCTTCCAATTCTTTGGATCATCACCCTCGGCATTAATTAAATCTGTCTGCTGAACTAGAACTCCACCAGATACAGGGCGAAGTTCAAGCGGTGAAATAGAAGTCGTTGTGCAAGTGAGAATTCGAATGGATGGCTTCTTCATCAGAATTTCAAGCGCTGCTGGTTCATACTCTGGAGCGATGATGACTTCTGTAAAGATTTGCGAAAGAGGTTCAGCCATTGCAACGGTGACTTTGCGGTTTGCTGCGACAACGCCACCGAATGCAGAAACCGGATCGCATGCATGCGCCTTTGCATAGGCATCGGCAATATCTACACCCACTGCTACGCCACATGGATTAGCGTGCTTGATGATGGCAACGCATGGTTCGGAGTGATCGAGCGCGGTACGCCATGCAGCATCGGCATCGGTGTAATTGTTAAATGACATCTCTTTACCGTGCGACTGAACAGCGTTGACGATTCCTGACGGTCCTCCGCGATAGATGGCCGCCTGCTGATGAGGGTTCTCGCCGTAGCGTAATGAGTTTTCGCGCTTCCAGATAAGACCGAGCCAATCTAAATCTTCCATCTTCATACTTACTGTGGAGCCAAGCCAACTTGCGATGGTGAGGTCGAATTCAGCAGTAGTGCGGAAAACTTCAAGAGCTAAGTGCTTGCGTTCTTCATCGGTAAATCCACCAGCCTTAATGGAAGCGACGACATGGTCGTATTGATCTTCATTGCAGACAACTGCAACAGAGCCATGGTTCTTTGCAGCACCACGAAGCATTGAAGGACCGCCGATATCAATTTGTTCGATGCACTCTTCAAATGAAGCGCCAGACATAAGGGTTTTGTAGAAGGGATAAAGGTTGATGACAACGAGGTCAAAAGGTGCGATATCGAGATCTGCGATTGCCTTCAGGTGTTCAGGGTTGTTTTGATCAGCCAAGATTCCTGAATGAATCTTTGGGTGCAGAGTCTTAACGCGACCGTCCATAATTTCTGGGAAACCTGTGTAGCTACTCACTTCTGTGACAGCAAAGCCAGCATCCTGAAGGGTTTTTGCAGTTGAGCCAGTGGAAAGGATTTCTACGCCTGCATCAGCAAGACATTTACCAAGTTCGAGGAGGCGATCTTTATCGTAGACGCTTACTAGTGCACGTCGAATGGGTTTGCGATTAGCCATTGATTTTCTCCAGGGTTGGTAAGAGTTCTGCAATGGTCGCAACTATGAGACCTCGTTCGACAATCTTAATGCGTTCATGAAGTGACTCTTCGGTATCTCCGGGCAAGATCTCTACGCGTTCTTGCGCAATGACTTTCCCGGTATCAACGCCTGCATCGACCCAGTGAATCGTGGCGCCAGTCTCGGTTGCGCCTGCTGCCAGAGCGTCGCGAACTGCATGTGCCCCTGGAAATAGAGGAAGAAGCGCAGGATGGCTATTGATGATTTTGAATTTACTTGTGATGCGCTCAGAGAGAATTCGCATAAAACCTGCGCTGACAACGAGATCTGGCTTAAGCGCAGCGATAAGTGTTTCTAGTTCTCGGTCCCATTCGGTGCGATCAGGCAACATGGGAATTGTAAAAGTTTCAATGCGCGCCTTATGTGCGCGATCAAGAACAGCGGCATCTCTTTGATCTGAAATTACCGCGACGATATCTGCATCCAGTTGGGCATCGAAGATGGCTTGAGCCAAAGTTCCGCTTCCTGATGCCAGGATGACGATGCGCTTCATCGATTACTGCGATTCATGACAACAGTTGTTGCCGCAGCACCTATCCCGATTTCAAGCGCAGTTGATAACGCAAACTTCCAAATAGAGACTCCCATTGCCCCCATTTCAACTGTGATCAGTGAGCCGCTGGCGAGATAACCAAGCCCAATAAGGCAAACGACTGTGAATGCATAGCTTTGAATCAGAGTCGTTATTCCAAGCACTAAAGACCAGCGTGCTAGAAGTACACCAAGAGCTATAAAGAGAAGTACTCCGAGCAGTGCCCATGGATGTTTCTGTGTAGGAAGCACGCCAAGAAGTGGAAGGGCTGGGATTTGTCCAAGGTCATAAGACAGTGGAGAAACGATTGTTCCTGCACCCACTGCTAAACCGGTTCCAGAGAAATAGGCAGCAAGAGCAACTGCTGCATTAGGTAGGTAGAGAATATTGAGGAAGAGAAGAAGAACTCCGCCAAAAAATCCTGGTTCGAGAGAGATTGAAATAGCCTTCACTAACGAGAAGTTGGCAAAAATCAGAATTGAAAGTGCAATAAGTGATGCGCCAAGAATGAGTGCGGTAATTCGAGCTGCAATGCGCAACGGTCGTGATGGGTTTACGCGATAGCCAGCTGTGAGAGTTGCAATCAGCGCGATCAGAAAGGTAATGACAGGAGCCAAATACCACTGCGGCGTTACCGCAGTTGATTTACTTAAGAAAGCTAAGGCAGTAGCAAGTGCCATATAAAAGCTAGAGAAAATAATGCGCACTGCGTTGATGTCATGAAAGTCGCCCTGAAGACGATCAACAGCGCGATTAAATGCTGAGCGGATTGCAATAAATGGAAGTACTACTCCCCCGATAGGTAAGTAGGTGAGATAACCAGCTAGCCCTGTTGGTGGAAGTGAGAGCTGGAATGGAATGTGGTGTGCACCAAGCCAAATCCAGACTGCGCCACGAATGGGATCAGTTGTGCTGCCACTTGCACTTCCTGCTGTCGCCCAAGCAATGAGTGCAATAAATGAAAATGGGAGCAGGAGAAAAGCGACGCTACGAAGTACATGAGACAACGAGACCGAGAGGACGCGTTGCATCGGAGAATTAACGACCTAGGATGTCGCGCATCAACTGCGCTGTTTCACTTGGTGTCTGCCCGACCTTTACTCCAGCTGCTTCAAGCGCATCTTTCTTAGCCTGCGCTGTTCCTGATGAGCCAGAAACGATTGCGCCAGCGTGGCCCATCGTCTTGCCTTCAGGTGCTGTAAATCCTGCAACGTAACCAACAACTGGCTTGGTGACATATTCAGAGATAAATGCAGCTGCACGTTCTTCTGCATCTCCGCCGATTTCACCGATCATGACGATTGCAGTTGTCTCAGGATCATCCTGGAATGCGCGAAGGCAATCGATATGAGTTGTTCCAATAACTGGGTCTCCACCGATACCTACAGCAGTTGAGAATCCAATATCGCGGAGCTCGTACATCATTTGGTAGGTAAGAGTTCCTGACTTTGAAACAAGTCCGATCGGTCCACGCTTAGTGATATCTGCAGGAATGATTCCAACATTTGATTGCTCAGGGCTGATAAGTCCTGGGCAGTTAGGTCCGATGATCTGTGTTGTTCCCTTTTGTAGTGAGTATGCATAGAAGTATGCAGAGTCATGTACAGGAATACCTTCAGTGATCACAACGACGAGTGGCATCTTGGCATCGATTGCATCGATAACAGCTGCCTTTGCAAACTTAGGTGGAACGAATACAACAGAGACATTGGCACCTGTTGCAGCCATTGCTTCAGCAACTGTGTTGAAGACAGGAAGTGTTGTGCCATCGATATCAACGCTCTGGCCACCCTTGCCTGGTGTAACTCCACCAACAACCTTGGTGCCTGATGCCAACATACGACGGGTGTGCTTAGTTCCTTCAGAACCAGTCATTCCCTGAACGATTACCTTGCTTGATTCATTGATAAAGATAGACATTACTTTGCCGCCAATTCTGCAGCGCGTGATGCTGCTCCATCCATAGTTTCAGCTTGCTCAACCAATGGGTGGTTTGCAGCGTTAAGAATTGCGCGTCCTTCCAGGACATTGTTTCCATCGAGACGAACCACAATTGGCTTAGTTGCCTTTGGTCCAAGTAGCTCGAGGGCTTGAACGATTCCATTTGCAACAGCGTCGCATGCGGTGATTCCACCGAATACGTTTACAAATACGCTCTTTACATCAGGATCGCCGAGAATAATTGAAAGCCCATCTGCCATTACCTGAGCCGATGCACCGCCTCCGATATCGAGGAAGTTAGCTGGACGCATTCCGCCGAACTTTTCTCCAGCGTATGCAACAACATCGAGTGTCGACATAACAAGTCCTGCACCGTTTCCGATGATTCCGACCTGACCGTTATCGAGCTTGACGTAGTTAAGGCCCTTTTCCTTTGCAGCTGCTTCGAGAGCATTTGCAGTGTCATGATCAACAAGTGCTTCGTGATCTGGCTGACGGAAATCAGCGTTCTCATCAAGGGTGACCTTGCCATCGAGTGCGACGACGCGACCATCTTCTGTCTTAACGAGTGGGTTTACTTCTACGAGAGTTGCATCTTCTGATTGGAAAGTTTCCCAAAGCTTGACCAATACATCAGCAACTTGATCTGCAACATCTGCAGGGAACTGAGCTTGAGCAACAATCTCTTTCGCCTTAGCAAGTGAAATTCCATCCACAGCACTTACTGGAACCTTCGCAAGTTTTTCTGGAGCTGTATGCGCAACTTCTTCGATATCCATTCCGCCGGCAACAGATGCCATGACGAGGAATGTGCGGTTTGAACGATCAAGAAGAATTGAAACGTAATATTCATCGACGATTGGTGCTGCTTGAGCAATCATCACTTTGTGAACTGTGTGGCCCTTAATATCCATTCCGAGAATGGCGCTTGCCTTTTCAAATGTATCTGCTGGATCTACTGCAAGCTTTACTCCGCCTGCTTTTCCACGTCCACCAACTTTTACCTGCGCCTTAACAACAACTTTGCTACCCATCTTCGCAGCAGCATCACGTGCCTGCTCGGGTGTAGTTGCAACTGCGCCCTGAAGAACAGGGACGGCGTGCTTTTCAAAAAGATCGCGGGCTTGGTATTCGTAGAGATCCACGTAGGCTCCTTAAGAGAGGGGGCGAATAGAGCCCAATCCTAAGTGTTTATTTACAGGGCTGTGACAGGGGCATAGCGCAGCAAGAGGCGCTTATCGCCGTACTGGCCGAAGTTGATGGTCGCCTCAGACTTATCGCCTTCGCCACCAAGGGCTACGACGGTACCTAATCCGAATGTGTCATGTGACACACGCTGTCCGACCTCGAGAACCATCGCAGTTGATTTCTTGCCGGTGGCGCGAGGTGGTGGACCTGATGGAAGTCGAGATTTACGAACTGCAGATGATGTTGTGAAAGTGCTGCGTCCTTCATTCTTCCATTCGATGAGATCGGTTGGGATTTCATCGAGGAAGCGAGAACCTGGGTTGTACTTCGGTGTTCCGAAAGTTAAACGATATTCAGCGCGCGAAATGTAGAGACGCTTTTCTGCGCGAGTTAAACCGACATAAGCCAAGCGACGTTCTTCTTCGATCTCTTTTGGATCATCAAGGGTTCGTGCATGCGGAAAGATTCCGTCTTCCATGCCGGTGAGAAATACCGTTGGAAATTCGAGTCCCTTTGCGGTGTGCAGAGTCATCAAAGTGACGACTCCCCCGTGGTCCTCGCCATCCGGGATCTCGTCGGCATCCGCAACCAATGAAACTTTCTCAAGGAAGCCAGACAGCGAAATTTCTTCATCTTCGCCGAGTTCTTCAAATGGGCGTTCTTCATATTCCATTGATGCTGAGACAAGTTCCTTGAGGTTTTCTACACGAACTTCATCTTGCGGATCTTTACTGGTTTCAAGTTCAGTGAGTAAACCTGATTGCTCGAGAACAGCTTCGATGATGACTGATGGCTTGGTCTTAGCTTCTACAAGAGTTTGAAGTGCTACCAACATGGAAGTGAAGTTCATGATGGATTGGGCGGCCTTGTTGGGTACCGACGTTGCCTCGGAAACTCGCAAGAGCGCATTCCAAAATGAGATGCCTTGGGCTTGCGCAAAGATTTCAACTTCTTCTAAGGCGCGATCGCCGATGCCGCGCTTAGGTAAATTAATAATGCGGCGAATAGAGACTTCATCATCAGGGTTTGCCAGCACGCGAAGGTAGGCAAGTAAATCCTTTACCTCTTTACGTTCGTAGAATCGAAGGCCACCAACGACTTTGTAAGGAATGGCAGCGCGCATAAAGATTTCTTCGAAGATACGAGACTGGGCGTTGGTGCGATAGAAGACCGCTGTATCGCCTGGATTGGAATGGCCCATATCTTGTAGCGAGCGGATCTCAGATTTAATGAATTCAGCTTCGTCATATTCAGATTCGGCTACATATCCAACAAGTGGCGCACCAGAACCAGCATCTGACCAGAGGTTCTTCTCTTTACGAGATTCGTTCTTAGTAATCACTGCGTTAGCTGCGTTAAGGATGTTCTGGGTAGAGCGGTAATTTTGCTCGAGCAAGACTGTTGCAGCGTTAGGGTAATCAACCTCAAATTGCAAAATATTTCGAATGGTTGCGCCGCGGAAACCGTAAATGGATTGATCCGCATCTCCTACAACACAGAGTTCAGCGAGCGGGAAACCGTCGCCTTCAACTCCGGTGAGCTCTTTAACTAATTGATACTGGGCATGGTTGGTGTCCTGATATTCATCGACCAAGATGTGGCGGAATCGAGAACGAAAGCGCGCCTTTGCTTCAGGAAACTTCTGCAAGACCTGAACTGTCTTCATAATCAAATCATCGAAATCCATGGCGTTGGCTTGCTGTAAACGCTTCTCGTACATGGTGTAAACATCGGCGACAATGGTTTCAAATTGATTGGTGGCGTGGCTTAAATACTCGTACGGAGTCTGTAGTTCGTTCTTTGCATTTGAAATCAAGTTTTGAAATTGGCGAGCTGGGTAACGCTTTGGATCGATATTGAGGGTTTCCATTACGCGTGAAATGAGCTTCTGCGAATCAGCTGAATCGTAAATACTAAATGTGCTGCTGTAACCCAAGCGTTCAACTTCTTGGCGAAGCATGCGCACACATGATGAGTGAAATGTTGAGACCCACATCGATTTAGCGATTGGCCCGACTAATTCCGTCACGCGCTCCTTCATCTCGCCAGCAGCCTTATTGGTAAAAGTAATTGCCAAGATTTCGTAGGGGCGGACTTCGCGACGAGCCATGATGTAGGCGATGCGACGCGTGAGAACTCGAGTCTTTCCAGAACCAGCGCCAGCTACGACGAGAAGCGGAGAACCAGCATGAGAAACCGCCTTCTGTTGCTGCGGATTGAGTCCGTCGAGCAATGGGTCGGTCGTGGTCATGGCGGGGAGTCTATTAGGCTTGTACGTCATGGAGCCTTTAGCAGATTCAGAGATCAAGCGCGTTTTAGTTGTGAATGCACATCCCGATGATTCGGATTTTGGCGCTTCAGGAACTATCGCCCAGTGGGTTCAACAAGGTATCCAAGTCTCATATGTGCTCTGCACCAATGGAGACCAAGGCGGCGAAGAATCTGGATTTACCAAGGAAGAGATGCCGGCAGTTCGCCAGCGCGAACAACGCGCAGCATGCGCAGCCCTTGGAATTAGCGATGTCACATTCCTAAATTACGTCGATGGGCATCTCGAGCCAACTATCGCTCTTCGTAAAGATATTGTCAGGCAGATTCGTCGAGTTCAACCAGATCGCATCATCTGCCAATCACCAGAACGCAACTGGGAACGAATTGGTGCAAGCCACCCGGATCACTTAGCTGCCGGTGAAGCGACAATTCAAGCGGTCTACCCTGATGCGCGAAATCCATTTGCATTTACAGATTTGCTCGAACAGGAAAACCTTCAGCCTTGGAAGGTGAAGGAAGTGTGGATGCAGGGCCATGCACATCCTGATCACTTCGTTGATATCACTGACACTTTCCACTTCAAGATTGCAGCGCTAAAAGAACATGCATCACAGACTGGCCATATGGAAAATCTCGAAGAGATGCTCCGCGAATGGGGCCAGCGCAATGCCGGGGTTGGACAGCTACCTGAAGGTCGTATCGCTGAAGCTTTTAAGATCGTAAATACAAACTAATAATTTTATTTTGCTGTTGCTTTTACAATCTCAACCATCTGAATTGGGAAACCATCTGGGGCGTACATCGCTTGTTCTCCACTCATTTGATAAGCACCTACGGCGCCAATTTTCTGAACGAGATCTAAGCCTTTGGTGATCTTTCCCCAGATTGTGTAATTCGGCCCAAGCTGAGTGTCTTGGTAGACCAAGAAGAACTGTGAACCATTTGTCTTTGGCCCTGAATTCGCCATTGCCACTGTGCCTGCTGGGTAATTCTTTGCGCCAACTTTTGGAAGGTTCTCATCGATATAACCCTTCCATCCTGTTGGTGAACCACTTCCGCTTGCAGTTGGGTCGCCACATTGCAGGACGAAAATTCCTTCTGTTGTAAGGCGATGGCAGAGTGACTTGTTGTAGTAACCAGCATTGGCAAGAGCGGCAATTGATGTCACTGTAATTGGTGCTTTGGAACCCAAGAGCGAGATCACAATCGGTCCGCAATTAGTTGTTAAGGTCAAAGTCTTTGCAGGGCTCTTTGCAGCAACAGTTGGTTGCTTCACCTTTGCAGGTGCATGGCCCTTCGCGGTGCTCTTTGCGCATCCTGGAACAGAGACAGGGCGCTCTGCAGATTGTGCAGGTGCAGAAATAATTGATGTCGATACCACTAGCGCAAATGCAAGTGTTACTACCTTCGCGTTTTTAAACATTATCGAGTTCCTATTCCCATTCAATTGTGCCAGGTGGCTTGCTTGTAACGTCGAGGACCACGCGATTAACTTCGCGGACCTCGTTGGTAATACGTGTTGAAATCTTTTCTAGTACTTCATATGGAACGCGCGACCAATCTGCAGTCATTGCATCTTCACTCGATACTGGGCGCAAAACTATGGGGTGCCCATAGGTACGACCATCGCCTTGCACGCCAACGCTACGAACATCGGCGAGCAATACAACTGGGCATTGCCAGATATCGCGATCAAGGCCGGCAGCCTTGAGCTCGTTACGTGCAATCAAATCTGCTTCGCGCAAGATATCGAGGCGTTCGGCTGTTACTTCACCGATGATACGAATGCCAAGACCGGGACCAGGAAATGGTTGGCGCCAGACTATTTCTTCAGGAAGCCCGAGTTCGATGCCGACTTGGCGAACTTCATCTTTAAAGAGAGTGCGCAGTGGTTCGACCAATTTAAATTTCAGATCATCAGGCAAGCCACCCACATTGTGGTGAGACTTGATATTGGCAGTACCTGTTCCGCCGCCAGATTCAACAACATCTGGATACAAGGTGCCCTGAACTAAGAATTCAACATCTCCCCCAGCTGCAATATCGCGAGCTGCCTTTTCGAAGGAACGAATAAATTCGCGACCAATAATCTTGCGCTTTTCTTCAGGGTCTGTGACTCCAGCGAGTGCGTTAAGGAATTGATCAACAGCATCAACGACAACGAGTTCGACGCCAGTGGAAGCCACGAAGTCACGTTGTACTTGTTCTGATTCACCGCTGCGAAGCAGACCGTGGTCTACAAATACACATGTCAGCTGCTTACCAACTGCGCGCTGCACGATTGCTGCAGCTACTGCAGAATCAACGCCGCCCGAAAGACCGCAGATAACGCGCTTATCGCCAATGACAGCCTTCGCCTTTGCGACTTCATCTTCAGCAATGTTCTGGGTTGTCCATGATGGCTTACATCCTGCAATATTAAGAAGCCAATTCTTGAGGATTGCTTGGCCATGTTCTGAGTGAAGAACTTCTGGGTGGAATTGAACTCCGGCTAATTTTCCTGAAGCATCTTCAAAGGCCGCAATCGGTGTATCTGAAGTAGACGCTGTGATACTAAAGCCACAAGGAACTTCGGAGACTGCGTCGCCATGCGACATCCAGACAGACTGCGATGCAGGAAGGCCTGCAAACATCTTTGATCCTGCTTTTACTTCTAACGGCGTGCGACCGAATTCTGATTTACCAGTCTGTGCTACAACGCCGGCAAGTGCTGCAGCCATAGTCTGGAATCCGTAACAGATACCGAAGACAGGAATACCGAGAGCAAAGATTGCAGGATCTACTTTTGGTGCATGGTCTGCATAAACTGATGAAGGTCCACCAGACAAGATAATTGCTTCAGGGTTCTTTGCACTTACTTCTGAAGCAGTAATTGAAGATGGAACAATTTCAGAGAAGACGTTGGCTTCGCGAACGCGACGAGCAATGAGCTGTGCATACTGTGCGCCGAAATCGACGACGAGAACGCCGTGCTTATCGGCCATGCTGCATAATGATTTCTACGCGCTGGAATGACTTCACATCTGAGTATCCGCAGGTAGCCATTGCACGACGTAGTGCGCCAAATAAGTTCATTGAGCCATCAGATGTATGTGATGGGCCGTTGAGTACTTCTTCAAGAGTGCCCACAGTTCCCACATTCACGCGCTGACCACGTGGAACATCTTGGTGATAGGCCTCTGAACCCCAGTGCCATCCGAGTCCTGGGGATTCAACTGCCTTTGCAAGAGCTGATCCCATCATGACAGCGTCGGCGCCACATGCAATTGCCTTTGCAATATCGCCAGACTTTCCGATGGATCCATCTGCAATCACGTGAACATAACGTCCACCTGATTCATCGAGGTATTCACGGCGAGCTGCTGCAACATCTGCAACAGCTGTTGCCATTGGTACCTGAATTCCAAGAACTGTCTGTGTGGTGTGCGCTGCTCCGCCACCGAATCCGACGAGAACACCGGCAGCACCTGCGCGCATCAAGTGAAGTGCACCAGTTGTTGTGGCTACTCCACCAACGATTACAGGGACATCGAGTTCGTAGATAAATTTCTTCAAGTTGAGTGCTTCGTTTTCCGCAGCAACGTGTTCGGCAGAAACTGTTGTTCCGCGAATAACGAAGATATCTACACCTGCATCAATAACTGCCTTGTGAAGCTGAGCAGTGCGCTGTGGTGACAGTGATGCTGCAACTGTGACGCCAGAATCGCGAATCTGCTTGATGCGCTCTTTGATGAGTTCTGGGCGAATTGGCGCTGCATAAATTTCTTGCATACGACGAGTTGCATGCTTATCTGGCATCGATGCGATTTCACCCAGCGGAATACGAGGATCGTCATAGCGAGTCCATAGGCCCTCGAGGTTTAGAACGCCGAGTCCGCCGAGCTTTCCGATTGCGATTGCCGTCTCAGGAGAAACGACTGAGTCCATAGGAGCTGCTAGAAGCGGTAAATCAAACTTGTATGCATCGATCTGCCATGCGGTGCTTACATCTTCAGGTGTGCGAGTACGGCGGCTTGGGACGATAGCGATATCGTCGAATGAGTAAGCCTGGCGGGCGCGTTTTCCGGGAGCGATTTCGTAATCCATAGTTATTTCTTCTTGCTGTAGTTAGGGGCATCGGCCACATGCAGAACATCATGTGGGTGGCTCTCCTGTAAGCCAGCTGCAGTAATTTGAATCAAGCGACCTTCGTGGCGCAGAGTTTCGATATCAGGTGCTCCGGCATAACCCATTCCGCTACGGAGTCCGCCAACAAGTTGGTGAATAACATCAGCAACAGGTCCGCGGTAAGCAACCTTGCCTTCAATTCCTTCAGGTACAAGTTTGTCTTCGGAAAGTACATCGTCTTGCATGTAACGATCCTTGGAGTATGACTTCTTTTCTCCGC
Organism: Candidatus Planktophila sulfonica; assembly: GCF_002288065.1. Taxonomy (NCBI): domain Bacteria; kingdom Bacillati; phylum Actinomycetota; class Actinomycetes; order Candidatus Nanopelagicales; family Candidatus Nanopelagicaceae; genus Candidatus Planktophila; species Candidatus Planktophila sulfonica. The sequence goes on from NZ_CP016773.1 coordinate 1,061,722, forward strand.
GAGATTGCATCGCACCGAGTGAACCCATTCCGCGATATGCCTTGTACTTGCGGCCATCGATTTCAACGAGTTCGCCAGGAGATTCTTCGCAACCTGCAAGAAGTGAACCGAGCATCACTGAATGTGCACCAGCAACAATTGCTTTAACGATGTCGCCTGAATATTGAAGTCCACCATCTGCGATAAGTGGAATGCCTGCCTTGTTACATGCCTTAGCAGCTTCCATGATTGCAGTTACCTGTGGAACTCCGACACCGGCAACAACGCGAGTAGTGCAGATTGACCCTGGACCAACGCCAACCTTGACGGCATCTGCTCCTGCATTGATGAGTGCTTGTGCACCTGCGCGAGTTGCAACGTTTCCACCAATGATTTCGATGGTGGAAGAAAACTTCTTAATTCGCTCGATAGCTTCAAGAACTGCGCGGTGATGTCCGTGGGCAGTATCTACGACAACAACATCGACGCCTGCTTCAATCAACTTCTGTGCGCGAGCAAAACCATCTTCGCCCACACCTACTGCTGCTCCTGCAAGGCCAACGTTCTTTACAAGTTTGACGTGAGTTACTTGCTCATCGACCGGCAAGTTGCGGTGGATGATTCCGATTCCGCCAGCCTTTGCCATGGCGATAGCCATCGTTGATTCAGTGACGGTATCCATTGCAGATGAGACGACCGGAACGGCCAAAGTGATATTACGTGTGAGGCGAGTAGATGTGTCGACCTCGGAAGGGACTACATCGGATGCGTCAGGAAGAAGAAGGACATCGTCATATGTCAGGCCAAGGAGCGCGACCTTCTCAGAATCGATCATGGCGGCCCCCTTGTATAGCTACGAGAGCGCAGTCTACCTGCTCAATTAAGCGCCTAAAGCCTGCGTAATTTCCTCACATGCATGCTCAAGGCCCTCGGCCTTGGTGACATCGTCACAGTTAATGGAGTCCCAACCGGGTCCCCCAATGACAACTCGTGGGGCAGGGCGGATTGCAGGTAACTCGTTCCAATATTTCTGTTCGGCATTCTTTGGCAATTGCGCCCAGAGGAAGATTGCAGGTGGCGCGCTTCGAGTGACCATCGCAGATAAAGCTTCAAGTGGTGTGCGAGCGCCAAGGACAGTGGCCTGAATATTACGTTCGCAGAGAGCTGCCGCAAGGGCATATAAAGGGATTGAGTGAAGTTCTTCACCGACTGCTGCGATTAAAACAGGGCGCGGATTAATTGGCTTCTTTAATTCAACAACTCGGTTATGCATTGTGCGTGTAAGAATTTCAGAGAAGAGATGTTCAACCTCGATGCCCTTCTGATTGTTCTCCCATTCTTCACCAATTAAAAAGAGGGTTGGAACAATGACATCAGACCATGCACCTTCAACGCCATACGTTTCAATCTCATGGGCCAAAGTGGTTTCAACAAAGGCGCGATCAAAACCTTGTAGGGCTTTATAGAGTGCATCGACAACTTCTTCACGGACTTCAAATTCTTTAACGATCTTCTTTAGCGGGACGGCTGTCTTACAAGCCTTGGCTTGTTCAGCAGCGTCGGCAGGAGTAACGCCGGCAACGATAAGTCGGCGCATCATGGTGAGCTTGGCTAAATCATTTGGGCAGTAACGGCGGTGTTCGCCTTCTTCATGCTCTGATGGTCCGAGGCCATAGCGGCGATCCCATGTGCGCAAAGTGGCAGGAGCTACGCCAATGCGGCGGGCAACTGCTGCCACCGTCAGTTTCTCTTCAGTGTCTCCTGAAGCGCTCTTCGCCATGACGATATCGTGGCGTGAAGTGGGGTAACTCACCACTTGAAAATCGGACATTTCGACCACTGAACAAGATATGGCGCGTTAGGTACTTGAACAACCTATGAAACGATTGTATTGTGCACTTATCAACGACAAAGGAGAACCACATGGCTGAACTATCACGTCTACCGCAACCTATTGCTGAGCAATGGGAATGGCAGTACGAAGGATCATGCCGATCAATGGATTCAGAGATGTTCTTCCATCCAGATGGAGAACGTGGTCCCCGTCGTCGCAATCGCGAGAACGCTGCGAAGGCTGTCTGTGCTTCATGCCCAGTCATTCAAGCCTGCCGCACACATGCACTTGCAGTTCAGGAGCCATACGGCATCTGGGGAGGTCTCTCAGAAGATGACCGCGCAGTGATCTTAGAACGCCGCGGCATTCCTCTTATTTCGCACGCATCTTAATTTTTCCTCCTAAGGGAAATAGAAAATCCCCCGCACTCAAAAGAGTGACGGGGGATTTTTCTTTACTAATTACTTAGTGGCTATGCCCACCAGGACCGTGTGAGTGGCCGTGGCCGCTTGATGCTGGCTCTTCATTTGCTGGACGCTCGAATACAACAGCTTCTGTTGTAATGAACATTGCAGCAATTGATGCAGCATTAGCGAGTGCTGAACGAGTCACCTTTACTGGGTCGATGACGCCATCTTTTGCAAGATCGCCATAGACATCAGTTGCAGCGTTGAAGCCTTCGTTATGCTTCATTGCGCGGACCTTTGCAACTACTACGTAGCCTTCGAGTCCAGCGTTCTCTGCAATCCAGCGAAGTGGTTCATCACATGCCTTGCGGACAAGTGCAACACCGACAGCCTTATCACCTGTGAAGCCGAGGTTGTCATTAAGAGCATCTGCAGCATGCACGAGTGCAGCGCCTCCGCCGATAACGATTCCTTCTTCAACAGCTGCGCGAGTTGCAGAGATTGCATCTTCAAGACGGTGCTTCTTCTCCTTCAACTCAACTTCAGTATGTGCGCCGACCTTGATTACGCAAACTCCACCAGAGAGCTTTGCAACTCGCTCCTGAAGCTTTTCGCGATCCCAGTCAGAATCAGATTGTGAAATCTCTGCACGAAGTTCGCCAATACGTCCTGATACTGATGACTTGTCGCCAGCGCCATCAACGATTGTGGTTGTCTCTTTTGTGACCACGATGCGACGAGCGCGACCGAGATCTTCAAGAGTTGCAGCCTCGAGCTTCATACCAACTTCTTCAGAGATAACAGTTGCACCTGTAAGGATTGCAATGTCCTGCAAGATTGACTTGCGACGATCTCCGAATGCAGGTGCCTTAACGGCAACGGAAGTAAATACTCCGCGCATGCGGTTTACAACGAGAGTTGAAAGCGCTTCACCTTCAACGTCTTCAGCGATGATAAGAAGTGGCTTTCCTGCCTGAGAAACCTTCTCAAGAAGTGGAAGAAGTTCAGCAAGAGCTGAGACCTTGTTGCTGACGAGAAGGATGTAAGCATCTTCAAGTACAGATTCCATGCGATCTTGATCGGTGACGAAGTATGGAGAGATGTAGCCCTTATCGAACTGCATTCCTTCTGTGAATTCGAGTTCGAGAGCTGTTGTTGATGCTTCTTCAACAGTGATGACGCCATCTTTGCCGACCTTATCCATCGCTTCTGCGATGAGATCTCCGATTGCGCGATCTTGTGCTGAAATCGTTGCAACATCTGCGATCTGCGCCTTGTCTTTTACGACAGTTGCGTTCTCGCGAAGACGAGCTGAGATTGCCTCAACAGCTGCTTCGATTCCCTGCTTGAGATCCATTGGCTGTGCGCCGGCAGCAAGGTTACGAAGACCTTCCTTAACCATTGCCTGAGCAAGCACTGTTGCAGTTGTTGTTCCATCGCCAGCGACATCGTTGGTCTTTGTAGCAACTTCCTTAACGAGCTGTGCGCCCATGTTTTCTACTGGATCTGAAAGTTCGATCTCCTTGGCAATTGTCACACCATCGTTTGTGATTGTTGGTGCGCCAAATGACTTAGCGATGACGACGTTACGGCCCTTAGGTCCGAGTGTTACCTTGACGGTATCCGCGAGTTGGTTAACTCCACGTTCCATTGCGCGACGAGCATGCTCGTCGAATTCCAACATTTTGCCCATGGATTACTTCTCGATTACTGCGAGGATGTCGCGAGCAGAAAGTACGAGGTACTCCTCGTTGTTGTAGCGAACTTCAGTTCCGCCGTACTTGCTGTAGAGAACGACATCGCCGACCTTTACATCCATCGGTACGCGAACGCCATCATCGAAGCGGCCTGGGCCGACTGCAACAACTGTGCCTTCCTGTGGCTTCTCTTTCGCTGTATCTGGGATAACGAGACCTGATGCAGTTGTTGTTTCAGCTTCAGTTGCCTTAACAACGATGCGATCTTCGAGCGGCTTAATGGCTACTGCCATGGTTGTACTCCTTTTTATCGAGGTTTAACTTCGAGATATTCACTATCTTCGGGGCTCACCTGCTTTAGCAGTGTCGACCCTAGAGTGCTAACGCCAAGCCTATGGGCGCTTATTCCCCGGGGCAAATTGAGAGTTAGAGGCTGACTTGCTCGACCTTCAGGCTCGAATCTGCGTCAAAGGCGCCCTGGGTGGCCGGTCTGCCGGCGCTGACCATGAGGCTGCCCAGTGAGGCAACCATCGCCCCGTTATCGGTGCACAGGGCCGGGCTGGGAATACGGAGCTGGATGCCGGCCTTCTCGCAGCGCTCGGCAGCAACGGCGCGAAGACGTGAGTTGGCCGCGACTCCCCCTGCGATCACCAGCGAATCAATCCCTGACGATTTACAAGCAGCCAAGGCTTTCAGAAGTAGGACATCGACAACCGCTTCTTGGAATGAAGCTGCAACATCTGCGCGAACATATGACGGAGTGCTTTCAAGGTAACGAGCCAGTGCTGTCTTAAGTCCTGAGAATGAGAAATCGTATGGACGAGTGGCCCAGTCATTAGTTGTTGTGAGTCCACGCGGGAAATCGATGGCGCTCGCAGATCCGTTTACCGCTTCGCGATCGATTGCAGGTCCACCAGGAAAACCTAATTCGAGAATACGAGCGATCTTGTCGAAAGCTTCACCTGCTGCATCATCCATCGTTGCGCCAAGTTTTGTAATTGAACCTGTGATGTCATCAACTTGAAGAAGCGATGAGTGTCCACCGCTGACAAGAAGTGCGATTGTCGGATCAGTTGGTTGATCATGGGTTAAGTAATCAACAGATACGTGAGCAGCTAAGTGGTTGACTCCGTAAAGCGGACGACCAAGTCCTTGTGCCAGCCCGTTAGCCGAAGCTACTCCCACAAGAAGTGCACCGACTAAACCAGGACCAGCAGTTACAGCAACTGCATCAATATCTGAAAGTGAAACTTGAGATTCTTTCAGTGCGAGTTCGATACTTGGGAGCATTGCTTCTAAGTGCGCGCGCGATGCGATTTCAGGAACTACTCCCCCAAAGCGTGCATGTTCATCAACACTGGATGCAATGACATTTGCCAGCAAGGTACGCCCGCGAACAATGCCAATGGCGGTTTCATCACACGAAGTTTCAATACCAAGGACTACAGGCTGCATTAGGCAAAGTCCTTTCGCATTACGAAGGCGTCTTTACCTGGACCGTAGTAATCCATGCGTACAGAGATCTTCATGTAACCAAGAGATTTGTAGAGCTCTATGGCTGACTCATTGGTCTGCTCTACTTCAAGCATCATGGCGCTAGCTCCGCGCTCCTTAGACCACTCTTCGATCTGGCGCATAAACTCTTTGGCAATGCCCTGTCTGCGATATTCAGGCAGAACAGCCACAGTCAGAATGTCTGCCTCAACGCCAGGGGCTGGGACAAATACTCCGCAATATCCAATAATTTTATTGTCAGCTTCTGCAACTGACATGTAACGGGTGGTTGGAATGCCCGCAAACTCTTCTTTAAATTGTGCTGTATTCCAAGGCGAATAAGGAAAGAGCTGCTTCTCGTAGGAAGCAAGGACTGGAATGTCTAAAGCAATAGGTTGACGATAGGTAATCATGATCGCTCCGCCGTCGGAACAGCATCGGGCCGACGCAGGTACATCGGTTCGGTCACGTTCTGTGAACTGCTCAACGCAACGAGCTTCTTCATATCCGGATATTGATCAATGATGAATCCATCAACTTCGGCAGGCTTGCTCACTGAAGGTCCTTCGATGCGCACGCCATCTTTATAGTGAGCCCAGTAAATCTCCTTACGTCGCGCATCAATCGCAACTATGTATTCATTCTCATCGATTGCAATTGCATCTAATGAACAGACACCAATCACGGGAATATTGCGTGCTAATCCAAAGGCATGAGCAAATGAAATTCCAACCCGCAAACCAGTGAAAGGACCTGGGCCCATTCCCACGACCACTTGCTTAGGCGGATGTGAAACCTTGAGGGCTTCTGCAACTAATTGAGAAAGTGCGCGACCGTGATCGGTTGCACCTTCATGAAACTTTTCGAAGAGAACGTTGTCGCCATCGATGATTCCAACGATGGTTCGCGAAGTAGATGTATCTATCGCAAGAGCAAGAGTCATGAGCTAAACCCCTGCCAACGTGCACCAACAGGAGTCATGGTGACTTCACGAACGTCATCGGTCCGATCAATAACAATTTCCAAACGCTCTTCGCTCAATCGAGCCGACTCTTCCCCGCCCCATTCGATAACAGTGACAGCGTTCTCGCGAGGTGAATCCAAATCAAGATCATCTAGATATAGCGCGGCATTTCCGCCCTCAAGCAATCGATAAGCATCGACATGGATCAATGGCAGCGGCGCTTTATGGATACGAGAGATGACAAAGGTTGGAGAAGTGACATCGCTGATTCCAAGAGCTTCACCGATCCCCTGAACCAGAACGGTCTTACCTGCGCCAAGTGGACCATTGAGAAGGATGAGATCGCCAGCTACGCACTTTGCGCCAATGCGCTTACCAAGGTCGTGCATATCGGTGGCTGTAGCAATCTTCACTGGTTGAGGATAGTTGAGAAAAGAAGAAGGGCCCCAGGTTTCCCTGAGGCCCTTCCTTGCTTAATTATTCGTTACGAGAGTGACTTGAAAGTCGGAACTCGGAACTTGTTGTCATATGACAAGCCAACCTTCTTAGCGGCTGTCACGATTGGTCCCTGGTTAGGGAACTTGCCCGTGTTAACTGCTGCCGCAGCCATCTTTGCAGCGGCTAACCACTGATCTGATGTGTAGAGGCAGTGACCTGTTCCAGCGCCTACTGCAGCGGTGAGATCAGGTGAACCAGCAGCAGTGAACTTGGAGTACTTAGGAGCAGTCTTTGCCCAAAGTGTTACCAACTTATTTACTGGAGCTTGGTAGCTACGTGATTTCTTTGCAGCTGCAATAGCAGCATCCTTAGCTGCAGCGAATTGCTCGCCGTAACCATCGATATACCACTGCGCAACAGATGCAGGAGTGTATTCATCTGATTCCGTTGCAATCATCACAGTTGGCTTCGTGATTGTTCCCTTGAGGCCAATAAGTGATGGAATCTTTGCAACTGCTGACGCATCTGCGGTTTCACGTGGAGTTGCAGCAAGCGCTGCAAGGATTGCATCGGTTGCTGTATTGCCACTGAGTGCCATTGAGAAGATGTCGCGTTCTGCTGAGATACGAGCTGCGTAATCGGTCTTTGTGTTATCGAAGACCTTTCCACCTGCAAGTAATTCTCCATCTGCGATGAGCAAGCTTCCAGCTACGCCAACAGTTCCCATGTTTTCAAGGATTGCAACTGCTGGTGCGATAGCCAATGGATAGAGCTCTTCAGAACCCTTAGGACCTGAAGTTCCATCAACGTGCTTGCTTCGTGTAGGAATTCCTGCCATCAAACCAACTGCAAGAAGTGCAGAGCGTGATGGTATTCCTGCTGCCTGAAGAGCTTTACCTGCAGGGCTTGCTGTATCAGGCCATGCGCCTGATGAAAGTCCAGCTGATAACTTACCGAGAACAGTAAGTACCTTGCCAATGTTTGCAAGCTGCTCTTGCTGACGAACAACAGGATCAGTTGAGTAGCCACCAACCTTGATGCTTGGATCGAAGTAAGCCTTGAATCCGTAAAGCGCATCACCGAAGTAATTAACAAGTGCATCACTTGGATTTGCAGCCGGGCAAGCTAAGACAAGTCCATCTACGAGATCTGGATTTGTCTCAACGAGCTTCTGTGAGTGAATAGTTCCAAGTGACTGACCCCAAGCGATTACCTTCTTGGTTGTTGGGAACTTCTTCTTAAATGCACCGATGAGTTCAACGTTTGCATTAAGCGCCTCAGTAACATTCAAGCTCTGGCGAGAATAGCCAGAACCAGCAACACCGTAACCAGCTGCAACAAGTGCATTGATGACGGTCATATTTCCTTCAGATGCACCAGGACCTGGTTCAGCCGCATTGGTGATTGTGTATGGACCTACTGGAGCAAGAGTTGCTGGGATATTGATTGCTGGACGAATTCCGTGGGACCAGATGAATACTGTTCCGTTGAAGTTCGCTGCTGCGATCATGAGGTATGGAGCGCCATCAGCACCCGCACCTGCGCACTGAGTTACAAACTTAGCAGTGGCGCACTGTGGATCAGCTGCTTGAGCAGTTGATGGAATTGCAACGACCGCTGTCGCTACAAGAGCTGCAGCGGCAACTGTTGTAAAGAAGCGTGACTTACGAGTTGAGATTTTCATTAGTTAGGTAATCCCTTCGCAGGCATTGCTGGGCGCTTGAATGAAGATTCAACAACCGGTCCGCTACCTGAGTCTGTTGTGTAGACGGTGTACTTGCCACCATCTGGCTTAAGTGCACCAGTCTGGTCATATGTACCAATCCAGTACCCAGTTGCACCTACGTGAGATGTCGCTGAATATCCGAGTGGAGTGAGGAATGGGCTCGCGAGTGACGCGCCCTTAGTCTCAATAGTCTTAATCAATCCTGCACGTGTGAGGTTTGAACCAGTTGCCTTGATTGCCTGTACTGCAAGGAAGGCGTTAGACATACCTGCAACAACGTTGTTGTCGAAAGTCTGTGTTGGCTGAGCTGATGCATAGATTGACTGGAATAGCTTGATGTATTCATCAGATGAATCACTTGGTGCTGGAGCGAATGAGAAGCCCTTTGCGCCGAAGAGAAGTGGTACATAGGCCTTATTGCTTGCAGCGATAGTTGTTGCATCGCCACCAACTGAACCTAGAACCCATTGAGTCTTGTAACCGGCAGCGTATGCGTTAGCAAGTGCTGCAGTTGATGCTGATGAAACACCGAAGAGAACTGTTACTTCAGTGCCCGCCGCCTTGAGCTTTGAGATCCAGCCAGCACCTGTTGCAGGTAGTGACTGTGAACCTGATGCGTAAGGTATTGCAGTTGTGAATGTGACGCCTGCCTGCTTGAAGCCAGCTAGCGCATCGCGACCAAAGTCATCGTCCTGGAAGATAAGTGCAATTTTCTTATCTGCATACTTATCCTTGAGGAACTTGCCCATGATCTTTGCTTCCATGTAATAGGAAGGAAGAACTGAGAATGTTGTTGGGTAAGCCTTCTTGTCAGCAAATCCGCTGAATCCTGTATTTACAAAGAGTGAAGGAATTCCGCGCTTAGCGAGCTGTGTTGAAGCTGAAATCGCCTTTGTGCTTGCGGTTCCAAGAGTTCCAACAAGTGCAAAAACTTTATCCTTGAGGATGAGCTCGTTCGCCTTCGCGACAGCAGTTGTTGGGATGTACTGATCGTCCTTGATTACCAAAGTAATCTTGCGACCATTTACTCCACCGTTGGCGTTGACGTAATCAAAGTACGCCTTCATTGCGCCTGGAATCTTGTTATAGCCAGGAGCTGCAATACCAGTCATTGGGACGGTAATACCCAATTTGATTGATGTTGAAGTTACACCTGGATCAGATGCTGCTTGTGCAGGTAACGAGCTAGCTGTCATTGCTACAACTGCTAGCACCGCAGAAGTTAGAGCTAACTTCCGACGATTTGTACGGATCATGTCATTCCTTCCATCGAGGGCCTTTAGGTATTTCCCTAAAGGGATGTTCTAACGCTTTGCTCGCTTTTCATGGCGCGCACGCATTTGTTCGACTGGGCCATTTGGGACAAATAGCACTGTCAAAATTAGTAACGTACTAACCAAGAGACCGGGCAAGTTATTGGCAACTGCCTCTGAGCTCTCGAAACGGTGTACGACCGTATCGACGATTTCAGGTATCGCTACCAATGTCACTGCCCCAATCATTACGCCTCCGAGGGTAGTTACGCCAGATAGCACCGCGCCTGTCGCCAGGGAAAACGAGAGCGCTAGCGGGAAGGCTCCGGGTGAGACAGTGCTGATAGTCATGGCTAAAAGGGCTCCGGCAAGACCAGCTACGCCTGCGCTCACGGTAAATGCGAGGACTTTATTGCGGCCTACATTGATTCCTGCAAGTTCGGCGGCAACATCGTTGCTGCGGACCGCTTTCCAACTTCTGCCGTATCGAGAATTCATAACATTTCGTAACCAATAAATTGTTACGAGAGCTGCCAAAGCTGAGATCCAGAAGTACCACTTGTATTGAGTGAAATCAGCGCCGAGTGATGTTGGTGGTAGACCGATGTCATAGAGAAGACCTTGTTCGCCACCAAGAATCGAAAATTGATTTGCAATAGAAGGAAGACCAATTGCAAGAGCAAGTGTTGTTCCTGCTAAGTACGGGCCGCTTAATCGCGCTGCAGCAAGGCCAAGTAGATAACCACCAAGAGCTGCAGCAAGGACGGCGATACAGAAAGTTAACCAGACTGGAGCTCCCCAGTAATTACGTGAAAGCGCTGCTGCATATCCTCCGATTGCAAGGAGTGCTCCATGTCCTAATGAAACCTGACCTGAATAACCTGTAAGTAAAATAATTGATGCGATAGCAATGACATAGATTGCAACTGTTGCACCTTGGAAGACTCGAAGTTCATCAACTCGATTACTGAGGAGGAAGAGAATTACTCCAAAGAGGATGAAGCCGAATAGAGGGTGTTTCTTAAGCACGGCGACCTGCCTTCGCTCCGATAAATCCTTGTGGGCGAATTAGAAGAACTAGAAGAAGTAGCGCGAAGGCCACGATAAAGACCAACGTTCCGCTGATGTAGATCTGAACAACCGCTAGGACAAGTCCAAGAACAACGGCTCCGAGTACCGCACCCGGCAATGATTCAAGTCCACCGATAACTGCTGCGATAAATCCAAATGTAAGTAAGAGACTGAATTCGAGTGAATCTGGAGATACGGCGCCAGTTCCGTTAACTGTTTGAAGTAGCCCAGCTGCCGCGCCAGCTGCACCTGCGATCGCCCATCCAATTGTGCGAATGGCTCCAACGCGAATTCCTGCAAGCTGTGCGATCTCAGGTGAATAAGCAGATGCGCGAAGTGAAAGTCCCAAGCTGGTCTTCTGGAAAATAAATCCGAGAATAAGAACCATCCCAATGACAGTAAGCAGTACAAGTAAATTCATTGGAGACAGAGCGATGGTGTCTTCGCCAATCTTGAACCCAACCTTAGAAAGCGGAGGCTGGATTTGAATATCTTGGTTGCCCCAAATGAAACCAATTGTTGCTCGAATAAAACCGAGCAATCCAAGAGTTGCGATGATGGGAACGATGCCCGCAACCGGACCGGTGGTGCTGTGTTTAATCAAAGTGCGGATCAAAAGGATCTCGACCAGTGCGCTAAATAGAGCTCCGAGAATCATCGCGAGAGGAAGTGCAATCCAAAAGTTGCCTGTGCGCTGCACAAGTTCGAAACCAATGTATGTAGAAAGAAGCGCCATGCCTGCTTGAGCGAAGTTGATGACTCGGGTTGAACGCCATACTAAAACCATTGCGATTGCCATTAGCGCATAAATTGAACCGGCACCGATTCCGATGAGAAGCATGTCAATAAATTGAGTCATTAGTACCCCAAGTAAGCAGTACGCACTGCTGGGTCGGCGATGAGATCTGCTGCGCTTCCTGAAATTGCGACTCGGCCAAGGTTGAGAACTACCGCAGAATCTGCAATTTTGAGAGCGCCCATTGCATTCTGTTCTACGAGAACAACGGTGAGATTCATAGCGTCGACGATTCCGCGAATTGTTTGAAAGATTTGTTCGATAACAAGTGGAGCAAGACCGAGTGAGGGCTCGTCAAGAAGAAGTAACTTTGGCTTAGACATCAGCGCGCGACCGATAGCGAGCATCTGACGTTCTCCCCCAGATAACGTATCTGCGCGTTGTTCAAGACGTTCACCGAGTCGAGGGAAAAGATCGATTACTTGCTGTTTTGTTTCAGCCGCCTCTTTCTTATTACGGCGCCAGAGCGCACCTAAATCTAAGTTCTCTTCAACGGTAAGTTCGGCAACAACTGACTTTCCTTCTGATACATGTGAAACACCTTGGCGAACATGGGATTCAGGCTTGCCATGCAAGAGGTTGTGATCGCCCCAATGCGCAGTGCCTTCTGTTGCCTTATTAAGTCCCGAAAGAGTGCGAAGTAGCGTTGATTTACCAGCGCCATTTGCACCAATAACGGCTGAGAGCTTTCCGGTTTCGACGGTAAATGAAACCCCGCTGATGGCACGGATTGCACCGTGGTCGACAATCAAATCTTTTACTACGAGGCTCACTTATGCCCCCGTTCCGAGATAGGCAGCAATCACTGCAGGATCGCGACGAACGACTTCGGCTGAGCCACTTGAAATTACTTCACCGAAGTTAAGAACATAGAGACGATCGCACACCGACATCACAACATCCATATGGTGTTCAACGATGAGCACTGACATGTGCGCTGTGAGGTTACGGATAAGGCCGTTCATCCACTCAATATCTTGCGGTCCAAGTCCACCTGCTGGTTCATCGAGCATCAAGACTTTAGGTTCGCTGACAAGTGCGCGAGCGATAGCAACGCGCTTCGTGTCAGGATAAGCAAGAGTGCTGGCACGGCGATCTGCGAGGGCGCCGGCATACACGCGTTCGAGCGCTGCCATAGAGCGCTCTGCAAGCTCTGCTTCATCGCGAGTGTTCTTTCCAAAACTTGCTGAGATCAATCCAGTCTTTGCGAACTTCTGCGCACCAATCATCACATTTTCTAGAACTGTGAGATCAGGAAATAATCCAACACCTTGAAGAGTGCGCGCGATTCCTAGGTCTGCTAATTGATCTGTCCGTGGCCAAGAACGTTCTTCGCCTTCGAAAGAGAATGTTCCTGAATCGGGAGTTACTAATCCGCAGATAGCGTTAAAGAGAGTTGTCTTACCAGCGCCGTTGGGCCCGATGACTCCGACGACCTCATTCTTATGAAGATCGAGATAGACATCATGGAGAGCGCGTAGCCCACCAAAGGAGACAGAGACGCCTTTGGCTTGCAGGAGCGGTGAATTAGTAGACATGGGCTGCGTAGATTCTAGGCACACGAGGACCGATTCGTGTAACTATCTCGTAGTTAATTGTCTGTGAAGCTGCGCCCCAATCATCAGCTGTGAACTCACCATGCGAGCCATTGCCAAAAATCACAACCCAATCACCGGATTGCGCCTTTGATTGCGCACCTAAATCAACGACAAATTGATCCATAGAAACTCGGCCAATGCTGAACGCTTTCTTACCTGCTGACCAGACCCCTGCTCCATGAGCTATACGAGGAATTCCATCTGCATAACCCATAGCAATCACACCAAGTTTGGTATCAGCTGTTGTGCTTTCAGATGCGCCATAACCCACCGGTGTATCTGCAGGAACATCTTTAACAAGATACATCGCGGCGCGAAGTTGCATCGCTGGTCTTAATGCAAGGCTCTGAGAATTACCGAGTGTCTTCACATCGGGAGAAAGTCCATACATCGCAATTCCGGTACGGACCATATCGAAGGCTGCTGCGTGATTTTTTATTGTTGCAGCCGAATTTGATAAGTGGCGAATAACGTTGGTGAATCCAAATGAGCGAACTCGTTCAACCATATCGTTAAATCGAGCAAGTTGTTCATCGTTCTGCGCTTCGCCGGGTTCGTCGGCGCGAGCAAAGTGAGAGAAGATTCCAACAACTTCTACGTTCTTTAAATGTTCTGCAGTGAGCTGGTCCCATTCAGAAAGGAATCCCCCACGAGTCATACCAGTGTCGACTTCGAGATGAACACGCGCTTTCTTGCTTTCAGATGCATCTGATATCTCTTGCAGGGCTTTCAGTGAAGCTGCCGCTACATCAATATCGAGTTCGATCGCCTTCTTGAAATCTGAACCAGGTTGAACCAACCACGCAAGAATCGGCGCTTCAATACCGGCCTCTCGAAGAGCAATCGCTTCTTCAAGAAGAGCAACACCTAGATAATCAGCGCCAGCAGAAATTGCCGCCTTCGCAACGGGAACAAGTCCATGTCCATATGCATCGGCTTTTACGACAGCGAGAAGCTTTGTTCCGGCAGTCTTCTTCAATAGCTCAACATTGTGCTTAATTGCGCTGAGATCAACGATTACTTCTGCTCTCATCGCTCAACCACCACCATGGCGGATGCGATTCCGCCATCATGTGAAAGAGATAGGTGTACGTGCGCACCATCTACGAGATCTGCGATTTCGCCGCGGAATAAGAACTCAGGCTTTCCGTTGGGAGCGCTGATGACTTCTGCTTCATGCCATTGCAGGCCATGGCTTGGGCTTAACGCCTTATAGAGAGCTTCCTTTGCAGCAAAGCGAGCAGCAAGTGATTGAGAATTTAACGTGCGCTCAGATTCGGTAAATAACTTTTCGCGCAGGCTTGGGGTGCGTTCAAGGGATTCGAGGAATCGGGCAATATCCACGACATCGATGCCGATTCCATCAATCATGGGAGCGAGTGTATTAGGCGCTAGTGAAGTTGGCTATCAGATGGAAAGAAGCGATCTATCGCAATGATGAGGACTAGAAGCGCTCCACCTAGAAGTAATCCGCCGAATAAATCAAGGAACCAATGCGTATTTCGAAGAAGAGAGACGACGCAGACTGTCAGTGAAAGTAGGCCTACGCCAGCACTTGCTAGGCGACCGTTGTAGCGATCGACATGTGCGTAGCGATAGATGAGATAGGCGACAACGCCCCAGATAAAGATTGCATTTGAGGCATGGCCACTTGGATAAGACATTCCACCTGCGTGCAAAATATCGAGACCGTCGCGCGGCTTTGTACGACCTAAACCATATTTAAATGCGCCCACAACAACATTAAGAGAGATGAATGACAATAGACCGAGGTTGATTGGTCTCCAGGTTTTAAAGCGCTTTGAAATATAGAGAGCGACAATCAGTAAGGAAATTCCAGAGACGCTGCGAAGACCTAAATCATCGAGTCGGCGAACGATGAATCCGACTGTGCCGGTAAAGCGTGGGTGTTCAAGATTATTAAGTTCGCGGTCGATGCGAATGAGAAAGCCATTAGTAAGTACTTGGTAGGTGATGTAGAGATATCCAGCAAATAAGCCTGCTGACCACTTCAGTGCGCGACGCATCTGTCGCTGGCGCTGATCTAGAACTGTTGGCATCTCTTACTCGACTGTTACAGATTTAGCTAAGTTTCGTGGCTGATCGACATCTGTTCCGCGAGCAACCGCAATCTCATATGCAAATACCTGCAGTGGAACTGTTGCGAGAACTGGCTGGAAGAGAGGAGAAGCAACCGGGATACGAATGATGTGCTCGGCGCCAATTACTTCAGCACCTTCTGGCGCAATAACCACAACGCGAGCACCGCGCGCCTTTACTTCCTGAATGTTGCTGAGCATTTTCTCATCGAGTGCGTGCTCATCCTTGGTTGGAAGAATTGCAATCACTGCAGTGCCTTCTTCAATCAGAGCGATAGGACCATGCTTAAGTTCGCCACCTGCAAAACCTTCGGCGTGAATATAGGCAAGCTCTTTGAGCTTGAGTGCGCCTTCAAGTGCAACTGGATATTCGATGCCACGACCTAAGAAGAGGACGGTGTTGTTCTTTACAAATTTACGAGTAAGTTCGCGAAGCGGTTCGATGGTTTCGAGGATTTGTTCAACTTGTCCAGGAAGTTCGAGCATCTCGTTATAGAGGCTCTTTACCTGCGCATCGGTAAGCGTTCCGCGCACTTGTCCAAGTTTGAGGCCAATCAAATAGACAGCAACAATCTGAGTAAGAAATGCCTTCGTTGATGCAACAGCAATTTCTGGTCCTGCATGTGTGTACAGCACTGCATCTGATTCGCGAGGAATAGTTGAAGAGTTTGTATTGCAGACTGCGAGTACTCGAGCACCCGCGGCTTTCGCATGGCGCACAGCCATGAGTAGATCCATGGTTTCACCAGATTGTGAAATAGCGATAACAAGAGAATCTTTATCAACGATTGGATCGCGGTAACGGTATTCGGATGCGATTTCTACATCGACTGGAACCTTTGCCCACTTTTCAATTGCATACTTTGCGACCATGCCTGCGTGATAAGCAGTTCCGCAGGCAATGACTGAGATGCGCTTAATCTTCTTGATTTCATCATCGCTCATATGAAGTTCATCGAGCAGAACTTGATCGTTATCGCTCAAGCGACCAATCAAGGTGTCAGCGATTGCCTTTGGTTGATCAAAGATTTCTTTGAGCATGAAGTGCGCGAAACCACCCTTTTGAGCAGCTGCTGCATCCCACGTGATTTCGTACTCTTTCAGTGGAAGCGCTTTGCCATCAAGGTCGCAGATTGCGATGCCTTCAGGGCTAATTGTGACAACTTCATCTTGGCCGAGTTCGACAGCTCGCTTGGTGTAATCGATAAAGGCTGCAACATCGGATGCGAGGAAGTTCTCGCCTTTACCTAAGCCTGCAACAAGTGGTGAATTACGGCGAACGCCCACAATTGTTTGGGGTGCATCAGCATGGATTGCGAGAAGGGTAAAAGAACCGCGAAGGCGGCGAACTGCAGCGCGCATTGCGGCTGTGAGATCACCACCGTGTTCTTTGCGGAGTTCAGATAGAAGGTGCGCTACAGATTCAGTATCTGTCTCAGATTCAAACTTATGGCCGCGCTTTTCAAGTTCTGCTTTGAGTTCTGAGTAATTTTCGATGATTCCGTTGTGAATGACAGCGAGCTTGCCCTCGTTATCTAAATGAGGATGCGCGTTGCGATCTGTTGGCCCACCGTGGGTTGCCCAACGAGTGTGGCCGATTCCTGAATGAACAGTTGGGAGATTGGCAGGAAGTGCACCTTCAAGGTTGGCGAGCTTTCCTGCACGCTTTTCTACAAAGAGAGATGTTCCGGTTCCGAGTGCAATACCTGCTGAGTCATACCCGCGGTATTCGAGGCGACGCAGACCTTCAACGATGGGAGTGAATGCAGATTGTGGTCCTGTGTAACCCACGATTCCGCACACGAATTAATTCCCCAGTTCTGCCTTAACTACTGCAGCAAGTGATGCTGCGATTTCTTGTGCAAGGTTATCACTCGCGGCTTCGACCATGACTCTAATGAGTGGTTCGGTACCTGAGGCACGAAGTAATACTCGGCCATCATCGCCCAATGTGGATTCTGCCTTTGCAACAGCATCCGCAATTGCCTTCGAAGTGCTGAGCTTCTCTTTAGCAACGTTAGGAACGTTGATCAAAACCTGTGGGAAGCGCTTCATCGTTGCCGCAAGTTCGGCGAGTGACTTCTTGGTGCGAACTACTTCTTGAGCTAATTGAAGAGCGGTGAGGATTCCATCTCCGGTATTTGCGAATTCGCGCATGATGAGGTGGCCTGATTGTTCGCCGCCCAATGAGAAATCGCCTTCCAGCATCTTCTCGAGAACGTAACGATCACCCACTGCTGTTGTGACAACGTCGATTCCCGATTCCTTCATCGCGTGCATAAATCCAAGGTTGCTCATCACTGTTCCAACGATTGTGTTGGACTTAAGTGCTCCACGTTCTTTAAATCCGCGACCCAGAATTGTCATGATCGCATCGCCATCAATGACGTTGCCTTGTGCATCTACTGCCAGGCAGCGATCGGCATCGCCATCGTGTGCGATTCCAAAGTCAGCGCCTTCGGCAACAACGCGTGCCTGTAAATCTTCGAGGTGAGTCGATCCGCAATTCTCGTTGATATTCCAACCATCTGGCGCGTGATGAATTGCAATAACGGTTGCTCCGGCCTTTTCATAAGCTTGAGGTCCGACAACAGATGAGGCGCCATTTGCACAGTCGACAACAATCTTTAAACCCTTAAGAGGAGTTGAAACCGATGCGAGCAAGTGGTTGAGGTAGCGATCACTTGCTGTCTCATCAAAATTAATGCGACCAACGCCGCGACCAGTGGGACGTGTCCATGGCTCGCCCATACGCTTTTCAATCGCTGCTTCAATTGCGTCATCGAGCTTTCCGCCGCCGCGTGAGAACAACTTAATTCCGTTATCGGGCATTGGGTTGTGAGAAGCAGAGATCATGACACCAAGGTCGGCACCGGATTCTCCGACGAGGTAAGCAATGGCTGGAGTCGGTAGAACACCTACGCGATAGACATCGATACCTGCACTTGCAAGACCTGCAGCAACGGCTGCTTCCAGGAATTCACCAGATGCGCGTGAATCTTGACCAACGATTGCGCGTGGGCGCTTGCCCTTATTCGATGATGATTCAACGAGGATATGAGCTGCAGCTACTGCGACATCGAGAGCTACTTCAGCTGTGAGGGTTTCGCTATTTGCTAAAGCACGAATCCCGTCTGTTCCAAAGAGAGCCATAACAACTCCTTTACTGCAGGAACAAACGGGATATCGAGATAAAAAAGAATTAACGCTTTGAGTACTGTGAACGCTTACGCGCCTTCTTAAGGCCGTACTTCTTACGTTCGATAACGCGTGCATCGCGCTTGAGGAAGCCAGCCTTCTTAAGTGCTGGACGGTTTGCCTCTGTATCAATCTCGTTCAATGAACGAGCAACACCGAGACGAAGTGCGCCAGCCTGACCTGAAACTCCACCACCGTTGATGCGTGCAAATACATCGTATGTATTTTCAGCGCCTACTGTGCGGAATGGCTCAGAGACGAGCTGCTGGTGAACCTTGTTTGGGAAATACGCTTCAAGTGTCTTGCCGTTAACAACCCAACGACCTGTACCTGGTACGAGACGAACGCGAGCAACTGCTTCCTTACGGCGACCTGTACCAGCACCTGGTGCTGTGATTGCCTTGCGGTTAGTTGCAGCTGCAGGAGTTGAAGAAGAGTAAGAAGTTGGTGTCTCTGTCTCGTCTAGCTCGTTGAAAGTTGTATCTGACATATCTTCTTTATCCCTTACTTAGCGATCTGTGAAACTTGAGTGAATACATATGGTGTTGGTGCCTGTGCAGCATGTGGATGCTCTGGACCTGCGTAAACCTTGAGCTTTGATGCAACCTGTGCGCCAAGACGGTTCTTAGGAAGCATTCCCTTGATTGCCTTTTCTACTGCACGTGTTGGGTGCTTCTCGATGAGTTCGCCGTAAACAGTCGATGTAAGACCGCCTGGGAAACCTGAGTGGTGGTGTGCAAACTTTGTAAGCGCCTTGTTGCCAGAGAGTGCGATCTTCTCTGCGTTGATGATGATGACGAAGTCACCCATATCCATGTGTGGCGCGAATGTTGCCTTGTGCTTTCCGCGAAGAAGAACTGCAGCGTGAGTTGCAAGACGACCGAGCACAACATCTTGTGCATCGATGACGTGCCACTTACGGACGACGTCTCCTGCCTTAGGGCTATATGTACGCATGCTTTATTACCTTCTTCTTTTAAGTTGAGCTTAGGACTTACGTGTAGCGCCTCGCTGGCGCAGGAGGGGAACTTTACCTTTCATGCGGGGGGTGGGTCAAAATGGCCCAAAAGCCCGCGTGAACCTGGGCTCAGAAATCCTTAGAAATCGAAGACTGGCTCAGGGCTCTCGTAGACCTGGCCATCGGCCCCAAAGACCAAGAATCTGTTAAATCCACGGGTGAACCAGCGGTCGTGGGTTACCGATAAGACGGTGCCTTCATATTGATCGAGTGCGTGCTCTAGAGATTCGGCGCTCGCTAAATCTAAGTTATCTGTTGGCTCATCAAGAAGTAGCAGAGTTGAACCAGAAAGTTCGAGCAGCAAGATCTGGAAGCGCGCTTGCTGTCCCCCAGAAAGGGATGTGAACTTCTGTTCTGCCTGCTTATCAATTTCATATTTACGAAGCACGCTCTTTGCTGGCCCAAGCTGCAACGAATAGGTCTCCCAGAGAATTTCAAGAAGAGTCTTGCCTTCAAACTCAGGGTGCGAATGTGTCTGTGCGAAGTAACCAATTTCAACACGTGCACCAACTTTAAAGTTGCCTGCGTACTTCACCGTTTCATCACCAGAGATCATGCGGAAGAAGTGCGACTTACCTGTGCCGTTCTTGCCGAGAACTGCAATGCGATCACCGAAGAAGACTTCAAAGTTAAATGGTTCGGTTAGGTTTGCAATTGCCACGTTTTCAAAGGTGAGCACACGTAAACCCGTGCGTCCTCCACGCAAACCGACCTTTACATCTTGCTCGACAGGAGGTGCTTCTGGCGCGCCAGCTTCTTCAAATTTACGAAGACGTGTCTGCATCGCATGATATTTATTTGCCATATCAGGAGAGCTTGCAGCTTGCACCTGAAGGGTGCGAACCAAATCAATCAGACGCTGATGTTCTTGCTCCCAGCGAAGTAGTAACTCGGCAAATCTTTCATTGCGAGCTTTGCGAGCTTCATGCCAAGTATCAAACTTTGCGCCATGAACCCAAGCAGTATTTCCATTGACGCCTTGTTCGAGCGCCACAATTCGAGTCGCTGTGTTCTGCAAAAGCTCACGATCGTGGCTGACGAAAAGAACCGATTTCTTCGTCTCTCCAATTACTTTTTCAAGCCATCGCTTTGATGGAACATCAAGGTAGTTATCTGGCTCATCGAGAAGCAGCACTTCTTCGGGACCTTCAAGCAATGCGCGCAGAACTAACTTCTTCTGCTCTCCCCCAGACAGAGTATTCACTTTGCGCTCGGCAACTTCATCAAATGATTTACCGAGCATTTCGGTGCAGCATTTATCCCAGATGACTTCGAAGTCATAGCCACCGCAATCGCCCCAATCGATAATTGCTTGGGCATAGGCCATCTGGCTCTTCTCAGAACCATCTTCATTCATAACCTTTTCGGTCTCAATAATCTTTGCCGCAGCATCGCGAATACGAGCCGGGGCCACAGAGATAAGAATTTCGCGCACCGTTGTTTCATCGCGCACAGAACCGATGAACTGACGCATAACTCCGAGGCCGCCTGTAATTGCAACGCTTCCTTGATCCGGTGAAATATCTCCGCAGATCATGCGAATAAGAGTTGTCTTTCCTGATCCGTTGGGACCAATCAGCGCAACTTTTGCGCCATCGCCTACGCGGAATGAGACATCGTTCAGTAAGACGCGTCCATCAGATAGCGAATATTCAACAGCTGAAACATCAATATGTCCCACTAGTCGCTGCCATCTCTCTTGCCGATGGTGACCTTTGCGCGTTCAAGAAGTTGATCATTAGTTGGGTAATCCACGCGATAGAGGCTTAAGCCGCGCGCAGGAAAGACAAGTGAGTCCGACACTCGCTCTTTATTGGCCAGTAGTTCAGCCATCCAACTTGGATCTTTGCGACCATCGGCAACGCAGACAACTGCGCCCACAAGGTTTCGAACCATGGAATAACAGAAGGCATCGGCGACAACATCTGCAACGAGCAAACCATCTTCAGTGCGCTTCCACTCATACTTTTCGAGAGAGCGAATAGTTGTTCCACCTTGGCGGAACTTACAGAAGGCAGCAAAGTCATGGTGGCCGATAACGAGCTTGCTCGCTTCATTCATTCGATTAACGTCGAGTGGGCGATACCAAGATGCAACGTCATATCGAGAAAGCGGTGGAATCACATCGTTGTTGTCGATGATCTTGTAAACGTAGTATCGGCGTAGGGCGGAAAAACGTGCGTGGAATCCTTCGGGGGCATCGGTGATATTCATGATGCGAACATCTTCATCGAGGATGCGGTTGAGTTTGTATCTGAAATCTATGTAGTTGAGATCTCCGGCAAACATCGCATCAGGCAGATCAACGTGGATTACCTGCCCAGTTGCGTGAACGCCTGCATCGGTTCGTCCGGCCACAATTGAGTTGGTATCTGTTCGCGAGATACGTGAAATTGCCTCTTCAACAAGATCCTGAATTGTGCGACGGTCAGGTTGTGCGCCCCAGCCAAAGAAGTTGGTGCCGTCGTAGGCGATATCGATCCTTAAACGACGAAACCCACTCTCAGGAAAGAGAGTGGGCTGCGCCATCGTAAGAGTTACTTAGTTTTACTTATCTGTTACGAGTTCGATCACTGCCATAGGAGCGTTGTCGCCCTTACGTGGACCGATCTTTGTAATACGTGTGTATCCACCTTCGCGGTTAGCGAATGTAGGTGCAATCACTGTGAAGAGCTGGTGTACAACGCTCTTGTTAGCGATACGCGCCATTACTTCACGACGAGCAGGTAGGTCGCCCTTCTTACCGAAGGTGATCAACTTTTCAGCAAGTGGACGAAGACGCTTCGCCTTTGCTTCTGTAGTTGTGATCTTTCCGTGCTCGAACAATTGCTCAGCAAGAGTACGAAGAATCAAGCGCTCGTGTGATGGGCCTGAACCCAAACGTGGGCCTTTAGTTGGCTTTGGCATTGTCTTCTCCCTTATGCCTGATCTGCGTCAGCGAAGTCTTCATCTGACACGTTGTAGTTCTGGTGTTGTGATGGATCGAAACCTGCTGGGCTGTCCTTGAGAGACATTCCCATTGATACAAGCTTCGCCTTGATCTCGTCGATTGACTTTGATCCAAAGTTACGGATGTCGAGTAGGTCAGCCTCTGAACGGTTGACGAGCTCTCCAACTGTGTGAATGCCTTCGCGCTTCAAGCAGTTGTATGAACGAACTGTGAGATCGAGATCTTCGATTGGAAGAGCAAGATCAGCAGCAAGAGCAGCATCCATAACAGATGGCCCCATCTCGATACCTTCAGCATCAAGATTGAGTTCGCGTGCAAGACCGAAGAGTTCAACAAGTGTCTTACCAGCTGATGCAACAGCATCGCGTGGCTTCATTGATGGCTTTGTTTCGACATCAACAACAAGACGATCGAAGTCTGTGCGCTGTTCAACGCGAGTTGCTTCTACCTTGTATGTAACCTTCAAAACTGGTGAATAGATTGAGTCAACAGGAATGCGACCAATCTCTGCTCCAGCTTGCTTGTTCTGTACAGCTGTGACGTAGCCACGACCGCGCTCGACAGTAAGTTCGATTTCGAGGTTTGCCTTGCCGTTAAGTGTTGCGATGTGGAGTTCAGGGTTGTGAACTTCTACGCCACTTGGAACAGCAATGTCAGCACCTGTAACAGCGCCTGCACCTGACTTGCGGATGTAGATAACTGAAGGCTCATCGTTATCGCTTGAAAGAACAAGGTTCTTAATATTCAAGACGATATCTGTGAGGTCTTCCTTTACACCTTCAAGTGTTGTGAACTCGTGGAGAGCTCCGGCAACGCGAATGCTTGTAACTGCTGCACCTGGAATAGATGAAAGCAAGGTACGGCGCATTGAGTTGCCGAGTGTGTAGCCGAAACCTGGCTCAAGCGGTTCAATGATGAAACGTGAGCGGTTCTCGGAAATTACTTCTTCGCTAAGCGTTGGGCGTTGTGCAATTAGCACTGTTGCTCCTCTTTCTTCTCGCGGAAATCCACTATTTGATTTCCTCTAGGGGTTAGAAAAATTACTTGCTGTAGAGCTCAACAATGAGCTGTTCTTGAACCTGTGTATCGATCACTGATCGAGCAGGTACGCCGTGAATGATGATGCGCATCTGTGATGCAACAACTTCCATCCACGCTGGAACAGACTTCTCACCGAACTCTGCGCTTGCGACGATAAATGGTGTGAGGTCGTGTGACTTTGGAAGAACATCGATGATGTCCATTGGAGAGACACGGAATGAAGGAATATTTACCTTCTTACCATTTACAACGAAGTGACCGTGGCGAACCAACTGGCGTGCCATGTCACGTGACTTTGCAAAGCCTGCGCGGAATACAACGTTGTCGAGACGTGTCTCAAGGATGACGAGAAGGTTTTCACCAGTCTTGCCCTGCTTGCGGTTTGCCTCTTCGTAGTAACCACGGAACTGCTTCTCGAGAACACCGTAGATACGTGCGCACTTCTGCTTTTCACGCATCTGCAATAGGTATTCAGATTCCTTTGAACGGCCACGGCCGTGCTGTCCTGGTGGATAAGGACGTGATTCGATCGGACACTTTGGTCCATCGCACTTTGAGCCCTTGAGGAAGAGCTTTACTTTTTCGCGACGGCAACGCTTGCAGTCTGCTCCGGTATAACGAGCCATTTATTCTCTTCCTTCCTTAAACTCGACGAGGTTTCGGTGGGCGGCAGCCATTGTGTGGAGCTGGAGTTGTATCTGAGATAGCTCCAACTTCTAGGCCTGCTGCTTGCAATGAACGGATTGCAGTTTCGCGTCCGGAACCAGGTCCCTTTACGAATACATCTACTTTCTTAAGGCCGTGCTCCTGTGCGCGACGAGCTGCTGCTTCTGCTGCAAGCTGTGCTGCGAATGGAGTCGACTTACGTGAGCCCTTGAAACCTACTTGGCCAGATGATGCCCAAGAGATAACAGCGCCGGTTGGATCTGTAATAGAGATGATTGTGTTGTTGAAGGTTGACTTGATGAAAGCCTTACCAACTGCAACGTTCTTCTTCTCTTTCTTACGAAGCTTTACCTTGCCCTTTGTTGCGGCAGCGGACTTTGATTTAGGAGCGGCCATTACTTAGTCACCTTCTTCTTACCGGCAATTGCCTTACGTGGACCCTTACGAGTACGAGCGTTTGTATGTGTGCGCTGACCACGTACAGGAAGTCCCTTGCGGTGACGAATACCTTGGTAGCTCTGGATTTCGACTTTACGACGGATATCGCCTGCGATTTCGCGGCGGAGATCACCTTCGATTTTGTAGTTAGCTTCGATGTATTCACGAAGCTGAGCAAGTTCTGATTCTTGCAAATCTTTAACGCGGGTATCTGGAGAAATCCCAGTTGCCTTGAGCGTTTCGTGGGAACGGGTTAGACCCATTCCGAAAATATAGGTGAGTGCAATCTCTACACGCTTTTCGCGTGGAAGATCGACACCGACTAGACGTGCCATTTATTCAACCATTCTGTATCCGGAGGTCCTCCGCAATGCTCCTCGACATATTTATCGAGCCCTGGCCTACCGGTCCGGGGGTCTTAACTATTTCTAGTTAAGTCGCATCACGCGTACTTATTGTCTGGGTATTAGCCCTGACGCTGCTTGTGACGAAGATTTTCGCAGATCACCATTACGCGACCTTTGCGACGAATGACTTTGCACTTGTCGCAAATCTTCTTCACGCTTGGATTAACCTTCACGCGAATTTCCTTTTGTTAGTGGCGAATTAATTACTTGTAACGGTAAATAATTCGACCCTTTGTAAGGTCGTATGGACTGAGTTCTACGATCACACGGTCAGCAGGCAAAATACGAATGTAGTTCTTTCGCATCTTTCCGCTGATATGTGCCAAGACCTTGTGTCCATTTGTTAGTTCAACACGAAACATTGCGTTAGGTAACGCCTCAGCAACAGTGCCTTCGATTTCGATCGCACCATCTTTACTTGCCAAGGATCAATACCTTCTTCTCTTTTTTGAATTGAACGAAGGGCGATTCTATGGGAGGCCCCCCTTATAAGGGAAATCGGCCAAAACTGACCTATTGAGCCCCTTCAACACGCAGGAAATTAGGCCAAAAGATCGGAGATTTCGACCCCGAAGCGAGCTAGTTCAGCCCGGCCCCCATCGAGGGCTGTGAGGACAAATGGCTTGCCGTCTGGGCAGATGACATAGGTGTGTTCGAAGTGAGCCCCACGAGATTTATCGTTGGAAATAACTGTCCACTCATCACTGAGCACCTTGGTCTTATGTGTTCCACGAGTAATCATCGGTTCAATGGCGAGTGCCATTCCAGGAATGATTTCAGGTCCATTGCCAGCTTTGCCAAAGTTGAGAACGTGTGGCTCTTGATGCATCTCTGTTCCGATGCCATGTCCGCCGTACTCTTGCAAAATTCCGTACTTACCTTGCGAATTGATGTACTGCTCGATGGCATAACCAATATCTGAAAGCTTTACACCGTTCTTGCCAGCTGCTATTCCGACCCACATCGATTCTTCGCAGGTGTCCATCAACTTCTGATCTTCAGGATCGACTTTTCCAATTCCAACTGAGAAGGCTGCATCTCCATGCCAACCATCGACGATTGCGCCGCAATCGATTGAGACGACATCGCCTTCGTTGATGATCTTTGGCCCTGGAATTCCATGGACGATTTCATCGTTAATGGATACGCAGATTGTCGCTGGGAAGCCGTGATAGTTGAAGAAGTTTGATGTTGCTCCGCTGCGCTTGATGTGGGCTGCAGAAATTGCATCCAGTGCGCTAGTGGTCATTCCTGGCTTAATTGCTTCGCGAATAAGTTGATGAATCTCTGCGACAACTAAACCAGCGCGGCGCATAACCTTGATTTGATCAAGGTCCTTTATCTGAATTGCCATAGTAAAAGTTAGCCGTGAACGCGGCTTAGCGCTGTAATTGCACGATCTGTAATTTCAGAAACTTCACCATCTGCTGAAATTGTGATGAGCAAACCTTCGGTGCGGTAGAAGTGCACGATTGGCGCAGTCTGTTCTTCATAGACAGCAAGGCGCTTTGCGATGACTTCTTCCTTGTCATCTTCGCGCTGGTAGAGCTCGCCACCGCAAGATGGGCAGGCAGTTGCTTCAGGTGAAGCAGGTGCGCCACAGTTCTTGCAGGTAAGACGTGATGAAAGGCGCTTGATGATGATCTCGTTCTCGATTGCGAGTTCAAGAACTGCATCTAGTGGTGTGCGCTTTTCTGCTAGAAATGCGCGGAGAACTTCTGCCTGCACAGTGTTACGTGGGAATCCATCGAGGAGAAAACCATTTGCTGTGTCATCGTGAGTCAGGCGATCTTTAACCATCTCATTGGTGACTTCGTCAGGAACTAACTGACCTGCATCCATATAACCCTTTGCCTGCAGACCAAGAGGCGTGCTGGCTTTGAGGTTTGCGCGGAAGATATCGCCCGTAGAAATATGCGGAATTGAATAGTGCGCGGCTAGAAACTGAGCTTGTGTTCCCTTACCAGCACCTGGTGGACCTACCAGGACTAAACGCATTACTTCAAGAAACCTTCATATGAACGCTGCTGCAACTGGCTTTCGATCTGCTTTGCAGTATCGAGACCAACACCGACAACGATGAGGATCGCAGTTCCACCGAATGGGAAGTTCTGTGATGCACCGAAGACGATAAGAGCAAGGATCGGAATAATCGCAACAAGTGCGAGGTAGAGAGAACCAGGCGCTGTAATGCGTGAGAGCACATACTGAAGGTATTCAGATGTTGGTCGTCCCGCACGGATGCCTGGAATAAATCCGCCGTACTTCTTCATATTGTCTGCAACCTCATCTGGGTTAAATGTAATTGCAACGTAGAAGTAGGTGAAGAAAATAATGAGGGTTGCATAAGCAGCCATATAAATTGGGTGATCACCGCTCACCAAGTTACGTGAGATCCAAACAGCCCAACCAGCTTGGCTATTGGTGAAGTTCACGAGAAGTGAAGGGATATACAAAAGTGATGATGCGAAGATAACCGGGATAACACCAGCCTGGTTAACCTTAATTGGAATATATGTAGATGTTCCGCCGTAAGCCTGACGTCCCACCATGCGCTTTGCGTACTGCACAGGAATTCGACGCTGTGCCTGCTCAACGAATACAACTGCTGCAACAACCAAGACTCCGACTGCGCAGACAAAGAGGAATGCGAACAAGCCCTTTTGAAGCTTGATTGACCAGAGCTGGCTTGGGAAACCTGCTGCGATAGATGTGAAGATCAAGATCGACATACCGTTACCGACGCCGCGATCTGTAATGAGCTCACCGAGCCACATGATTACAGATGTTCCAGCTGTCATTACAACGATCATTGTAAGAATTCGCTGCCATGAAGCATCAGGAATGATTGGAAGTGAACAACCTGAGATCAAACGACCTGGTGTACGTGCAACTGCAACCAAACCAGTTGACTGCAAGATTGCAAGACCGATTGTTAAGTAACGTGTGTACTGAGTAAGTGTTGCGGTACCTGACTGGCCTTCTTGCTTCAAAGCTTCAAAGCGTGGGATTACAACGGTAAGAAGCTGAATAATGATTGAAGCGGTGATGTAAGGCATGATGCCAAGTGCGAAAACTGAGAGCTGAAGAAGTGCTCCACCTGAGAAGAGGTTGATGAGACCAAAGAGTCCCCCGGTCTGCGCCTGATCGATACATTGCTTGACGTTTGTATATGAAACGCCAGGTGTAGGTACGACAGAGCCGAAACGGAAGAGAGCCATGATTGAGAGAGTGAAGAAGATTTTCTTACGAAGTTCAGGCGTCTTAAAGGCCATTCCAAATGCTGAAAGCATCAATCTTCTCCCTCTAACAAATCACGACTAGTAGTTATTACAGTGTTGCTGTTGATCCGCCAGCTGCAGAGATCTTTTCGACCGCTGATGCTGAGAATGCATGTGCTGTAACTGAAACCTTGACTGCAATATCGCCATTTCCAAGAACCTTTACAGGCAATGAATCGCGAACTGCACCCTTTGCAATGAGATCAGCAACAGTTACATCGCCACCCTTTGGGAAGAGTGCGTTGATTGTTGAGACATTCACTGCCTGGTATTCAATGCGAGCTGGGTTCTTAAAACCACGAAGCTTTGGCAGACGCATTACGAGTGGAAGCTGACCACCTTCGAAACCTGGACGAACCGTGTTACGAGCGTGAGTACCTTTGCCACCGCGACCTGCGGTCTTACCCTTTGATGCTTCACCGCGACCCTTACGAGTCTTAGCTTTCTTAGCACCTGGAGCTGGACGAAGATGATGAAGTTTTAGTGTCATCTTTATTCGACCTCCTCTACCTTGATCAAGTGGCGAGCAGCTACTGCCATGCCACGAATTTCTGGACGGTCTTCTTTAACGACAACATCGTTGATTCGCTTGAGTCCGAGTGAACGAACAGTGTTACGAATCTCTGGCTTGTTGCCAACGGTTGACTTAACCTGAGTGATTTTCAAACGTGGCATTAGGCACCAACTGTCATCTGTGAAGCGCGGATAATTGCTGCAGGAGCTACATCTTCGAGCGGACGACCGCGACGAGTTGCAATCTGTGCAGGTGACTCGAGCATCTTCAGTGCAGCAACGGTTGCATGAACCATGTTGATTGCATTTGAAGAACCGAGAGACTTAGTAAGAACATCCTTAACACCAGCGCACTCAAGTACGGCACGAACAGGACCACCAGCGATAACTCCGGTACCTGGACTTGCTGGGCGAAGAAGAACTACGCCCGCTGCTGTTTCACCCTGAACTGGGTGAGGAATAGTTCCCTGAACGCGTGGGACTGTGAAGAATGACTTCTTAGCTTCTTCGACAGCCTTAGCAATTGCTTGTGGAACTTCCTTGGACTTTCCGTAACCAATTCCTACTGTGCCGTTTTCATCGCCCACAACAACGAGTGCTGTGAATGAGAAGCGACGTCCACCCTTAACAACCTTAGACACACGGTTAATGAAAACCACGCGCTCGGTGTATGGAGACTTCTCCTTCTCGCGATCATCACGACGTTCGCGGCGTTCGCCACGACCTTTGTTTGCAGGTGCGCCAGTTGTTGCTGGCGCTGCATCGTTAGTTGGATTAACAGCCATTAGAACTCCAATCCGTTCTCTCGTGCAGAATCTGCAACTGCTGCGATAC
Organism: Candidatus Planktophila sulfonica; assembly: GCF_002288065.1. Taxonomy (NCBI): domain Bacteria; kingdom Bacillati; phylum Actinomycetota; class Actinomycetes; order Candidatus Nanopelagicales; family Candidatus Nanopelagicaceae; genus Candidatus Planktophila; species Candidatus Planktophila sulfonica. The sequence continues at coordinate 1,091,424 of NZ_CP016773.1, forward strand.
GACCGTGGTACTTGTTACCTGCGCGGTCAAAGACAACTGTAGAAATTCCAGCTTTCTTAGCGCGTTCAGCAATGAGTGCTCCGACCTTCTTGGACTTATCTGTCTTATCGCCAGATGCCTTGCGAAGATCTGCTTCCATTGTTGATGCGTAAGCAATTGTCTGGCTTGTTGTGTCATCAATAACCTGAACGAACAGGTGGCGTGATGAACGTGAAACGACGAGGCGTGGACGTGATGGTGTGCCTGAGATCTTCTTACGAAGACGGAAAGCACGACGAGCACGCGCGTTCTGCGCTGAGCCCTTGCGGACCTTAACTCCGATTGCCATTACTTCTTACCTGCCTTTCCTGCCTTGCGACGAATAACTTCGCCTTCAAGACGCAAGCCCTTGCCCTTGTAAGGATCTGCCTTGCGAAGCTTCTTTACCTTCGCTGCGGTTTCTCCAACGAGCTGCTTATCGATTCCGCTGATAATCAACTTAGTTGGTGATTCAACCTTGTAGGTGATTCCTTCTGGAGCTGGGAATGTAATTGGGTGGCTGTAGCCGAGCTGGAATTCAAGATCCTTGCCCTTTTCAGCAACACGGTAACCAACACCAACGATGTTGATTGTGAGTGAGTAACCGTTAGTTACACCTTCGACCATGTTCGCAACGAGTGTGCGAGATAGGCCGTGAAGTGAACGTGTTACGCGCTCTTCATTTGGACGAGCAACGGTGATAACACCATCTGCTTGTGAAACCTGGATAGGTGCTGGAACTGCAAGTGCGAGTGAACCCTTAGGTCCCTTCACTGCAACGTTCTGACCTGTGATTGAAATTTCTACACCGCTTGGAACGGCGATAGGCATACGACCGATACGTGACATTAGATGGTTACCATACGTAAGCGAGAACTTCTCCGCCTACACCCTTCTTATTTGCCTGCTTATCAGTCAAGAGACCTGATGAAGTTGAAATGATTGCAACTCCGAGTCCGCCGAGAACCTTAGGAAGCGCAGTTGACTTTGCGTAAACGCGAAGTCCTGGCTTGCTCACGCGGCGAAGGCCTGCGATTGAGCGCTCACGGTTTGCACCGAACTTAAGATCAAGAACGAGATTCTTTCCCACTCCTGTTGATGCTGCTTCAACGCGGTGATCTGCAATGAAACCCTCTTGCTTGAGGATTTCTGCAATTCGTACCTTGACCGATGATGACGGCATTGAAACCGAATCATGGTAGGCAGAGTTCGCATTGCGCAGACGTGAAAGCATGTCTGCGATTGGATCTGTCATTGTCATACGTGGCCTGTGGCCTTTCTCAAATTAGTTTCCTGACAATTTGTCAGGACTTTATTCGTTTGTAGTTATTACCAAGATGCCTTGCTGATGCCTGGAAGTTCGCCGCGGTGCGCCATTTCACGGAAGCAGATGCGACAAATTCCAAACTTTTGGTAGACAGAGTGCGGACGACCGCAACGCTGGCAACGTGTGTAACCGCGAACCTTGAACTTTGGCTTGCGAGCAGCTTTAACCTTGAGTGATGTTTTAGCCATTCTTATGCCTCCTTGAAAGGAAAGCCGAGCGCCTTAAGTAGTGCGCGACCTTCAGCGTCGTTCTTAGCTGTAGTTACGATCGTGATATCCATACCGCGTGTGCGGTCGATCTTGTCTTGTTCGATTTCTGGGAATACAACCTGCTCGGTAAGACCGAAGGTGTAGTTGCCCTTTCCATCAAATTGCTTTGGTGACAAGCCGCGGAAGTCACGGATACGTGGAAGAGAGATTGAGAGAAGACGATCTGCGAATTCCCACATACGATCTCCGCGAAGCGTTACGTGTGCACCAATTGGCATGCCTTCGCGAAGCTTGAACTGCGCGATTGACTTGCGTGACTTGGTGACCTGTGGCTTCTGACCGGTGATGATTGCGAGGTCCTTGATTGCACCTTCGATCAACTTTGAATCACGAGCAGCTTCGCCAACACCCATATTGACAACAATCTTTACGAGTGTAGGAATCTGCATTGGATTTGAATATCCGAATTCGCTCTTAAGCGCAGATTGGATTTCGCTCTTGTAGCGAGCCTTGAGACGAACATCTGTAGTTGTGCTCATTAGATGTCCTTTCCTGTGCGACGTGAGATACGAACATTTGAACCGTCTTCAGTTGTGCGAACGCCAAGACGTGTTGCCTTGCCATCTCCATCAACGATCATGACGTTTGAAATATGGATTGATGCTTCCTGTGTGATGATTCCGCCGACCTTGACGCCACGTTCGGTTGTTGATTCCTTTGTGTGGCGCTGAATGCGGTTTACGCCTTCAACAGTTACGCGGTCTCCATCTACATGAAGGACCTTGCCGGTTACGCCCTTGTTCTTGCCAGCGATAACCAAGACTTCGTCATTCTTCTTAATCTTCGCCATGGTTAGAGCACCTCCGGAGCGAGTGAAATGATCTTCATGAACTTCTTGTCGCGGAGTTCGCGAGCAACTGGTCCGAAGATACGAGTTCCGCGTGGTTCGCCGTCAGCCTTGAGGATGACAGCTGCGTTCTCGTCAAACTTGATGTAAGAACCGTCTGGACGACGACGTTCTTTAACTGTACGAACGATGACAGCCTTTACGACTTCACCCTTCTTAACCTGTCCGCCAGGAATTGCATCCTTGACTGAACAGACGATGATGTCACCGATGCCTGCGTAACGGCGCTTTGATCCTCCGAGTACACGGATACAGAGAAGCTCTTTAGCTCCTGTGTTATCCGCAACGCGTAGGCGGGATTCTTGTTGAATCATTCTTTATTCGCCCCTTACTTAGCTTTCTCGATGATTTGAACTAAACGCCAGCGCTTTGATGCTGAGATTGGTCGTGTTTCCATGATCAATACGCGGTCACCAGTGCCTGCTGAGTTTGTCTCATCATGTGCCTTGAGCTTGTGTGTGCGGCTCATGACCTTTGAGTACATACCGTGTGCAACACGATTTGATACCTCAACGGTGATGGTCTTATCCATCTTGTCTGAGACAACAATGCCTTCACGAGTCTTACGAGATCCGCGATCTTCGGTATTAGTAGCCATTACGCAGCGCCTCCAATTCCTAATTCGCGTTCACGAATAATTGTGTAAATACGAGCAATCTCTTTGCGAACTGCACCGAGACGACCATGTGATTCGAGCTGACCTGTTGCAGCCTGGAAGCGAAGGTTGAAGAGTTCTTCCTTACCTTCACGAAGCTTTGCAGTTAACTCTTCAGCAGTTAGCTGACGAAGTTCTTCATTAGTAATCGCCATGGTTATGCCTCCTCACGCTTTACAACGCGGCACTTCATTGGGAGCTTGTGAATCGCAAGGCGCATAGCTTCAGTAGCTACTGCCTCTGTTACGCCTGAAATTTCAAACATAATGCGACCTGGCTTCACGTTTGCGATCCACCATTCTGGAGAACCCTTACCGGAACCCATACGAGTTTCAGCTGGCTTCTTTGTAAGTGGACGATCTGGATAAATGTTGATCCAAACCTTTCCACCACGCTTGATGTAACGAGTCATCGCGATACGCGCTGCTTCGATCTGACGGTTAGTGACATATGCAGGAGCAAGTGCCTGGATACCGAAGTCTCCAAATGCAACCTGTGTTCCACCCTTTGATGCGCCTGAGCGTGATGGGTGGTGCTGCTTACGGTGCTTAACCTTGCGAGGGATCAACATTATTCAGCGCCTCCTTCTGTAGCTGGTGTTGCTGCTTCAGTTGGAGCTGCTTGTGAAGTTGTGACCTCTGCGCGTGGAGCACGTGGTGTACGTGGTCCGCGGCGTTCTGGCTTTGGTGCGCGTGCTTCAGCAAGTGCCTTTTCAGCACGCTCTGCACGTGAACCAATAACTTCACCCTTGTAGATCCAAACCTTTACACCCAAGCGACCGAATGTTGTTGCAGCTTCGTAGAAACCGTAATCAATATCAGCGCGAAGTGTGTGTAGTGGAACGCGTCCTTCACGGTAGAACTCAGAACGTGACATTTCTGCACCACCGAGACGACCACCGCACTGAACACGAATGCCCTGCGCTCCTGCCTTCATCGCTGACTGCATTGACTTCTTCATTGCACGACGGAATGAAACACGTGCAGCAAGCTGCTCGGCGATTCCTTGTGCAACAAGCTGTGCATCAATTTCTGGATTCTTAACTTCGAGAATGTTGAGCTGAACCTGCTTGCCGGTGAGCTTCTCAAGCTTCTGACGAAGAACGTCAGCTTCTTGTCCGCGGCGACCAATAACGATTCCTGGACGAGCAGTGTGAAGGTCGATACGTACACGATCACGTGTGCGCTCGATTTCGATGCGTGAAACGCCTGCGCGCTCCATGCCCTTCTGCATAAGTCGGCGGATTTCGACATCTTCCTTGACGTAATCCTTGTACAACTTATCTGCATACCAACGTGACTTAAATTCAGTTGTGATGCCGAGGCGGAAGCCGTGTGGGTTTACTTTTTGACCCATTAGTTGGACGCTCCCTTCGCTGCTTGTGTATTGAGTGGTGACTTTTCAGAACGCTTTGGATTGCGTGTCTGCGCACGGTTTGATGTGCGAGAGATTGACTTCGAAGTCGCCTTTGTATCGCTGACAGCTACTGAGATGTGGCTTGAGCGCTTGAGGATACGGAAACCGCGACCCTGTGCACGTGGGCGGAAACGCTTCATTGTGCGTCCCTCGTCAACGAGTGCTTCTACAACCCAGAGCTCTGAAGCATCACGGATTGCTGGGTTCTGCTGCTTCGCATTTGCGATTGCAGAGTTAAGAAGTGTGTACACGTCTGTTCCTGCAGCCTGTGGTGCAAACTTGAGAACGTTAAGTGCTTCATCCGCACGCATTCCACGAACCAAGTCGACAACGCGACGAGCCTTCTGTGGTGTGTGGCGAATGTCGCGCAATACTGCGCGAGCTACGAGTGCGTCTTGTGTATTAGCCACGTGATGCTCTCCGATCATCTTTAACGTGTCCGCGGAATGTTCGTGTTGGTGCGAACTCACCAAGCTTGTGACCGATCATTGCGTCGGTAATAAATACAGGGACATGCTTGCGACCGTCGTGTACCGCAATTGTGTGTCCAATCATTGAAGGCGAGATCATCGAGCGTCGAGACCATGTCTTAATGACATTCTTTGTATTGGCTTCATTTTGCGCATCCACCTTTTTGGTGAGATGCCCATCAATGAATGGGCCCTTCTTGAGACTACGTGGCATGAGGGCTCCTTAGCGCTTCTTGTTCGACTTACGACGACGGACGATCATTGAATCTGAAGCCTTCTTCTTACGAGTACGTGCTTCAGGCTTACCCCAAGGTGTCACTGGGTGACGTCCACCAGAGGTCTTACCTTCACCACCACCGTGAGGGTGGTCGACAGGGTTCATAACAACACCACGAACAGATGGACGAACGCCTAACCAGCGCTTACGACCAGCCTTTCCGTAGTTAATGTTGATTTGTTCTGCGTTTCCAACTTCACCAACAGTTGCGCGGCAACGAACATCTACGTTACGGATTTCTCCAGATGGCATACGAAGTTGTGCGTATGGACCATCTTTAGCAACGAGCTGAACTGAAGCGCCAGCTGAACGAGCGATCTTCGCTCCGCCACCTGGGCGAAGTTCGATTGCGTGAACAGTTGTACCTACTGGGATGTTGCGAAGTGGCAAGTTGTTACCTGGCTTGATATCGGCCTTTGGACCGTTTTCAATAGTTGCACCTTGCTCAAGCTTATTTGGAGCGATGATGTAACGCTTTTCTCCATCTGCATAGTGAAGAAGTGCGATACGCGCTGTGCGGTTTGGATCGTATTCAATGTGCGCAACCTTTGCTGGAATACCATCCTTATCATTTCGTGTGAAATCGATAAGACGGTAAGCACGCTTGTGACCGCCACCTTGGTGACGAACAGTGATGCGACCCTGATTGTTACGACCACCCTTTGAGTGGATCGGACGGATAAGTGACTTTTCAGGTGTTGAGCGAGTGATTTCTGCGAAATCTGGAACAGTTGCTCCACGCTGACCTGGTGTAGTCGGCTTAAGTTTGCGAAGTGCCATGAGGTTTCCTCTCTTTAAGGTCCTATCTCAATTACGAGACAGGGCCTCCGAAGATGTCGATACGGTCGCCAGCGGCCACATGAACGATTGCTCGCTTAGTGTCTTTGCGCTTTCCATCACCAAAACGTGTGCGCTTATTCTTTCCTTGGCGGTTCATTGTGTTGACGCTAATGACCTTTACGCCGAATACCTTTTCAACAGCGATCTTGATCTCTGTCTTATTAGCATCTGGTGCAACCAGGAATGTGTACTTGTTTTCATCTAGCAACCCGTAGCTCTTTTCAGAGACAACTGGTGCTAGCAAAACGTCGCGATGATCCTTCATTATGCAGATACCTCACTCTCGCGTGCTACTGACTTAACAGACTTGCCAGTTGCCTTAAACTTCAAGAAATCCTTGATTGCTGCTTCTGAGAAGACAACATCATCTGACTTCAAGATGTCATATGCATTGAGCTGATCTGGTACTAGAAGGTGGAGGTCATCAGCGTTACGAAGTGAACGCCATGCAGCGTCCTCGTTACGTGAGACAACAACCAAAAGGTTTTTGCGTGTTGAGAACTGACGAACTGCTGCGAGAGCTGCCTTTGTTGAAGGAGCTGCTGTTACAGAGTCAAGAACGTGAATACGCTCGTTGCGCTGACGGTCAGAGAGAACGCCGCGAAGTGCTGCTGCGATCATCTTCTTTGGTGTGCGCTGGAAATATGAACGTGGACGAACTGCGTGTGCAGCACCGCCGCCGCGCTGAAGAGGAGCACGGACAGAACCCTGACGAGCACGACCTGTTCCCTTCTGCTTGAAAGGCTTCTTACCTGAACCTGAAGTTTCTCCACGGTTCTTTGCCTTCTGTGTACCTTGACGCGCAGCTGCAAGTTGAGCTGTTACGACTTGGTGAATTAAAGGAATGTTTGTCTGCGCATCAAAGATTTCTGCTGGCAAATCAACTGAGCCAACTTTCTTTCCTTCTGCGTTCTTAACTTCGAGTGTAAGCGCCATGGTTACATACCAGCCTTTACAGTTTCAACAATTGCCTTCTTGGCAGCTGAGCGGATAAAGACGAGACCACCATCGGTACCTGGAACAGCACCCTTGATAAGAAGTAGGTTGCGCTCGAGATCAACACCCTGAACTGTGAGGTTCTGTGTAGTGACCTTCTCGTTACCCATACGACCCATCATGCGCATTCCCTTGAAAACGCGACCTGGTGTTGAACATGCGCCGATTGAACCTGGCATACGGTGCTTACGATCTACACCGTGTGAAGAACCAAGACCACCGAAGCCGTGGCGCTTCATAACGCCAGCAGTTCCCTTACCGGTTGATGTTCCGGTTGCATCGACGATATCGCCGACAGCAAATGTTGATGCGCCAATCTCTTGTCCAACTGTGTAATCAGCAGCTGACAATGTGCGGAGTTCTGCAATTGAGCGACGAGGAGTGACGCCTGACTTTGCATACTGACCAGCGAGTGGCTTTGAAATCTTCTTTGGATCGATTGCGCCGAAGCCGAGCTGAACAGCTGAGTAGCCATCCTTCTCAGGTGTGCGAATCGATGTAACAACGCATGAATCAACTGAAACTACTGTTACAGGAATCATCTTGTTATTAGAGTCGAATACTTGGGTCATGCCAAGCTTCTTACCGAGAACGCCCTTGATGGACGAACCGTAAGACTGAGTTACAACTGTATATGCCATGGTTTTCGTCCTTTCCTTAGAGCTTAATCTCGATGTCGACGCCAGCTGGCAAGTCGAGACGCATCAATGAATCAACAGTCTTAGGTGTTGGGTCGATGATGTCGATGAGGCGCTTATGTGTGCGCATCTCGAAGTGCTCGCGGCTGTCCTTATATTTGTGAGGAGAGCGAATCACGCAATAGGTGTTCTTCTCTGTTGGTAGCGGCACTGGACCCGCGACGGTTGCACCAGTGCGCTCGACTGTCTCAACGATCTTCTTCGCTGATGAGTCAATTACCTCGTGGTCATACGCCTTGAGTCGAATGCGGATCTTTTGTCCCGCCATGTCGTTCTCCTCTTTACTTTCGTTAGTTCAATCTTCTGTTTTTAATTTTCAAGCTTTACTGCACTAAATCTTCATATTCAGATGACTTTCATCATTGAATTTGCCTTGTATTGAGTGGCGGTGGTTTTTAGGCCACCGCCACTCTTACAAGAGTTACTTCTTGATCTTTGTAACGCGACCCGCACCTACTGTGCGGCCACCTTCGCGGATTGCGAAGCGGAGTCCTTCTTCCATCGCGATTGGCTGGATGAGAGTTACTGCCATCTCAGTGTTATCGCCAGGCATAACCATTTCGGTGCCTTCTGGAAGAGTTACAACGCCAGTCACGTCAGTTGTACGGAAGTAGAACTGTGGACGGTAGTTGTTGAAGAATGGAGTGTGACGACCGCCTTCATCCTTTGAAAGGATGTATGCAGATGCATCGAACTCTGTGTGAGGTGTGATTGAGCCAGGCTTGCAAACAACCTGACCACGCTCTACATCTTCACGCTTAAGTCCACGAAGAAGAAGTCCGACGTTCTCGCCAGCCTGACCTTCGTCGAGCAACTTACGGAACATTTCGACGCCTGTAACAGTTGTCTTCTGAGCCTCTGTGCGGATACCAACGATTTCAACTTCTTCGTTGACCTTTACGACGCCGCGCTCGATACGACCGGTGATAACTGTTCCACGACCTGTGATTGTGAAAACGTCTTCAACTGGCATAAGGAATGGCTTGTCGATTTCGCGAGCTGGCTGTGGGATGAATGCATCTACTGCATCCATGAGCTCCATCAACTTATCTGCCCACTTCTGGTCACCCTCAAGTGCCTTAAGTGCTGAGATACGAACGATTGGAGTGTCATCGCCTGGGAACTCGTACTTAGAAAGAAGTTCACGAACTTCCATTTCAACGAGTTCAAGAATTTCTTCGTCATCAACCATGTCTGACTTGTTAAGTGCAACAACGATTGATGGAACGCCTACCTGACGAGCAAGGAGAACGTGCTCCTTAGTCTGTGGCATTGGGCCGTCTGTAGCTGCAACAACGAGGATTGCTCCGTCCATCTGTGCAGCACCAGTGATCATGTTCTTGATGTAGTCAGCGTGGCCTGGGCAGTCAACGTGTGCGTAGTGACGCTTTTCAGTCTGGTATTCGATGTGTGCGATAGAGATTGTGATACCGCGCTGGCGCTCTTCTGGCGCCTTATCGATCTGATCAAAAGGTGTGAATGGGTTTACATCAGGGTACTTGTCGTGCAAGACCTTTGAGATCGCAGCAGTAAGTGTTGTCTTACCGTGGTCAATGTGGCCGATGGTTCCGATGTTAACGTGCGGCTTTGTGCGCTCGAACTTGGCTTTTGCCATTTTGGTTCCTCTTTCGTTTATCTAGTGCTTAGTTATTAGGGATTGTGTTTTGTGCTTATTAGGGTTATTCGCCGCGAACTTTCGCAATGATTTCCTTTGCGACGTTGCCTGGAACTTCGGCATAGCTGTCGAACTCCATGCTGTAGCTCGCGCGACCTTGTGTTCTGGAGCGGAGATCGCCGACATAGCCGAACATCTCTGACAACGGAACTAGCGCCCTAACAACGCGGGCACCTGACCGCTCGTCCATGGCCTGAATTTGGCCACGACGACTGTTGAGATCGCCGATGACATCACCCATGAAGTCTTCAGGGGTAACAACTTCGACTTTCATCACTGGTTCGAGAATTGCAGGATCAGCAAGCTTTGCTGCTTCCTTAAACGCTGCGATACCAGCCACCTTGAATGCGAGTTCCGATGAGTCAACATCGTGATACGCGCCGTCAAGAAGAGTTACTCGTACATCTGTAAGTGGATATCCAGCAAGTGGTCCTGCTGTCATCGCTTCCTTACAACCTGCATCAACTGATGGGATGTACTCGCGTGGAACGCGACCACCAGTGATCTTGTTTACGAATTCGTATCCGCCCTCAACTTCACCTGTTGGAAGTGGCTCGATAGCGATCTGAATCTTTGCGAACTGACCAGAACCACCTGTCTGCTTCTTGTGTGTGTAGTCGTGGCGTGCAACTGGCTTACGAAGTGTTTCGCGGTATGCAACCTGTGGCTTACCGACGTTAGCTTCAACCTTAAATTCGCGACGCATACGGTCGACAAGGATTTCGAGGTGAAGTTCACCCATACCAGCGATGATTGTCTGACCTGTTTCTTCATCAGTTTCAACGTGGAATGTTGGGTCTTCTTCAGATAGACGCTGAATTGCAACGCCAAGCTTTTCCTGGTCGCCCTTTGTCTTTGGCTCGATAGCAACAGAGATAACTGGTGCTGGGAAGTCCATTGACTCGAGAATTACTGGCTTTGCAGGATCGCAAAGTGTTTCGCCTGTTGTTGTGTCCTTAAGACCCATAACAGCAACGATCATGCCCGCACCAACGTTGTCGCGTTCTTCGCGCTTGTTTGCGTGCATCTGGTAAATCTTTCCGATGCGCTCTTTGCGGTTCTTTGTTGAGTTAAGGATTGTTGATCCTGTCTCAAGAACGCCTGAGTAAACACGGATAAATGTGAGCTTTCCAAGGTGTGGATCAGTCATGATCTTGAACGCGAGTGCTGAGAATGGCTCTTCGTTCTTTGGAAGGCGCTTCATTTCAACTTCTGAATCGTTCATATCTGTACCGACGATTGCATCGATATCGAGTGGTGATGGAAGGTAACGGTTTACAGCATCAAGCATTGGCTGAACACCCTTGTTCTTAAAGGCAGAACCTGTAAGAACTGGTGAAAGCTTTGCAGAGATTGTTGCGCGACGGATACCAGCAATGATTTCGTCCTCTGAAAGTTCTGCACCTTCGAGGAACTTCTCCATGATTGCATCATCGTTCTCAGCAAGAGTTTCGAGCATTGCTGCACGAGCTTCCTTGCACTTATCAGCCATGTCAGCTGGAATCTCTTCGACTACGTAGTCTTCGCCCTTTTTAGTTTCGCCGCGCCATACAAGCGCCTTCATTGCGATGAGGTCAACTACACCGATGAAATCTGATTCGTTTCCGATTGGAAGCTGAAGAACGAGAGCAACCGCGTTAAGGCGATCCTTGATCATGCCTACGCACTTGTCGAATGAAGCACCTGTACGGTCAAGCTTGTTTACGAAACAGATACGTGGAACTGAGTAACGATCTGCTTGGCGCCATACTGTTTCAGATTGTGGTTCAACACCAGCAACACCGTCGAATACAGCAACTGCACCGTCGAGAACACGGAGTGAACGTTCTACTTCAACTGTGAAGTCAACGTGGCCCGGTGTATCGATGATGTTGATCAGGTTGCCCTTCCACATACATGTGGTTGCAGCAGAGGTGATAGTGATACCGCGCTCTTGTTCCTGCTCCATCCAGTCCATCGTTGCTGCACCTTCGTGCACTTCACCGATCTTGTATGAGATACCTGTGTAGAAAAGGATGCGCTCAGTAGTCGTGGTTTTGCCCGCGTCGATGTGAGCCATGATTCCGATATTGCGAACCGTAGCTAGATCGATCTTCTCTACTGTTGACACTTATATTCCTCTTCTCGTCGGTTTCTTAATTCTTATTTTCTTTAACGATTACCAGCGGTAGTGAGCAAATGCCTTATTTGCTTCAGCCATTTTGTGGGTATCTTCGCGGCGCTTTACAGCTGCTCCGAGACCGTTTGCTGCATCGATCAATTCATTCTGAAGACGCTCTGACATTGACTTCTCACGACGATCGCGTGAGTAATCAACGAGCCAGCGAAGAGCAAGTGTTGAAGAACGTGATGCTTTAACTTCAACTGGAACTTGGTAAGTAGCTCCACCAACACGACGTGAACGAACTTCAACAGCAGGCTTGATGTTGTCGAGTGCGCGCTTCAATGTGATGAGTGGATCAACGTCAGTCTTCTTACGTGTGCCTTCGAGAGCACCGTAAACAATTGCTTCTGCTGTTGAGCGCTTACCGTGAAGGAGTACGCGGTTGATTAGCGCTGTAACGATTGGTGAGCTGTAAACAGGATCAGCAACTACAGGAGTCTTTACTACAGGACCTTTACGTGGCATTAGCTAGCCTTCTTCTCTCTCTTAGCACCGTAACGTGAACGTGATTGCTTACGGTTCTTAACACCTTGTGTATCAAGTGATCCACGAATAATTTTGTAACGAACACCTGGAAGATCCTTTACGCGGCCTCCGCGTACAAGAACGATTGAGTGCTCTTGAAGGTTGTGACCTTCACCTGGAATGTATGCAGTAACTTCCATACCGCTAGTAAGACGAACACGTGCAACTTTACGAAGCGCAGAGTTTGGCTTCTTAGGTGTTGTTGTGTACACACGTGTGCAAACACCGCGACGCTGTGGTGAACCCTTTAGCGCAGGTGTATTTGTCTTCGTAGTCTTTTCTGCACGACCACGACGCACTAACTGTTGAATAGTTGGCACTACATTCTCCTTTTTGTATCCGTACTTTTACGCTCACTGTCCGACCCACGCGGTCGGGTGTGTTGCTTGTAAAAGCGCAGAGGAGAAAGGTATCTGCAGGCACTACTAAAGGTCAAAACGGCCCTTTTACTCCTGAGACCCCCGCCACATTGGTATTTTGGCGGTTTTTCAACGCCCGGGCGTGTCGTGCCCTTGCCAGCTTTTCTCGATTTGGCGGGCTTGAGACTTGCTCCTTAAAGTCCCTGCGCTCCACCAAAATCTTGAAAATCAGCCTTCGGTTGTTTTAATGTGAAGATCCAGCGGGCAAAAGGGCCACTTTTGAGCGTCAAAACCACGCCTTCTCCCCTGCCTTTCATGGCTACGAAGTCTCGGTACTTCAGACCCCTCAAAGTCCCCAAAAGGACCACATATGGGAGAGCCGTTCCGGGTGCCCGGACCCCTCGCAGGGTATCTGAGCCCCAGAGTTCATCGAAGAACTCGATCTTTTCGACTGAATCAGCTGGAATCCGAGGGCTGGCATGCAGGGCGCCCATCTTCTCCCAGAAAGAGAGCTCAAGGACGAGCTCATCCCCCACCTTTACGACCTTAGCCATCAATTGCCATGCTTGAGGATGTGAGCAGGAACCGGAATATCGCTGGCATAGTCGGCAGCGATTGGAGTTCCGAAGATTCGTTCGACCGGAATGATTCCTGCCCATAAAGGCAAGTTCATATCTTCATCTTCGTCATGCGAATTACCTGTTCGCTGTTTCGCTGAAAACTTTTCAAGTGAAAGTGCAACGATCATTGTTGCCGCAGTTTCCTTCGAAGTGATGGGACGTGTGTAATCCCATGATCCTGGGATCAAACCGTTAGATATTACTTCGAGAGCTTTCATCTTCTCTTCATCCTTAAGAACTGTTGCTGTTCCGAAGATCATGACAGATTGATAATTAATTGATGAGTTAAATGTTGAGCGAGCCGCAATAAGCCCATTTACTTGCGTAATCGTTACACAAATCTGTGTACCAGCAGCAATCTGCATCATCATGCGCGAACCTGTTGAACCATGCAGAAGAATACGATCGCCATCGCGCGCATATCCCATTGGGATTACAAATGGTTCCTTGGTTGAGCTTTCAATGAAGCCTACGTGAGCAAGAAATTCGTTATCAAGAAATTCATTGATTGCATCTCGTTCAGAGAATTCACGATCGCTTAAACGTTGTACGTGGTAATGCTTATCGTTGCTCATATTTGTAGTGTAAATGAAAAACCCCGCCACTTTAAGTGACGGGGTAATTCATTTAATGAATTAGCGAGGAATCTCGACTTCATCCAAGCGAACTGCTTCGCCTGAACCACCCTGATCGAATGGTGTGAAGTCGTACTCGTCATAAGCTGCGTAAACCGCTGCCTTTGCCTCTTCTGTTGGCTCAACTCGGATGTTGCGGTAACGGGCAAGGCCTGTACCAGCTGGGATCAACTTACCGATGATGACGTTCTCCTTAAGACCCAAGAGTGGATCTGACTTCTCAGAGAGCGCGGCGTCTGTAAGTACGCGAGTTGTTTCCTGGAATGAAGCCGCTGACAACCATGATTCAGTTGCAAGAGATGCCTTGGTGATACCCATAAGTTCTGGGCGACCAGATGCAGCCTTGCCACCGGTTGTAACAACGCGACGGTTTTCAGCTTCAAAGCGACCGCGTTCAACGAGTTCACCTGGAAGCATTTCAGTATCGCCAGCTTCAAGAACTGTGATGCGCTTGAGCATCTGGCGAACGATTACTTCGATGTGCTTATCGTGAATGCCTACGCCCTGTGAGCGGTAAACAGATTGGATTTCGTTAACCAAGTGAACCTGAGTTGCACGTGGTCCGAGAATACGAAGTACCTGCTTTGGATCAATTGCGCCGACGACCATCTTCTGGCCAACTTCAACGCGTGAACCTTCTTCTACAAGTAGCTTCTGACGTCGTGTGATTGGGTAAGCAACTTCTTCGCCACCATCATCAGGTGTAACGATGATCTTCTTACCCTTTGCATCTTCACGGAATGAAACGACGCCTGCAGCTTCTGCGATTGGCGCAACACCCTTAGGTGTACGTGCTTCGAAGAGCTCGACGATACGTGGAAGACCGTGAGTGATGTCATCACCTGCAACGCCACCAGTGTGGAAGGTACGCATTGTGAGCTGTGTACCTGGTTCACCGATTGACTGTGCAGCGATAATTCCGACTGCTTCACCAACTGCAACGAGTTGACCTGCAGCAAGTGAGCGACCGTAGCAAGCTGCGCACTGTCCGACCTTGCTATCGCAAGTAAGAACTGAGCGGATCTTTACTTCGTCGACACCAGCTGCAACAAGTGCATCGATGACGCGGTCACCAAGATCTGAGCCAGCCTTAGCAAGAACTTCGCCGTTAACTTCGATGTCTTCAGCCAATGTGCGACCATAAACAGAAGTTTCAACGTGATCGTGCTTTACAAGGTTGCCAGCTTGCTGACGGATAGCGATTGGAAGTGCGAGACCACGATCGGTTCCGCAATCTTCTTCGCGAATGATGACGTCCTGTGCAACGTCGCAGAGACGGCGTGTGAGGTAACCAGAGTCAGCGGTACGAAGCGCTGTATCTGCAAGACCCTTACGTGCACCGTGCGTAGAGATGAAGTACTCGAGAACTGACAAGCCTTCACGGAAGTTCGACTTAATTGGGCGAGGAATAATTTCACCCTTTGGGTTCGCTACAAGTCCGCGCATACCTGCGATCTGACGAATCTGCATCATATTTCCACGAGCACCTGAGAAGACCATCATCCAAACTGGGTTGAGATGTGGGAAGTTATCTTCCATCGCCTTTCCAACTTCAGCTGTTGCCTTTGTCCAGATCTCAATGAGTTCCTGGCGACGCTCGTCATCTGTGATGAGTCCCTTTTCGTACTGTGATTGAACCTTGTCAGCTTGTGTTTCATAGCCGTCGAGGATTTCACGCTTACGAGGAGGTGTTACAACATCTTCGATTCCGATTGTTACGCCGGCACGTGTTGCC
This sequence comes from Candidatus Planktophila sulfonica, assembly GCF_002288065.1. Classification (NCBI taxonomy): domain Bacteria; kingdom Bacillati; phylum Actinomycetota; class Actinomycetes; order Candidatus Nanopelagicales; family Candidatus Nanopelagicaceae; genus Candidatus Planktophila; species Candidatus Planktophila sulfonica. The sequence goes on from NZ_CP016773.1 coordinate 1,106,950, forward strand.
CAGTGGAATCCGAGCGACTTAAGCGCATCGAGAGTCTGTGCAACTGTGACCTTTGGATAGAACTCAGCAAGCTTGTCGACGATTGCGCCGAGAGCCTTCTTAGTTACATCGTGATCAACGAATGGGAAGTCAGCTGGTAGAGCTTCATTGAAGAGTGCGCGGCCGATTGTTGTCTCGAGAGTTTCTCCCTTAACGCGAATCTTGACCTTCGCCTGCAATGAGACTGAGTGCTGATCGTGAGCCATGATCGCTTCAGATACAGATCCGAATGCGCGACCTTCGCCAATTTCGCCTTCACGTTCCATAGTCATGTAGTAAAGACCAAGAACCATGTCCTGTGTAGGTGATGTGATTGGACGACCGTTAGCTGGTGACAAGATGTTGTTTGAAGACAACATCAAGATGCGTGCTTCAGCCTGAGCTTCTGCAGACAATGGAAGGTGAACAGCCATCTGGTCACCGTCGAAGTCAGCGTTAAATGCTGTACATACGAGTGGGTGAATCTGGATTGCCTTACCTTCGACCAGTTGTGGTTCGAATGCCTGGATACCTAAACGGTGAAGTGTAGGAGCGCGGTTCAGGAGCACTGGATGTTCTGCAATTACTTCTTCAAGAACATCCCATACAACTGGACGAGCACGTTCAACCATGCGCTTTGCAGATTTAATGTTCTGCGCGTGGTTAAGGTCTACAAGACGCTTCATTACGAATGGCTTGAAGAGCTCGAGAGCCATCTGCTTTGGCAGACCGCACTGGTGCAACTTCAACTGTGGACCAACAACGATTACTGAACGACCTGAGTAGTCGACGCGCTTTCCGAGCAAGTTCTGACGGAAACGTCCCTGCTTACCCTTGAGCATGTCTGAAAGTGACTTCAGTGCACGGTTTCCTGGGCCAGTTACTGGACGACCACGACGACCGTTGTCGAACAACGCATCTACAGCTTCCTGCAACATACGCTTTTCGTTGTTAACGATAATTTCTGGAGCACCGAGATCAGCAAGACGCTTCAAACGATTGTTGCGGTTGATAACGCGGCGATAGAGATCGTTGAGATCTGAAGTCGCAAAGCGTCCACCATCGAGCTGAACCATTGGGCGCAGATCAGGTGGGATAACCGGTACGCAATCGAGAACCATTGATGCTGGGTGGTTGCTTGTTGTCATGAATGCGTTGACGACCTTGAGGCGCTTGATAGCACGAGTCTTCTTTGCACCCTTTCCGTTTTCAGAAAGATCGGTGAGCATTGCATGTTCAGTTTCGAGATCGAAAGTTTCAAGGCGACGCTTGATTGCAGCAGCACCCATATCTCCCTTGAAGTACATGCCGTAACGGTCACGCATTTCGCGGTAGAGGTTCTCATCGCCTTCGAGATCTTGAACCTTGAGGTTCTTAAAGCGTGACCAGACATCTTCAAGACGTGTGATTTCACGCTCTGAACGCTCGCGGATTGCCTTGAGCTCGCGCTCTGCAGATTCACGAACCTTGCGCTTTACATCTGACTTAGCGTCTTCAGATTCGAGTTCAGCAATATCTGCCTCGAGCTTCTTTGTACGTGTATCTAGATCTACATCGCGCTTTGTCTCGATCTTCTTACGATCGTTAGCAAGCTTCTTCTCGAGCTGTGGCATATCTTCTTCGCGAGCTTCAGCATCAACTTCTGTGATCATGTAAGCAGCGAAATAGATAACCTTTTCGAGGTCCTTTGGAGCAAGGTCAAGAAGGTAACCAAGGCGTGATGGAACACCCTTGAAGTACCAGATGTGAGTTACAGGAGCTGCAAGCTCGATGTGACCCATGCGTTCGCGACGAACCTTTGCGCGTGTTACTTCAACACCGCAACGTTCGCAAATGATTCCCTTAAATCGAACGCGCTTGTACTTACCGCAATAACATTCCCAGTCACGAGTTGGTCCGAAGATCTTCTCGTCGAAGAGTCCGTCCTTCTCAGGCTTGAGTGTGCGGTAGTTGATTGTCTCTGGCTTCTTTACTTCGCCGAAAGACCAATCACGAATATTTTGAGCCGATGCAAGACCGATTCGTAGTTCATCAAAGAAGTTGACATCTAACATGTTTGATTCGCTCCTTAAATTTCTTCTACTGAGCTTGGCTCAACTCGTGACAAGTTGATACCTAGTTCTTCGGCGGCACGGAAAATTTCTTCATCGTTATCGCGCATTTCAATTGCGACACCTTCAGAAGAGAGAACTTCGACATTGAGACAGAGTGACTGCATCTCCTTGATAAGCACCTTGAATGATTCAGGGATACCTGGTTCTGGGATGTTTTCGCCCTTAACAATGGCTTCGTAAACCTTGACGCGTCCGAGAACATCGTCAGATTTAATTGTGAGCAACTCTTGGAGTGTGTATGCAGCACCATAAGCTTCAAGTGCCCACACTTCCATCTCACCAAATCGCTGACCACCGAATTGAGCCTTACCACCGAGTGGTTGCTGCGTGATCATTGAGTATGGACCAGTTGAACGTGCGTGAATCTTGTCGTCTACCAAGTGGTGGAGCTTCAAGATGTACATGTATCCAACTGAAATTGGAGTTGGGTATGGCTCGCCAGAACGACCGTCGAATAGACGAGCCTTTCCTGAACGACCAATAAGTTGGTTTCCATCGCGGTTAGCGAGTGTTGCTGAGAGAAGACCTGAAACTTCATCTTCAAGTGCTCCATCGAAAACCGGAGTTGCAAGGTTGGTTCCTGGTGCGCCCTTTTCTGCGCCGATCTCCTTAAGGTGGTTTGCCCACGCTTCAGAGACACCAGATACATCCCAACCTGTCTTTGCAACCCAACCGAGGTGCATTTCAAGAACCTGTCCGACGTTCATACGTCCTGGAACACCAAGTGGGTTCAAGACAACATCGACTGGAGTTCCATCTTCAAGGAATGGCATATCTTCAACTGGAAGAATCTTTGAGATAACACCCTTGTTACCGTGGCGACCAGCAAGCTTGTCACCATCTTGAATCTTGCGCTTCTGTGCAACATAAACGCGAACCAACTGGTTAACGCCTGCTGGAAGTTCGAAGCCTTCTTCAGATTCGAAAATCTTTACGCCGATAACCTTTCCTGATTCACCGTGTGGAACCTTGAGAGATGTATCGCGAACTTCGCGAGCCTTCTCACCAAAGATTGCACGGAGCAAACGCTCTTCTGGTGTGAGTTCAGTTTCTCCCTTAGGAGTTACCTTTCCAACCAAGATGTCGCCTGGCACAACATCGGCGCCAACGCGGATGATTCCGCGCTCGTCGAGGTCTGCAAGAACTTCTTCAGAGACGTTAGGGATATCGCGAGTGATTTCTTCGGCACCAAGCTTGGTGTCGCGTGCATCAACTTCGTACTCTTCGATGTGGATAGATGTAAGTACATCGTCCTGAACGAGACGCTGCGAAAGGATGATCGCATCTTCGTAGTTGTGGCCTTCCCATGACATAAATGCCACGAGGAGGTTCTTACCAAGAGCCATTTCACCGTTTTGTGTACATGGACCATCTGCGATTACTGAGCCAACTTCTAGCTTCTGGCCTTCAGTAACAACAACCTTCTGGTTGTACGAAGTTCCCTGGTTTGAACGAGTGAACTTAGCGAGTGAGTATGTTTGGTAAGTACCGTCATCGCCCATGACCTTAACTTCGTCAGCAGCGACTTCAGTAACTACGCCAGCCTTTGTTGCTGTGACAACGTCACCAGCATCGACAGCTGCGCGGAATTCCATACCAGTACCGATAAATGGTGCTTCTGCACGCATCAAAGGAACTGACTGACGCATCATGTTAGAACCCATGAGTGCGCGGTTTGCATCATCGTGCTCAAGGAACGGAATCATTGCTGTTGCAACAGAAACCATCTGACGTGGTGAAACGTCCATGTAATCCACTTCGTCAGCGATGATGTATTCAACTTCGCCACCGCGACGACGTACGAGTACGCGTGCTTCTGCGAAGTGATTATCTGCTGTTAGTGGAGCATTTGCCTGAGCAATGATGTGCTCGTCTTCTTCATCAGCTGTTAGGTAATCAACCTGATCGGTGACCTTGCCCTTAACAACCTTGCGATAAGGAGTTTCGATAAATCCAAATGCAGTTACTCGCGCATATGTTGCAAGCGAACCGATAAGACCAATGTTTGGACCTTCAGGAGTTTCGATTGGGCACATACGACCGTAGTGAGATGGGTGAACGTCACGAACTTCGAAGCCCGCACGGTCACGTGAGAGACCACCAGGTCCGAGCGCTGAAAGACGACGCTTGTGCGTAAGACCTGAAAGTGGGTTTGTCTGATCCATGAACTGTGACAACTGAGATGTTCCGAAGAACTCCTTGATTGATGCAACTACCGGACGGATGTTGATTAATGTCTGTGGAGTAATTGCTTCGACATCTTGTGTAGTCATACGTTCGCGAACAACACGTTCCATACGTGAGAGTCCGATACGAACCTGGTTCTGAATAAGTTCACCAACGGTACGGAGGCGACGGTTACCGAAGTGATCGATATCGTCCTTTTCAACGCGAACTTCGCGGCCGTAATCCATTGTGAGATCGCCGCGGTGCAACGCTACGAGGTAGCGAAGTGTTGCGACGATATCTGAAATTGTGAGCATGCTCTGTGAGAGCTCAAGATCAAGACCTAGCTTCTTATTTACCTTAAAGCGACCGACCTTGGCCAAGTCATAACGCTTAGGATTGAAGTAAAGGTTTTCAATGAGGTTCTGTGCAGCTTCCTTAGTTGGAGGCTCACCAGGACGCATCTTGCGATAGATATCGAGAAGCGCTTCATCCTGTGTCTTAACAGTGTCCTTATCAAGTGTTGCCATCATTGAAGCGAAGTCACCAAATTCTTCACGAATCTGTTCGTCGGTCCAACCGAGAGCCTTGAGGAATACTGTTACAGATTGCTTACGCTTGCGGTCGATACGAACGCCAACGAGATCCTTCTTATCAACTTCGAATTCAAGCCAAGCGCCGCGGCTTGGAATGATCTTTGAAGTGAATACATCTTTATCTGAAGTCTTTTCAATCTGACGTTCGAAGTACACGCCAGGTGAACGTACGATCTGTGAAACAACAACGCGCTCTGTTCCGTTAATAACGAAAGTTCCGCGTGGTGTCATTACAGGGAAGTCACCCATAAAGACTGTCTGCGACTTAATTTCGCCAGTCTCGTTGTTTGTGAATTCAGCTGTAACGAAGAGTGGCTGCGCATATGTCATGTCGCGTTCTTTGCACTCTTCGATTGAATACTTAGGTGGCTCGAAGCGGTGGTCGCGGAATGAAAGCGACATCGTTCCTTGGAAATCTTCGATTGGTGAAATCTCTTCAAAGATTTCTTCCAAACCGGACTTCGCAGGAAGTTCTCCTCGATTGGTGTTGGTTGATTCAGCAAGACGTGAACGCCATAGATCGTTACCAAGTAACCAGTCAACGCTTTCAACTTGCAGCGCGAGCAGGTTTGGAACTTCTAGTGGTTCACGGATCTTTGCGAACGAAATACGACGTGGGGCAGTTGAACTCTTTTTCGCGGCCAAGAGATGTCCTTCCAGACAAAATTCACTTTTATGTGGACACGCACATCTAGAAGGTCGCCGCCGCTATATGCAAAGACCCTCACGATAAATCACTCCACATGGCATCGCCATTGGAGTAATCAAAATTGTGCGAAGGGAAAGGGTATCGCTCACCCCCCTTCAGGGGCAAACCGGCCTCTTATACCCCCAACTCCCCCCACTTGTCTGCCAAATGGGGATAAAAAAACCCGGCCCCACGCGGGGACCGGGTTCTTTTGCTCAAATTTACTTGAGTGTGACCTTTGCGCCAGCTGCTTCGAGAGCTGCCTTTGCCTTGTCTGCTGTCTCCTTGTTTGCCTTCTCGAGGAGAACTGCTGGAGTCGCGTCAACGAGATCCTTAGCTTCCTTAAGTCCGAGTGCGCCATTCAGGTTACGTACTTCCTTGATGACTGCAATCTTCTGTGAGCCTGCATCTTCGAGGATAACTGTGAACTCATCCTGAGCATCTGCTGCGCCGCCAGCTGCTGCTGCGCCACCTGCTGCTGCTACTGGAGCTGCTGCTGTTACATCGAATTCTTCTTCAAATGCCTTTACGAACTCTGAGAGCTCAACGAGTGTGAGTTCCTTGAACTGAGCCAAAAGGTCTGCTTGTGAGAGCTTTGCCATTTTTTATTTTCCTTTTCTTATTCCGCTGGAGTTTCTGTTGCTTCCGCAACTGGTGCATCTGTTGCTTCAGCAGCAACTTCAGCGACTGCTTCTGCAGCTGGTGCTGCTTCTTCAGTTACAACTGTTTCTTCTACTACAGGTGCAGCTGCGACAGGTGCTGCTGGAGCGCCTTCTTCAGCTTCACGCTTGATGCGAAGTGCATCGAGGGTACGCGCAGCCTTAGCAAGCGATCCCTTCATTGCACCAGCAAGCTTTGCAAGAAGTACTTCGCGTGACTCGAGGTCTGCGAGCTTCATGAACTCTGCTGTTGTAATGAACTTTCCTTCGTAGATTCCACCCTTGATTACAAGAAGTGGGTTCTCCTTCTGGAAGTTCTTGAGATTACGAGCAGCATCGATTGCATCGCCCTTAACGAAAGCAACAGCTGAAGGACCAGCAAGAAGATCATCTGAGAGATCTACGCCAGCGTTCTTTGCTGCAATCTTTGTAAGAGTGTTCTTTACGACGCTGTACTTGGTTTCTGCACCAAGGCTGCGGCGTAGCTGCTTCATCGATGTCACGGTAAGACCGCGATACTCGGTGAGGTAAGTAGCAGTAGCTGACTTGAAGTCTTCAGTCATTTCAGCAACTGCTGCTGCTTTATCTGGGCGAGCCATGTGGTTCACCTTTCGCTAGTTTTTCAAGGTGACTGCAGGCAATAAAAAAATCCGTAACGCGTAAATGCGCACGGATTAATGTGAACACCTACGCGGGCTGAGATTCCTCAATTATCTTCACTCTTGCGAGATCAGACCTGCGGTCTTTGGTTATGGCCGTAGGTTACGCGGGGCGGCAGCAAGGGGTCAAATTGAGCATAAAAAATCCGGATATCGGTGGAGCGCAGGGACTTTAAGGAGCAAGTCCCCAGCCCGCCGAGAGCCGGATCTTTATTGGAAGTTAGTTAGCTGCTGGTTCGCGTGTGAGGTTTGGATCTACAGCGATTCCAGGTCCCATCGTTGTTGAGACAACAGCCTTCGCGATGTAGCGACCCTTTGAAGAGTTTGGCTTTACGCGAAGAACTTCTTCAAGAGCTGCTGCATAGTTATCTGCAAGCTGTTCTGCAGTAAATGATGCCTTGCCGATGATGAAGTGAAGGTTTGAGTTCTTATCAACGCGGAATTCAATCTTTCCACCCTTGATGTCGTTAACAGCCTTAGTGACATCTGTTGTCACTGTTCCTGTCTTTGGGTTTGGCATCAATCCACGTGTTCCGAGGACCTTACCGAGACGACCAACCTTGGCCATCAAATCTGGAGTTGCAACAACTGCATCGAAGTCGAGGCGGCCCTTTGAAACTTCATCGATCAATTCATCGCCACCGACGATATCTGCACCAGCTGCACGTGCTTCTTCAGCGCGCTCACCGTTTGCGAATACCAATACGCGAGCTGTCTTACCTGTGCCGTGTGGCAAGTTAACAGTTGAGCGAATTGCTTGATCAGCTTTCTTTGGGTCAACGCCAAGTACCAGAGCAACTTCAACAGTTGAGTCGTACTTAGTTGTTGATGTCTCTTTAGCAAGTGTTACTGCCTGAAGAGGTGTGTAGAGGTGGTCCTTGATGACCTTCGCTGCTACTTCGTTGTACTTCTTTGAGCGCTTCATTTCTTCCTCGTTCCTGTATTTCTACAGTTGGGTTGTGGTTAGCGAACCAGCGCGGTTCTCCCACATCTCATCACCACCGTGGCGATGAGAAATTTATTTAATTATGCAGAGACTGTGATGCCCATTGAGCGAGCAGTACCTGCGATGATCAAAGCTGCTGCATCAATGTCATTTGCATTGAGGTCAGCCATCTTTGTATTTGCAATCTCCTTGACCTGAGCCATGGTGATGTTTGCAACCTTGGTCTTGTGAGGAATCGCTGATCCCTTTTCAACGCCAGCTGCCTTAAGGATGAGGCGTGATGCTGGAGGAGTCTTTGTGATGAAGTCGAATGAACGATCCTCGTAGACGGTGATTTCTACAGGGATGATCTGGCCCTTTTGTGATTCAGTCGCAGCGTTGTATGCCTTGACGAATTCCATGATGTTGACACCATGCTGACCGAGCGCAGGACCTACTGGTGGTGCAGGTGTTGCTGCGCCAGCCTGGATCTGCAACTTGATGAATCCGGTGACCTTCTTCTTTGGTGCCATTTCTTTTCTCTTTTCCTTAGTTTCTCTTAAAGCTTCTGTACTTGGTTAAATGAAAGTTCTACTGGTGTTTCACGACCGAAGATCGATACCAATACCTTGAGCTTTGCCTGCTCTGGCATGATCTCGGAGATTGATGCAGGAAGCGTTGCAAATGGGCCATCCATAACGGTGACTGATTCGCCAACTTCGAAATCAACAAACTTGATATCTGCTTTGTCAGCCTTCTTCTGCGGACGTGGAGCAAGAATCTTCTCGACTTCATCCATGCTGAGTGGGCTTGGGTTATGTGCGTTACCGACGAAACCAGTTACGCCAGGTGTATTACGAACAACTGACCAAGATTCATCTGTGAGATCCATACGGACAAGAACGTAACCAGGGTAGATATTGCGCTTAACCATCTTGCGAGCGCCGTTCTTAACTTCCATAACCTCTTCTTCAGGAACTTCTACCTGGAAGATGTACTCCTCCATGCTGAGAGTGTGAATACGGTTAGCAAGGTTGCCCTTTACCTTCTTCTCGTAGCCTGCGTATGAGTGGATTACATACCAATCACCGATAGCTGCGCGAAGTGTGCGGCGGAATTCTGCATTTGGATCGTTTTCATCAGATTCGATATCGCCATCTTCATCGCTTGCGAGCGCGAGATCTTCGACAATTACATCTGCAACAGGAGTTTCGATAACTGCTTCTGCAGGTGTTGCGATTTCTTCAGCGCTTGCAGCAAGAGCTGCTTCAAATGCGTCTGGCTTGAGTTCGTCAGTCATGGTCTCTGGTCCTTATCCGAATACCCAGAAGACGACTTTGGTAAGTACAAAGTCGATGACGGATACGACAGCGATGATGAATGAAACGAATACGAGAACGACAGCTGTATATGTGGTCAACATATTTCGTGTTGGCCAAACAACCTTCTTGAGCTCGCTGACTACCTGGCGATAGAAAAGTCCAACGCGCGCAAAAATTCCGAGCTTCTCCTCGGTAACTTCAACTGCATCAGTCATTGTGACTTCCTTTTCTATCTTCGTTCTAGATTCTTCTAGATTTCTTCTTGGTGCACGTTCGGTACTGCGGCTTGCAGGGCAAGAGGGACTCGAACCCCCAACCGGCCGCTTTGGAGACGGCAACTCTAGCCAATTGAGCTATTGCCCTTCGCGACGAATTTTCAGGCGCGCCAAGGCGAGGAAGAAATTCATCGTGAGCGTCGAAGTGTAGAGGCAGGTGCCTTGCAGAGTAAAACTGGGTGCTCGGGGCCACTAGATCTGAGCGCGCAAAGGGGCGCTGGCATGGTGCAGACTTCCCCCATGAGCAGAATCTCCGCACGAATCGCAGCAATCGCAGAATCAGCCACTTTGGCAGTAGATGGAAAGGCAAAGGCGCTTAAGGCAGCTGGTCGACCAGTTATCGGCTTCGGCGCTGGCGAACCAGACTTCCCTACTCCTGATTACATCGTCGAAGCAGCAGCTGCTGCTACGAAGGTTGTTGCAAATCATCGCTACACACCAACACCAGGTCTGCCAGAACTTCGCCAAGCTATCGTCGATAAGACAAAGCGCGATTCACATTACGACATCACCGTTGATCAGGTTCTCGTAACTAACGGCGGTAAGCAAGCGGTTTATCAAGCATTCGCATCAATCGTTGATCCAGGCGATGAAGTTCTTCTTCCATCTCCTTTCTGGACTACTTATCCTGAAGCAATCAAACTTGCTGGCGGAAAGAGCGTTGAAGTTTTCGCAGATGAAACTCAGAACTATCTTGTCACTGTCGAACAGCTTGAAGCTGCTCGCACACCAAAGACAAAGGTTCTTCTTTTCTGTTCTCCATCAAACCCAACAGGTTCTGTTTACACACCAGAACAATCCAAGGCAATTGGTGAGTGGGCGCTCAAGAACAACATCTGGGTTATCTGCGATGAAATTTATGAGCACTTGCTCTACGACGGTGCAACAGCGCCTTCACTTCCTGTATTGGTTCCAGGACTTGCAGATACTTGCATCATCCTGAACGGTGTTGCAAAGACATATGCAATGACTGGTTGGCGTGTGGGCTGGATGGTCGGTCCAAAGGATGTCATTAAGGCCGCAACAAACTTGCAGTCACACCTGACATCAAACGTCTCTAACGTTTCACAGCGCGCAGCAATTGCAGCACTTACCGGCAACCTTGATGCTGTTCACAAGATGGGCGAAGCATTTAACCGTCGCCGTAAGTTGATCGTTGATCTTCTCAATGAGATTCCTGGTTTTGAATGCCCAACACCGCAGGGTGCTTTCTATGTATATCCATCAGTAAAGGGTGTGCTTGGAAAGACTATTCGCGGCAAGGTAGCTAATTCATCTGCCGAGCTTGCAACAATCATCTTGGATGAAGTTGAAGTAGCTGCTGTTCCTGGCGAAGCTTTCGGACCTTCTGGATACCTACGTTTCTCATACGCAACCAGCGATGAAGATATCGTCGAAGGTATCGGCCGTATCAAAAAGTTACTTTCGGAGTAACTTTCATCAGAATTGCGTTACTTACAGAGTAATTCCCACAAGGTTTACTTCGGCTTCGAGAGTAATTCCAAACTTCTCGAAGACGCTCTGCTGAGCACTCTTCGCTAACTCTGCAATATCTGTAGCGGTCGCATTCCCTGCATTTGTCAGCGCAAGAACATGCTTTGTTGAAACGCGTGCACCACCATGGCTATCGCCCTTATGCACACCAGAATTTTCAATGAGCCACGCAGCACTTGTCTTCACCATGCCATCTGATGTCGGCCACTTGGGTGCGCCCTCAGGAAGTTTTGCTGCAATCTCTTTTGAAACAATTGGGTTGGTAAAGAATGATCCAGCAGACCAAGAATCGCGGTCACTTGGATTAAGAAGCATTCCTTTCGCACCACGAAGTTCGAGCACTGCAGTACGGGTTGCACCAATAGGTGCCTTCTCGCCGACTTCGATACCTAGCTTCTTTGCAAGCTCTGCATAAGTAATTGCAGCGGTCATTTCACCTTGACGAAGATTGAACTGCACATCAAGAACAACATAGCGACCAGGGTGCGCTTTGAAATGCGAGTTGCGATACGAGAAGTCGCATTCAGTGTTGGTAAATGTCTTAAGACTCTTTGCTTGGCGGTCGTATGTGCGCACACGAGTAATGAACTCTGATACCTCGTGGCCATAAGCACCAATATTTTGGATTGGCGCAGCACCAACAGTGCCCGGAATTCCGCTTAAGGTTTCAAGGCCAGCAAAGCCACGTTCCAAAGTGGTGGCAACGAATTCATCCCAGTTTTCGCCAGCGCCAATAGTGAGCGTTGCGCCGCTGCATGCATCGATTTCTGATTGCATCGAGTGACTTGTAATTCGAATAACCGTGCCTTCAAAACCGGTATCCGCAACAAGAATATTTGTACCGCCACCGATGATGAGGATTGGGGTATCGCCCGCTGCTTCAATCGCAGCAATAATTTCGGATTCAGTGCCGACTTCGACAAACTTCTTTGCAGGGCCACCTACACGTAGTGATGTGTAATCGCGGAGATCGGCCATGTTCTAAGGCTACCTGCGAGGGCTCAATATTGCAGTCTTACCTCTAAAGCGCTCGAGAATGCGGTCGTAATTCTTCTTCGATTGAGCATCGCGATATTCGGGATCGGTATCGTGATATCCGTGATGACGATCTTGCTCAAGAGGTAAATCCATTTGAAGTAAGCGGCCATTTGATTGGCGAAGGTTGAGTGAAAATTCAATATCGGCGTTGCGGTAATACAGTGCGCGATTGCTAAAGCCGCGTACGGCAAGTGCATCTTCGCGGTGCATGGCAATGAAGTAGCTAAAGAGGACATCGACTTCGCCAGCGCCCTTATCGTCAACGCTACGCCAATCATCTTCAAGGTTCATCAGTCCCCCGCGCCAACCCACAGCAACGAATTCGCGCTTTTGAAGTTCGGCAAGAACCGGAGCAATTGCATCACCTGTGAAGCGAGTGGATGGATCCATGATGACGATGAATTCGCTAGTGACGTTACGGAGCAGAGCATTTGCACTCTCGCCCCATCCGAAATCTTCAGTGAGCTGAACGAGTGACGTGCGTGAATCGAGTTCATCGACCAAGACGCCAGGGTCACCAACTATCAAGATGGCAATGGCGCACTGACTATGTTCTTTAATCGTTTTGATCGTTGCGACAGCATCTTCATGGAAGCCATCGATAATCATGGCAACGGTTATTTCAAATTTACCCGAATTAATAGGGCGAATATCGCGCGTGGATTCATAGGTAGGAAAGCGCTTCTTGGGGCGAAGTTCGTATCCCCCGGCAACATCTACTACTTCAAAACCTTGGGCAGCAATTTCATCGCGTAATTGATCTGAGAGCGCGAAGTTTCGTTCAGCGCGCGCTGCAAGGCGTGCCTTTGCTAATTCGTGAACTGAATCTGGTGCGCTCACTTTTTTACTACCGCTTTAGCCATTCCTAGGACTTTGACTCCTGCAGAAGTTGCGCTCAACGTCAGTGAGATTTTGCCATCTGCTACTTCAGCAACTGTTGCAGAAACGGTGAGATCAACTTTTTCGCCGTTAGGAACAATGACTGGCTTGGTAAATCGCGCGCTGTATTCAAGAACATTTGCTGAACCGCCTGCAAAGTCAGAGACGTACTTACCAACAAGTGCCATCGTGAGCATGCCGTGGGCAATGACGTTTGGAAGGCCTACAGAGAGAGCAAACTCTTCATTCTGATGAATTGGGTTCTGGTCTCCTGATGCATCGGCATACTGCTTAAGCAGTGCGCGATCGAGGAAGAAGACCTTCTCTTCCAAAACTGTTCCGACTTCAATCATGCGCGCACCACCAATGTGGACCACGCAGAGACAACCAGTTGTCCATCGCGATGAAGATCAGAGCGCACAGAGACAATTTCGTTGCCGGCAGCTACGCGATAGCTTTCGATGGTTGCAGCGCATGTAAGCGCATCTCCTGCTTTAACAGGAGAAAATATTTCGAATTTCTGATCGCCATGAACTAAGCGCGACCAATCGAGTCCAATTTCTGGACGTGTGAGAATTTCTTCGAATTGGGTCAGCGTGATGCGGATAGTGAAAGTTGGTGGCGCGATAGTTGTATCGGTTTCGCCGACAACAGCGCAGAAAGCATCGATTTCAGATTGTGAAACGGTAATTGAATCTGTACCAGCGAAGGTACTCCCGACCGAATCGGGGTTCAGCATTAGCGGGTTTCGCGGTGAAGTGTTGAAGACTTGCAACGTGGACAGAACTTCTTGAGTTCCATGCGGTCTGGATCGTTGCGGCGGTTCTTCTTAGTGATGTAGTTACGCTCTTTGCAATCCACGCATGCCATGGTGATCTTTGGACGAACGTCCGCGCTCTTACTTGCCATGGTCTTAACTCCTTCGTAGATGCTGCTGTAACAGGCGCTCAGATTACCCGAGCACCGTGTATTGGTGAAATCCGTGCGTATTTCACACGGTCGAACTAGTAGCGGAGGCGGGATTTGAACCCACGACACAGCGATTATGAGCCGCTTGCTCTACCAAGCTGAGCTACCCCGCCAAGGGTTGGAACAGACATATGTAGTACTTATTAAATTTTTACTTCTTTACTGCGAGCCCCCCACCGGAATCGAACCGGTGACCTTTTCCTTACCATGGAAACACTCTACCGACTGAGCTAGGGGGGCAATGGTAGAGAGAGGAGTCTAGGGCTTTAGGGGAAAAGTAGAAAATTCGCCCAAATTACCGCGCAGGATCGAGGGCAATCTTGCCCGTTGATTCACGGGCGAGCATTGATCGGTGCGCATCGGCTGCCTCGCTGAGTGGATAGGTCGCACCAATAACTGGCTTGAGCTTTCCATCGGCGACGAGTGCGAAGAGTTCGGCAACTACATCGTTAAGCATCTCTTTGCTACCAAAACAGTTTGCGAGCCAGAAACCTGAGACAGTCTTTGAACCGTGCATTAAAGATCCTGGATGAATTGGTGTCGGCGCAGTGCGTGATGCCATTCCGAATGTAATGATTTTTCCGAAAGCACCGAGCGCTGCAAGGCTGTGATCGAATGTTGTTCCGCCAACCATTTCGAGGACGAGATCTACACCGTGACCACCGTTTGCCTTGCGAAGATCTGCTTCAAGATCATTTGATTTCGCATCGACAACAACATCTGCACCGAGTGATGTAGCAAGTGCTGACTTGGAATCTGAAGAGGTAACCGCAATTACTTTGCCGCCCCACAACTTTGCTAATTGAATTGCAATCGTGCCAACGCCACCTGCTGCTGCATGCACAACAACTGATTGACCTTTCTGCAGATTTCCCATTGTCTTAAGCAAGTGCCAAGCGGTTGCGCCCTGCACCAACATGCAGAGAGCCTGCTGGTCAGTTACTGCATCTGGGATTGGAAAAAGTACAGATTTATGTGCAACTGCCTTCTGCGCATATCCCCCAGATGAAACGCTCGCTAGATAACGCTTTCCGTCATGGGTTCCAACAACTTCGATACCTGGAATCATCGGAAGAGATTGGGGCGATAGATAAGAGTTCTCTGTCTGGTGTGTATCTGCATAGTTGATACCAACTGCAGTCACATCAAGAACTACCTCGTCTGTACCAGCTACGGGATCAGCAAGATCCACGTACTTCATGACATCAGGACCGCCAAATGCCGTTATCTGAATTGCCTTCACTTAGCGCACGCGCAGCGATCTTCGAGAGCTACGCCTTGCAGAGCGTCTTCAATGTGCTCGCCACAGCCTTGCCATGTTGGCTTTCCGCAACTCTTGCACTGGACCTTGCTGCACATACACATTCTCCCTAGAAGTACTTAGAAACCGATTGCTTAATTCTATTCCAAAGCGATGCAGTCTGCTCGAGGGGTGATACTTCCAAAACCTTCATCTTGGCAGGTTCATCAGGAGTAATGACATCTTTGAGCGCCGGTGAATTCTGATCTAGCGAATCTGCGATTATCCCAATATTGGCAACGATGGAAAGTCCACGGACAATCTGCTCTTGATCAACATCCTTACCATCTTCAATCAAGGTCTCAGCAAGTGCGGATCCAGCCTCACGAGCATCATCTGTTGGAGATGATGAGAAATCGTTGATGTCATCTGGCAAATCGACATGAGCTGAAATTGCATAGCTAGCTGCCGAAAGGGCGACTGCGATTTGTTTCTTCGTAGAATCGGCAATACCTCCTTCAACGGCAGAATCAAAAAGTGTTCGCGCAATTGTGCGGACTTGAACGAGAGTATGTTCTGTTGCGATTCCTTCGATATACATCTCTTCTGCAATATCTTTTTCAGCAGTTGGAAACCAACGAGCATGGCTGCGTGCTTCAACTGATTGTGCACGAATCGCAGGAATTTCTTCAACAAGCAAACGAGCTTTCGCCAACCAGTTGCCAGCTTCCTTCTGTGTGTATCCTGCTGCCACGCCTTCAGACATCTGGGCAAGTAGCTCCGCCGCTTTCTGCGAAACTTCCTTGATTTGAATTCGCGCGCGATCAATCGGTGTATTTGGCACCGAGAAATACGAAAAGAAGATTGCTACAGCAGCGCCAATAAGCGTTGAACCCAAACGGTGAGTTGCTGTGGTCTGCGAAATACCAGGGCCGATAACAATCAGCGCTGTAACCGGGACGTTTACGGAGGCAACTTCACCGAGATGCAAGGCACGAGCAACTACAGCACAGAGAATGATTGTTGTAGCAATAGCTAGAAAACCAAAATTAAATAGTGAGACGGCAAGAAGGGCGGTTCCGGCACCGATCGCAGTTCCAATGATTTGACCGAAGCCTTCGCGGATAGATTTGTGTAGAGATATGCGAATACTGAGAGTAGAAACAATTGCTGCCACAACGCCGCCGCCTTCGACGACAGAATCACCGATAAACCAAGCGACGCCGCCAGATAATCCAGCAACGGCAATCTGGCGGACCCATTGTCTGCGGTCCGTGAATAATTTAATAAAACGCTTAAACATTGAGAGTGAGTTTACGCTCTACTTGTTCCAGGCGAGGACTCTCTTCTCGATAGTCGCGAGAATTAAATCTGAAGTCTTTCCCAAAATTGCTAGTGCAAGGATTGAGAAAATCACTATGTCGGTTCGTGCAGAAGCTTGGCTATCCACCAAGAGGAAGCCAAGGCCCTTGGCGCTTGCAATCAATTCTGCGGCAACTAAGAAGAGCCAGCTCTGAGCCAATCCAAGTCGAAGACCAGAAAAGATTTGTGGGGCTGCGGCTGGAAGATAGATTCCTTTAATGATTGCCCATCGCTTGAGGCCATATGCGCGGCCAACTTCCACGAGGTGTCGATCAACGTTCTTAATTCCGGAAACAACTGTTGTAAAGACAGGGAAGAAAGCACCGATTGCAATCAGCGTTAGTTTCGAACCTTCACCAATTCCAATCCAGATAATGAGGAGAGGTACCCAAGCAAGAGATGGCACTGCACGAATTGCCTGTAGTAATGGCGTAACTAGTCGATTAACAACTTTATTAAGTCCTGCAGCTGATCCAAGTATTAATGCGATGAGGGTTCCAAAGAAATATCCAAGAGCTACACGTTGAAGGCTGGCGCTGATATTGAGCCAGAGTTGATCGCGCTCATCGAGCTCTGTGATTACTTTAAAGACAGAAGAAGGCTTGGGAAGCTCACTCTCGGCGAAAGAACCATTGCTGCTGAAGTAGATCCAGGCACCAAATAGCGCAATCGGGAGAATGAGTCCCAGAAGGAAGTTCCCAAGCCGTCTCTGCATTTAATTAGCCTTTACTTCTTGAGCGCAGCGAATGCGAAAGAGGTGTCGTAGAGAGTGCTTAGCGCTGTCGTTGCATCTGACTGGGATCGAACTTGAGCTTCGTTAACCAAAATTGGCTGGATCGCCGCAAGTACACCTGACTGAAGTGCACCTGGTACCAATGGAACATTCACCTTCGTGCGACCGTTGAGAACTGTCTTGGCAACATCGAGATCGATCTTGGCCGATGTTGCAAGGATCTGTGCTGCCTTGTCAGGGTTTGCCTGAATCCAGGCGCGAGCCTTCTGGTAATTCTTAAGAACGGTCACAGTGATATCTCTATTTGACTTCAAGAAATCTTCACGTGCGCTGATGATTCCCCAAGTATTAAGAGCCTTGTTTTCATAGATGATCTTGCTTCCATCAACTTTTACAGACTGTGAAGTAATTGGATCAAGACCTGACCAGACATCTACGTCGCCACGGAGAAGTGCTGCTTTGCCGTCAGCATGAGCCAAGTTCACGATAGTGACATCTTTAAATGGATCTAGCTTCTTCGCAGTAAGTACCTGTAGCAAGAAGAAGTAAGGATCTGTTCCTTTTTGCGCAGCAATTTTCTTCCCCTTCAACTGTGAAGGAGTGATCTTTGAGCCCTTTGCAACAACGAGCGCGGCCCAGTTTGGCTGGCTAAAGACAGCGACTGATTTAATCGCAACGCCATTTGCGCGAGCAACGTAGGCAGCAACGCCAGCAGATGAACCAATCTGAATCGCATTTGCATTGAGGTTCTGGATTGCAGCAGCAGATCCTGCTGAATAGACCCAGTTAACCTTTGTATCAATC
Source organism: Candidatus Planktophila sulfonica (assembly GCF_002288065.1). Lineage (NCBI taxonomy): Bacteria > Bacillati > Actinomycetota > Actinomycetes > Candidatus Nanopelagicales > Candidatus Nanopelagicaceae > Candidatus Planktophila > Candidatus Planktophila sulfonica. Next base: position 1,124,891 of record NZ_CP016773.1, read on the forward strand.
TTCTTAAGGTCTGTTTCTAGCCAACCTTGATCCTTGATGACAAGGCTGAGAGGGTTCCAGTTGGCGTAATCAAGATTGAGCGTGCGTTCTGCTGCCTGTGCAGGAGCTGCCGAAATACCGAGAGCGACTAGGGCTCCGACGATTACTGAAATAACAATATTCTTTTTCATTTTTGTTGTGCCTTTCGGATAAGTATTTCTAAGTTTGTTTAAGCGTGGATTCCGAAGATGGAATAGAGCTCTGTGCGAACTGAGGCCACTGACGCGTCTTTGCGATCTCGTGGGTGTGGAAGATTTAATTCAAATGTGCGCTTGATGCCTTGGCCACGTTCACCTAATACAACAATCCGGTCCGCGAGATAAAGAGCCTCATCAATATCGTGAGTAACAAGAACGATAGTTACTCCGGTTGTCGCAACAAGTTGTGACAAGAGGTCCTGCATCTGCAATCTGGTGAGTGCATCTAGTGCTGCTAGTGGCTCATCGAGCAGAAGTACTTGTGGCTCAGAGATCAATGCTCGGGATAGAGCGGCACGTTGTGCCATTCCTCCAGATACCTGTCGCGGCAGACATGCTGCGAAATCTCCGAGGCCAACTTCTGCAAGAAGTTGAAGCGCTTTTCCGTTGTCCTTACGCCCTCTTAAACCAAGCTCAACATTTTCTACGATGGTGCGCCATGGAAGGAGCCGAGGCTCTTGAAATACGATCGAACATCGATCATCGAGGCCAACAATTTTTCTTTCGTCAATTGTTACCTCGCCACTGGTTGGAACTTCAAGGCCAGCAATTAATCGCAGAAGAGTTGACTTGCCGCAGCCACTTGGGCCGAGCAACGCCACGATCTCTCCAGATTTGATCTCAAGGTTTACATCCTTGATTACAGAGAGTTCTTTGCCTTTGCGAGTAAATGACTTTGAAAGTTTCTTTAATGAAACGTTTGCAGCATCGGTTTTATGTATAACTGATTCTGCCAATGTAGAACTCATACTTCCCCCTCATCGTTACTAGCATTAGCACCGTTTTGGTTATCGGTTGCTGCGACTTCACTGAGCTAGTTCTCTCAGTCGCTCTTGATGTGAGGCAAAAATTAGCGTTTAATAGGCACAATTGCAAATTTACGAAACAGAGTTGTTGCGAAATGATTGCAGAAACCAAAGCACGGCATCAACCAATTTTTTGAACGGGAGAAGTTCTAATGTCAGAACGCCAATGGGGTTTTAAGACCCGCTCACTGCATGCAGGCTCATCTCCTGATCCACAGACCGGTGCTCGCGCCGTTCCGATTTATCAAACTTCGGCTTTCGTATTTGAGAACACTGAAGATGCCGGCAATCTCTTTGCTCTTCAAAAGTACGGCAACATCTATAGCCGCATCGGTAATCCAACAGTTGCAGCATTTGAAGAGAAGATTGCAAGCCTTGAAGGCGGCATTGGCGCTGTCGCAACAGCGTCAGGCATGTCTGCGCAGTTCTTAGTTTTCGCTGCGCTCCTTGAAGCAGGCGATCATGTGGTCTCAACTTCTGCCCTCTACGGCGGAACTGTTACGCAGCTCGATGTCACACTTCGTCGCTTTGGAGTCAATACTGATTTTGTAGTCAGCGATAAGCCTGAAGATTTCGCTGTGAAGATCACGGATAAGACAAAATTTATTTATGCCGAGATGGTTTCAAACCCTGCATCAATGGTTGCCGATATCGAAGGACTTGCAAAGATTGCACATGATGCGGGTCTTCCACTTGTTATTGATTCAACATGTGCGACACCTTATTTGGCGCGACCAATCGAATACGGCGCAGATATTGTCATTCACTCAGCTACGAAGTTCCTTGGCGGCCATGGCACCACACTCGGTGGCGTAATTGTCGATGCCGGTAAATTCAATTGGGGTAATGGCAAGTTCCCTTCAATGGTTGCACCTGTTGCTTCTTACGGTGGAGTCTCATGGTGGGAGAACTTTGGTGAATATGGATTCCTCACCAAGATTCGCTCTGAACAACTTCGTGACATAGGTCCTGTTTTGGCTCCGCATTCTGCATTCCTTCTTATCCAAGGAGTAGAAACACTTTCACAGCGCATGGCAGACCATGTGAAGAATGCAAAAGCTGTTGCCGAGTACTTGGATACTGATTCTCGCGTTGAGTGGGTTAAATATTCAGGGTTGAAGAGCCACCCACATTTCGCTCGTGCACAGAAGTATTTGCCTGAAGGACCTGGCGCGGTCTTCTCATTTGGCGTCAAGGGATCTGAAGGAAAATCAGGTCGAGAAGCAGGCGAGAAGTTCATCAACTCTGTGAAGCTTGCTAGCCACCTCGCAAATATCGGCGATGTCCGCACTTTGGTCATTCACCCAGCAAGTACAACGCACCGCCAGTTAACAGATGAGCAGTTAATCGAAGCTGGAGTTCCTCAGGATCTGGTGCGCATCAGCGTTGGAATTGAAGATATCGAAGACATCTTGTGGGATCTAGATCAGGCTCTCACCGCAGCGACAGGACGTGGCCGCTAATGACATGGACCGAACCATCTGCGCGTCAGCGCCTCGAGATGATGAAGAGTGCCAAGACCGTTGCAATCGTTGGAGCTTCAGATAACGCAGCACGTGCAAGTTACTTTGTCTCTACGTATTTGATGTCGAGCTCGCACTTCAAGCTTTTCTTTGTTAACCCACGACTTGAGACTCTCCTTGGACAGCCCGTGTACAAATCGCTGGCAGATATCCCTGAACACGTAGATATCGTCGACGTCTTCCGCAAGCCAGCAGATTGCATGGGAATTCTCGAAGAAGCAATTGCAATTAAGGCGACCACCTTGTGGCTACAACTTGGAATTACAGTTCCTGAAGTTGCTGAGGCGGGAGATAAAGCTGGAATCAATGTCGTCATGAACCGCTGCCTCAAAATCGAACATGCTCGTTTTCATGGCGGCCTTCATCTTGCTGGCTTCAATACAGGCGTTATTTCTTCGCAGCGAAATGCAAAAAAGGGCGAGAATTAATCTCGCCCTTTTGAGTTAAAGCTTTTATCCCTTTGTAGATCCTAGGGTTAAACCTGCGATGAATTGCTTACGCAATATGAAGAACATAATCACAGTAGGCGCGGCCGCAATGATTGCTCCGGCTGCCAACAAGTTGAAGTCTGTGACGTACTGACCCTGCAAGCGGCGAAGTGCTGAAGTGATTGGGCGCTTAGAGTCATCTGACATCAATACCAGCGCCCAGAAGAATTCGTTATAAATCCAAGTAGTCATGAGCACGCTGAGAGCAGCCAACGCTGGGCGCAATAGCGGCAAGATGACGTTGAAGTAGTGGCGGAATACGTTGGCGCCATCGATAGTTGCTGATTCAGAAATTTCCTTCGGAATGGTCTTCATGTAAGAAGAGAGAACGAAGGTTGCGAAGCCAACCTGGAATCCGACGTGGACCAGAATCAAGCCACCGTAGTTGTTGTACAGCAAGTTACGGTTACCAAATAGTTCGCCCACCCAGATAAACATCCAGAAGACTGGGATGTAGGTAAGAACGATCGGAAGCATATTTCCGGCTGTGAAGAGCAGGAGAAGTGTGAGATTAAATTTATATTGGTAGCGAGTTACAACGAAGGCAACGAGTGAACCGAAGAACAAGGTCAAGATCACTGATGGAACTGTCACGATAAGTGAGTTCAGTAGGTACTTACCAATTTCCATTTCTTGTATGGCGTTGACGTAATTATCAAAAGTAAGCCGACGTGGCCACGAGAAAATACCGTAGGAGATGATTTCGTTGTAAGGACGAAGAGATGTCCAGACAGTCCAGAGGATTGGGAAGATCCAGACGAAAGCGAAAATTCCGATGAAGATTGAGATAAAGGTGTCTTTACGCTTCTGGCTATTGCGATACTGCTCGCTCTGAACTACACCGGTGCTCATTTGAGATCCTCTTTAAAGCTAATTCGAAGATAGGTAATGATTGGGACGATGCAGAGCAGGAGAAGGATTACCGCGTAGGCAGCGCCCTTCATAGAGATTCCCTGTCCAGCGAAGTTCTGGAAAACCAAGAGGTTGAGCAATGGGAAGATGGTTGGGCTTCCGTAGATGATGTAAACCAAGTCGAATGCTCGGAGAGATTCGATCAAGGTAATGACCACGATGATGATGTTTACAGGCTGCATCGTTGGCAAAATGATCTTGCGGAAGATCTGCCATTCTGTTGCGCCATCGATAGCTGCAGCTTCTTTGAGCGCTGGATCAACAGATTTCAGACCTGATAAATAGAGAAGCATGATGTAGCCAATATGTCGCCACGATGCGATTCCAAGGATGACCCAAGTATTGATTTTGGGGTCGCCATAGATAGATATTGCATTTCCAATATCGCGACCCATAAGGCCCTGTACAAAACCACCTGGTTGCAACATGAAGTTCCAGATGATTCCGATGACGGCTAGTGAGAGAACTACAGGTAAGTAATAAATTGATTCGTAAAAAGCGTGACCCTTGATGCCGCGATCAATCTGATACGCCAACATGATTCCTAGAGGTGTTGCAATCAGCACGAAGAATGCGAGCCAAATTCCGTTGTTCTTCAGCGCCTGATAAAAAAGTGGGTTATTTACAAAAATATTCTTATAGTTCTGAATTCCAGCCCACTGAATATCCTTAAGGCGGATTCCGTTCCAATATGTAAACGAGAGAATAATCGTTACAACTGCTGGTACCCAGAGAAGAATAATTTGGAGAAGTGTTGGAATTCCAACAAATGTCGCGAGTGTAAAGCGATCTGTCTTGGAAAGAGTACGGCGGCTACGATTTTTTTTATCCGTAGCCGCCGTCTTCATGTCTTTAACTTACAATAGATTTAACTAATTAACAACTGAAGTTATTAATTAATTAGTTCTTTGGAAGTGCATCCCATTGTGCTTGTACGTTCTCGAGGATCTTGTTGATATCTGAAGGCTTCTTGATGAAGCTTTGGATAGCTGGACCAACAACTGGACCAGCAAAGTCTCCACGAGCATCGCGATCCAAGAAGAACATGATGTTCTTCGCTGAACCGAGAACAGCAAGCTTCTGCTTGTTGAATGCATCGTATGAAGAAGTATCAAATGACTTCGATACATAAATATTTGTATCTCCAGCCTTGATTGCTTCCTTAATACCTTCTGGTGAAGCCCAGAATTCAGCAAGAGCCTTACCGCCCGCTACGTTCTTACCGTTTGCAGCAACTGAAATACCATCAAGTGGTGCATCAATTGTGTCGATACCGAACTTAGGGTTGATTTCTGGGAATGGAACGACCCATAGATCGTCGTAATCTGCCTGTGACTTCGCCTTGAAGTCGTTAGCAAACCATGAACCCATCATCATTGCGCCTGTCTTCTTCTGGAGAAGAAGATCGCGCATGCCGTCCCATGAAATATCCATGACGTTTTCGTTCATGAATGGGATGAGCTGTGCGAAGTACTTGAATGTTTCCTTTGTGCGAGCATCTGTCCACTTTGCGCGACCGTTAAGAAGGTCGATGTGGTACTTGTAGCCGTTTACACGTGCGTTAAGGATGTCGAATGTACCCATTGCTTCCCAGCCGCCCTTTGCGCCGAGTGAGTATCCAACAAGACCCTTCTTCTGTGTAAGAGTCATCAACTTAACGAAGTCATCCCAGGTATCAATCTTTTCTGGGTTCATTCCAATTTCCTTAACCATTGACTTGCGGTAGTGCAAAGCCCATGGGTAGTAAGTTGTTGGAAGGATGTAAGGCTTCTTTGATACTGGGCTTGTTGCACCCTTGATTGCAGCTGTTGGAAGTGATGTCTTCAAACGGTTGATTTCACGTGTGAGATCAGCAAGAAGGCCCCTTTCACCGAAGTGGTTTGAGCGGTATCCAGCCATCCAACCGAATGCATCATCAGGTGATCCCTGCATGATCTGTGCGAAGTTATTCTGGAAGTCATCTGAGTTGACTTGCTGAGCAACAACCTTTGCACCGGTCTTCTTTGTGAAGGCATCGTTTACAGCCTTAGCAATCTTGTCTCCTGTTGCACCACCGCCACGTGTTGTCCACTTGACTGTGCTGCCCTTCAATCTTGTCGCTGCGCTTGCAGACTCTGCTGTGAGTGCGCTACCGGTTGCAAGTGCTGCTCCACCGATTGCTGCGCCCTTGAGTACTGAGCGGCGAGAAACTACGTTCTTCTCTTCTGACATTTTCGTCCTTTTCTCTAAGGTTGAAATTTCAACGAGCCTCGATTTATGAGGGTGCACAAATCTTCGACGTGCTGAATCTAGGGGTAGCAGGGGTGTTGAACCTAGGAAGTTCGGGTAACGAATTGGTAAAGATTGAAGGGGGTGGGGGTTAGGCCGGCTTCTCTTCTAGGTATAAAGCCACGGAATTGATACACCAACGCTCATCAGTTGGGACGTCATAACCCTCGCCAGAGAAGACATGGCCAAGGTGAGAATCGCACTTTGAGCAGCGAACTTCGGTTCGGATTCGTGGCGCGAGAGAGCGATCTTCAATCAGCTTTACGGCATCGCCCGCAGTTGGGGCGTAGAAAGATGGCCATCCGCATCCAGAGTGAAATTTTGTTTCAGATTTGAACAGTTCATTGCCACATGCCTTGCAACGATAACTTCCGACTTTATCTGTGTCCGTGTATTCACCTGTGAATGGTCGCTCTGTTGCACCTTCGCGCAGGACGGAATAAGAAAGTGGATCTAGTCGAGCCTTGAGCTCGTCTTCATTAATTTCACTCATGATGGCCGAATCGTATCGCGAAAGAAACTAACGCGGAATTCGAAGGCCCTGCATACCGCCATCGACGGCGAGCGAGGTTGCTGTGGTTGAACCCTGCAAAGGACTTGCAAGATAGCAAAGAGCGCGAGCAACTTCATCAGCGCTGACAAGTCGTCCTAGTGGTTGACGAGCTTCAAGTGCTTTGCGCTCTGCTTCTGGATCCGCGGCCTGTGCCAATAAACGTTGCACCCACGGAGTATCTGCAGTCCCTGGATTTACACAGTTCACGCGAATTCCTTCGGCAACATAATCATTTGCCATCGCCATCGTTAGTGAAAGTACTGCGCCCTTTGTCGAGCTATAAAGCGCGCGCTTTGGAATACCTGCAGTTGCAGCAACTGAACAGACGTTAACGATTGATGCGCACTTGCTCTTGCGAAGAAGCGGAAGTGAATATCGCGCTGTGCGAACAATTCCTACAACGTTGATATTCATGACCTTGTTCCACTCGTCAGATGGATTGGCCTCAACATTGCCTACAGCGCTAATTGCAGCGCTATTGATCAGAATGTCTAGTTGTGAAATCTTGGCAAAGGCAGCTTCGACTGATGCATCATCGCTGACATCGCATTGAATCCACTGACCGACACCAGCAAGACCGCCTTCAGCAATATCTAAACCAAAAACAGTGGCTCCACCATCAGCAAGCATCTTCGCAGTTGCGAGTCCGATACCAGAACCGGCGCCGGTTACAGCTGCAGTAAGACCTTTGAATTCAGACATTAAGCGTTTGCCCATTCTTTTCCATGTGGGAATGTGAAGTCAGCAATTGACTGTGCATGCATTTCTCCGCCGGTGCCTGGATCAACGGGAGGCATGTAATACGCATTCTGAATATTTGTTGGGACAACAAAGTGTTCGTGCAAGTGATCGACGAATTCGACAACACGTCCATCATGATGACCTGTCACAGCAACTGCATCAAACATTGCAAGGTGCTGAACGAGTTCGCAGAGACCGACTCCGCCTGCGTGAGGACAGACAGGGACTCCAAACTTTGCAGCCATCAAGATGTTGGCAATGTTCTCGTTAACGCCAGCAACACGAGTTGCATCAATCTGCATAAATGAGAATGACTTCGCCTGAAGCATCTGCTTAAAGAGAATGCGGTTCATTCCGTGCTCACCAGTTGCAACACGAACTGGAGCAATCGCCTTTGCAATTGCTGCATGGCCAAGAACATCATCTGGGTTAGTTGGTTCTTCAACCCAGTGAAGGTTTACATCGCCAATTCCCTTAATCCATTCGATTGCTTGGTTTACATCCCATACCTGGTTTGCATCGATAGCAATCTTGATATCTGGGCCGACAGCTTCGCGTGCAAGACGAAGACGTCGCTTGTCATCTTCAAGAGATCCGCCACACTTCAATTTAATAAGTGTGTAGCCGTCAGCAACTGCTTCCTTTGCAAGGCGGACCATCTTCTCGTCGCTATATCCGAGCCATCCTGGAGTAGTTGTATATGCAGGAAGTCCTTCAGCGCGAAGCTTTGCTTCATTTGCAGCGCGCTGTGGTTCAGCTTTGCGAAGAATTTCAAGTGCTTCAGCTGGAGTAAGCGCATCAGTGATGTAACGGAAATCTACGAGTTCAACAATCTGCTCTGGTGTCAGATCAGAGAGGAACTTCCAGAGTGGCTTCTTTGCCTGCTTTGTAACGAGATCCCATGCAGCGTTAACAACTGCACCGGCAGCCATTTGAGTAACGCCCTTTTCTGGTCCGAGCCAGCGAATCTGTGAATCGCGAACCAAGCTACGAGCGAAGTCGCCCATGCTGGTTGCGAGATCTGCAACATCGCGACCAACTGCGTAAGGAGCAAGCTGCGCAATCATGTCGCACTGCAAATCATTTCCGCGGCCGCAAGTAAAGACAAAGCCGTGACCTTGCAGCGAAGGGTCATCAGTTTCAAGGATGAGAAGAGCGGCCGAATAATCTGGTTCCTTATTCATTGCATCGGAACCGTCGAGACCACGTGAAGTTGGGAATCGAACATCTACAGTTTTAAATCCAGTTACCTTAGGCATGACATCCCTTTACTTGTTTGAAAACTGACTCTTCGCTTGAACTACAAAATCATATATGATGAATTTATGGCGCGATATAGCGAAAAAGTTAAATTAAAGCGTTCAAATCTTGAAGTAACTCGCATGGGGTTAGGTACTGCCCCTCTCGGTGGATTATTTAAATCTGTTACCGATGAAGATGGCGAAGACCTTCTCAATACTGCTCTCGATCTCGGTATCAACTACTTCGACACTGCGCCGCAATATGGCCATGGAGTCGCTGAAATGCGCGTAGGTAAGGCGCTCCAAAAGACTTCCAAACCTTTTGTTATCGAGACCAAAGTTGGTCGTGTTCTTCGCCATGTTGAAGGCGTCGAACCAGAGCAATGGTTCCCAGATGCACCGCGAAATATTGTCCCTATCTATGACTATTCCAAAGATGGAATCAAGCAAGCATTTGAAGAGAGCCTCGAGCGATTAGGGCTTCCACATATCGATATTGTCTTGATGCACGATGCTGAGGATTACATCAAAGAGGCAACAGAGAATGCATTTCCTGTTCTAGCCGATCTTCGTTCACAAGGCCTGATTAAAGCTATTGGCCTCGGCATGAACTATGTAGAACCAGCCCTTGAAATCATGAAGGGAACAGATCTCGATATCGCACTTATTGCCGGCCGATTTACTCTGCTTGATCAAGTCGCACAGAATGAACTCTTTCCATACGCGCTCAAAAATAGTATTGATATCTCTATGGGCGGAGTTCTTAACTCTGGCGTCCTGGCTAATCCAGTTGCTGGTGCTACATATAACTATCTTCCTGCCTCTGATGAAATCATCGCTCGCGCCAAGGCAATCTGCGATTTCCTAAAAGAGCGCGATGTACCGCTACTTGCTGCAGCGCTGCAATATCCATTGCGCCACCCAGCTGTAACAACTGTCATTGTTGGTCCACGCACCTGCAATGAGCTCGAAGTAAATATCGAAAACTTTGAGCACAAACTTCCGGATAATCTCTGGACCGAACTTGAAGATGCAGGCTTGATTGCGAAGTTGGCTGTATGACCATCAAGCGCATCGGCCAAGTAATCGGCATTAAGCCAGAAGAAATTGCAGAGTACGAACGCATTCACGAAAATATCTGGCCAACTGTTGCAGCAACGCTCAAGCGTGCCAATATCCAGAATTATTCAATTTTCCGTTACGAGAATTTGCTCTTCGCATATATGGAGTACACAGGCACGGATTACGAAGCAGATATGGCTCTCATTGCCGCAGATCCTGAGACCCAGAATTGGTGGAAGATCACTGCTCCGATGCAGGTACAGGTTTCCGAAGCGCGCGATGGCGAGTGGTGGCATACCCTTCACCAGAACTTCCACCTCGACTAACGAAGGATTGCAATGAAATTCTCAGTACTTAAAACAAAAGATTCTCAGTACCAGTTTGCAGTCACCGTTAATGGAGTACACAAATCAATAGATGGGCTTCCAACTCTGACAGAAGCTATGCATCTCACTCTCGAAGAACTCAAGGCACGTACTGCTAGCGCAGGTGCTGAAGTATCCGGAGAACTTGCAGCACCTATCGCCTTTGAAATTGAACTCTGGGGCGCAGGCGTTACCTACCTTCGTTCACGAGATGCACGTAAAGAAGAGAGCGGCGTCCCAGACGTTTATCAACGTGTCTATGAAGCAGATCGCCCAGAGCTATTCTTCAAATCAACTGCTGTGCGTGCTCGTGGAACTGCTGCGCCAATCGGTATTCGTTACGACTCTGAAGCCTCAGTTCCAGAACCAGAAGTAGCTATCTATATAAATAAGCATCGCGAAATTATTGGTTACGCCATCTGTAACGATGTCACTGCTCGTTCTATAGAAGGCGAGAACCCGCTCTACCTTTCTCAAGCAAAGATCTACATTGGCTCAACTGCGATTGGCCCAGATATCACTCCCGCTTGGCTGGCTCCTGCTGCTAAAGAGATGAGCATCAAGGCGAAGATTCTTCGTGGATCTACCTTGGTCTGGGAGGCAGAGACATCTCTTGGTGCACTTAATCGCACACTTGAAGATCTCGTTGATTACGTCTTTAGATGCCAAGACTTCCCACACGGTCTCATTCTTTCGACAGGAACTGGAATCGTTCCACCGTTGGATATCGCACTCGCTGCCGGAGATATCGTCGAAATCGATGTTGCAGGCGTTGGAGTTCTTTCAAACCCAGTCGTAGTTATTCCTGAAAGGTAAGTAACAGTGTCAACGGTGAAGGTATGGACTCAATGGTCTGACCTCGTTGCGCCACCAGGAATTACCTTGCTCTCCCCCGAGAACTTTCCACTTGATTCATCTGATCTATCGGAAATTGATTTCTACGTACCTCTTTATATGGGTGGCGCTAAAGCGCTTTCCTATGCGGCCCAAATGCCTAACCTCAAGACCTTGCAGATGCTCAATGCAGGATATGACGATGCACTCGCCTATCTGCGACCAGGAATCACACTCTGCAATGCTCGCGGCGTCCATGATGCTTCCACTGCAGAGCTCGCAGTCGGTTTAGCAATCTCTTCCCGTCGCGGATTTCCAGAATTTATGCGCGAGCAGATAGCAGGCAACTGGAGTCACCATCGAACCGCTGCGCTTTCAGATAGCAAAATCGGAATTGTTGGATTCGGTTCTATTGGAAAAAAGATTGCCCAGAATCTTTCTGGCTTTGAAGTATCCATCACCGCTTTTACGCAATCGGGCCGCGATGGTTCACTCACTATTGATCAGCTAGATAGCCATCTGCCGAATTTAGATATCGTGATTTTAATTCTTCCGCTATCTGATTCTTCACGCCATCTCTTCGACGCTGAAAGACTTTCCAAGATGAAGGATGGGGCGCTACTCATCAACGTTGCTCGCGGTCCTGTAGTAGATACAGGTGCCCTCGTTAAGGAACTTAACTCAGGACGCATCTTTGCCGCTCTCGATGTGACAGACCCAGAGCCACTTCCATCTGGTCATCCGCTCTGGAGCGCGAAGAATGTACAGATAGTTCCTCATATTGGTGGAAATTCGGAAGCTTTTGAACCTCGCGGACGAGCGCTGATTGAATCTCAGCTCAAGCTCCTTGCAGCGGGAAAACCTCTTGAACATGTTGTCGCGCAAGGTTAATTTGCAACCATGAGAATCGATTCACACCACCACCTATGGGATTTATCTAATCGTCCGCAAGAGTGGATGGTAGGCGATGGCATGGATCCTGTCCGTCGCAACTTTCTCGCCGATGATCTACGTAGTGCGATATCTGGAACCAGAATTGAAAAAACAATCCTTGTTCATGCAACAACTACCAACGATGAAACGTATGAACTCTTAGCGCTTGCAGAAACTGACCCAACAATTGTTGGCGTGGTTGGCTGGCTGCAAATTGATTCGCCTGATGCAATCGCAGATTGTGAAAAATACTTGCAAGCACCGGGCGCCAGCTACCTCAAAGGTATCCGCGATGTCGCACAAGATCTTCCGGATTCTAACTATCTAGCAAAGCCACAGTCGATTGCCACTGTGCAACAACTCGGCAAGATGGGTTTGACCTACGACATTCTTACCAAGACCCCAGAACTCAAAGCTGCTATTGAATTAGTGAAGGCTTGCCCTGATGTGCAATTTGTTCTCGACCACATTTCTAAGCCTTATATTGCAAAAGAAGAAATCGAACCCTGGAAATCTCTGATCTCAGAACTTGCTGCTTTCGAAAATGTCTCCTGCAAGATTTCCGGAATGGTGACAGAAGCAAAGTGGAACACTTGGCAGACTAGTGACTTCGCCCCATACGTCGATCACATCATCACTAGCTTCACCCCACAGCGTCTGATGTTCGGCTCGGACTGGCCGGTCGCCCTATTGGCCGCCTCTAGTTATTCAGAGGTGGTTCACCTAGCCGAGAGCCTGACAGCAAAGTTTTCGGAAACGGAAAATGAACTTTTCTGGCTAGAAAATGCGATTTCTGCATACAAGATAACGAAGCTGTAACGATTGGCTTTACCGCTCGGTAAATACCCCCTTCCTATTGAGTGCTACCTCTTGCGGACATAAGATTCCCACACAGCAATTCGGCTGCTTTTGAAGGAGATATAAATGAAGAAAGGTCTAATGACAGTTGCTGCAGTTGCAGCACTGGCGCTAGTAGCTGGAACAACAGGTCCAGTAGCTGCAGCAGATAAGACTCTCAAGATCGAATTGATCTCAAAGGGCGAAACACACCAATTTTGGCAGGCAGTAAAGAAGGGTGCTGAAGATCAGGCTAAGAAGATGAATGCAGAAATTCACTTCGTTGGTCCAGCAGCAGAAACAATGATCGATAAGCAGCTTGAAATGCTTGATGCAGCAATTGCACTTAAGCCAGATGCAATCGGTTACGCAGCACTTGGTACAACACAGTCACTTCCAAAGCTCAAGGCAGCTAAGGCAGCAGGCATTCCTGTGTACATGTTCGATACAGCTGCAAGCTGTGAAGGTGGAGTTCCTGCACTAGGACCAAACTCTGACTGCGCACTTGGCGTTGCATACACAAACTCAACAGCTGCTGGCGCACTCGCTGCAGACTGGATGGCTAAGTTGGTTGGTAACAAGGGTAAGGTTTTGGTTGTCGGTCACTCACAGACAAACCAGACAGGTATCGACCGTGCAAACGGATTTATCAACCGCATCAAGGCTAAGTACAAGGGCATCAAGCTCCTTACACCTCAGTACGCTGAAGGTGGAGATGCTCTCAAGGCACAGGAAATCGTTAGCGCATCACTCGTTGCTAACAAGGACCTCAAGGGTGTCTACGGAACTAACGAAGGTGTATCAATCGGCGCTGGACAGGCATTCAAGGCTGCAAAGCTTAAGAATGGCGCAGTTAAGTTGATCGGATTCGACTCAGGAAAGCAGCAGATGGCAAACATCAAGTCTGGTCTCCAGTCAGGTGCAATCACACAGAGCCCAATGGGTATCGGTGCAAAGACTGTCGAAGCTCTCGTTAACTACGTACGTAACAAGACAGTTCCAAAGAACCTTATCGATACAGGTTTCTACTACTACGATAAGAAGAACATCACCGATCCAAAGATCGCTGGTAACCTCTACGAATAAGTCGAATTCGACTCATTGGTAAGAAATTGAGGCATGGTGGCCGGGAGCAATCTCGGCCACCATGCTTTATTCTTAAGTAAATAAGTTCATCGAACATCTAGATATAAGGTGAAAATAATGGCTTCAGCACAACTCTTATCACTCTCTGGCGTAAGCAAAGAGTTCCCGGGTGTTAAGGCACTTAATAATGTGCAGTTCGATCTCAACGAGGGCGAAGTTCACGCAATCGTTGGCGAAAACGGTGCTGGCAAGTCAACGCTTATGAAGATTCTTTCTGGAATTTACAAGAAGGACTCTGGCGAAATCATTTACCGTGGCAACTCAGTAACAATTCCAAATCCTTTTGAAGCGCAGAAGCTCGGAATCAGCATCATTCACCAAGAACTCAACTTGATGCCACACCTGACTGTCGCAGAAAATATTTTTATTGGGCGTGAAGATCGCCGCCCAGGTCGCGTCTTTCTCAATAACCCAAAGCTGAATTCTGAAGCCACCAAGCTCCTTGCTGAACTTGGGCTAGCGCTCAACCCAACCGATATCGTCGGCGAACTCACCATCGCAAAGCAACAGATGGTTGAAATCGCAAAGGCAGTTTCCTATCGCGGTTCTGTCATCATCATGGACGAACCAACATCATCTCTGACACCTGCTGAGACTGATGCTCTCTTTAAGATTATTGAATCCCTCAAGGCTGCTGGTAAGGGCGTTGTCTATATTTCACACCGCCTTGAAGAACTTGAAAAGATCACAGACCGCATCACTGTTCTGCGTGATGGCGAATATGTAAAGACTCTCAAGACCACTGAAACAGATATCCCTGAAGTTATCTCTCTTATGGTGGGCCGCAAAGTTGCTCAAGATCAGCGCCCTGAAAACCGCAAGATTGGTACCGAAATCGTTCTCAAGGTCGAAAACGTTTCAGATCGCAATCTTCTTAAGGATGTCTCTTTCGATCTTCGTAAGGGCGAGATTCTCGGCTTCGCAGGCCTCATGGGCGCAGGTCGTACTGAATTGGCCCGCGCAATCATGGGCGCAGATCCAAAATCAGCCGGAACAATTACTTTGCATGGAAAAGAAGTTTCGATTAAGCAGCCATCGGATGCAGTAGCTGCAGGAATCGGTTATCTCTCAGAAGATCGCAAGCGTTATGGTCTTCTGCTCAACCAGGACGTCACCTTTAACGTGATTCTCTCCTCGATTCCGCGCTTCTCAAATAAGTTCGGTTTCCTCAAGGTCAAGTCAGCAGCCGGAATTGCTCGCGATTCAATTGCACAGCTACGAGTTCGTACACCTTCAGAGCGCCAGTTCCTCAAGAACCTTTCTGGCGGAAATCAGCAGAAGGTTGTTATCGCAAAGTGGCTCACCCGTAACTGCGATGTATTGATATTTGATGAGCCAACACGTGGAATCGACGTTGGCGCAAAGGATGAGATCTACCGCTTGCTTACTTCGCTAGCTGAAGAAGGTAAATCAATCATCATGATTTCATCAGAGCTACCCGAAGTACTACGCCTTTCAGATCGCATCGCGGTCATGTGCGATGGTCGCCTCACAGGCATCATCGATAACAAGGATGCAGATCAGAACATCATCATGGGACTTGCCACCAAGTTCAGCGACACTTTAACGACAGTTAACTAGTAAGGGAAAAGAGAGAGCAATGTCAGAAGTAACTAACGCAGGCGCAAAGGCAGAGAGCACCAACAAGGTTGCAGCCTTCATTCGCCGAGAAATCGGTCGAGTAACAGCACTTGCTAGCCTCGTCGTCATCTTTACCTTCTTCGCCATCATGCGCCCTGTCTTTGCCTCATGGGCAAACGTCTCAGGCGGAATCTTGATGTCGACAACTGTTATTGGTTTGATGGCCATCGGTGTCACCTTCGTCATCATCACAGGCGGTATCGACCTCTCTGTAGGAACTTCCATGGCTCTCGTCGGTGTTATTACCGGTAAGACAGTGATGGCAATGAACCTCAACGTCTGGAGCGGAATTCTTCTTGGTGTTCTCGTTGGAACCATCCTTGGTGCCATCAACGGAGTTCTCATTACAGTCCTTAAGTTGCCTCCATTTATCGCAACTCTTGCAACGATGAAGGGTGCGCAGGGCTTGGCTCTGATCATCTCTGACCTCAAGCCAATTCTCTTCACTACAGATGTGCAGGGCTGGGATTCAATCGCTCAGGGAAATATCATCCCGAACTTGCCTAACGCGGTTCTCATTCTTCTCGTCGCAGCAATCGTCGCTTCAATCATCTTAAATAAGACCGTTCTTGGCCGCTACACATTCGCAATCGGCTCTAACAGCGAAGCAACCAAGCTCTCAGGTGTAAAGGTCGATCGTTGGCTCATCGCTATCTACGCACTCTGTGGATTCTTCGTAGGTCTTTCAGCAGTTGTCATGACATCTCGTCTTGGTTCTGCTCAGCCAGATCTCGGTCTTGGCTATGAACTCGAAGCGATCGCCGCGGTCATCATCGGCGGAACATCACTTCTAGGTGGAAAGGGAACAATCTCCGGAACCATCATCGGTGCTTTGATCATGGCTGTCTTGATTAACGGACTTCGTATCCTCGAACTCCAGCAAGAATGGCAGTACGTCGTTGTAGGCGCAGTTATTCTCCTTGCGGTCTACGGAGATAACGTCCGACGACGTCGTGCAGGCGAATCCACGCATTAATAGGTTGTTACATAAGAAATCCCCCTCACATTTGTTGTGAGGGGGATTTTTATTGCTGGTGGCGGGTGAAGGATTTGAACCTTCGAAGGCAGAGCCGGGGGATTTACAGTCCCCTCCCATTGGCCGCTCGGGCAACCCGCCAGGGTCGAACAAGTGTTGCGGCGCTTTGGTAGTGCGAGCGGCAAACGATACCTTAGGCACTGGAACTTTAAAAATCACACGAGAGGGCCTTCAAAGACAATGGCTGATAGCAGTTTTGACGTAGTCTCAAAGATCGACCGCATGGAGCTTGATAACGCAATTAACCAGGCAATCCGCGAGATCGACACCCGCTTCGACTTTAAGAACACCGGGGCCAAGATTGAACTCTCTGGCGACAAGCTAGCCATCGAAGCCGATACCGAAGAGCGCGCAAAGGCAACTCTTGATGTTGTCAAAGATAAGTTGATTAAGCGCGGAGTTTCTCTCAAGCACCTCGATGCCGGCGAACCACAACTTTCAGGAAAGATCTACAAGATTGCTTCAACAATGAAGGAAGGCATTACAACAGAGAATGCCAAAAAGATTGCAAAGTTCCTTCGCGATGAAGGTCCTAAATCAATTAAGACTCAGATTCAAGGCGATGAACTTCGCGTTACTTCAAAGAGTCGCGATGATCTGCAGGAAGCGATCGAGCAGATTAAGAATGGCAAATTTGAATTTGCTGTTCAATTTGTTAACTTCCGCTAAGTGGCAAGCAAGCGCAGCGAGTATTCGCTAGGACTTCTCTTTGGATTTAGCTCCTACATTATGTGGGGGCTCTTTCCTCTTTACTGGCCGCTTCTCGAACCAGCTAACCCGCTCGAAATTGTTTCGCATCGTGCTGTCTGGACCCTGGTCTTCTGTCTCATTGCTCTTGCTTTAAGTAAACAGATCCACGCGACTCTTGCCGTGATGAAGAATCCAAAGACGATGGCGGCTTTATTGCTCAGCACAATCTTGGTCTCTATCAACTGGATTACCTATATCTGGGCCGTTAACCACGGACATGTTGTCGAAGCGGCGCTTGGTTATTACATCAATCCACTCATCATTATCGCTTTCGGAGTCATACTCCTTCGTGAAAAAATGCGCCCTCTGCAATGGGTAGCAGTTGGTATCGCTGCAGTCGGAGTTCTCGTTCTCACAATCGATTACGGCAGACTCCCCTGGGTCGCAATATCACTCGCACTCTCATGGGGTAGTTATGGCCTAGTGAAGAAGAAGCTCAACTTGGGTGCGCTTGAAGGCCTCGCTATCGAAACACTTATCTCTTTCATTCCATACGCTGCTTACATTATTTATCTCGGCCAGCAGGGAACAGGTCAGTTTGGCCATAAGCCTCTACTCACCATTCTGCTCATCAGCGCAGGCGCTGTAACTGCCATTCCGCTTCTCTTATTTAATGGCTCCACTACTCGCCTGCCGTACAGCACCATCGGCTTGCTTCAATACATCACGCCGACAATTCAATTCTCTATTGGAGTATGGCTTCGCCACGAAGATATGCCGACTGCTCGATGGATTGGTTTTATCGTGATCTGGTTTGCACTCGCCGCTTTAGCTACTGACCTAGTCAGATCAAGCAGAGCGGTCGATAATCGCATCGCATAGCGAGAAGAGTGCACCTGTTACATCATTAACAGGAAGTGGTCCTAAAGCTGTGCGAGCATCACGAGCAATTTGTTGTAACTGTTCGCGCGATTGTTCTAGCGCCTGGTGCGTACGAAGTTGATTTAGCACCTGAGCAACGACAACCTCATCCTTGATTGGGGCTTTGAGAAGCTCAATAAGCTCTCTATCTGCAGCGCTGGTCGACTTCATGACATTGAGCGTCACCAAGGTAGGAACACCTTCACGTAGATCTGTACCCGGCGTCTTACCTGATTGGTGTGACTCACTTGCAATATCAATAACGTCATCAGCTAACTGGAATGCGATACCAATCTTTTCACCGAAGACTGTAAGCGTCTCTTTTACTTCAGCTGGTGCTCCTGAAACCATTGCACCAAAGCGGGCGCTGGCGGCAATCAGTGATCCTGTCTTATCAGCGACAACTCCGAGGTAGTGCTCTAGTGGGTCTTCACCAGCGCGTGGACCTTGGGTTTCCATAATCTGTCCGATAACAAGACGTTCAAAAGTTGATGCTTGCAGGCGAACTGCTTCAGGTCCGATATCTGCAAGCAGCGCAGAAACTTTTGCGAAGAGGTAATCACCCGTAAGGATTGCAACAGTATTCCCCCAGCGACTATTGGCGCTCTCAACTCCGCGACGTAACTTCGCTTCATCCATCACATCATCGTGATAGAGAGTTGCAACGTGGGTAAGTTCGCAGACCACTGCAGATTCGATAACACCGAACTTATTCTTATCACCGTAATGAGATGCAAGAAGAGTCAGTAAAGGTCTGAGGCGCTTTCCGCCTGCTGCAACGAGGTGACGTGAAGTCTCTTCAACAAGTGGGTAATCGCCTTGAATATGGCTTAGAAGAAGGCTCTCAACGCGAGCCATTCCTTCTGTAAGTTCTGCCTCAAGTTCTGGAGCTAAGCCAGGAATTCCTAGTTTCGACATTAGCGGATAAAGAATGCATAGGATTCAATGAAGTCGATCAGCGGCGCTGGGAAGACTCCAAGAATGAGAGTCACAGCTGAAGTGACCGCAATAGTAATTGTTGTTAGCCCTGATGGAATCACAACGCTTGTGCCATCTTCTACAGGATCCTTGAAGAACATAAGGACAATCACGCGAATATAGAAGAAGGCGGCGATGGCAGATGAGAGCACACCAGAGATAAGGATTGCAGTGCTTCCGCTTTCATACGCTGCTGAGAAGATTGAGAATTTTCCGATAAATCCTGATGTGAGAGGTATACCGGCAAATGCGAGCAAGAAGAGTGCAAATACAGATGCCACAAGCGGAGAGCGCTTTCCAAGACCGCTCCAGCGGTTGAGGTCTGTAACTTCTCCGGCTGAATCACGAATAAGTGTGACTACGGCAAAGGCACCTAGCGTTGCGATGCCGTATGCGAATAGGTAGAAGATTGTGGAGTTAAGACCAGACTTGCTCAGTGAGATAACACCTGCGAGCAAGAAACCAGCGTGTGCAATAGATGAGTAAGCAAGCATGCGCTTTACATCGCGTTGTGTAATTGCAACAACAGATCCAAAGACCATGGTGATGATTGCAATAACTACAAAAGCCGGCTTCCATGACCATTCAGCATTGGCGAATGAGACATAGAAGATGCGAAGGATTGCACCGAATGCAGCAACCTTTGTCGCAGCTGCCATAAAGCCTGTGATTGCAGTTGGTGCACCCTGATAAACATCGGGTGACCACGCGTGGAACGGAACTGCGCCGACCTTAAAGAGAAGGCCGACAGAGATAAATGCGATTCCTAGAAGAAGGAATACATCGTTTCCTGAACCGCCTACGACGCTTGCTTGGATTCCTGAGAAGGTGATGGTGCCTGAGTACCCATAGAGATAAGCAGCGCCAAAGAGGAAGAATGCAGATGAGAAAGCGCCAAGTAGGAAGTACTTCAGCGCTGATTCTTGTGACATTAAACGGCGACGGCGTGAAAGGCCAGCCATGAGATAGAGCGGAAGTGAAAGCACTTCAAGAGCTACAAAGAGTGTGATCAGATCAGTTGCAACCGGAAAGAGCATCATTCCAGCGACTGCGAAAAGAGTAAGTGGGAATACTTCAGTGACGCGAAGGTCGAGTTGAAGTGATTGACGTTCTTCTTCAGATCCTGGAACAGCGGCAGGAAGAGCTGTGAAGTTTTCTTGATCAGCAATCAGGAATACTGACAAGAGAGCGAGGATAAGAATTGATGTCTGAAGTAGGACTCCGGCGCCATCAAAGGCAACCGATCCCATTGCTGCATCGACTGAAGATTGTGTGCGTACTCGCATAAGCGCTGCGAAAGATGCAACGAGGGAGCCGACGGTAATAAAGAGTTGTGCGTTGTGGCGAGATGCGCGTGGAGCAAAAGCTTCAATCAATACTCCGATAAGCGCACCAGCGAGCACGATCAGAATCGGTGCAAGCTGTGCGTAGTTAAGAACTGGCGCTATAAATTGCATTTACTTGCCTGCACTCTCTGATGGAACTGGATCAGTAAATCCTTGGGATTCAATGACATGAGCTGATGCGGGATTAATAACGTTGAGAAGTGGCGCTGGATAGAAACCGAGTGCCACAATCACAGCGATTACCGGAGCGATAGCAACCTTCTCGCGGATGTTGAGATCTGGAAGGTTCTCATTTCCTGGAGTTGTTGGCCCGTGAAGCGCCTTCTGCACTGGAATTAAGATGTAGAGCGCAGCGAGAACGATTCCGAAGGTCGCGATAATTGCAGCCACTGGATAGCGAGTGTAAGTACCGACAAGAACAAGGAACTCGCTCACGAAGCTAGAAAGTCCAGGAAGTGCAAGTGAAGACATTCCAGCGATAAAGAAGGACCATGCCATCACTGGAGTTACTCGTTGCAAGCCACCAAAGTCAGCGATTGTTGAAGAGCCGCGTCGCGAAATCATCCAGCCAGCAACGAGGAATAGTGCAGCTGTTGAGAATCCGTGGTTGAACATATAGAGAGTCGCACCGCTATGGCCTTGTGTGGTCATTGCGAAGATTCCCATTGTGATAAATCCGAAGTGCGAGATCGATGTGTAAGCGATCAGGCGCTTAATATCGCGTGCACCAATGGCAAGGAATGCGCCGTAAAGAATAGAAATCACAGCCAAGACCAAGATGATTGGTGTGAATGTCTTGGATGCATCAGGGAATAGAGCAAGACAGAAGCGGATCATTCCGAATGTTCCGACCTTATCGAGCACACCGAGAAGCAAGACCGATGTTCCAGGAGTTGCCGATGCTGCTGCATCTGGCAACCATGTGTGTAGCGGCCAGACCGGCGCCTTGATTGCAAAGGCGATGAAGAAGCCAAGGAAGAGCAGGTTCTGAGTCGTAGAGCTCATGTAGTTATGCATCTCAGAGAGCTTTGTAATGTCGAATGTATGTCCGCCATTTGCTCCTGATATGACATAGAGGCCAATGATTGAGGCCAACATAAGAAGGCCACCAAAGAGGCTGTAGAGCAAGAACTTCACGGCTGCTGCTGCGCGTTCTCCGCTGCCGTAACCGCCGATAAGGAAGTAGACAGGGATGAGCATCGCTTCGAAGAAGACGTAGAAGAGGAATACATCTGTGGCTGCAAATACACCGATCATCATTGTTTCAAGAACGAGGATAAGAATGTAGAAGACCTTGGCAGACCAGCGTCCACCTTCAGATTCATTCCATCCAGCAAGAACAACGATTGGAGCAAGAAGCACAGACATCAAAATCAATACGAGAGAAAGTCCATCGACTCCGACTGCATAGCTAATTCCGAATGAAGGAATCCAAGGAGTTGATTGAACAAATTGGAAAGCAGTATTTGCTGAATCAAATTTAAACCAAGCCAATACTGCCGAGATGGCAACGAGCAAAGTTGTGCCGAGAGCTGCCTGCTTAACACGAAGAACCTGATCACTTGGAATCACTGCAATGAGAAGGGATCCGAGAAGAGGTAGCAACATCATGCTTGTTATTGCGTTCATTGTGTCACCACCCAAACTCCAGCGATTAAGGCAATCGCGCCGATGAGAATCAAAGCTGCGTAGCTTCGGGCAAAACCTGTCTGTGTCTGACGAAGCACAGCGCCAGTTCCAAGAGCTGTGCGACCGACGCCACGAACAGCTCCATCGACAACGCTTTCATCGGCCTTTACGAGCAGGCTAGTAAGCGCCTGTCCTGGACGCATAAATACAGCTTCGTTAAATGAATCCTGCAATAGGTCCTTACGGGCAATGCGAGTAAAGATTGAGACGTTCTGCGGAGCAACAGCATCAACCTTGCTGAATTGATACTTAGCAAGTGCAATAGCAACGCCAATTGCGACTGCAGTAAGAGCCATCGCTGAAACAACAATTGGCTCGAAGAGATGCTCTTCAGCATGTCCTTCGCCGTGTTCGCCAAATACTGGGTTGAGCCAGTTTGCGAGAGCATCACCGCGAGTAAAGAGAATTCCAGATGTCACTGATCCAATTGCAAGAATTGCCATTGGAAGCCACATCAATACTGGGGATTCGTGTGGATGCTGATTATCTTCCCAGCGTTCTTTACTTGTGAATGTAAGAACCATGACGCGAGTCATGTAGAAAGCTGTAATTGCTGCACCGATAAGTGTGGTTGAACCAAGGATGATTCCCTTGAGTCCACCTGCATTAAATGCAGTTTCAATAATCAAATCCTTTGAGTAGAAACCAGCAAATGGCGGAACGCCGATGATTGCTAAGTAACCGAGACCAAAGGTAATAAATGTGATTGGCATAAATTTACGCAGCGCACCGTAACGACGCATATCTACTTGATCATTCATGCCGTGCATGACTGAACCGGCACCCAAGAACATGCCTGCTTTAAAGAATCCATGTGTCAACAAGTGCATGATTGCAAATGCATAACCAGCTGGTCCAAGGCCTGCACCAAGAATCATGTAGCCAATCTGAGACATTGTTGAAGCTGCAAGAGCTTTCTTAATGTCATCTTTGGCCGTACCGACAAGTGCACCAAACATCAGGGTGATTGCACCGACGATTACAACAAGAAGTTGCGCTGTTGGCGCAGCATCGAAGATGAAGTTTGAGCGGACAATCAGATAAACGCCCGCTGTAACCATTGTCGCTGCGTGGATAAGTGCAGATACAGGTGTTGGACCTGCCATTGCATCTCCAAGCCATGCCTGCAATGGGAATTGCGCAGACTTTCCGGCCGCTGCGACTAGCAACATAATTCCAATCGCAGTAAGTGCTGCCTTAGAAGCTGTATGTGATGCTTCTTCTACGCCATCAAAAGTCACTGTTCCAAGGGCTGCGAAAGAGATCATGATGGCAAATGAAAGCCCCATATCTCCAACGCGGTTCATCACAAATGCCTTCTTGGATGCAGTGGCATATGCCGGCTTCTGGTTCCAGAAACCAATCAAGAGGTATGACGCAAGACCTACGCCTTCCCAACCGACATAGAGGTTGAGATAAGAATCGCCAAGAACCAAGAGGAGCATCGCTGCAATAAAGAGGTTGAGATATGCGAAGAAGCGACGACGGTTTGGATCGTGTGACATGTAGGAAATTGAATAGATGTGAATCAGTGTTCCGACGCCTGTAATAAGAAGAACGAAGCAGATGGAGAGCTGATCTAAGAGGAGCCCAGCATCGACATTAAAGGTTCCGACGTTGATCCAGCTAAAGAGCTTCTGAGATACAGCGCGCTCTTCAGTTGGGCGATCGAGCATCAAGGAGAGCTGATACAGACCAACAGCAAATGAGCTTGCTGACATAGCTGTTGCTAGTAAGTGCCCCCACTTATCTGAGCGACGTCCTGCAAGAAGCAGAACTGTTGCACCAAAGAGTGGAAGTGCGATCAAGTACACGAGTGAAGTTGATGTAGTCATTGTTATCGCTTCAACAAACTAGCATCATCGACAGATGCTGATCGGCGTGAACGGTAAATCGCAACGATGATTGCAAGGCCAACTACAACTTCGCAGGCAGCTACAACCATCGTAAAGAAGGCGACAACCTGTCCATCGAGAGTTCCATTAATACGTGAGAAAGTTACGAGAGTTAGGTTTGCAGCGTTGAGCATGAGCTCGATGCACATGAAGACAACGATCGCATTGCGGCGGACAACAACTCCGATAGCTCCGATAGTAAAGAGCAGGGCTGAGAGATAGAGATAGTTATACGGATTCATTACTTCTCCTCCGTCACAGTGTTATCGACTTCGCTGAGTTCGAATTGAGTTGAATCCAACATATCTCCACGCGCCTTGAGCGTTGCAGAAATTGAATTAGGTGCTGCAGATCCATCTGGAAGAAGAGCAGGAACATCTACTGCGTTGTGGCGGGCAAATACACCAGGGTTGGGAAGGCCTGCAGCGCTTCCGAGAGATTCACCGCGGAAACGAGCAATCGCTTGTTCGCGCTGTGAAACGCGTGGAACTGCGCGCTGATGATGAGCAAGAACCATTGCGCCAAGGGCTGCAGTAATCAAAAGTGCTGAGACAACTTCAAATGGGAAGACATACGTTGAGAAGAGAAGTTGAGCAAGTGCTTCAACATTTCCTTCACTATTTGCTTGAGTAAGTCCATATGCATCGTGGCCCAGAGTTGCGCGCCCAATCAGTGAAACCAGTAGGCCGCCAAATCCAATAGCTGCTGTGATTGCGATTGGACGTAAACCTGGGATTGTTTCGGTGAGTGAATCAGATGCATCAACACCAACCAGCATGAGAATAAAGAGGAAGAGCATCATGACTGCGCCTGTGTAGACAACGATCTGAACAATGCCAAGGAAGAGCGCATCCTGAGCGATATAGAAAATAGCGAGAGTAATCATGACCCACGCAAGAAGAAGTGCTGAGTGAACAGCTTTCTTCACGAGGAGCATTCCAAGAGCTGCCACAACTGATAGTGGGGCGAGCACCCAGAACATAATCGCTTCAGGAGTTTGAATCGTCAACATTAATTAGCTCCCTGACTTGGATGAGCTTCTTTCACATCACCGTTGTAATAGTTGGTATCTGTCATACCTGGATACATTGGATGTGGAGGTGCAAGCATTCCCTGACGAAGCGGAGCAAGTAGATCTTCCTTTTCGAAGATCAACTTCTCGCGCTTATCGTCGGCAAGTTCGTATTCGTTTGTCATTGTGAGAGCACGTGTTGGGCATGCTTCAACGCAGAGACCGCAGAAGATGCAGCGAAGATAGTTAATTTGATAAACCGCTCCGTGGCGTTCTCCGGGTGAAAGTTGATTTCCTGGAGTGTTATTTCCGCCTTCAACGAAGATCGCATCTGCTGGGCATGCCCATGCGCAGAGTTCGCAACCGATGCACTTTTCTAGTCCATCAGGGTGGCGGTTAAGTTGGTGGCGTCCGTGGAAACGTGGCGCAGTTGGTGCCTTTACATCTGGATATTGAACAGTCTGGTTCTTCTTAAACATTGTTGAGAAGGTGACCCAGAAACCCTTTGCCTGCTGCGCAAGTGAAGCTGGCCCTGGCTGTTCTACTTCAGTAAATGGAACGGAGTTGATATCTGCTTGGCCAGAGTTCTTCTTCTCAATACCCATCTGCTCGTTGAAGTCAGTCATTACTTGCCCCCTGAGACGTTGATGGATTGAACTTGTGGCAGAGATGGAACTGGGAAGTTTGGCGCTTCACCTTCTGGAAGATCGATAGCGCGCACCTTCTCTTTATTTCTCTCAAAGAGTGAGCTGGCAGCCATTACGAGAATGACTACGCCAGTTGCAAATGCGATGATTGCAGAACGTGATGCACCTTCTTGCTGAAGGACGCGAAGAGTTGCGACAATCAAGATCCAGATGAGTGAGACAGGAATCAAAACCTTCCAGCCGAACTTCATAAACTGGTCGTAGCGAAGACGTGGGAGTGAGCCACGTAGCCACATAAAGATAAAGAAGAAGAAGTTAACTTTGGCGAAGAACCAGATAAGTGTGAACCAGCCACCAAGCCACTGCTCCGTAAAGCCAAGGCCTGGAAGTGCGTGATATCCGCCTAAGAAGAGTGTTGATGCAAGGGCAGAGACAGCGATGATATTTACATATTCTGCAAGGAAGAAGAGTGCGAACTTAAGTGATGAGTACTCGGTGTGGAATCCACCTACGAGTTCGCCTTCAGCTTCAGCTAAGTCGAAAGGAGCACGGTTGGTTTCACCGACCATTGAGATCACATAGATAACAAATGATGGAAAGAGAACTACTGCATTCCAGATGTGCTGATGTTGCGAATCAACAATGACTGATGTGGACATTGAGCCCGCGTAGATAAAGACCGCAACGAGTGAAAGTCCCATCGCTACTTCATAGGAAATTACCTGGGCACTTGAGCGCAGACCACCGAGAAGTGGGTAGGTGGATCCTGAAGACCAGCCAGCAAGAACAACGCCGTAAACACCGATTGATGTAACAGCCAAAATATAGAGAACGCCTACTGGAAGATCAGTAAGTTGAAGAGCTGTCTTATGACCGAAGAGATTAACAACGCCTGTCATTGGAATAACTGCGAAAGACATAAAGCACATTGCTGTTGCAATGATTGGAGCAATTATGAAAACGACCTTATCGGCAGCTGCAGGAATGATGTCTTCCTTGAGCGCAAGCTTTACGCCGTCAGATAGTGATTGAAGAAGTCCTGCTGGGCCAACGCGGTTAGGGCCGGTACGAAGCTGCATCTTGGCAAGGACGCGACGTTCGGTCCAGACAGCCATCAAGGTAGCAAGTACGCAGATACCAAAGACCATTACGGCCTTTACTGCGATGATCCAACCTGGATCTGTTCCGAGAAGTTCTGCTGTTGTCATGCCTTCACCACCGTAACTACATCGCCATGTACCGCATCGAGTGCAACAAGTGCTTGAGAAGCAAATGAATTACGTGGAATCCACACTGCATCTTCATGGATATCTTCGACAAGTACTGGAATTGTGATTGAGCCGTGTGCATTTGAAACACGAACTTGCTGACCCGTTGCTACGCCGATTGATTCAGCGCGCTTTGGAGAAATCACTGCAACTGTTGGGCGACGTGTGCCAGCCAAATTATCTTCACCCTTTTGCAAGCTACCCATATCGAGCAATCGGCGCCATGAGGAGAGAAGTGCATCGTTGCCTGAAACTGACTTCGCTGTTCCTGCAGCGACAGGTGCGAGCTGTACTCGCGCTCCATCCCATGAACCAAGTTGGTTAAATTCGCGAGCTGATGAAGTAACTGTGCCAAGTGAAATTGGATTACCAAGAGCATCTGCAAGCATTGAAAGGATGCGCACATCGCTACGGTTATGAGAGTCAGCAACTGCTGAATCAAATGCACGTGCACGGCCTTCCCAGTTAAGGAAGCTTCCGCTCTTTTCAGTGATCGCAGCAACCGGCAAAACAACATCTGCGACAGCTGTTACTGAACTTGGTGCAATTTCAAGTGACACAACAAATGACTTCTTGAGTGCATCGAGCGCTGCACGAGAATGTGGAAGATCGTGTGCATCTACGCCGCCGACGACAACTGCATCGAGATCACCTGATGCAAGCGCATCGATGATTTCTGTAGATGTGCGACCTGGCGTTGCAGGAAGTGAATCGACTCCCCATGCTGCAGCGATATCAACGCGAGCTGCTGCATCAGTAACTGGGCGACCGCCAGGAAGAACTGTGCCGAGTGCGCCTGCTTCGAGCGCACCGC
This sequence comes from Candidatus Planktophila sulfonica, assembly GCF_002288065.1. Lineage (NCBI taxonomy): Bacteria > Bacillati > Actinomycetota > Actinomycetes > Candidatus Nanopelagicales > Candidatus Nanopelagicaceae > Candidatus Planktophila > Candidatus Planktophila sulfonica. The sequence continues at coordinate 1,152,773 of NZ_CP016773.1, forward strand.
GTTCGCCTGCGCGACGTGGAATGTAAGCAATCTTTGCGCCTGTCTTTGCAGAGAGCGCAGCAACTGCTGAGAAGAGCCCTGCGCTTTCAGATGCGCGTTCGCCTACGAGAATGATTGATTTTGCAGTGAGTGCAAGGCCAGCGACTGCAGAGCTTTCCGCACCAGGTGCGACCTTAATGAAATCAGCCTTGAGCTTATCCATTGCGATTGAACCCTTAGTGGCAACAGCTGAAACCTTGAGTCCGCGCTTCTTAAAATTCTTATTTAGTCGCAAGAAGACGATTGGTGATTCTTCTTCTGGTTCGAATGCAATAAGTGCAACGTGATCCGCTGAATCGATATCGCGGTACGTAGTTGATGAACCTGCAACATGAGCTGCAAGGAAGTCGCGCTCTTCATCAGATGTGACGCGAGCACGATAATCAATATCGTTTGTGCCGAGAGCAAGACGTGCAAACTTTGAATAACCGTAAGCATCTTCAGTTGTTACGCGACCACCAGTAAGAACTGCTGCGCGCTTTCCCTTAAGTCCTGCAGCTGCTGCTGCAAGTGCTTCAGGCCATGATGCCTGTACAAGTTCACCAGCTGAATTGCGAACGAGTGGATGAGTAAGGCGGTCGAGAGCTGTTACATATTTAAATGCCCAGCGACCCTTATCGCAGTTCCACTCTTCGTTAACAGATGGGTCATCGCCAGCAAGACGACGAAGTGTCTTCCCACGGCGTACATCGGTACGCATATCGCAACCTGATGCGCAGTGTTCGCAAGCAGATGGAGTTGAAACGAGATCGAATGGACGTGCACGGAATCGGTATGAAGCACCAGTGAGTGCGCCCACCGGACAGATCTGAACAGTGTTGCCTGAGAAGTAAGACTTAAATGGATCGTTCTCGTAGATACCTACTTGTTGTAGAGCACCACGTTCGTTGAGAGTAATAAATGGATCTGAAGCAATCTGTGCAGAGAAACGGGTACAACGTGCACAGAGAACGCAACGTTCGCGATCAAGAAGAACTGATGAAGAGATATTGATTGGCTTTTCAAATGTGCGCTTGTATCCATCGAGGCGTGCATCAGCACGGCCATTGCTCATCGCCTGGTTCTGAAGTGGGCATTCGCCGCCCTTATCGCAAACTGGGCAATCGAGTGGGTGGTTACCAAGAAGAAGCTCCATCACACCCTTCTGCGCTTTATCAGCAACAGGTGAAGTGAGTTGAGTTTTAACAATCATGTTTGGTTCGACAGGAATGGTGCAAGAAGCCTGTGGCTTTGGAAATGCACGGCCGTTGATTTCGACATCAACGAGACATTGGCGGCATGCACCAACTGGATCAAGAAGAGGGTGGTCGCAGAAACGTGGAATCTGAATTCCGAGCTTCTCTGCTGCACGAATAATCAGAGTTCCCTTTGGAACAGAGACTTCAAATCCATCGATAACAACAGTGATCATCTCAACTGTAACTGCTGAATCTTGAGTAGTAGTCATTAGTTCACCGCCCCTGCAAAGAGTGTGGACTTAACTGGATCGAATGGGCAGGCACCGTTTGTTACGTGTGCGATGTATTCGTCGCGGAAGTACTTAATCGAAGATGTGATTGGTGAAGTTGCGCCATCACCAAGTGCGCAGAATGAACGGCCCATGATGTTGTCGCAGAGATCAAGCAACTTCTCGAGATCTGCTTCAGTACCTGTTCCGTTTTCGAGATCGCGAAGAATCTGTACCAACCACCAAGTGCCTTCACGACATGGTGTGCACTTTCCGCAAGATTCGTGCTTGTAGAACTCGGTCCAGCGAAGTACTGCGCGAACAACGCAAGTTGTCTCATCAAAAATTTGTAGAGCTTTTGTACCAAGCATTGAACCTGCAGCGGCAACGCCTTCGTAATCCAAAGGAATATCAAGGTGTGCATCTGTAAATAGTGGAGTTGAAGATCCACCTGGAGTCCAGAACTTGAGCTTATGTCCGTTACGGATTCCACCTGCGAGATCAAGAATTTCGCGAAGGGTAATTCCGAGTGGAGCTTCAAACTGCCCTGGGTTATTTACATGGCCTGAGAGTGAGTAAAGAGTTGCACCCTTTGACTTTTCTGTACCCATTGATTGGTACCACTCTGCGCCGTTATTAATGATTGCAGGAACTGCAGAAATTGATTCGACGTTATTGACCACTGTAGGGCGCGCATAAAGGCCAGCAATTGCTGGGAATGGTGGGCGAAGACGTGGTTGCCCGCGGAAACCTTCGAGTGAATCAAGAAGTGCTGTTTCTTCTCCACAAATATATGCACCAGCGCCGATATGAAGTGTGAGGTCGATTCCGTTGCCGAGGTGTCCTGCCTTATATGCATCAGCAATTGCGGCATTTACGCGACGAGCGACGTGAGTTACTTCGCCACGAATATAAATGAATGCATGCTTTGCGCGAATTGCATGGCTTGCGATGATGCAACCTTCGACGAGAACGTGTGGGTTAGCCATAAGAAGTGGCATGTCCTTACATGTTCCTGGTTCTGATTCATCAGCGTTAACAACTAGGTAGTGATCTTTATCGTCACCTTGTGGGATGAAGCCCCACTTCATTCCAGTTGGGAAGCCTGCGCCGCCGCGACCGCGAAGTCCTGAATCTTTAACGAGTTGAATAACAGCATCAGGATCCATTGCGAGAGCCTTCTTTGATGCTGTGTAACCACCGTTACGTGTGTAAGCCTCGATGGTAAATGAATCTGCTTGATCCCAATGTGCAGAAAGGATGGGAGTTAACTTTGACATTACTTTCCTTCCTTCGAAAGCTTAAGTCCGAGAAGAGTTGCTTGCCCTGCTTGAACACCTTCACGAGCAAGTCCGTCATCGAGACCTGCAAGTACAGCTGATGCTTCTTTGTATGTAACAAGTTTCTTTGGGCCACGAGTTGGAGCAGGTGGATTTCCGGCACGTGCGCCGTCGACAAGTGCCTTTGCAGATTCGACTGTCTGGTTGTCGTAGAACTCCCAGTTAGCCATCACTACAGGTGCATAATCGCAAGCAGCGTTGCACTCGATGTGTTCGAGAGAAACTTTTCCATCTGCTGTAACGCCATCATTTTCAACGCCGAGGTGATCTTTAAGCGCTGAGAAGATTGCATCTCCGCCCATGACTGCGCACAAAGTATTTGTGCAAACACCTACGTGGTACTCGCCTACTGGCTTGCGCTTGTACTGAGTGTAGAAAGTAGCAACAGCTGATACTTCAGCAGTTTCAATCACAAGAAGTTCTGCAATTGTTTCGATTCCTTCATTGGTGACATATCCAGAAACAGATTGCACATAGTGAAGTAAAGGCATGATTGCAGAACGGCTACGTGGGTAGCGCTTAATAATTGTCTGCATCAGATCGCGATCTAGAGTCATCGGTCAACGCCTCCCATAACTGGATCGATAGATGCAACAGCGCCGATGATGTCAGCGACCATTCCGCCTTCGCTCATTGCTGATGTTGATTGCAAGTTGTTGAAAGATGGTTCGCGGAAGTGAACACGGTAAGGACGTGTTCCACCGTCAGAGACAACGTGTGCAGCAAGTTCACCACGAGGTGATTCGACTGCGGCATAAGCCTGTCCTGCTGGAACGCGGAAGCCTTCGGTAACAAGTTTGAAGTGATGGATAAGTGATTCCATCGATGAACCCATGATTTCGCGGATGTGATCGAGTGAGTTTCCAAGCCCATCTGCACCGAGAGCGAGCTGTGCTGGCCATGCAATCTTCTTATCGGCAACCATTACAGGTTGTCCTTCAAGTTTGTCGAGCTTATCTGCAGCTTGTTCGATGATGCGAAGTGATTGTTCGAGTTCAGCCATACGTACCAAGAAGCGACCGTAAACATCTGCAGTATCAGCTGTGATGACATCGAACTCGTAATTTTCGTAACCGCAGTAAGGCTGCATTTTGCGAAGATCCCAAGGAAGTCCTGCAGAGCGAAGTACTGGACCTGTGATTCCTAGCGTTGTGCAACCAGCAAGATCGAGGTAACCGATTCCTTCGGTGCGCTTCATCCAGATTGTGTTTCCGATTAGAAGTTTTGCATTGTCATCAAAATTCTTGCGAAGAGTCTTTACAACTTCGCGAATCTTTACTGTCATGCCTGCTGGAAGATCTTGTGAAACTCCACCTGGGCGGACATAGGCCATATTCATGCGAAGGCCAGTGATTTCTTCGAAGGTATCGAGAACGATTTCGCGATCGCGGAAAGCAAAGAACATAGGGCCCATGGCACCGAGTTCGAGAGCACCTGTACCAAGTGCAACCATGTGTGAAGAAATTCGGTTGAGCTCCATCATCATGACGCGGATTACTGATGCGCGCTCTGGGATGTCGTTGGTGATTCCGAGAAGCTTTTCGACAGCGAGGCAGTAAGCAGTCTCGTTAAAGATTGGTGATAAGTAATCCATACGAGTTGCAAATGTGACTGCCTGAGTCCAATTGCGGAATTCGATGTTCTTCTCGATTCCGGTGTGAAGATAACCAATACCTGTACGTACTTCAGTAACGGTTTCGCCTTCGAGTTCAAGAACGAGGCGAAGCACACCGTGAGTTGATGGGTGCTGAGGACCCATGTTGACGATGATGCGCTCTTCTTTAGATTCACCGATTTCAGAGACGAGTGAATCCCAATCGCCACCAGTTACTGAGAAGACTGTGCCTTCAGTAGTTTCGCGCGATGATGCATATGGATCGAGCTTTGGATCAAATGTGGTCATCGGTAGCTCCTGCGGTTTGAAGGTGCAGGTGTTGTTGCGCCCTTGTATTCGACTGCAATTCCACCGAGTGGGTAATCCTTACGTTGTGGATGTCCATCCCAGTCATCTGGCATCAAGATGCGAGTTAGTCCTGGGTGGCCATCAAAGATGATTCCGAACATGTCGAAAGTTTCGCGCTCATGCCAGTTATTTCCTGCCCATACTTCAACGAGTGATGGAATGTGTGGATCAAGTTCTGATGTTGCAACTTCAAGACGAACGCGCTGGTTCTTTGTCATTGAAAGCAATGGATACAGTGCAACGAGTTCTGCACCTGCGCGATCTGGATAGTGAACGCCAGATACGCCCATGCACATTTCAAACTTCAACTTATCGCGCAAAATAAATGCAACTTCGAGAAGTCGTGACTTCTTAATGTGAAGTGTGAGTTCGCCGCGATCAACAACAACTCGAGTAATTGCATCTGCAAAATCTGGGTATGCGCGCTCGAGGTCATCGGCGACATCATCGAAATATCCGCCGTATGGGCGCTCAGTTGAACCGGTTGAAGCCGCCGTGCGGACAAGGCCGCCGTATCCTGAAGTATCTCCGGTGCCTGCAGCGCCGAACATACCTGTCTGATCTTGAGTCATTTACGCCAGCAACCCCTTCATTTGGATTGTTGGCTTGGCATTAAGAGCAGCAAGTTCAACTTCCTTGATAATCGCTTCGCGATTTGGACCGAGCTTTGTATCGCCAATAAGAGTGTGTAGCTTGATGATTGCATCCATCAACTGCTCTGGACGTGGCGGGCAACCTGGCAAGTAAATATCAACAGGAACGATGTGATCGACGCCTTGAACGATTGCGTAGTTGTTAAACATTCCACCCGATGAAGCACATGCACCCATTGAGATAACCCACTTTGGCGCAGTCATTTGATCATAAATCTGACGAAGTACTGGAGCCATCTTCTGAGAAACACGACCTGCAACGATCATGAGATCTGCTTGACGAGGTGACGCGGAGAAACGTTCCATTCCGAAACGAGAAATATCATGTTTTGGCGCTGAACCAAGTGCCATCATTTCAATTGCGCAACATGCAAGACCGAATGTTGCTGGCCAGACAGAGCTCTTGCGCATGTAACCGGCAAGACCTTCGACAGTTGAAAGTAAAACTCCGCTTGGTAACTTATCTTCTAGGCCCACGAATTAATCCCATTCCAATCCACCGCGACGCCATACATATGCATAGGCGACGAATACTGTTCCGATAAAGATTGCCATTTCAACTAATCCAAAAAGTCCGAGCTTGTCGAAAGTAACTGCCCATGGATAGAGAAATACGATTTCAATATCGAAGACAATAAAGAGCATTGCAGTAAGGAAGTACTTCACAGGGAAGCGTCCGCCTTGAAGAGCTTGTGGTGATGGTTCGATTCCGCACTCGTAAGCTTCTTGCTTAGCGCGGTTGTAGCGTGCAGGTCCGGTGACAGCTGCAATTCCTACGGAGAATGCTGCGAATCCGAAGCCGATAGCGAAGATCACCAGAATCGGGATATATGGATTTGCGCTCACGTGCGAAATCTTAAGCGGTCGTTGTAGCCAATCAAACCGTTACGCCTTGCGGGCTTTGTGAACTGCGACAACTCCACCGGTGAGATTGGTCCAGGTGACATTGGTCCAGCCAGCTGCCTCGATTTGGGCTGCGAGCGCTTTCTGGTCTGGCCATGCCCGGATGGATTCAGCGAGGTAGATATAGGCATCTGGATTTGATGAAGTCTTGCGGGCGACCCACGGTAGGGCGCGCATTAGATAATTGGTATAAATAGTACGAAACGGACGCCAGGTAGGGCTTGAGAACTCGGCGACGACCAGGTGTCCCCCAGGCTTTACGACCCGAAGCATCTCAGCGAGCGCCTTGGCGGTGTTCTGGGTATTGCGAAGGCCAAAAGAGATGGTCGCGGTATCGAATTCATTGGCGGCAAAGGGGAGATTGAGGGCATCGGCCTTAGTGAAGGGCAGGTGCGGGCGGGCTTTGCGGCCTGCAGCGAGCATTCCCTCGCTGAAATCAGCTGGAATTACATCGGCGCCAGCTGCGGCTAAAGGTTCTGAACTTGAGCCTGTTCCAGCTGCTAAATCGAGGATCTTCTGCCCTGCACGCGGAGCGATGATCTTGGTGGTCGCCTTACGCCAGGCTTTGGTGCGCCCGAGGCTCAAGAGATCGTTGACAAGGTCATAGCGCTTAGCGACGCCATCGAACATTGCGGCGACTTCGTCGGGATTCTTATCCATATTGGCGCGTGACATGCGCATATTGTCGCTGAGAGTAGGCTCTGCGCACAACTTGTAATGAAAGAGGGATATTGCCGATGTCAATGCACTCTGGCTCACTCCGCGCAACCGTTTTCCCACGCAGCACTGCCCTGACAGAGGCGCTCTTTGTCGTTGGTGGAATCGGCTTCATCTCATTGCTCGCACAGATTGCAATTCCAGTTCCAGGTTCACCGGTTCCTGTCACAGGTCAGACTCTTGCTGTTCTTCTTATCGGAACAACATATGGCGCTCGTCTTGGATTCATAACCTTTGCAACATATATCTTGGCTGGTGTTGCTGGAGCTCCAATCTTCGCTCCATCTGCAACAGCTGCTAACCACGGACTCGATCGCCTAGTTGGTGCAACAGGTGGATACCTCGTTGGAATGCTTATTGCATCTCTTCTCCTTGGTTACCTTGCAGATCGCAAAGCTGATCAAAAGTTCCGCACATCATTTCCTGCACTTTTACTTGGCGACTTAGTCATCTTTACTTTTGGTCTTGCATGGCTTCATGCCTCACTTGATCTGACATGGGCTGCAACATTTAAGGCGGGACTTACTCCGTTTATTCTCGGTGAGGCTCTCAAGATTGCAATCACTGCAACTTCACTTCCGCTTGTATGGCGAAAAATTTCACGTAGCCTCAACCGCTAAATGGCTTCACTTATCCCCGTCACCACAACTCGTATTGGTGAACATCTTCCGCTGCTAGATCTTCTGCCTGCTCATGCGCCTTTATCGTGGGTGCGTAATGGTGAAGGTCTTGTTGGTTGGGGCGTTCATGCGACAACAAAGGTAAGCGGTCGTAATCGTTTTGAAGATGCGCGCGATTGGTGGCATCACCAGCTAGAAACTTTCGCGGTAGCTAATTCAGTGCATGGAAGCGGCACTGGACCAGTTCTCTTTACTTCGTTCTCATTTGATCGCAACGAAGAATCCGTTCTTGTTATTCCTAAAGTCGTCGTCGGTCAAAAGGGTTCTCAATCTTGGATCACGTGGATTGGCGATTCACCGCAGCCAGTTCTTCCTGAGTCCCCCGCTGAATTTTCACAAGGCACATTTATATTTAGCGATGGAAGCATCAGTACTGATGCATGGAAAGAGCGCGTTGCTGAAGCAATTAAGCGCATTGATTCTTCTCAGGTCGACAAGGTTGTTCTTGCTCGTGATCTCGTTGCCACATCAACACAAGAGATTGAGGCCATTCCAGTTCTCAAGAAACTAGCTACCGAATATCCATCGACATGGACATTTGCTGTCGATGGTCTTGTGGGCGCAACTCCTGAACTTTTGCTTCGACTGTCTCGCGGAATGGTTACATCGCGCGTACTGGCTGGAACAATTCCAAAGACAGGCGATGACGAGAAAGATTTAGCCCTTGCTGCATCCCTTGCACGTTCATCAAAAGATCTTGAAGAACATGAATACGCAGTGCGCTCGGTAGCTGAAGCGCTTGAGCCATTCTGTTCTTCAACTAACGTTCCTGAATCTCCATTTGTTCTCCACTTAGCCAACGTCATGCACCTTGCAACAGATGTGACCGGCGCACTTATTGAAACGAAGCAACGCGTCGATGCATTCTCACTTCTAAAGAGTTTGCACCCATCAGCCGCAGTCTGTGGAACTCCGCGCAATATTGCCTTCGACATCATTGATGAAATCGAAGGCATGAACCGCGGGCGTTATGCCGGTCCTGTTGGCTGGATCGATGCCAGCGGCGATGGCGAACTTGGAATAGCACTGCGCACGGGGCAGATCACTGGCAAAGAGATTCGCATTTACGCGGGTTGTGGAATTGTTGCTGGCTCTAACCCTGAAAAGGAACTGGAAGAGAGCGCTGCAAAGATGATTCCTATGCGCTCGGCGCTACACGCCTAAGAATTACATCGAAGTGACGCTGTTATAAATTCCTTTGAGGAAATCTGCATTCGCTTCGCGGTTTGGCACATTGACGACTACAACGCTGACACCTTGAACCGGAAGTGAAAGTTCTGTGATGAGCTCTTTCTGGCTTCCAATGGTCTTTGCAGGGATGCCCATAGATTGAGCAATAGCTGCTGGATCAAGCCCGTGCGGTGTTCCGAAAACTTCTTCAAAGCCGTTTACTCCGCGCTGTGAAAGCGTTGAGAAGATTCCACCGCCATCGTTATTGATGACCAGAATCTTTAGATTGATCTTCTCTTTATGAATGAGTCCGGTGAGGTCATGCAAGAAGCCAAGATCGCCAAGTACAGCAATGGTTTCCTTACGCTGAGAAGCAATTCCGAGAGCGGTTGAGATATTTCCATCGATGCCCGCTAATCCACGGTTGGCAAAGGTTTCAACGCCTGTGCGCGCGACAGCAAATCCTTCAAGGTCACGGATTGGACGAGAAGAAGAGATAAAGAGCGATGTTCCTGTTGGAACTCCTCCTGCAATTTCGCGAGCAATGAGTTGTTCTGACCATGTTGAAATATCGCTTACGAGCTTTGATGCGCGAAGTGAGTACTTCTTCCACTTATCGGCATATTCGGCATCGGCTGGTTGTACTTCAACAACGGGTAGCTGAGTGAATTTCTGATCTGCCATGCGATCGGTATCAACCGTCGCCATACGTGGATCGATAACAATTTGCTTACGGGCCATCTTGATAAATGCATTGATGGAACGAGAAAGTGTTGTGCGACCGATAACCACAACGGTATCTGGCGCTAAATCATCTGCGATGGTCTTTGAAGTAAGAAAGACGCTCGCATGTGAGGCTGCGCTCTCAAATGTGAGTGGGTCTTCAGCGATAACTGGCCATCCAAGTTTTTCTGCAAATTCTTTCACCGCATCAACACTGAGCCCGCCTCGGTCGTGACCAATCGCAAGAACTCCGCGGGTTGATTTTGTGTAGAAAGTTCCGGGAGATTTACGATCAAATAATTTAGGAGTAGCAATAGTTAAATCATTGAGCCAGTTATCGCTCTTATCGCCAATGAGTGGCTCTTCAAATTGAATATTGAGATGGACGGGTCCACTTTGCAATGAGTTAAATGGAAGCTCCATCGGATAAACGCTGCCTGAAATATCTGCGAAGTAGCGCACTGCTTTTCCGAAGATACGAGCTTGTTCTGTTGTTTGGTTTGCACCTGTCTTGCGCATAGACGCTGGGCGATCGGCAGTGAGAACTAGAAGCGGAGCATTTGTATGTGAAGCTTCAAGAACTGCTGGATGGTAATTCGCTGCCGCGGTTCCGCTGGTGCAGACGATTGGCACGGGACGTCCCGATGCTTTAGCGATACCGAGTGCGAAGAATGCCGCTGTTCGTTCGTCGATGCGAACGTGAAGATTGATAAGTCCCTTAACGCTTGCTTGATGAAAGGCGATGGAAAGAGGTGCATTACGTGAGCCTGGTGAAATAACTACATCGGTCACACCAGCTTCAACAATCTGGCGGACAATAACGCGAGCGAGCAGAGTGGATGGATTAATCACAAGAGCTCCGCAGTCTTCATAACGCGATTCTTCCACCATTCGTAACGATCCGGCGCCACTTCATATCCACTGAATTCAGGCTCAACATCTGTGATTTCAATTTCGCCATCAACGATAGGCAAGGTTGCAATGTCGGCAGCGAGAAGTGAGCCGGTTCCTAAACCACAATCAAAGTTCATCTCTGAGAAAGATGCGGCAAGTTGTAATCCGTAGTTGATTCCGACGGCGCTTTCGAGAGCACTTGAAACAACTACTGGAAGTTTGTGGTGTTCGGCCAACTTATGTGCACGGGAAATTCCACCAAGAGGTTGCACCTTAAGCATCAACACATCAATAGCACCGCTGAGATCAACGGCAAATGGATCTGCTGCCTTGCGCAGAACTTCATCCCCCGCAATGCGAATATCAACAACAAGTTTCTCTTTGAGCTCTCGTAGTTCTTCTACAGTCGCACATGGTTGCTCTGCATACTCAAGAGGGCCAATGTTTTCGTAGATGGCGCGAAGGTTGGTAACCGCCTCTTGTACGGACCAATTTCCATTCACATCAATGCGTAGCGTTGCCTTCGGGCACAGTGATCTCACCTTTGCAAGGCGTGCAATATCTTCAGGCAGGTTATCGCCCACTTTCACTTTAAAAGTTTGTACGCCAGGAAATGAATCGACGATTCGTTCGATATCTGCTGGACTATTTAGTGCAGGGATTGTGCCGTTCACTCTTACTGAATTGCGATTGAGCTTTGGGCGAGGCTTTGTGGCTGCTTCAATTGCAGACGCCAACCATGGAGCGCACTCTTCATATCCATATTCCAGAAATGGTGAGAATTCGCCCCAACCATATTGGCCCTGAAATAAAGCAACTTCTCGAACATCAATCCCACGAAAGTTTGTCTTTGTAGGCAGCGCAACTACGCGCATTGTGTCGAGCAGTGATTGATCCATAAATTTACGGACGCTTAGGGAACTTTCCGAAGTCAGGCTTGCGCTTCTCTTTATAAGCATCGCGGCCTTCTTGGCCTTCTTCAGATAAGTAGAAGAGAAGGGTTGCATCTCCTGCGAGCTGCTGAACACCTGCAAGTCCATCATCTGCAGCGTTCATAGATGCCTTCAATAGGCGAAGTGCCATCGGAGAGTTCTGCAACATCTCGCGGCACCAAGAAACAGTTTCAGCTTCAAGTTCCTTGAGTGGAACGACAGTGTTAACAAGACCCATTGAAAGCGCTTCTTGCGCATCGTATTGACGAGTGAGGAACCAAATTTCGCGAGCTTTTTTCTGGCCAACAGAAGCTGCAAGAAGTCCTGAGCCGTAACCGCCATCGAATGAACCAACCATTGGGCCGGTCTGACCAAATTTGGCATTGTCAGCAGCGATAGAGAGATCGCAGACAACGTGAAGTACATGTCCTCCGCCGATTGCCCAACCAGCGATCATTGCGACAACTGGTTTTGGTGTGCGACGGATTTGTACTTGTAGATCTAGAACATTGAGGCGACCGACGCCTTGCTGTGCAAGTGAGTCATCGCCGAGATAGCCATCGTCTCCACGAACGCTGATATCGCCTCCAGAACAGAATGCTTCATCACCTTTACCTGTAAGGATGATGACGCCAACTTCTGCATTGTCACGAGCTAAATCAAAAGCTGATTTCAATTCAATAATTGTTTGTGGACGGAATGCATTACGCACTTCTGGACGATTGATAGTGATCTTTGCAATGCCATCAGCAACTTCATAGGTGATATCTGTAAATGACTCACCACCGCGGCCTATCACCCATGCCGGGATAGAACGGTCACCAAAATCACGCTTAATAGGCTTGCTCACGATTCCTCCATTTGGTCTACGAGCGATAGCCTACGCGGGCAATGGAGCAGAACGCACAACGAGAACTTCGCTCGGCTAATCCCGAATGGACAGTCAGCGAATCGATGGCTCGTATCGCCAAGGCCTTGGTATCTGATGGGCCGGCTCTCGCTTTTGGTCACACCAATTTCACCCAAGTCCCTGCGCGCATCAGCGCCGTTGTATCGACAACTGGAAGCTCTGGCACATCTAAAGAGGTCGGGCTTTCAGCATCTGCACTTCTCTCATCAGCTCGCGCTTCAAATAAGGCGCTTGGAGCAGAGTTTGGAAATTCTTGGTCGCTCTTATTGCCGCTCACTCATATTGCAGGAATCAATGTTCTAGTGCGAGCACTTGAATTAGGAACAGAACCAATTGATCTACGTAACCATCAAGGCGATTATCCGCGTGCAGATTTCACCGCGATTGTCCCGACGCAATTATTTAAAGCACTTAACGGGGACGCTCAACTTCTCAAGCATCTCGTTGAGGCTAAAGCTGTTCTTGTCGGCGGCGCAGCGCTCACAACTGAACTTCATCTGCAAGCAGAGAACGCCGGGATTAACGTCGTTGTAACTTACGGAATGACAGAAACTTCAGGTGGATGTGTCTACAACGGAATCCCACTAGATGGTGTCGAGATTTCAATTACTTCCGAGAAGCGAATTGCAATTAAGGGAACTGTCCTTGCTCATACCTATCTCGGGGCTGAGGCTCTCTGGGATACGCAATACAAAGATGGTTGGTTTCATTCTTCTGACCTCGGTCGAATTGAAAATGAGAAACTAATTGTTGAAGGTCGAAGCGATGATGTCATCATCTCTGGAGGAGAGAACATCTCACTAAGCGCAATCGAATCATCACTACACGCCCATTTTCCGCATAAGACTTTTGCAGCGTTTGCTGTGAAAGATTCAAAATGGGGCCAGGCACTTCACCTTGCAATCGCAGGCGATGGTTTTCCATCTGAGGATGAAGTAGCTCAGTACCTCGGTGAAAAATTCGGTGAATTCAGCAAGCCAAAGGGGTATCTCCATCTTCCAGAACTTCCACTCGTTGGAATTGGTAAAGTGGATCGCAAGAAGTTAATTGATCTATATATGGAGGCACCAAATTAATATTTGGATTCAAGGAGCACGTCCACGCACACTTCCTGCAGCTGTAGCTCCTGTCGTTGTTGCCACCGTACTTGTAGGAAGAGAGTGGAAACCACTTCAGGCCCTGCTTGCTCTGATTGTCAGCCTTTCGCTCCAAATCGCTGTTAATTACTCAAACGACTACTCCGATGGAATCCGTGGCACCGATGACAATCGCGTAGGCCCAACCCGCCTCACTGCTTCAGGGCTTGCATCTGCCGCATCAGTAAAACGCGCTGCACAACTTTCATTTCTCGTAGCGTGCATTGCTGGCTTAGCTCTTGCCTCGCTTTCATCATGGTGGATCATCCTCGTAGGTATTGCATCAGTACTTGCTGCTTGGGGTTACACAGGTGGACATACTCCTTATGGCTATCGTGGCTTCGGTGAACTTTCTGTTTTCATATTCTTTGGAGTAGTTGCAACAGTTGGCACTTACTACGTTCAAACTCTGGATATGACTCTGGCGGCCTTTGCCGCATCTATTCCGATGGGATCTCTTTCTTGCGCACTGCTTGCCATCAATAACATTCGCGACATCCCGGGTGATCAAGAAGTTGGCAAGAAGACTCTGGCTGTAAAGCTTGGAGATAAGAACTCTCGCAAGTTCTTCGTTCTACTTCTTATCTCTGCCTATATCTTCCCTGTTTTCACAGGTCATCCTTTAGCCTTACTGACGCTAACAACTGCGCCACAGGCTTACGCGATTGCAAAAGAAGTCCTCGCTGGAGCAAGAGGCGCAGATCTCATCCCGCTTTTGGGTAGAACTGGCCAACTGCAGCTGCACTTTGGCCTTACCTTCGCTCTCGCGCTTTCATTTTAAGGAAGTAGAATTCGACCATGATTAAAGTTCAAGGGTTTCTCGTACTTCTCTCACTTGCTTTAACTCTCTACACATTTGTTGATTGCGCTATGCGCGATGAGACTCAGATCAAGAAGCTGCCTAAGTGGGGCTGGCTCTTAGCCATTCTCTTCACTGGAATTTTCGGCCCAATTGCTTACTTAACAATTGGAAGAATTCGTGGACCTAAAGGTCCAAAGCCGGGCAAGAAGCGCATACTGCCGCCCGATGACGATCCTGACTTCTTACGAGGTCTTTGAAGCGCGCGAGCGTTTACCTATAATTTCCAAGGCAATAATTGCAATATTGTTTGTAAGGACGATGGCATTACATAGGACAAGCAGCGCATCATTAATTAACACAGCATAAGTAATCCAGAAAATTCCACTCAAAGCGCTGACACTCATGGCCACCACCGAAACGGCGGAATCTTTCCCAATTTTTATATTTTTATAGGATTTATAGACCTGTGGCGTTTGTGCAAAGACAAGAGAGATAAGAAGTACTGAAGCAATTGATGCGGGAAGAGTAAGTACAAGCCCTGCGACAATTGCCACCAGTGTTGAGATGGTGAGAATGGATCTCACTCGATTATGAATAATTACCCAAACCACACTGGCATTAATTAATCCAGCCGCCACATTTGTCGCCAGTAATGATGGCGAGTTTTTATCAAAGCCATAAGCGGCCCACGATGTAGCAACTCCTAATTGAAGAAGCCAAGAAATTAAACTAAGACCCCTGCCATGGCCTAAGCGACGAATCCGTAACGCTTGAGGAAGTCCGAAAAATATACTGAGCACGCCCCCAATAAATCCAAAGAATTCAGTTGAAAGCATGTATCGATACTACTTTAAAGTCCCGAATATGTGAGTTTTCCTCTACGTCTTTTCCCAATCAGCTCCAGAACAATGATGGAGATATTGATTGAGACTGCAATTGTGGTGCTCAATAAAATAAGCGGTACATCTGCATGCACTGCATAGATGAACCACAGAAGAATACTTACGGAGCTAACGCTTAGAGCGCTCACAGAGACTGCAGATTCTGCACCAATAGTTAGATTCTTAAATGATTTAACAATCTGTGGGGATTGAGCGAATACAAGAGCAATCAGAAGCGCTGAAACTATCGCGCTTGGCAAATTAAGAATCAGAGCTGAAAGTCCTGCTGCATATCCCGAGAGAATCACAAGCGTCTTCACATTATTTCTAATGATTGCAAAGATGACGCTGGCATTTACCAAACCCGCTCCAACGTTTGTGAGAAGAACAGAGGGCGAATCAATATCGAAACCATATGCAGCCCATGAAGTTGCAACGCCGAATTGCAACATCCACGAGATCAGACTTACTCCACGACCGTGGCCAAGTTTTCTTACTCGTAGAGCTTGTGGGAGACCAAAGAACATTCCCAAGCCGCCTGCGATGAAGCCAATGAGTTCTGCTGAAAACATATTTTTCTAAATTCCTAGAGACCTGAATATGTATGTTTTCCGGTGCCCCAGACATTTACATATACATAGTTAAAGAGGAATGTTGACCCGGCAAAGATGCAGAGCCATGCAGCGCGACGACCGCGCCAGCCAACAGTTACACGTGCATGAAGGTATGCGGCATATGCAACCCAAGTAATAAATGCCCACGTCTCCTTTGGATCCCAGCCCCAGTAACGTCCCCATGCGCTCTCGGCCCAAATGGCGCCCGCGATAACTGAGAAGGTCCAGAGTGGAAAGACGAATGCAACAAGACGGTAAGAAAGTTGATCAAGAACTTCAATAGAAGGCACTCGACGAAGCCATACTGGACGTGCACCAAGTCGCTCAGCACGTTCAAGATAGAGATAGGCACCAGCAACAACATTTGCAAGCAAGAAGACTCCACCGGAGATGATTGCTGCCACAACGTGAATAACTAGCCACGTTGATTTAAGAGCAGGAACAAGTGGTGCGCTATTTCGGTATAGCAAGGTGATTGCAGTTCCAAGTGTGAGAAGAACACCGAGTGAAACAAAGAGCCCTAGCCAGCGAAGATCGTATTTACGAAGTGCACCCAAATATGTTCCTGTAAATGCAAGTGCACCTGTGATGGAAAATTCATACATATTCCCCCAAGGAACATGCTTTGCAGAAATTCCTCGGGCGACTACTCCGGCGAGAAGAAGTACAAATCCAAGGATCATCATCGCGGTAGCGATTCTGGCTGCACGTTCAGTGCGCTTGTAATCCAATGTCTTTGTCATGAGATTGCCCGAGGTGGAATCAGCTACTTCTGGCGCGCGCACTGCAAAGGCGGTTTCGAATGCATGAGCTACGAAAGAAATGGCAAAGACTGCCATTGCCGAATAAACAAAGTTATTTGAGATGTACGCCCAAGTGGTCTGCATCGCTAATCTCTCCTTAACGCGTTAACAAATTTTTCAATCTCATCTTCGAGACCAGGTGCACTGTTCTTTGCCAATCCTGCTACTTCTGCTCCTTGTGACGTAATTCGAATCCAGATTCGACGACGACGTCCATAAAGTGAAGAGAGAAGACCTAGGACAGCAACAATACCTCCGATGAGCGCATAACTCTTGCCGGGATCTTTCACCACTTGAAGGTTGATCCACGGAACAACTGTTTCAAGTGTGATGGAACCCTCGGCATAATTAAATGTTTCACCAGGTTTCACAGAACCTAAGCCAATCTGCTGCAAATCGGTTGTATCAATCTTGTAGACAGATTGTGGAATTCCTGTGTCGAGCCCTAAATCACCCTTCCAGATAGAGAAGAGCAGCTTCGGGTCGAGCAGTTCAGGAAATATAGAAACCGCGCCTTGATCAGTAGTGCGTGCGTTGGTCGGAACGAAGGATCCGACAAAACCAATCTGTGGGTCAGCATCTGGAACTTTGATTGCACCAATAGATCGCAGGTTTCCATCTTGTGGCAAGAATGGAACGGGGCCTTGAAAGGCGACAAAGCCCAATGAATCTCTGACGGTTACAACAGGGCTGTATCCATTTGCTTGTAGATACACACGAGTATTTGCAAAGGTAAGTGGCTTATTGACCTTAATTGTTTTTTTCTCGGTCTTACCTTGGTAAGTAACTGTAAGCCAGGCTGTGTAATCCTCAGGAGCATTGGTCTTTGGATTGTATTGAGCTACAAATTTATCAACCTTGATTTCAAATGGCTCAAGCGAAGTATCTCCAGCGAGCTTTCCAAATGCGAGAGTGTCATAGGAAGTTGGAACGCTAATGAATCGTTCGCCCACATTAACAATCGCTTCACCTCTCATGCCAAAGAGTGAGCCAAAGCTGACCCCAACCAAAATGAGAATTAGTGAGAGATGGAAGAGCAGGTTTCCGGTTTCACGCAAGAAACCTTTTTCAGCAGAAATCGAATTCTCTTCAATGCGAATTCGGAAACGATTCTTCTTGAACCATTTCTCTGCAGCTTCAAGAGTCTCGCCATCTGATGTGATTTCTTGGTAATGCTCAAGACGTGACAAATTCTTTGGAGTTGCAGGCGGTTGAGCGCGCATTGCTCTGTAATGCTCGAAGCTTCGCGGCAATACACATCCGATAAGAGAGATGAACAAGAGGATGTAGATCGCGCTAAACCAAGGCGAACCATAGACATCAAAGAGAGAGAACCTGTCGTACCACTTGGCTAGTTCTGGGTTCGTTTGATAGAGATCGCGTACAGCGATGGTGTTGGTGATCCTCTGTGGAATCAAGGAACCGGGAATCGCTGCAACGCCTAGCAACATAAGGAGAATCAGGGCTGTGCGCATGCTTGTTAACTGGCGCCAGGCATAGCGCAGCAGCGCTATGAAACCAAGCTCTGGTACTTCAATATCTCTTGTCATTAAATCACCGGAGCAAATTCAGAGATGAGAGAACGCATCTCGATCATGAGATCAGTCCATAGCCCAGTGAGTTGGAGTATTCCGATGATAATTAGAAGTACTCCACCTATTGTTGAAATTTTCCCACCGCTCTTCACCAAAACTTTTCGCAATTTCTCAGACTTATCGAGGAAGAGACCTGATGCAATAAATGGGAGCCCTAATCCGATGCAGTATCCGAGCGAAAGAATTGCTCCACGAACTGCGCTGGATTCTTGAAAAGCCAAGGCTTGAACACTTGCAAGTGCTGGTCCAATACATGGTGTCCAGCCAACTCCGAAGAGAAAACCCAGAAGCGGTGCGCCGATGAGCCCACCTTGCGTTGAAATTTTTGGTTTCAGAGTTGGCATCAACGGGAAAGCCCCCAAGAAAATCACGCCCATAACAATGGTGAGTAGGCCAAGTACTCGCGTAATCATTTCTTCATTGCTTGATATCTCTGCACCTAGTTGTCCAAAGAGTGCGCCGTACGAGATAAAGAGGATGCTAAATCCGAATACAAAGAGAAGTGAACCTAAGAAAATACGTCCCCGAGATTTAGAGAATCCCGCTGCAAAGGCAACATATCCAGGAACAAGCGGAAGTACGCACGGGGAAATAAATGAGATCAGTCCTGCAAGTATGGCAATCGGAAATGCAGATAGGAGGAATCCATCCATCAAGGTATTGACTACGAAATCTGTCATTCCGCCAACGCCTCTTCAATCAGTTGGCTTAACGAAGCAACGGTGACAACTCCTGATATTCGTGAAGCAACATTTCCATCTCGATCAATAACTACTGTTGTGGGAATTGCGTTAGCCGGTAACGATTTTCTAAATCCGCTCAGAATCGAGTCATCAATAAGCGTTGGGTACGGAGTGCCCCGTTTACGGTTAAAAGCCTCAGCATTTACCGGGTTATCTCGAGTCAAGATTCCGATGAATTGAACATCTGAGTACTTCTGCGAAAGAGCAGAGAGAGTTGGTTCTTCAGCACGGCACGGTGAACACCATGACGCCCAGACATTGACGACAGCAACTTTGCCTTTAGCAAACGTGAAGTTCTTACCGCTTAAAGTCATTCCAGACATTGCTGGCGCTGCGACTCGATTTCCTATCTTCATCTTCGTCACTGCGCCGCTTCCGGCAATAAAGCTCTCTTCTGCTTTCGACGCTCCGCCATTACTGCATCCTGTGAGAAATAACAGTGATGCGAGTACGAGCGCGATTTTTTTCATATTATTTTTGTGGGAGCAAGTGTTTGGCAGGTTCGGTATACGAAGTTCCTGAAATCATTCCTTCGTCATCGAAGTGAACGCTGGTTACAGATGCCAGTGTGCATTCGCGTTTACGCGGATCGTGCAACATTGAGCGACCTTCGATTGCGCTGCGAAGAATCCAAATCGGAAGTTGGTGAGATACAACGATTGCATCTTTTCCTTGTGCTGCCTTATTTGCCTCAAAGATTGCGGCAAGCATGCGAGAGATTTGCTCTTCATATGGTTCGCCCCATGATGGCTTCCATGGGTTGTAAAGATGGCGCCACGAAGATGGATGCTTGAGGACGCCACTACCTAATTCAAATGATTTTCCTTCAAAGATATTTGCAGCTTCAATCAATCGATCATCTGTCTTAATTTCTAATCCATGTGCGCGAGCTATAGGCGCCGCGGTTTCTTGTGCTCTCTGCAATGGTGAAACATGAAGTGCGCCGAGATTTACTCCCTTTGACCATTCGCCAATTACTTCAGCCATCTCTTGTCCACGCTTGGAAAGTCTCCAACCAGGCTGACGTCCATAGAGAATCTTGTTGGGATTCTCAACTTCTCCGTGACGGATGACGTGGACTGTAGAACTCATGGAGTAAGCATAAAGCGTCGTAAAACCAGCCTTATCGCTAGGGTAGTGACATGGCACTCACCTCAACGCGGGCAGCCTTCTTCGATGTAGATAACACCCTCGTCCGAGGTTCGACTCTCTACTTTCTTGGAAGAGGGATGTACCAGCGCGGCTTCTTTACCAAGGCCGATATCTCGAAATTTGTTGTCGCCAATATTAGATTCAGAATGACAGGTACTGAAAAGAAAGAAGTAATCGAGAAATTTCAAAATGCTGCAACTGATTTCATTGGTGGCCATGCCGTTGAAGACATTAAGAAAATTGGCGAAGAGATCTATGACGAGTTTGTTTCGCCCAAGCTTTGGCAAGGAACATTTGAAATTGCTAAATCCCATTTAGATAAAGGTGAAGAAGTCTGGCTTGTTACTGCGGCTCCTCAAGATATGGCAAACATCATTGCTCAGCGCCTTGGATTAACTGGTGCCCTTGGAAGCAAAGCGCAGATTGAAAATGGCATCTACACCGGAACTCTTGATGGAAAGTTATTACATGGCACAGAAAAGGCGATTGCAATCCAAGAACTTGCGCGCCTACATGGTTACGACTTAGAGAATTGCTACTCATATTCAGATAGCCACAATGACATTCCATTGCTGCAAGCAGTGGGCCACCCATGTGCAATTAACCCTGATGCTGTCTTGCGTATCCGCGCACTTGCGGAAGGTTGGCCCATCCACGATTTCCGCAGAGCACGTTTTATCAATCGCTTGCTAGGACCTGCTGTAAGTCGACTCGCAGCTCTGGGTACTCTGCTCACTCCGCGCAAGCGTTAAATCACCTCGGCGCCAAACTCAATTAGCGCGCCAACCTCACATACGGCTATCGTTGGCAGGTTATGGAAATTCGCTCTTACGCCGACTATCTACGCGGGCTCGATGATGCCGCGTTAATTTCCATGTTCAACTTTCGCCCTGATCTTGTAACTCCAGTTCCACCCGATATGGCTAGCTTGGCAGTGCGCGCCTCATCTGCGCCTAGCCTTGCGCGAGCTGTAGATGCACTTAATAAGTGGCAACTCCAGGTTCTTGAAGTCTGCGCCGTACTTGCTGAACCTTTCACAGAGAAGGAAGTTGCTGCACTTACCGATAAATCAGCGCTTTTTGTTATTCCGGGGCTTATCGATCGAGGACTTATCTATCAAGATAAAGATGGGCTGCGTACTCCAACGACTCTTAAGGAAGTACTTGGAAATGAAGTTGCTGGGCTTGGTCCGGCATCGATGTCAAAGTTGAAGTTAAAGAAACTCGATGAAGTTCCAGCTGCATCCAAGAAAGTTCTCGATGCGATGGTCTGGGGACCTCCACGCGGTTCTATTGCAGATATTAAGAAGCCAAGCGCTGGTGTTGCCTGGTTACTCGAAGAAGGTTTCTTAATTCCATTTAACCAACAGACTGTTGTTCTCCCCCGTGAAGTAGCAATCTATCTGCGTGGAAATAAAGTTCATCGTGAACTTGAGAATACCCAACCACCTGTAACGGGAAGCAAGCGAGACAACCGCAATGTGCAACTTGCTGCAATCGCAAATATCACCACGTTCTTACGTTGGACCGAAGAAGTTCTTAACTTCTGGGCGCAAGAACCTGCAACAGCACTTCGCTCGGGTGGTCTAGGCGTCCGCGATCTCAAAGAACTCTCACTTCACTTAGGTGTCGATGAGTCATGTACTGCATTTGTTGCAGAAGTTGCATATCTATCGGGTCTGCTCACAATTGACCCTGATGACAAGATTCTTCCTACGCATCAATTTGATATTTGGTTAACGCAGAACGCTTCAACTAAGTGGCAATTCCTTGCATCCGCTTGGCTCACCACTTCCCGTCTTTCCGGACTTGTTGGAAAAGAAGGAAGCAAGAACGTTGCTCCGCTTGGGCCAGAGCTTGATCGCTCTTCGGCTGCAACAACGCGTCGTTTAGTTCTCACTCTCTTGCAAGAAAATTCAGACGTTGCAGTTGACGTTGAATCACTCTTCGCCACAGCTCAATGGTTGGCGCCGGCAAAGCGTGCAGGTGGGCTTCAGAAGGATTACGTTCTCTGGACTCTGCGCGAAGCAGAATGGCTAGGCATCACTGGGCAGGGCGTTTTATCTTCATATGGTGCTGATTTCCTCGAAGGCGGCGATAGCGCAACGATTGATACTGACCTTCCTAAGGCTGTTGATCACATCCTTATTCAAAGCGACAACACTGCAATTGCTCCTGGCCCACTTGAACATGAAGTTGCCCAAGAGCTTGCACTCATAGCCGATGTTGAATCACGCGGTGGTGCAACGGTATTTAGATTCTCGGAAGGATCAATTCGTCGCGGATTAGATCACGGACGAACAGGCGAAGAGATTTCTAAATTCCTCGCCAAGACGTCAAAGACACCAATGCCACAACCACTCGAATATCTGATTGCTGATGTTGCGAAGAAGCATGGCAAGTTACGTGTTGGAAACACCGCTTCCTTTATTCGTTGCGAAGATGCAACGCTGATTACTCAGATACTCGGAGATAAGCGACTAGACATTCTTGGGCTACGCAAGATTGCTCCTGAAGTACTTATCTGTGGACATGATGCAGCAGAAGCGATGAACATTTTGCGTAGTTGCGGTTATCTACCGGCTGCTGAAGATTCACGAGGTCTTCTGCTGAGTGGTCCACGTATCCAACGTGCACAAACTAAAGCGCGACCACCACGCATCATTGGTGAAATTGATAAACCAGATGAGATTCAGATTGAAGGAGCGCTTCGCGCACTTCGTACTGGCGAGAAATCAAGCCGCAAGCAGAGCACGATGCGCAATATCGCAACGGAAGCACTTGGTTCACTTCCCCGCACAACGGCAAATGAAACTCTCGAACTATTGAGTGATTACTTGCAGAACCAACCCGCAAAATCTCTCTCTATTGGATATGCAGATAACAATGGTCTGGTTTCACACAGAATCATTGATCCATTGAAATTATCTGCCGGTTCACTTATTGCGCGCGATCACGCCACCGGTGAAGTACAGACCTTCCGAATCGCGCGTATTACGGGGGTTGCAGCGTTATGACCAGCGAGAAAGCACCTGAATACGGCAGACTTGAGCCTATGTTGGCAGCCCTAGAAGCACTCGTTCGGTGTGAATCCCCCACTGAAGATCTTGAGGCATGTCGCTCAGTAGTTCGCTTAGCCAGCGACATCGCAACACGCGTTCTTGGTGTTCCTGCACAGATTAAAGAGATTGAAGGACGTCCTGTCTTCTGGTGGGGCGAAGAACAACCAGATGTATTAGTTCTTGCTCACCTCGACACAGTGTGGCCACATGGTTCATACCAACCGCTCTGGGAAGTTAAGGGCGATGTTCTCCGTGGTCCTGGAACATTCGATATGAAGGCGGGATTTATTCAGGCGCTCTATGCGCTTAAGGGAATTGAAGGATCTGTTGCGCTCGTTGCAACAACTGATGAAGAGACCGGAAGCCATGCATCGAAGGCGCTCATCAAGGAGCTATCTGCAAAGGCAAAGGCTGTTCTTGTTCTTGAAGCTTCTCTTGATGGCAAGGTAAAGACAGGCCGCAAGGGAACTGCGATGTATCAAATCAAGGTTCATGGTTTGGCAGCACATGCTGGTCTCGAACCTGAAAAGGGCGTCAACACCACAACTGAAATTGCACATGCGATTTTGGCACTTGCTGCACTGGAAAGTGCAGAGCATGGAACAACTGTTGTCCCAACTCTTCTTCACTCTGGAAATACAACAAATACAGTTCCAGATTTAGCGGTGCTCGATATTGATGCTCGTTCATTCTCGCAAGCAGAACTCGAAAGAGTAGATGCGGCAATCAAAAGCTTTAAGGCAGTTAATCCAAAGGCTCGCCTTGAAATTACAGGTGGACTTAATCGCCCACCGCTGCAACCAACTTCAACTAAGGCTCTATACGAACGAGCAGAGAAAGTTGCTGCAGCTATTGGAATGAAGCCACTTGGCTGCGCTGAAGTTGGCGGAGCAAGCGATGGAAACTTCGCTGCAGCAGCTGGTGCACAAGTACTTGATGGCCTCGGCGCAGTAGGCGGCGGTGCACATGCGCCTAACGAATGGGTAAGCATCTCTACTATGCAAGAACGTAGCGATTTCCTTCACGCGTTTATTAAGGATTTGCTCTCATGACCGATGGACCACTGATTGTCCAGAGCGATAAAACTCTTCTTCTCGATGTAGATCACGTTCTCTCCACTGAATGTCGCCGTGCGATTGCACCATTTGCTGAACTCGAACGTTCACCAGAACATATTCATACCTATCGCTTAACAAACCTTGGTCTCTGGAATGCGCGCGCTGCAGGCCACGATGCTGA
Organism: Candidatus Planktophila sulfonica; assembly: GCF_002288065.1. Taxonomy (NCBI): domain Bacteria; kingdom Bacillati; phylum Actinomycetota; class Actinomycetes; order Candidatus Nanopelagicales; family Candidatus Nanopelagicaceae; genus Candidatus Planktophila; species Candidatus Planktophila sulfonica. The sequence goes on from NZ_CP016773.1 coordinate 1,177,170, forward strand.
GCTCGTTATCGACACACTTATTAAATATTCACGTTACGCAGTTCCTCATTCATTGCTCGTAGATGTCGCTGAGACCATGTCTCGTTATGGCCGTCTTCGCTTAGAGGCAGATCCCGTTCACGGACTTATTCTTGTGACTACCGATACCGGCGTGCTCGAAGAAGTAATCCGCGCAAAGAAGATTGCACCACTTCTAGGTGTTCGCATTGATAAGGAAACGATTGCAGTTCATCCAAGTCAGCGCGGACAGATTAAACAATCACTTCTTCGCCTTGGTTGGCCCGCAGAAGATTTTGCCGGTTATGTAGATGGCCAAGCTCATGACATTGCACTGAAAGAGGATGGCTGGAAGATTCGTCAGTATCAAGAGCATGCAGCTGAAGGATTCTGGCATGGTGGCTCTGGCGTAGTAGTTCTTCCTTGTGGCGCCGGAAAGACAATTGTTGGCGCGGCTGCGATGGCACATGCAAAAGCAACAACGCTCATTCTTGTAACCAATACCGTTGCTGCTCGCCAGTGGCGTGATGAACTTTTAAAACGCACGACTCTTAATGAAGATGAGATCGGCGAATATTCAGGATCAAAGAAAGAAATTCGCCCTGTAACTATTGCTACATACCAAGTTATGACCAAGAAGAAGAATGGTGTTTACGCCCACCTCGACCTCTTCGATACCCATGACTGGGGTTTGATTATTTACGACGAAGTCCATCTACTTCCTGCGCCAATCTTCCGCTTTACCGCTGATATTCAATCTCGTCGTCGCCTCGGGCTCACTGCAACGCTCGTTCGCGAAGATGGAATGGAAGGCGAAGTCTTTTCACTCATCGGGCCAAAGCGTTTTGATGTTCCTTGGAAAGAGATTGAAGCGCAGGGATATATCGCACCTGCTGAATGTATTGAAGTTCGCGTCAACCTCACTGAAGCAGAGCGTCTCTCCTATGCAACCGCCGAGCCTGAAGAGCGTTATCGCTTCTGCGCAACTACGCGCACAAAGCGCAATGTTGTTGAAGAGCTAGTTGCGCACCACGCAAATGAACAAGTGCTTGTTATCGGTCAGTACATTGATCAGCTCGATGATCTCTCTGAAACTTTAGGTGTTCCACTCATCAAGGGCGATACGCCCCAGAAGGAACGCGAGCGACTATTTGCTGCATTCCGCACTGGCGAAGTTACCTGCCTTGTTGTTTCAAAGGTTGCCAACTTCTCTGTCGACCTTCCGGAAGCAACAATCGCGATTCAGGTTTCTGGTGCATTTGGTTCTCGTCAGGAAGAGGCGCAACGCCTTGGACGAATCTTGCGACCAAAGGCAGATGGGCGTGGAGCTAAGTTCTACTCAGTTGTTTCACGCGACACTATCGATCAAGATTTTGCACAGAACCGCCAGCGCTTCCTTGCTGAGCAAGGTTATTCATATCGAATTATTGATGCCGACGATGTTTTTCAAGGGAAGTTCTAAAGCGTTCTCGATCTACTCTGTAGAAGTCGTGGTGCTCGCCATTGATGTGAATGACCGGAACTTCATTTCCATATAGCTTTTCTAGTTCTGCATCTCCATCGATATAGATAATCTCAATCTCAAATGCGAGTTCCTCGCGCATGCTCTCTAAGGTTTTCACAGCATCTTCACAAAGGTGACAGCCGTGGCGAGAGTAAACGGTAACCATGACTGCATTCTCGCACCCTGATAGCGTTACCCGCTATGAGAGGCCAATTGAGAAAGAGCAGCACATTTGCCCTTGTTCTCGGCCTTCTCGCCTCAATTCTTCTTCCAACTCAATCAGTTGCGCTATCAAATTTTAAAGTCGCGCCATCAACCGTGTGGGGTTACACCTATGCAGGTAAGGCAACCGGAGTCGCCGAAACTCGACCACCGAAAGTTGCCTACCTTGAACAGAAATCTAAATTTGTTGTTAACTATAAGAATTTTCCTGAATGGGCGAAGCGAGATTTCCAAGCTGCAGTAGATATCTGGTCAGCCAACTTTGCATCAACGCCACAAATTACTATCGATGCATCATGGGGGCGTTCTGCTTCCTACGGAGTTCTTGGAAGTGCGCGTCCTGGTAATTACTACTCAGGTTTCGATGGCGCACCCGATCAGAGCCTTTGGTATCCATCGGCTCTTGCCAATGCTCTCGCTGGAAAAGATCTGGAACCAGAAAATCCTGAGATGGTTATTCAGGTAAATTCATTGGCGCAGTGGAACACTCGCGGAGATGGTTCACCAAAACTCAATGAATACGATCTTCAATCAGTCTTCTTGCACGAGATGGGCCATGGACTCGGATTTCTCTCAACCGATTCCTATGATCAATTCTTTGGCTACGGAACAATCGAGCAGCCAACTCCATACGATGCCTATGCGCAACTTCCAGATGGCCGTCGTTTATCCGACCTGCCATCTCCATCTATCGAGTTAGGTAAAGCACTGACATCGACACTTGTTTGGGCTGGGCCGTTGGGCATGGCCGCTAATGGCGGAGCTAAACCAATCTTGTATACACCTGCTCGTTATGAAGAAGGCTCTTCGGTAAGCCATCTTGATGAAGCAACGTATGCAAACCTAGGCGCAAACTCGATCATGACCCCCAATCTTGATGCAGGTGAAATTTTTAGAGAGCCCGGAACCCTTCTGCTTGCAATGATGGAAGACCTCCGTCGTAAGCCACCTGTGGGCGTTGCAGTTGGTATTCCGCAGACAGTTCGAAATGCGACAGCGCTTATCGCCGATAGCTCAGCGATTGTTACCTTTGATCCACCAGCTAATGCGCGAACTGCGCAGATCACTAGTTATTCGGTGCGCAATCTCAAGACAGATCAAGTGAAGAGTTCTACAGAATCCCCCATCACATTTACTGGACTTAAGAATGGCACCAGCTACAGCTTTAGCATCGTCGCAAGCAATACAAATGGAACTTCAGACGCCGTAATTACGGCGCCAATTACTCCGCAGGCTGGGTGGAAGCGCTTTGTGATTGATGACAAAGCTGATGCACGTCATGTCACAAGTACTACCTTCAACGGTAAGCCTCTCATTGCATATACAGATAGCAAGAGCGGAATCTTGAAGATTGCCGCTTGGGATGGAAAGTCTTGGAAGCGCACAACTGTCGATGGCGCAGGCGGAACATCAGGAAAGACCAAATCTAAGATCACCAGCACAATTTCACTCTGCGTCAATGGATCTGGAACGAAGCAACTGCTCCATATCTTCTACTCAGAGAGTGATGACCGAGACCTTCGCTATGCAACATACGATGGCAAGAAATTTGTCTACGAAATTGTTGATGGCAATGGTGTTCAGGTAAATGACTACAAGGACCCTGTTCGCGTACGAACCGGAAGTGATGTCAGCGTTTCTAACGCATGTGTGGCAACTGCCGGCGGCATTCAAGTCTTCTATCGTGATGAGAGCCAAGGAATTCTCTTAGGTGCAACAAAAGTTAAGGGCTCAACAAAGTGGAGCTATGAACTTGTTGATGGCGATCGCAAGACTGATGGTCGCAGTACCGGCGATGTTGCATTCCACTTGAAAGCGCTCTTTGATGGCAAGAAGACCTACGTTGTCTACGACTCTGTGTTAACGATCAACCAGAAGAAGCAAGCAACGTCTGGTGAAGTACGTGTTGCCTCTCGAAATACTCTCTCTGCCGAAGCTTGGAGTTACTACAACCTCGACTCTTCAGGTAGCGCTACCCCAATGACTGGCTTTGATATCTCTATCGCAAAGACTCTCAACGGCCTGCAAGCAACCTGGTTGATTTCCTCTCCAGCCACAGCGCCTAATCCAAACCGAATTCGTTGGAGCCCAGTCCAGAGCAATCCGACTCAGAGCGTTGCCACGAGCGAGAACTATGGAGTTCCCGGCAAATATCTCAACACCGACGGAGCTTTCATTGCTTACAACTGCCAGCAAAGACTCTGTGTTCTCGATAGCGCGAGAGCAGTGCCTGTCATCAAATTGGTTTCATCCGAGCAACGTCCAGAAGGAATTGATTCAGCATGGGTTGTTGTCGATCGTGTTCGTTATTTGGTGGCTGGCTATAAAGGCCAGCTTTCCATGTTTCGCCCTTAAGCGATTGTAAAAATCGCCACCGATTGAGCACTTGTTCTAGCTAAACCTACAAGCCCTACATCTTTTGAATATGCAAGTGAGAGCGCTTCCGTTAATTCAGTCGACCCCGATGCACTCGTGACAACTCCCTTTGCATCAAATGAGAGAAGCAAGAGTGACGGAACGGTTGGTCTCCAACCAGTAACACCTGAAACAACTGAATTTGATTGCAGCGCTCCGTACGTTGTACTTCCTGCGCTTTGAACAAGTGAGCTTCCTGTTGATGGGACGCGAAGTGTCCATGTTGGTGCAAAAGCAGATGTGAATTTGGTGAATGCCGATTCAATAACCTTGCCAGACTTTACATAGCCAGTCAGGGTAAGCGTTGAATCAGAAGCAATCCAAGAGCGATCTGCCTTTGGTGCTGAGCTTCTGACTACCGAAGCGATGGCGCCAGTCTTAGAGACTTTAATGAGAACGCCATCTCGAACTCCTGCCAGCTTTTTGCCGCCAAGAGTTTCAGCGCTGCTGCCAAATACAGAGATTGATCCATCGCCATGTCGAAGAACTGCATTGAGTTGAGTCTTTGCGGTACCAATTGAAAGTAACTTTCCAAAAGTTCCTGCGTTATTTGCACTCAGTAGGAAGGGCTTATCTTGCAACTGTCCGACGACAGAGACTCCGGATGAATTTACTGAAATTGCATTGATCAAGGGCGGTGCAAGTTGCGCTGAAGAGTATGTAGCAAGGACTTCACCGAGAGCTGAAACTTTCCAGAGAGTGAGAATATTTACATCACTGCGAAGTTTTGTGGTGGGTTCAGCAACTACGCCATCTGGATTCTCAGCTTGAATGACTGCAGTTGCTGACTCTGGCGCAGTAATACTTGATGCAGCACCTGCGAGCCATATATTTCCCAGTGGATCTACAGCGGTAGTGAGTGCGACTTCATCGGCTCCTGAATCGATGGTCTTCTGCCAGAGCTGAGCGCCTTTGATATCCATCCCGGTAAGGAGAATGTTTGTATTGGGACCATCGCTATTACTTACTGTGACAAGCGTTTTTCCAGATAGAACCAGTTTTTCAGCGCCAGCAACGGTCGCCACAATTGTTAACTTCTTTAGTGCAACTGATTTAGGTGCTGCAACCGCAGGTGTTGTTCCAACCAGTAATAGAACGAGGAATATTGAAATACGTCTCATTATTGGGCGAGTTCTCCAGCGCGACGAGCAGATGCTGCCATCGCATCGGCAACTATCTTTGAAATTCCAGCCTCATCAAAAACTGCAAGTGCTTCAGCAGTTGCGCCCTTTAGGCTTGTCACTTTTTCTCGAAGTCGAGTTGGTGTATCGCCTGATTCATCGAGAAGGGCTGCTGCTCCGACAATCGTTTGAATGGTTAGGGTGGTTGCATCTTCATGAGAAAGACCCATTGCAACTGCGCCATCAACCATCGCTTCAACAAATCTAAAGAAGTAGGCAGGGCCCGAACCACTTGTTCCGGTGAGCGCGTTCTGCAGATCTTCAGGAATCTCAATCGCCTTACCAGTTGCAGCGAGAAGTGAATCGACAAACTTCTTCTGTGCATCAGTAACGCCAGCACTGAGTGAATAACCAGCCATTCCCTTACCAATCAGCGTTGGAGTATTTGGCATCACGCGGGCAATGGAGGCATGGTTATTGAGACCAGCTGAAATGCCAGCAATGGTCTTTCCGGCGAGCAGCGAGATAACGAGAGCATCGCTCTTGAGGTGTGGGGCAATCTCGGGCATGAGATCAGCAAGTCCTTGCGGTTTGATACCTAGAAGAACCACATCACTTGTTTTGAGGGCATCTTCCAGAGGTTTAACAGAGATTGAATACTTAGTTAATAACTCTTCGCCTCTTTCAGGGCGGCGTACAACAGCGGTGATTGAATGCGCAGGAACACCTGAACGAATGAGGGCGGCAATGAAAGCTTCGCCCATTACACCCGCACCAACTACTGCTATCTGATTAGCCATGGCGAAAGAGTACGCGTAGGCTCTGCGACTATGTCAGAGATAAAGCCAGGTTTCGCTCGCGACTGGGTCGAATTCACAGATCCAAATGATGAAGAAGAAATCTTTAAGTGTGATCTGACCTGGTTGACCTCCTTCTGGACCTGCATCTACGGCGATGGTTGCCAAGGTGTATTTAAGGATCGTCCCAATGATGGGTGTTGCACAGAAGGTGCGATGTACTCAGATGAGGCCGATGAAGAGCGCACTCGTAAAGCAGCAGAATATTTAACGCCCGATATGTGGCAGTTCTATGAAGAAGCTCGTCCAAAGAAACCAGGCGGACAACTTCGCATCACAGATTTAGATGAAGATAAAGAACGCAAAACTCGTACTGTTAACGATGCCTGCATCTTCCTTAACCGTAAAGGTTATGAAGCTCCAGGATTTACCGGTTCATTTGGTTGCGTACTTCACCACCTCGCCCAGAAGCGTGGCATTCACTTTGTAGATACAAAGCCAGATGTATGTTGGCAACTTCCATTGCGTCGTAGCTATGAAACTCGCGAAGTGGGCGAGCGCGAATATTCAGTAACAGTCATCGGCGAATACGAACGTCTTGGTTGGGGCGATGGCGGTGATGATTTCGATTGGTACTGCACAAGCAATACCGATGCACATGTCGGAAGCGAACCGGTCTACATCTCTAATAAGGCAGAACTTTCACAGTTGATGGGTAAGGATGCCTATGCAATCCTGGCTGAACACTGTGACCGCCGTATCCAAGGTATCCGCGATGCGCAGGCGCGCTCGTTGCCGCTCTTCGTTATTCAACACCCAGCAACTATCGCCGCCGGCAAGTAGTCAGCTCCTTCCCCTAACCTACGACTATGGCCAAGGTTGAGAAGGATCCATTCCGCTGTACCGAATGTGGTTGGACATCCCAGAAATGGGTTGGCCGCTGCGGAGAATGCCAAGCATGGGGCTCTGTCGAAGAGTTAGCTGCCCCAAAGAAACTCTCACTCGTTGCAGGCTCTGTTACCTCTAAAGCAACTCCTATCGGCGATGTCGATCTCTCTTCCGCCCGTGCGCGCGCAACCGGCGTCTCTGAACTCGATCGCGTACTTGGTGGCGGTTTAGTTCCAGGTGCTGCAATCTTGCTCGCTGGCGAACCTGGCGTCGGTAAATCAACTCTTCTCTTATCTGTTGCGGCACAAACAGCGGCTAAAGGAATTCCTGCGCTCTATATATCTGGTGAAGAATCAGCTTCACAAGTTCGTTTGCGCGCTGAACGCATTAACGCAGTAGACCCTCAATTATTCCTGGCCTCTGAAACTGATTTAGGTGCAGTCATTGCGCATGTTGATGCAGTGAAACCTGAGCTCTTGATTATCGACTCTGTTCAGACAATCGGATCATCGACTGCTGATGGTTCACCTGGTGGAGTAACTCAGGTTCGCGAAGTTGCGGGTGCACTTATTCGCATCTGCAAAGACCGCGATATCACTCTCTTGTTAGTCGGCCATGTCACTAAAGATGGATCTATTGCAGGTCCTCGTCTTCTCGAACATATCGTCGACGTTGTTCTGCAATTTGAAGGCGAACGTCATTCGCGCCTTCGTTTGATCCGTGCCATCAAGAACCGTTTTGGCGCCAGCGATGAAGTTGGGTGTTTTGATCTCAGCGACACTGGCATCGAAAGTGTTCTCGACCCAACTGGTCTCTTTACATCCCGTCACGCCGAACCAGTGCCAGGAACTTGCGTCACGGTCACTCTCGAAGGTCGCCGTCCCCTTCTTGCTGAAATTCAAGCACTTGTTAGCGCAGGCCGTGAAAATGATTTCGGAAATGCTCGTCGCGTTACTAGCGGCCTCGATTCAGCACGTACTTCAATGACTCTCGCCGTCCTCGAACTACGCGCACATATTCGCGTCGGTGGTCGCGATGTCTATGCCGCAACTGTCGGCGGAATGAAGATGTCTGAACCTGCTGCAGATTTAGCACTCGCTCTCGCTGTCGCATCTGCTGCAAAAGGTTTAGCTCTTCCTGCAGATCTCGTCGCCATCGGTGAAGTTGGACTTGCTGGTGAAATCCGCAAAGTAAGTGGAGTATCGCGTCGTCTCGCTGAGGCCTATCGCCTTGGATTTAAGCGCGCACTTGTTCCAACTGGTTCTGATGTGAAGATTGATGGAATGGAAATCGTTGAAGTTTCTAGACTTGATCAAGCGCTGCAGCGAGTAAAAATCACCGGCGAATAATGCTCGAGAAAGAGATCATTTCTTGGTTTAAGAAGAATAAACGTGATCTCCCCTGGCGCAAGACTGACACATGGGGCGTTCTCGTCTCTGAATTCATGTTGCAGCAAACACCAGTCAATCGAGTTCTTCCGGTATATACCGAGTGGATGAAGCGCTGGCCAACTCCTGCAAAGCTAGCTAAAGCGACACCTGCCGAAGTAATTACTGCATGGGGTCGTCTTGGTTATCCGCGTCGAGCCTTACGTTTACATGAATGCGCCAAGGTAATTACATCGGAATATAAAGGCGTTATTCCGCGTGAAGAGTCTGAGCTGCGCAAACTTCCAGGAATCGGTGAGTACACAGCGGCTGCAATGGTTGCCTTCGCATTTGGTGGTCGCTCACTTGTACTCGATATTAATATTCGCCGCCTCTTTGCACGCATTATTGATGGAGTAGAAACACCTAAGTTGTCGGCAACCAAAGATGAGAAATCACGTTATGAAGCGCTGATTCCGAAGAAGGACCCGCATTTGTGGGCCGCGGCCACAATGGAGCTCGGTGCACTTGTCTGCACTTCACAATCTCCTAAATGTGGAATCTGTCCTGTTGCAAACGATTGCATCTGGCGCAGCCTTGATTATCCAAAGTCAGATGTCGTAAAGCGCACACAGAGTTGGCATGGCACTGATCGCCAATGTCGCGGGACTGTTGTTCAAGCACTTCGTGAAAATGATGTGCTGACTAAAGCGCAGATAGCTCAGTTATGGGATGTTCCATCTCAGCTCGAGAAAGCTTTGATAACTCTGCTTGATGATGGGCTTATTGAACTTCGCGGTAAAGAAAAATTCTCTCTACCGCGAAGCTAGCAATAATTACGCTGTTGGTGCTTCAGCGAGATCTTCAGGGCTGTCAGGTGTTGAAACCTTTGGTGATCCCTTAAAGGTGAACTTCGCATCTGCGTCGACACCTTCAACATCTACAACAATGATTTCGCCAGCCTTGAGCTCGCTAAACAAGATTCGCTCTGAGAGTGAATCTTCGATCTCGCGCTGAATAACGCGACGCAATGGACGCGCACCAAGAAGTGGGTCATATCCACGAGCTGCCAGAAGATCCTTAGCTGCCTGTGTGAGTTCGATTCCCATGTCCTTAGCCTTAAGACGCTCATCGAGTCCAGCGATCATGAGATCAACGATCTGAATGATCTGATCCTTGGTGAGCTGGTGGAAGACGATGACGTCATCGATACGGTTAAGGAATTCTGGGCGGAAGTGGTTCTTGAGTTCGTCTTGAACCTTGCCCTTCATGCGATCGTAATTTGTGAGGTCATCATCGGCGTTAGCAAAGCCAAGCCCGAGTGACTTAGAGATGTCACGGGTACCCAGGTTTGTAGTCATGATGATGACTGTGTTCTTGAAGTCAACGGTGCGACCTTGTGAATCTGTAAGGCGACCATCTTCAAGAACCTGAAGAAGTGAGTTGAAGATATCTGGGTGTGCCTTTTCGATTTCATCGAAGAGAACAACTGAGAATGGACGGCGACGTACCTTTTCAGTGAGCTGTCCGCCCTCGTCGTAACCCACATACCCTGGAGGTGCACCGAATAAACGAGACGCTGTGTGGCGCTCTGAGTATTCAGACATATCGAGTTGGATCAAAGCGGTTTCATCACCGAATAGGAATGATGCAAGTGTGCGTGAAAGTTCTGTCTTACCAACGCCAGAAGGACCAGCGAAGATAAATGAACCACCAGGACGTTTTGGATCCTTAAGGCCTGCGCGTGTTCGGCGGATTGCTTGTGACAACGCCTTGATCGCTTGATCTTGTCCAATAACGCGACGGTGTAGTTCATCTTCCATACGGAGAAGACGCGCTGTCTCTTCTTCAGTCAACTTAAATACTGGAATACCAGTTGATGCTGAAAGTACCTGAGCGATGAGTTCTTCATCTACTTCAGTGACCTTATCGAGGTCAGTTGCCTTCCAATTCTTTTCAGCTTCTTGCTTCTCTTGGATAAGAGTTTTCTCCTTATCGCGAAGAGCTGCAGCGCCTTCAAAATCTTGTCCGTCGATTGCAGATTCCTTAGCCTTACGAGCTTCAGCAATCTTGTCATCGAATTCGCGGAGTTCAGCTGGTGCTGTCATGCGCTTAATGCGAAGACGTGAACCTGCTTCATCAATAAGGTCGATCGCCTTATCTGGAAGGAAGCGATCTGAAATGTAGCGATCTGCCATATTTGCAGCGGCAGAGAGCGCACCATCTGTAATTGAAACTCGGTGGTGGGTTTCGTAACGATCGCGAAGACCCTTAAGAATTTCGATGGTGTGAGCAACTGATGGCTCTTTCACCTGAATCGGCTGGAAACGACGCTCAAGAGCTGCATCTTTTTCGATGTGCTTGCGGTACTCATCGAGAGTTGTTGCACCGATTGTCTGGAGCTCACCGCGTGCGAGCATTGGCTTAAGAATGCTTGCAGCATCGATTGCACCTTCTGCAGCGCCTGCACCAACGAGTGTGTGAATTTCATCGATAAAGATAATGATGTCGCCGCGAGTCTTAATCTCTTTAAGAACCTTCTTGAGGCGCTCTTCGAAATCTCCGCGGTAACGTGAACCTGCAACGAGTGCACCCAGATCGAGTGAGTAGAGCTGCTTATCCTTGAGAGTTTCAGGGACATCGTTCTTTGCAATTGCTTGTGCAAGACCTTCGACAACTGCGGTTTTTCCAACACCTGGTTCGCCGATAAGAACCGGATTGTTCTTTGTACGGCGAGAAAGAATCTGCATAACGCGCTCTACTTCGAGTTCGCGACCGATCACTGGATCGAGCTTTCCTTCACGTGCTGCCTGTGTGAGGTTGCGACCGAATTGATCGAGTACCAATGATGTAGATGGTGTTCCTTCAGCAGGTCCGCCTTGTGAAACAGTTTCTTTGCCTTGGTAGCCAGAGAGAAGTTGAATTACTTGCTGGCGAACACGATTGAGATCGGCGCCGAGCTTGACGAGTACCTGCGCTGCAACGCCTTCGCCTTCGCGAATGAGTCCGAGCAAAATATGTTCTGTGCCAATGTAATTGTGGCCAAGTTGTAGCGCTTCACGCAATGAGAGTTCGAGAACTTTCTTTGCACGTGGAGTAAATGGAATGTGGCCGCTTGGTGCCTGCTGACCTTGTCCAATAATTTCTTCAACCTGTGCGCGAACGCCTTCGAGTGAAATACCAAGTGATTCAAGACCCTTGGCAGCGACGCCTTCACCTTCGTGGATGAGGCCGAGGAGGATATGTTCGGTGCCGATGTAGTTGTGGTTGAGCATGCGTGCTTCTTCTTGAGCTAGGACAACAACGCGTCGAGCTCGATCGGTAAAGCGCTCAAACATGGGCGGAACTCCTTCTATTCATTGAATCTGTCGTAAGCCTATAACCCAGCCTAGGGAAGGCGCGAGGTGGATAGCTCTATGGGCAGTAGAACCCCATATATGGGCTCGATATTCCCGGCAGGGTCTAGAGGTTGAGAAGCATGCGGGTATTGCCGAGGGTATTTGGCTTCACCGATTCGAGATCTAGGAACTCGGCTACACCGGCGTCATAGGAGCGCAGGAGCTGCTGGTAGACCTCTTGATCAACCGGTGTTCCATGAATTTCAACAAAGCCATGGCGACCAAAGAACTCTGTTTGAAATGTGAGGCAGAAAATTCTTTCAACGCCTACTTCGCGCGCACGTTCGATAATGCGCTCCATGATTTTGTGACCGATTCCTTGCTTATGCAAATCTTTTTGAACAGCCACCGTACGAACTTCAGCTAAATCTTCCCAAAGCGTGTGAAGTGCTCCGCAACCGACAACTTTTCCATCAAGTTCTGCGACAGTAAATTCTTGAACACCTTCGTAAAGTGTGACCGTCTCTTTTGCAAGCATCTGACCAGGTGCCGCATAGGAATCAACGAGTTCGCGAATTGCCTTTACGTCTGTTGTCTTAGCTGAGCGAATAACCAACATTGTTAATCAATTTCTGGCTTAACAAGTGGGAACAAAATTGTTTCGCGGATTCCAAGACCAGTAAGAGCCATGAGAAGACGATCAACGCCCATTCCCATTCCGCCCATTGGTGGCATTCCAAATTCCATCGCACGTAAGAAATCTTCATCAACCTGCATCGCTTCGAGATCGCCCTTAGCGCCAAGCTGTGCTTGTTCAACTAAACGATCGCGTTGAATTACTGGGTCGATAAGTTCTGAGTAACCAGTTGCAAGTTCGAAACCATCAACGTAGAGATCCCACTTTTCTACGACGCCCGGAATTTCGCGGTGTGCGCGAACAAGTGGAGAAGTGTCGACGGGATAACCCATAACAAATGTTGGTTCGATTAACTTATCCTGAGCAACATGCTCGAAAATCTCTTCCGCGAGCTTGCCAGTTACCCACTTTGGGTCAATCTTCATGCCGAGCTTTGTGGCGTACTTCTTAAGTTCATCAATCGAAGTAAGTGCTGTTACCTGCTCGCCAACGCCTTCAGAGATTGCGTCGTAGAGAGAAATTTCTTTCCAAGTGCCACCGAGGTCGGCTTGGCGACCATCGTGGTGTGTAACAACGTGTGAACCAGCAACAGCCATTGCTGCGTTCTGAATAAGTGAGCGTGTTACATCTGCGATTGAACGCCAATCCCCGTAAGCCATATATGACTCAACCATTGCGAACTCTGGAGAGTGAGAAGAATCTGCACCTTCGTTGCGGAAGTTACGGTTGATTTCAAAGACGCGCTCGATGCCGCCGACAACGCAGCGCTTTAAGAAGAGTTCTGGTGCAATACGCATAAAGAGATCCATGTCGTATGCATTACTGAAAGTCTTAAATGGACGAGCTGCTGCGCCGCCGTGCATAACTTGAAGCATCGGTGTTTCAACTTCAATAAAGCTTTCGTTATTAAATGTATCGCGAAGTGAACGCATGACCGCTGGACGCATACGCGCTGCTGTGCGAGCTTCTGGGCGAACAATCAAATCTACATAACGCATACGAACGCGAGTCTCTTCAGACATCGGCTTGTGATCATTAGGAAGTGGACGAAGTGACTTTGATGCTAGCGTCCATGAATTTGCAAGGATAGAAAGCTCGCCGCGCTTTGAGGTAATGATTTCGCCCGTAACAGAGACCATGTCGCCTAAATCGATATCTGATTTCCAGGCATCGAGTTGTTCTTGACCAACTTTGTCGAGAGATAACATCGCTTGAAGTTCAGTGCCATCGCCTTCGCGAAGAGTTGCAAAACAGAGCTTGCCGGTATCGCGCTTAAAAATGATGCGGCCAGTAAGGCTCTCGATATCTCCGGTAGCTACATCGATTTCAAGACCGGTGTACTTCTCGCGGACCTCTTTGAGAGATTTGGTGCGGGCAACCGCGACTGGGTATGGCTCGATTCCACGCTCAATAAGGCTGGCGCGCTTCTCACGACGGATCCGAAGTTGCTCGGGTAGGTCGTCTTCTGTCGCAGGCGTGTTATCGGTTGTCATAGGGCATTGAGTCTACCTTTTATCGCTACTGATTCTTCTCATGAATAAGGCGTAGACCGATAAGAGTGAGATCTGGTTCGTGCTCATCGATTGTGTCAGAGACGCCGATGATGAGTGGGGCTAAGCCGCCCGTAGCAATAACTGTAGGAGCTTCGTCGTAATCCTTTGCAAGCTCTGCAGTAATGCGATCAACGAGGCCATCGACTTGTCCTGCAAATCCAAAGATTGTTCCGGATTGCAGAGCTTCGACGGTGTTCTTTCCAATGACGCTCTTTGGGCGAACCAATTCCACTTTACGAAGTTGTGCAGCACGAGCAGCAAGTGCATCGACAGAAATTTCAATTCCGGGAGCGAGTGCGCCGCCAAGGAATTCACCCTTAGGAGATACAACATCGAGGTTTGTCGAAGTTCCGAAATCAACAACGATTGCTGGTCCGCCATACAAAGTATGCGCTGCAAGAGTGTTGACGATGCGGTCGGCGCCGATCTCCTTTGGATTATCAACGAGTAGCTGAACACCAGTCTTAGTTCCTGGTTCAACAATCGTTGTATGAATATCCGCAAAGTAAGTTGCAATCATGGTGCGAAGTTCACGCAACGTTGCCGGCACTGTTGAACAGATTGATAACCCTGTCAGTGGATATCCGCTAATGAGTGCGCTGTATTGAAGCCAAAGTTCGTCAGCCGTAGTGCGTGGGTCGGTCTTAACGCGCCACGACTTAACGAGATCTTGCTTATCGAAGATTCCAAGAACTGTGTTTGTATTTCCTACATCGACTGTTAATAGCATCGCTACTCCGCTCTCAGATCTAAACCGATATCAAAAACTGGTGCGCTGTGGGTCAGTGCGCCAATCGCTAGGTAATTAACTCCTGTGACTGCATATGCCTTTGCGTTTTCAAGTGAGATTCCGCCTGAGGCTTCAAGCTTTGTAGCTCCTGCAACGATAGAAACAGCTTCTGCGCATTGCGCTGGGCTCATATTGTCGAGAAGGACGAGATCGGGCTTGAGTGGCAAGATTTCACGCAATTGATCCAAGGTATCGACCTCAATTTCAATCTCTGACGTTGGGAACTTAGCGCGGACCTTTGAGAATGCTTCTGCCACGCCGCCCGCTGCAGCAATGTGGTTATCTTTAATCAGCGCAGCATCGCTGAGGGACATTCGATGATTTGTTCCGCCGCCCATACGGACTGCGTACTTTTCTAGTAAACGCATACCTGGAGTGGTCTTGCGGGTATCGCGAACTTCGCACTGTGTACCTGCAATCGCATCAACCCATGTACGAGTCAGCGTTGCAATACCACTGAGGTGACCTAAGAAGTTAAGTGCTGTGCGCTCTGCAAGAAGAATGGCACGGGTATCGCCACGGACAGTCATTAATACGTCGCCGGTGCTCACTGAGCTTCCATCTTGAACGTGAACGACAATATCGGTGAGCCCTACTTCTTCAAGAACCGCGCGCGCCATTTCGATTCCAGCCACAACACCAGACTTTCGAGAAATAAAATCGGCAACAACTTTCTCATCACCTGAAACAGTTGCAACGGATGTGATGTCTTCTCCGCCTTGCAAATCTTCAGCAAGTGCCCGTTTGATTAAGTCGCGATCAATCATTTGCTACCCACTTCTTGGTATCCACTCGTCCAATAACCCTTTTGATCAAGATGTTGGACAATGCGCTTCTTCCATTGATTACTTGTCTCAGGAAAATCTTCGCGCCAGTGCGATCCGCGAGTTTCTTGGCGAATGAGCGCAGCTTTAAGAATCGCTTGTGCAAGCTGGAACAAGTTCGTTGTCTCCCAGGCTTCAACGCACGGTTCTGTGCTCTTCTTATCTTCAATACGAGTTAAATCTGAGCTGGTCTTCAATAGTGAATCTGATGAGCGAAGTACTCCGGCGCCACGGCTCATACTCACTTGAATCTCATGACGAACCTTTGGGTCAAGCAGTATTGCTTGTGATGCGTTCTCAACAGGATCACTTTTCTCTGGCAGGTTCTCAGCAATATCTGCAGCAATGCGCGCGCTGAAGACGAGACCTTCAAGGAGTGAATTTGATGCCAGGCGGTTAGCGCCATGAACGCCCGAACATGCTGTTTCACCGCATGCATAGAGGCCGTTAACGCTTGTACGTCCATTTAGATCTACACGAACTCCGCCAGATGCGTAGTGCGATGCAGGGGCTACGGGAATCAAATCCTTAAGTGGGTCAATGCCATGTGAAATGCATGATGCATAAATTGTTGGGAATCGTTCCTTAAATCCTTCAAGGTGTCGGACATCGAGCCAAACATGATGCGCACCTGTCTTATTCATGACGCGCATAATTGAAATTGCAACAACATCGCGAGGAGCTAGTTCTGCAAGTGGGTGAATGTCTTGCATAAACCGCTTTCCGTTATCGTCGACGAGGTATGCACCTTCTCCACGAACGGCTTCGCTTATCAGCGGCTGTTGTCCTTCAGAGTTATCGCCCAGCCATAAAACTGTTGGGTGGAATTGAATGAATTCAACATCAGCAACTTTGGCACCTGCGCGAAGTGCTAGCGCAACGCCATCACCAGTTGAAACAGATGGATTTGTTGTCTGAGCAAAAACTTGGCCAAGTCCACCAGTTGCAAGAACAACAGCACGTGCAAGTCCACGGCCAACACCATCTCGGCTACCTGCACCAATTACGTGGAGAGTTACGCCGCAGACTTCGCCGATATCGTTCTTGAGCGCATCAAGAACGAGCGCGTGTTCTAGAACTTCAATCTCTGGATCGTTCTGCACTGCAGCAAGAAGCGCACGTGAAACTTCGGCGCCAGTTGCGTCCCCTCCAGCATGAAGAATGCGATTACGTAAATGTCCGCCTTCGCGTGTCAAAGCAATTTCGCCGCTATCTTCCTTATCGAAGATTGCTCCTCTTTCAATTAACTTACGAACTGCTTCAGGTCCTTCTGTAACTAGTACGCGGACCGCTTCAACATCACAAAGATCAGCGCCTGCAACGAGTGTGTCCTTCTCATGCGCTTCAGGTGAATCACCATCGCCAAGGGCTGCAGCGATACCGCCTTGAGCCCACTTGGTTGAGCCTTCATCAACGCGCGCTTTAGTTACAAGTAAGACAGATAGACCATATGTGCGGCATTGCAGAGCAGTAGTAAGACCTGCGATACCTGATCCGACAACAATCACGTCAGCAGAAGCGGTCCAGCCTGGTGCCGGTGCCAAGAGCTTCATGCGCGAATTCCCATAGGCATATTGTCAATCAAACGCACTCCATTAATCCAGCCAGCGACAATTGCACGGAGATCACTAGAGGACGATTGAGCGTGCGTGAAACTCTGCTCATCAATGAAATCTGCATAATCAACGGTGAAAGCAGGTTCAGTCGCCAATATCGCTCTTAACTCTTCCTCAGTCTTTGCCTGAGTCAGAGCCCTATAGATAACAGTTGCCGCGGTTCGACCTTCTGGAGTCAATCGAACATTGCGAGAAGACATTGCAAGTCCATCGTTTTCACGAACCGTAGGAGCGGTAATGATTTCTACTTCACCGGCAATTGCCTTAATCAAATGCAATTGTTGGAAATCTTTCTCGCCAAAGATTGCAACTGTGGGATTAACTAAATCAAAGAGGCGGCGAACAACGGTAAGAACTCCATCAAAGTGTCCTGGCCGAGATTTACCTTCATAGATATCACCAATTGGACCAGCTGATTGCTTTGCAAATCCTTCTGGATAAATCTCTGATTGATTTGGCAGCCAGAGATGTGTAACTCCGGCTGTTGCTGCGATTTCAATATCAATATCAGGGGTACGCGGGTACTTCGCTAAATCTTCTTGACTCTCAAATTGCAGTGGATTGATGAAAATACTTGCAACAACGTTCTCGCTATATTTCTTTGCAAGCTGAAAGAGAGATGCATGTCCCGCGTGAAGGGCGCCCATTGTTGGAACAAATGCGCAGGCAGAAGGAAGCTCGCGAGCATTTGTTACTACTTTCATGGCTCCAGTCCTTTCAGGTACCGGGCAGGCAGTAAGTGAATTCTAAGGCGTTAAGGCAGTTGCGCCAAAAGTTCAGAGATTTTGCCGTGTGTAAGCAGAACAGCATCAGGTTCAATCTCATGCCATGGCTCAATAACAAAGCGGCGTTCATGTGCACGCGGATGTGGGAGTTCGAGCTCTTCGGCCTTACTCAGAAGTGATCCATACTGAATGAGATCGAGATCAATCGTGCGAGGTCCCCATCTTTCGATACGTTCGCGACCAAGTGATTTTTCTATTCCTTGAAGAAGCGAAAGTAAATCCAGGGCTGGCAGTTCACTTTCAAGAATGCAGACAGCGTTGATGTAATCGGGTTGTTCCGGACCGCCGACTGGTTTTGTTGTATAAAAACTAGAGATTGCAATTACTTCGGTGGCTTCCTTCAGCATGGCAATTGCCAAATTCATCTGTTCACTTGGATTGCCGATATTGGCGCCAAGTGCGACCACTGCCTTCATCGGGTAATCGTTACCGAGATATCTGAAGTCTGAGCTGAAACCGGTGCTTTCGGTTTATGTACTGTCACAGCAATTGCAGTTATCTCTGGGTGGCCCGATTTAATGCGATCTGCAATGCGTCCTGCAAGTCTTTCGATGAGCTGAACTCGTTCACCGGTAATTTCTTCTACAACTAGATCAGCTAATGAGCCGTAATCAATCGTCTCGGCAAGATTATCTGACCTGCTTGGCTTAGAAAGATCGAGTGAAATTTCAAGATCAACAAAGAAATCTTGACCATTCTTTGCTTCATGATCAAAGACTCCGTGATATCCAAAGCCCCAGATACCTTTTAAGGAAATCTTGTCGCTCATGAGGTAATCGCTTCCTTATTCGCCTTCACGCCATGAACTCTAACTGCCCAGATACCTTTGCCGACAAGCGATTGAGTGACCTGTACCGTCGCTTCTTCGCGATCATCAGGCGTATCGCCACCAAGAAAACGTTTACGTGAATGCCCAATGAGCACTGGGTAGCCAAGCGCAATGAATTCATCGATACGGTTAAGGATTTCCCAGTTATGTTCAGCATCTTTTGCAAAGCCAATGCCCGGGTCAAGAATGATGTTCTCTCGCTTAATGCCAGCAGCTAGCGCCTTATCTAATTGAATTGAAATCTCTTCAATCACTTCGGCTACAACATCTGAATAAATCGCCTTTGAATTCATATCTTTAGAGTGTCCACGCCAATGCATAAGCGTGTATTTGCAGCCTAATTGGGCGACTGTTGAAAACATCTCTGGGTCGGCGGCTCCTCCGCTGACATCATTCACAATCGTTGCGCCTGCTTCCACACCTAACTTGGCAGTTGATGCACGCATGGTGTCGATACTGATGACCACGCTCTCTTTGGCAAGTTCTCGAATAACAGGAATCACTCGCGCTTGTTCTTCTTCGGCAGATACACGATCAGCACCGGGACGCGTTGATTCTCCCCCAATATCGATAATGTCGACGCCATCTTCAATCATCTCGCGGCCATGTGTGATTGCGAGATCTGTATCAAAATGAAGGCCACCGTCGGCAAATGAATCCGGTGTGACGTTGAGAATTCCCATCACCAACATGTGCGGTTATCGATTCGTAATAAGGCTAATTGCTTCTGCGCGAGTTGTTGCATCGCGGAGTACTCCGCGTACCGCAGAAGTTGTTGTTCGAGCTTGAGACTTTCGAACTCCGCGCATCGACATACATAAATGTTCGCAGTCGATTATGACAATGACGCCCATCGGTTTCAAGATCTCAACAAGTGCATCTGCAATCTGCGTTGTAAGTCGCTCTTGCACCTGCGGGCGACGGGCAAAGAGATCAACGAGACGTGCCACTTTAGAGAGCCCAGTGATTTTTCCGCTGGGGATATATCCAACATGAGCAACGCCATGGAAAGGAGTGAGGTGATGTTCGCAATGAGAGAAGACTTCGATATCTCGGATGATGACGAGCTCTTCATGGCCGATATCAAAGGTAGTTGTGAGGACATCTTCTGGCTTCTGCCATAGTCCCTCGAAATTCTCTTTAAATGCGCGAGCAACTCGTGCTGGAGTCTCTTTCAATCCTTCGCGTTCTGGATCTTCTCCGAGTGCAAGAAGAAGCTCGCGAACAGCTTTTTCGGCGCGCTCCTGATCATATGGGTGTGATGCTCTTCCATCACTTGGACCCATTGATACAGAAGAAATCTCACTCACTAGGTGTGGCCTTCTTTACGCGACGATTCTTACGTGGAGCATCTTCAGCAGGTGCAACTACACGTTCAGGAATATCAATCGGTGGCTGTGAAGAAGGGATTCGAGTCGCTGACCCTGTCCATGCTGGGCGAGTAGGCCAAGACTTTACCTTTGCAAAGATTTCTGCGATCTCTTCCTTATTGAGAGTTTCCTTCTCAAGGAGTTGAAGAACCATCTCATCAAGAATTGTGCGGTTAGCTTCAAGAATGTCGTAAGCCTCTTGATGCGCAGTTCCAATTAAGTTGCGAATCTCTGCATCAACAACTGCTGCAACGTTTTCAGAGTAATCACGCTGGTGGCCGTAATCGCGACCCATAAATGGTTCTGATGCATCTGAGCCAAGCTTGATTGCACCAATCGCTTCAGTCATTCCGTATTGAGTAACCATGGCACGCGCCAGTGCTGTTGCCTTTTCAATATCATTTGAAGCACCCGTTGATGGATCGTGGAAGATTAGCTCTTCTGCAGCGCGCCCACCCAATGAATATGCCAATTGATCAAGCAACTGATTGCGAGTAGTTGAGTACTTGTCATCATCTGGAAGAACCATTGTGTAACCAAGTGCACGACCACGAGGCATGATCGTGATCTTATGAACAGGGTCTGTATGTGGAAGTGCGTGTGCAACAAGTGCATGTCCTGCCTCGTGATACGCAGTAACGCGACGTTCTTCTTCAGACATCAAACGTGACTTACGTTGCGGACCAGCCATGACACGATCGATTGCTTCATCAATCTGTGAGTTGTTAATTGTCTTCTGGCCTTCACGAGCTGTGAGCAAAGCTGCTTCATTCAATACATTTGCGAGGTCTGCACCTGTAAATCCTGGCGTGCGACGGGCATATGCAACGAGCTCAACATCCTTAGAGATTGGCTTGCCCTTTGCATGGACCTTGAGAATATCTTCGCGGCCTTTGAGATCAGGACGTTCAACTGGAATCTGTCGATCAAAACGACCTGGGCGCAAGAGCGCTGGATCAAGAACATCGGGACGGTTCGTTGCAGCGATAAGAATTACTTGGCCATTTGCTTCAAAGCCATCCATCTCGACGAGTAACTGATTAAGAGTTTGTTCGCGTTCATCGTGACCGCCACCCATACCTGCACCGCGCTGACGACCCACTGCATCGATTTCATCAACGAAGACAATTGCAGGTGCATTTGCCTTAGCTTGATTAAAGAGATCGCGCACGCGAGCTGCACCAACACCGACAAACATTTCGACAAAGTCAGAACCTGAAATTGAATAGAAAGGAACTTTTGCTTCGCCCGCAACGGCACGCGCAAGAAGTGTCTTACCTGTTCCTGGAGGGCCGTAGAGAAGTACGCCCTTAGGAATCTTTGCACCTAAGAGTGCGTACTTGGCAGGGTCAGCTAGGAAATCCTTGATCTCTTCTAGTTCAGCAATTGCTTCATCAGAACCTGCAACATCGGCAAAGGTATTTTGTGGAACATCGTTATCTTGCAACTTCGCACGTGATTTTCCGAAGGAGAAGACGCGATTTCCGCCTTGAGCCTGGCTCATCATGAGGAAGAAGAGGAATCCAATAATCAGAATTGGTCCAAATGAGAACAAGAATGTTGTGAAGAATGATTGCGTTGGAACATCAACGCTCCAGCCTTTTGCTGGTGGGTTAGCTGTTAGCGCATCAACAAGAGTTGGTTCTTGGCGCGCCACATACGAAGCTTCAACTTTCGTTGAACCCTTAATGGTGTTGCCATTTGAGAGCACCAAGCGAATCTTCTGAGACTTATCGACCAGCACTGCGGATTCAACTTGTGAGCGAGAAATCGCATCAATTGCCTGTGAAGTTTTGATCTCTGTGTAGCGACCCGATGCAGAAGAGATTTGGCCGAAGATTGAGACACCAAAGATTGCAACGATGATCCAGAAAAGTGGCCCACGGAAAATCTTCTGCGAGCGAGTAAGAGGAGCCTTCTTTCCGCCATCTTTCGCAGGTGAGTTCTGACCCTTCTTAGATGTTGCCTTCTTCAGCTTATCCATCGGGTTATTTGATTTCTTCTGTGGTTCGAGGGAAGTCATAAATATCCTTATGAGTACATGTGCTTTGCAAGCACACCGATAAATGAAAGGTTGCGATACTTCTCATCGAAATCGAGACCGTAGCCAACAACAAATTCCTTAGGAATATCGAAGCCAACGTACTTCACATCAACTTCAACTTTTGCAGCCTCAGGCTTACGAAGGATTGCAAGAATTTCAACAGATGCTGCGCCGCGAGAGAAAAGATTTGATTTAAGCCATGAAAGTGTCAGACCGGTATCGACGATATCTTCGACAATCAGAACGTGGCGTCCGGTGATATCGCGGTCGAGATCTTTAAGAATACGAACTACGCCACTTGATTTTGTTCCGGAACCGTAAGAAGAGACAGCCATCCAATCCATCTCAATATGAGTCTGCATTGCACGAGTGAGGTCAGCCATCGCCATGATTGCGCCCTTGAGAACTCCAACAAGAAGAACGTTCTTATCTTTGTAATCTGCATCAACGCGAGCTGCAAGTTCTGCAATCTTTGCTGCAAGTTGCTCTTCTGTTGCGATTACCTTTTCAACATCGGTTCCGACTGCTGCTAAATCCACGTGGTCTGCTCCTCGATAGTTAAGGCTGGGCTAAGAGCGAAAGTCTGCCCGAAATTCGCTCAACCTTCACACCACCGGGAAGGCTGATAGCCCCTTGGCCCCTCCATGACGTGACGAGCGCCTCAACTGCGGCTAAATGATCGGCTGTAATTGAGCCTGATGGGGCTCCGGCAGCGTAAATAGCCGCCCTCAGGATACGTGAGCGAATAGCTCTCGCCAGGCTCGCTAAATGCTCGCAGTCGAGTTGAGCTGGGTCGAGCTCTGTCATTTCTTTCTGGGCAATCTCATCAAGGGCATCGGCATCATCGCGCAATAAAGATGCGCTCCTTGCAAGTGCGGCTGAAATTCCAGGACCTAACTTCTCTTCCATCACCGGAAGAACTTCGCTGCGAACTCTTACTCGAGAAAATTCTGTATTGCCGTTATGCGGATCGTTCCAGGGGTCAATCCCAATCTCTTTACATGCAGCAACTGTCTCAGCACGAGTAATTCCTAAAAGTGGACGTAGATAAATTCCATTCTTCATTGCCATTCCAGAAAGTGATCGTGTTCCAGATCCACGAGCTAATCCAAGTAAAACTGTCTCAGCTTGATCATCACGTGTGTGACCTAAGAAGATTTGCGTTGCCTTCTCTTGCGCAGCGCACGCAGCAAGAGCTTGATAACGTGCATCACGAGCGCCAGCTTCGAGGCCGGACTGAGTAGTGACCACAACTTTGCGAGTAATAACTTTCTCATAACCCATCCTCTTTAACTGAGCTTCTACCTTTTCCGCTTGAATATTTGAACCGCTTTGCAATTGGTGATCGATAGTTACACCAATCGCGGTGATTGCATTTGCTTGCGATTCTTTAAGAATTGCATATGCCAGTGCAAGTGAATCTGCGCCTCCAGAAACAGCAACAAGAACTGTGTCGCCTGCTTCGAGGGATGCAAGGTATGGCTTTACTGCGTTGCGGATAGCAACGGTTGCATCAGTCATGAGTGAAGATTAGACCCGACCACCGAAAGGCATAAGCCCCTTAACGCTATAGATATTGGAGTAGAGCAAGCCCTTACCCTTTGAATTCGCCTCCCACATCATTCCTTCGCCTGCATAAATAGTGATGTGGTGGATAGTGGAGATAGTTCCCTTATATGAATAGAAGAGAAGATCGCCCGGCTGAAGTTGAGTGAGTGGTACATGCTTTGTATAACCTGAATACAGAGCAGAGTTGAGGCGATCCCAGTTTGGCCAGCCCAGACCTGCTGATTTATATGCAGCATAGACAAGACCTGAACAGTCGAATGAGTTTGGCCCTTGGGTTCCCCAGATATATGGCTTGCGCGCAAGAACCTGCTTCTTCGCAAATGCAACTGCTGCTAATCGTTGCGCTTCTGTTGTGCGAATTGTAGAACGGCCCTTAAAGCCGCGATCTGGCCAAACTTTCGCCTGATTAATTGTTGTCGTAGCAGTTGTTGCTTGGCTCTCTTCCAAGAGCGCCAACTGACGTTGCTGTTCCAGAGTAATTCTTACATTTCGCGCACTCGCTAATTCACGAATCAACTTATCTTGAACTGCTCGAAGTTTATTAACTTCCTTTTGTTGTAGCGCTTGAGCGGCATCAGCAATCTTCTTCGTTGCTTCTACCTTTGCAGTAGCGACAACTTGAATGGCGCGCGCTTCATCTGCCTTCTTCTTTGCAGCCTTTGCAATAATTTCTGCAGCCTTGTATCGCTCGAGCGCTGTCGTGTTGCGCGCACCGAGAGTATTAAGTGTTGAAAGTTGATCAACAAGATCCTGCGGACCATTAGCGCTCAACAAAGGTTGGATATCGCTCATGCTTCCGCCAAGAATGTAGGCATCTGCGGCAAGCTTTCCGATAACTCGGTGAGCTTCAGCTACGGCCTCGGCAGTTTCGGCTGCGTACTTGGCCGCTGCAACTGCTTGCGCTGTTGCGATATCTAACTCTTTCTTCGCTTTGAGATAGATAGCCCTAGCTGTATTTGCCCGAGCTGTTAATTGCTTAAGTGTGAGATTGGCTGCCGCTAACTTTTTTGCTGCCGCATCTGCAGCTTTCTTCTTCGCTGCTTCTGCTTGCTTCGCTGCCTCGATTTCGGCAAGCGTTGGCTTGGGTTTTGCGATTGCAGGGGTCGAGGCAAGAGTCAGGCTTGCAATGATTGCAAGGCAAATAAAGCTCTTTCTCCGACGCATTGTTGAAGAATAATTGAGCCCCCACTCTTATTGCGGGGTATCAGGTGAGTGTCGCTAGTTAGCCACATCTCTCCGCGAAAAGAGCACGGTCGCAACAAGTGCTCCGACCAATACATAGGAAGTTCCCAGAGTTAACGCATGCGAATATGAAATATCTGCGCTACCGCCCTGAGCAATCATGCTTAGTTGGTTGCCAGGCATCCATTCTAGGAATACTGGCTTCACAGCTCCTAAGAGATTTTCAATGATCAGAATCCATAGGACACCGATTGAGATTGCAGAAATTGGTGAGCGAAGGAGAAGGCCAAGGACCATTCCCACGATTCCGAAGTAGACGACAGAGATTGTTACGTTAACTAGGGTCTTTCCAATTTCGGTATATCCATCGGATGTAAACCAAAGCTCTGTAGAAACTTTGGCGCGATCAGATAAGAAGTAAGAGATTCCAATACTTACTGCAGCTGAAATAAGAATCATGATGAGGGCAAATATTTTCATCGCAATGAGCTTGCCGACGAGTATTCGAATACGACCTGGTTGGCGAACCAAGATATTTCGCAAGGTGCCGTATGTGTACTCCTGCGCAGTCTGAGCTGCAAAAACGCAGAGCGCAATGATTCCGAGTAACCCACCTACTGATGCAAATCCATAAACAGAACCGCCTGCAAGTTCGAGCACTTCACGGCCAATTTGTCGTCCACGGTCTCCATTTCCTTGCTCGGAATCAATCATCAAATACAGGAAGGTGGATGTGAGCCCAGTAAAGAAGAGGGCTGCGCCGATAGTTCCTAGGAAGAGAGTTGGACGGCGCAATTTTCGCCATTCTGCGCGAACAATGCGAATCATTTCTTTTCTCCTGTCATCTCAAAGAATGTCTCTTCGAGGTTAGGCATCTGCGGCGATAGCTGGGTAATCAAAATCCCTGCATCAAAGGCTTTGCGATTGAGTGTTCCTGCCCAATCTGCTGGCCCCTCGATATGTGCAACTTCAGAACGGATAGTTGCTTTATGACCATCAGCTTCAGCAATTGCAACAATCTTTTGTAGATCGCTCTGCGAATCTGTTTTCACCAAGATAAATGGCTGTTGCATGAGGAAGAGATCTTGGATTGGGCCTGCAAAAACAACTTCACCTTTTCGCAGCATGACGATGTATTCGCTGATGATTTCAAGTTCAGAGAGCAAGTGTGAAGAGACGAAAACTGTTGTCCCCTGGCTAGCTAACTTCTTGAGTAAATCACGAACCTCTTGAATACCTTCAGGATCAAGACCATTTGTTGGTTCGTCGAGAACGAGAACTTTTGGTTCAGGAAGTAGAGCGGCTGCGATTCCGAGGCGCTGTTTCATGCCGAGCGAATAAGTTTTGTACTTGGAATTTCCGCGACCTTCGAGTCCAACAGTCTTAATCAATTCAGCAACGCGTTCGATGGGATATCCGCCAAGTGTTGCTAGAACTTTGAGGTTTTCTTCGCCGGTAAGTGCTGGATAAAAGGCGGGACCTTCAATCATCGCTCCGACGCGTGAAAGATATTTTTCAGGGTGAGTAATGGATTCACCGAGAACTTCTGCTGTTCCGCCAGTTGGCGTAATAAGCCCAAGAAGCATGCGAATTGTTGTTGTCTTGCCTGCTCCGTTGGGACCGACAAATCCACAGATTGTTCCGAGTGGTACTTCAAAATTCGCGTGAGAGACAGCAAATCCTGAGTCATATTTCTTGCTCAGATCCTTTACGGATATCGCTAATGAGGTCATGCGGGCAATATAGCGGGCAAAACTTAAGGCTTTCTGAATATGGACTTAGGATGTGCTCATGAGCAAAGAGGTATGGGGCTATCACGAGCACCCAAAACGTCGCGAACCGGATTGGGAAGTCAATTCTCAAACTGCTGCAGTTCGCGAAGGTCTTGCTCGCTCTGGTTTCGGTGAAACTTCTGAAGCTCTCTATCTCAATAGTGGTTTTACTTATGCTGATTCGCAAGAAGCTCTTGATTCCTTCACGGACGAGACAGATCACTTCCTTTATAGTCGATTTCATAACCCAACGGTTGCTATGTTTGAAAAGCGCCTCGCAGCAATCGAAGGCGCGGATTACTGCGTAGCCACTGCGTCAGGTATGGCAGCAATGTTTGCATCTCTTGCCTGCCTTGTTGAAGCAGGCGATCACGTTGTGGCTTCTGCTTCTATGTTTAGTTCTTGCCACGTTGTTATTACAGAAATCCTTCCTAAGTGGGGCGTTACTTACGAACTTGTGAAAGCAAATGACAATGCAGCGTGGGAAAAAGCTCTCTCAAAGCCGACAAAGGCTGTCTTTATCGAAACTCCAAGTAATCCATTGATGGAGATAGTTGATATTCGCGTTGTCTCAGATCTTGCTCATAAAGTCGGCGCAACTGTCATCGTGGATAACGTCATGGCTTCTCCTGTATTGCAGAAGCCCCTCGAGCTCGGTGCAGATGTAGTCATGTACTCAGCAACAAAACATATTGATGGTCAAGGCCGTGTATTAGCTGGTGCACTTCTTGGCTCCTTCGAATACATCAATGAGAAACTCATTCCATTCATTCGCCACACGGGTCCATCACTGAGCGCATTCAATGCATGGGTGCTTGTTAAGTCACTTGAAACCATGGATCTACGCGTTACTCGTATGTGCGAGAACGCTCAGGCCATCGCTGAATTCTTGGAGCCACGTAAAGAAATTAAGAGCGTCCGCTACCCAGGGCTGGCATCTCACCCAGATCGCGCAGTCATTGCTAAGCAGATGAAGGCTGGCGGAACGACGATTGGTATTGAGTTTGCCGGCTCTCAGAAGGATGCATTTAAATTTATGGATGCTCTTCGAGTCATCGATATCTCAAATAACTTGGGCGATAGCAAGTCGTTGATTACTCACCCAGCTTCGACAACACATCGCCGACTATCTGTTGAGACTCAAGCAGAGATGGGCATTACGCCATCTGTTTTAAGGCTTTCAGTAGGGCTTGAGCACATTGATGACTTGCTAAGAGATATAACTCAAGCGCTTAGTAGCTGAGCAACAACTAGCAATATCGAGAGCAAGCTCAAGTAAGTGATGGACCAGTGGAAAATTCCTGCCGCCACTTTATTGTAATTATCTGAATTCTCTTTCAGTGCAAAGAGTTGGAAGGTAAAGACCGCACCAAGTAGAACTGTTGTGCACAAGACCCATACAGGCAGCTCGGCAAGTTGAATCATCGCTGTTGAAGAAATAACCATTGCAATCGTGTGAAACCACATCTGTCCGATCACTGATGATTGCGAAGAAACAGAAGGCAACATCGGAATTCCTGCAGCGGAATAATCATCTTTATATTTGATTGCAAGTGCCCAAAAGTGCGGTGGAGTCCAGAAGAAGACCACCATAAAGAATGCAACTGGAACCCATGTCAGAGATCCTGTAACTGCAGCCCAACCAATCAGTACAGGCATACAACCTGCTGCCCCACCCCACACAATATTTTGAGATGTATTTGGCTTGAGAAGAATTGTGTAGATCACTACGTAGTAGAAAATTGCTAACGCCGTGAGCAAAGTGGCAAGCGCTGTAGTAAAGATTGCGAAGATTGCGAGCGAGAGAATTGATATCGCTGTTGCAAAGAGAGTTGCGTGTTTGCGTGAAATTGCACCTGTGACAATTGGGCGCTTAGAAGTACGCACCATCAATTTGTCTGTGTCGGCTTCGATCACCATGTTGAAGGCGTTTGACGCCCCCGCTGCGAGTGTTCCACCGACCAGAGTGGCAGCGACTAGGCCAAAGGAAGGAAGACCCTTTTCAGCCAAGACCATAGCGGGCAGTGTTGTGATGATTAAGAGCTCAACTACGCGTAATTTCATCAAATCGATATAGGCGCGGAGGGCTGACACGCGCTTAGGGTACCCATAATTGCCAGGGAGGATGAGGTCGATTCTCAGCACCCTTTAAGGATGCTCTTCTACCTTGCTCTTAATGAAAGGGGTCACACAATGACACCGAATACGACACCAGATCCGTCACCAAAACCAGAATGGTTTGAACTTACTGAGAATCAAACTCCATCAGCGGGTTTGCGCAAGGTAAATAAGGTTCTTCCAATTACCACTCTTGTGGTTGCTGGCGGTCTACTTCTTGGTGGTTCATTATTTGCAAACGCTAATAATGAAAGTTCGATCCCTACAGAAAATTCAGTAGCAACTCAATCTGCTGTAGCAAGTGCACCGGCACCAACTGCTGCGAGTGTTTCTAATAACTCTGCGGCGGTAACTCCCGCCAAGCCAACCACAGTAAAAACTGTAACCGGCGCCAACGGACTTCCGATGCCCGTTGTAACAAACGTTCCTCAACGTGGCGATGACGACGATGATGAACACGAAGGACGTAAACGCGGCGATCGTGAGAGAGATCATGACGATGATGATCAAGATGAAGATGAGGACGACGACTAAGCCGTTGTTACAACCTCAACTGCTACAACCTCGGCAGGTTGAACCGGGAAGATAGGAAGTAGCGGAGCCGCGACTTTGCCAAGTATGCGGTCCACGGTTGAACGTGCAAATTTCTCAGCGCGTGAACTTCTATTTAAGCGATCTGCGATGATAACGAAGACATACTCACGATCACCTGCTTCGACATAACCTGCAAGATTTGTTGTTCCGTTCAATGTTCCTGTCTTTGCTTTAACTAAACCAATAGCTTCTGGCGCAGTGTCAACAAATCTCTTCTTAAGTGTTCCAGTGATTCCACCGATTGGAAGTCCACTAATGAGCGGGGCAAACTTTGCATCGGTGCGTATCTTCGCCAACAAACGGGCGACTTGAATCGCTGTAATTCGATTCTCATGTGAAAGGCCACTCGCATCGCGGGCTAAGAGGCCCTTGCTATCTACTCCCAAGCCAGTCAGAACCTCGTCAAAAGTTCTTGCTACACCTTCATTATTGAGCGGATAGCCAGCAGCTTGAGAGGCAAGGCGGGCGATGCGCTCAGTTAATAAATTATCGCTCCATGTCAGAGCAAAGGCCAACATTTCCTGAAGTTCAGGAGACTGTGAAGAGAGAATTTCTTCTCCAGAAAGTTCTAGAGCTTTCTCACTCGATACCCGCTTCATCGCGGCCTTTACTCCGCGCTTTGCAAAGAAAGCTTTGATGTTGGCTACATCTTGTGAATACAGATCAGAGTAATAAATTGTTGAGTTGCGGATAGAACCAGGGTTCGCCTCTTGCAGTGCTGATAGTGCGTTGTATTCAATCCGCGGAATAGATGTGCGGCCCATCTTCTTAGCTACTGAATCGTTCAAGCTCATCCAGGGGTCGAGTGATCCATGGATCACAATGCTCTTCTCATTGACTCCAACCCAAGCCGACGTTGTAAAGCGTTCGGTTGGATCCATGTAGGTCAGTGCGGCAGCTGCGGAATAGATTTTTAATACAGATGCAGGTTTGCGAGGAGAGTATGCGCTCTTCTCAAATACAACAGCGCCTGTCAGCTGGTCAATGACTGCAACTGATGGATTAGCAAGTGCTGAACTTGCTGTCAGTCTTTCAAAGGTTGCGGCAACGCTTAGCGGGTCAACTGCCGAAGCTTGAATGGGAGAAATATTTGGGATGGCAAAAATAAGACATGCCAATATCCCAAACTTCTTCATGAATTCAATTACCAGACGTATGCAATAAGAATGTTCAGAACTGTTAATCCGAGCATTGCGGCCCAGACTGAATTCTTAAGTACTGGCTTCTTTAGATTCTTATAACCAAGTGTCAAAATCACAGCGATAACCAATCCTTTGACCCCAAATTTGCTGTGGTTTGCAGCCTCTTCGTGAGCCTGATCCCACAGACCAACCATGACCACTGCGGCAACGAGGGCGGTAAGAGAAGCGTGGACAACGCCAGCACTTAACTTCTTTGGATTCTTATTAGCCTGCAAGAGCAAGAGCACAAGAATTCCAACTACGCAGAGCAGGTGGATGCCAAATGCGATGTGATAAACGATCTCCATGATGACTCCTTATTGGTAATGCCACTGCCTTAAGTTTAGAGTGCATCCATGGAAATCAATACACCTGCAGTCATCGGACCGGGTGAATTTTTCCCTGTTGTCGGAGTCGGGCCTCACGAAAAGCCATGGCCAACCGGCGCTCAATATGATCCTGAACTTCTTGAAAATGGCGATCGTAGAAATGTCTTGGACCATTACAGATATTGGACAGTTGAAGCAATTGTTGCCGATCTCAATACCAAGCGACATAAACTTCAGATTGCAATTGAGAATTGGCAACATGATTTAAATATCGGCTCCATAGTTCGCACAGCTAATGCATTTAACGCTTCTTATGTACATATTGTTGGCAAGCGCGACTGGAATAAGCGCGGAGCCATGGTGACAGATCGATATCTCACCGTTTTACATCATCCAACAATCGCAGAATTTGCTCAGTGGTGTGCAGAAAATGAAACACCGATTATTGGAATCGACAATGTTCCAGGTTCAAAGCACCTTGAAGGTGCGCAACTTCCAGAGAAATGCGTTCTTCTCTTTGGCCAAGAGGGCGCAGGCATGTCTGATGAAGGCATCGCTATCTGCGAAGTTCTCTATGCAATCGAGCAATACGGGTCAACGCGTTCCATGAACGCATCTGCAGCCGGTGCAATAGCTATGTACCACTGGGCTTTGCAACACCTGCCCCGCAAGATTTAATCGTTTAAAGTAACAATCGCATCCGTTTCAGGATCATCTGCGAGAGCTTCTCGTACAGACTTGAGGCGTCGTTCAACTTCATCGGCCTCTTCCATTCGACCAAGTTGGCGCATAACAGCAACCATACGGTCTTCGATATCGAGGATGAACTCAAAATCTTTTGGTTCATCTTCGGCAACTATCTGCAGAACGCCATCGAGAGTGGAAAGTCCGTCTTCTAGCTTTCCTAGAAGGATTTCAGCTTTTCCGAGTTCAAAAAGAGCAAAAGTTTCGCGGCGGTGATCGTGCGCAGTTTCAAAGACATCAATTGATTTCTGCGCCGCTTCGAAGGCTTTCTCGCCTTCTTTAAGTTCGTTGTAGCAAGATGCAATCTTCTGGTCGCAGCGAGCAACGTGGATGATTTCTTTCTCGAGCTTAAACATCTTGCGCGCTTCTTGGAAACAGATGACTGCTTCGGAGTAATTCTTCAGTTCGCGCTGTGCGCATCCGATGAGGTGCATATCGTTTGCTGCGCCGATGTTATTTCCATCAACGAGATGTTCTTGTGAACATTCGTACATGGTTTCGATTACCTTTTCGTAATTCTTTGAGGCGTACCACCATTCGCCGAGAGTGCAGGCGAGTTCAAGAGCGATAGGAGATTTGTTCTCACGCAAAATAGAAACTGCTTTGCTCATTGCAGTTGCTGCTTCATCCATACGCTTTAACTGATTGAGGTTGTATCCAATTGCAGAATATGCCTGAGCTAATCCTTCACTTGGCGCTGATGCTCCGAGTTCAGAGAAGATATCTCGCGCAGTTTCAGCGAGCGCGAGCGCCTCGTCATATTGGCCGCGAGCAAAGATGCGCGCAGAAAGTTCGTAATAAGTATTTGCTCGTTCTTCACCGTGGACTTCGGGGATTCGATCCCAGAGCATCTCTTCAGTTACGAGCTCGTCCTGGCCTTCGTCATCACTCATCAAAAGACCTCCCCTTGCTTCGTTCTAGCGCTTCCTACTAGGACTCGAGATTCACACACACTAGACCTAACGCCCAGGATGGGGCCGATATTTCCCTGCGAGAGGCGTGAGAATCTAGTCTTCTGCCTTCCAGATGCAGATGCAAATGATTTGCATTAACCTTCTTCCATGCATATTCCTGATGGGTTTATCGATATCCCTACGTCGACCGCCTTTGCCGCCCTTGCGGCAGCCGGAGTCGCTCTCTCAATTAAGGGAGCGAAATCGACTCTCGATGAGAAGACAGCTCCTCTTGCAGGACTTACTGCGACATTTATCTTTGCAGTTCAGATGCTCAACTTCCCCGTCGCTGCAGGAACTAGTGGCCACTTACTTGGAGGCGCACTTGCTGCCGTTCTTGTGGGGCCGTATGCGGCAACGCTTTCACTTACCGTCGTTCTCTTAATGCAAGGTCTCCTCTTTGCAGACGGTGGATTAACAGCAATTGGTCTCAATGTATTTAACATGGCGATCATCGGAGTCTGGGCTGGCTATGGCGCGTTCTTGCTTCTTCAAAAGATTTTGCCGTCATCAAAATTCTCCACAACGATTTCTGCAGGGTTAGCTGGATTGCTCTCAGTCCCAGCAGCTGCAGCAGGATTCGTATTGCAATACTCAATCGGTGCAAATGCAACATTCTCGGTCTCTGCAGTTTTGACAGCAATGATTAGTACTCACGTTCTTATCGGAATCGGTGAAGCGCTCATTACAGCTTTTGCAGTTGGCGCAGTTCTCGCGAGTCGTTCTGATTTGGTTTACGGATACAAGGGCGAGAAGCAAGCTCTCGAAATCAGGAGCGCATCGTGAAGAATAAAAACTTTCTACTTGCAGGCCTGCTTGCCTCTCTCTTGCTAGCTGGCGTCGCATCTTTCTATGCATCTTCTAGTCCTGATGGTCTTGAGAAAGTTGCAGAAGATATTGGATTTATCGATTCAGCAAAAGATCATGCAAATGCTGATGGCGCTCTCGCAGATTACGGAGTGAAGGGAATCGATAACCCTCGCTTCTCAACGGGTGCTGCGGGAGTTATTGGAGTCTTAGCTACAGGGGTTATTTCAACTGGCTTATTTATGCTGGTCCGCCGTAAGTCAGGTTCAGAGAAATAAAGCCGCATACTCAGGATTTAGATCTCGTTCACACCCACGGCCACCACCACGGCCACGATGTGGGTGAAAGGCTTTATCTACACAGACACTCTGTGACTCATCTACTTCCATCACACATCAAAATCCTCGCGGTTCTGGCCTTTATCTTGGTCGCAGTTTCTACTCCAATTACGCGTTGGCAGACTTTTATCGCTCTCTTTGCATTGGTGATTGCCGCTGCGTTCTTCAGCAAGATTCCTCTGCTTCTTCTCTTCAAGAGAGCACTCATCGAAATTCCATTCGTCTTCTTCGCAATCCTTATGCCTTTCTTTGGCGAAGGTGAGCGTTTTGAAATCGCCGGTATCCAGCTCTATCGCGAAGGTCTATTGGCCGGTACTTCTATCGTTGCCAAAGGAAGTCTCGGGGTACTTGCGGCAGTAATCCTTTCTACGACGACAACTGCGCGTGAAATTCTCCGTGGACTTGAAAGACTTAAATTGCCGACAGTCATGGTGCAGATTGCATCTTTCATGTTGCGCTACGTCAACGTAATTAGCGATGAGATGGAGCGCATGAAGATTGCGCGCGAATCTCGTGGATTTATCGCCACCGGAATTAAGCATTGGAAAGTAATCGCCACATCTGCGGCTGCTCTCTTTATCCGTTCTTACGAACGCGGCGAGCGAGTTCACTTGGCGATGCTTTCACGTGGTTTCGATGGAAATTTGCCGTCGCTTGGAAATCCTGTAGTTACAACTCGTCAGTGGTTTACCGCTCTATCTCTACCTGGAATTGCACTATCCACATCACTTCTATTTCTTGCGATCGGTTGGTAAAGCATGAACACAACACCAAGTCTGCAGATTTCAAATCTCGCCTTTGCCTACCCAGATGGCAACCAAGCGCTTTACGGCGTGAACCTCACAATCAGTAAGGGTGAGCGAGTAGCCCTTCTTGGTCCTAACGGTGCCGGTAAGACAACGCTTGTCATGCATATGAATGGAATTCATCCCACGATGCAGGGTGAAGTCAGAATTGCGGGCGAGCTCGTTGATGCAAAGAATAAAGAGACGCTCAAGCAGATTCGCGCCAAAGTAGGAATCGTTTTCCAAGATCCAGATGACCAACTTTTCATGCCGACCGTTGGCGAAGATGTTGCTTTCGGTCCATTCAATATGGGACTTCGTGGAGATGAATTAAGTGCAGTAGTTGATGAAGCTCTGAGCCAAGTTGGAATGCTTGAATTTAGAGATCGCCCACCTCACCATCTCTCATTCGGTCAGCGTCGTCGCGTGGCTGTTGCAACCGTGCTGGCTATGAAGCCAGAGATTCTTGTTATGGATGAGCCTTCTTCAAATCTTGATCCAGCTAGCCGCCGCGAATTGGCAGAGATTGTTCGATCATTAGATGTCACTATCGTCATGGTGACGCATGATCTTCCTTATGCACTCGAACTCTGCGAGAGATCAGTGATTCTTTCCGGTGGAATCATTGTTGCTGATGCACCTACGCGAGAAATTCTTACCAATGCCTCACTCTTGGCATCGCATCGCCTCGAGCTACCCGTTGGATTTACGCTGTAATAACTTGATTCGCTCTT
Organism: Candidatus Planktophila sulfonica; assembly: GCF_002288065.1. Lineage (NCBI taxonomy): Bacteria > Bacillati > Actinomycetota > Actinomycetes > Candidatus Nanopelagicales > Candidatus Nanopelagicaceae > Candidatus Planktophila > Candidatus Planktophila sulfonica. The sequence goes on from NZ_CP016773.1 coordinate 1,212,373, forward strand.
GAGCAATCGCAGCGCCCAGCAATACCACTAGAGCCCCAACTGGTTCATGCCAGGTTACTTTCTCATTCAAGAAGATAACTCCCACAATCACCGCAACGAGCGGTGTTAAGTAAGTGACGCTACTTGCAATCGCACTTCCTGCAATCTCCATCACTCGGAAGTTCCAGAGGTATGCGAAACCACTTCCAAAGACACCAAGCCCGAGCATTCCAAGAAGCGGGCCAATTTTGTATTCGTCTTTAGCGATTCCATCAAAGAGATAGAAAGGCAGAAGCGTTGCTGCGGCCAAAGTTAGTTGGGTCGCGACAATCGATTCTGGCTTTAATTTATAAGGCATAACAAATCTGCGGGTATATGGATATGAGATTCCATAGCAAGCAACCGCAGCTAACAGAACGAGGATTGCCCAGAGCGGGTTATCTCCCAATCCTTTCCAAGCTCCGAGAACTGTAAGTACTCCGAGGAAGCCGATGAATAATCCGAATATTTGGAAGGCCTTTGGCTTCTCTTCGCGATTAACAACCAAGATTGCAATCAAGGTCATCAGCGGTGTAACTGCATTGATGATGCCTGCAAGAACTGATGTCACTTCTGTTTCAGCAAGAGCAAAGAAGATTCCAGGAATTACATTGAGCAGCAGAGCCACGATCCATAGGTGAAAGAGAACCTTGCGATCGGTTGGTAGTCGGAAACCGCGAAGCTTTGCAACAATCAAGAGCGTTGCCGCACCTAGGGCGCATCTTCCGAATGCGACTCCGAAAGGAGTCAGGAATTCAAGACCGAGTTTGATGAAGATAAAGGAACAGCCCCAGACAATTCCTACAGCGATATAAGTAGGAATCCAGGACTTATTTTTCATAGCGAGAAGATACAGGTGTGGGCCCTGTCGGGCTCGAACCGACGACCCACGGATTAAAAGTCCGTTGCTCTACCGACTGAGCTAAAGGCCCCAACTAAATAACTGGCGCAGTCTACTACCTCAGCGACCACGGCTGGCACGCAGTAATCGGTCGCGAATTGCCACAGAGATATCGTCACCAGAAGGCTGGTGCACGACAACTCGAGATAACGATTGCTCATCCGCGCTTCGAAGAGATGTGTAGAGAACTCGTGCAAAATCTTCATTGCTCTGCGGCGAAGATAAACGAATTACACCATCAGGTGTCGGAGTTGAAGCGAGTGCAATAAATCCATCGCCATTTTCGGGAGCGATATCAAGAACCACCTGCGCATTAGGTGAGTAGTGATTCTCCAGTGATCCACTGACGCGAATTTCCGTTGCATCGTATGAAATATCAATCCCTGTGACAGCCTCAATCATCTCTTCTGTGATTGCACCGGGGCGCAATATCTTTGGACTTTCTGTTGTGCAATCGATAATCGTTGATTCAACTCCAACTAGCGATGGTCCACCTTCAAGTAAGACATCTTCAGGCGCTAAGTATTGCGATAGTTCATCGCTGACTGCTTGGGCAGTTGTTGGAGAAACATGGCCAAAGCGATTAGCACTTGGTGCTGCAACTCCCTTGCCACCAAGTTTCTTAAATTCGCTCAGAAGTGCAAGTGCAATCACATGGTTAGGAACACGCAGTCCCACAGTGTCTTGTCCCCCAGTAATGAAATCTTGAGCAAGGGCAGAGCGCTTGAGAATCAAAGTCATTGGGCCTGGCCAGAAATTGCGAGCAAGTGCGATTGCATAATCTGGGATGTCATCTGACCAATCAGCGATATCTTGCATATCGCCAACATGAACGATGAGCGGATGATCTGCAGGGCGACCCTTTGCTTCATAAATGCGAGCAACAGCAGATGCATTGGTGGCATCAGCACCTAATCCGTAGACAGTCTCGGTTGGAAATGCGACCAGGTGGCCTGCCTGCAAGGTCTGGGCGGCGCGAGCCATCGCATCGGCTGTGCACTTAGATACGAATTGCCCGCTAGTCATAAGTTCAATTATCCAGCCTTTTTGCGAGAAGATAACCACATGGCTGAGCGCATCAAAGTTATGCAGATCATCGCCCGCATGAATGTGGGTGGTCCAGCCGTCATTGTTGCCGAGTTAATGCGCGGCCTTGATTCCTCACGATTCGAACAAGTTCTTATCACCGGTTACTGCGATGAAACAGAAGCTGATTATCTGGATGAAGTTGCTACCGATATCAAGGCAACTCGCATTGCAGGTCTTGGTCGCTCGGTTTCGCCGATTGCCGACTTAAAAGCATTTATTGGATTAGTACAGAAGATTAGAACTTTTAAACCCGATGTCATCCATACCCATACAGCTAAGGCTGGCGTGCTTGGTCGTTTGGCTTCGATCATTGCAGGGCGTGGAGCGACTCGTATCCATACCTTCCATGGCCACTTACTTCACGGTTATTTTGCAGGGTGGAAGACCTCACTTGTTATCGCCATTGAGAAGTTCTTAGCAAAGCGCACTCACTTTCTTGTTGCCATTGGCAATGAAGTAAAGAACGACCTGATCCATGCTGGCATTGGAAGTGCAGATCAATACAGTGTCTTCTTCCCAGGACTACCAGCGCCTCACACTGCGAGCAAGTCAGAACTTCGAAAGAACCTCGAGCTAGACCCAGCCACTATTTACTGCACCTTTGTTGGCCGCCTCACTCAGATTAAACGCCCTGATCGTTTACTCGATATCTCAGCTGCAATGGTGAAGCGAGAAGTTGCTATCCATTTCTTAGTTGCCGGCGAAGGCGAACTCTTTGAGAGTTCGAAGGCTCGCGCTGCTGCAGAGAACTTGCCCGTTACCTTCCTAGGCTGGCGTAAAGATATTGATGACTTATTTGCAGCCAGCGATATCGCAATTCTTACCAGCGATAATGAAGGTATTCCGCTGACTTTGATTCAAGCGGCGCAGGCAGGGCTTCCAATCGTTGCTCCAGCTGTTGGATCGATTTCAGATATTGTCGACAACGATAAAACAGGCTTCCTTACTTCACCTCAACCAGGTGGAATGGCTAGTGCGTTAAGCGCTCTAGCGACCGATTCAGAGCTGCGAAATCGACTTGGTTCTGCGGGCAAAGCGCATGCTCATGAGTATTTCTCGCTAGAGCGAATGCTCCGAGATCACACAGAAATCTATAACCGCTCACACAATAAGTAAGAGATAATAGGTTTATGACAACTCGTAAACGTATCTCCGTAATTGCCCTTTTGATGACTGTTGCTGCGGGAGTTCTAAGCCCTGCAGCTGAAGCAGCAGCAACTCGCTACATCACAGTCTCAGCACAAGGCGTCGTAAAAGTTGTCCCAGATGCAGTTCGAATCAACGCAACTGCTACCGCTGTAGCTGCAACAAGCAAAGAAGCCCTTGCTGCAACAGCAAAGACTGCAACAGCAGTTCGTGCGGCACTTAAGACAGCAAAGATTGATACAAAAGATATTGCCACTCAGAGCGTTACGGTCTATCCGGAATATAAGTACACCAATGACGGTGGATCTACTCTGACTGGATACCGCGGTTCACAGTCATTTACCATCACGGTTCGCGCTGCTGATACAGCAGGCGCACTCGTTGATTCACTCGTTGCAGCCGGTGGCGATAATTTGCAGATCAATGGCGCAACACCATTCGTACTTGATTCAACAAAATCACTCGAAGCAGCACGAGCTGCTGCAGTAAAGAGCGCTAAAGCAAAAGCATCTTCCTATGCAAAGTTAATGGGAGCAAAGCTCGGCAAAGTTAATTACCTCATTGAGAATTCTGCTCCTACAAATTACACACCTGTGATGGCTGTTGCTAAAGCAGAATCTGATGCAACGGTGATTGATTTAGGTCAGCAAGATGTGACCATTGCCGTCACAGTTCAGTGGGCTCTGCTCTAAAACTGCCCGTTTTCTAGGGTCTTTTTCGCGAGTTTGGTCGTGCACGCTTAAGAAGGTACGATTTGCGAGCCTCAAACGTCCCCATCGTCTAGGGGCCTAGGACATCGCCCTTTCACGGCGGTAACACGGGTTCGAATCCCGTTGGGGGCACTCGAGGTAGCAAGAAGTACGGCTTTGATTTATCAAGGCCCGGTAGCGCAGTTGGTTAGCGCGCCGCCCTGTCACGGCGGAGGTCGCGGGTTCAAGTCCCGTCCGGGTCGCGAAAGAAGAGAGTGTCCACACGCTCTCTTCTTTTTTTAACATAGCAATAACTACAACTACATATTGGCTCGGTAGCTCAGTTGGTACGAGCGCGCGACTGAAAATCGTGAGGTCGACAGTTCGATCCTGTCCCGAGCCACAAGTGCTTCTTCATTACAGAAGTTTGGGTTCGCCCATTAACTCTTCAAGCTTTGCTTGGAGAGTTTTTTTATCTCCATCGACTAATAACCGTTTATCGCGACCCAGTTCGCCAAAGACAATTGTGAAATCACGGGCTCGCAGATTAAAAGCGCTAGCTAACTCTTTTATAACTGCTTGATTGGCTTTGCCATCGACTGCAGGAGCTTGCACTGCAACGATTAATCGAGGGGGTTCTCCAACGCTTCCGCCAACTTTATTTCGCGAAGCGTTTGGTCGAACTCTAATTTCAAGAAGAAATGGCACTGCTAGAAGAAAATTTAGCCTGCAGAACCTGAGCCAGATGGTCCGGCCTTACGCTGAACTTGTGGAGCTCCACCGCTGCGTTGTCCGCCGCGAATCTTTGATCCTGATTCAGAATGTGTTTGAGTGCCTGGAGCGCCCTTCTTATTCTTCTTTGCTTCAAGGGCAGCAAGCATTCTTGCTTTCATGTCATCATTCTTATCGGCCATGGTGAGAGTCTACCCCTCAGATGGAATTCGTAAGAAGAAAATCAGTTTTGCAACCCACACTGTTGCTCCAAAGATGATGAGCGGCAGACCGTATGTATCCGGCCATGTATAGATTGCAAGAGCGATAAAGCCGTAGAAGGCCGCTAAACCCCACAGCGTGAAAGCTGTGATGCGCCGGTTTAGACCTTCGCGCATTAGGCGATGTGACAAGTGATCGCGTCCACCTTGGAATGGAGAGATGCCGCGATAAAGGCGTGAAATAACGGCGACGGTGGTGTCGAGAATCGGTGTTGCCATTAAGAAGAGCGGAATAGCAAGTGATTTATAGGAAGGAATTACTCCAGGGCTTAAACGAATCGTGAGCACCGAGATGATGATTCCAAGGAAGAGAGAGCCCGCATCTCCCATGTAAATCTTGGCAGGGTGGCGGTTCCAGATAAGAAAGCCTGCAGTTGCGCCTGCTGTAACGATTGCAAGTGCGCTGACCAAAATCTGTTGGCGGTCATAGGCGATAAAGAAGAGGAAGAAGGTAATAACTGCAACTGTTCCTGCTGCTCCACCATCGTGGTTATCGAAGAAGTTAATTGAATTACAGACGCCGACGATCCAGAGAACGGTGATCGAGTAGTTAAGTAGGTGGTTATTGAAGGCAAATCCCATTGTGTCGGTAACGGTCAAAATGACTGCAACGATGATTCCAGTGAAAGTCTGAGCAACGAGACGAGGCCATGGTTCAAGACCTTTGAGGTCATCCCAAAGCCCCATCGCTGAAATTGCAATTGCAGGTACAAGAACAAAGCTTGCAAGTTTCAAGCTATCAATTGAGAAATCGACGGCAAGGATTGATCCGTAGGATGCAGAAACGATTCCGATAGCAATCGCAACTCCACCTAAATAAGGAACTGGCTCCTTCTGAGCTTTGCGAGCAAGTGTCGGTGCATCGACTGCGCCAACACGCAAAGCGACATTACGAATTGGCGGAGTAATGAGTCCAACAAAAACGAGTGTCAGAAAACCGAGTAAGAAAAATTGCTCAATGGAATAGGTCATAGTGAAAAGTTCATCTAGCTAAATAGGTATTAGTTCTGTGCCTTGAAATAATTTGCGCGAAGATCATCGACTTCAGATTTACGATAACGACGGTGGCCACCCAATGTACGAATCGAGGTGAGCTTTCCTGCCTTTGCCCAGCGAGTAACTGTCTTGGGATCAACACCAAAGAGATCAGCGACTTCGCGTGGGGTAAGGAGTACCTCTGCATCAGGCAGACGATTCATAAGCTCTCCCACTTAATTCACTCATCGGATGCGGGACTGAAATGTCCGTTTTGCTCCGTAATGACGGGAAGTATTCCTCACGAAATCACCTGTGGCAATACCGCCGAAGATGAAATCCAAAATGAAATTATCTAGGAGCGCTAAATTGCTGATTCGAAGGCTTGAACTGCGCGCCAGCGGGAAACCAAGCGCTCATAACCCTGACCTGCGATTGAACCATCGCCGGCTGAGAGCCCAGACAAACTAAATGCAACATCTTCAATGGATGAATCATCATTAATCCCATCAAGGCCTTGGGCACGAAGTGCTGAATCGAGATAACCGGCCAGCCCACCGTAATCGAGTTCGACAAGTGATTCAGGGTGGAAGAGTTCAAGCCAATCGATCATATTTTCAATCTCTTGCTCGACAGGACCTTGTCCAAATGCACCAAGAACAGTTTCATGAGACTCGAGTGCACGTTCGCGTGCCTTCGACATTGTGGTGCGAGCAAAAGAATACGGTCCATCTTCATCTACTCCGCGCACTCGTTCATCGGGAGTAAAAATCGAGAACCAGCGAGGTGGAACAACCCAATTCTCAGTGATGATGTGCGGCACGCGATCTTCAAGTAGATCAACGCCAGTTGTAATTACCTCTTCGAGTGAAGATGGAATAAAGAATGGCGTGATGGAAGATGGGAGTGAATCTTTAAAATCATCAAGAGCTGCCCAGCAACGAGTTGCAGTAGACCACGGCGACACATAACGAGTTCCATTGATATCAAGAACGTGTGCACCATCAGGGCGAACGGCTGGAGGTTCAGGAAAAACTAAACGACGAAGTGCGAGCGCCTGCTCTTCTTTTCGAGAGTCGATTGATGCATCGATATTCTGCCAACGAATTCGGTCGACAGGTTCGAATGCTGAAAGGGGTTCGTAAATTCGCAGTGATGCGACATACGGCGTTGGTTTCACGCGCGTGGAATGTAATTGCCTTCAGCAAAAGGATCGTCATCATCCTGATTCTGCTGATTAGGGACATCTCCGTGGAGTTCCTTAGTAAGGCGATCGAGGTCCATGTCCTGAGAGTTGTACTTCAAATCGCGAGCAACCTTGGTCTGCTTAGCTTTTGCACGGCCGCGGCCCATGGGCGACCTCCTTACGAATAGCTGATGTGCCAGGCGCGTAGGTTATCGCGCCTGAGCGCTGGACTCCAAAGCAACGGCAAATGAGCCTGTTTTGACCCGATGACGGAGGGCGAAGTAGCCCAAGACCTGCAGAAAGACGCTCAGAGACATCGTAGGGATGCGGAAACGGTGATCTCCAATCGTTCCCATGGATACGAGCCACGAGATGACGACAGGGATAGCAGAGGCATATGCCAGGTTGGCATAGATGCCCTTCATGGAACGGAGCCAGAAGAATCCGATGAAGAAGAGAGAGATGCAACCGATGACCCAGAAGAATGAAATTCCGCGGCCAATTGATTTATAGACAAGGTCGTTGCCGGATTGGCTGCCCTTGGCGATATTTACAATCGGATTGACCTTAAGCCATGGATTGCGCGCCATCGTTCCGTTACCAAGTGGGCCAGACCAAGGTGTCCAATAGAACCAAGCCTTGTTAATAAAGAGGCGGATTGATTTTCCAGGGTTGCTTGCATACCACTTGATCACACACTTCACGACATCGTTATCAGTAACTGCAGTTGCTGGCGCTACTGGCTCGCAAGGAACATCAGGACCAGTGTGTGCGTATCCGCCTTGAGTTTCATCGCCTGCACCGATGCGCATTGTGACGCCCAAGTTTGTAGAAATAACTGACTTATCAATCGACTGAATATTTCGCTGAATCATGATGGCAGGTGCAAGAGCCATGATTCCAACAACGCCGACAAGAATCAGTGCTTGTGCTTTACGGCCCTTAGTGATGAGCGCCCACAAAACTGCAATAACGATTGAGGTAAGAATCCAGCGGGGCTGCATAAAAGTTGCTAGCGCTGAGAAGAATCCTGCAGAAATAACGCGGAGAATAAATTGGCGATCATGCGCACTTTGTCGTGACTTCATAATCAAGCCGACAACCATCAACATACATGCAGCGATAGGGCTTTCATATCCGACGGCCAATGAACTGAGTGAGAGCGTTGGATTGAAGGCGAGTGCAAGGCCAATAAGGAACATATATGGCTGCAACTTGGTGCCACGTAGCTGCTTTACAAAGTAATAGCTTGCGTATGCGTAGAAAATAGATTGGGTAAATGAAATAAGGAAGATGACATGAGCAAGTGAAATCTTTGTGAGGATCCAGATAAGAATGGGATAGCCAGCTGGCCAGTAAGAAAGAATGCTCTTATCGCTGAAATAACCTTGCTGAAGTAAGCCATCGACGCCACTTAAGTAGTTCTCACCATCTGCGCCTAACCACCCACCCAACATCGCACCATCAGTCCCACGGATATTGGACATGATGATCAGTTTGATGAAGAAGGCGAAGACAGGAATGGCGATGAGATAGAAGCTGATCTTCTTTGCAGATGATGCCTGCTTCCTAGCTGCGACCTTGGACTTACTTGCCATGAAATTTACCCCTTGTAGTCAGATACCAAGTATGAACGAGCAGCGTCCTTATCTCCAGAAGGCTCAACGACGCCAGCAATCCAAGCTGACATGCCTCGCGCTGCCAATGAGCGAATTACTAAATCTCCGATAGCTGGGTCGACGACAGCCGACATTCCAATGCCACAGTTCCAGGTGCGTTCCATATCTTCTTGTGGGACAGAAGCAACATCTGCCAAGAACTTAGTTGCGGCCGGAAGCGCCCAAGTAGAACGATCATATTTCGCGGTAAGGCCTGCAGGGATAACTCGTGCAGTGTTGTCAGCAAGTCCGCCGCCAGTGATGTGGCTAAATGTACGTAACTTCTCGCCCTGCGCCTTGATGAGTGCAAGACAGTCGAGTGAGTAAATCTCAGTCGGGGTCAGAAGAATCTCACCGAGTGACTGTGAGAAACCTTCATAAGTCTTTGAAAGGTCAAGTTTCTGAGAGCTGAGAATGTGGCGAATTAATGAATAACCATTTGCATGGAATCCACTTGCTGGCATTGCGATGATGAGATCTCCGGCCTTAACGCGATGAGCGCCAAGTTGTTTATCTGCATCTACTGCGCCAGTTGCAGCTCCTGCGATATCAAATTCATCTTCTGCAAGAAGTCCGGGGTGTTCTGCAGTCTCGCCACCAACAAGTGCTGTTCCAGCTTTCTGACAACCACGCGCAATTCCAGCGACGATATCTGAAATGCGCTCAGGGATCACTTTTCCAACAGCGATGTAATCAGTCATAAAGAGTGGTTCTGCGCCACAAACAACAAGATCATCAACAACCATGGCAACGAGATCTTCACCGATGGTGTCGTACTTACCCATTGCACGTGCAATCTCTGTCTTTGTTCCGACGCCATCGGTTGATGTTGCAAGTAGTGGTTGCTTCATCTCTTTCAGTGCTGATGCATCAAAGAGGCCAGCAAACCCACCAATGCCACCCATTACTTCAGGGCGTGATGCGCGGGCAATTGAGGCCTTCATCAATTCAACTGCGCGATCTCCTGCATCGATATCAACGCCAGAATCTTTATACGTTGCCATTACTTGTGAACCTTTACTGTGTGAACATCTGTGACTTCAAGGCGCATTTTGCCTTCTGACATATCTGTTGGAATAGCGATTGGGTATTGTCCTGAGAAACATGCACGGCAGAGCTTCTCTTCGGCAACGTTAGTCGCTTCAATCAAACCTTCTTCAGAAACGTAAGCGAGTGAATCAGCGCCAATAGAGCGACGAATCTCTTCAACTTCAAGGCCACTGGCAATGAGTTCTGCGCGAGTAGCAAAGTCGATTCCGTAGAAACAAGGCCACTTCACAGGTGGGGATGAAATTCGAACGTGAATCTCGAGAGCACCAGCTTCACGCAACATACGTACAAGTGCGCGCTGCGTATTGCCACGAACAATTGAATCATCGACAACGATGATTCGTTTTCCTTCGATGATCTCGCGTAGCGGATTAAGTTTGAGGCGAATACCAAGTTGGCGAATAGTTTGTGATGGTTGAATAAATGTACGGCCAACATAGGAATTCTTCACAAGTCCTAAGCCGTATGGGATTCCTGATTGTTTTGCGTAACCAATAGCTGCAGGCGTTCCTGATTCAGGAACGGGTATTACAAGATCTGCATCTACTGGCGCTTCAATGGCAAGGCGCTGGCCAATGCGGCCGCGGACTGCATGAATGCTCTGTCCAGCAATTGTTGTATCTGGTCGGGCAAGATAGACATATTCAAATATGCAACCCTTTGGTTCAGGCTTTGCCCACATCTCAGAGCGAATTCCATCTTCATTGATTGCAAGGAATTCACCTGGTTCGACTTCACGAACAAAAGCTGCACCGACAATGTCGAGCGCTGCAGATTCTGATGCAACTACCCAGCCACGATCGAGTTTGCCGATAACAAGTGGGCGAACACCATGACGATCGCGCGCTGCATACAAGGTGTGTTCATCCATAAAGACGAGTGAGAAGGCACCTTCAAGCTTTGGCAAAACAGCGAGTGCACTTGCTTCAACGTTCTTCTCGTCTTGCAGACCAATGAGCGCCGTCATGATTTCAGTATCTGTCGTTGCACCGCGTTCATTCTTTGGTGTTTCAACCTCAAGTTTCTGCACTAACTCGGCAAGGTCGCCAGTGTTTGTGAGATTGCCATTGTGAGCAAGCGCCAAAGTTCCGTACTTTGTTGGGCGAAGAGTTGGCTGCGCATTGACCCATGTGCTTGAACCTGTTGTGCTGTAGCGGCAGTGACCGATTGCAAGATTGCCAACGAGTGAAGCTAAATCTGTTTCAGTGAAGACCTGTGAAACCAAGCCCATATCTTTATAGACCAAGATGCGATTGCCATCAGATGTTGCGATTCCTGCTGATTCTTGTCCGCGATGTTGCAACGCGTAAAGGCCGTAGAACGTTAACTTTGCGACTTCTTCGCCTGGTGCCCACACGCCAAAGACTCCACATGCATCTTGCGGACCTTTATCGTCTTCAAGAACGTTGTGATTTAACAATCCATCTGGGCGACGGCTCATGGGGTCATCCTAAGCGGTAGTAGTTGGGATAAATCGGCGCGGATGCCAGAAGCGGAGATCAGGCCAGCTGCCATTGCATCTGCCCAACTCTTTTCACCATTGGCAAGTGCCAACCATGTCTGTGCATCCATCTCAACAGTATTCGGTGGAGTTCCGCGAGTATGTGTTGGACCTTCACCGCATTGCACTGCGGCATATGGCGGAATACGAACTTCGATGGCGCGACCAGGTGCACGTTCAGTAAGGAGAGCGAGAGTCTCCTTTACTTCTGCAAGTACCTGTGGATCGCGCATCGAATTTATCCAAACAACTTTGGGAAAGTTTCGGTATGCGCTTTACGAAGTTCAACCAGTGAAATCTTCGCGTCGTTGATAACGAGTGAATCTCCCCCAGTTGTTCCAATCTTTGTCAGCGCAATCTTCTGAGAAGCTGCCTCGCTTGTAAGTGCGGCGGTTCGTGCAGGGTCAATAGCAACGACTACACGTCCTGGGGTTTCGCTCAAAAGTGCAAGACCAACATTGTCGAGTTGCACAGTTGCACCTGTGTTGTAACGCAGAACCATTTCGGTCAGAGTTGCAGCAAGACCGCCCTGACTTAAATCGTGCGCTGCGCTAAAGATCTTCTTTGTGCGGCCAGCAACAAGAAGATCAATCAATCGCATTTCACGTTGAAGATCTGCAGTTGGTGCAATACCGCCACGTTGGTCGTGCATGTATGCCCATTCGCTACCCGCAAGATCATTCTCGGTTTCACCTAATAGGTAGAGATCAAGACCTGCGCGATCAAATGACATTGGAGTGCGTGTACGAACATCATCGATTACTCCAAGAACACCAATGACTGGAGTTGGAAGAATTGCTACTGCGCCTGTCTGGTTGTAGAACGAGACGTTTCCGCCTGTTACAGGAAGACCCATCTCTAGACAGCCATCAGCAAGGCCACGCACTGACTCTGCGAACTGCCACATTACCCCTGGATCTTCAGGAGAACCAAAGTTAAGGCAGTTAGTAACAGCTAGTGGTTTTGCGCCAGCAGTTGCAATATTGCGAGCAGCTTCAGCAAGTGCCAACTTCGCGCCTTCGTATGGATTCAGATATGACCAGTTGGCATTGGCATCTGTGGCAACTGCAACTCCGAGATGCGTCTTCTCATCGATACGCACCATTCCAGAGTCATCTGGCTGCGATTGAATTGAGTTTCCCTGGACATAACGGTCGTATTGATCAGTTACCCAAGACTTATCTGCAAGGTTTGGAGTTGCAGCAAGTTTCAAAACTGTTGCTTTGATTTCATCAGCAGTTGTTGGAAGCGGAACGTTGATAACTTCCTTTGCAACTGCATCGATATAGGCTGGTTGTGCAAGTGGTCGGTTATAGACCGGACCATCGTGGGCCACAGTGCGAGGTGGAACATCAACGATAAGTTCGCCGTTCCAGGTAATTTCAAGATGGTTGCCATCTGTGACTTCACCAATGACCGTGACAGTGACATCCCACTTCTCGCAGATTTCGAGGAAGCGAGCAATCTTGCTTGGTTCGACAATTGCGCACATGCGCTCTTGTGATTCTGACATCAAGATTTCTTCTGGTGAAAGTGATGGATCGCGCAATGGAACCTTGTCGAGCTGAACCTTCATGCCACCTGAGCCACCTGAAGCAAGTTCTGATGTTGCACAAGAAAGACCTGCGCCGCCAAGATCTTGAATACCTACAACTAAATCTTCAGCGAAGATTTCGAGTGAACATTCGATAAGAACTTTCTCAACGAATGGATCGCCAACCTGAACTGCCGGACGCTTTGCAGGTCCCTTTGATTCAAAAGTTTCAGAAGCAAGGACAGATACTCCGCCGATTCCATCTCCGCCAGTCTTTGCCCCGTAGAGAACGACAAGGTTTCCGGCACCGGCAGCTTTGGCAAGCTTGATATCGCTATGTTTCATAACGCCTACGCAAAGAGCATTAACCAAAGGGTTTCCGAGGTAGGTCTCATCGAATACAACTTCGCCACCGATATTTGGCAAACCAAGACAGTTTCCGTATCCACCGACGCCTGCAACGATGCCAGGTAATACGCGTCGAGTATCGGCTGCATCCGCTGGACCAAAGCGAAGTGGATCCATCACTGCGATCGGACGTGCACCCATCGTCAAGATGTCACGAACGATTCCACCAACGCCGGTTGCAGCGCCTTGGTATGGCTCGATAAATGATGGGTGGTTGTGAGATTCGATTTTGAAAGTTACTGCGTAACCCTGACCAACATCGACAACGCCAGCGTTCTCGCCGATACCGACAAGAAGAGCATCGGTCTTAACAGCCTTGTCACCGAATTGCTTCAGGTGAACTTTGGAAGATTTATATGAGCAGTGTTCGGACCACATCACTGAATACATAGCGAGTTCAGATGAAGTTGGGCGGCGACCAAGAATTTCCTTGATGCGCGCGTATTCGTCGGGCTTCAAGCCAAGTTCAGCAAATGGTTGTGAAGCGTCTGGATTTGCTTGTGCTGTTGCAACGGTATCGAGTGACATTACTTCACCATCGCTTTCAGAACGGAAGTAAAGAACCCAAGACCATCTGCTGATGGACCAGTAAGTGAATCGATTGCATGTTCGGGGTGTGGCATCAAACCAACAATATTTCCACGTTCGTTTGTAATTCCAGCAATCAAATTACGTGATCCATTTGGATTTTCGCCAACATAGCGAGCAATGATGCGACCTTCGCCTTCAAGCGCTGCAAGGGTTTCATCATCGCACATATATGCGCCTTCTCCATTCTTTAAGGGAATGAGGATCTCTTGCCCTTGAGTAAATGAAGATGTCCACGCAGTATTTGTATTTTCGATGGTCAGTTTCTGGTCACGGCATAAGAAGTGAAGTTCGTGGTTACGAGTAAGCGCACCTGGTATCAGGTGAGCTTCGGCAAGGACCTGAAAGCCGTTACAGATACCTAGTAGAGGCATACCGCCCTGGGCTGCCTTGATGATTGGCTCCATCACTGGAGAAAAGCGAGAGATTGCACCACAACGGAGATAGTCACCGTAAGAGAAGCCACCAGGGAGGATGACTGCATCTACACCGTGAAGATCTGCATCGTTATGCCACAAAGCAACTGATTCGCCACCGGCATGGCGTACAGCGCGGGCTGCATCTCGATCATCGAGAGTGCCTGGAAAAGTTACAACACCAATTTTCATTGTTATTACTTCTCCACTCGAACTGTGAAGTTTTCAATCACAGGGTTTGAAAGTAGCTTCTCAGCTGCCTTTTCGACATCGGCAAGCTGAGCGGGAGTTGGATCGCCATCGACTTCAATTTCAAATCGCTTTCCTTGGCGAACATCTTTGGCAAAGTTAAATCCAAGACGAGGGAGCGCTGCAGCAACTGCCTTACCTTGTGGGTCAAGAATTTCGGGCTTTAACATCACATCAACCACGATCTTTGCCATTTTTATCTCCCTAGTTGTTATTTTGGAATCTATTAAAACTTGCTACCGGTAATACGTTCAAAAGCTTCTTCATATCGCGCCGCAGTTTTTTCTACAATCTCTGCAGGCAATTCTGGAGGTGTGGATTCTTTATCCCATCCACTTGATGTCAACCAATCACGGACAAATTGCTTATCAAATGATGGTTGCGATTTTCCTGGAGCCCATCCATCGGCCTCCCAGAAACGGGAAGAGTCAGGAGTCAGAGCTTCATCACCCAATGTAATTTCACCAGCCATATTGATTCCAAATTCAAATTTTGTATCTGCCAAGATAATTCCGCGGCTGCGAGCAAAATCAGCTGCTGTGTCATAGAGCTTGATAGTTAAGTCGCGCAGTTCTGCTGCTTGATCTGCGCCAACAATATTGGCAGCGCTTTCAAAATCGATATTGATGTCGTGGTCGCCGATTTCAGCCTTTGTCGCTGGGGTAAAGATGCTTGTTGGAAGCGCTGAGCCATCTAATAACCCTGCTGGGAGTGGGTTTCCGCAGACTGCCTGGTTGCCTTTATATTCAGCAAGTCCGCTGCCCGTCAGATACCCGCGAGCTACGCATTCGATGGCAAACATTTCAAGCGGTTGGACAATGACTGCGCGATCAGAAACTGAAGCAGGGACATCATCGCTAATGATGTGGTTGGGAACGATATCCGCCAAGAGTTCGAACCAGAACAGTGAAAGCTGAGTAAGAATCGCGCCCTTATTAGGAATTGTTGTCGGCAAAACCCAATCGAATGCAGAGATGCGATCGGATGCAACTAAGAGAATTTCACCGGATTCATTTGTATAGAGATCGCGGACTTTTCCTGTGCGAAGGTGCTTCCAACCTTCGATGACTGGTGCTGGCGGTGCGCCAGCTGCGCCGAAGCCGCTCACCGGATACTGGCGGGTTTGTACTGCGCTGCGGCAGGGTGCGCGGAAGTAATCGCGTCGATGCGACTTACAACTCGAGCTACTTGTTGGCGAGCATCGCCAGTAAATTCAATGGGGTTACCAATCAGCGCATCTAGTTCTGCGCGCTTAAATGGAATGCGGTCATCGCCTGCAATTGCATCGAGGAAATTGTTTGGCTTTCCTTCGCGCATACCAAGAGCTGTAGCAACTGCATGTTCTTTAATCGCTTCATGTGCGACTTCGCGACCGACGCCCGCTTTAACAGATGCCATCAAAATCTTTGTTGTTGCTAAGAATGGAAGGTAGCGCTCGAGCTCTGCAGAAATCACTGCGGGGAAAGCGCCGAACTCGTTGAGAACTGTAAGCATTGTTTCGAGCAATCCATCCATGGCATAGAAGGCATCGGGAAGAGCAACGCGACGAACAACGCTGCATGAAACATCGCCTTCGTTCCATTGATTTCCAGCAAGTTCAGAGACCATCGATGCGTAGCCGCGCAAAATAACGGTGAGGCCGTTTACGCGTTCGCATGAACGGGTATTCATCTTGTGTGGCATCGCCGATGAACCAACCTGGCCTGCCTTAAAGCCTTCTGTAACAAGCTCTGCGCCCGCCATTAAGCGGATTGAGGTTGCAAGAGAAGATGGTGAAGTCGCCAGCTGAACAAGAGTTGTGAGTACTTCGTAGTCGAGTGAACGGGGATAAACCTGGCCAGTTGAATCGAGAACGCGATCGAAGCCGAGTTCTTTAGCAATCGCAGATTCTAGTGATTGGTGCGCTTCGGTGGAACCGAGCAAATCGATTGAATCTTGAGCGGTACCAACAGGACCCTTAATTCCACGCATTGGATAGCGGCTCTGCAGAGAAGCAAGACGTTCGTAGGCATAAAGGAGTTCTTCGGCAGCGGATGCAAAACGCTTTCCGAGTGTGGTGATCTGTGCAGGCACATTATGTGAACGGCCAGCAATTGGTTGATCTGAATACTGTGCAGCTTTTGCACCAAGGGCGGCAAGGAGTGCAACTGTCTTATCGTGAACAATTGCCAGACCATCGCGCACCTGAAGCGCCTCAATATTTTCGGTTAAGTCACGGCTAGTCATTCCGGCATGGATTGCTTCATGACCAGCAAGTGCGTTGAATTCTTCGATACGTGCCTTCACATCATGGCGAGTAACTTTCTCGCGTGCATCGATAGAAGCTAAATCAACCTTTGTTAGCACCTTTTCGTAATCAGCGATTACTGCATCCGAGATTGGGTGTCCAAGCTTGGATTGCGCACGAGCAACTGCAAGCCAC
This sequence comes from Candidatus Planktophila sulfonica, assembly GCF_002288065.1. NCBI lineage: Bacteria > Bacillati > Actinomycetota > Actinomycetes > Candidatus Nanopelagicales > Candidatus Nanopelagicaceae > Candidatus Planktophila > Candidatus Planktophila sulfonica. The sequence goes on from NZ_CP016773.1 coordinate 1,229,195, forward strand.
AACTTACGTTCGGCGATGATCTTCTGTTCTGGCGCAAAGACTTGGCGCATCTCTTTCGATGCATAACGATCAGCTAATACGCTCACTGGTGCATTCTCCCCCATTTAATTGCCCTTCTCGGCGACCGACGCATTAAGCGCGATATCAGAGCGGTAGAACGATCCTTCTAGTTCAATCTGCGAGATTGCGCGATATGCGCGGTCGCGCGCTTCGGTTAAATCAGCGCCTGTTCCGGTGACCGTTAAGACTCGGCCGCCCGTTGAAAGTAGTGCACCGCTGCTATCGCTTGTGCCTGCATGAAATACCTGTGATTTATCAATGGCGGGAATTGATGAAATAGCAGCGCCAGTCTTTGGTGATTCTGGGTATCCCTGAGCCGCGAGAACGACAGTGACGGCGCTTTCATCGCGCCAGTGAAGAACTGCGTCATCCAAACTATCTGTTGCAGCGTTATAGAGAAGGGTTGCCAGCGGAGTAATAAGTCGTGGAATCAGAACTTGAGTCTCTGGATCACCAAAGCGCGCGTTAAATTCAATGACGCGAATTCCATCATCGGTGAGTGCAAGACCTGCATAGAGAAGACCTACAAATGGAGTTCCACGAGCAGCCATCTCGGCAATCATGGGAGCTAAGACTTTTTCATATGTCTCTTCGACGATGTCATCCGGTGCCCATGGAAGTGGCGAGTAAGCACCCATGCCACCAGTGTTTGGTCCTTCGTCGCCATCGTATGCACGTTTGAAATCTTGAGCTGGTTGCATCGGCAAAATATTGCGGCCATCAGAAATTCCAAAGAGTGAAATTTCTGGACCTGCAAGATATTCCTCGATGACAACCCGTGAACATGCAAGCGCATGATCGAGTGCTGCTTGGCGATCATTTGTAACGACAACACCTTTACCTGCAGCAAGGCCATCATCTTTCACAACGTATGGAGCACCGAAGGTGTCGAGCGCCATTTCAATTTCTGATTGTTCGGTGCAAGTGAAGCTGCGCGCTGTTGGAACTCCGGCATCGCGCATTACTTTCTTAGCAAAATCTTTTGAGCCTTCGAGTTGTGCAGCTGCCTTTGATGGGCCAAATACTGCAAAGCCAGCGTCACGCAGTGCATCAGATACCCCATTTACCAAAGGCACTTCAGGGCCTACGACAACAAGATCGACTGCTAATTGCTGTGCGAGTTTGAGGATTGCGTTGTTATCTGTAATTGCAACAGGGTGAAGAGTTGCAAGGGATGCAATACCTGGATTTCCAGGAGCTGCATGAAGTTCAGTGCAACTTTTATCTGCTCTTAGCCCTAGTGCGAGTGCGTGCTCACGACCGCCGCTACCGACTAGGAGGATTTTCATGGCTTAGATGAAATCCTTGACGACAATTGTCTGGGTACGCCCAGGCCCGACTCCGATGGCGCTCATTGGGGCACCTGAAATCTTCTCGAGGAAGGTGATGTAATCCTGAGCGTTCTTAGGAAGATCGCTGATCTTTGTCGCTCCTGAAATATCTTCTTTCCAACCTGGGAGATATTCGTAGATTGGCTTTGCATGGTGGAAATCAGATTGTGAAGCTGGAAGTTCTTCAACACGCTTTCCATCGATCTCGTATGCAACACATACTGGAATCTGTTCCCAGCCGGTGAGTACATCGAGCTTTGTCAGGAAGAAATCTGTGAGTCCGTTAACGCGAACAGCGTAACGAGCGATAGGTGCGTCATACCAACCACAACGACGAGCGCGGCCTGTTGTTACACCGACTTCGCCACCAATAGTGCGAAGTTTTTCGCCATCTTCATCGAAGAGTTCAGTTGGGAATGGGCCAGAACCAACGCGAGTTGTGTAGGCCTTAACGATTCCGATGACGCGATCAATCTTTGTTGGTCCGATTCCGGAACCAGTACATGCACCACCGGCTGTTGGGTTTGATGATGTAACGAATGGATAAGTACCGTGATCGACATCGAGAAGAGTTCCTTGTGAACCTTCAAGAAGTACACGTTTTCCAGCCTTCAAAGCGTTATCGAGCAGAAGCACTGTATCTGCAACGTATGGACGCAAGATTTCGGCATAGCGTAGGTATTCCTCGAGAACATCTTCTACTTCAATATCTTTACGGTTGAAGACCTTGATAAGGACTTGGTTCTTATCGCGAAGTGCGCCTTCGATTTTCTGGCGCAAGATTGATGGATCAAAGAGATCTTGTACGCGAATACCGATACGGTTGATCTTGTCTGCATACGCAGGTCCGATACCGCGACCAGTTGTACCGATCTTTGACTTACCTAGGAAGCGCTCTGAAACTTTATCGATGGTGCGGTGATACGGAGTAATCAAGTGCGCATTAGTTGAGATAACCAACTTGCTGCAATCGATACCGCGTTCTGTGAGTCCCTTAATTTCTTCGAGCAATACACCTGGGTCGATAACAACACCGTTAGCAATTACTGGAACAACGTTAGGAGAAAGAATTCCGGATGGAAGTAAGTGAAGTGCGTACTTCTGATCTCCGATTACAACTGTGTGGCCTGCGTTGTTGCCGCCTTGATAGCGAACAACATAATCAACGCGATCACCGAGCAAATCGGTAGCTTTACCCTTGCCTTCGTCGCCCCACTGAGCGCCAAGAAGTACTAATGCAGGCATGGATAAAGCCTCTCCGACTCGTCGTTAATTACTTAAGAAGTGATGTGCCAGTTGAACGAAGATCTTCGCAAGCAACGCCAACACGTGCAGCGATTCCTGCTTCAGCAGCCTTGCCCCACGCACGTGGATCGTAAGCCTTCTTATTTCCAACTTCGCCGTCAATCTTGAGAACGCCGTCGTAGTTCTTGAAGATGTGATCAACAACTGGACGTGTAAATGCGTACTGAGTATCAGTATCGATATTCATCTTAATTACGCCGTAATCAAGTGATTCGCGGATTTCAGTAAGAAGTGAGCCTGAACCACCGTGGAATACGAGATCCATTGGCTTGCTTCCTGCTGGAAGACCGAGCTTTGCAGCTACTGCATCCTGAAGTGTCTTAAGAATCTTTGGCTGAAGAACAACGTTTCCTGGCTTGTAAACACCGTGAACGTTTCCGAATGTTGCTGCCACCATGTAGCGAGCATTTGCATCGTGTCCAAGTGTTTCAATTGTAAGAAGTGCATCTTCAGGTGTTGAGTAAAGCTTTGCATCGTGCTTTGCCTCGATGCCATCTTCTTCTCCACCGACAACGCCGATTTCGATTTCAAGAACTGTGCGAGCTGCAACTGACTTATCGAGAAGTTCGCGAGCAACCTTCATGTTCTCTGGCATATCAACAGCTGATCCATCCCACATATGTGAGTTGAATAGAGGCTGCTTGCCTTCCTTAACGCGCTGCGCTCCGATTTCGAGAAGTGGACGCATGAAACCGTCGAGCTTCTCCTTTGGGCAGTGGTCAGTGTGGATACCAATGTTGACGTTGTAATTCTTTGCAACAACGTGTGCGAATTCTGCGAGCGCTACTGCGCCATCGACCATGTGCTTAACAGTTGAGCCTGATGCGTATTCAGCGCCACCCCAAGAAAATTGGATGATTCCATCTGATTCTGCTTCAGCGAATCCACGGATCGCACCAATAATGGTCTGCGAAGATGAAACGTTGATTGCTGGGTATGCGAATGCTCCGGCCTTAGCGCGGTCCAACATTGCTGCATAAACTTCAGGGGTTGCTATTGGCATTGTGACTCCCAAATCAGTGACTAGAACTGGTGTAAACGCTCTTGACGCACCATTGGGTCTAAGTGAGGCTTACGCCTAATCCAACCACCTACCCCCGCGTATGAAAAATCGGCACACTCAATACGCGAGGGCGCAGCCCTTTTTGGCCGCTGGGCTGGCCTACGGGTGGAGGTACTTCTGCAGGAAGGCTATGAAGCCTGCGAGTAGGGCTGGGTTGCTCAAGACCTTGAGCAAGATCGTCAAGAATGCTGCGATTGTCATCTCTCTCCTTTCATATTTTCCTATTTCAAGGCGCGAAGTATCTGCAGAAATCGAAATGAACAAATGAACAAAATCAATCACTGTTGATAAATCAGAGTGGGCGGTAATCTCACCTACATGACTTCTGACTCGATTGAGAATCTCTCCACAGAGAGCCGCACCTTTGCGCCTTCTCCTGAATTCACTGCACAAGCAAATGCGCAAGCAGGTCTTTACGGTGAAGCAGATAAAGATCGTTTAGCTTTCTGGGATCAACAAGCTGAAGCGCTGATCTGGGAGAAGAAGTGGGATAAGACCCTCGAGTGGGAATCACCATATGCAAAGTGGTTTGTCGGCGGAAAACTCAATACAACAGTTTCAGCGCTAGATCGTCACGTTACTGAAGGTCACGGCGGCAGAATCGCTTTTCACTTTGAAGGTGAGCCAGGAGATACGCGCACAATTTCTTATGCACAACTCCTTACCGATGTCAGCAAGGCAGCAAATGCACTGACTTCGATCGGAATAAATGCTGGCGATCGCGTTGCGATTTATATGCCGCTTATTCCTGAAGCAGTGGTCGCAATGCTTGCCTGTGCCCGTATCGGTGCAATTCACTCTGTTGTATTTGGTGGATTCTCTGCAGACGCTCTTCTTTCAAGAATTCAAGATGCAGATGCGAAGTTGGTAATCACTGCAGATGGTGGGTTTAGAAAGGGCGCTGCATTTGCGCTCAAGCCTGCAGTCGATGAAGCGCTCAAGGGCGAAACAAACGTTGCGCAAGTACTTGTTGTGCAGCGCACCGGTCAAGAAACTGCCTGGGTCGAAGGTCGCGACTTGTGGTGGCACGATGTTGTTGATCCACAGCACTCAACACATACCCCCGAATACTTCGATAGCGAGCACCCACTCTTTATCTTGTACACATCAGGTACAACGGCGAAACCAAAGGGAATTTTCCACACAACGGCTGGTTATTTAACGCAGGTCGCTTACACACATAAGGTCGTCTTCGACATCAAACCAAAGACAGATGTGTACTGGTGTACTGCAGATGTTGGCTGGATTACTGGCCACTCATACATGGTTTACGGCCCGCTTATTAACGGCGCAACTCAAGTTATCTACGAAGGCACACCTGATACTCCGCATAAAGGACGCATGTTCGAGATCATCGAAAAGTATGGCGTCACAATTTTGTATACAGCTCCAACACTGATTCGCACATGGATGAAGTGGGGAGATGAATTTCCAAATCAATTTAATCTCTCATCACTTCGACTTCTTGGCTCCGTTGGAGAACCAATTAACCCTGAAGCGTGGATCTGGTATCGCCACGTTATTGGTGGAGGCAATTGCCCAATCGTTGACACATGGTGGCAGACAGAAACGGGCGCAATCATGATTTCACCCCTGCCCGGTGTCACTGCTACAAAGCCAGGATCTGCGATGAAACCAATTCCTGGAATCAGTGCAAAGGTCGTCGACGATAAAGGCGTTCCTGTTCCAAATGGACATGGTGGATTCCTTATTCTTGATCAACCTTGGCCATCAATGTTGCGCGGCGTGTGGGGCGAAGATGAACGCTACAAAGAGACTTATTGGTCGCGCTTTCCTGGAATTTACTTCGCAGGAGATGGTGCAAAACTCGATGAAGATGGCGCAATCTGGTTGATGGGTCGCGTTGATGATGTCATGAACGTTTCAGGTCACCGTATTTCAACAACCGAAGTTGAATCAGCGCTTGTTTCTCATGAAGCTGTTGCAGAAGCTGCCGTAGTTGGAGCAGCTGATCCACTTACCGGTCAAGGAATTGTTGCTTTCGTAATTTTGCGCGGTGGCGTTGAACATGCAGATGGCGATGTTTTGATCAAAGAACTTCGTAACCATGTGGCTAAAGAGATTGGCGCAATCGCAAAGCCGCGCCAAATCATGGTTGTAAACGAGCTACCTAAGACCCGAAGCGGCAAGATCATGCGTAGATTGCTGAAAGATGTTGCCGAAAACCGCGCAGTGGGCGATGCAACTACTTTGGCAGATCCGAATGTGATGAAGCTGATTTCAGAAGGTTTGAAATCTTCTAAAGACGAGGATTAGAGAGCGCCTTTTCCACTTCGCGGCGAATATCTGCAATGACTCCGGGTGCATGTTTATTCACCTGGAGGTAGAACTCGCTTTCAGAGACTGCATTCTGTCCTGCGCTCCATGGCGCCCACAACAGAATTGTTCCGATCACGTAGAAGAGAAGAACGTACTTTCCTACTTCAAGTACTGCGCCCAATGCGGAATCGATCAGACGCAGTGGCCCGCGAATCAAGGTGAGCTTCAAGGTCTTCGCTAACTGTGTTCCAACCCAAGCTGCTGCATATGCACCAAAAATAATTGCCACGATGAGCCAGCCGCTCTGGTCATATTTCACAACGAAGTACATCGCAGCAACTCCGCCAGCGATAAAGAAGGCAGTGCGAAGAATCGTTGTCAGAAGCCCATTTTTATATCCATTGAAAAGTGCTCCAACAAAGATCAGCGCAACAATTACATCAAAGATCATTTCACTCCTAAGTACTTAATTGTCGCCATTTCAATTTCCTCAAGAGATTTAAATGGACCGAACTTCTTATAGGCAACTCTGCCCGAAGAATCGATAAACCAAGTAACAGGCACGCCCATGCCAAAAGTTTCACGGGTGGATCCATCTGCGTCATAGAGAATCGGCCACGTAATGCCATGGGTTTCTACAAACTTCTTAACTACTGCAGGGCTCTTCTCTTCTACTGCAATACCAATCACCTTCGCGCCCTTTGGATGTTGAGCCAAGTAATGCGCAAGGTGTGGAAGTTCCTGGCGGCAAGGCTTGCACCACGTTCCCCACACATTGACTATCGCTGGACCGCGAATTGCACTGACTGCAGCCCCTTCGCCCCCACCAAGACATTCAAGTGGCGCATCAGTACTTGGGCTTACCCGAATTGATTCGCATGAAACAACTTCGCCTTTCACCGGAATTGGTTCGGTAAGTGAACAACTCGTAAGTGTGGCGACCGAAAGGAAAGTCGCTAAGAATTTCTTCATCGGAAATCCTTATCTGTCTTCACAAGCAGCTTGGCTTTCTCTTTATCCATCTCACCGATGCCTACCGAAGGACAGATCTTTGCGAGAGGACAGGCGCCACATGCAGGTTTACGTGAATGACAGATGCGACGGCCATGCCAAATCATTCGCTGCGAGAGATTGGTCCACTCTTTCTGCGGAATGAGTTTTCCGACTTCATGTTCAACTTTTACAGGATCCATTGATTTGGACCATTCGAAACGGCGAGAGAGTCGTCCGAAGTGCGTATCGACTGTAATTCCTGGAATATCAAAGGCATGTCCTAAAACTACATTTGCAGTTTTACGGCCAACTCCGGGCAAAGTAATTAACTCTTCAAGAGTTGCAGGCACATGATCATCAAATTCTTCAACTAACTTAATTCCGATACCTTTGAGATGGCGTGCTTTCACATGATGGAAACCAGCTGAGAAAATAAATTCTTCGATCTCCGCAAGGGGCGCCTTTGCATAATCTTTTGGCTTCTTATACTTCTTAAAGAGCGCAGGCGTAATGGCGTTAACTCTCTTATCTGTGCACTGTGCTGAAAGCACAACTGCAACGAGGAGTTCGAGAGGATTCTTAAAATCTAGCTCACAGCGAATATCGGGGTAGGCCTTGGTCAAAATTCGATAGATAGCCCTTGCTTCTCTTCGAGTTTCGCTATCGACGGCCATACGAGTAAACTACCGACGTGCCTCAAGAAGATGAAGTCGTAAGACGCGCCCCTCTCTTTACCGCCCTTGACGATGCGCAAGCGGCGTCTCTGCGCACCTCAATGGATTCAGTAAAGATCAGCAAGGGCGGAATTCTCTTCAAAGAAGGCGATGAAGGCGAGCACGTCTACGTAATCCTCGAAGGAAAGCTCAAGCTTGGAACTTCCAGCGGCGATGGACGCGAAAACCTTCTCTCAATTCTCGGACCCGGTGAAATGTTCGGCGAACTTTCACTCTTCGATCCAGGCCCACGTACTTCAACTGCAACAGCAGTTACCGATGCAAAGCTTCTATCTCTTAGCCACGAGAAGTTAATTCCTTGGCTTAAGGGAAATCCAGAAGTTTCACTTCATCTTTTGGCTCGTCTTGCTCAGCGCCTACGTCGCACAAATGAAGCAGTGGGCGATCTCGTATTTTCAGATGTTCCTGGCCGCGTTGCTAAGGCGCTCATGGATCTTGGAACTCGCTTTGGCAAGAAGACTGATGACGGTCTCTTTGTTCACCACGACCTTACGCAAGAAGAGCTTGCTCAACTTGTTGGCGCATCACGCGAAACTGTAAATAAAGCTCTCGCTGATTTTGCAGGTCGCGGATGGCTCAAGCTCGATGGTCGCGCTGTATTAATTACAGATATTGAGCGCCTCGAAAAGCGCGGGAAGTAATTCCTTAAAAGGAATTACTTAACCTCGACTGTCAGTTCAACTTCGACAGGTGAGTTAAGAGGAAGTTCAGCAACACCAAGTGCACTTCGTGCAGCAACTCCAGCGTCTCCCCAGATATGCATAAAGAGCTCTGATGCTCCATTTGCAACTGCTGGCTGAGAGATAAACCCTGGTGCACCGTTTACATAACAGACGATGCGAACAACCTTGACGATTGAATCTACTGGAGCAACGAGTTCAACTGCAGAGAGTGCGTTAAGCGCACAGATCTTTGCGAGTTCGTAAGCCTCTTCAACTGTTACATCTGCGCCGACTTTTCCAGTCTTTGCGATTGCGCCATCAACCATAGGAAGTTGGCCAGCAGTAAAGACGATATTGCCGGTACGAACTGCAGGAACATATGCAGCTAGCGGCTTTGATGAAACTGGAAGTACTAAGCCCTTTTCAGCGAGCTTTGCGCGAACATCAGTCATTACTTAACCTCACGCTTCATATATGCAACGAGTTGTTCGCCGCCTGGTGCCGGAATAACGGTGACGAGTTCCCATCCATCTGAACCCCAAGTATCAAGAATCTGCTTTGTTGCATGTGAGAGAAGTGGAACGGTTGCGTATTCAAACTTCATATTAATTTCCTCCGGCTAGAGCGGCTTTAACGAGAGATGAAACGAGTGATCCATCTGCCTTTCCTGCAATCTGTGGCTTGATAGCGCCCATGACCTTGCCCATATCGGCAGGTCCTGCAGCACCGGTTGATGCAACTGCAGCAGCAATCAGTGCCTTGATGTCATCTTCTGAAAGTTGTGCAGGCAAATACTTAGCGATTACTTCGCCTTCTGCTTTCTCTTCAGCTGCCTTTTCTTCACGGCCTGCCTTAGCAAACTCTTCCGCTGCTTCGCGACGCTTCTTCGCTTCTCGTGAGAGCACAGTGATGATTTCCTCATCAGTTAAAACGCGCGCTTCTTTTCCTGAAACTTCTTCATTGGTGATTGCAGTCAGAACCATGCGGATGGTGCCTGATACAACTTTGTCACTGCTGCGAATTGCTTCGGTGAGGTCGCTCTTAAGTGTCTCTTTTAAGGTCATGTGCTCATCTTCTCACAGCCCTGTATCTTGTTGCACATGAGCTACGTACTCCGCGAGGCCGAGATGCCTATCTTGCCTCCTGGCCACGACGATATCCGCATCCTGCACTTCTCTGACCTGCACTTAACTCCTGCACGTAAAAAAGAGATTGCAGATATCAAGTCATTTATTTCGCTGAAGCCTGATCTTGTAATCAGCACCGGAGATTTCTTGGCACATAAGAACGCAGTGCCTGTAGCTCTTGATGCACTCGATGCACTGCTTGATATCCCTGGACTCTTTGTCTTTGGCTCCAATGATTACTACGAACCTGTTCCGAAGAATCCTTTGAAGTACCTACTGCCGAATCACGGCAAGCGCGTTCATGGTCCTGAACTTCCATGGCAAGAACTTGATGCAGGCTTACAAGCCCGTGGTTGGAAGAACCTCAATACATCACGCACAACGATCACAATCAATAAAACTGTTATTGAGGCTCGCGGAACCGATGATGCCCACCTTGAATTTGATGATTACTCACTCGTTGCCGGTGAAGCAGGAAAGTGCCACGTAGCAATCGGAGTAACGCATGCGCCTTACTTAAGAATTATCGAAGGAATGAAGAAAGATCACCTCGATGCAATCTTTGCTGGCCACACACATGGTGGACAGGTGCGACTTCCATGGCCCGGTGGATCAAAGGCGCTGACAACTAATTGCGATCTACCGAATTGGCGTGCTCGCGGATTAACTGTTGTCAAAGGTGAACCTTTGCTCAACGTTTCAGCAGGTATGGGTACAGGACCGTTCTCAAGAATTAGAGTTGCCAGCCCACCAGAAGTTTCTCTGGTGACGCTCACTGCAGCTTTTTAGCTACTTCTTCAACGCCTCAATATCGGCATCAACCATAAGTTCTGCAAGCTCTTTCCAATGAGTCTTAGCTTTCCAGCCAAGTGCTTGTTCAGCCTTTGACGGATCTCCGATAAGTGCATCAACTTCTGTAGGACGGATGTACTTTTTATCTGTCTCAACATGGTCTTGCCAGTTAAGTCCTGCGCGTGAAAACGCTGCTTCTGCAAAGTCTTTTACTGTCGCACCAACGCCAGTGGCAACAACGTAATCAGATGGCTTATCTTGCTGAAGCATCAACCACATTGATTCGACATACTCTTTTGCATAACCCCAGTCGCGAACTGCATCAAGGTTTCCAAGGAATAGCTTGTCTTGTTTGCCTGCCTTGATTGCAGCTACTGCGCGTGTGATTTTGCGAGTTACGAAAGTTTCACCGCGGCGTGGAGATTCGTGGTTAAAGAGAATTCCGTTTGTTGCATGCAGGCCATAACCATCGCGGTAGTTAACGGTGCACCAGTAAGCCATCAACTTTGCAGCTGCATATGGTGACTGTGGGCGAAATACAGAAGTTTCATTCTGCGGTGGTGGAGTTGAACCAAAGAGTTCTGATGTTGACGCCTGATAAAAACGAATATCAAGATCTGCTGAACGAATTGCTTCAAGAAGACCAACAGCGCCGACAGCATCAACTTGACCTGTGTACTGAGGCATTGTGAATGAAACTTGAACGTGTGATTGTGCACCAAGGTTGTAGACCTCAGTTGGCTTGATTTCGCGGATGAGGTTGGTAAGTCCAACTCCGTCAATAAGGTCGCCATAGTGCAGGAAGAGCTTTGGATTCTTATCGTGTGGGTCTTGGTAGATGTGATCGATACGTGAAGTATTAAATGTTGAAGAACGACGGATCAGGCCGTGTACTTCATAACCCTTTGCGAGCAAGAACTCTGCAAGGTATGAACCATCTTGACCTGTAACACCAGTAATTAGTGCAACTTTTCTACTCATCGTCTCGCTACTCCCTTTGCAGATGCATCTTTATACCAAGCGATAGTTGATGCAATTCCATCACTTAAAGAAATCTTCGGTGCCCAACCTAGCGATTTAGCCTTCGAAACATCAAGAACCTTGCGTGGAGTCCCATCAGGTTTTGATGAATCCCATGCAATTTCTCCCTCAAATCCAGCTAATTCAGCGACAAGCTCGGCAAGTGCCTTAATTGTCAGATCTTCACCAGTTCCAATATTGATGTGATCAGATGAGTTGTAATTCGAACCAAGATGAACAACAGCTGCTGCCAGATCATCGACGTGAAGAAATTCTCGCTTTGGTGAACCTGTCCCCCATAAGGTTTCAGTCGCTACTTTCTTTTCAGCTGCTTCAACAAAGCGACGGATAAATGCAGGCAGAACATGTGAGCCCTGAAGTTCAAAGTTGTCATTAGGGCCATAGAGATTTGTTGGCATCAAGGAAATCCAAGTGCGGCCATACTCTTTACGGAACGATTTAATGAGTTCGATGCCGGCAATCTTTGCAATCGCATAGGCAGAGTTGGTCTCTTCAAGAGGGCCCGTAAGCAAATACTCTTCTTTAATTGGTTGCGCGCAATCGCGTGGATAGATACAGCTTGAACCCAAGAAGATGAACTTTTCTACATCGGCAGCATGAGCTGCCTCCATGAGATTGCTCTGAATGCGCACATTGTCTGAAAGGAACTCGACTGGAAATGCGTTGTTCGCACCGATTCCGCCCACCTTGGCAGCAGCATCGACAACAAGAGAAGGCTTGGTCTTCTTGAGATATGCCGTGGTGGCATCGCGATCAAGGAGATCTACGACTGAGCGGTTGAGTGCGATGACATCGGCGCCAGTTGCCTGATAGGCCCGCACGATTGCAGAGCCCGCAAGACCAGTTCCGCCCGCGACAACGATTGTCATGGGTGCAGTCTAGTTGCGATTACTTGCTGAATTCAGCAGCAACGAGTTCCGCAATTTGTGCAGTATTTAACGCTGCACCCTTGCGCAAGTTATCTCCACAGACAAAGAGGTCGATTGCCTTTGGATTATCCAAAGACTGGCGGACGCGACCAACCCATGTTGGATCAGTTCCGACTACATCTGCTGGAGTTGGGAACTCCTTCTTCTCTGGGTTGTCATAAAGCATTACGCCTTCTGCCTTCTTAAGTGCAGATTGAGCAGCCTTACGTGTAACAACCTTTGAGAATGTTGCATGCACTGTCAGTGAGTGAGTTGTAATCACTGGCACACGAACACATGTTGCAGAAACTTTGAGCTTTGGCATTCCTAGAATCTTGCGAGATTCATTGCGAACTTTGAGTTCTTCAGATGAGTAACCAGCTTCTTTGAGTGAACCTGCCCATGGGACAACGTTCATTGCAAGGGGTGCTGGGAATGGGCCAAGGTCTGTGATTACTCCACGAAGATCTTTTGCAACTGAACCAAGGTTCTTTCCAGCGACCTTTGAAATCTGATCATGAAGTGCATCAATTCCAGGCTGTCCTGCACCTGACGCTGCTTGGTACGAAGAAACAACAAGTTCCTTGAGACCGAACTTCTTATCGAGTGCGCCCATTGCAACAATCATGGAAAGAGTTGTGCAGTTTGGATTAGAGATAATTCCCTTTGGACGCTTCTTAATGTCTTTTGGATTTACTTCAGGGACGACCAATGGGACTTTCTTATCCATACGGAATGCACCTGAGTTATCGACGACAACAGCGCCACGCTTTGCAGCAATTGGTGCCCACTCTGCAGAAATCTCATCTGGAACGTCGAACATTGCGATATCGATGCCATCGAAAGCTTCTGGTGAAAGTGCAACGACTGTGAGTTCTTCACCGCGGCACATCAACTTCTTGCCTGCACTGCGAGCGGACGCAATCAAACGAATTTCGCCGTAGACATTCTTACGCTTGCTCAAGATATCGAGCATGACAGTTCCAACAGCGCCGGTTGCACCGACTACTGCAAGCGAAGGAAGTTTCTTTGCAGCTTTAGCTTTCTTAACTGGCTTTGTTGTCTTCTTTGTCATCGACCTGTTCCTCCGTATACGACTGCCTCGTTCTGATCTGAATCAAGGCCGAAAGCTGTATGTGCTGCTTGTGCTGCGCGCTCGAGATCGCCCTCGCGGACAATGACAGAGATGCGAATTTCTGATGTTGAAATCATTTCAATATTCACACCCGCTTCAGCCATTGCAGCAAAGAAGGTAGCTGTCACACCTGGGTGTGAACGCATTCCTGCGCCAACAAGTGAGAGCTTTCCGATTGTGTCGTCATATTGAATTGATGCGAAACCAACTTCACCTTGAATCTTCTTAAGAACAGTTGTCGCTTCGGCGCCATCTGCCTTTGGCAAAGTGAATGAGATATCGGTAAGACCTGTCGCTGCTGCAGATACGTTCTGCACAATCATGTCGATGTTGAGGTCGTTATCAGCAAGCGCTTGGAAGATGCGCGCAGCAACGCCAGTGCGGTCAGGTACACCGACGATAGTTACCTTCGCCTCTGACTTATCGTGTGCGACTCCGGCGATGATTGCTTGCTCCATGGTGCCTCCTTCTGGGTGGTTCTCAACTACCCATGTTCCTTCTAGTGGTGAAAAAGATGAACGTACGTGAATCGGTAACTTGAAACGTCGCGCATATTCGACGCAACGCAAGTGAAGAACTTTTGCACCCGCTGCTGCGAGTTCGAGCATCTCTTCATAAGTAACGGTCTTTAATTTGCGAGCTGCAGGAATTGCACGCGGATCTGCAGAGAAGATTCCATCGACATCTGTATAGATTTCGCAGACATCTGCTTCGAGTGCGGCAGCGAGCGCAACTGCAGTTGTATCGGAACCGCCGCGACCAAGAGTTGTAATGTCATTTGTATCTTGCGAAATTCCTTGGAAGCCAGCAACGATTGCAATTGAACCTGCATCAATAGCCTCGCGAATACGACCCGGTGTTACATCGATGATGCGCGCCTTACCGTGAGTTGAATCTGTAATGACTCCAGCTTGTGAACCGGTGAAAGAGAGCGCTTCGAATCCAAGATTGTTAATTGCAATTGCAAGAAGAGCCATAGAAATTCGCTCGCCCGCTGTAAGCAACATATCGAGTTCGCGCCCTGGTGGAATCGGGCTGACTTGGTTGGCGAGATCGATCAATTCATCGGTGGTATCGCCCATGGCGCTGACCACTACGACGACCTGATTGCCCGCCTTCTTTGTTGCAACGATGCGTGCGGCAACGCGCTTGAGCCCCTCGGCATCAGCGACTGAGGAACCACCAAACTTCTGAACAATGAGACCCATGGCTCAATAGTGAAGCACTCTGAATACTCGCGCTACCCGATTAAGGGAAATTCTTAATATATGAGACGGCTTATCGCCCACATAGTGAGACTAAAGGTTGGTTCGACCCTCGAATGCTCGTCCGAGCGTAACTTCATCTGCATATTCAAGATCTCCGCCTACAGGAAGTCCTGATGCAAGGCGTGAAACGTTGATACCCATCGGCTTAATGAGGCGAGCCAAGTAGGTCGCAGTCGCTTCGCCCTCAAGGTTTGGATCAGTCGCCAAGATGATTTCGGTAATTGTTGAATCTGCAAGGCGCTGCATTAATTCGCGAATGCGAAGCTGATCAGGACCGATTCCATCGATAGGGCTGATTGCTCCACCGAGCACGTGATACTTCCCGCGGAATTCGCGAGTGCGCTCGATTGCAATGACATCTTTACTCTCTTCAACAACACAAATCTTCGTGCCATCTCGACGTGGGTCACGACAGATGCGACATTCTGTTTCTTCAGAGACATTGCCGCATTGAGTACAGAACTTCACGCGTTCCTTAACGGTGCGAACTGCTTCAACAAGGTTAGCTGCGATTTCAGAATCTGATTGCAGAATATGGAAAGCAATACGTTGTGCGGACTTTGGTCCGATTCCAGGCAGGCGACCTAAAGCATCAATGAGATCTTGAATCGCACCTTCATACATTCCGGTAGACATTAGTCGTGGTTCGTTTCGCTAATGACTGTTGCACCGAGTTCTGCAGCAAGCAGTGCTGCACCTGAAAGTTGAGTTGGATCTGTTGGCGCTTCTGATGTGCGAACAGCGCGTGCTTCAGGAGTTGAGGTTGTATCGATACTTGGGTCGACGGTGACTTCAATCTTACGATCAAGGCCAACAACTTCGATAAATGCTTGGCGCAGAATCTCTTCTGATTCACTTCGCACGAAAGAATCGCGTGCACCTGCGTTGACGATTCCGATCGTAATTATTTTCTCGTCGACGCCCAGAATCTGTGCACTCGCTGAAAGCAGTGACCAGGTTAAGCGTCGGCGCTTCTTTACATTCTCAATCACGTCAGGCCACAAACGACGAAGCCCAGCGACATCGATACTGTCTATTTTCTTCGGCGACGCCGACTGAGGTGTCTCGGAAGCTTGGCTCGCAGAGCTGGTTGCTTCGCGCCCAACCTCTGCTCCACCAACTTCCTTCGCCACTTTCACAGGAACTTCTCGCGTTGCTTCAGCAGTTACTGGACTCACATAGTCCGCGGGATCAACATTTGCTGCGGCTGGCTTCGAAGAATCTTGAGTAAGGAGAGTATGTGAGCGAAGCGAGTTACTCGACGGCTCAACGATTCGAGAAGTAGGCGTAACAATATTTTCGACCCGCTCCAAACGTTCGATGCGGGCGAGCATGCCGGATTCTGAGGAGTCGCCGATTGGAAGAAGGATGCGGCCGCAGATGAGTTCGAGAATCAAACGTGGCGCTGTTGCACCGCGCATCTGGGTGAGGCCTTCAGCTGCAATGTCTGCTGCACGTGAAAGAGAAGCTTGTCCGATGTTCTGCGCCTGAACGCGCATGCGTTCGAGTTGATCATCCGGAAGTTCGCGCAAGATGCTGTTGGCATTGGTTGCTTCAAGTGCATCAACGATCATCAAGTCACGAAGTCGTTCGAGTAAATCTTGTGTGAAGCGACGCGGGTCGTGTCCTGATTCGATAACGCGATCAACAGTCTTAAATAGCGTTGCACCATCGCGCGCAGAGATTGCATCCATCGCATCATCAAGAAGTGCGCCATCAGTGAAACCAAGAAGTTGAATAGCAATTTCGTAGCTGACGCCATCTTTTCCTGCACCTGCAAGAAGCTGACCAAGAACAGAGAGTGCATCGCGCACTGATCCGCCAGATGCACGGACTACAAGTGGAATAACGCCCTTAGCTACTTTTACGCCTTCGGATTCGCAGACCTTTTCAAGATGCGTTGCAAGTGTGCCGGGTGGAACTAAACGGAATGGGTAGTGATGTGTACGAGAACGAATAGTTGAAATCAACTTTTCAGGTTCAGTTGTAGCAAAGATAAAGATGACGTGTGCAGGTGGTTCTTCAACAACTTTCAATAGCGCATTTGCAGCGCCCGGCCCAAGCTGATGAGCTTCATCGATTATGTAAATCTTGTACTTGCTCTGAACTGGTGCGAAGAATGCTTTGTCGCGAAGATCGCGCGCATCATCAACTAAACCGTGCGTCGCAGCATCGAGTTCAATGACATCGATAGAACCTGGACCATTTGCAACGAGATCTTTACATGACTGGCACTCACCACATGGAGTAGGTGTTGGGCCTTTTTCGCAGTTAAGTGAACGCGCCATAATGCGAGCACTTGATGTCTTGCCACAACCACGTGGGCCGCTAAAGAGATATGCGTGATGTGTTTTGCCTGATTCAAGCGCGTTAGATAAAGGAACAGTGACATGTTCTTGCCCGATGACATCTGCAAATACAGAGGGGCGATACTTTCGATATAACGCTAACGACATCTTTATCTACTCTCGTTAAGGCCGCGATTCAATTCACTTCTAATTGACCGAGACTTACTTATTCACTTCTTTACTAGTTTTCTAGGGACCTCCGGTGCACCCGCCAGAGCGTACCTACCCTTGCTGTATTCCTACCCTGGGGGAGTTCAGCACGGTGACGTCGCACCGGAGATCTGCCCCAATCTTATGTGTCAACGCTGACTTCGAGCACCGCTACCCTTGGGGCGTTGAGGCTCGCGCCTTAGCGCTGGAGGATTCGCATAGCGGCCGAGTGCGCACGCTTGGAAAGCGTGTATAGGGAAACCTATCGAGGGTTCAAATCCCTCATCCTCCGCTCGTTTTATGCCCGGTGACTGAGGGTAACTAGAACTACTGCGGGTAATCAGACCTTTTCGCTTAGTTCCTGAGATGAAAATATTTAAGCGGAAAAAGGGTTCATCAAAGCATGAATTGCTACAACAAATTGGTGTTGGTTCGTATTTTGAAATTCCCAATGACTTCGATGCAGATTCCTGGAATAACTTGAATATTGGAACTTTTAGAAGACATTCTCTCAGGAGAGTACTTCGCCAGAGAATGCGTCGACTTCCGTACAAATTCGGGTTCGAGAAAATCGTAGATAACTTTGCCAGCTCCGTCTACGAGATTGGCCAAGGTGATTTCAATAGCTTTGCAGAAGGGCAACGTTACGCACCAAGGGCGAATTACCTTCTGGAGAACAAGTGGATGTCGATCGCATTTGGAATCTACCAAATTGAGTACACCATCAATGAAGAAATTGGCTTTAGCCACTTCTCTCTAGACCACGGGCTCACCTACATAATTCATATGGAGACGCAACTTACAAAAAATTGGGAACTGAATGTAAAGGCCCTGATAAATCTCTTTCAGGAGACAGAGGAATATCTCCTTGGCACGATAATTGATCGATCCCCGCCCTACACTCCTAATTACTAATAGCCGGAAAATATTGATCGAAATGGTTATATCGCCGCATTCTTAAACTGTGGATAACCCGATTCACTCCAAGCCAGCTTTTATCTACCTTCACTTCATGACTCTCACAATTCCTAAACCGATTCGCATTCTTCCAAAAGTTCCAGGTGTAGCTGTTATTGGTCTCATGGTTCTTCAATATGTTTGGATGGCTGCATCATCCGATCCAAATGTGCATTGTGAATTGAAGGTTCAAAATCCCCATCAATCTACCCATGCTGCTGAATATCTTGGACTTGATGTTGTGAAGCTTAAAATCACATCTGAATGTAACCGTCCACAGAAGTACACCGAAATTACGGCGACAATATACGAATCAAATGAAGGTTTGCCTAAGAAAGTTGCACAATTCCCGAATGAGATTGTTGTAGCCGCCAAACCTCTAGACCATGCTGTCGAATTTGAAAGATTAACGGCGCCTTGCGTGAGAGGCGTGAAGGCGAATTATTATGGGGTTGCGAAGGGGTTCGCTTACCTGGAAGGTGGACAAAAGTTTCCAGTGAAAGGAAAGTCGGGAAAACCCTTTCCTGTTTCTTGCAAGATTAAGGCAAAATAGAGGCATGAGTTACTTTGAAGAGTGTCTAGCCACTGGGCTCTGGTTGACCCCTGAGCAGAGACAAGCTTTATATAAGTATTTACTCTCAGAAAAGTCCGAACTTTATAAAGAATCTGCGCTTTTGCTTTTAACTCGCGGGTCTCTTTCAACACAAATCGCAAATGCAGAAATTCTCTATTCAATAAATCAAAGCAGAGTTTCCTTCGAATGCCGAAAGATTGGTGGCGCTGATTTTTCACAAGAAATTCGGAATATTGAGTTGGGGCGGTCTCTCAATAGGAATATCAAGAAGCTGAAGCAATTTTTTTCACAGTGTGAAGTTGATGCAATAGGCAATTTTCCAGTCCAGGCAAAGATTCCTCAAGATGTCAAAGGAATCAACATCAGCAAATTCCCTTTTTACGATTTAGATTACTATTCCGATGGAAAAGGAAAATTCCTAGGGCTAATCAGGAAATGGAAAGCTGCGGACAAGGAAATTCTCACGAAATTGAGAACGCTTTAGCTCAAATCTCTACACCGATGTATTTAGTCTGCAAGAACTCGTGAACTCCATCGAAGCCACCTTCGCGACCAAGACCAGATTGCTTGACGCCACCGAATGGCGCTGCAGGATCTGAGAGAAGTCCGCGGTTGATGCCAACCATGCCAGCTTCAATTCCTTCAGCGAAACGGATTGCACGCTTTAGGTCTTCTGAATACACATAACTAATGAGCCCGAATTCGGTGTCATTAGCCATTGCGAGAGCTTCTTCATCTGTATCGAAGAGAACAACAGGAGCAACTGGTCCGAAAACTTCATTTGCAAGGATTTTGTCATCTTTTGAAACTTCAAGAACTGTTGCAGGATAGAAAGCGCCAGCGCCATCAGGAGTTGTTCCACCGAGGTGAACCTTTGCGCCTCCTGCCTTCGATGCATCAACGAGTTCAGCAATCTTGTTACGTTCCTTGATGGAAACGCTTGCACCAAGTTGTGTTCCAGCTTCGCGGCCAACGCCCATCTTCAGTGCCGCCATCGCCTTTGAGAATTCTGCGATGAACTTATCGCCGATAGAACGTGCAACATAAATACGGTTTGCAGCGGTGCATGCAGCCCCACCATTGCGCATCTTTGCCATCATCAAACCTTTAACAGCTTCTTCGATATTTGCATCATCGAGAACAACAAATGGAGCATTTCCGCCGAGCTCCATTGAGCAACGAATTACTTGATCAGCAGCTTCTTTGAGAAGAATCTTCCCGACAAATGTTGAACCAGTGAATGAAAGGTTCTTTACTCGTGAATCGTGAAGCACCTTGCTAATTGCAGGACCTGTCTGTGCAGGAAGGATCACGTTGAGAACTCCCTTTGGAAGTCCGCATCGTTCAAGGATGTCGACGATGGCGAGCGCAGTCAGCGGTGTCTCACCTGCTGGCTTTAAAATCATTGTGCAACCAGCTGCAACTGCAGGACCAATCTTGCGAGTAGCCATACCTGCAGGGAAGTTCCACGGAGTAATAAGGAGTGAGACACCAATAGGTTGGTGAGTTACGAGAATGCGCTTATCTCCTGATGGAGCCATACGGAAATCACCAGAGATGCGAACAGTCTCTTCAGCAAACCAACGGAAGAATTCTGCGGCGTAATTAACTTCAGCCTTTGCATCCGGTAGCGCCTTACCGTTCTCCTTCGAGATGAGTTCAGCTAAGTAATCAGCTTCTGCAATCATCATTTCAAATGCTTTGCGCAAGATTTCACTGCGAATGCGAGGAGCGGTCTTTGCCCATGAGGCTGCGGCACGGTCAGCGGCATCAACGGCTGCGAGGTTCTGTTCATCGCTAGAAGTAGCAACTTTGGCGATAACTGAGCCATCGCTGGGATCGATAACGTCTAAAGTCCCGCTTCCATCGACCCATTGGCCATCTATATATAACTGTGTGCGCATAAGATAAGCATACTTACGAGAATTCAATGGGTCACCTAAAATGGTTACCTGCGTAGGCGTGATGCATTAATTGCAACGCCAAAGGGAGTAGTTGTGGCTAAGTCTTGGACTGATGATGCACCCCAGCCTGTAGCACTTCAGGATCACGCACATGTGAAAGATCCGTTCTCGTACAAGGTAAAGCGCTTCTTCCTTGGCGGCGCATTGAACCGCCACTCACTTGGACACCAACGCCTCAGCAAGCGATACGCGCTCGGAATTCTTTCATCTGACTGTATCTCATCTTCGGCTTACGGTTCTGAACAGATTCTCATTGCACTCTTGCCAGCATTCGGTCTCGCCGCATTCGCAATCTTGATGCCGATGACTGCAGTTGTATTAGCAATTCTTGTTCTCATTACTTTGTCTTACCGAAATGTCATCGAGGTCTATACAAAGACCGGTGGCGCATACATTGTTTCGCGCGATAACTTCGGGCCAGTTGTTGCCCAAATCGCAGCTGTTGCATTGATGCTCGATTACATCGTTACTTTGGCGATTCAATCTGCCGCAGGTGTTGCAGCAATTATTTCTACATTCCCGACTCTTGAACCTTTCAAGATGCCGATGATTTTTGCCGTGATCATTATTTTGACCTACGGAAATCTACGTGGCGTTAAAGAAGCAGGAAAGGCATTTGCGTTCCCTACTTATTTCTTCGTCGGTTGCATGTTTATCGTCTTCGGAATGGGTCTCTATCGCCTAGCCAATGGCACTCTCCCAGTTCTTGATACAGATCTTCCTGGCGCTGTGCCACTTGGACAAGAGCAGGGTCTTCTTACATTTGCTGCAATCTTTATTCTCTTGCGCGCATTCGCTAACGGTGGATCTTCTCTCACGGGCTTGGAAGCAATATCAGATGGCGTTGCTCTCTTTAAGACTCCAGAGCATGTAAATGCAAAGCGCACCTTGGTCGTCATGAGTACGCTGCTTGGAACTCTTGTTCTTGGCGTCTCTTACTTCGCACACCATATTCATGCGATGCCATATGAATCAGGCGTCCCAACTGTTATTTCACAGATCGCAAAGGCTGCTGTTGGAACCGGTGCATTCGGTTCCTTTATGTTCATCATGGTTCAGCTCGCAACAATGCTTATTCTTTTTGCTGGCGCAAACACCACCTACAGCGCATTCCCATTGCTCGTTAACTTCGTTGCTACCGATGGCTACCTGCCACGTCAGCTAACTAAGCGCGGTCACCGCCTAGCTTTCTCAAACGGAATTCTTCTTCTCGCAGTAGGTGGAGCAGTGCTCGTTGCGATTACTGCTGGTTCTGTTGAGCACTTGGTTGCTTTCTACGCACTCGGTGTATTTACAGGATTCACTCTTGCTGGCTTCGGAATGACGCGTTACTACTTGCGAACCAAGCCTTCACAATGGCGTATCAAAGTCTTCATCAACGCATTCGCTGGTTCTGTCTCTCTCGCAATCGTCATTATATTCTCGGTTGTTAAATTTACCGAAGGTGCTTGGTTGGTTCTTGTTACTGCGCCAATCATGGTTGTCTCATTCCTTCGACTTCGCCGCCAGTATTCACGTGAACAAGAAGCGCTTTCAGTGAAGACATCACAAGAGCGAGCAACATCGATGGCTCGTCACGATGTCACCATCTTCGTAGATAGTGTTGATATCGCAACTGTTGGTGCAGTTCGCTACGCACGGAGCTTGAAGCCACATAAAATCAAGGCCGTTCACTTTGTCATCGATGATCGTCGCGCTGAAGAAATTCAAGAAGCTTGGGCAAAATCAGATGCTCTCGAAGATGTGCAACTCGATCTCATCGATTGCCCTGATCG
This sequence comes from Candidatus Planktophila sulfonica, assembly GCF_002288065.1. NCBI lineage: Bacteria > Bacillati > Actinomycetota > Actinomycetes > Candidatus Nanopelagicales > Candidatus Nanopelagicaceae > Candidatus Planktophila > Candidatus Planktophila sulfonica. Next base: position 1,251,662 of record NZ_CP016773.1, read on the forward strand.
CCGTATTGCAAACTCAGCACTCGATTACGCAATTCGTAAGACTGAGAAGCCCGATATCGAATTAACAATTCTTCTTCCGCGTCGTTCTTACTCACGCGTCTTAGGCCGTTTGCTTCACGATCAAACAGCTGAAGAGATTGCAGCACCGATTTCACAGCTAGAACGTGTGGTTGCAACCATCGTTCCATTCGACGTGAACCGCATTACTTCAGGCAAGAAGTTCATTGTTTCCAAGGAGAGCCCAGTTGCAGCGACAGCGCTTGCTCCTGAAAAAGCAAAGCCGGCACAGGTTGCGCCACAAGTATTCGCACCTATTACTCACTACGCAGAAGATGTGACACCAATCGGCAAGATCGAATGGCGTAAGCGCTCAAAGGTTCATGGTCGAGTTACCTCGATTTCAACTGCTCCACGTGGTTCTGCGCCAATGCTTCAAGTAGAAGTGTGGGATGAAACAGGTGGAATCACTCTCAACTTCCTTGGCCGCCGTGAAATTGCGGGCCTTGAAGTAGGTATGGAGCTTCGTGCTGAAGGTATGGTCGGTGAAGAAGATGGTCAGTTAACTATCTTGAACCCATCGTACGAACTACTTATCTGAGAAGAACTCTTTCAGTAAAGCAGCGCACTCTTTTTCGAGCACTCCCGAGGTTACTTCAACCTTAAAGATTGATCGAGGATCTCGTAGAACATCCCATACAGAACCTACGGCGCCTGCCTTTTCATCCCAAGCACCAAAGACCAGATGAGAAATTCGTGATTGTGCAATTGCACCTGCGCACATGGCGCATGGTTCGAGTGTCACGATGAGCGTGCACCCATCAAGACGTGAATTCTGAAGTCGCGCAGCCGCGTTACGAATTGCAACTACTTCAGCGTGCGCAGTTGGATCGTTATTGGCTTCGCGCTCGTTGAAACCTTTGCCGATAACAACGCCATCCTTATTTATGACTATTGCTCCGACGGGTACATCACCCGTTGCAAAAGCTGATTTCGCGATGGCAATTGCTTGCTGCATCAGCTCTTCAGAGTTATGAGTGGAAATTTCTAGGACTCCAATAGCTCAGTTAAAGCGTCACCAAATCCTAAGCGATTTGCAATAGCTTCAATCTGTTCGTCAGGAAAGAGATCAGCATCATCGCAGAGCGTTGAGAGCTCCATGCTGTGCATACCTAAGTCGGAAAAAATATCTAGGTCTCCGGCTGGAAGTGGTTCGTCTTCTTCTTCAGGTTGATCAATATCTGCAAGCTCAAGAAATTCTGCTGCAACTTCATAATCGATTGCGCACGTAACATCGCTAATAAAAAATTTAACGTGGGTTCCGAGAACTCGAATCGCAAGGAAGAATTCGTCATCAATTGCAATCAGTGCAACTGCGCCACCATTGGTCTGCTGCTTCTTAAGTCGGTCAACGATGTGAGTTAGGTCATCAGGATCAGGCAAGGACGCAATAGACCAGCGGCCGTCTTCATGCCACGCCTCGATTGCGAAGTCCTCGGTTTGCTCTGACACATCTCCCATATTGGCACTCATTGAAGTGGAAAGAAAGCCCTGTAAGGTAGATGACATGAAAGTCCACGTTGCAAATCACCCATTGATTTCTCACAAACTCACAGTTTTACGTGACGAAAGAACAGATTCTCCAACGTTTCGACTTCTTGTCGAAGAGCTCGTGACACTCCTTGCTTACGAAGCAACTCGCGAAGTTCGCACCAAGACTGTAAAGATTAAAACTCCCGTAACTGAAACTACTGGGCTCAAAATGGCAGAACCTCGCCCAGTTGTTGTTCCAATCTTGCGTGCAGGACTTGGAATGCTCGAAGGAATGGTGAAACTTCTTCCGACTGCTCAAGTTGGATTCCTTGGAATGGTTCGCGATGAAGAAACTTTGAAGGCGACTACTTATGCAAATCGCCTTCCTGAAGATCTATCAGGCCGCCAATGTTTCATTCTCGATCCAATGCTTGCAACCGGCGGAACTCTTGTCATGGCAATCGATTACTTGATCGAACGCGGTGCAAATGAAATTACCGCAATCTGTCTTCTCGCTGCTCCTGAAGGAATCAAAGTTCTAGAAGATCAATTTAAGGATTCAGGCGTGCCAATTACATTGGTAACTGGTTCACTCGATGAGAAACTCAATGAAAAGGGTTACATCGTTCCAGGACTCGGCGATGCCGGCGATCGTCTTTACGGAGTTGTGTAAATGGCATCAACGTCACCCGGATACGGAATCACAATCCGTGTCGAAGGAGCGCCTGAACTTCATCCAGTAGCACTCATTACAACGACGATTACCAATGCTGGAGCGACAATTACTGCGCTCGACGTTGTTGAATCACTTCTCGATAAGGTCGTGGTTGACGTTACCTGTGACACCGTCGACGCCGATCACGCACAAGAGATCCATAACGCTCTTTCAGCTCATCAAGGTCTCACTGTTCGCAAGGTAAGTGACCGCACCTTCTTGCTTCACCTAGGCGGCAAAATTGAAGTTAACTCAAAGGTTCCATTAAAAACTCGCGATGATTTATCGCGCGCTTACACACCTGGTGTCGCTCGTATTTCTCAGGCAATCGTTGATGACCCGTCAGATGTGCGTCGCCTGACCATGAAGCGCAATACCGTCGCTGTGGTTACCGATGGATCAGCGGTTCTGGGCTTAGGAAATATCGGCCCTGCAGCAGCGCTTCCTGTGATGGAAGGTAAAGCTGCCCTCTTTAAGCGCTTTGCCAATGTTGATGCGTGGCCTGTCTGTCTTGATACACAAGATGTCGATGAAATTGTCCGCACCGTGCAATTGATTGCTCCTGTTTATGGCGGAATCAACTTGGAAGATATCTCTGCACCTCGTTGCTTTGAAGTCGAACGTCGCCTTCGCGAACTTTTGGATATTCCTGTTTTCCACGATGACCAGCACGGAACTGCAATTGTTGTCTCGGCAGCTCTTCGTAATGCACTGAAACTTGTGAAGAAAGATATTTCACAGGTAAAGATCATTATGAGCGGCGCAGGTGCAGCTGGCACTGCAATTGCACGCCTCTTGGTTCTTTCAGGTGCAACCAACATCATCGCCTTCGATAAAGATGGCGTGATCTCTAAAGATTCACAATCTGAAGATTCAATGCGCGATTGGTTCATCGAAAACTCTAATAAAGCTAACTTCAAGGGTTCAATCCACGAAGCCATGGCAGGAGCCGATATCTTCATCGGTGTCAGCGCACCTAACGTCCTTAATGAGGCAGATGTCGCCTCAATGGCTGAAGGTTCAATTGTCTTCGCACTCGCCAATCCAGATCCTGAAATTGATCCAGCAATCGCGCGTAAATATGCAGCAGTTGTTGCGACAGGTCGCAGCGATCATCCAAACCAAATCAATAATGTTTTGGCATTCCCTGGAATCTTCCGTGGTCTTCTTGATGCGCAAGCGCACAAGATCACAGATAAGTTGCTCGTTGCAGCAGCCGAAGCGATTGCAGATTGCGTGAGCCCTTCACAGCTCAACACTTCATTTATCGTTCCAAGCGTCTTTGATCCCAACGTGGTCACACAGGTCGCAGCTGCAGTGAAAAAGTCGGTGTGATGAATTTTTCTCCACTTGAACTTGCTGCGTCCTTTGATGAGCAGTTCACAGCCCTTGCTCCATTTATCTTCTATGTAATCATCGGCGCCATTGTCTTTGTTGAGACCGGCCTTCTCTTTGGTTTCTTCCTACCTGGTGATTCAGTCCTATTTAGCGCTGGTTTAGTGGCTGCTACCAAGGGCGATATCAATATCGTCATCCTTGTCTTTGTCATTCTCGCTGCTGCCTTCTTTGGAGACCAGATCGGCTTTGTATTGGGCCGCGTAATCGGACGCCCTTATTTAGATAAACGGAAGTCGCCGTACGTGCAGAAAATGATTGCTAACTCTGAGCGCTTCTACGAGCAGACCGGATGGTGGGCAGTCGTTGCAGCTCGCTTCTTCCCTTGGATTCGCACCTTTGTCCCACCTATCGCAGGTGCTTCAAAGATGAATTACTACAAGTTCTTATCTGCAAATGCCCTCGGTGCAATCTTGTGGGGCGCTGGAATTACTCTGGCTGGTTATTACGCAGCTTCAATTCCTTGGGTAAAGAATTTTTCTTACGGAATTGCCGCTTTCTTTATTACTGCGTCAATCGTTTCCGCGATTGTGAATTATTCACGCCGCCAACGATAACGCCCAAGTAAGTCATAGCGATTCCAACGACAAGATAGATTGAAATCTGAACTCCATCTGTCGGTGAAAAAATATCAATCAGCAGCGATCCAACTAGTTGTCCACCAACGCTAAAGAGCGTAAAAGTTAAAACGCCAAGGTGTTGAACAATCATCGATGCCATCGCAATATAGATAACCCCAAGCACTCCGCCGGTGTACATCCACCATGGACCTGCCGGAAGCGGTACGACTTTGCTAGAACCGAAAATTAAAGTGGCAGCAAGGAAAATTACTAAGAACGTTGTTCCCATTGTGAAATTGAGAAATGAAGTTGCATAACTTTGGTGTGAATGCTCATTAATCTTCCCATTAAGCGAACGCTGAACTCCAACGAGTGCACCCGCTAGACAACCGAGTAATACTGCAACGATTGATACATCATGAGCATCAAGGCGATCAAAGACAGAGACAAAGACAGCGAAGACGGTAAAGGCTGCAGCTGCAATACGTCGCGGAGTGATGTGCTTCTTTCCCCCACCTGTAAGGCCAATGCGATCCACAACAAGAGATGCTGCGGTCTGGCCTGCGATTGAAGCCACAGAGTAAATGGCAACGCCTATTAGAGGCACGATATGGGTTTGAACCGCTACAAAACTGCCGCCCAGCATTCCGGCAAAAAGCGTCCAGGCAGGTAGCTCTTTGCGAACTACTGATGTTCGAATATTTCGAACGCCTTCTTTAATCGAAGAGCTAAAAATTGCGACGATCGCGATAATGGCTAAACCTGAACCAAATGAGACCAGCGCAGCTTCGATGCCATTGCCTAAGCGATGTGAGAGCTCACCATTTGCGCGCGCTTGAAAAGAGATCATCACAGCAGTGAGCGCTGCTAGAACATCGAGGCGCTGCGTCTTTTTCGACATATTCAAATCCTATTAACTTTCGAGGGCCAGAGTTATCTCTAGCCACTCTTCTTCTCGCATTGCGAGCTCGGTCTGTACCTTTTCGACCTCTGCAGCAATCTCAATCAACCTTTCGGGGTTGAAGCTTTCGGCCTCTTGCTCTTTCAAAAGTTCAGCTAGACGTTCCTTGCCCTTTGCCACTTGACGCTCTACGCGAGTGAGGTCTTTCTTCAACTGGCGTTGTTCGGCCGCACTTGAAGTCGACGAGGACTTACTTCCACTGGAAGCAGAAGCGCTTATCGATGCTGCTCGCTGTTCGAGGTATTGATCAACTCCTCGAGGTAAATCGCGGAGCGCTTTATCGCCGAGCAAGCCCCAGAAACGATCACAGACTCTTTCGAGGAAATATCTATCGTGGGAAATCACAATCAAAACTCCGCCATAACTGTCGAGTAGATCTTCGAGTTCGGTAAGCGTTTCAATATCGAAATCGTTCGTTGGTTCATCGAGCAAGAGCACGTTAGGTGAATCCATCAGCAAGCGGGTTAATTGCAGACGACGACGTTCACCACCTGAAAGATTTCCAACGGGAGTCCACTGTGCATCGCGATCAAAACCAAGTCGTTCGCAGAGTTGTGAAGCAGAAAGCGTCTTTCCTTTGCCGATCTCAACATGTGTAGCGACCTTTTCAACTGCTTCAAGTAGGCGCCATGTTGGGTCTAACTCGTCGAGATGCTGCGTAAGGAAAGCTATTTTCACTGTTATTCCGGTGACTAGCTTTCCTGCAGCTGGTTGTAACTGGCCAGCCAAAGTGCGCATCAACGTTGTCTTTCCTGCGCCGTTGATTCCAACGATTCCGATGCGGTCTCCAGGACCGATGTTCCATGTCAGATTATCAATCAGCTCTTTATCGCCAGCTTTAATCAGCGCGTGATGAAGTTCAAAGACTGTGTTGCCAAGGCGGTTAAGAGCGAATTTCAATAGCTCGGTTGAGTCACGGGGTGCTGGTTCTGTCGAAATCAATTCATTAGCGGCATCTACGCGAAACTTTGGCTTTGTTGTTCGCGCAGGAGCTCCGCGACGAAGCCAGGCAAGTTCTTTGCGGATCAAGTTGTTGCGACGCGCATCCATGGCATTTGCTTGGCGTGCGCGTTCTGCCTTTGCCAAAACGAAAGCTGAGTATCCACCGTCATACTCTTCAACTTTTCCAAGGACTACTTCCCAGGTGCGGTCAGTTACTTCATCGAGGAACCAACGATCGTGAGTAACAACCAGAACAGCTAGGTCTCTGCGGTTCTTCAGGTGTGCGGCTAACCAGGCAACGCCTTCCACATCAAGGTGGTTGGTTGGTTCATCAAGCAGAATTAAATCCAAATCATCAATAAGCAACTTTGCTAAACCAACGCGACGCTTTTCGCCTCCTGAAAGAGATGCGAATGTTCGCTCGAAGATGTGGTCATCGAAGCTGCCAAATAGCCCAGTAAAGATTTCACGAATTCTTGGATCACTTGCCCAGTCATGTTTTTCGCGATTACCAAGAACTACATCGCCCACTGTTGATTGAGGGGCAGCGCTATCAATCTGCGAAAGAATTCCGATTCGCGCTGAATTTGATTTTGTGACGCGGCCTTCATCAGGGTCTTCAACTCCTGCAATGATTTTCATTAAAGTTGATTTTCCGGCGCCGTTACGACCAACAATTCCGATGCGATCGCCTTCAGAGACTCCAAGGGATACCTTCTCTAGAAGTGGGCGAATATCAAAGGCTTTAGAGACCTCTTCGATATTCACTACATTGCGCGCCACGGTAGGAGAGCGTACCTTTGAACTATGAAGGTCACTGACCGCGCATATGCGTTAGAGCTCGATAAGAACGATCCGCTTGCTTCGTATCGGAGCAAATTTGTTATTACCGACCCCAATCTCTGTTATCTCGATGGAAATTCACTCGGTCGCCTCCCCCATGCAACCGTTAAGGCGGTCAGCGACTTTGTATCCCACGAATGGGGCAATGAGGTCGTTACCGGTTGGAGCCACTGGATTGATGAGGCTCAGGTAGCCGGCGATCTCTTGGGTCGTGCCTCACTTGGCGCAGCAGCGGGTCAAGTACTTGTCTGCGATACAACATCGGTTAACTTCTATCAGCTCTGCCTTGCAGCAATTAATGCGCGCCCTGGCCGCAAGACAATCATTACCGATGCGGCAAACTTTCCTACCGATCGATACATCCTCGATGGAATCGCAAAGCAACTTGGCCTCAATCTCGTCATCATTGATAACGAAGATCCAGCGATTGCAGAGAACGAACGCATCACTGCAGAACTTCTTGAGAAGTACATGTCAGAAGATGTTGCTCTCGTAACTTTTGAAGTCATTCAGTATCGCTCAGGTGCGCGAACAGATATTCAATCAGTCACTGATTTAGCTCGTTCTTATGGCGCCTACGTTGTCTGGGATGCCAGCCACGCGACAGGTGCAATCGAGATGAACTTCGATGAATGCGGTGTCGATCTCGCCGTTGGGTGTACATATAAATATGGAAATGCCGGTCCTGGTTCTCCTGCTTGGTTATATGTAAATAAGCGTGTGCAGAAAGAACTACAAGTTCCTATCCAGGGTTGGTTTGGAAATGAAGATCAATTTGGAATGGGTCCTCACTTTGAAAAGGCAGAAGGTATCCGTGGATTCCAGATTGCTAGCCCATCCATTATTGGTATTCGTGGCGTGCAAATAGCCTTCGAAATGATTGAAGAAGCTGGCATTGATGTCATTGCCTCAAAGGCAGCAATTGGTACTCAAATGATGATCGATCTCTTCGACGAATGGCTTGCACCTCTTGGCTACACACTTCTTACATCTCGTAATCCAAAAGAACGCGGTGGTCACATCTCTATTGGGCATCCCGATGCCGCAAAGATCTGTGTAGCACTTCGTAAATTTGCAAACGTAATTCCTGATTACCGCACGCCTAATGCGATCCGCTTAGCGATTGCTCCATTGCCAACGTCTTACGTTGAAGTTTGGGATGGTTTCCAGCGCATCCGCGATCTGACTGAAACTCGTCAATATGAAAAGGTTGAAGGATCGGATTCACGAGTTACATGAGCGAAAACTACGATTCAGCCCTTACCTACACTTCATATCTCGCAGTAGATGACTTACTGAAGTTACAGACGCCGCTTTCCGATGGTCCTGAGCATGATGAGATGCTCTTCATCATCATCCACCAGACCTACGAACTCTGGTTCAAGCAACTGATTCACGAGTTCCAACAAGCACAGCGCGCATTAGAAGATGGCAATACGCATTATGCCCTTTCAATTCTTGGACGCATTCGCACCATCATGAAAGTCTGTGTGGCACAGGTAGATATTCTCGAGACGATGACGCCACTGCAATTCAATGCTTTCCGGGGTTACTTGTCATCATCAAGTGGTTTTCAATCTTCGCAATTTAGAAAAGTTGAAGCGATTCTTGGTCGTCGCGATAGTCGCATGGCTGGCCACTTGCCGCCAGATATGCAGGCAGAGATTGCAGAAATTACTTCTCATAACTCCATTTGGGATTCTTTTTTGGATTACCTAACAAAACGTGGCTATTCGCTGCCAGCTGATGTAACTGGCCGCGATAAATCAATCGCCTACATTTCAAATCCAGCGGTACAAGATGTTCTGCTTACAGTTCACCAAAGTGATCCAGAGAGTGCGATGGTCTCTGAGCGCTTGGTAGATATTGATGAAGGTATTCAGGAATGGCGCTATCGCCACGTAAAGATGGTTGAGCGCACAATTGGCCACAAGATGGGCACGGGCGGATCAAGCGGTGTTGAGTATTTGGCGAGCACTCTCTTCAACCCAGTCTTTAGGGATCTCTGGGAGATTCGTTCGCGCTTCTAAGCAGGCAGTCCTTTTACGACAATCTCGTTAAGAGGCAGACGCTGACGTGGTGCGAGTTCGCGTTCAAGCAGTGGACCGCTTAACTTCTCGGGCGCATCTTGTGTGCCCACAGCAATAACTACAACGGGGATTAGCTCTGGTGCGATGGAAAGTTCTTCTTGCGCAATTGCCTTATCGAAGCCTGTCATCTGGTGAGCAATAAGTCCGCGATGGTGAGTTTCGACAACGAGTTGTGACACAGCCAAGCCACAATCGAATTGGTAATCAGCATGAATAGAGCCATCGTTCTTCGTTGTCTTGCCTGCGACCAGAATTAATGCGGAAGCGTTCTTAGCCCAGCTCTTATTGAAATCGCCAAGTGAAGTGAGAATCTGAGCAAATACTTCATCGCCGCGCTTGCCAACAAAGAAGCGCCAAGGCTGGCCATTAAATGCTGATGGCGCCCAGCGAGCAGCTTCGAGAATCGCAGTTAGGTCATCGTTATTGATTGTTGCCGATTCATCAAATGAACGAGGGCTGCGACGAGTCGCAATGATTTCGTGAACTGGGACTGAGGTCTCTGCTTTCATTCGCTGACCTTAAACCTTTACGCGTTAAGACGCACTTTGAAATTACTGCTTCTTAATATTAATTACTTCAATCTTCGTTCCATATGCTTCATCTGCGATCTCTTTGCGTCGCTTGATATATGCATCAGATGCGCCAGTTATGAGGTGCTCGAAGCGTTGATCACCCTTAATGAGTGGGTGCAGCTCTTTCGCTGTGTTCTGTGAACCCCAGATTGGATTTTCTTCCTTAATCTTCTGCACAACAAGATGAGGATGAAGGAATCTATAAATAAGACCCAATCGGCGTAAGCCGATCCAGGCAATATGGCGAAGTCCGCGATTGATATGTACTTGTAGCTGAAGTTGTTGGTATCGCAGCCATGAAGGGCGTACTGGTTCTTCTTGCATGGCTAAGTCGTAGAGAATCTTTGCAATTTCTGCGCCACCTGTTGGGTCTGGTAGTTCTGCGCACTTCTTGCTCAAACGTTCACGTGTTTCTGGCTCTTGTAATTTCTTAACTGTCGAAGTGATATCGCGAAGATCAGCTTGGTTGGCACGTAGCGCAAATCCCATGTCATGACACCACTGGGCGCGAGCTTCTTGATCATCTGTTCCGCGAATATTTGAGACAAATACAGTTGGTACAAGTGCAGGCAGAAGTTCATGCACTCCGTTATATCCGGTTGCACATACGCCAGCATCGAAGGCATGAAGCACTCGTGCAAGCGGGAAGTGGCGTACTACGCGAATATCAAGGCCTTCAGGCGCAAGGGATTTTCCATCTTTATCGAGAGGTTGCTTAGTCAGAATAACCTGGAGATCTTTCCAACCGATAAGACCTGAAAGCGCTGCTGTCATCTTTTCGTTGACATCGCTATCGCCAGTTCCGAGTTGAACAAGAACTGCTGGGCGGTCTAAATCAAGGCCAAGAACCTTGCGCGCTTCATCGCGTGAAAGCGCGGTCTGCTTTTGGTAGAGCGAGACAGAAGAAGTCAGGCGCGCATCTTTACGTGTTGCAGTTGGACCGAAATCGTAGGCACGGGCGTAATCGCCAGGTTCGACAATGTAATCCATCATCTGTGATTGCAGACCTAGAACAAAGCGCTGTGGTTTCTTCTGCCAGAGACCACGACGCACCCATACAAGTGCTAATTTTGAATGAGAAAACTTTGCAGCAATAACACCTGGGTATGGAACCACTCCATCAAATGTCATTACCTTTGCGCCGGTTTCATCAACGAGTGCAAGTAAGCGATCGCGAAGATAGACATCCCACTTATCACGAGTCATCCACATGCGATCGCGGCCAGGAATATATTCGCAACGAATTCCCATGTATTCAGGAATTTCTGCGATGCCACCGGCCATAGAAACGATAATTGGGTTTGCATGTTCCTTTAGTGCAAGAGCTATTGCACTAGCGCGCGCAAGATGTCCCATTCCCACACCATTACTGGTTGCGAGAATAATCGTTGGTTTTTCCATAAGGCTCAAAGGTTATCAATTTTTCATGCGTAAACCACGCGGGAATATCGCTATTAGTTGCAAACTTTTTTGCCTTCGGAGATACTTGGCATGCGTTAATTCGCAACAACAAAGGAGAGTACTTCTCAAACCGTTTCTAAATCAGAAACATTTGCCGTACAGCTTTACAATGACTACACAAACAGCGATTCAATCGCAACACAAAGCAACACATCGTTACGTACCAACAACATCCACTCCAATCTCGCCTGAAAAAGTAGCTTCCGTACTTGCAGCCGAATGGGATCTCTTCACGAAGAACACCAAAGGCTCAGAGCTCGAGAGCAAGCGCGCCTTCGACTCGCTTCCACTTGGCGTGACATCCAGCTTCCAGCACTGGGATCCATACCCAATTTCAATCGTCTCCGCCAAGGGCGCATACATGACCGATGTCGATGGTCGTCAGCTCCTTGACCTCTCAATGGGCTTCGGCGCAATGCTCGCCGGCCACCTCAACCCAGTTGTTATTGAAGAAGTTCAGGCATCTCTGAATCAGGGAATGCTCTTTGTTACTCCTTCACCTACTTCTACCGACGCTGCAGAGCGAATCTGTCAGCGCTTCGGAATCGATCAGGTTCGCTTCACCAACTCAGGAACAGAATCAACGATGTACGCCGTTCGCGTTGCTCGTTCTGCCACAGAGAAGATGGGCATCCTTAAAGTCGAAGGCGGTTACCACGGTAGCTACGATCCTTTTGTTGTCTCAGCAAAGCCACCTCTAAACAAAGCAGGCAAAGCTGAGAAGCCAACTCCATATGTTGAACCAAACTTGGTTCCAGGAGATATCTACGTTGTTCCTTACAACAACATCCCTGCACTAGAAAAGATGTTTAAGAAGAATGCAAAGAAGCTTGCATGTTTCATCGTTGAACCTGTTCTAGAAAACCTCGCCATCGTTCTTCCAGATGCTGGTTACCTCGAGCGTGTTCGCGAACTTTGCGATCAGTACAACGTCGTTCTTATCTTTGACGAAGTAAAGACAGGTCTTACAGCTGGTGCACACGGTGCAGCAATGCGCCTTGGTGTGAAGCCAGACCTTATTACTCTTGCAAAATCAATTGGTGGCGGACTTCCACTTGCTGCTTTCGGCGGCAAGAAGAAGTACATGGACTTCGTTACCAACGGCAAGATGGCGCACTTCGGTACCTTTAACGGTAATCCCCTTGCAATGGCAGGCGTTCGCGCAATCGATCGCATCTGTTCAGATGAAGCACTTGCAACTGCTGAAGAGTTCAACTTGCAGGCACTTACTCGCATCGGCGACATCATTGATGAGTACCAACTTCCAGCACATACAGTCGGTTTCGGAATCAAGGGCTGCGTTACATGGTCAACAACACCTGTTCGCAACTATCGCGATTACAAGGCAACTGACTTCGGTGTTGCAGAAGCACATTGGCTCTTCGCATTGAACCGCGGAATCATCACTCCTCCGGGACTCGATGAGCAGTGGTTGATCTCTTTGGCACACGGCCAGACAGAGATAGATCTACTTGTTGAAGATTTCCGCGACTTTGCTAAAGCTATTCGCGCGTAATTAAAGCTGCCACGCACGAACTCCGCCAGCAACTCCGGCAGAGTTCGGAACGATAACGACGTCATCGCCCATCAGGTTTAAGTCGCGCTGCTGAATGCTGTGTGAATTTCCGCCACCAATGTAAAGGCGATCCCATAGAAATACTGGGCGAAGTTCAGAGACCATCAAACGCACGCGACGTGACCAGAATGTATTTCCCATACGGTGGCGTTCGCGATCGCCAATCCATGTGTCATATGTAGTGTTTCGGCGAACTGTTGCATGTGACATTTCAAAGTGTGGAGAGAGCTTTCCACCGTGGAAGACAGAGAATCCAAGTCCTGTTCCGAGAGTCAACACGATTTCTAGACCTGAACCTGTAACGACGCCAGCACCATGTACTTCAGCATCGTTTAATACCTTTGCTGGCATGCCCAAACGTTCAGCAACAGCAGCTTCGGCATCAAATCCCCACCACTGATCCTTTAGTTCTTGGTTCATGCGTGTGTGCGGACCGGCATCATTGATGTAATGAGGCGTAGCAACGACAACACCGTTACGAATCATTCCTGGCAGACCAACTGTGACGCGAGCAGCCTTTGGAAGAGAGGTGGCGATCTCTTGCACAGTATCGAGAAAACGCTCAGTTGAAAGAGGATATGGAGTTTGCACTCGCGTTGGCGCTGCGTGCATGGTTCCGGATTCATCAAGCACACAGCTCTTAATAAATAGCCCACCACAGTCGATGGAGAGAGTGAATTGGCTCATGAGAGTGAATCCATAACTGTAATTGTTTCGCCGAAAACTAGATCCTTAGCAACTGCCTGCCAGCCCTTGCTGTTCTCATTGACCATATGCGCATCCCATGATGGGCGATCGCTCCAGATTTCCCAGACGTTTACAACGTTCTCTTTCTGGGTATCGCGATAGATATCGATAAATTCGCAACCAGCTTCAGTACGGATTACTGAGATGTGCTTGGAAAGGGCAGAGACAAATTCATCGTATTTACCTGGGCGCACATCAATAGCCACAAAGAGGAAGATTTTGCTCACTGGATAACGATACCTGCTTATCCAATCACTGGTAAATGCACATCAGGGATTCTATGTTCGCGATGAGCTACTACGGATGCGCTGTGATATTTCTCAATTTCAGCTAAGAAATTGGCATCTAGGTATGGACGACCATCGACGATTGAGCCCTGCACACCATCAATAACAGCGGCAACATCCTCCCCTGACATTGTTTTATGTGTCTCAAGCGCATGTGCCAACGCCAGTACTTGATTGCGATTCTCGCGCAAGATTTCTTCCGCTTGAGTCAACAACGTTCCTAAGTTCTCTTCAATGCGATCACTAAGAGCCATACGCATTTGCTTATCTGTGTCATCTTTACCTTTGCCACCACCAGGTGCACCCATCTCAAAACGACGGTTACTTACGTGGGAGGAAATAGTTGAACCCATTCCCCAATGGCCTTCCATCAAAGATGCGATTGTCGTTGCACTCTCGAGGTCTCCTGAAACACCAGATGAGTTATCGCCATCAAAGAACATTCGTTCGCCGGCAAGGGATGCAAGTGAAACCAAAATATCTGATTGGTATTCACTCTTCCAGCGGGTGAATTGATCATCTGGCGGAATACTTGCAACCATGCCTAGGTAATCAGAACCTTTCTCAATGGTTGCAAGATCAATAGACATATGTTGACGAGTGCGATGCGCCATGACTGCATGGCATGCTTCATGAACAGCAACTGCATGTCGCTCACGTTCAATGTATTCAACATCTTCAGATGGTCCAAGCTCCTTCTGCTGCTTGGCTTTGACGATATCTGACCACTCAATAGAAGTACGTCCATTGCGGATAGCCATAATGAGAGCTTCATTGATGGTGTCTTTGATTGTTGCTCCAGTTGCATATGGAGTAATTGTTGCAATCTTGTCGATTTCTTCGGCAGTAAGTGAGTGCGAAACCTTTGATAGGTAACCCTCGTAAGTGCGGATACGACCTGCCTTACTTGGATAACCAACGCGATACATGCGATCGATTCGACCAGGACGTAGTAGCGCTTCATCAAGAGCCTCGGGCATATTTGTAGCCATCACGACAAGAATTCGATACTTCGGAGGATTCTTTGGGCGCATTCCTAGTGTGCGACGCACAACTCTGTTGAAGAAACCACGAGGCTTCTTTAGCCCAGAAAGTTCAGTAAGGAGCGCTTGCAGCGTTCCCATTCCGCCGCCTCCGCCGCCTGCAGCACCACCCATAACAAACTTGTCCCGAGCTAGTGCAGATACTGCAGGTTCAGAAAGATATGCGCCGCCATGACAGTGGCTCTCAAATATTTTTGACTTCTCCATGGTTGAAGTTCGCTGAGGTCCACCTTGCGAAACGATTCCGCGGTTTCCTAGTGAATCTGCTTCATCGAAGAAGACAACTACTCCGCCATAACGCAGAGCCAACTTTCGAAGCTTGCGGAAAAGGCTCTTCACCTTAAGTACGCCAACACCAAAGAACATATTGGTAAATGCACCCGGATCTACGAACACGAATGGCTTTCCAGTTTCTCCCGCCATTGATTCAGCCATGAGTGTCTTGCCGGTTCCCGGAGGACCCCACAAGAGAATTCCCCCTGGAACATATCCTCCATGTTTTTCAATCTCTTCTGGAGTTTCTAGGAAGAGAAGATTTTCTCGGATGCGATTGAGAACGTGATCTTGTCCCCACACATCGCTAAAGCGAGTTCGAATGTCATCAGGGAAGTAAGTATCAACACCACCACGGCTCAAGAACCAGAAGATGGCTGCAAATTGAATGATGACAAAGAAGACTGCAAAGAGAAGTTGTCCAAGAAATGGCAGCGCAGAAAGAAATGCTTTAGGAGCTAAGAAGAGCGCTTTGATTGGAGGTTCGTCATAAATTGCTCCGAGAATTACCGCTAAGAGTGCAACTACCAGTGACCACTTAACTATGCGAGAGAGGCGAAAGCGAGTCCAGTCACTGAGTCGATGAACTTGGCGATCGGTAAATGCAAAGTATTTACTCCAAATACCGTGATAGGGAGCTAATAATTCAGCCAGAAGGAAGTGAATCTGGCGAACCACTTCAATAGCTGCAAGGACAAGTAACCAGCTCTTACTGCGTGCAGTTTCATTAAGTGCATCTTCAACGCTAAGAATTGGATTTTCGGCAAGGCTTGACCATGTGAGAACTAGGTAAGTAATACCGAAGAGAAGTAAGAACTTAACGCGGTCGTAGAACGAGAGATGAATTCGAGTCTTTCGGTCAGTATCGCGCGGACGGCTCGTTACTTTTTGTATCTCGCTCATTTGGCTCCCTCAACTGTGAATGTGCTGACAATCTCTTCAATAGCTTTCTTATTCTTCTGGTAGCACTTTGATAGACACCTTCCAATGAGGATATAAATGGTGGTGCGGTCATTGGACATCAGAGCCGTCTGGTTAAAAGTTTGTTGCTCTCCATCAATCGAGAACCGATAGATGGTTTGTACTCCCCGAGCGCCTTTCTCAACAACTTCGCGATCGGAGAGAATTTCAAAATCAGGCACGCCTAGCTCGGCGCCATCAGCGAGCTGCGTTACAGGAACAATCACATTGCGAAGCGAGTTGTAAGAGAAATCATTAGTTTCTTCCGCAGTTAAATCACGAACTCTGGCGAAGATCAACGGTGATGATGGAGGTTTAAGAGTAAATACTGAGGAAACCTTAACCTTGGTATCAGTTGAGTAAGCCACTTGCCATTTAACTAAAGATTCACGAGATTCTTCAGGATTCTCGGCTGATTTCTTCTCGAACTTACTCAACGCTGCAAAACTAAGACCCTTCCAGTTTTTTGGAACCGAGAAGAAGACGCCATCCTCTTTTGATGCCGGATATAACTGGGAACTTTCACCACAGGCCGAAAGCGATAGGGCCAAGGTCAAAACAAGACCTACGGTGCGGACTCTTCTCATTGCAAGATTCTGCCTGAGAATTGAGAGGTGCGCTAGACGAATTGTGGTAGCAATCCGTGGACTCAGCCTCTTTTTCTCGCTGAGTCGAGCGTGGATAGGCAAAAAGAAAAGCCCCCGGTGTGAAAGGCACCGAGAGCTTAACTTGTGCGCGCGAAGGGATTCGAACCCCTAACCTTCTGATCCGTAGTCAGATGCTCTATCCGTTGAGCTACGCACGCTTATTGAATTGTGTATTGCGAATGCGAATACTACAGGCTTTTTAACGCTCTGAAAAACTGACCTAAATCAGCGTAATTCGCTGCTTATCCACGCCATGACTGGCTGAGTGGGCGCCCCTCTGCATAACCAGATGCAGATTGAATTCCTACGACTGCGCGATCTGCAAACTCTGCAAGGTTATGTGCTCCTGCATATGTACATGATGAACGAAGTCCCGAAATAATTTCATCAATCAAATCTTCAACCCCTGGACGGTTTGGATCAAGGAACATCTTTGATGAAGAGATTCCTTCTTCAAAGAGTGACTTACGTGCACGATCAAATGCATCTTCTTGTGAAGTACGTGCATTAACTGCGCGCTTTGACGCCATACCGAATGATTCTTTATATGCACGGCCTGAGCTATCTCGCATCAAATCGCCGGGTGATTCATAAGTTCCTGCAAACCAAGAACCAATCATTACCTGTGAAGCACCTGCTGCAAGTGCCAGTGCGACATCGCGCGGATGGCGAACTCCGCCATCTGCCCAAACGTGTGCACCTAACTTCTTTGCTTCTGCGGCACATTCAAGAACTGCCGAAAATTGTGGGCGACCAACACCGGTCTGCATACGTGTTGTGCACATTGCACCAGGACCAACACCAACCTTAATAATTGTGGCTCCTGCAGCAACAAGATCACGAACGCCATCTGCAGTCACTACGTTTCCAGCAACAATTGGTACGTTCAGGTTTAGCTTCTTAATAAGCTGTAGAGCTTCAATCATCTTCCTCTGATGTCCGTGTGCTGTATCGACAACAAGCACATCAGCCCCGGCAGCAACTAACTTTGCGGCCTTATCGGCTACATCACCATTGATACCAACTGCTGCCGCGATGCGAAGCTTGTTCTGCTTATCAACTGCAGGTGTATATAAAGTCGCACGAAGTGCGCCTACCTTGGTGATAATTCCAACGAGTTCACCGTTCGCTGAAACCACTGGGGCAACGTTGCGAAGGCGCTCGTTGAGGAATTCAAAAGCTTGGCGTGGATCAAGAGTGTCAGGCATTGTTGTGAGCTCTTGCGTCATTACTTGGCTCAGCTGAGTAAAGCGATCAACGCCAGCTAAATCATCTTCAGTAACGATACCCACTGGCTTCTTGCCATCAACAATGACGATTGCTCCGTGCGCGCGCTTATGGATGAGAGATGCGGCATCAGCAACTGTCTCTTTAAGAGTCAGAGTGATTGGTGTTTCAAAGAATGTGTGGCGTGCTTTGACGGATGCGATGACGTCAGCGACAACAGGGATTGGAATATCTTGAGGAATAACAACCATTCCACCGCGGCGGGCCATGGTTTCAGCCATGCGACGACCGGCAATCGCGGTCATATTTGCAACGACTAGAGGGATTGTTGTTCCACTGCCATCGTTGGAAGTGAGATCAACTTCCATGCGGCTGGTGAGTTCCGAACTACTTGGAACCATGAATACATCGTCATAAGTGAGGTCATAGACCGGCTGGTTGATAAATCGCACGTACTGAAGCCTACCGCCGATAAGGCAGGGGCGACATAATCGCCTCATGATGCGCTGGCGCGGGGCGATGCTCGATATCTCTCGCCATTACTTTGATGCGGCCTTTATCAAGAAGACAATCTCGGCCCTGGCTGCCTTTGATTACAACACCCTTCATCTGCACCTGACTGATGACCAGGGGTGGAGACTCGAAAGCACAGTATTTCCACGCCTTCATGAAGTTGGTTCAGTGCGTAAGCAAAGCCAAAATAACCACGGACTACTTGAGCCTACTTATGATGGCAAAGAACATTCTGGCTATCTGACGCATGCTGATGTCCGCGACATTGTTAGCCATGCACAATCACTTGGGATGCAGGTTGTTCCTGAAATCAATATCCCAGGACATACCGGTGCGCTCTTAGCTGCTTATCCGCAATACGGAATCAATAAGAACAGCGTTGAGGTCAGCGGGCGATGGGGAATCTCGGATTACTTGCTACGTCCATTTCCAGAAACTTTTGAATTCCTTACCAAGGTATTTGAAGAAGTTGCCGAACTCTTTCCATCTGAATATATCCATGTCGGCGGAGATGAATCGCTGATCGATAACTGGCTGCAAGATGCTGAAGTTGTTGCCTTTATGAAAGAAAATGGATTTGCCACTACTAAAGAGCTCTTCATCTTCTTCATGAAGGAAGTAGAGAAGATAATTTCGGCCTTGGGCAAGAAGATGATTACTTGGGATGATGCATTCGCTTTTGATCCCGAGCAGGCAACCCATGCAACGGTTATGTCATGGCGTGGAGCTGCGATTGCTCAAATTGCACTCGACCATAATCGCGAAGTAATTCAAGGGCCTGTATTTCCAACGTACTTTGATTATGCGCAAGAAGTCTCTGTAGATGAACCGCTAGCAATTGGTGGACCCGTAACTCTTGATGATGTCTTGGCTTTCACGCCACTAGCCGGAGTCACTGGAGTTCAATTCCAACTATGGACCGAATACATCCAAACCCCGATGCATGCCGAGTACATGATGTGGCCGCGTGCCGCAGCACTTGCGTATCGTTGTTGGGGTGAAGGCAAGGATTTTGAAAGCTACTTCGAAAAAAGAAAGCCTAAACTCGACGCGCTGGGTGTCACCATTCGCGATTTAGACCCTCTAAAGCGAGCCAAAATCGCACACTTGGGCATAGGTGCTTACTACCGAGGTTTTGATACCGCTTCCATGATGGAAGCACTTGAGAAATCAGCAGTTGCCGGAGAAGTCGCACACGATTTCTAAAGTTTCTTTGCAACTCCGATTTGCCCATCGCGTTCAAAGATCACGTGGTATCCAATTGCCTGATAGAAAGCCAACGCATCTAAATTCTTAGAGCTCAGAATGAGATGAACCCCAACTGACCCAGCGCTTCGGAGAGAATCCTCCATCGTTGTCATCAATTTCTTTCCCCAGCCCTTGCCCTGCATCTCAGCAACAAGGTTGATATGTGCATGGGATGGGAAATCTTCAAGAAATTCGGAAGGTGATTGAAGTGGATTGTGAATCAGATGAGTAAGACGCTCATCTCGGCTCCAGTTTTCTTTCTGAGCCTCATCTGGTTTTGTATAACTCAACTGCTTCTCGGGCCACCATGTAGCACCAGCCACCGTTTCAAAAGAAGTTGTGTCAAGAGTTGCGATGCAATAACCAAGGGCCTGGCCTGTCTGGTTCTGCACAACAAAGCAATGTTCAGGCGATAGATGCAGGTATGGACCAACCCAGATATCACCTAGTAAGTCGGGTTGTTCAAAAATGCCCGTTGCATCTTTTCCAGAGTCTCCTGTAAGAACGCAGATTTCGTAGAGGCGTTCTTGATCTGCCTTTGTAGCTAGTCGAATATCCATATTTACTTCAATAGCGCTAGAAGACGAGCAACTTCTGAGGTAACTGCATCGCGACCTGGGGCGATGTACTTACGAGGATCTACTAGCTTTGGATTAGCGCCAAGTGCTTCACGGATTTCGTGGGTGAAGACGTTATTGAGGTGGGTAGCAATATTGATCTTGCTCATTCCTGCCTTTACTGCCTTCTGTAAATCAGGATCGTTCACACCAGATGAACCATGAAGAACCAATGGCACAGCGACGGTACGAGCGATTTCAGAGATGAGATCGAAATCTAAAGTGGCATCGCGGGTTGTCATGGCATGGGAAGAACCAACGGCCACGGCCAATAAATCAGCACCAGTAGCCTCTGCGAAGGCCTTTGCCTCTAGTGGATTGGTGCGAACTCCTGGGGCGTGAACGCCATCTTTGCCACCGACTTCACCGATTTCGACCTCGAGGGTTGCACCGTAACTCTTGCAGAGCGCCGCCATGCGCGCACTTGCTGCCACATTGTCAGCATAAGAAAGCTTTGAACCATCGAACATCACTGAGTCATATCCAAGATCAAGAGCCTCTTTAACCAGATCTTCACTTTCTGCATGGTCTAGGTGAACCGAAACCGGCACAGATGAAGACTCTGCAATCGCAATCGTTGCAACAGAGATCGGCTTGAGTGCTTTGTGATAGCTGACGCAGTTCTCACTGATCTGCAAAATGACAGGATGCTTTGCTAATTCCGCACCAGCAACGAGTGCTTCAGCATGTTCGAGCAAGATGACGTTAAACGCACCAACTGCTGATCCTGTGCTCTTGGCATCGAGTACTAACTTGCCTGCATTTGTGCGTGACATGGCGCTCCTTAGACAATCACAATCTCGACGCCAAGTGCGCGAAAATCTTTGACAATCTTTGGGTCGATTCCATCATCGGTAATCAGAACATCAATCTCGCTAATTGGGCGAATTGAAGCGAAAGCACTCTTTGCAAACTTTGAGCTGTCGGTAACAACGACAATCTTGCGCGCACGTGCAGCTATCTGGCGGTTAACGCGCGCTTCATCTTCGTGACGTGCAGCAGCGCCAATAACGGAATCGATTGCTTCAACGCCAAGAAAGGCGATATCGATATTTACTTCCTTTAAAACTTCTTCAGCAAATGGACCTGTGAGTTCGTAAGACTGTGGGCGAGCAACGCCACCTGTGACAACAATTTTAATTTGGTGGCGAACAGTTAATTCGGCAGCGATATTTACCGCGTTCGTTACAACTGTAAGCGCTGGCTGAAGTTCTGAAGGATCACCGGGTGCAAACTCAGAACGAGCGACAATCGCGCGAGCAACCGCCGTAGTAGTTGTTCCGCCGTTGATTCCGATGATGTCGTGCCTAGAAACCATCTCGGCCGCGGCTTCAGCGATGCGCTGCTTAACCTCATCTTCTTTAGCAACCTTGTAGGTAAGCGGAAGACCAAGAGAACCACCCGTGGCAACTGCGCCTCCGTGGGTACGGGAAAGCAGTTGTTTCTTAGCTAGCGAATCAAAGTCACGACGAATCGTTGCTGCAGATACCTTGAGAGAGTTAGCAACATCTTCAACTTCGACGCTGCCTTTTTCGACAACTATCTCCAGGATTCTGGATAGTCGTTCTTGTCTACTCACTTCACGCTGCCGGCAGTAAGTCCGCCAACCAACCACTTCTCAATAAGTGCGAAGAGAACGACGACTGGCGCGATAGCAATGAGTGATCCGGCAAAGAGGTACTGCCACTGGACTTGGTAGAAGCCGATAAGTGCGGTGAGACCAACGGTAAGCGGTTCTTGCTCTGGAGAAGAAGTCAGAGTCAGAGCGATGACGAATTCATTCCAAGCCGCAATGAAGGTGAAGATAAAAGCCGTTGCAAGTCCAGGAAGAGATAGCGGAAGAACGATACGGATAAGAGTGGACAAGCGACTACATCCATCAATCCAAGCAGCTTCTTCGACTTCTTGAGGAATACTTGCAAAGAAGCTGGAGAGAATCCAAATAGAGAACGCCATATTGAATGCGGCATAAACCAAGATTAGTCCGAGGTAGGTATTTACAAGATTGAGTTTTGCGATTTCTCGGAAGATACCGATGACAAGCGCTGTTGGTGCAAACATCTGTGTAACGAGTACTAGGAAAAGGAAGACTTTGCGTCCGCGGAAATCATTGCGCGCCACGTAATAAGCAGCAGGTACTGCAATAAACATAACAATCAAGGTGGCAGATAGAGAGATTATGAAAGAGCTCTTGATGAATGTTCCTAGTGGAATCTCTTTCCACACACCAATGAAGTTCTCGAAGGCCCACTTCTTTGGGAAGTAAGTAGGTGGGATAGATGTGATCTCTTCCTTGGGCTTGAGAGCCGTTAGGAGCATCTGGAAGTAAGGCGCGAAGAACAGGAAGCCAAGAATCCACGCAGAGATAGCAAGGCTGACCTTCTTTCCCGTGAAGCGCTTTTGACGCTTAGGAACCACAATGGATGTCATTACTTCTCCTCCTGGCTCTTGGATACCTTTAGGAAGATGCCGATAAAGATCAGAATAATGATGAGGTTAAGTGATGCCATAGATGCAGATTGGCCAATATCTTGATCGCGGAAGGAGATCTTGTAGCCCAGAGTGGTTGTTGTATCAGTTTCATAACCAGGTCCTCCTGCAGTAATTACCCAAATAATTGGGAATGCGTTGAAGATATTAATGAGGTTAATGGCCATGGCAACCAAAAGCGCCGGCTTAATCAGCGGGAACTTAATGAATCTATAGCCTTTCCATGCCGTTGCACCGTCAACGGTAGATGCTTCAACGATGTCATCGGGAATAGTGGAAAGGCCAGCCAAAATCACAAATGATGTAAATGGAATCGAAACAAAGACTGCAACAATCATGAGCCAAACAAATGACTGCTTTGGATCCGCAAGAAAATCTACAGGCTCATCATAGAAATTTAAGTCCATCAAAATCTTATTGAGCACTCCGTAATATGGATCGAGAATCCATTTCCAGATTGTTGAGCTCATTACTACAGATGCAGCCCAAGGAATAATCACGGCCCAGCGAACAATTTTTCGCCCTGGGTACTTTGCATTAAGTAGTTGAGCTACTGGAAGGGAGATGATGATTGTAAAGAAAACGATCCCCACTACCCAGATAAATGTTCGAATCAGCACATTGGGTAGATCCGGATTAGCTAGAAGATTTCTATAGTTTTCTAGCCCGGCCCATCCCTGGGTAATCCCTGAAGAACTGACATCTTGAAATGATGTACGGACCATTTCAAATGCAGGCCACAGTACGAAGCCAAAAATCATAAAGAGCGCTGGGAATATCCAGGGGAGAGCACCGAGACGGGACTTACGTTTCAGCATTTGAGGCATTCGCCCTGATCTCCTTCATTAAAGACAATTCTAATTCTATTTGTTGACAACCGAAATAAGTAGAGCGGGGGCTCGCGATCACTCGCGAACCCCCAACCCGTACTTCATTGTCACTACATATGACAGGTATTACTTAGATGCAGCAAGCGCCTTTGCTTGGAGTGCATCCATGGTCTTCTTTGGATTTACAAGAGCTGTACCGATCTGCTGCTGGATAGCACCCTTAACTGCTGGGAATGCTGCCTGATCTCCTGGGTAGAAGATTGCAGATGGAAGCAACTTAATAAATGGTGCAAGCTTTGGATCCTTTGCAGCAATCGCTCCCGCTGACTTTGTTGCAGGAATGAAGCCGCCTGCAGCCTTAAGGAATCCTGCATAGTTTGTAGGCTCGAAGATGAAGTCCATCCACTTTGTGATTTCAGCCTTGTGTCCGTTTGCCTTGTATGCAGTGAAGTAATCCTGAACACCAAGTGTTACAGGCTTCTTTCCTGGAGCAGCAACGAATGAACCTGAACCAACGTTAATTGCAGCTCCACCATTGTCCTTAAGCCATCCTTCAAGGAAGACTGAGCCGTTAATGAATGCTGCCTTACCTGCAGCGAAGAGCGCCTGTGCACATGCTGTGCGATCACACTTAGCTGGGTTTGGCTGTGTCAACTTCTGATCTGTGAGCTTCTTAAGGAATTCCATTGTCTGGATGTTTTCCTTTGAGTTAAGAACCCACTTGCCGTTCTTAAACATTACGCCGCCGTTACCGCCAGCCCAGATTGCAAATTCAGCTTGCGCTTCTTCTGGTCCGAGTGGAAGTGCATATGGGTAAACGCCTGGAACCTTCGCCTTGATCTGCTTGAGAACCTTCTCAAGTTCGGTCCAAGTTGTAGGTAGCTTTGTGACGCCAGCCTTCTTAAGAATGTCCTTGTTGTAGAAGAGTGCGCGAGCTGATGCTAAGTCTGGAACTGCGTATGCAACGCCGTTGTACTTAGAGTTGTTAAGGAATGTTGGGACGATGTCATCAAGAGTTGCCTTGCTGACTACTTCGTCTGCACGGTAGAGAAGACCTTCAGCAGCTGCTGCTGAGTAGTCACCCTTGTTAACAATGTCAGGTGTCTGACCTGTTGCAACAAGTGTCTTTACCTTGTCATCAATTGTTTCCCAAGAAACAACGTTGACTGAAACTTTAATTGTTGGATTTGCTTTGGTGAATCTTGCTGAGAGGTCATCCCAGAATGGCTGCATGTTTGCGTAATCTGCTGCGACCATCTTTAGTTCGACTGGGTCTGCTGCCTTAGCTGATGTGCCAAGGACAGAAGCCGCGATCAAACCTGTAGCTGCAACGAGTGCGCTGAGGCGAGTCACTTTCTTCATTCGTATAACTCCTGACGGGTTTAGGCCCCGGCAAAGGGGCTTCGTTGGAAGTAGTCGACCACCTTCGGGGGGCTAAATCAATGATTTGCATGTAACTGTTTGGTAACGAACAAATAACGACAAAAACACGCAATTTTCTTGACTTTCGGGGTGAGCTCCGCCTACGGTTGCGCCATGACTACCGCCTTCCATGCAGATGCCGAAATCGCCTCCCAGCCTCAAATCTGGCGCCAGGTAGCCGAATTCGCCCCAAGCGTCTTTAGCAAGCTCCCCAAGAAGGGCGAGCGCGTGGCGGTCGTCGGCTGCGGAAGCTCTTGGTTCATGTCGATGGCATATGCCTCATTACGTGAGGCTGCAGGCCATGGCGAGACCGATGTCTATGCCGGCTCTGAATTTAACTATGAGCGCAAGTACGACCGCATCGTCTCAATCTCTCGCTCTGGAACAACTACTGAAATTGTCGAACTCCTTGGCAAGGTAAAGACTCCTTCTGTCATTCTGACAGCGATTCATAACTCCCCTGTTGAAGATCGCGCAACAGAGACAATCATTATGGATTTCGCTGATGAACAATCAGTTCTACAAACTCGTTGGGCAACTGCGGCCCTTGGTCTGCTCCGTGCTCACCTTGGCTTTGATCTCAACTCAATCGTCAAAGATGCTGAAGAAGCACTTGCAAGCGATATCTCTGATCTCGTTGAAGTTGAACAGATCAGCTTCCTTGGTCGCGGTTGGACAATCGGCCTCGCACACGAAGCAGCGCTGAAGACTCGCGAATCTTCACAGTTCTGGGCTGAGGCATACCCAGCACTTGATTACCGCCACGGTCCTCTATCGATTTCACAACCAGGGCGCGCTGTCTGGGCATTTGGCGATATTCCTGCTGACTTGGTGCGCGATATCAAATCAACCGGTGCACTCTTTGAATCAAGCAAGCTCGACCCAATGGCTCATCTCATCCGTGCTCAGCGTGTAGCAATCGCTATTGCGAAGAAGCGTGGCGTAGATGCTGATAATCCACGCGGTCTAGCACGCTCCATCATTCTCGATAAGTAATTACACTCATCTCTGTGAGCTATGTAGTCGCAGTAGATGTAGGCGGAACCGAGATCAAGAGTGCTCTTGTCGACTCTGATTTCAACGTTATCGCCACAATAACTGCGCCTACTCCTAAAGCAGATTCCACTGGCGCAGAAACAGTCAAAGCAATTGCTGCAATCGTTGCCGAATTCGGTGCGGCACAAAAGGTTGAAGCAGTGGGATTAGCAGTACCTGGCGCTCTCGATGAGCCTGCTGGAACATCTCGTTGGTCCGGCAATCTGCAGTGGAAGAACCTTCCTATTCGCGATCTACTGCACACAGCAATCAATATTCCTGTCGCTTTTGGCCACGATGTACGCACGGCAGCAGTTGCTGAACTTCGCAGCGGCGCCGCACAAGGTGCGCGCAATGCAATCTTTATTCCTGTTGGAACCGGTATCGCTGCAGCGCTAATTATCGATGGAGAGATTCGTTCTGCTGAAGGTTACGCCGGCGAAATCGGCCACGTAAACGTCAATGGTAAATATCCATGCGTTTGTGGCAAGACCGGATGTTTAGAAGCTGCATCATCAACACTTGCAATTAGTAAAGCCTACGAAGCTCAATCAGGAAAAACTGGAACAACAACAGAAGAGATTTTCAAGCTTGTTATCGCAGGCGATGCTGTAGCAACAAACGTTTGGAGCGATGCAACAGCTGCAATGGCTCGTGCTTGCGAATCGCTGATCACAATTCTTGCACCTGAAGTAATCGTCTTCGGTGGCGGACTTTCCAATGCAGGTGAAACATTCCTCAAACCAATTAGAGATTACCTCGATGCATCACTTACCTTCCAACGTAAGCCACGTCTTGAGATTGCACATTACGGATCTAAGGCTGGAACAATTGGTTGTGCCATGTTGGCATTTGATCTCGTGAAGGCGGGTAAGTAATGCATATTCACGGCTCATCTGCAGTTGTCGATGGAAAGTTGCAAGAAAAGGTCTGCATTAAAGCTGCAGACGGTGTCATCACCACAATCACTCTTAACTGCGCGGAAACTCCCGATTCAAACCACACCGGAACGCTAATTCCTGGCTTTGTTGATATTCACTCTCATGGCGGCGCTGGTTTCTACTTCTCTGATCTCTCCCCTGAAAATGTTGCCGCTGCTCGCAATGTTCACTTAACGCACGGAACAACTACTCATATTGCATCCCTCGTCACCGAACCTGTCGGGGTTCTCGAAGAGCAGATTCTGCGCTTAGTTCCGATGGTCAATGCTGGCGTCTTTGAAGGAATCCACCTCGAGGGTCCATATCTTTCACATGCGCGCTGCGGTGCACACGAACCATCTTTATTGCGCTCACCAAAGATCGATGAACTCTCAGCTCTTCTCGATGCCGGTCAAGGTGCAATCTCAATGATGACCCTTGCCCCTGAACTCGATGGCGGCATTGAAGCGATTGAGTATCTGACTTCTCGTGGAGTCACGGTGGCACTTGGCCATTCACAGGCAGATGCGGCAACTACAAAAGCTGCATTTGCAGCAGGTGCAAAGCTGATTACCCACTTCAGCAATGGAATGCCTAAGCCAACAGCCGGTGGCACAACAATCGCTGAGGCTTCACTTGCCGAGAAGAGAATCCCACTTGAAATGATTCTCGATGGAATCCACGTATCTGAAGAGATTCTCAAAGAGGTTCTTGCATCGGGCGATAAGCGAACCATCTTGATTACAGATTCCATGTCGGCAGCAGGTGGCGCAGATGGAAGCTACTCAATCGGTTCGCTCGAAGTAGTTGTCGTTGATGGCGTCGCTCGCCTTACCTCAAATCACTCTCTCGCAGGAAGCACGCTCACTATGAATCGCGCCTTTATCAATCTCCTTGCCGCCAATAACAACATCGCAGACTGCGTCTTTGCCGCATCGACACTTCCTGCAAAGACTCTGGGCCTACATGCCGTTGGTGAAATCGCAGTTGGAAAGAAAGCCCACATTCTTGAATATAAAACTTCAGAAATCAGCGTGGTTGCCTCATGAGTTCACTAGAAGAGAATCGCCAAGCTGCAGCTGATTTCTTTGAACAAATCTGGAATCAGAAAGATGAATCGGCAATTGATCGATTTATCGCACTCGATGCTGCGGGAAATGACCCAAAGTTTGGCGTAGGTCGTGAATCATTCCGCGAACAGTGGAAGAAGTGGCATGCAGCATTTCCTGATCTTCACTTCGATGTCCGTGAAATCATCGCCGAAGGCGATCGCGTTGTAACTCGCTGGCACCTGACAGGAACACATACTGGCGCTGAATATTTAGGTAAGGCAGCATCGGGTGCAAAGATTGCAGTTGATGGAGTTTCTATCGACACCATAAAAGATGGCGTTGTACTTGATGGATTTGACGCTTGGGATTCACTCGGTTTCCGCGAGCAACTAGGAATTATTAAGCCGCTTTCGTAATGACAGCGCGCCATCAAAAAAGAAGGCGCCCACCTCAGTGAGCGCCTTCTTTCTTAAGTGATTGAGCAGTTAAGCAACCTTCTTAATGCGGCCATCTGCTGCAGGAACTTGCGTTACTTTTCCAGCAGCGAGATCTGCCTTGAGGGCATCAACAAAGAGGTCAAGGAGTGCACCCTGAACCTTTGCCTGGTCTGGTGAGAACACATTCACATAACCATCTCCGCCATAAATAACGAAATCGAGCGTTGTGATTGTGTATTGCTTTCCATCCTTAGGAATTGCAGTTCCATCTAGCTTCGTGACTTCGACAATTCGGCTACCAGCCGGCTTTGTTGAATCGAAGCTGAACTTGAAACCTGAAATCTGTGGGAAACGTCCATCACCTGGGTAGTTTCCTCCGACTCCATTTTCAAGCGCCTTCCATAGGTTTTCACCAGTTACTACTGATGTAGCAATCTGATTTCCGAATGGGAAGACTGTGAATGCATCACCTAACGTCACATCAAGCGCCCCTGTCCCAGTGCGCACAAGTGAAGTATTTGCAGGAATGTAAGTCTTTGCAGGGAAGGTATCGCGAATTCCACCACCATTTTGAACCGCGAAATCTGTCTTGTACTTTGCTCGCATGAGATCTGCAATGTAATTACCCATTGGAGTTTCTCCTGATCGTTCTACCGCAGGAGATCCACCGCGTGGGAAGACACCTGAGACAGTTCCAATCTTCACATCAAGCTTTGCTGTTAGTTGATCCTTGTAGCTCTTTACCATTGCAGCAGCCGCAACATCCTGAGTTGTTACTGTGCTAACCACGCCTGTATTGATGGTTGGTGCAGCGGCTTTCAATACATGCTGAATGGATTGGCCAACTACCTTTTCTCGCTTGATACAAATTTGAGTGCGTGTGTACTCAACACCCGCATTTCGAGTTTGACCTAGAACGACTGGAGTTGTTCGAATTGTTCCAGGAGTGACAGAAGCGAATGTCTGGTGGCTATGTCCACCGTAGATTGCGGCTGCTCCCTTAATTTGCGCAGCCAACTCATTGAGCTGACCCTTCGCAGTTCCATCAGCATTTTGTAGCCAACCTTGGTGAAGGAGAGCAATAACAATCTCAGCGCCAGCAGCCTTAGCCTCTGTAATCGCCTTATTTACGCCAGAGACGCCCGGGTTAATTGTGATGGTCTTCTTTTCACCTGCGGAAGTCTTGTAATCGAGGTTCCCTGGGAATACCTGTTCGATCGTTTCAGGAGTATTTGAACCAACTACGCCGACTTTCACACCACCACGTTCGATGATTGTGAAGTTCTTCATCGCCTTGGTGCCAGATTTCAGAACTGCAAGTGATTCTGCGTCATAGTTAGATACAACCCACTGGAAGTTTGAGATGCCAATCATCTTGTTGAGGTGATCTAAATTGCGATCATGTTCATGGTTACCAGGAATTGAAACATCTAGCTTTATTGCATTAAGTGTTTCGATGGTAGGAACTTCTTCAAATTCTGTGGAAATCGGAGGCGCAGCGCCAATATTGTCTCCAGATGAAAGAGCGATGGTTGCTACGTTTGCTTTGCGATCAGCTTCCCAATTGCTTGCAAGTAGTGCCGCCCCGAATGAAGTGCCAACTTCAATGGCTCCGTGTAGATCACTTAACTGAAGGACTTGCACGGCTTTGTTTGTAGGAGAAGCCACTGTCGCAAGTTGTGCAGCGGTGTACGACTTGGTTGAAGCTTTTGGCTGTGAAAAACCATATTCATTGACTGCCTGCACAACAGGTGTGCCGGCTGGTTGACCGATAACTACTGGCATGGTCACAACATTGTTTGCCTTAACGGGAACAAATATTGGGCATGAACCAGCTCCAGCTGACACAACAAAACCAGTTACTCCAGGCTCAACATCAGCACCAGGAGTCCAGCGAACGACGACTCCGCTAGATCCAAGATATGAAGTCACCGCTGTTGGTGAATTTGGAAGCGAATATGTAGCGGAATGCGCGCTTGGAGCCATCGCAAGCCCAGTTGCCGCGACTAACGCGCTTGCGAGAAGAAATGAAAAAGCAGACTTAAATATGGTTGAGGGTTTCATGGCAATATGAAACGCCAATAGCAAGGATACAAAGGGGATTGAGGATTAAATGTAGGTTAACGAATGATGAAAACTTCTAGAGCCCTGCGTGCTTCAACAAATCTTCACGCGCAACTGATTTACGACGCGGCTTTCCAACTGGTTCACCCGCAGCTACTTCAGCTTCATTAATTGCCTGCCAATGCTGCTGAGTTACAACACTGTTATGTGTAATTACATCAGTGACATCACCTGAGTTCTTAGGCGTTCCAAGATCTTCAACCAGAAGCTTCATAACATCGGCTGCATCTGACTTATTTGTGCCGATAACCCCTGAAGGTCCGCGCTTTGCCCAACCAACCACATAGACATTTTCATTTACTCGGCCATCGGTATTGACGACCTTGCCCTTTTCATAAGGAATACCTTCAAGGGATGCAGCCTCATAGCCAATAGCTGTAATGACTAATCCGCACTTAACGCTAAATGTCTCATCGCTTCCGGTCTTCTGGAATACAACCTCTTCAACGCGGTCATCGCCCTTAATTTCTAAAGGTGTGGCCAAGAACTGGAACTTCATCGTACGTTCGTGGCTGGTGGCTTCCTTTTCAGAGATAAGGAGCATCGCATCGAGATTGCTCTTCACATCTTTTTCCGGAGCATCTCCTGCACGCACAAGTGCAGCATCAATATCTGCCTTCTCCATCACAACGTTGGTGTGTTCTAGCTTTGGCAGTTCGCGTAGTTCAGGGGAAGTAAATGCCGCATGCTCAGGTCCACGGCGTGCGCTGATAATGACGTTGCGAACTGCGCTCTGCTTCAGCGCATCAATGGCGTGATCGGCCGTATCTGTTGGATCTAGTTCACTCGGTTCAAGTGCCAACATGCGAGCGACGTCCATAGCAACGTTTCCAGCACCAATAACAACTGCTGTATCTGTACTTAAATCAATTGATTCATCTTTGAAATCTGGGTGTGCGTTATACCAAGGCACAAAAGTCGCTGCAGACATAGACCCAGGAAGATCCTCACCCGGAATTCCAAGCTTCTTACCGAGAGCAGAACCAGTTGCAATAACGACTGCGTCGTACTTCTCTTTCAGTTGCTCAATAGTTAAGTCGCTACCAAGTTCAACGTTGGCAAAGAGTCTGAAGTTAGGTTCATTCGCAACTTTTTCAAATACTTTTGCGACCGTCTTAATCTTTGGATGATCCGGTGCAACACCGCTACGAACTAAGCCCCAAGGAGTTGGAAGGCGTTCAATCATGTCGATGGAGAATTGCAGTTCCTCGGTCTGAAGATTCTGTAACGCTTGCGCCGCAAAGTAACCGGCTGGTCCTGCACCGACGATTGCTACTTTGTATTGAGGCATGGGTGAATAGTATTGGACTCTTCGATTATCAATGGTTCGAAGTAAGTGAATTCAGAGTCCCAACACGGCTATCGCCCGTAAATTACATTTCGATGTTGCCGATTTATTCTTTCTTTGAGCTTTTCTCCGCCAATGAAGCGATAAAGAGAGCCGAGATAAAGTAAAAAGCAACCCAATTTAAGCTCTCACCCGGTGGTGTGCCCTCGGC
The DNA here is from genome assembly GCF_002288065.1 of Candidatus Planktophila sulfonica. Lineage (NCBI taxonomy): Bacteria > Bacillati > Actinomycetota > Actinomycetes > Candidatus Nanopelagicales > Candidatus Nanopelagicaceae > Candidatus Planktophila > Candidatus Planktophila sulfonica. The sequence continues at coordinate 1,283,678 of NZ_CP016773.1, forward strand.
TGTGACCGACTTGAACTGCCCTGCTATGGCTCGTAGAACAGGATCCATCGCAAGACTTAGCAAAATTAGTGGAGTCAGACCCGGATAGCGAAAAAAGAGAAGAACAAGAAATAGAGCAAGAAGTAATTGTGTTGCGCCCCATTGATGGAAAATGGCGATGATGTTGTCTCCACCTGCGACTGATACATCAATGCCTGCGATGCTATTTGCTCCCCCATCAGATGCGACTAGGTGGATTGTGCTTCGCCCTACTACTGCAATCAAAAAGATTGCCAAGATAACTCGAATAGCTCGATATCCGGAGTACCGAGTTGGATCCTTGGGAAGAATTCTCTGGAAATCTAATCTCATGATTCCTCCTAGAGCGTTGAGCCGAGCTTGCCGAGTTGGATATTGCTTCCTTGTAGATTAACTGAAAGCCCTTTAGAGCTCAAGGAAACCGACTTCAATTTCAACCCCTTCGGAACGCTTAATTCGCGAATGCTCTTGCTCTTGATTTGATTCTGTATATCTGCCGGAAGAGATGAAGAAGGAATCGGATTACCTAAAATTGAGATGCTCTGAAGTTGAAAATAGATTGCATTATTTGAGAATTTCGGCGTTAGTAGGGCTTTGCCTAGGCCACTTGCTCCAACGGAAACTTGCAGAGCATTTCCAACAATTTCTGCATTTTCAAACTCTGCTGATTTGATAATGGTCGCAGCAGGAATAGTTGCTGTTACATTCAACGAGCCCACGAGAGTTGGCTTCGATTTACTGATGTTGTTTGCCGAGATTGCAATTGAAGATTCCACCTTGCTGCCTTTAAGTGAATAACTACCGATATTGATCTCTGCAGACTTGATTGAATCTGAAGTGAGATTCTGTGGCATATCAACCAGTGGAACTGAAGCAGTTATGTCTGAAGCTTTAGGTAACTCGGTATTGATTCGTTTTTCTATGCGCGAGGTCATGAGAGCTTGAGTGGTGAGTGCACCAGCACCAAAGAGAACGAATGCCGATGAAGTGGCAATAAATGCTAGATGTTTTCTTTTCATTCGAGGGAGGGTATAGATACAGGCTGAGATTTCCCATAGAAAGGAACAATTGTGAAAATAGAGCGGAGACGAGGAGATTTGAACTCCTGAAGGGTTTAACCCCTTACCTCGTTAGCAGTGAGGCGCACTCGACCGGGCTATGCGACGTCTCCGAGTTGCAGGTGAAGTCTACCGCGAACGATGGGGCGGTTCACCCTCGGAAATTATGCGAGGAAACGGCGGGTGAATGAATTTTCAAACTTCTTGGTGGGGTCAAGCGCTTCGACGAGGGCTTTGAATTCGCTCATCTTTGGATAGACGCTCTTTAGATATCGAGCATCGGCTGTAAATACCTTGCCCCAATGAGGACGGTAATTAAATGGTCGAAGAGCTGCTTCAACTTTTTCAATCACTGGGTAAATTGCATCATCTTTCTTCCAAGTGAAGTGAATTGCCAAGGTATCTCGCTGATATGCGCCAGTGAGCCAAAGATCATCTGCGGCAATTGTGCGAAGTTCAGTAATCCATAAGAGTGGAGAGATTTCTGCACCTAACTTACTTACGGCCTCAATTGCAGCAGCTGCATCTTTGCGATCGACAAAGAACTCTGTCTGAATCTCTTCACCAACACTTGGAGTGAAATCGAGTTTGAAGTGAGATAAGCGCTCATGCCAGTAACCAGGTTCGCCAAGTTGATCGGTACATGCAACAGGATCAACAGAAGGGATTGGGTGATATTTCTTATCAGCCTTTGCACTTCCGCCAATGCTTTCTGGAATTACTTCACTATCGCGGAATTTGCACCAGAGATTTCCAACCTGATCGCTATCCCAATTAGTGAAGTAGCTGACGCTGTAGGCGGTGCCCATAATCTGATCAAAGCCACGTTGCAGAACATCAAGAGGTATCTCTGGATAAATCACCTGCCGGATTTCAAATGTTGGTTCAATCTTTAACTCGTACTGATAAACAATTCCACCGAGGCCAAGACCTACAACGAGTGCGTTAAATGCTGGGTTTGTACGATCAATATGGCGAAGTTCGCCTTCGGCAGTTACTAGGTCTATGGAAAGCACTTGGTTGGCCAAGTTCTGATTCTTTATTCCTGACCCATGAGTGCCCGTAGAAATCGAGCCAACAATAGATATGTGTGGAAGAGATGCGAGATTATTAAGCGCCCATCCTTGTTGGTGAAGAACGGGCGCAAGTTCGCCGTACTTCAATCCAGCAGCAACGGTGACCGAGTTTGATTCAGGGTTAATCTCAATAGTCTGAGGCATCTTCGAAAGATTAATTGCGTAGCTGCTTGTATTCGCAATCTCATTGAAGCAATGGGCAGTGCCACGTGCGCGCAACTTTGCAGTACTGCGCACTACCTCTTGTAACTCAGCGAGTGACTCTGGCTGCAAGTAACCTCGATCGTTGAAATCAACGTTCTTGCTCCAGTTCTGCATGGTTATTTCAAACCGCTGCAGGCTGGCTTTGGTCCACCGTTTGGATTTCCGTAGCGGTGATATGTAATCGCAACGGACTGTTCGAGCAACCAGCGCGGAGTTTCGATATCTCCACGTTGTGCAATAGGACGATGGTCGACTGAGATTCCGTTATCCATCTCTTCAAGGATCGGTGGCTTACTTGATGCAAGCCAGCGAACGCGTGAGTACTTTTCTTTAACATCACCAAGGTCGGTTGTGAAGATGACATTTGCACCCGTTGTCTCGGCGATGTGGTGAATAAGTGACTTTTCGGCCTGAGTAGTTGATTCATCTACAACAACCACAATAGGCGCCAAATAACGGCGATAGCGCTGGAAGTTCTTCTCAACAATTAGGCCGCTGCGATCAATCGCTTGTGACCCAACCTTTGCCCACCACGTATTAACGCCGTAGATAGCTGCTTCGAGGTTTGTAACTCGCGGCCAGTTGCGAAGTGTGTTTACGTAGTTAAGTCCGCCTGCTTTTGCATTGGGGCCAACTGCGGAACGCTTCCAACCACCAAATGGCTGGCGGTTAACAATTGCGCCAGTGATTCCGCGGTTTACGTAAAGGTTTCCTGCTTCAATGCGATTGATCCACTCTTCGCACTCTTTTTCGTCGAGAGATTGAATGCCTGCAGTAAGACCGAAATCTGTTTCGTTCTGCCAATTGATCGCTGTATCGAAATCAGGTGCTTCGATTACCGCAAGAACTGGACCAAACCATTCGTTGCGATGTGACCAAGACTTAGCCTGCACACCAAGCTTTACACCTGGACGCCACATCAAACCTGCATCATCGAGTTGCTTTGGTTCAACCAACCATGTTTCACCGGCATCAAGTTGTGTGAGTGCGCGAGTGAGTGCATTCTCGGATGGACGAATGATTGGTCCAACAGTTGTTGAGAAATCCCACCCTGCTCCAACATGAAGTGATTCGACAGCATCTTTGAGCTGGCGAACGAATGCCGGGTCGTTGTAGATATGGGTATCAACGATTGCAATTGAAGCTGCTGAACATTTCTGTCCTGCGTGGCCAAATGCTGATTGAACGAGGTCCTTAACTGCAGCATCGATATCTGCGCACGCCGAGATAAGAACAGCATTCTTTCCGCTAGTTTCTGCCATCAAATTGATCTCTGGGCGCCATGAAGTAAAGAGCGCTGCAGTATCGAATGAGCCAGTCAGAATCAGACCATCCATGCCTGGGTTGGTCACGAGATACTTTCCATTCTCATCATCGCGCATAGGCAAGAACTGCAATACATCCTGAGGAACTCCGCCTGCCCATAGGTGGCTGACGATCTCCCAGGCTGTAGCAACAGTCTCTGGCGCTGGTTTCAAGATCACCGTGTTGCCAGCCGCAAGTGCGGCGCAGACTCCACCCATTGGAATTGCATAAGGGAAGTTCCATGGTGGAACAACAAGAATGGTTCCAAGAGGCGTTGATTCACCGAAGTTCTGTGCTGTTGTTGCGTAGAAGCGTGCAAAGTCGATCGCTTCAGCAACTTCTGGATCAGCTTCTGCCACTGTCTTTCCGGCATCGCGTGACATGACTGCGATGGTTTCGGTAGTTGCTTTCTGCATTACCTCAGCAGCTTTAAAGAGAATTGCAGTGCGCTCTTCGATTGTTAAACCGCTCCACTTGTCCTGAGCTTTCTTTGCAGTTTCAATTGCGGTATCTACATCTTTAGCGGAACCAACTGAGTAGTGATACCAAACCTTGCCATTATCCGAAGGATCAGTCCCTTCTTCTTGTTCTTTAGTGAAAATCTCTTTGCCGTTAATGACCAATGGAATCTCTTGGTCCTTGATGGCGCGAACCTTCTTGATTGCATTTGAGACAGCCGCGATAAATTCAGGCTCAGTTGGATCAGCGTTGCGCTCATTTTCAAATGTGGTGCCGGTTGTCATCGCATGTTCAATGTGGCGCAGCGATTCAGTAGTAATTGTGTGGCGCTCTGCAATTGACTTAAGGAAGCGCTCTTCCTGCTCTTTAAACTTTGCAGGGTTCTTTGAGATTTCAAATGCTGCCTTTAAGTAGTTCTCATCTGATGTATTTTCATCAAGACGACGCACAAGATATGCAACCGCTGCAGCGAAATCATCCTTACGAGTTACTGGCGCATACAAAAGAACTGGTTGACCTGCACGAGTAACAGCGAGTGCTTCGGCATTTGCCATACCTTCCAGCATTTCAATATCAATCTGATCAACAACTCCACGAGACTTCGCGACTTCAAGTGCCCATGTCATGTGGAATAAGTTGTGTGAAGCGATACCGATTCGCACGGCCTTTGAATGTTCTGGGCGAAGTGCGGCATCTACGAGACGCACATAAGAGGCGTCTACATCTGACTTTGAGCGATATGGGGCAGAGCTCCAGCCATGAAGTTCGGCTTCTGCGCGCTCCATCGCAAGGTTTGCACCCTTAACGAGGCGAACCTTGATGGTGCCTCCGCTGCGCGCATAACGCGCCTTTGCCCAATCAACCAGCTGAGCAAAGAACTTATGGGATTCGGGAAGGTACGCCTGTAGAACGATTCCGGCCTTCATAGATTTAAATTCCGGTTCATCAAGCACGCGCATAAAAGCGGCCACTGTCATTGGAAGATCGCGGTACTCCTCCATATCCAGGTTTACGAATACACCGTGCTGGATTGCTTCACGATAGAGAATGCGCATCTTTTCAGAGACTCGAGTAATTGAACCTTCGACATCAATGATGATGAGCTGAGCAACAATGGATGAAAGCTTTACCGAAATGTAATTAACTTCAGGGCGGCGCATCATTTCGAGAATAGATTGGAAGCGAAGTTCTGCTTCGTGGTCACCAAGAACAGCTTCACCTAATACGTTGATGTTGAGTGAAATTCCTTTTTCGGTGCGCTTGCCAAGATGCTTCGAAAGTTTCTCTGCTTCAGAAGCAAGGATTAAATCTTTAGAAAGTGCACGCACGCGCTGGTGGACAGCTGCAACTACAGGAGTTGGCAGTACATTCGAAATAATTCCGATTGCATGAAGACCAATTCCATTAAGTGGACCGAAGCCGGTGATGCTCGCTTTCTTGGCTGCGCGACGGAAGATGCGTGAAGAAGATTTAACTGAAGAAATACGCATAACTTCATCAGTCAAAGTAATTGTTGCCTCGATTGCCTTTGGATCTTTAAAGAGGCGGGCAACGCGCTTGCGGTTAGCTTTCTCGCGGCGGTCACGCAACTTATCTGACTGCTCCATTAACTCTTTGGTGCGAGTAATGGCTGTTGTTGCGAGCTTGTCGAGCGCTGCATCTGTCTCAAAGATTGAAGGCATTTCGCAAGGCTATCAAGGGATATTCACCCTTGCAGACCCTACAAATGTGAGATTTATAAGCGTAAGATTGAAATATGAATAACGAAAATGCAGACGTTACGACAGATAAGCCAAAGCGTATTCACGACCAAGCGCCATCAGAGCTCTTCTCGAACTTCATGAAGTCAGGATGGGCGCCATCTGATCTGAGCAACATCGAACCTCTCGAAGTTGTTACATATGCATACTCTCGCCGCCAGGTTTTATCTGCGGCATACAAGGGAATTCGTCTCGTTCTCCCGGCTGGCGGATTTAAAGTTCGCGCCAACGACTCTGATTACAACTACCGTCCTCACAGCGCTTACGTTTATTACAGCGGCGTACAAGGCGCAGATGCTACAGCCGACGCGGTTCTCGTTCTCGAGCCATCTGGTGATTCACACATTACCTATCTCTATATGAACCCTCGCTCTACTCGCGATACCGATGCTTTCTATCGCGATGCAAAGTACGGCGAACTCTGGGTTGGCCGTCGCTTCACACTGGATGAAGCTCAGGCTCGCTACCAAATCAATACTCGTCATCTCAATGAGCTTGAAGCGCTCTTGGCTGATGGAAAAGAGACGCTCACTCTTCGCAACGTAGATCCTGCAGTGGACCCAAAGGTTAAGAAGCACGATCGCGAAGATGAATTCGCAACTTTCGTATCAGAACAGCGCCTCTGTAAGGATGAATACGAACTTCGCGAGATGCAGGCGGCAGTTGATGCAACCGCACTCGGATTTAACGATGTCATCCATGCAATGCCGGCAGCTGTTGAAACCCCCCGTGGTGAACGCGTTCTTGATGGTGCTTTCTATGGTCGCGCACGAATCTTGGGCAATGATCTTGGCTACAACACCATTGTTGGCGCAGGATCACACGCATGTGTATTGCACTGGATCCGCAACGATGGAGATGTTCGTCGCGGCGAACTAGTACTTGTCGATGCTGGCGTTGAAGTTGAATCCTTCTACACCGCAGATATCACTCGCACTTTGCCCGTTGATGGAAAGTTCTCACCTGCTCAAAGAGCGCTTTATATGCTGGTTTATGAGTCTCAATTAGCTGGCTTTGCTGCCATTAAGCCAGGGGTTCTCTTCTCTGAGATCAACAAGGCGTGCCAAGAAGTATTAGCTAAGGGCTTGGCAGATATGGGAGTACTGACAGTTTCGGCAGAAGAATCAATGAAGCCTGAAATCGGATTGCATCGCCGTTGGACTTTGCACGGAGTAAGCCATCACTTAGGTCTTGATGTTCACGACTGCGCACAAGCTCGTAAGGAGCAGTATCTCGATGCGCCTCTTCGCGAAGGAATGGTTCTGACCGTCGAACCAGGTCTTTACATCCAACCTGATGATGAACTCTTCGCTCCGGAGTACAGAGGTATTGGTATTCGAATTGAAGACGATGTTGTTGTTACCGCAGATGGTTGCCGCAATATCTCTGAGAATATTCCGCGTCATCCTGACGAAATCGAAAAGTGGATGCAGGGGATTTTAGGTAAGTAGTTTTAGGCAACAAAAAGCGGGCGTCCTCCCTCAAGGCCGCCCGCTTTCTGTGTCCCGTTACAAGCTATGAAGCAAAAACGGTATTCCAATCAGTGATAGTCATTACGTAGTACTGACCACCTTCGATTGCACCCTTATTGAGCATCGCCTTCTTAGATGCAGAACGCTTTGCTAAATCTGGGCGTGCTGGCTGAAGCGCCTTGGCGCCTGCATCGACAGATGTAACTCCGCCGAGTGTGTGAATCTGAGCATTGAATGCAAGATAAGTATTTGTATCTCCACTCTTAGCAAGGAACTCAGTGACCTCAATAATTCCGGACAATTCTTCATCCTGAGTCATAAACTTTGCACCTGTAGTCGTGAAGTACTGTGGATCAACTTGTGCAACCACAGCCATCTTTGCATCCTTAATGCGGTAAGCAACGACACGAGCCAGTGCTGTGTTATTACCTGGATCTTCCTGAATAAGGACTACACCATTCTTCGTGATGGTCATGTTGTCAGGCTTTGAAAGGTATAGATCTTCGCCACCGTTGAGGAGAAGCTCAAGATTTCCACCTAGAAGTGGGTTCTGAACATCCTTAAATGTGAAGCGCCATAGAGCTCCACCATCGCGTGAGACGCCTGGAAGTGCTGGGTTCTCTTTTGTTGCAACTGGATCCTTATTTGATTCAGTTGTAAGGAAGTAATAAACGTTTGGATTGTTTGGATCGAATTCGCCATCTTCAACACGAGCGAATTCTGTTCCTGCATCACGTGCGCTCTTGGCGTATTCAACAACTCCCTGGTTCCAGTCAATCTTCTTAAACTCTGCAGCAACTGGTGTTGACTTTGCATAAGTTGTGCGGAAGACGTTATCTGAAGCAGCGGTTGGAACGTTAAGGACGTAAAGGTCACCATTTGTAAGGCCTGCCTTTTCAACTGTTGAACCTGTGCTCTGCTTCTTGCCGAGGTACATGTAAACCTGGCTATCTGATGCAGATCCATCTTCGTTTGCCATAACAACTGTGTTCACTCCTGGCTTTGCGCTTGGGATTGCATTCTCGAAAGAAGTCATTCCAAGACGTGGAAGCTGCCATCCGTTGCCATCAACATCGAATGCGAATGCGCGAGATGAATCGCCAGTTTCTTCACCAGTTGTGAAGAGGCCGCCTGCATAGCCGACACCGTTATAGATGAATGCGCCAGCTGCTGTGTAAGAGGCTGAGCAGAATCGGCTGATGCCGTATCCGAATGTTCCTGCTGCGATACCTGTTGGTTCTCCACCAATTGGTGTAGCTGAGTATGAGCCTGTCTTGTAGTTCCAGTACTGAATTTCTTTGATCAAGTTCTCAGCAGATGTAATCGTCTTTGCTGATGGGCTGTAGTTGAACTTGGTGATTGATGTTCCCCAGTTCTTCTCTGTAGAAGCGCTGAGTGCTGAAAGCTTGTCTGTTGTAGATACTTCGTGAACTGAGAGCAGTGTGAAACCGCCCTTGCCGTTTGAGTATGCACCCATTCCGTCTGGAATACCGCGAACGATTGTTCCGGAGATTACATCGCCTGTTGTAGCGATTGGTGTAATCGATACTGCTGGGCTCTTTGAAATAACGTAAATTGGCTTATCTGTTGGCCATGAAGCTGCAGACAGTGAAATTACTGCTGCGCCCGCTGCGATTACAGCGAAAGTCTTCTTCAAAATCATTTGTTCTCCTTGGTTGGAAGTTGATCCTTGGTTGAAGTGAATCTTGCGAAGGCTTATTTCCGGCGAATGGAAGGTGAACTGTTATCTACTACAAACTAAACTCTTCAAGTTCTCGTTTCTATTTCCTTTCTGTTCACTTACGATTTACGACATGAATACTCGCCGTTCTGTTGTGATTAGTCTTGGCATTTCTCTTATCTCTGCCTTAATACCGAGCGCATTTGCCGCAACCGGCCCCACTCTCAAACCAACAAAACTGGGCCAAACAATTGTGTGGAGAGGCAAGAAGTACACCTGCATCAAGCAAGGTAAAAAGCTGGTCTGGGATAAAGGTGTACTGATTCCTGCAAAAGTTACACAGACGCCAACTTCAACGCCCAGCCCTTCACCATCATCTAGCCCCACAAAGAAACCATTGGTGATGGAAGATATCGCTCTAGGTTCCGCTTCTTCTATCTCGGTGGGCGAGAGCAAAATCATGACTAAAGGCAAGTCATATGTAATTACACGAACCTCGAGCGGTCTCATCGCTTTTGATACGACATGCACTCACAATGGTTGCGGAATCGACTTCAAAGCGAAGACGCTGATCTGCCCATGTCATGGTGCGGAGTTCGATCCATTAACGGGATCACCAACTGCAGGTCCCGCGCTCACAAAATTGAAGTCTTATGAAGTAAAAGAAGTCGACGGCCAAATCGTGGTCTTTGATTATCCTTGGTAAGAATCAGGAAGCAAGTAAAAATCCACCGTAAGCGGCAAGTAAGCCGAATACGAGTGATGCAACTAAGTTCACTGCAACAACTTTATACTTCTTAAGTTCATAACCTAAGAAGATATCGATGATAAATGTCGACCAAGTTGTAAATGCGCCCGCAAAGCCAATCGCTAGAAAATCATGCCAATGTTCTGTCGAACTGTATGTAAGACCGATGAGAAACGAGCCTGCAATATTGACTACAAAGGTTCCAACAGGTTTTTCAGTAAATTTCCTAAAGTATTGATCGACCAAAAAGCGCGCTGGTGCGCCTATCGCAGCGCCGAGAATTACTAAGAATGTATTCATCCGTGCACCTTGATGTATTTACGGGCCAATTTGAGTGCAAGAACTACAACAAAGAGAGATGAGAAAAGGTTGAAGAAGAGGAATGCGAGCCCTGCTTCACCAGGTGCAACCGCTTCATAGGTAACTGCCGAGAATGTAGAAAGCCCGCCGCAGAAACCTGGAAGAAGTAGGTAGCGCAGTTCAGTGATTCCGCGGCGTTCCATGAAGACCATTAAGACCATGGCGAGGGCAACCGCAATGATGTTTGCAGTAAGAGTGCCTAAGCCATTTGATGGAATGAGAAGCGATAGCGCGTAACGAGTGAGGGTTCCCAGAACTCCGCCCAGCGAGACGAGCCAGACCGCTTTCAGAGTTAAGCCAGCTTCTTTGTAGATTTAAAGAGAGTTGTAATGACGCTGATGATCAGCGATGCAAAGAGTGCGGACCAGAAACCAGTGACTTCAAGTTTTTCGCTCCATCGCGCAGTTAGCGACAACATCGCTGCGTTCACGACAAAGAGGAAGAGACCAAAAGTTACGATGGAAACTGGAAAAGTAAGCACTTTGATAATCGAACCGAAGAAGCTGTTAATGAGCCCGAAGAGCAGCGCAACCCATAAATAAGTAGTTACGCCGCCATCGACGGTAATGCCAGGTACGACTAGCGTCGCAATCCACATTGAGAATGCGAGTACAGCCCACCTAACGAGCAACATTAGTTGCGCTTTTCTCGCTTCAAAATGCCCGCGAACATACGAGCTGGATCGTACTTAATATCAACAACGCGCTCCTTCATAGGAATGATTGCGTTATCGGTGATCTTGATGTGCTCTGGGCAAACTTCAGTACAGCACTTTGTGATGTTACACATTCCGAGACCATGCTCTTCTTGTGCTGTGCGCTTACGGTTCTTGAGCTTATCGAGTGGGTGCATATCAAGCTCTGCGATGCGAATAAAGAATCGTGGGCCAGCAAATGACTTCTTATTCTCTTCGTGATCGCGGATAACGTGACATGTGTTCTGACACAAGAAGCATTCGATGCACTTACGGAACTCTTGGCTGCGCTCGACATCGATCTGTTCCATACGTGCTTCACCAGGAGCGAGCTCCTTTGGATGTTCGTATGCAGGGATTTCCATCGCCTTCTTGTAATTGAAAGATACGTCTGTGACGAGATCCTTAATTACTGGGAATGCGCGAAGTGGAGTAACGGTAATAGTTTCATTCTCATCAAATGAAGCAACCTGTGTCATACAAGCTAGACGTGGCTTTCCGTTGATCTCCATAGAACAAGATCCACACTTGCCAGCTTTACAGTTCCAACGAACTGCTAGGTCGCCCATCTGTGTTGCCTGAACGCGGTGAATTACATCGAGAACAACTTCGCCCTCGTTGACATCAACCTGTACATCTTTAAGACCACCGTCTGTCGAGTCTCCTCGCCAGATGCGAAGATTAAGTTTGCGCGCCATTAGTTGGAACCGCCTTTCGCAATTTCTTCCGGTGTCATGTACTTCTCGAGTTCGTGAACATCGAAGAGATCGAAGAGCTCCTTAGGCAACATCGGAAGCGGTTGTGCCTTGATGTTGACTTGGTTGCCATCGAATGAAGAGATGTGGTTGACCTGACGCCATGTGTTATTCATGCCAGGGAAATCATCGCGAGTGTGGCCACCGCGTGATTCCTCACGCAAGAGAGCTGACTTCGCAGTTGATTCAGCGACGAGCAACATATTGTCGAGGTCGAATGCCAAGTGGAATCCTGGGTTGAACTTACGTCCACCAGCAACTGCCACGTTCTTACTGCGAGCGCGGATATCGGCAATCTTTGCGATAGCTTCCTCGATCTCAGTACGTGTGCGGATGATTCCGACCAGGTTATGTGTAACTTCCTGAAGTTCTGCGTGAAGTGAATATGAATTCTCTCCGCCCGCGCGACTAAATGGAGCTTCAATGCGATCGGCTGCTGCCTTAATTGTTGAATCAGAGACAGGGTTTGCACCAGCGCTCTTTACGTACTCAGCTGCTCCTGCACCTGCACGACGACCGAATACCAAAAGGTCTGTGAGTGAGTTTCCGCCGAGACGGTTTGAACCGTGCATACCGCCTGCAACTTCACCTGCTGCGTAAAGTCCTGGAACTCCGATCGCTGCAGCTGTATCTGGCTCTACTTCAACACCGCCCATGACGTAGTGACATGTTGGGCCGACTTCCATCGCTTCCTTGGTGATATCTACGCCGGCAAGTTCATAGAACTGGTGCCACATAGATGGAAGGCGCTTCTTAATAACTTCAGCTGGGATGCGCTTTGAGACATCGAGGAATACTCCACCATGCTCGGTTCCACGTCCTGCCTTAACTTCTGAGTTAATCGCACGAGCAACTTCATCACGTGGAAGAAGTTCTGGTGGACGACGGTTGTTGTCCTGATCTTCATACCAACGATCTGCTTCTGCTTCGTTATCTGCGTACTTATCCTTAAATACATCTGGGATGTACTTAAACATAAAGCGTTCGCCTTCAGAGTTGGTCAGGATTCCACCTTCACCACGAACAGACTCTGTTACGAGAATTCCGCGTACTGATGGTGGCCAGACCATTCCTGTTGGGTGGAATTGCAAGAACTCCATATCAACGAGATTTGCGCCAGCCTTAAGAGCAAGTGCATGTCCGTCGCCGGTACCTTCCCAAGAGTTAGAAGTAATCTTGAAAGTCTTTCCTACGCCACCGGTTGCAATAACAACCGCTGGTGCTTCAAAGAGAACTTCTTCGCCAGTTTCGCGCCAGTAACCGTAAGCTCCAGCGATCTTGCCATTCTCTTTAAGAATTTCAGTGATGGTGCATTCAGCAAAGACCTTGATCTTTGATTCCATGTCACCGAACTCGCGGCCATCTGCTTGTTGCAGAGCAACAATCTTCTGCTGCATGGTGCGAATAAGTTCTAGACCTGTGCGGTCACCAACGTGTGCAAGGCGTGGATATTCGTGTCCACCGAAGTTACGTTGTGAAATCTTTCCTTCTTTAGTGCGATCGAAGAGAGCGCCCCAAGTTTCAAGTTCCCAGATGCGATCTGGTGCTTCCTTGGCGTGAAGTTCTGCCATACGGAAGTGGTTAAGGAATTTTCCGCCGCGCATTGTGTCGCGGAAGTGAACCATCCAGTTGTCATTGTCATTGACGTTACCCATCGAAGCAGCTGCGCCACCTTCTGCCATAACAGTGTGGGCCTTGCCGAAGAGTGACTTACAGATGATTGCAACGCTAAGACCAGCTTCACGTGCTTCTACTGCAGCGCGAAGACCTGCTCCACCAGCACCAATTACTAGGACGTCGTACTTATGTTTTTCCAAAACCGAATTTAATGAGCTCATATGAGTCTTTGTCCTTTAGAAGAAGTAGAAGTTTGTCCAGGCGCCAGTTGCAACTTGGCGAACGTAGATATCAGCGAAAGCAACGCCAGCAAGTGAGTACCAAGCAAACTGCTGGTGCTTGTGGTTCATTGCTGAGACGAAAGTCCAGAGCTTGTAACGAACTGGGTGCTTCGAGAAGTGCTTAAGACGTCCACCAACTGTGTGGCGACATGTGTGACAAGACAATGAATATGTCCAGAGAAGAGTTGAGCTCACGAGAAGTACGAGTGAACCAACGCTCATATGTCCCCATTCGCCTTCAACGTTCTTAAATGAAATCACTGCGTCATAAGTAAGGAATACGTTAAATACCAAACCTGCGTAGAAGAACCAACGGTGTGCGTTCTGCAAGATAAGTGGTGCGCGAGTTTCGCCTGTGTACTTTGTATGTGGTTCTGCAACCGCACATGCAGGTGGTGAGAGCCAGAAAGCACGGTAGTAAGCCTTGCGGTAGTAGTAGCAAGTCATACGGAAACCGAGTGGGAAGATCAAAATGATAAGAGCTGGTGAAAGTGCAAAGTTGAAGATTTGTGCGCTTACTGGAGTCCAACCAAAGATTGTTGCTTCAGGAACGCATGCTTCAGATAAACATGGTGAATAGAAAGGTGAGATCAAGTGATCCTTGTAGTAATTCGCACCTTCGAATGCTCTAAACGTCGCATAGATAACAAATGAGAAGAGAACGCCGAATGTAACTGCGGGTTCTAACCACCACTTATCTGTGCGAAGCGTGCGCTCTTTAATCTTGGCGCGCGTTGGAGAAAAAACTCCGGACATATCTGCTCCCCTGAACTCAAAGCGCAGTCTGTGACTGCAATGAGAGAAGTGTGCGCTTCTACGCCGAAAGTCGCTAGGCGGTAACCCACATAGGCCTTATGAAGTCAGCCACAACCCGGGGAAATGCGAAACCCGCCTCAGTGATGAGACGGGCTTTGCCTTACGAGCGGAGGACGTGGGATTTGAACCCACGAAGGTTTCCCTTGCCGGTTTTCAAGACCGGTGCACTCGGCCGCTATGCGAGTCCTCCGTGGGAGAGATTACCCGAAATCGGCTACTTCGAAAAATCGTCTGGAAATTTACGCTGGAAGTTCGAGCAACTGCTCGATGATGATTGCAACACCATCTTCTTCACATGGACCAGCTACACCTTTTGCATGGAGCGGTCCTTCAGGGTGGCCATCTGCCATTGCAAATGATCGACCACACCACTGAAGCATTGAGAAATCATTTGGGTTATCACCGAATGAAACGCAATCAGCTGCATCGATGCCAAGTCGTTCTGCCATCTTTGCAAGAGTTAAACCTTTAGAGACACCGAGTGCAGAAATTTCAAGGAGTGAATCTGAAGGATTTGAGTGCGTAACTGTTACAACGCCTTCAAGTTCAATTCTTGCAATCGCAAGCATTTCATCAGATGAAAGTTCTTGTTGTGAACAACGTGCAAGTAGTTTCAGAGCAGGTGAAGTAATAATCTCTTCAATCTGATCTACGCCGACGTTATCAAGACCCACATCCCAGCGCGGGATGTATGCCTTCTCGCGATGGAAGTAATTATGTGATTCAACTGCAAATGAAATCTGTGGAATTGCTTTACGTAGACGTGTAACCGTTTCTAGTTGTGCATCAACGGGAATCAACCACTCTTCAAGAACCTTGTCGTTGTGAAGGTCGTACAACATTGCGCCGTTTCCACAGATTGCGTTGCCAATACCAAAAGCTTCTTTGATTTCGGGCATCCACCGTGGTGGGCGACCGGTGACAAAGAAAATCTCAACGCCCATAGCGTGAGCCTTCTTAAAGGTATCGATTGTGCGCTGAGTGATATCTCCGTAATGCGCAACGATTGTTCCGTCGAGATCCGTTGCAATTAACTTCGGGCGACGTGCAATTTCTTGGTTATTGCTCACACGAGCTCGAATTTCTTCATTCCAAGGAATGGTTGGAGAGCTGCCGGAACATTGACTGTTCCATCAGCGTTCTGATGGTTTTCAAGAATCGCAACAATCATGCGAGGAATGGCGACCAAAGTGCCGTTAAGAGTTGCAATCGCCTTTGTGCCTTCTGAATCCTTGTAACGAATATTGAGGCGTCGTGCCTGAAATTCGGTGCAGTTAGAGGTACTTGTTACTTCGCGATAAGCGCCCTGTGTAGGAACCCATGCTTCGATATCAAATTTACGTGTGGCAGATGATCCGAGATCACCTGATGCGACATCGATAACGCGGAATGGAATCTCCATCGCTGTAAGGAAATCTTTCTCCCACTGCAGCAAACGCTTATGTTCTTCCTTTGCATCTTCTGGCTTGCAGAAGGTAAACATTTCAACTTTATCGAATTGGTGAACGCGAATGATTCCGCGAGTGTCCTTGCCATATGTACCAGCCTCGCGACGGAAACATGATGAGTAACCGGCGTAACGAAGTGGCAATTTATCTGCAGGAAGAATTTCATCCATATGCATCGCAGCAAGTGGAACTTCAGATGTACCGACAAGGTAGACATCATCTTTTTCAATACGATAAACGTTTTCAGCTGCCTGGCCTAAGAAGCCAGTGCCTTCCATTGCAGCAGGATTTACCAGCACTGGAGGAATTACAGGTGAGAAACCATTCTTGAGTGCGCTCTGGATTGCGTAATTTACAAGTGCGAATTCAAGAAGTGCGCCGACGCCAGTTAAATAGTATGAACGTGAACCGGCAACCTTGGCACCGCGCTCGGTATCAATTGCACCAAGCAACTTACCGAGCTCGACGTGATCTTTTGGTTCGAAGCCATCTTTAGCGAAATCACGTGGCGTTCCGATATGTTCAATCGTTACGAAATCTTCTTCGCCACCAATAGGCGCTTCGGTATCGAGAAGGTTTGAAAGCTGAAGCAATAACGCCTTTGCCTTCTCTTCAATCTCTGATCGCTTTGCATCCGCAGCCTTTACCTTGTCAGCAAGCTCTTTTGCATTGGCAAGAAGTGCGGCCTTTTCATCGCCCTTTGCAGCCCCGACGCTCTTAGAAAGTACGTTCTGCTCTTGGCGCAGAGTTTCGAATTCAGAGACAGCAGCGCGCTTGATTTCATCGATTGCAATGATCTGATCTACGAGCTCAACGTTTTCGCCGCGGCCCTTTTGAGATGCGCGGACAACATCAGGGTTCTCGCGTAGGAACTTGATATCAATCATGAACGCACCTCTCGTGGATAGGAACCTAGGAATCTAATGTCATCGCAGATCGAACGAAGCTCTTCAATCGATTTTCCGACTGGAGCATCGCTGATGTGGCCTTCGACATCAATAATGAAATGGTAGTGACCAAGTTCGCGACCTGTTGGACGTGACTGGATGAATGTCAGGTTTACATCGTGCTTGGCAAATACCTGGAGGATTTCCAGCAGCGCACCAGCGTGATCGATATCGATAAAGACAGCCATCGAGGTGCGGTCGTGGCCAGTTGGTTCTGGAACCCAGCCTGGCTTCTGGGCGCAGATGAATCGCGTGACAGCGCCTGCATTGTCACCAATATTGTCTTCGCGAATTTCTAATCCGAAGTGGCTAGCAGCTGCATTTGATGCAATTGCTGCATCGAGATCGCCTTTGCTCACTGCTTCTGCAGCAGCTGATGTTGAATTAGTAGGAACAATCTCTGCATGTGGGTACTTCGCTGCAATGTATGAGCGGCATTGTGATTCTGCATGCGGATGTGTGCCGATGCGGTTAATTGTTGTCGCACCTGGCTTAATCATAAATGCAAAGGTGACAGGCAAAGTAACTTCGCCAGCGATAGTAAGTGGATCTCCGATAGCTAATTCATCGAGAGTGCGGGCAACAACACCTTCGACGGAGTTTTCAATGGGAACGAGAGCAAAATCAGCTTCGCCTTTACGTACTGCATTTAGTGCTGCAGTGACATTTGCATACGGAACTTTTACATCAGAATCGCATGTAATTTTCGCAAGAGCGGCTTCGGTAAATGTGCCGACAGGCCCTAAATAGGCGAATGTCTGGCTGTCGGCTGCGCTCACTGGTTAAGGATACCTGAGTACCTCGCGGGCATGTGACGGCTTATTTGTGATGAGAATATCGACGCCTAACTTCTCGCAGAGTTTGATATCGGCATCATCATCGACAGTCCATACATTAAGCGAGCGTCCCAGGTTCTTAATGCGTTCGGCTCGAATGGGTTCTTCACGAAGTTCGTTGATACCGGGTCCGATAGACGCTGACGAAGAGAGCTTTGCTTGAAACCATGAAGTGTTCCTATGCATAAGAAAAGTTGTATGAATAGTTGGATCAATTCTCTTCATCTTTTCAATTGCAAACCAACTAAATGACATGACTGCCACTTCAATCTTCTCAATTCCTTTAGTTGCGTGAATCTTTTCTACAACAACTTCTTCAATTCGGTTTCCAGAAATAACAGGGTGCTTAGTTTCAATTAAGACACCCTTCTTCTTACTTACTGCAAATGCAAGAAATTCATCGAGGGTGAGAATCTGCGGGTATGCGCGCGATACCTCTTTATGTGTCATCTCGGCTATCAGCCCAGCGTTGCCTGCCCGTTCGAGCATCGTCGCGTTATGCCAAAGAACCGGCACCTCATCTTTTGTCAGCCGGACATCACATTCAAAGCCGTCGGCGCCTTGGGCTACTGCGCCTTCGTATGCAGCGAGGGTGAGCTCTGGGAAGTCAGCGCTAGCACCGCGGTGAGCATAGATAAGCATGAGACTGACAGTAGCAAAGAGATTAGGCTTATGCGCATGAGCCAGCTCTACTTCGCTACTTCTGCGCGATCTGCAGTTGGCCTTGTCCGCAGCGGCAATGAAGATAGCGCTTTCACATCTCGCAACATCGTTGCAGTTGCCGATGGCATGGGTGGTCACGCAGCCGGTGAAGTTGCTTCAAAGATTGCAATCTCCACTCTTGCTGATTTATCAAAGGTAATTACAAGCCCTGATGTCGATTCTGAATCTTCTGACGATATCTATCTCAACTCTTTTCACACTATTGATCAAGAGTTAAAAGCAGCGGTCCAAGAAAGTCCAGAACTATCTGGAATGGGAACAACTCTTACCTCACTCTTTCTACGCAATAATGAAGTTGCGCTGCTGCACATCGGAGATTCACGTGCCTACAGATTGCGCGGAAATTCATTAGACCAACTCAGCGTTGATCACACTGTTATTCAAGAGTTGCTTAACCAAGGCGCAATCAGCCAATCTGATGTCGCCACACACCCGCAAAGGTCTGTACTCACACAGGTATTGATGGGCGAGGGCAATCTCGACCTTCCGCTCCCTGTATTCGAAGGAAAAGTTAAGGATCGCTACTTAGTATGTAGCGATGGCTTGAGCTCAGTACTTTCCGAGAAAGAGATCAAATCTCTTATCAAGGGCAAGGATCGTGATGAAGCGGTGGGCGCACTTATCGATGCGACATATATCAATGGCGCACCCGATAATGTCACTGTCGTCATTGCAGATCTTGTAGAAGAAGTTCAACCAGATAACATCGAGAAGATTGGAGCTGCACAATGATGAACTCATTGCTTGGCGGCCGTTATCTTCTCGGCCAAATGATTGGCACCGGCGGAATGGCCGATGTCTATATCGCTCAAGATCAGCGTCTTTCGCGTGAAGTTGCTATCAAGATTCTCCGTAGTGATTTAGCTAAAGATCCTGCATTTGTATCTCGCTTCCGCAAAGAGGCTAAAGCTGCAGCCGGTTTGAACCACCCTGCAATTGTTGCTGTCTATGACTCTGGTGAAGAACCAGCCCCATACATTGTTATGGAGCTGGTCTCTGGACACACGCTTCGTGAACTCATTCATCAAGGTGAGCGACTTCCACTAAACCGCGCACTAGAAATTGCTGAAGGAATTCTTGCTGGTCTGGAATATTCACACGATCGACATATCGTTCACCGCGATATCAAACCTGCCAACGTCATGATTACCGATAACGGTGATGTAAAGGTGATGGACTTTGGAATCGCGCGCGCAATGGATGATCTTGGTGCAACGCTAACAAGCACATGGAATGTCGTTGGCACTGCGCAATATCTCTCGCCAGAACAAGCAGTCGGTGAACCCGCAGATTCACGTAGCGATATTTACTCAACCGGTTGCTTACTCTTCGAGCTTCTAACAGGGCAACCACCGTTTACTGGCGAGACTCCAGTCTCGATTGCCTATCAACATGCATCAAGCATTGCGCCGCTTGTACGAACACTGAAGCCAGAACTTCCTGAAGGAATTGAAACTGTTCTAGCCGTTGCGCTTTCCAAGAAACCAGAAGATAGATATCAGAGCGCACAAGCAATGCTCGATGACATCGCAAAGGTTCGCGCCGGTGAAGTTGTCACAACAAAGGTTGCAAAGAAGCCTCTCTTCTCTCGTCGTTCAGCTCTTCTCCTCGGCGGAACTTTCTTCGCCGCCATTGCACTTTCTGTAACAGGCCTCTTAATGAGCGGCGGCGGAAGTAATTCAGGGCCAATGGTTCCGAACGTTGTCGGACTTAGCGAAGAGATGGCACGTGCTCTTCTTGCCGATTATTCAGTCACCATCAAGCATGCACACGATGGCGTGATCCCTAAAGATCGCGTAGCAAGCCAGCTTCCTCTTGCGACAACCAGAGCAAAGGTTGGCTCTTCTGTTGTTCTCACTGTCTCTGATGGTCCGGGAGATGCGATTGTTCCTGATGACCTAATAGGTATGTCACTCATTGATGCGCGCTCTGCACTAACTTCTGTAGGTCTCTTGGTCTCTCAAACAATTGCTTCACCTTCTGATCAACCTCAAGGAACTGTGCTCGATGTAATGCCAGCTGTCGGTTCGGTAACTGAGGCAGGAAGTTCAGTAATTCTCACCATCGCAAGTGGTGAAGTAACTGTTCCAAACTTGATTGGTATCGAAGCGATTCAAGCAAAGACCTTACTTATTCAAGCTGGTTTCTTGATTAAAGAATTTTATGACTACGACTCTGCGCAACCTGCTGGTGTTGTTATTCGCCAGGCGCCAGATGCGGGAACAACGCAGACGATTGGTAAATCAGTGACGATTACTATCAATCGTCAACCTTAATTAAATAGCTTTTCCTACAACTGGAGATAATCCAACTGCACGCTTTGGTGCATCAAGATCTCCACATTTAACAAGCCAGTTAGCAAGCATGAGATGTCCGTGCTCTGTTAAAACTGATTCAGGATGGAACTGCACGCCTTCGATAGGAAGAGTGGCGTGGCGCATTGACATCACAACACCGGATTCAGTTGATCCAGTAATTTCTAGAACTGCAGGAACGGTGTCACGTTCGACTGCAAGTGAGTGATAACGAGTTGCAGTAAATGGTGATGGAAGAGTTGCAAGAACTCCTGCACCGTTGTGAATTACTTGAGAGGTTTTTCCGTGAAGTAATTCAGGTGCGCGAGAAACTGTTGCACCGAATGCTTCGCCGATAGCTTGGTGGCCTAGACAGACTCCAAATAAAGGAATGGAATTTTCTGCACAGAAATTAATCATCGCAATACTGACGCCTGCTTTATCCGGCGTTCCAGGTCCTGGAGAGATCAAGACTCCGTCATATTTAGCGGCCTCATTCGCCTCGACTTCATCGTTGCGAACTACGGTGCATTCGGCGCCCAACTGCTGCAGGTACTGCACCAGGTTGAACACGAACGAGTCATAGTTATCGATGACGAGGATTCGAGCCATGCGGTAATTGTGCTGTAACCTAGGCCCTATGCCAAAGTCGAAATTGCGTAAGAAGGTTCAAGAGCAGCACGCTCACGAAGAACAGCATCACATCGAGGAAGATTCAGCGATCCTCGAGAGCCCATCATGGCTCGCACCTGTGATGGTCGCTAACTTCCTTATCGGCTTGTTCTGGATCGTTGTCTTCTACGTAAGCCAGACTCTCTATCCAATTCCTGGAATTGGTGCATGGAATATGATTATTGGTTTTAGCTTTATTGCAGTTGGTTTCTCACTCGCTACCAAGTGGCGCTAAAGAACAACTAACCGAGAGTCATCTCTAATGGGTAAGAACGTAAAACGTCAGTTCCCAAAACCGTCTGAACTCGCTCCACTTCTTCAATTCTCTCTGCCTACTCTGCGCCGCAAGAAGCGCCGTCTAGAAAAGGCATACACCATCTGGGATCTGCGCGATATCGCAAAGAAGCGGACACCTAAAGGCCCATTTGATTACACCGATGGTTCTGCTGAAAGCGAAGTAAGTCTTGAGCGCGCACGTCAGGCATATCGTGATCTTGAATTCATTCCGAGCATTCTCAAAGATGTATCAACTGCAGATTTAACTCGCACCGCTCTTGGTGAAACTTTCGCAATGCCTCTCGGTATTGCACCAACTGGTTTTACTCGCATGATGCAGACAGAAGGCGAAATCGCCGGTGCACGCGCTGCTGAGAAATTTGGAATTCCTTTCACTCTCTCAACACTTGGCACAACAACGATTGAAGATGTCGTTGCATCTGCTCCCGGTGGTCGCAACTGGTTCCAGTTGTATATGTGGAAGGACCGCGAAGGCAGCATGGCTCTGGTTGAACGAGCAAAGCGCGCTGGCGTTAAAAACTTAGTTCTTACCGTCGATGTACCTGCAGCTGGACAACGAATTCGTGATTACCGCAATGGGCTAACTGTTCCTCCTCGACTAACTGCTGGAACAGTTATCAATGCGATTCCAAGACCAGCTTGGTGGATTAATTTCTTGACCACTCCTTCAATCGAATTTGCATCGATGAAGAATTGGGAAGGCACTGTTGGCGAACTCCTTGATTACATGTTTGACCCAACAATGACCTGGGAAGATCTCAAGTGGATTCGCGAACAATGGGATGGAACCCTGACTGTTAAGGGAATTCAGAACCTTGAAGATGCAAAGATGGCGGCGAAGCTAGGTGCGGATGCAATCCTTCTTTCTAACCACGGTGGCCGCCAGCTTGATCGCGCACCAATCATGTTGCACCTGTTGGCTGATATTAAGAAGGAATTTAAGAAGGATTACGAGATCCATATCGATACCGGCATCATGCATGGCGCCGATGTCCTTGCTGCAGTAGCCCTTGGCGCTCAGTTCACCTATGTAGGCCGTGCTTATTTATATGGCCTTATGGCTGGTGGGCAAGATGGAGTAGAACGAGCGCTAGAAATTATGCGTACGCAGATGGTTCGAAATATGAAATTACTTGGTGTTAATTCACTCGATGAGTTAACTCCGAAGCATGTTCGCTTCCTAAATCGCCAATAACGATTACCCTAGCGTTTATGAAGTTAGCGCTAGCAAGCATTTCTTATCTCATTACGGCAGTTGCATTAGTTCTTCTTGCGATTCGAGTTCGACAACTCATTGCAATTTATAAGAAGCAACAACCTGATCCAACACGTAGCAACGATAAAGCTGCGCGCTTAAAGAATATGCTCACGGAAGTTCTGGGCCACACAAAGATGCTTAAGTTCACTGGCTCTGGAATCGCTCACTGGTTCGTCATGATTGGTTTCGGTGCGCTCTTCGGAACTCTTGTTACCGCTTACGGACAAGTTATTAACCCTGAATTCGCCCTTCCGGTTATTGGTCACTTCGTTGGATACGAATTATTTGCTGAAGCAATTGGCGCACTCACTGGAGTTGGAATTGTTACCCTCATTGGAATTCGCCAAGTAACACGATTCCGCATGCTCAATCGCTTTAGCGGTTCAGGAATGGGTAAGGCGTATTACGTCGAAGCAACAATTCTTGCAGTGGTCTTCTGTGTATTTGCACTGCGCGGCCTTGAAGGCGCACTTGCCGGTGAGACCGAATGGAATTGGCATTACGCAATTTCGTGGCCTGCAGTTCTTGTATTTAACTCAATGTCGACAGCATCTATTGAAAGTGCGATCGTCATCGTTGCAACACTCAAGATTGTTGTTTCAATGACATGGTTTATTGTTATTGCATCAAACCTCACCATGGGAGTTGCCTGGCACCGCTTCTTGGCATTCTTTAATATCTTCTACAAGCGCAATATTGATAAGCCTGCGCTCGGCGCACTTCCAGAAATGCTTTCTAAAGGAAAGCCAGTTAACTTCGAAGATCCTGCAGAAGATGATGTCTTTGGCCTAGGTACACGCGGAGATATCTCGTGGAAGGGCTTGCTCGATATGACCAGCTGTACCGAGTGTGGTCGCTGCCAATCTCAGTGCCCTGCTTGGCATACAGATAAGCCTTTATCTCCAAAACTTCTGATTATGGCTATGCGCGATCACGCCATGGCAAAGGTTGTTGAGACCGAGAACCTTGTCGGCGAAAACGCTCCTATCGCACTCGATGTCTTGTGGTCTTGTACTTCATGCGGTGCCTGCGTTGAAGAGTGTCCTGTCGATATCGAACATGTCGATCACATCGTCAATATGCGCCGCTTCCAGGTTCTCGTTGAATCAGAATTTCCAACAGAGCTTGGTGGAACATTCCGAAACCTTGAAAAGTCTGGCAACCCTTGGGGTGCCAATAAGCAAGATCGCGAAGGTTGGATCGCTGAATGTGACTTCCCTGTTCGCGTTGTCAGCGGAGAACTTCCTGAAGAAGTTGAGTACTTGTTCTGGGTTGGT
The DNA here is from genome assembly GCF_002288065.1 of Candidatus Planktophila sulfonica. Classification (NCBI taxonomy): domain Bacteria; kingdom Bacillati; phylum Actinomycetota; class Actinomycetes; order Candidatus Nanopelagicales; family Candidatus Nanopelagicaceae; genus Candidatus Planktophila; species Candidatus Planktophila sulfonica. Next base: position 1,307,734 of record NZ_CP016773.1, read on the forward strand.
TGCGCAGGTGCTTACGAAGAACGCGCAAAAAAGACAACGAAGGCAGTTGCCGAACTTCTACATATGGCAGGTGTGAACTTCGCTGTTCTTGGAAAGCGCGAGACATGCACCGGAGATCCTGCCCGTCGTTCAGGAAATGAATTCCTCTATCAAATTCTCGCTGCTGAAAATATTGAAACCTTTAAAGAGACTTTCGGTAATCGTGGAGTGAAGAAGGTTGTTGTTACCTGCCCTCACTGCTTCACAACGATTGGTAAGGATTACGCGCAGAGTGGTTACGAGCTACAGATGCTCCACCACACTCAGTTGCTCAATACTTTGGTGAAGGAAGGAAAGTTAAAGACTTCACCACATAAGGCAGATCAGAAGATTACTTTCCATGATCCTTGCTACTTAGGTCGCCACAATCAGATTTATGCACCACCACGCGAACTTCTTGAAGCATCTGGTTGCGACATCGAAGAGATGCCACGTAACCAAGAACGTTCATTCTGCTGCGGTGGTGGCGGTGGACGTATGTGGATGGAAGAGAAGATCGGTACTCGCATCAACCTCAATCGTGTTGATGAAGCGATTGATACCGGTGTTCCTGAAGTTGCTGTCGCTTGTCCGTTCTGCCGCATCATGGTCGGCGACGGAATGGTTGCGCGCCAATCAGACGTCGAAGTATTAGATGTTGCCCAGGTCTTACTTAGGAACGTGAAGGGCTAAGTAAAAACTTAGTAACAACTGCGCCTGTGATTAACCCGCCCAGGTGGGCGCGCCAATCGACTCCGCCGATGGTGAAACCAAGGACGAAGTTAAGTCCGATAATTACTAACGTGCTCTTTACTTCAGCGCCGATTCTGCGGCTGATGACAGCCCATGCTCCAAAGAGTCCGAAGACAGCTCCTGATACTCCTATGGAATAACCGCTGTAACCAAGGAACATCGCAGATGTAAGTGATCCGCCAATGAGAGATACAAAGAAGATAATCAGGAACTTGTTGCGCCCTAGGAAAGTTTCAATCGGTGTTCCAAGTGAGTGCAGCGCGAGCATGTTAAATGCCAAGTGAATTGGGATTGTGCTCGAGTTATCGTGAACCAGGGCTACAGTGGCTAATCGGTACCACTCATTGGTGACCTTTAGTAGATCGATTCCGTAGAGAGCGAATGTTCCGATAATCCCTGAATCAATGAGTTCGTAGAGATAAAAGGCGCAGATAACAGTGATCAGAGTTAATACTGCTGAACGCTGCTTCATACCTGTGAAGTATTAAGCGATAGTGACGCTATTGATTACAACTGGTGTAACAGGTTTATCTTGCGCACCCGTTGGAGTTGAACCAATCTTGTCGACGACAGCCTGTGATGCTGCATCTTTTACTTCACCGAAAATTGTGTGCTTACGGTTGAGCCATGTTGTTGGCGCAACTGTGATGAAGAACTGTGAACCATTTGTTCCTGGTCCTGAGTTAGCCATTGCAAGAATGTATGGGCGATCGAATTGAAGTTCGCCGTGGAATTCATCTGCGAACTGGTAACCAGGTCCGCCGAAACCCTGACCAAGTGGGTCTCCACCTTGAAGCATGAATCCTGCGATGACGCGGTGAAAAATTGTTCCGTCATAAAGCTTCTCGTTTGATTTCTTACCTGTGCGTGGATCTGTCCACTCTTTTGCACCAGTTGCTAGACCAACAAAGTTTTCAACTGTCTTTGGTGCGTGATTTGGAAAGAGTTCGATGACGATATCGCCAAGAGATGTGTGGAGAGTTGCTGTTGATGACATTTGTTTTCCAATCGAGTGATAGTAAAAATCCCGCCACATGTGACGGGATCTTGAGTGGAGACCAGGGGAATCGAACCCCTAACCCCCGCCTTGCAAAGGCGGTGCTCTACCAATTGAGCTAGGTCCCCGTATTAGAACGGGTGGGCCCAGGTGGACTTGAACCACCGACCTCTTCCTTATCAGGGAAGCGCTCTAACCAGGCTGAGCTATGGGCCCGCAGACGAACTTTCGTGCGTTTGCAGAAGCGCTAGGTTACTTGATTTTCATCAAGTGACCAAAACGGCCTCCATAACTACAGGCGTGAACCCTACTACTTTTGCGTCGAAATCTCATCTTCGCTGTTGCGGGTCACAGATAAGAGGGTCGCACCTTCATCGAGGTTGACCAGGCGAACGCCCATCGAGTCACGGCCTGTCTGGCGGACTTCAGCAGCTGGGGTGCGCATAACGGTTCCGGCAGATGTGATCGCCAGGATTTCATCGCTATCTACTAATACGAGGGCTGAGACAAGAGTTCCGCGAGATTCTTCATCAATCTTTGCAGCTTTGATTCCGATTCCGCCGCGGCCTTGTAAACGATATTCATCAATTGGAGTCTTCTTGCCGTAACCACCATCGGTTGCAGTAAATACAAATGCGCCGACAGATGTTTCGGCATCAACGCGTGACATGGTCAGAAGTTCATCGCCTTCGCGGAACTTCATTCCGATAACACCGGAAGTTGATCGACCCATTGAGCGAAGTGATTCGTCATCTGTTGTAAATCGAAGTGACATCGCCTTCTTTGAAACGAGTAGAAGTTCATCGCCATTGCGGACGAGGGATGCAGATACAACTTCATCGCCAGGCTTAAGTGAAATCGCAATCAAACCACCAGTACGAGGTGAGTCGTATTCAGAAAGTGGAGTCTTCTTAACGAGACCGTTCTTTGTTGCAAGAACTAAGAATGGCGCTGCGTTGTAATCCTTAAATGAAAGTACCTGTGCAATCTGCTCATCTGGCTTAAATGCCATCAAGTTTGCAACATGCTGACCGCGAGCGTCGCGACCTGCATCCGGTAACTCGTGAACCTTTGCGCGATAGACGCGACCTTGATTGGTGAAGAAGAGCAACCAGTCGTGAGTAGAGGCAACGAAGAAGTGATCGACAACGTCATCTTGCTTAAGCGCTGCACCCTTTACTCCGCGGCCACCGCGACGTTGTGACTTATACAAATCTGCACTTGTGCGCTTTGAATATCCGCCACGTGTAATAGTGACAACTACATCTTGATCTGGAATCAAATCTTCTGCAGAGAAATCGCCTTCGCTTGCAACAAGTTGTGTGCGGCGCTCGTCGCCGTACTTAGCGATCAAATCTGAAAGCTCTGTCTTGATAATTTCGCGCTGCTTAGCTTCAGACGCCAAGATTGCGTTGAGTTCGATGATGTCAGCCATCAAACCTTCGTACTCATCGTTGATCTTCTGGCGTTCAAGAGCTGCAATACGACGGAGCTGCATATCCAAGATTGCATTTGCTTGAATTTCATCAACATCAAGGAGCTTCATCAAACCTGTGCGGGCTTCTTCAGGAGTCTTCGATGCGCGGATAAGTGCGATTACTGCGTCAAGTGCATCGAGCGCCTTGAGGTAACCCTTAAGAATGTGAGCGCGCTTCTCTTTTTCAACCAAGCGGAACTTGGTGCGGCGAACAATTACTTCGACCTGGTGCTCGATGTAGTACTTGATGAATTCATCAAGACGCAGCGTGCGTGGAACACCATCGACGAGCGCCAACATATTTGCACCGAATGTGTCTTGAAGCTGTGTCTGCTTATAAAGGTTATTAAGGATTACCTTAGGAATTGCAGATGATTGAAGAACGATGACGAGGCGTTGGCCAAGACGTTCGTTACCTTCGTCGCGAACATCTGCGATGCCTTTGATCTTGCCATCTTTAACGAGTTCAGCGATCTTGAGAGCTAAGTTATCTGGGTTTACTTGGTATGGAAGTTCAGTGACAACAAGGCAGGTGCGCTTATTGATCTCTTCTACGTTAACAACTGCGCGCATCGTGACTGAGCCACGGCCCGTGCGGTAAGCGTCTTCGATTCCACCGCGGCCAACGATGAGCGCCTTAGTTGGGAAATCCGGACCCTTCACAATCGTGAGCATGTGGTTGAGAAGGTCAGGTGCTGCCATCTCTGGATGTTCGAGCGCGTAGATAACTGCTTCACCGATTTCGCGAAGGTTATGTGGCGGAATATTTGTCGCCATACCCACTGCAATACCTGCAGAGCCATTAACGAGAAGGTTTGGAAAACGTGAAGGCAGTACATCTGGCTCTTGTGAGCGACCGTCATAGTTAGGTGAGAAGTTGACGGTATCTTCATCGATATCGCGCATCATCTCCATGGCGATAGGCGCTAAACGAGCTTCGGTGTAACGCATTGCAGCTGCTGGATCGTTGCCGGGAGAACCGAAGTTTCCGTTTCCATCAACCAATGGATAGCGAAGTGACCAAGGCTGAGCTAAACGAACAACGGTGTCATAGATCGCGGTGTCACCGTGTGGGTGGTAATTACCCATGACGTCACCGACGATACGTGAAGATTTGTAATAGCCCTTATCTGGGCGATAACCAGCGTCGTACATTGCATACAAGACGCGGCGGTGAACTGGCTTAAGGCCATCACGAACATCAGGAAGTGCGCGACCAACGATGACTGACATCGCGTAGTCGAGATAGCTTCGCGCCATTTCGACTTGAAGGTCGACCTTTTCGATGCGGTCGAATGTAACTTCTTCTGGATTCATATCTTCTGTTGTCATTAGATATCCAAGAACCTAACGTCTTTAGCATTGCGCTGAATAAATGCACGACGTTGCTCGACATCTTCACCCATAAGAACTGAGAAGAGATCATCGGCTGCTGCTGCATCATCAAGAGTTACTTGAATTAACACGCGGTGTTCAGGATCCATTGTTGTATCCCAAAGCTCTTTCGCCGGCATTTCGCCAAGACCCTTAAAGCGCTGGATTCCGTCATCCTTTGGAAGACGCTTGCCTGCATCGAGACCAATCTTGATCATGCCATCGCGCTCTTTATCGCTAAATGCGTATTCGACAGGATCTTTTCCACCCCACTTCAACTTATACAAAGGAGGCTGTGCGAGATAAACGAAACCGTTTTCAATCAGTGGGCGCATAAAGCGGAAGAGCAAAGTAAGTAGCAATGTGCGGATGTGCTGACCATCGACATCCGCATCGGCCATCAAAATAATCTTGTGATAGCGAAGCTTTGCGATATCGAAATCATCGTGAACACCTGTACCGAGTGCGGTAATAAGTGCCTGTACTTCGTTGTTCTGTAGCACGCGATCAATGCGCGCCTTTTCGACGTTAAGAATCTTGCCGCGAATAGGCAGTACAGCTTGGTTACGTGAGTCGCGTCCACCCTTTGTAGAACCGCCTGCAGAGTCACCTTCGACAATGTAGAGCTCGCACTTTGCAGGATCAGTCCACTGGCAATCAGCCAATTTTCCTGGCATTCCGCGACCTTCGAGCAAACCCTTGCGGTTACGCGCTAAGTCGCGCGCTTTACGTGCAGCAACGCGAGCAGATGCGGCATCAATTGATTTACGAATGATGTCTTTACCTTCTTGCGGATTCTGCTCAAACCATTGTGTGAGGTGCTCATTAACAACTTTTTGTGTAAATGACTTTGCCTCAGTGTTACCAAGCTTTGTCTTTGTCTGTCCTTCAAACTGTGGCTCACCAAGTTTGATAGAAACAATTGCAGTAAGACCTTCGCGGACATCGTCACCTGTTAGGCGATCTTCCTTCTTGCGAATCAAACCTTGTTCTTCAGCAAACTTATTTACAACAGAAGTGAGAGCGGTACGGAAACCTTCTTCGTGTGTTCCGCCTTCGTGCGTGTGAATTGTGTTTGCAAATGTATAGACAGATTCTGAGAATCCGTTATTCCACTGCATCGAAACTTCGAGAGAAAGTCGCGCCTTCTTATCTTCAGCTTCGAGTGCGATTACAGACTTATGGAGTTCGCCGCGGGTTGAGTTGAGGTGCTTTACGAAGTCAGTGATTCCGCCTTGGTATTGGTAGCGCACAGAAAGCTGTTCGCCCTTTTCGTCGACATGGCCTGCGCGCATATCGGTAAGTGACAAGATAAGTCCGCGATTAAGAAATGCCATTTCGCGGAAACGTGTTGAGAGAACTTCAAATGAGAAATCAACTGTTTCAAAGATATCTGCAGATGGCCAGAACTGAATTGTTGTTCCGGTCTCGGTCGTTGCTTCGCCCTTTTTAACCGGCGCAGTTGGAACACCGAGTTTGTATTCCTGTGTCCAGATAAATCCGTCGCGCTTTACCTTTGCGGATAAATCTGTAGAAAGTGCGTTTACAACTGATGAACCAACACCGTGAAGACCACCAGAGACTGAGTAACCACCATCGCCGAACTTTCCACCTGCATGAAGAACGGTGAGAACAACTTCGAGAGCTGGTTTCTTTTCAACTGGGTGAATATCAACTGGAATTCCGCGACCGTTATCGACAACTTGAAGTGATCCATCGGCCATCAAAGTCACTTGGATTTCAGTACAGAAACCTGCGAGCGCTTCATCGACTGCGTTATCGACGATTTCATAGACAAGGTGGTGGAGGCCGCGTTCGCCGGTTGAGCCGATATACATGCCTGGGCGCTTGCGGACTGCCTCAAGGCCCTCGAGGACGGTGATCGAGGAGGCGTCGTAACCGCCAGATTCCTTCTTCACATCAGCCAATGGGGGCTCCTTCAAAAGTCCTGTATGGGGCTGTAGAGCGGTATTTCCTCAACAGCAGGCTGAAATCCTATCGTTAAATGGAAAGTGAAATAACCCTGAAAAGCCTTAGGAGTGGGAAATACCGCGCGAAAAGCGATGGGGTGAGGGTTCCCATTAAAAAGTATGAAAAATCGACCCTATCCACAGGGTTTATCCCCATTGTGTGTGGAGTTACAGGCGTGTAATTCAGCGTATCGGCATCCACTTCCCAATAACTGCCTATTCTCAGCAAAGGCACAGGTTGAGCGAGGACTCTTGAGGCATGACAACCAACACTGCAAGTGAAGCAAAGGGTCAACGCATCCTCGTCGTCGATGACGAGTCAAGCATTAGCGATCTCATCGCGACAAGTTTGAAATTCGTTGGCTTCGATGTGCGCACTGCAGCAACTGGTTCGCAAGCTTTAACAATTGCCGAAGAATTTAAACCACACGCAATGATTCTCGATGTCATGTTGCCTGATCTTGACGGCTTTGAAGTCTGTCGTCAGATTCGTAATGAAGGAATTGAAGTGGGAGTTCTCTTTCTCTCTGCCAAAGATGAGATGAAAGATAAAGTGCAAGGTTTAACAATCGGTGGCGATGATTACATGACAAAGCCATTTAGCCTTGAAGAACTTGTTGCACGTCTGCGTGCGCTCTTGCGCCGAATTGGCGTTGTCGAGCAGAACATGGATGAAGAGAAGATTCGTTTTGCAGATCTCGAACTCGATGAAGCAACTCATGAAGCTCGTCGCGCCGGACATCTCCTTGAACTCTCTCCTACTGAATTTACTTTGCTTCGCTACTTGCTGATTAACGCTGATCGCGTTGTTAGTAAGGCACAGATTCTGGATCACGTATGGGATTACGACTTTGGTGGAGATGCCGGAATTGTTGAAACGTATATTTCATACCTGCGCAAGAAGATTGATATCTACGAACCAGCACTCATTCACACAGTGCGTGGCGTTGGCTACCGACTTAGATTGCCTGCTGCAAAGTAGATTCTATGAATTCGCCATTTCGCACCTGGAGCTTACGTAGCAGACTCTCCCTTGGAATTGTTCTGCTCACAGCGCTGGGCTTTGTAGCTGCCAGCTTTGCTACACAATCACTTCTTAAGGGTTACTTGCTCTCACAAGTTGATGAACAACTCGTTGTTATTGCAGAAGCCGCTGTTCCTCGTATTGAACGCGGCGGTATTGCTAACGATGATGATGGCGATGAAGAAGATAGACGTCCTGGTCGCGGTTTAGGTCGTGGACTTGGTGCACCAGCACCACTTTCACAAATACCAACATCTACATCCATCACGGTTCTTGGCCCTGATGGCGTTGTTCTGGGTGGTTTAGGTGGCAATTTAGGCGGCGCATCCATTACTTCATATCTTGCAGGTCTACTGCCTGAAGAGGTTGCAGTACATGGCGATGAAGCATTCACGATCGCAGCTCCTGGTCCTGACTTCAGAGTTATTGCACGTCCACTCACATCTCCTGCTGGAACATTTGTCGCTGCACAAAATCTTGGCGATTTAGAACGAACACTTGCGCGACTCTCATTCTTATTCGGACTTATTGGTTTGGTACTTCTTCTCATGATTGCCGCAGCTTCTCGCGCAGTCATCAAAATTGGTCTTCGCCCATTAGAAGACGCTGAAAAGACAGCCGAAGAGATTGCAGCAGGTAACTACTCAGCGCGTATGCCAGAAACAGATCCTGGAACTGAAGTGGGTCGCCTCGTAACATCATTGAACTCAATGCTTTCGCGCATTGAAAAGTCTTTCTCTATTCAGACTGAGAGCGAAAACAAGCTGCGTCGCTTTGTGGCTGATGCATCTCATGAACTTCGCACTCCGATTACTGCAATCCGCGGTTTCTCTGAACTTCATCGCCAAGGCGCTGTCACTGGCGAGAAAGAGACCGCCGAACTCATTGCTCGTATTGAAAATGAATCCAAGCGTATGGGTTCATTGGTAGAAGATTTACTTCTCCTTGCCCGCCTTGATCAAGCACGCGAAATGGAATCAAAGCCTGTAGATATCAATAAAGTTGTTGAAGATGCTGTTATCTCGGCACGCGCTGCCGGGCCTGATCATCCCGTTGAATTCATTTCCAAGAGCGATGAAATCTTCACGCTGGGCGATGAAGTGCGCATTCATCAAGTCGTTGCAAATCTTCTTGCCAACGCACGAGCACATACGCCAACTGGTACTCCGATAGCTGTGTCAGTTGCTACGACAGATGTGGGCGTTGAAGTTTCAGTTGCAGATAAGGGTCCTGGCTTAAGTGCTGAAGATCAGAAGCGAATCTTTGAACGTTTCTATCGCGCAGATTCATCGCGAGTTCGTACCGGCGCAGATGGCAGTGGACTTGGTCTTTCGATTGTTGATGCAGTGATGCGCGCCCATGGAGGCTCTGTTTCTGTGCAATCTACGCCTGGAGAAGGCGCAACCTTTACTTTGTTATTCCCCCGCCGGGCCGAGTGATTCCATCGCCTTCAAAGTGGCGATACGTTCTTGAATCGGTGGATGAGTACTAAATAATTTAGAGACAGTTTGTCCATCGAGTGGTGATTCAATCCAGATATGCGCAACTGCATTTGATTTCTGGCGCACCACAGTTGAATCCGCAGCAAGAACTTCAAGTGCTTTGCGAAGTCCTGCAGGGTTACGCGTAAATGAAACTGCGGTGGCATCTGCCAAAGCTTCACGCTTACGTGAGATTGCAGATTTCAATAACATCGCAGCAAGTGGCGCGAGAATCAAGATAACGAGCGAGAAGACAAGTGCCAATGGGTTTGAGTTGCCTCCGCGATCACGATCGCGTCCGCCACCGAACCACATCATACGAGTAAGGAAATCGCTCAAGATTGCGATGGCACCTGCTGTTGTTGCAGCTACGGCTGAAACCAAGGTGTCACGGTTTGCCACGTGTGACATCTCGTGAGCGATGACGCCTTGAAGTTCGTCGCGGTCCATAACTTCGAGAATGCGAGTGGTAAATGCAATCAGTGCATGCTCAGGGTTACGTCCCGTTGCAAATGCGTTTGGCGCGCTATCTTCAACGATGGCAACCTTCGGCATTGGCAGGCCACTTGCGATAACAACTTCTTCAATAACGTTAAAGAGTTCGGGGGCATCTTCACGCGTAATCAGCTTTGCACCTGTCATGGTGAGAACTAATTTGTCAGAGCCGTAATACGAACCCCACACACCGATAAGTGCGAAACCAACTGCCATCGGCACCATTGTTGAAGCGGTGCCGACTCCGAAATATGTCATCGCTGCATATGCAACGAGCCATGTCAGAACACCCATCGATGCCAGAAGGAAATAAGTCTTTCCCTTATTGGCAGATTGAAGTGCGCGGAAGTTGTTATCAGCCATTGGTGAAATTAGAACTTAACGTTTGGAACGTTACGATCTGCAGCGTTTTCAACTTCGTAGAAGTCGCGAGCTGTTACCTTTGCAAAGCCTGCAAAGAAGTTGGTAGGCACTGTCTTTACCGCTGTATTGAGCGAGCGCACATTGTCGTTATAGAACTGGCGCGCAAATGAAACTTTATTCTCAGTGGTAGAAAGTTCTTCTTGTAGAGATAAGAAGTTACTTGATGCCTTGAGATCTGGGTAAGCCTCGGCAACTGCGAGCAATCCGCGAAGTGCGTTAGTCAGTGCGCCATCTGCTGCTGCAACATCGGCAACTGTTGAGGCACTTGTTGACTTCGCGCGAGCGGCGACAACTGCATCAAAAGTTCCTTGTTCGTGCTTGGCATATCCCTTAACTGTTTCAACGAGGTTTGGGATTAGATCTGCACGGCGCTTGAGTTGAACCTCAATCTGCGCGAATGCTTCATCGACTGTGATGTTAAGTCGGATAAGGCGGTTGTATTGAGCAACGCCAAAGATAACGAGAAGTACGAGTACACCGATAATGATGAGTTCCATAGTTATTTCAACCCCTTGACTCTGGTTCTTATTCCCAGACAAAGCTTGTCGGGAGTTACTTGATCTTGCTCTGGTGGAAATTCATGAAGGAGCGGCTTGGAGTTGGTCCGCGCTGTCCTTGGTAGCGTGATGCGTAGATTGCTGAGCCGTATGGGTGTTCAGCAGGTGATGAGAGTTTAATCAGACAGAGCTGACCGATTTTCATGCCTGGGAATAACTTCACTGGCAGGTTGGCAACGTTGGAAAGTTCAAGCGTGATGTGGCCTGAGAATCCTGGATCGATAAAGCCCGCTGTTGAGTGGGTGAGCAAGCCAAGGCGTCCGAGTGAAGACTTTCCTTCGAGGCGACCTGCGATGTCATCGGGAAGTGTGATGACCTCATAGGTAGATGCAAGAACGAATTCGCCTGGGTGCAAGATAAATGCTTCGCCTTCTTCGGCAATAACTTCGCGGGTGAGCTCAGATTGTTCGATCGATGGATCGATGACTGAGTACTTGTGGTTCTCAAAGACGCGGAAGAACTTATCGAGGCGGACATCAACCGAAGAAGGTTGGATCATCGCCTCTTCAAAAGGTTCGACGGCAACGCGGCCATTGGTTATTTCTGAGCGAATATCGCGATCACTGAGTAGCACGGCGCGAGCCTACCTTTCCAGCGCGAAAAAAAGGCCCTTGGCACGCTTGCGTAAGTTACTGGTGGGTAGCACCATTACGCCATGAGCCATTACAACGCCAATCTCCGCGACATCGAATTCTGCCTCTTCGACCTTCTTGGTCGCGAAAAGGTGCTGGGTAAATCCATCTACTCCGACCTCGATCGCGATACTGCGATGGGAATGCTTGAAGAGATGAAGCGTCTCTGTGAAAACGATCTTGCGGCATCTTTCGTTGAAGGCGATCGCATCGGCGCTGAACTTGATAAAGCAACGGGCAATGTCACTCTTCCGGAAAGTTTTAAGAAATCTTATAAAGCTTATGTCGATGGCGAGTGGTGGCGTCTTGATGCACCAGTTGATTTAGGCGGAATGAAGATTCCAGCATCTGTTCGTTGGGCGATTGCAGAAATGGTTTTGGGATCAAACCCTGCAATTCACATCTACGCATCTGGTTATGCATTTGCCCAAGTTGCACATGTGTTAGGAACAGATGTCCAGAAGAAGATGGCAAAGCACATGGTTGAACGCCACTGGGGTGCAACGATGCAGTTAACAGAGCCTGATGCAGGTTCTGATGTTGGCGCCGGTCGTACTAAAGCTGTTGAACAACCAGATGGCACATGGCATATCACCGGTAACAAGCGCTACATCACTTCAGGAGATGCTGACTTCTACGAGAACGTCATGCACTTTGTACTTGCACGCCGCGAAGGTGGCGGACCAGGAACGAAGGGTCTCTCACTCTTCTTGATTCCAAAATTTATCTTTGATTTTGAAACTGGCGATCTTGGTAAGCGTAACGGCGTCTATGTCACAGGTCTCGAAGATAAAATGGGTCTTAACGTATCTGCTACTTGCGAAGTAAATCTTGGTGAGAAAGAACCTGCTGTTGGTTACTTACTCGGTGATGTTCACCAAGGTATCGCGCAGATGTTTAAGATTATTGAATTCGCTCGCATGATGGTTGGTACCAAGGCGATTGCAACACTTTCTGCTGGCTACCAACAAGCACTTGCCTACGCCAAGACTCGCGTTCAGGGCGGCGATATGAAGGTAATGAACGATAAGGCCAGCCCTCGCGTCACCATTATTAAGCACCCAGATGTGCGTCGTTCGCTGATGGTGCAGAAGGCTTACTCCGAAGGTATGCGCGCACTTGTCTTGTACACCGCATCAATTCAAGATGAGATTGAACTTGCTCGCGAAGCAGGAGATACTGACAAGCTTGAAGATATGGAGAAGCTCAACGATCTTCTTCTTCCAGTTGTTAAGGGCTTCGGTTCAGAAAAGTCTTGGACACTTCTCGGCACTGAATCTCTTCAAACATTTGGTGGAGCTGGCTTCACACGTGATTGGCCACTCGAACAATATGTTCGCGATGCCAAGATCGACACCTTGTATGAAGGCACAACTGCAATTCAAGGTCTTGATTTCTTCTTCCGTAAAGTTGTTAAAGATGGCGGACGTTCACTCGGTCTACTCGGTAAAGAGATTCAAGCTTTCGCTGAATCTGGTGGTGCGCATGCAGAAGAGAAGCAAGCACTTCTTAAGGCGCTCGGTGATCTCAATGGAATTATTGGCGTTCTTGTCGGTCATGCAATGGCTTCCCAAGAAAATCCAGCAGAGATTTATAAAGTTGGCCTCAGTACTTCACGTGCGCTGATGGCTGTTGGCGATGTCATCATTACCTGGTTGCTACTTCGCCAGGCAGATATCGCTGCGGAAAAGCTTGCAGCAGGTGCTGGCAAAGATGCTGATTTCTATACAGGAAAGATTGCATCAGCAAAGTTCTTTGTTGCCACAGTTCTGCCTCACATCACCGCAGATCGCAAGATTGTTGAAGGAACTGACTCATCAATCATGGAGATTCCAGAGTCTGCTTTCTAACTCTTTAAGTTAAACTCACCGCATGCTTTCAAAACATCGCGGTGAGTTTTTACTTATTCTGGGAGCTTTCTTCTTCTCGCTCTCCGGGATCGTTGTCACCGTTGTGATGAAACACTTGCCGGCACTGCGTCTTGCTGAAGTTCGTTCGGTATCGGCAGTCGTGATTCTCGGTACCTACGTTCTTCTTACTCGCCCTGAAATCATCAAGGTGCAGAAATCTGAAATCCCTCGCCTTGCCCTCTATGGCGTAGTCGGCTTTGCCTTCGTGAACTTCGGCTATTTATTGGGCATAGAGCGAGGAGTACCGCTGGGCCTCGTCCTTATTATCGAATTTACCGCCTCAATCTGGATAGCTCTCTGGATCAAGCTGGTCCGCAAGGGCCACGTTTCTAATGAGATGTGGCTCGCTGTCATTCTCTCGCTGACCGGACTGATTCTCGTTGCAAAGGTCTGGCAAGGTTTTAAATTCGACCTAATCGGAATTACAGCTGCAACGTTATGCGCATTCTGTCTAGCGGCTTACTTCTTGATGAGTGAGCGAATTGGAAAGAAGCGTGAACCGATTGCAACACTGATCTTCGGAATGGGTTTTGCATCTGCCTTCTGGTTAATCGTTCTTCCACCTTGGACTTTTCCCTTCGAAGTATTTTCAACGCAGATGGATCTCGGTGGAATCGCTAAGGGCACGATGCTTCCTGGTTGGTTATTGATTGGTGCAGCGGCAATCTTTGGAACAGTTGTTCCTTACATGTTGGTTCTCTCTGGAATGAAATACTTAAGCGCATCGACAAGTAGCGTTATTGGAATGCTTGAACCAGTTATCGCTGGCGCATTTGCCTGGATCTGGTTTGCACAGAGCTGGGATGCGATTCAATTGGCGGGCGCAGCAATTGTGCTGGTTGGAATTTATCTAGCTGATCGCGCAAAGACTGCGGCGAGTTAAGAAGTTACTCGTTCCAACCGCCATCACCAGGTGCTGATGGCTGAATATCTGATGGACCAGCAGATTGCGTGAAGTCGCGGCCTGCTCCAACATTTGGCGCCATATCGAAGAAGCGCGCAAAGTGAAGTTGGGCTGAAACTGTAATTGTGCGAGTTGGTCCGTTACGGTGCTTTGCAACGATGAAATCTGCTTCGCCCGAACGGTTCTGTGAATCGTACATATCATCGCGGTGCAACAAGATAACAACGTCAGCATCTTGTTCGATAGAACCAGATTCACGAAGGTCAGACAACATTGGGCGCTTATCTGTACGTTGTTCAGGGCCACGGTTGAGCTGTGAGATTGCAATAACAGGAACGTTAAGTTCTTTTGCCATCAGCTTGAGGTGACGTGAGAATTCAGAGACTTCTTGCTGACGGTTTTCTACGCGCTTGCCTGATGACATCAGCTGCAAGTAGTCGATAACAATGAGTTTGAGGTCATGGCGCTGCTTAAGGCGACGCGCCTTTGCGCGGATCTCCATCATCGAAAGGTTCGGTGAATCATCGATGAAGAGTGGTGCATCAGAGATTTCACCCATACGACGAGCAAGCTTTGCCCATTCATCATCGCTGAGTTGTCCGGAACGAATATTGTTAAGACCAACTCGCGCTTCGGCAGACAACATACGCATTGTGATTTCAGATTTCGACATTTCGAGAGAGAAGATCACTGCCGCTTGGTTATCGTGAATCGCAGCATGGCGCGCAATATCAAGACCGAGCGTTGACTTACCAACTGCAGGACGCGCAGCAACGATAATCATGTTGCCTGGGTGTAGACCATGTGTCAGCGCATCGAGATCGCGGAAACCTGTCTTAACACCTTCGATACCAATGCCCTTAGAGATTGCTTCGATTTCGTCGAGAGCTGCTGGCAACAATGTATTGAGTTGTACATAATCTTCAGAAGAGCGGCGTTCAGTAACTGCATAAACTTCTGCCTGCGCAGCATCAACGGCATCATCGACTTCACCATTTTGATCGTAACCAAGTTGAACAATCTTTGTTCCAGCTTCAACAAGGCGGCGCATAATTGCATGTTCTAGAACAATCTTTGCGTAGTAACCAGCGTTAGCAGCTGTTGGCACAGATGAGATCAAAGTGTGTAGATATGGTGCGCCACCTGCACGTGCGATTTCTCCGCGCTTTGTAAGTTCGGCAGCAACGGTGACAGCATCAGCTGGTTCACCGCGTCCGTAAAGATCAAGAATTGCATCGTAGATAAGTTCATGTGCAGGGCGATAGAAATCGCGTTCGCGAAGTACTTCAACAACATCAGCGATTGCATCTTTAGATAACAACATTCCACCGAGAACAGATTGTTCTGCTTGAAGATCTTGTGGAGGTGTGCGTTCGTATTCGGCGCCGACAGTGTTGTAGGTAGCTGCGCCTCTAGAGTTATTAGGTAGTTCTGCAATGCTCATGCGACATACCTTCCTCTAAGCCACTGACAAGGCCGGATCCCAGTCAGCAACGGGGCAAAGGTATGGCTCGCACGCTCAGTAAGCGAGAAAGTCCCCTCGGTAATGGGGATAAAGGTGTGCATAACTCGGTGGATAAGCGTGGATAGCTGTGCATAAGGTGTTGATGAATTGTGTGTAACTGCCGCTTTAAGCGTGAATAAGTGTGGAGGAAAGTAATTCCTGGATTCTCATTGGTTGAGATGTCATATCAAATTCATCTTTGTAGGCAAGACTTCGCACATGATCGTTGATTACGCGCTCTACCAAAATGGAAAGCGCCACACAGAGCCTTCCAATCTCCCCGCTCTTATTCAGAAAGCAAAGAGTGAAGGTGGATTTGTTTGGTTAGGCCTTGCAGAACCAACACAGAATGAATTTGAAAAAGTCGTTGGTGATTTTGGATTTCATCCACTCGCAATTGAAGACGCGGTTATGGCGCATCAGCGCCCTAAGTTTGAAGAGTATCCCGGTGTGCAAGCGCTCGTTGTAAAGACAGCTTTCTATGAAGAGAAAGGCAGCCAGATTTCAACTGGCGAACTCTTCTGTTTTATTGGAGATCACTTCATCGTTGTTGTCCGCCATGGAAATGGTGCGCCACTTGTTAACACCCGCCATGCACTTGAATCTAACTCGGAACAGCTAGCTAAGGGTCCATATGCGGTTCTGCATGCAATTCTCGACCATGTAATCGACTGTTACATCGATATCTCCATCGAATTAGAAGCAGATGTTCTACAAGTTGAACAGAAAGTTTTTGGCGATACTCGAGAGAGTGCCTCGCAAGAGATTTATCTCTTGAAGCGCGAAGTTATCGAGTTCCGTCATGCAATTGAGCCACTTCTATCTCCGCTTCAACAGATCTCAAGTATCGGCGCACGAAACATTCCTTCAGAACTCACGCCGTTCTTTAGAGATACCCTCGATCATCTTTCCCGTGCATCCGATGCAGCCTCTGGGCTCGATGCACTGCTGACTTCAGCGTTGCAAGCAGAGATTGCACAAGTACAGCTACAACAGAATGAAGATATGCGAAAGATAACTTCATATGTTGCTTTGGCTTCTGTGCCCACTATGGTCGCTGGTATCTACGGCATGAACTTCGATGTAATGCCTGAATTACGCTGGAAATTTGGTTATCCACTAGTCGTTGGTTCACTCGTTCTTGTGACAGCGTTTCTCTACCGCAAATTTAAGAAATCCGGTTGGTTGTAATACTTACTTGAAATAAGAAAGACCCGCCGCAATTAAGCGACGGGCCTTTCTTCTTGAACTTGATTAAGCAGAAACTACAGCGAGTGAAACTGTTGCAACAACGTTATGTGCAAGAGAAACCTTTACTGAGTGTGTTCCTGTCTTCTTGATGTGGCCAGCAGTCTTGAGATTGTGGCGATCGATATCAACACCAGTAGCTGACTTAATTGCAGCTGCGATGTCCTTATCTGTAACAGAACCAAAGAGACGACCAGCTGTGCCGGTCTTTACCTTGATAGTTACTGATGCCTTCTCGAGTGTTGCCTTGATCTCCTTAGCGTGATCGAGATCGCGGACTTCGCGCGCAGCACGTGCACGACGGATTCCTTCGATCTGCTTCTCGCCACCAAGTGACCATGAGATTGCAAAGCCACGTGGCAACAAGAAGTTGCGGCCGTAGCCATCTTTAACAGTTACAACATCGCCGGCGTTACCGAGCTTATTTACTTCACGAGTAAGAATGAGTTTCATAGTTCAAGCCCCCTTATCGTGCTGAAGATGTGTAAGGCAGAAGAGCAACTTCACGGCTGTTCTTAACAGCTGTTGCTACTGCGCGCTGATGTTGTGTGCATGCACCTGTAACTCGGCGAGCGCGGATCTTGCCGCGATCAGAGATGTACTTGCGAAGGGTCGCGATATCTTTGTAATCGATATATGTGACCTTGTCGCGACAGAAGCTGCATGGCTTCTTCTTGAACTTCTTATTAAGGGCAGCAGCCTTCGCGCCCTTGTTCTTTGGCTCGCGTAGAGCCCGGTTATTTCTTGCTCCCATTGTGGTGCTCCTTTTCGGGTGCCCCTCTATCGCTAGAGGGAATGGATTGTCGGTTGTTTACTATTAAAAAGGTGGTTCGTCGGTTGTAGATGTTCCCCATCCACCACCGGCTGGTGACGTTGACGCTGCTGCCCAAGGATCATCGTTAAATGATTCTGCTGAAGCTGGTGCTGCAGCTCCACCGGTTCCGCCTGCACGCTGGGTACGAGTGACCTTAGCTGTTGCATTGCGAAGTGATGGACCTACTTCATCTACCTCTACCTCAAACACTGTGCGCTTTTCGCCTTCTTTTGTTTCGTACGAACGCTGCTTGAGACGACCAGAGAGAATGACGCGCATTCCCTTTGTCAGTGACTCTGCAACATTCTCAGCCGCTTGACGCCAGATTTGGCATTGAAGGAAGAGGCTCTCGCCATCTTTCCATTCGTTAGTTGCCTTATCGAGATAACGAGGTGTTGAAGCAACGCGGAATTTTGCTACCGCTGCACCACTTGGGGTGAAACGTAGCTCTGGATCGTCAACTAGGTTGCCGATCATTGTGATTGTTGTATCTCCTGCTGCCATTTTATTTCCTCTTATCTACTCGTGGAGTCCGTGCTAATAAATTACTCGCCTATCTTAAGTTTTCGTTTCCAAAACGCGGGGGTTGTGGATTCATTCCAATCAGCGAAGCTGATGTGGAATTGAAAACTAGAGCGGGCGCATAACCTTTGTACGAAGAACAGATTCGTTCAGGTTGAGCTGACGATCCAATTCCTTGATTGCCGCTGGCTCGCAGTGCATATCTACAACTGCGTAAATGCCTTCTGGCTTCTTATTGATTTCGAAAGACATGCGGCGCTTGCCCCAAACATCGAGCTTGTCGACGCGGCCTCCGCTGTCCTTGATGATCTTGAGATATGTCTCAAGTGATGGTGTGACTGTACGTTCTTCGAGTTCTGGATCGAGAATGACCATTAATTCATAGTGACGCATGCGTTAACCCGACCTCCTTTGGACTAAGACGGCCACGGCATTTCCGTGACAGGAGGGTTAATACTCCTTATAAATAATCCCGGTGGGACGATTTACGAGGAGGTTAAGGGTAACTCTCGCCTGTAGATAAGAGAAATTGGCTTGGAAATACGCGTGAGCTTTGATGGCGGGCGGCTAGGCGGACCAGGAGCGCGATTGAGGCCCCGATGCGGATCAGGGTGATGACCGAATAGGTCACAACGGGCAAGCCGAATTTTGCGCCGGTGACCTGGGCCAGGTGTTGCCAGATTGCAAGGTGATACAAAATTTCTGCGCCTTGCCAAAACCAGAAAACTTTAAGGTCTCGCTTATCGGCAAGTGCAATGACTGCGAGCGGCGTTAACCATAAAACATATTGCGGTGAATACACCTTACTTACCGCCATCACGATGATCATGACAAAGATTGCAATCTGCGCCAGCTGTGGTGGTGTGCGAAGTTGTAAGAGATAAATCGCAAGAGAGGTGAGACCAATCGCGAGCAGCAGAACAGATAAATAATTCTGATGCGTTAAATCAAGACCTAAGTTGGAGAGTGCGTACCAGAGAGATCCCCAGTCAGAACCTCGGTTGAGATTGAGATCGTAGAAACGCCACCAACCTTCAGGAGTGGTTAGTGCAACGGGAAGATTAATTGCAATAAAAGTTATCAGCGTAATTGCAGCGTACTTTACAAACTTGGCCATCTTCTCTTGTCTAAAGAAGATGATGGCGATTGGAATAAGCAAGAAGACCGGTAAGAACTTTGTGGAGATTGCAATTCCTAGCGCGATAGCGCTCGCTAACTCTGCTTTCCGATCAAACCAATAAATCGCAAGCAACATTGTGGCAATCGCCCACAAATCCCAATTGATATACATCGATGCGATGGCAGCGGGTGCAAGGGGAAGCAGATAACTAAATTCTGGTTTCATCTTAAATACAAGAAGTGAGATAAAGATAAAGAGCAGTGCAAGTAAAAGTGCGCTTCCATAGAAGTAATTGTTAACTCCTGCGGGAATTACCTTTGCGGTCGCCCACATGACCGCACCTTGAATTACTGGGTACTCAACAGATTCAGCGCCGCTGCTATATGCCCACACCCCTTTATCTAGGCCTCTTTCGCCATAGAGTGCAGGAATATCTGAATAGCAAGCATGTACATATTGATCCGGTGATTGCCAGTTGTTTTCAGCGCAATGGTTGAACTTTGCGAAACTTAAGAGCGAAGCAAGAAGTGCGAGTAACAAGATGACGCGAGTAGAAACGCGCATAGAAATTACTTCTTCTTCATTGATTGGCGGCCACCACTAGTCATCACGACTGGGTCGAGTCCGCCAATATTTGCAGGCGCTGGGAAGCTCATAACTGGTTCGCCCTTAAGCGCACCCTTCATAAATGCAGTCCAGATCTTCGCCGGGAAAGTTCCACCTGTAACAGATGTAAGTCCACCAATTCCATTAAGTGATTCTGATGCGCTGTCACGGAAGAGTGCAACAGAAGCCGCAAGCTGTGGTGTGTACGCGCTAAACCAAGCGGATGCGTTTGACTGTGAAGTTCCGGTCTTACCTGCAGCAGGTCGACCAAGTGCAAGTGCTGCTCCACCGGTTCCGCCATTAACAACGCTCTTCAATGAGTGAGTGAGGTCAGCCATAACATCTTTACTAAATACTTCTTGTGTCTGTGGCTTTCCTTCATACAAGACGCCCTTGTTAGGCCCGATTACCTGAGTAACCATGTATGGCTTTGAGTACACACCTTGCGCGGCAAAAGTTGCATATGAGTTTGCAACGTCAATGACGTGAGGGCTTGCAACACCGAGAACTACAGATGGAGTTGCAATCATCGCAACGCTTTCTGGAATTCCGGCGCGACGTGCTGCATCGACAACTTTATCCATGCCAGCTTTAATTCCAAGCGGAACGAAGACTGTATTTACTGAATGCTGAGTTGCAGTGAGTAAATCAATCTGGCCCCAGCCTTCATCGCCATAATTTGAAACGAGATATGGCTTACCGAGATCATCGAATGTCTGTGGTGAATCACCATTCCACATTGACGTTAAAGGAATGCCTGCTTCAAGTCCTGCGATGATCGCAAACGGCTTAAAGGTAGAGCCGGCTAGCGCAATTGATTGTGTGGCATCGTTTAATTGGCGCACTACATAATCTTTTCCGCCATACATAGCTACTACTTCACCTGTTCCTGGGCGAATAGCAACCAGGGCGGTATGAAGATTTGAAGGCGCAGGGCTTGGCGTAAATTTATTCACTGCATCTACTGCAGATTGCTGTGCGCGCTGATCAAGCGTTGTCTTAATGACATATCCACCAACAAGAAGTTGATCTTGAGTAAATCCGAGCTTGCTCAACTCTTTCTGAACAGCATCAATGATGTAACCCTTAGGTCCGCTGAGCTGGCCAGATGTTGTTCGTGGAGCAATCATCGGCATCTTTGCAGCCTTAGCTTCTGCCTCAGTGATCCACTTCTTATCGAGCATTCCGTTAATAACGTAGGTGAAGCGAGCTTCTAGACGAGCTTTGTTGCGCGCCTTCTGCTCTTTATCTCCATAGAACGGATCGTAGAGACCAGGTGAGCGCAAAATACTTGCCACGATTGCGCTCTGAGAAATGGTGAGCTGGTTAGCGTTGCGGTTGAAGTACTGCTGCGCAGCAGTCTGCACACCGTAAGCACCGCGACCGAAGTAAATAGTGTTGAGGTAATTTTCCAGAATCTGATCTTTTGTCAGAGCATTTTCCAGTTTAAGTGAAATAACAAGTTCTTTAATCTTTCGCTGAACCGTACGGCTTGGCGTTAAGAAAGCAGTCTTTGCATACTGCTGTGTGATTGTTGATCCACCTTCGCCGTTGAGTGAACCGGATTTCAAGTTATTTAAAAGTGCGCGGGCAATACCTGTTGCGCTAAATGCGCGATTGGAATAGAAGTTGCGATCTTCTGCTGCCATCACTGCATAACGAAGGCGAAGCGGAATCTTGGCTAGCGGCAGCACTTGGCGATTCTGAGTTCCGATGCGACCGATTTCAGAACCATTGGAATATTGAATGATTGTTGATTGGCTATTGACGTATGCGTTGGGATCAGGAATTGAAACGGTAAACCAAGCGAAGGCGAAGAGCGTTGCTCCTGCGACAAAGCCGAAACCAGCTAGGAATACTCCGGCGCGGATCAACTTGGTTTTTAGCATGTCGTTAGATTACTGCTGAATTACAGCTACTTCAGCGAAGCAAAGTCCTCATCTTCAAGTGTTCGCTGTTTACGTGGCGCTTTACGCTCGCGCCCATCACCTAATAAGTATGTGGAGCAGAGGTGATTCCAGGAACATTCACGACAAACCTCGACAACATAGACAGAGAATTCACCGAATTCTGATTCCATCTCATTTAACTCATCGCCATTCTTGATGCGACCTGAGAACTGGCCGAGCTGATCGCCAAAGGTGTAACGAAGCTCAACGAGTGAATCCTTCTTGCAGACCGGACACTTTCTATCCGCTTTCTCACCATGGTACTTAGCCGCACGCATCAAATATGGGTCGGCATCGCAGGCATCGACAACGCCGCGAAAGAGCGCGAGCAGGGTTGCGCGCTTATCAAGTGAATAGTCGATGAACCCTCGCTTTGTTTTCATAGCAGGAGAAGAATAATCCTCTTTCCTTAACTACGCTTATCGTATGAACTTCGCCGGGCTTATTCGCGATTCAAAGCTGATTCGCCTGCTGCGCGTTCGCTGGACCGGGCAATTAACTGATGGAATTTTTCAGAGCGCGCTAGCTTCATTCATTCTCTTCTCACCAGAAAGACAGGCAAGTGCTGTCAACGCTGCAGTTGCCTTTGCAGTTGTTCTACTTCCTTATTCAATCGTCGGTCCATTTGTCGGAACTGTTCTTGATCGCTTCTCACGTCAGCGTGCGATTCTCTTTGCAAACCTGACACGTTCAGCAACTCTGATAGTCATTGCGTTTCTGATGTTTAATGATTACACCGGCGTTGAAATCACAATCTTTGTTCTTATTGCATTTGGTGTGAACCGTTTAATTCTTGCGGGTTTATCAGCAGGGATTCCTTTAATGGTTCCACCTAACTCCCTTATTTCAGCAAACGCGCTTGCTGTAACAGGTGGTTCGGTCTGGGTTGTTCTAGGTGGCGGAATCGGACTTGGAATTCGCAAACTTATTGATGCCAGCGCCTCTGCCGATAAGGCCGATGCCATCATTATTCTCGTTGGTTCTCTTGGTTTCTTCTGCGCCGCAATCCTTGCCTCACTTTTGCATAAAGATGAGATCGGCCCGCGCCCACATGAAATTGTTCGCGGAAGTTTTACTCAAGGGCTACGCGAAATGCGCGATGGATTTAAGTTTCTTAAAGAACACGCAGATGCAGCTCGTGGCATTGCTGCAATTGCAATTCATCGCGGTGGACTGACTGCATTTACTTTGACCGCTCTATTGTTAGAAAGAAATACATTTAACGATCCGGCAGATAGTGAAGCAGGTCTTGCAGGTTTAAGTGTCACTCTGACAATTGCTGCAGTGGGTTTCGTTATTGGTGCAATTCTTGCGCCATATGGTGTGAGAAAGATTGGTCGCCATCGTTGGATGCGTATCTCAATTGCAGCAGCAAGTCTGAGCGCTCTTATTCTCGTCATTGATCGCACGCCAGTTCTGCTTGCAATGACTGCGTTCTTTACATCGCTCTGCGGCCAGAGTTTGAAAGTGACAAATGATGCACTCGTGCAATCAAAGATTGATGATGTATTTCGCGGACGAGTCTTTGCTGTCTATGACGTGTTGGTAAATGGTGCAATCGTTACTGGGGCGCTCATCGCCGCATGGATCTTGCCGTTAAGCGGAGATACCTGGGTGCTGCCACTGTTGATTGCAATTGCGTGGGCGCTTGTTGCAGCCGTTGTATTGCGACCTGCGAAGTTCTTTCTTAAGGGTGGCGTCTAGCCTTCCACCACTGAATTAACTCCTCAGTCGCGCGTTCTTCACCGAGTGGACCATGTTCCATGCGAAGTTCCATCAAGAAATCCAAGGCTTTTCCAACATCAGCAGATGGTTTGATTCCAAGTAGCGACATCACTTGTGCTCCATCAAGGTCGGGACGAATCTTGGAAAGCTCTTCTTCTTCTGAAAGTTTTGCGATGCGCGCTTCAAGCCCATCGTAAGTACGGGCTAGGCGATCTGCTTTCTTTGCATTTCGCGTGGTGCAATCTGCGCGTGTAAGAACGTGTAAATGCACAAGTAAATCGCCTGCATCGCGCACATATCGGCGTACCGCTGAATCAGTCCATTCGCCATCGCCGTATCCATGGAAGCGAAGGTGAAGTGCAACAAGGGTTTCAACAGCTTCGATAGTGTCATTATCAAAACGCAGCGCCTTCATGCGGTTCTTGGAAAGGCGTGAGCCAACTACTTCGTGGTGATGGAAAGAGACTCCGCCACCTTCAAGCAGGTTACGTGTCTTTGGCTTTCCAATGTCATGAAGCAGCGCAGCTAAACGAATAACAAGGTTTGGTCCGCCCAAACGTTCTTCTTGGGAAATAGCTTGTTCAAGAACTGTAATCGAATGTTCGTAGACATCTTTATGATGGTGATGTTCATCAATCTCAAGTCGCAACTTAGGAATTTCAGGCACAACTAAATCGGCAAGACCTGTATCAACCAAAATTGTAATTCCGATGCGTGGTCGGTCAGACATTAATAATTTAACAAATTCATCGCGCACGCGTTCAGCAGAGATAATTGAGATACGGCTAGCCATCGAAGTCATCGCTTCAGTAACTTCGGAATCAATGTCAAAACCAAGTTGGCTGGCAAAACGAGCAGCGCGCATCATGCGAAGTGGATCATCGCTAAATGATTGCGTTGCACTCGATGGTGTGCGCAGAACGCGCTTTGCTAAATCGCCAAGGCCATCAAATGGGTCGATGAATTCTGGTTTTACACCTGTAAGTTCGAGCGCCATCGAATTAACAGTGAAGTCGCGACGCGATAGATCGCCTTCAATAGTGTCGCCGAATTCAACATCTGGGTTGCGTGAATTCTCTTCATACTTTTCGGTGCGGTATGTAGTTACTTCAACTGTTGTATCGCCACGTTTTCCGGCAACAGTTCCAAAAAGTATTCCGGTATCCCAGACGTTATCTGCCCACGATTTCAAAATTTTCTTTGTCTGATGTGGGTGCGCATCTGTTGTGAAATCTAAATCGTTTCCAAGGCGGCCAAGAATTGCATCGCGCACTGGTCCGCCAACGAGTGCGAGGCGGAATCCCTCTTTCTTAAATGCTTCAGCGAGAGAGCTGGCCAGAGGGGCCCGTTCAATGAGGGAGCGAATAGCCAGTTCTCCGGCCGCTCCTAAATTAACCTTCTCAACGCTCACAATAGATAAGCGTAGTCGCGTACTCTTACTTCATGATCCCGGCACCTAGTGCGGGCAGCGAAGGTACGAAAAAGAAACGCAGGCGCAGGCGCCCAGCTAATCGCTCTCCGCAATCTCAGAATTTAGCGACCGCATCCACCCCCGCTTCTTCGCAGACCCCGAAACCTGCGGCGAAGTCGACCAAACCAAAACCGCCCTATGCAAAGCGCGTTGATGAAGTCAGCGCCGGCGGACTTGTCGTTGATACAACAGGAAAGCTTGGCCTTCTTATTGGTCGCCGCGATCAGAAAGATCAAACCGGAAAACGCATCCTCTGGTCGCTACCTAAGGGCCATATTGAAGAAGGCGAAACTCCTGAACAAGCTGCTCTTCGCGAAGTTCAAGAAGAGACCGGAATTGAATCAGTGATTGAGAAATCTCTCGGCGTGATTGATTTCTGGTTTATGGCTGGTGGAAAACGAATTCATAAAACTGTTCATCACTATCTCTTCCGTGAAAGCGGTGGGTTGCTCGCTGCTCAAGAGACCGAAGTTGATGAAGTTGCGTGGTTCCCACTTTCAGAGATTATTGAGAAGTTGGCATATCCCGATGAGAAGAAGTTGATTTCTCGCACGCAAGCAACGCAAGAGTTGAGTTCACTGTGAAGAAACTTCTTGTTGTCCTTTTTGCATCAGCTTTCCTGATCACGCCACCTGCACAAGCTGATACTCCGGTAACAAGAATTGTTGATAAACCACATACCAATTTTGAAGGCGAATTTCGTAATAATGAGTTAGCCACCAACTTACTTCCTGCCGGAAAACTTGGAAAGCTAATTTTTGACCAGCCGCTTTCTTCACGCACATATGTAGTCGATGCGGCTCTCATCAAAGAAGTCCTTGATATGGCAGATGGTTATTCCTATGCAGGTAAAGAAGATCTCGTCGGAGAAATCGTTGCAAAAAACTGGTTAGCTCAACTCAAATTCGTCACTGTACGAAATACCGTTGTTGCACTTCCTTTCGGTAACCCTGACGAAAAGTTGCTCAAGAGCATTGCTCCAAGCGAGTTAAAGTTTTATTCACAGTACGCACAAGATTTTCTCGAAGCTGCGTTAAATCGCCCAGTTGTCGCTCAAAATGGTTGGGGCACAGGGGTTTCGCGCCTGAGCGATCAATTCATCAGTAGTTACACACAAAATCGCAGGTTGCTTACTGGGCTCTCGACCATAGTCTCTTCAGAAGAGATTACAGATCTACGTGCGCGCCTTGCTGTGGTGATGAATCCAATTCTGACAAAAGATGAACAGGCATTCTTTACATATAACGAGAAGATAGCTGTAAAGAAGATGGCCGGTCGCTTAAAGGTGATTCCTGGTCGTTATCAAATTACAACAACGGAAGCGAAGTTGCCGATTACCTTGGTAAATAACTTTGATACTGCAGCCGTCGTAAACGTTTCGCTGATTCCGATGAATTCACGTATTCAAATCGAGAATCTCAATAACATCACTATTGCTCCAAAGTCGCGCCAACAAATTCTTCTCGCTGTCGATGTGATTGCACCAGGATCCACTCTTGTTCTGGCACAACTCATGAACTTTAAAGGCCAGTTAGTTGGCGAAGTTTCCAAGTTACATCTGACTGCCACAATTATTGATTCGCGTGTTGCGTGGTTTACAACGGGCGCTGCAGTTCTACTCTTTATGGGCGCTGTAACACAATCTGTTCGACGCGTCAGGAGGTCTCGTAAGTGAAGAATAACGAGCTCTTCCGCGCATCAGGAATCATGGCGATAGGAACAATTCTTTCTCGCATCACCGGTTTTATTCGCGCACTTCTTGCTGTTGCTGTTCTTGGTACTGCGCTCTTGGCAGATACGTACAACGTTGCAAACACAATGCCTAATATTTTGTATAACTTACTTGTCGGTGGAGCGCTCACAGCAATCTTCGTTCCGCAACTAGTTCGCTCGTTTTCAGATGAAGATGGCGGGCATGGTTTTGCTTCTCGCTTAGTGACAACAATCTCTGGAATTCTCCTTCTTCTTGTCTTAGTTGGCGTGCTCTTTGCACCAGCTCTGGTTCGTCTCTACGCTCCTGAATTCTCAACGCCAGGTTTTGAAACAGAACGCGAAATCGCAATTGCATTTACGCGTTACTGCTTGCCTCAGATCTTCTTCCTTGGTTTATTCACCATGCTGGGCCAAGTAGCCAATGCGCGAGGCTCATTTGCACCCCTTATGTGGGCGCCAATCGCCAATAACCTTGTGGTTATCGTGGTCTTTGCTGCCATTCTTCTTACGCAGCGCGCAATTGAAATCGGCACGATTACCGACCTTCAGGTGCAGCTACTTGGATGGGGGACCACCCTTGGGGTTGTTGTTCAAGCACTGATTTTGATTCCGGTTGTGAAGCGATCAGGAATTCACTTGCGCCCAATGTTTGGCGTTAAAGGTCTTGGAAAATCATTTGGCCTTGCTGGTTGGACTCTTGTCTATGTGCTTGTTTCACAACTTGGTTATCTCGTCACAGTAAACGTTGCTACAAGTGCCGCGGTTCGAAGCGCCCAAGCTGGAATTACAACCGGTGTTGGATTCACTCCTTATACAAGTGCGTACTACATCATGCTTCTTCCATATTCGATTGTGACAATCTCAATTGTTACCGCACTTCTTCCACATCTTTCAAAGCTCGCTATCGCTAAAAACGTTGAAGAAGTTCGCAAACAGTTGATTCGAGCGATTCGCATGGTTGGCGTTGTTACTGTTCCAAGTGCCGTTGCACTTCTTCTCTTTGGTCCGTTGATGACAGAAGCTCTTTATATGGGCGTTAGTCTTGATGATGCTCGCTATATCGGCTTTGTGCTTTCAGCACTCAGCTTGGGTCTTGTTGCATTCTCAATTAACTTAATTCTCATTCGTGGTTTTAACGCATTTGAAGATACCAAGACTCAAGTGACATCTATTGTCATTATCAACATCATCTCAGTCGCACTTTCATATCTCTTCCTCGAAACTCTTGATAGCAATTGGGTCACCGTCGGTTTGGGTATCGCATTCTCGATCAGCTATATCGTCGGACTCTTCATTACGATTTCATTGCTAAAGAAACATGTAGGGCGCCTGCAAGTAAGTGAATTTGCTTCACAACACGGTCGCCTCTTGCTTGCCTCACTCATTGGCATGGTTCCATTCTTTGCAATCGCCCAATACTTCAACTGGGCATATGACGAGACAACGCTGGTGATGCGCATTATTCGTCTCGCCTTTGTTCTGGGCGGAAGCGGCTTGGCATACCTACTCTGCGCAAGAGCTCTGAAAGTGAGTGAAATCGCAGGCCTTAGAGGCTTCGCCACATCCGTCTTGCAACGTCGTCGCAAGAACTAAGCGACCTTCGCGCGGTATTGTCCGCTCATGAGCACTGAAGTACGCGAACTCGTCATTGTTGGATCAGGTCCTGCCGGTTATACAGCTGCAATTTATGCCGCTCGCGCGCAGTTAAACCCAGTCATCTACGAAGGTTCTGTTACTGCTGGTGGCGCACTTATGAACACCACCGAAGTTGAAAACTTCCCAGGATTTATCGACGGCATCATGGGTCCAGACTTAATGGATAACATGCGTAAGCAAGCAAAGCGTTTTGGTGCTGAACTCATTACTGATGATGTTGTTGAAATGGATTTAACTGGCGATATCAAGATTATTAAAGATGGTTCAGGAAATACCGTTCAAGCAAAAGCTGTCATCCTTGCAATGGGATCTGCTTACCGTGAAATCGGTCTTGAGAACGAGAAGCGCCTATCTGGTCGCGGTGTCTCATGGTGTGCAACATGCGATGGTTTCTTCTTCCGCGATCAAACAATTGCTGTTGTCGGCGGCGGAGACTCTGCAGTTGAGGAAGCAACATTCCTTACTAAGTTTGCAAGCAAAGTTGTCTTGATTCACCGCCGCGATGAACTTCGCGCATCAAAGATCATGCAAGAACGCGCATTCGCTAATCCAAAGCTTGAAATGTTGTGGGATACAGAAGTGATCGATGTCTTGGGTGCCGAAAAGGTTGAAGCCCTAGAACTTCGCAACACAAAGACCGGCGAAGTCTCAAAGCGAGATTTCACGGGACTCTTTGTCGCAATCGGGCATATTCCGCGCTCTGAACTTGTTACATCTTCTGTAACTCTCGATGACGAGGGTTATGTAAAGGTCGAAGGGCGTTCAACCCGAACAAATCTTTCTGGAGTCTTTGCATGTGGCGACTTGGTGGATCACACCTACCGTCAGGCAATTACTGCAGCAGGTTCTGGATGCCAGGCGGCTCTAGACGCTGAAAAATTCTTATCCCACTAGTAATCTAACTGTCTTACAAAACAAATAGGAGTAACGATGAGCGCACCAACTAAGGTCACAGCAGCTGATTTCGATCAGGTTGTACTAAAGAGCAGCACACCAGTTTTGGTTGATTTCTGGGCTGAATGGTGCGGACCTTGCCGCGCAATCGCTCCAATTCTTGATGACATTGCAGCTGAGCACGGCGACAAGCTCAAGATCGTAAAGCTCAACACTGATGAAGAGTCAGCAATCGCTATTAAGTACGGAGTTACATCAATTCCAATGCTCAATGTTTATGTCAACGGTGAAGTTGTTAAGACAATCATCGGTGCAAAGCCAAAGCCAGCTCTTCTTAAAGAGCTCGAAGGCTTCATTTAATATCTTCTCTGTAAGGTATTTATTATGAAAGAGATGTCTCCCGACGAGATTCGCTCTTTCCAACAAGAACGCGGCCTCCATGTAACTGGCGAACTTAACGACGCCACAATTCGCGCGCTCGATGAGTCGCGCTGGAAACTTGGAGATCGCTCTCTCTATCTACAAAACTCTCCGATGATGCGCGGTGATGATGTGGCCGCGTTGCAGTCACGTCTTACCGAGATGGGTTTCAACTGCGGTCGCGTTGATGGAATCTTTGGTGAAGTAACTGAAGCCGCCGTCAAAGAGTTTCAAAAATCTGTTGGCGTCAAAGTTGATGGCAAGTGCGGTCCAGCAACAATCATCGCACTCCTTCGTCTTACAAAGATTGTCTCTGGCGGCGCACCTGGTGCTCTTCGCGAAAGTGCCGCGCAGAAAAATCGCGGACCAGCACTTGCTAATAAAGTAATTGTTATTGATCCTGCATCAAATGAATATGAAGCAGAGATTGTTTATGACATTGCACAGCGCCTAGAAGGTCGTTTACTTGCACTCGGCGCCAGTGTCTTCTTAACTCGCGGTGCTCATAACAATCCAACAGAAGCAGAACGAATCTCATTCACCAATCAAAATGGCGCAGATCTTTTGATCTCACTTCACGTCGATCACTATTCAAATCCATCTGCGCGTGGCGTTGCTACTTTCTTTTATGGCAGCGATCAGCATGGCGTGCATTCAATTGTGGGCGAACGTTTTGCATCCCTTGTACAGCGCGAAATTTGTGCGCGAACCGATTTCCTTAATTGCCGTACTCATGCCAAGACTTGGGATTCACTCCGTCTTACAAAGGCGCCTGCAGTTCGTGTAGATCTTGGTTATGCGACCAATGAAGGCGATGCCGCACGACTTGCCCGCCCCGATTTTCGCGATACCGTCGCCGAAAGTTTCGTCATTGCGATTCAGCGCCTCTATTTAGCTGCTGAGGATGATGCAAAGACCGGAACGCTTCGAATTTCTGACCTACGTAGCGCAGGTATTCGCCGCTAATCAGCGCACAACCTTCTAAAGGTTTGTGGGAGACTTCTACCTATGTCCGATATTTCAATTCGCTATCAAACTGGTGCTCCACAACATCTCGAAACGAGATTTGCTGCGCGAGCCGCCGGAATGTTGCCTTCTGAAATTCGCGCCCTCTTTGCTGTTGCTTCACGCCCTGAAATTGTTTCGCTCGCAGGTGGAATGCCAAATCTTTCAGCACTCCCAATGGAGATGATGGCTGGCGTTGTTAACGAACTTATTCTCACCAACGGTTCTGAAGCACTTCAATATGGAAGCGGTCAAGGACATCCAAAACTTCGCGAACAGATCTGCGATGTCATGGCGCTCGAAGGTATTCGTGCAAATGCTGATGACATTGTTGTAACAACTGGTTCGCAGCAAGCTCTCGACCTTATTTCACGCATCTTTATCGATCCAGGCGATGTTGTTCTTGTTGAAGCACCTTCATATGTTGGAGCTCTCGGAACATTCCGTCAGTACGAAGCATCTGTTGTTCACGTCGAGATGGATCACGATGGAATGATTCCTGATTCGTTGCGCGCAGCAATTAAGAGCGTTCGTGCAGCTGGTCGCAAAATTAAGTTCTTGTATCTGATTCCGAACTACCAAAATCCAACAGGTGTCTGTCTTCCTGCAGATCGCCGTACAGAAATCTTAAATATCTGTCGCGAAGCTGAAATTTTCGTCGTTGAAGATAACCCTTACGGCCTACTGGGCTTCGATAAGCCATCACCGAATGCAATGCGCGCTGAAGATTCTGAGAATGTCATCTATTTAGGCTCATTCTCAAAGACAATCGCATCAGGACTTCGTGTGGGCTGGGCGTTAGTTCCACAATCTTTGAAGGATAAGTTGGTGATTGCATCTGAATCATCAATTTTGTGTCCATCAAACTTCACTCAGCTCACAATCTCTAGTTATTTAGCTGATCAGCCATGGCGCGATCAGATTGCAAGCTTCTGCGAGCTCTATAAAGTGCGCCGCGATGCGATGCTCGAATCTCTTGAGCAACATTTCCCTGCAGAGGCAACATGGACAAAGCCTGGCGGCGGTTTCTATGTCTGGGTCAATCTTCCTGCTGAAATCGATACAAAGGCTCTGATGCCAAAGGCGATTGTTGCAAAGGTTGCTTATGTTCCAGGAAACGCCTTCTATGCAGATGGACTTGGTTCTTGGTCGATGCGTCTTTCATATTGCCACCCAACACCTGAAAGAATTCGTGAAGGCGTAAAGGCTCTCGGTGGAGTAATTAAGCAAGAGATGAAGCGCCGCGGTACAGCGCTCAATTAATCTTTTCTTTATTTACCTTCGATTAAATCAACGATGCGCTGAAGATCTTCGCTGCCTGCAAATTCAATAACAATCTTGCCTTTGCCCTTACCTGTCTCAACGTTTACGCGTGTATCGAGGTAATCGCTCAATAGTTCTGCCGCAGCTAGCCCTGCACCCGATACACCTTTAACGGAAGACTTCTTAGTTGTCTTCGTTGATGGCTTCATTGTTGCGATGATCTCTTCAATTGCGCGCACAGATAAACCTTCAGCGACGATTCGTGAAGCAAGTTTTTCAATATCGGCTGAATCTGTAAGTCCTAAAAGTGCACGCGCATGTCCTGCAGAAATTACTCCAGCAGCAACTTTGCGCTGCACAGCATCTGGCAGATTGAGTAAGCGAATTGTGTTTGAAATTAGCGGGCGTGAACGTCCAAGCTTGAGTGCAAGCTCGTCATGTGTGCAGCCAAAGTCGGTAAGAAGTTGTGCGTATGCAGCGCCTTCTTCAAGTGGGTTGAGATTGCTGCGATGGATATTTTCAATCAAAGCTTCGCGTAATAACTCGTTATCTGGGGTCTGGCGAATAATGACAGGAATTGAAGTTAAACCCGCAGCCATTGCAGCACGGAAGCGTCGCTCTCCCATAATGAGTTCGTACTTGTTATCTGCAACTTTACGGACAACTGGTGGTTGCAAGATTCCAATTGATTTAATCGATGCAATTAATTCATTGAGCGCTGTCTCATCAAAGACTGTACGTGGCTGGCGTGGGTTGGGAAAAATTTGGTTAACAGGAATTTCATTCTGTTGTGCAACTTCTGTTCCGGCAACAGTCAGTGATGTTGGAATCAGTGAATCAAGATTTGTTCCGAGTCCGCCGCGCTTGACTGCCATTATGCGATTCCACCTTTGTAATTAATGCTGACAACATTCGAATCAAAGACAACTTCATCTTTAGCCTTACCGCGTTCAGCAATTTCGCGTGCAACCTGCATATATGCAATCGCGCCAGGTGAAAGTGGATCGTAAGTCATAACAGTTTGATTATAAGAAGGTGCTTCAGAAACGCGCACTGCACGTGGAATTGGAATATCAATTAGTTCATTTGGGAAGTGTGAGCGAACATTTGCCGCAACGTCATTTGATAGACGGGTACGTGAATCAAACATCGTTAAGACAATTGTTGAAAGGGTGAGGTTTGGATTCAAACGCTTCTTTACAACACCATATGTTTCAAGCAGTTGTGACAAACCTTCGAGCGCGTAATACTCAGTTTGAATTGGAATTAACAACTCTTTCGATGCAGCAAATGCATTGATAGTTAGCAAACCAAGTGATGGTGGGCAATCGATAAAAACATAATCGTAATTAACTGAGATTGAATCAATTGCTTCTTTCAATTGCAGTTCGCGTGCAACCATTGAAACTAAATTGATTTCAGCATTCGCAAGCGATGTATTTGATGAAACGCAATCAAGAACAGGAAAGCCTGCAACTTTCTGAACAACTTCAGACATTTGCGCGTTGCCCATCAAAACTTCATAAACACCGGCGCTATCACGATGTTCTACGCCGAGGGCGGTCGATGCATTGCCCTGTGGATCAAGATCGATCACGAGGACTCGAAGGCCCCCCATAGCCATGGCAGCTGCAATATTGACGGTGGTGGTGGTCTTACCTACCCCGCCCTTCTGGTTGGCGACGGTGAAGATGCGGGTTGAGGTCGGCTTAGCCATCGCCTCTTTAAGGCGTCGGACACCTACGACCTTTTGGCCAGTATTGGTTTCACGTGAATCATCGCCCGACATGTGGGCAATCTAAGCACTAAAGGTTCCCCTTAAGAAACGGGTGTTCCTTTGCGGAGCTCGACGATACGTCCCAAGCCCACTCCCTCAAGATCAATCTCATGCAGTTTGGCATTCTTCGTGCCGGCCATCTCGGCGGCAGCCCCTTCCCCCTTCATTGCAAGGAGGGCGCCGTTGGTCTTGACCATATGCCAGCTCATCTTCTTCAATTTCTCAAGCGGGGCAACGGCGCGGGCGGTGACAAAATCAGCTGTCTTCTTTACATCCTGAGCGCGGCCACGGATAACTTCAATCTCAGTGCCCGCAGTCGCCTCTTTGAGGAACTCAACCCGGCGTTCTAGAGGTTCAATGAGCGTGACTTTGAGGTCTGGACGGGCCAGAGCGATGACGATTCCAGGCAGACCTGCCCCTGAACCGATATCAAAGAGGGATGCTCCCTGCGGTAGAAGGGTCGTTACATGGAGGCAGTTAAAGATATGGCGATCCCAGATGCGCTCGCCCTCGCGAGGCCCAATAAGGCCACGCTCAATTCCGGCGGTTACAAGGAATTCGGCATAGGCGCGAATCTCAGCTTCGCGCTCTGGAAAGTAGCGGCCGACTAGCCCCTCTACTGAATGTTCCACGTGAAACTACGCTGGGTAGATAACGACGAAGCGGTTTGGATCTTCGCCATCTGATTCGGAAGTTAAGCCCAAAGTCTGGATTGTGTCGTGGATGATCTTGCGCTCAAAAGCGTTCATTGGATCGAGCTTGATTGAGCTGCCTGTGGTCTTTGCCTGCTCAGCCATCTTCTCGGCAAGAGCAGTAAGTTCCTTACGGCGACCAGCGCGGAATCCATCGATATCGAGCATCAAGCGGCTGCGGTCACCTGTTGAAGTCTGAACAGCTAGGCGTGTGAGCTCTTGGATTGCATCAAGGACATCTCCATCGTTGCCGACGAGGTGCTTGAGCTTTCCACCGACGATTGCGAGTGAGGCGCGACCGTTTTCAACATCGATATCGATATCTCCATCGAGATCGGCGATATCAAGTAGGCCCTCGAGGTAATCAGCGGCGATATCGCCCTCTTCCTCAAGCTTTGCCACGCTCTTTGGAGCCTTGGTGGCCTTCTCTTCAGTTCCTTCTACAACTTCTGTAACTTCTGTAACTTCTGTAACTTCTGGCATTTCTGCCCCCTTTGTCCTAATTAAAGCGTTATTAATAGTAATTGTCCGAATTTACTTCTTCTTCTTTTTCTTCTTTGGTTGTTGTCGTTGCCCCTGGACCTCTGGCGCCCCGTTATTCGAGTTTTGGGCGCCTTCAGTTGAGTCAATTCCTTCTGCTTCATTTCCATCTGCCTTGGCCTTCGCAGCGCGCTTTCGCTGCAGCTCTTCGTAGGCGGGAGATCCTGGCGTTGGGTTTCGCTTAATGACGTAGTACTGCTGACCCCAAGTCCAAAGGTTTGTTGTCGACCAGTAAATCAAAACACCAACAGGGAAATTCACACCTGAGATCGCGAAAATTACTGGGAATAAATACAACATGATTTTCTGCTGCTGCAACATCATATTGTTTGATGCATCCATCTTTGGCATTCCCTTAACCATCAACTGACGCTGAGTTGTAAAGGTTGTCGCAGACATAAAGATAATAAGTAGAACAGTCACAATCTTTACAGTGAGTTCAGTTGATCCGAGGAAGCTCTCTGAAATTTTTGCACCAAAGAATGTTGCTTGCGCTGCACTGTCGAGATATTCACCCTTAAGGAATCCGCGAGCGATTGGTGCAGAAACACCTTCGTCTGTCTTTGCCGCAATTCCATTAAGAACTGTAAAGAGTGCGAAGAAGATTGGTGCCTGGGCAAGAATTGGGAAACACGATGCAAGTGGATTTGTCTTGTGCTCTTTGTAGAGCTTCATCATCTCTTCTGATTGCTTCTGGCGATCATCTTTGTACTTCTTTTGAATCTCCTTCATATGTGGTTGCAGAGCTGTTAGAGCGCGCTGGCTCTTGATCTGCTTCACGAAGAGTGGAATCAAAATGATTCGGATGATGACAACGAGTCCCATGATTGAAAGTGACCAGGTGACACCTGAGTTTGAACCGAAGACTGGTGAAAGAAGTTTGTGAATGAAGACAATAACGCCAGAGACGATGTTGTAGAGAGGATTGAGAATAAAGCCCATTAGTTAGCGCCCACCACTTCTTTTTCGCTGTTTAATAAAACATTCTTTACATCTGCAGAATCAAGGTGTGCATCGACATAATCAACGCCACCTTGTGACCATGGATTGCATCGCACAATGCGCCATGCAGCCATAGCTAAACCTTTTACTCCGTAGCGACCGATTGCTGTGATCGCATAGTTTGAACATGATGGGTAGTACTTACAACGCGGTGCGAAATTAGATGTCGCCACCTGATATCCACGAATCAACAGAGTAAATACTCTTCTCATTACTTCGCCGCCACCTTTTCAGAGCGGGAAATCAACTTTGAAATCAGCTCAGTGATTTCGGTTTCGATATTTGAATCGCCATCTTGTCCAAGTGCACGGATAACCAGAAGGGAACCGGTTGGAAGAGATGAAATTGTTGGAGCAACTGCGTGACGAACTTTGCGAGCAACGCGATGGCGCTTAACTGATCCACCGACCGATTTGCTGATGATGAGTCCGCATTTTGCAGAAGATTCATTTGTGACAGGGGACAAGTACAAATATCCAACGAAGTGTTGTGAGGTAACTCGAATACCGCTCTTGGTTGCGCGAGCGAAATCTGAGCTTGAGGTTAAACGTGCATCAACAGGGAGCACGAAAGATCCTGTGCGCTCTTTAGCCTTACGCTGAGAGCTTTGAGCGGCCCTTAGCGCGGCGAGCAGAAAGAACTGCACGGCCTGCACGGGTAGCCATGCGGGCGCGGAAGCCATGCTTCTTGGCGCGGCGACGCGTATTTGGCTGGAAGGTGCGCTTTGTCATGAGAACTCCAAAATCTGTGGGGCGTAAACGCCCATCGGGTCATAAGTACGGGGGAAGCAAGGAGGTAACTGTAAGGATGTGGATAGGTGTGGGTCAAACTCGCGATCTGGCCCCTCAGGGGTCTCAAGTTGTGGATAACCACTTGCTATTTCTCGCTTTGGGGTCTACTTTGCGGGTTCTCCACAGGCATCCGTCGAAATCGGTCGAAAAGTAA